>CAVTQK010000001.1:0-17857 GCA_963736855.1 uncultured delta proteobacterium
TGCCCGCTGTCCCCCACATTGTCGGCTATGATGCCGCCGGCGTGATCAGCCAGGTAGGACCAAAAGTCACCAATCGCCAGGTCGGACAGAGGGTAACCACCTTGAGTCCCTTCGGCTCCCATGCCGAAAAACGGGCCGTGGGCGCCATTACCTCCTGGCTTATTCCGGATAAGGTATCCTTTGAAGAAGCGGCCTGTGTGCCGGTGACCTTTGGCACGGCCCATGAATGTCTGTTCGAGTTCGGCCATTTGCAGGCCGGGGAGACCGTACTCATTCAGGCCGGGGCCAGCGGTGTGGGGTTGGCGGCCATTCAGTTGGCCAAGCGGGCCGGGGCCAGGGTGCTGGCCACCGCTTCCAGCAACGAGCGCCTGGAACGATTGAAAGAATACGGTCTGGATGAAGGGATCAATTACGCGGAAAAGGACCTGGCTGCCGAGGCCAGGCGGTTGACCAATAACCAGGGGGTGGATCTGGTAGTTGACGGAATCGGCGGAGAGGTGCTTCAGAAAAGCATTGAAGCCGCCCGGCACCGGGGCCGCGTTATTACTTTCGGCCAGGCAGGACGAGGTTTCAGGAGGGTTGACGTCGGCGGCCTGGCCATGGGCAACAAAACACTGACCGGAGTTTTTCTGGGGGCGGAGATCGCCACGGAGCGGGTGCAGAAAATAATCAATCAGTTATTGGAGGATATCGCCGCCGGTCATATCAAAGTGCCCATCGCCCGTAAATTTCCCTTATCCCAGGCGGCTGAGGCCCATGCCTATATCGAAAGCCGTCAGGCGGTCGGCCGGGTGTTATTGATACCGTAAGGACAACCAATGTCCCTTTTATTTATGAATCCATTATTTTTGAAAGGTTTATCTTCTTATGGTTGAGTTCAAGTATTCCAATGTGGAGCGGGAGATGGAGGTTTACGGCTATGATTCGGTGGTCAGGAGCCATTGCCGTAACTGCCATGGCGGATGCGGGGTCCTGGTCTATGTCAAGGACGGTAAAATCGCCAGGATAGCCGGCGACCCGGATTGTCCCGTCAGCCACGGGACCCTTTGCAGCAAGGGACTGGCCTCCACCCAGCTCGTCTATCACCCGGACCGGCTTACCTATCCGGTGAAACGGAAAGGCCCCAAGGGAAGCGGAAAATGGGAGCGCATCTCCTGGGATGAGGCCCTGGAGACGATTGCCGAGTCGGATCCTGGCCTACAAGGAAGAGTTCGGCGCCGAATCGGTCGTCTTCGGATACGGGACCGGCCGGGAAAATGAAGCGGTCATCTACCGGATTGCCAATCTGCTTGGGCTCTCCCAATGTGCTGACCGCCGGCCATTTCTGCTACGGCCCGCGGATCGCCACCAGCATCCTCACCTGCGGCACCAATCCGATCGTCGATTATGAAAATCATCCCCAATGTCTCATGATGTGGGGGAACAATGTGGTCATCAGCAACCCGGATTGTTACAAGGGTGAGCCTTTTTCCGTGGCCCTGGATGCGGGCGCGAAATTGATCGTCGTCGATCCCCGGCTGACCCGGGCCGCGGCCCGGGCCGACCTCTGGCTCCAGCTCCGTCCGGGGACGGACACGGCCCTGGCCCTGGGTCTGGCCCAGGTCATCGTTAACGAGGGGCTCTATGACCGGGAATTTGTCGAGAACTATACCCATGGCTGGGAAGAGTTCGTAAGACGGGTCAATGAATATCCCCTGGAAAAGGTGGAACGGATCACCTGGATTCCCCGAGAAAAGATCGAACAAGCGGCCCGCCTCTTTGCCGAGACCAAACCGGCGGCCATTCAGTGGGGAGTGGCCATCGAACAGCAGAATACCTGCGCCGACAACGACCGGATCCTCATGTGTCTCATGGGGATCACCGGAAACATCGATCGTGCCCGGCGGCCAGGTGCTCTTCAAGACGCCGCCTATTCATAATGTGGGCAAATTCGGGGCCCATGGGATGCTGCCGCCGGAGCAGGCCGGCAAAACGGCTGGGGGGGGACCGTTTCCGGTCTGGCCGGCCGATTTGCCATCATCCAGCCCAAGGCGGTCTGGGATGCCATTCTCGACCGAAAAGCCCTATCCGGTCAAGATGCTCTTTTTCATCAGCTCGAATCCGCTTATGACCCGGGCCAACGCCCGCGAGGTCTACCGGGCCCTGGAGAAGGTGGACTTCATGGCCGTGTCCGATTTCTTTTTGACCCCGACGGCGGAATTGGCCGACATCGTGCTGCCGGCCGCCACCTGGCTGGAGATGGACTACATCGGTGATTTCTGGAAACGTCACGGCCGCCTCCTGCCGCGCCGCAAGGTGGTCCAGATCGGGGAGTGTCGCTCGGACCATGAGATGCTCAACGACCTGGCTCATCGCCTCGGCCAGGGAGAGTTCTGGTGGGACACCTTCGAGGGCGGTCTCGACTATATCCTGAAACCCATGGGCATCACCTGGCAGGAATTTAAAAAAATGGACTGCATCCGGGGCGAGGTCAAATACGAGAAATATAAGGAAACGGGGTTCTCCACGCCTACCCGGAAGTTCGAGCTCTACTGCACCACCCTGGAAAAGATGGGCTATGATCCTTTGCCGCAGTTCCGGGAACCGCCGGAAAGCCCGGTCAGCACACCGCAACTCTATCAGGAATATCCCTATATCCTGATCACCGGCGCCAGGCAGCCGGGATTTTTTCACACCGAAAACCGTCAGGTGCCCTGGCTCAGGGAGCTCCACCCGGACCCGATGGTCGAAATCCATCCGGATACGGCCGCCAGAGAAGGCATTCAAGAAGGGGACTGGGTGATCATCGAATCCCGGCGGGGTAAAGTCAGGCAGCGGGCCAAACTTTTTGCCGGTATGGACCCGCGGATAGTGGCCGCCCAGCATGCCTGGTGGTTTCCGGAAAAAAAAGATCCGGGCCATGGCTGGGATGAATCGAATATCAATATCCTGACCGACAATGCCTATGAAACCATGGACCCGGCCATGGGGGCCACCAGCATCAGGACGCTGTTGTGCAAGATCTATCCGGAGGAGGAAAGATTAAAAGGTAACGGACATCCAGCCGCGACGAGATGAAAATTATTGATAGCTCGATTTCGGAATAGTGTCCGATATTCGACAGTTCGATCGCATTCGCGAATGTGAAAGTGATCATAGACCTGCAAAAGGTGATTTACTCATGAAAAATATATGCTGGTCGATTGATGAAAAAGCCTGCTGGGGCTGCAAAACCTGCGAGGTGGCCTGCAAGCAGGAAAATCAGGCCCCGGAGGGAATCAAATATATTTCTGTTTCCGAAGACGGTCCGAAGATGGTCGAGGGGAAGCTCGATTTTGTTTACCGGGTCAATCTCTGCCGCCACTGCGATATGCCCTGAATGTCTTGAGGCCTGTCCGGTTGAAGCGATCACCAAGCGGGACGACGGTCTCGTTATTCTGGATGAAGAGGCCTGCACCGGCTGCGCCGCCTGTGTCGAGGCCTGCCCCTATCAGGCGATTGTCTTTGATCGAACAGGCCGGCAAGGCCCGCAAATGCAATCTCTGTCATCACCGGGTGGACCAGGGGCTTATCCCGGCCTGTGCGGATAATGTCTGTCTGGCCCACTGCATCTACTTCGGTCAACCCGACCGGATGGAGCAGATGATAGCCGAAAAACCCTGGTTGAAGGAGAGACTGGCACAAATAAGATCGCTGCGATGATTGAGGTTTCACTTGTAAAAGCCCTGGAACCTCGACGAGTGCTCATCAGTAAGGAGAAAGCGGATGGCAGATATTTTTATTCACATCGGTGAAATGCTGGCCCGGAACGGCCGGATGTATCCGGACGAGATGGCCCTGGTGGAACGGGATCCCGGGGAAAACGGCGGTTGAGATCACCTGGAAGGAGTTTGACCGGAAGGCTGACCGTATGGCCAATTTTCTTCGGGAAAGAGGCATCGGAAAAGGGGACAAGGTCATGCACCTGATGCACAACTCGATCGACTGGCTGGTCGCCTACTTCGGCATTGTCCGCACCGGCGCCTGGGTGGTCCCGCTCAACTTTCGGTTTACCAGCGAAGACATCCAATACTGCATCGACGTGGCCGAACCCCGGATAGTCCTGTTTCGGTGAGGAATTTACCGAAAGAATAGATCCGATCAGGGATGGGCTTTCTACGGTGGAGACCTTTCTCTGCGCCGGTGAACATATCCCCGGCCTATGCCGAATCCTTCTCCCGAAGTCCTTGCGGAATTCTCCGGATAGACCCTTTCCCCGTGGATATAGCGACCGGATGACCCCTGCGGACTTTATTTTACTTCCGGCACGACCGGCCAACCGAAGCCGATTCTCCTGACCCACAAGAACATGGCCAATGCCTGCTATCACTGAAAAGATGCACCACGGCCAGACACAAAGACGACAGTTTCATTCTCATCCCGCCCCTCTACCACACCGGCGCCAAGATGCACTGGTTCGGGAGTCTGATTGTCGGCGGACCGGCGGTAATCCTGAAAGGGTTCTCGCCCCAGTGGATCCTCGAGGCCGTGAGCGAAGAAAAAGGCACCATCGTCTGGCTCCTGGTTCCCTGGGCCCAGGACCTGCTGGTCAAACTGGACAGCGGGGAACTGAAACTGGAAGACTACACCTCTCCCCGTGGCGTCTCATGCACATCGGGGCCATGCCCATTCCGCCCTCTCTTATCCGGCACTGGAGACGAATATTTCCCCGAGATGGCCTACGACACCACCTATGGTCTGAGTGAGTGCACCGGGCCCAATTGCGTCCATCTCGGGCTTGGAAAACACCCATAAGGTGGGGGCCATCGGGAAGCCCGGTTTCAACTGGGAAGACCCGGATCGTCGATGAGCAGGGAAAAATGTTCCCAGGGGGAACCGGGGGAACTGCCCGTCCGGGGGACGGGGTGATGCGGGAGTACTACAAGAATCCCGAGGCAACTGCCAAGGCCTTGAAGGAAGGATGGCTCTACAGCGGAGATATCGTTAGAGCAGGATGAAGACGGCTTCATCTATATCGTGGACCGGAAAAAGGATGTCATCATAACCGGCGGCGAGAATGTCTTTCCCGTGGAGGTGGAGAATTTTTTCCACACCCACCCGGCCGTTAAGGATGTGGCGGCTATCGGATATCCGGATGAGCGGTTGGGGGAAATCGTCGCCGTGACCATCGATCTGAAACCGGATAAGGACCTGACCGAAGACGAAGCCCTTAAGTTCTCCGAAACGTTGCCGCGTTACAAGCGGCCCCGGAAGATATTTTTCGGTCCGGTCCCCAGAAGCCCTACCGGAAAGATCGAGAAACCGAAGCTGAGAAAGAAATACTTCGGCCGGGAAGAGGCGGTTAATCCTTTCTAAGATCAGATGTGCTGCTTATCCTTTGGGAAAACCTTAAACGGATAGGCATACAAAGTTATTATTATGCATATGAATAAGGAGAACGATGATGAGAACAACCCCGGATTTACCTAAACATTTAATTGATGGGGCCATTAAGGTGACGCAGGGTGTCCCTGGACTATTAGACTTCTTTCTTTAATCGCATCCTAATTCTTCGATTACTTTATGACTGCCTGACCGTCGATGATCCCGGAGGGAAGGTAAAGATCAGCGGAAGGGTCAACAAGGGCAGCAATGAAACGCCTATCAGGACACTGTGGATAGAGTAAAGGTCTGCCAATTTGCCGACTATCGGTGATACGGCGCCGCCTAATCCAAAGGCAAATCCCATCATCAGGCTGGCCACCATGGACCTGCCCTTGGGCGCCAGAATTTGGGCCATGGCGACGCCCAGGGGCATGGTGGCCAATACCATGGCGCCGGCCATAATGGCTCCGATATAGACCCAACCGCCCTGGAGCCTTAAAAATAAAAGAAGCACAGGGGCCATAAGGGCATGAGTGAAGATGAAAACCGGTTTGAACCCTATACGGTCGGATATATGTCCGGCGATCAGACCGCTTATCGTTCCGGACACGGTAAACAGGGAAAAAATGCCACCGGCCGACAAATCGAAAAGCCTTTTTCCACGTAGAGGACGGGCATGAAGGTCAAAAAGGATTGCCCGATAATCGCCCTCAAAACCATGACCACCCAGATGCAGGCAACGGTTTTCCAAACGCTTCCCAGGCTCTCTTTGACAGCCCCCAAAAAACCCAACCGGCGTAACCCCTCACTTTGCGGAACCGGCACAACCCGATATAAGTACCAGGCCACCAGAATTCCGAAAGCCATGGTGAAAGGCAGGACCTTCAGACCGAATCGGCCGGCATACCAGGTGATGAATAATGGACCGAGTCCGAAGGCCAGGGTCCCCCCGGTATTAAATACGGACATGGCAAATCCGGTTTTATTCCCGGAGTAGACCGGGACCAACCCGGTTACCGAGGGATGAAACATAGAGGAACCTATGGATCCTAAGGCCAACAACCGTCAGCAGCGTCCAGAATCCGGTGGTGATACCGGAAAGGGGAATAAAGACGACGGGCATGAGTACTCCCAATAGCATAAAATGGCGGGTGGCATAGCGGTCGGCCAGGTATCCCACCGAAGGCTGGATGATGAAGGCCAACAAGACGGATGATCCCTGAGATGATTCCAACCTGAACCAGGGATAATCCCATCTTTTGGACAAAGAGGGGAAACAGGGGGCTGGTGAAGGAGCTATAAAAATCACCTGTAAAATGAACCAGGGTTAGGGCAAAAAGTATTTTTATGTTGGCTTTGGTTGTTTCAGTCATATTTTTTCTAATTAGTCGTCCATCCGGTCTTCTTCAGATTCGCATTTTTCTTGGGAACGAGCCCACTCGCGGTTCCCACCATCACCTTTTCCCCATCCTGGTTCTCGCACCAGACATCCAGCATCAATCTGACCCTTTCACCCTCGACTGCCTTCTCCCGGACTGTGCCCTTGACGGTCAGCAGGTCATCCGGCCAGGCTGACCGGATAATAGCCAGGGAAAGGGTGCCGCCAAGATAGCCGGGGCCGAAGAATTTAACCAACAGCTCCCCGAAATACTCCATGATCTGGCTGGCAAAGACCAGGGGCTGATCGACCCCCCATTTTTGGGCTATGGTGTAGTCATTATGCCAATTCCTGATTCGCGGCCACTGGCTCCGGTACAGGCGCATCTTGTCCAGGGTTACCTTTTTGATGATAGGTTCCAGTTGATAGCCGACTTCGATATCCCGGCCGGCGGTGATTTTCATCGGCTTGAAGGCCGTGGGGTCGGTCTGAATGGTATCCATCTTTTTACCTTCATTGAGGATTCTTTCTCATCCAGTCATTGCGGCGAGTTGACCGTCTACGCCTCACCTTAAGGGCTCGGGACCGAGCATGAAAAAGGGTTTTCGACTTTAATCTCTTTTCGCACTAAAGGAAAGGCCTGGGACATTCTCATCCGGACGATTTCCCGGCCGTCTTCGTCTATGACCAGGAATTCAAAGGTAATATGATCTCTGCCCCGCTTGTGTATTTTATCTGTAATCCGGCCGGTTATCCTGATCCGTTTTCCGACCTTAAGGGCGTTGATGAATTCGAACTCCTGCTTGGCCCAGAGCCCGTAGCCCTTGGGAAGGGCAAAATAATTCCAAAGCATGATATCGGTGTCATAGGCCAGAAAGGTCGGTGAGATAATGCGGCCGCCGAAGGGTGAATTTTCCAGATACCAGGGATTATAATCATCATTGGCCCAGGCATGCCTTTCGGCCATCTCCTCGGTAATAACCATCTCCACCGGCTCCATTTCATGTCCGATTTCAGCATTGAGTAAATCTTGAGTTCCCGTCTGTCGCCGTTGCTCTTCCATTTTCTTCCCCTGCCGTCGCTTTTCCGGTCCTCTTAGTCCGGTTTTTCCAAAGAATTTATTCATGAGGAAGTTTCGATCCCTGGAGACCCCCCTACCAGGCTGCGGCTTCCGGGCTTCCAGGGTCCCAGACAATAATCCGAAAGAAGCTATTTCCCATTGCAGTGAACAACCATCTCTCTGTCCCCTTAACGGCCCTTGTACTCTCGGCCGTGCGTTTCTCCAGGAAGGCCTGTAACCCCTCCCGGGCATCCTCACTGGTCATCACCCGCACCAGGAGAGCATCCATCTCCTCTGAATAACGGTCCGCTTCCAGGAGTGATGCCTTCCTGATTCCCTCCTTCAAAGCACGCACGGCCAGTGGGGCATTGGCAACCAGTTCTTTGGCCAGGGCCATGGTTTCCGCTTCCAGACGGGCTTGGGGCAGCACTTGGTTGACCAGGCCCATTTCCCGGGCACGGGCGGCGTTAAGGGGCGCCCCCCTTAACAGGATCTCTGCCGCAGCGAACGGTCCGACCACCTGCACCAGCTTACGGATGAGCGGAAATGGGACCATCAATCCGCGCTTAACGATTGGCATACCGATATGCGCGGTATCCGCCATGAGACGGAAATCACAGTGCAGAGCTAACTCACAGCCGCCAGCCAAGGCATCCCCGTTGATCATGGCTATCACCGGATTGGGATACACCTCTACGGCCTGCATAGCCTTGTGAATCAGCTCATGGTCAAGGGGGAAGCAGGACGGCGTCCCTTAACGTCCTCGAGTATGCTGTTTAGATCCATGCCGGATGAAAATGACCGTTCACCCGCACCGCGCAATACCACCACGCGAGTACCCTGATCATCGGCAAGGCCTTCCAGCGTCCCTTGGAGACTCCTTAGAAGCTCGTAGGTCAGGGCATTATGTTTGTGCGGCCGGTTTATGGTCAAGACGGTAATATAATTGCGGGTCGAAACATGCAAATCCTTTTCAGCCATAACGAATCCATTCGCTTTTTTATTCAGGTGAAAAAAATAATCGGTAACAGATTCAGGGTCAAGGAGTTAATAGGATTTATTGATATACTCGTAATAGGTTGTCAAAGCCTTGATAGCCGCAACAGCTCTCTCCGGGCTGGGGAAAATGGGAATTCCATTGGCGATTAATTTTTTTCTGCATTGGATCGGAAGGGGCGCCATAGGTGTATCCGACTATAGGTTTGCCGCAGGCATTGCGTATCCGAATAAGAGCTTCGGTTTGGGTTTTGATCATCGTCAGGTTTTGCCGGGTGGATTGTTCTTCTGATAAGCCCATGGCCTCCATTAACAGCGTCGTCCTGCGCCCTTGAGCCATAAAATACATGAGCAGCAGGTCGGCGTTTTCATCTTCCAAAAGAGTCTGAGGGATGATCGAGAAAAGGTCCGAGTGGTTCCGGGAAAAGGTCATGTCCACGGGATTGTTGATGCTGGCCGTAGGAGGGAAAAAAGGCTTCAGTTTCTCCCTGGTCGCCTCTGACAGACTCGACAGTTCCAGGCCGGCCCGTCCTGCGGCGTCGGCTGCATTGGCTCCAGGCCCGCCCGAATTGGTTTGGATGACCAGACGATGTCCTTTCGGCGCCGGCAGGCTTCCCAAGGCCCAGCAGAAATCAAACAGCTCCGTAAGAGATCCCGCCCTGATCACCCCGCTTTGTTTGAACAGGCCGCTGTATAGATTATCCGGCCCGGACAGGGCGCCGGTGTGCGAGAACCCGGCCCGTTTGCCCGTTTCCGTGCCGCCGACATAAAGAGCGACAATGGGTTTTTGGGGGACAATGGACCTGGCCGTTTCAATGAAGGCCCTGCCTCGCCGGATGCCTTCGATATAAAGGGCGATCACTTTGGTCTTTTTACAAGCACCAAAATAATTCAGGCAATCGACGATGTCGATGTTGGCTTCATTGCCGACGCTGAAGGCCGAGCTGAATCCCAGCCCCATGGTGCCCAGATAATCAAACATCTGGGTGACAAAACTACCGCTTTGAGAGGCCATGCCGATAAATCCCGGTTGGGCGTCATAGGTAAAGGGCGTCGGGTTGAGCTTGAGATGGGGGTTGACAACGCCGATGCAGTTCGGTCCAATAAACCGGATGCCGTAATGATCGGCGGTTCTTTTCAGCTCTTCTTCCAATCCGGCGCCTTCCTCGCCGACTTCTCTAAACCCGCCGGAAACGACCACCGCACTCTTGATGCCTTTTTGGCCGCATTCATCCATGGCCTGACAGACAATGCGGGTGGGCAGGACGATTATGGCCAGATCAGGAATTTCGGGAAGATCCATCACGCTTTGATAGGCCCGGTATCCCTGGACTTCCGTTTCCTTGGGATGAATGGGATAAACCAGTCCTTCATAACCCAGTTCCTTCATGGACATGAACTGGATGGTTCCCATGGTCGTGTAATTGTTCGACGCCCCGAAAAAAGCGATGCTTTTTGGATTGGCGATAGAAAATAGCGGACTCTCTTCAATAAAATTTATCATGGTACAATTCTCTGAAACATCTACCTCCCTCAAGAAATAGGCCACTACCCTTTTCTCTGAACCAATTCAATGCTCACACCATCCGGGGCTTCGATAAAAGCGATACGCGCGGTGGGGCCAAAATCCATAGGATCGACCGTAAACTTGACCCCGTTCTTCTTCAGGTCCCCGCAAAACCCGTCGAAATCCCCATCCACCCGGAACCCGAAATGATCCGTGCCCCACTCTATTCCGTTTTTCTCTTTAACCTGTTCTCCCGGCCTCTGGCCGCGAATAATAATGGTGGCCCCTTTGAAGGAGACAACGATTGAAGGCGCCCCGCGGACTTCAGAGCGGTTGACCACCCTTCCTCCCAGTTTTTCCGCGTACCAGGCGGCCGTTGATTCAGGGTCTTGACTGACAAGATGAACGTGGTCAAATACCAGGTTTGCATCATTCATAATAGTCTACCTTTCTCAGATTAATGTTATTTTATAGGCTTCATTTGCTCAATAAAACATCAACGGTCCTCTTTAAAAAATCTGTAAAGGGCTTCCGAACTTTTAGCGGCCTGAGTCATGAACTCGGACATGATGCGGGAAATCTCTTCTATTTTATGGATCAGACCCACTCCTTGTCCGGCCGGCATAATCGTATTCTCCCCGGTGCCTTCCTTATGGCCGTAATCAACCACCTGTAACATGTTCTTTCTTCTCTTTCCCCTGATCCGTGAGACTTCTCGCCGCCGGGTTATCAAGAATCCGTAAAGACATTCTCCCTTCTCCCAACCAGAGAGTTCCGGTGTCCGGGGCCTGGAGAAGGGCTTCCTTGTAGTATTCCGGCACTGGACATTCCCTGGTACGCCAGGAAACGAGTGCCTACCTCGATGCCTTCGGCCCCAAGGGCCAGGGCAGCCAGAAATCCGCGGAAATCGCAGATGCCCCCGGCTGCCACCACCGGTATATTCAGGGCATCGCATAGTTGAGGAACCAGACAGAGGGTGGTCAGTTGACTTCTGCCCCCATGCCCGCCGGCTTCAAAACCCATGGCAATCACCCCGTCCACTCCGGCCTCCTGAGCCTTTAAACCCATGGCCGTGGTGGAAACCTTGTGCAGGACGATGAGTCCTGCGTCCTTGGCCCGATCCATGATCTTATCGGGGCTACCCCCCGAGGTTGAAATGACCGGAACCCTCATTTCGATGGCCGTCTCCAGAGACTCCAAGGCATTAGGGCGATGGAGGGGGATGTTGATCCCGAAGGGCCTGTCGGTTAAATCCCTGGCCTTTTCGATTTCTTTCCGGAGTTCAGGGACCGTCAAGGTTGACGTAGCGATCTGACCCAATCCCCCACTTTCGGATACGGCGGCGGCCATGGGTCCCAGGGTAATTCGCCGCATGGGTCCTAGGATCAAAGGGATTTTTATTCCCAATAATTGCGTAAGTCTTTTTTCCATTGCCCTTCTTTCTCTTGTGGGCTGCCCGTTCTCCTAGAGCCGCCCGTTTGATTTTGCCGTAGTATAAGGACCTGGTTGAAAATTAACACTTTATCACAATCCCGGTCATCGAAGAACCGAGGGAGGCTGTATTCAAAATCAGGCTACGCGCCCACCCGGATAAGGCGGTCCGCCGGCGTAAACCTCTTCTACCAGGATTAATCCCGATCGTTTCGATTCCTCCCAGCGCCCCTTGATCTGATAGGAGATGGCTTCAGAGGTGAGGACATTGGCGGCTACCAAGGCCTGGGCTGCAGGAGTGGGAAACTCCGCTTTTTTCCAGCAGGCCAGTTTCTTTTGACCTGCGGGCTGCAACGACAGGGACGGGATCACTTTCGGATATCCGTCGGGTCCCAGCCAGGCCAGGACTTTGACTGCGGCCACCCTGGCGAATTCAAGTTTTACGGCCAGGGGGATGATCACGCCATTTCCTGACAATGTTTTTCGGTCACGGCCTTGGCTGATGGCCGCCAACCGGGCCAGCCAATAATCCTTGAGGACCTGGAGTTTGGAAATGGCAAAGGTCCCTTCTATGGAGAGGAGGCGGATGAGCCCGGCATTGCGGACGCCGGTGTAGGCGTTGTAGCGCAAAAGGGAGCTGTTCTTTTGTTGGTCCACATAGGGTCCGCTAGTCTGAAACTCGATAAAGTCTACCTTTGAGGATCCATCCCCGCAGCTCGGGTGTAACCACCAGGATACCGACGCGACAGTCTTCCTGAAGATTTTTGATGCTCTTGCGCAACAAGAAATTTCCAAAAAAAAGGGTGTCCTCCTGATCTTCGGCCGGACGCATTGAAATGCAGGGCACAACGTTGGGGATGTTATCAGCCGAGCGGGTGGCCAGAAACTTGGGGGTCATCTCTCCGCGTAAAGCGGCCAATAGATCAGGTTGCTGTTCGAGAAGGGACATGGCAGGTCTTTCTATTCACTTTTCTTCGCTATTGTCAGCAGATAATTTGAATCACCGAAATTGTCAATATTTCGGTGATGACTGGAATCCAGAAGTCAGAATTCAGGATCCAGGGATAAACTAGAAACCTGGTAACGATCTACTCTCATTCTGAATTCTGGCTACTAGGCTACCTGAATTCTAAAATTTTAAATCTCTTTGGTTAATTTTTATCCGGTCGCCCCTGACCAAACGGCAGTTGGCACCGGTTCCAGCGCCACCCGGTGAAGGGTTTCCATCATGGTCCGGGTTAACAGGGGCGTTGTTTCCAACAGATACGGCAAATCAAGCCGATGGTATTTGGGTTTGCCTAAATTGGTGTAGGCCAGCAAATCCCAACGCTGCACCGTAGGCAAGGCCTCCTGGATAAAGTCCCCGATCAATCGAATATTTTCCGGATCATCGGTATATCCGGGGATAACGGGAGTTCGAATCCACATCGATTTGCCGGCAGCCGCCAGGCGGCGCGCATTCTCCAGGATCGTTGCGTTAGAGAGGCCTGTGGTCCGTTTGTGTCTTTCCTCGTTCATCAGTTTAAGATCGAATAATATCAAGTCCACCCAGGATAATATCCTTTCATAGCGCTCCCAGGAGACGGCACCGCTGGTATCCAAGGCTACATGCACCCCGGCTTCCTTACAGCGAGGCAGGATTTGGCTGAGAAAATTCGTCTGCATCATCGGCTCGCCGCCGCTAAAAGTGATGCCTCCTCCCGAGGTCTGGTAAAAGACCTGATCTTTTAATAGTTCGCTAACCAACTCCTCGGGGGTAAGGGAGCGTCCGATAATTTCTATGGCCCCCGTCGGACAAGCATCCCGGCATTTTCCGCAAAGTGTACACCGTCCCCGGTCGATTTGCATCCCTTCCGGCCTAAGGTTTAATGCCTTTTCCGGACAAACCTTAAGACAATCCTTCGCGCCAATGCATCGAGTGTCATACCACATCAGGTCGGGCTCAGGACGCAGCCCTTCCGGATTATGGCACCAGGGGCAGCGCAGGGGGCAGCCTTTAAGAAAGACCGTGGTGCGGATGCCGGGTCCGTCTTCGGTGCTGAATTGCTGGATGTTGAAGATCAGGCCGGTGTCCATGGTCAGGTCGGCATTAAGATGGTTTTTTGGCTCATGCTCAAACCGCGTGGGACTCCCGGGCAATGATCTCGTCCTGGATTTCCTTCCCCAGACCGACAAAATAGGCGTTGTAGCCGGTGACCCGCACCAAGAGGTTGTGGTATTCGTCAGGGAACTTTTGGGCCTCCCTGAGGGTGTCGGCGTCGATCACATTGACCTGCAGGCAAGTCCCCCCCACTTTTCCATAGGCCCGTAACAGGCCTTTGAGCTTCTGGCGTTGTTCGGGATTCCGCAGGAGGTTCGGGCTGAAGCTCATGGTATGACTGGCGCCGTTGGGGGCGGTCTCCAATCCCAGTTTGCCGACACTCTTGATGATCGAGGTCGGTCCTCGGCGGTCGGCCCCATTGACCGGGCAGACCGCGTTGGAAAGGAACTGCCCCCGACGGCGCCCGTCGGGTGTCGCCGCCGTGGTCGGCGCATAAGCGATCCAGTAGTTCCAGGATAGATAACCGCCTCGATAGCGCTTTCCGGTGGATGAGATATGGGTAAAGGCCTGTTCGGTCCAAAAGCGGCTGATCTCGCGGGCGATCTCATCCGCATAACCGTCATCGTTGCCATACTTGGGTGCTTTGGTCAGCAAGGTCCGGCGTAAACTCTCCTGCCCTTCAAAGTTGGCCCGGATGGCCTCAACCAGGTTTCCCATTTCGATCTGGTGATCTTCATAAACCAGCTTTTTTACAGCAGCCAGGCTGTCGGCCACGGTGGCCAAGGCCACTCCTTCCACCGTCAAGAAATTATAACGGGCCCCGCCCGCGTTGCAGTCTTTGCCGTTTTGCAGGCAGCCGTCTACCAGGGCGCTCAGGTAAGGGACCGGTTCCCACCGGGCCCGGCCCCCATCGGCCAGGTTGTTGGCAGCGATGAGCTGTTCCAGGATAGTTTTGAGCTGTTGTTTAAAGGCTTCCATAAATTGAGGGAAGTCCTTAAAATTTTTCGGGTCACCGGTGCGCGGTCCGATCTGTCGGCCCGTGGCCAAATCACGGCCATCGTTTAAAACCAATTCGACGGCTTTGGCCAGATTCAGATTGACATCCACGGTGCCGGAGCGGTCGTCGCCGATCAGGGTGTTTTCCAGGCAGCCCACCGGTGCGTAATCCCAGAGCCTTTCTTCCGGAAGGCCCTGCCAACGCAAACCGGCCATGGAATTTTCGTCAAAGTTGATCAGGAAGGGAGAGCCCTGGGCCTTGGCCAGCATCTCCACCATGTGATCGAGTAACCGGTCGGAGGTCCCGGCGTGGATGCGGATGTTGGGCTTGGGTTCCAGAAGGTTCATCTCTTCGATGACCTCCAGCATCAGATAGGTCAGATCATTGGCGGCGTCATGGCCCTGGGCATCCATTCCGGCCAGGGTTATAAGCTGGCCGAAAGAAGAATTAATACCCTGATTGGTACCGGTCCAGCCCTGATAATCATAGACATAATTATGTTTGATCCACAAGCATTGCAGCCATTCGCGAGCGGACTCTTCGGTAAGGCGGCCCGCCTCCCGATCCGCCTGGAAGAATGGGTAAAGGTACTGATCCACCCGTCCCGGCGAAAGGCCGGGCCCCGGATAGCTTTCGGCGGCCATGGCCAGCATGTGGGTGAACCAAAGGGCTTGCAGGGCTTCGGAAAAGGTTTCGGGGGGCTGCCAGGGGACCTTTCGGCAAATGCGGGCGATTTCCTGCAACTCGTCCCGGCGCAGCTTATCGGTTTCGTTAGCGGCCAATTGGTCAGCCCGGAGGGCATAGCGGTCGGCCAGATCGCGCGTGGCCTCCGCCGAAATCATGATCGCCCGGGCCATATTCTTTTGTTCGACCGTACTCCCAGGATCATTGAACAGAACCTGGGCCTCATCCCAGATTCCTTTCCAACCGATTTTGAGGACTTTGGGGTAGTTGGGCACCAGATGACCGGGAACAGCGGCACAGTTTCCCACCCCGACGCTGTTGAGTCCATTCCAGACCTTGAGGAAGGTTTGCTCTTCCCGGTCCCGGCGTCGGGCTTCGTCTTTCTTGAGGCAGCGGGAGAGGGCCGTGCTGAAATGGGAACCGACGATCAGCTCTCCTTCCAATATTTCGACAGGCAGGTAGGAGCGAATCACCTGGCGGAAGAAAAGGGCCTGACGGATGACCAGGGGTTCGTTCCAAAAGCCGGCCGGCAACTCCACCGGCCGGGCTGAAGCTGACAGATAACTGCGAAATCCTTTATGAAACAGGGCCATTTCAGGAACGTTGGTCCAGTTCCAGATGGAATACATCGTGTCCCAGGGGGTGCCGGTGGTATAGGCGCGCACTTCGTTGGTGTATTCTCGTTCGTAAAGGACCAGAATTCCCGGCGTAAGCTTTCCACACGAGGTGAAAGGGTTGAAGACGCCGACCATAAATTCTGGGGGGAGACGAAGCAGCTTGATGCGGTGGTCATGGATTTACCTCCGTTGGTTTAATGTCGCCTTTGAAAAATCTCCCTTTTGCCCAATCTCTGTGCAGACTCCTGAACCCTGCCTAAAACCAGGATGAAATCTCCGGTTAAAGAAACGCCACCCTCCTGCTGAGGCAGGGATTGAAAACAGGATGCATTCTGGAAAATACCATGAGGGGGATTAAAAGGCAATGGTCTTGATTTTTGGTCACGGGTTGATTTTGTTTAGGAGCCGGGAAGATTGAGGCGAAGACCTTGACATCATATGCATAATTAGTATCATACCTAGGAGACCCACCATTTCTCTCTTTATCAAAATAGGCCATCACAAAACGAAAGGTACCATTCATGAAGCGATATCTGACTGAGGAAGAAATAAAGCGGGCCAAGGCGGATAAAAATATCAGGGAAGGAATCATCGCTGAAATTGAAGCGAAACTGGAAATCGGAAAGCCGCGGCCGGTGACGGTTGACGGACCCGACCCGGAAACCGGTTATAAGATGGGCGCCTACCGGATGACGCGCCGGGTGGCGACCGAAGACGCCATACGACAATTCTGCGACGCCATCGGCGATTTCAATCCGCTGTATCGCGACCGGGATTATGTAAAGAACACCCGTTACGGCGGCATCATCGCCCCTCCTCAATTTCTGGGGGCCATTGCCCCCTATTCCGGGATCGCCAAGGCGGCGGAAGATCTGGATTTTCATGTCGCCCGGGTTGACGCCGGAGTTAACGTCGAATGGTTCAAGATCATCCGGGAGGACGACCGGTTTACGGTATTTGAGTATCCTACGTCGGTGAAGGACATCACCCGGGAGAATACGGCCTTACAATTTTTAGTCAATGGAAACAGGGTGTTTAAAAATCAGCGGGACGAAGTGGTGGCCGTGGTGGATATTGCCGGGATTGCCGTCGTTCTCAAGGAGCCTTCATCCGGTAAGGTTCAGGTTGGGAAACCGCCGCAATTTCGCCGCTTTTCCATTCGCGAAGTGGAAGACTGGTATGAGCGGGCGGAAAGAGAAGAAATCCGGGGCGGCAATCCGCTCTTCTGGGAAGATGTCCAGGGAAGGAGACGAGCTTCCGCCGACGCACCACCTTTTTACTCTGGCGGAAGCCATCGCCTATTCCGCCGCCATGGGCAAAAGCGTCAGTTGGCGAACCCATATGGCCCACAACCGGGACACCTGGAAGAATATGATCGATCCGGAGAGCGGCCTGCCCGATTTCACGCACTGGCATCTGACCGACGCCGCCGCTCAACGGCTGGGAATGCCGCGGGCCAATTGTCTGGGCATGCAAATGCGGGCCTGGCTGGGACGCATGATTTCGAACTGGATGGGAGACGACGGGTTCATCAAGAAGATGGGGGACCAGCTTCGCGGGGTGTTGTATCGGGATTCGCTGGCGCTGTGCAAGGGCAAGGTGGTCAAAAAATACGTCCAGGACGGGGAACACCTGGTCGATCTGGCGGTTACCGTCGAGGATCACGACGGCAACTTCATGATACCGAACGGATCGGCCACAGTCGTCTTGCCGTCGAGGAAAATGGGGGTCGGGGAAAGGGTTTATCCTGTCTGATATTACTTTTTTCATAAGGCTAAAGTGTACCAAGGTTTTTCCTTTGGA
>CAVTQK010000002.1:0-7667 GCA_963736855.1 uncultured delta proteobacterium
ATCCGATGACATCTCTCAAGGAGTTTACCGGGTATTACAAGACCGCGGATGCCGGGTATGTCGTCGAGGATTGATCTGGTTAAGACGTCATTGGATTTTTTACCGCCTTACTAATTTCTGCCTCCACATATTCAGGTCTGCGTGCTATGGCATACTGCCAATGACCGTAACTTCCATCTGCATTTACCGCTTTCATCCATCGTTCGGCTGCTGCTTTTTTTACACCTTCAAGCGGATCAAATCCCTTTGTTTCCAAGAATAAGTATTCACTGCGATTCGATTCGTTTTTCAGTCGTATAATAAAATCCGGCACATAATCATGAGATTGGCCATTGTGAAAATAGGGGATAGCAAAACCGAGTCCTGAATTTTTAACAAAGGCTGCAATGGCAGGATGTGTGTCGATGAAATAGGTCGCGGATTGTTCCCATTTTTTTGTGTCGGCAACAACATAATTCAGATGACTATGGACAACTTCGCGAACCTCACGGCTCGTCCAGAAATCTACTTCATCCGTAGATCCGGGTTTTCGATGCCGCTCATATTTCGGGACTTCGGGGGCTTCTCCCTGAGAAGTGTCCGGTCTTATGGCTTGGACCATGTTTTCGATGACCCAACCATAATATGGGGAAAGAAAAACGTCCATGAGATCGGCCGGCGGCTGGACAATGACTTTTTCATCCAGATACCGGCCGACAATTTTTATGAGCTGCGGGAACAAAACGTGAGGAGAAAGCTGTTTGTCTCCATGTGCCAGATATTCTCGCGTAAGGGTTGTTGCGAGTTCAAATGTCAACTCCTGCTTGCGTCTTTTCCGGCGAAAGGGATTCAACGAAACATCTTCCAATTTTCCGGGACCGGATAAGGTCGGCCTACCGGAATTGGCCGGCAAAGACGCCTTCATCTGCACTTCCGGCGGAATATTGATCGGGTCCAGATAGAATACCGGTTCCTTTTCCCAGTCGATATGGATGCGGTTTTGAATCGCCTGGGTATACCCCTCCACACGCGGAAATTCGATCCGGTACGCCTCTTTCCCGGGAACCGCATATACATGATGGCGTTTTTCTTTTGGAGGCAAAGGGCCTCCGACATTGGTCTTAAATGGAATCACTTCAAAGGGTACGCCAAAAATCTTGGCAACCTCTTCTGCAAACTTGCCTGTTTCCGGATCTATGGCATAATTCGCCCTGCGCAACCCTCTGCCGACCACCTGCTCGCAAAGCAGTTGAGACATGAAGGGCCGTAGTCCTATGATGTGGGTGACCGTATTGCAATCCCACCCCTCGGTCAGCATCCCGACGCTGACGATACACCGAACATCCCGCCCAGGGGGATGTAACGGCCGGCCCAGTTTTTTGGCAAGTGTTTCGAAATTTTCCGGAAAGAGCGGTCTCTTCTGCCGATCCGTCGGCCACTCGAGCTTACCCACCGTATCCAGGGTTATCCGCATCCATTGCATCTCATCTGTTTTGGCCCCGGCAGTATCGGTTTCCTGGATGACCTTGGTGTCAACGCGTATGGTGCGGATATATTCTTCCGTATTTCTAAACCCCTCAAGTTTTGCCGATGGTATTCCGGTGGGCCGCTGGTCAAGCGCAAGCCATTCATAAACCACTTTGGCAATGCTTGTGTTTTTGCAGACAAGGATAAATACCGGCGGACGCGGATCATCCGACTCCTCTTTCCATTGTTTAAGCTTTTCCTCCCAAAGCCCCCCCAGCATGGCGATGGGATGATTTGCATACTTTAGGATGGCCTCCGGCTTGGGGCTACCCTTTCGTCCCGCCCCGTTCAGCAGGCGTCAGCTTGGGCATGATCCATTGCCAGATATTGAAATAACCCGGGAATCTCAGCCCCGCTGGGGTCTCGAACCGCCAGTTGCGGTATTTTGGTAAGGCCGGATTCGATGGCATCGGTTAACCCGAAATCGCTCACCACCCAGGGGAATGGTCGGTTTGCATCTTTCCCGGAACTGGCCAGATAAAAAGGGGTGGCCGAAAGGTCCACGCAAAGGTTTATGCCACGCAGCCGATGGATGCGATCCAGCCCTTCAACCCAAACCGTTGCTTCTCGAACAAACTCCTGTTCGGTCTCTATCTCTTCTGTCATCTTCAAACAGGCTCTGCTTGGGATTCTGTTTCTTCAAATTTGATGCGATAGGCATGGTGGGCTTCGTCGTTCATGACCAGGATATTCTTCTTCGCACCGATCTCCCGGCCCAATACCCGTTCAAGCCATTTGGTATCGCTTTCCACATATCGGAACGATTCTACCTTTACTTTTTTTAGATTGCCTTTCTTATCGCGATCCTCGCTGATAATTTTTAAAAGCCCGAGGTCGATCTGGCGCCGAAGGTCTGCCTCGGTCAGATACCGAATGCCGCGTGCGGTAGTGGTCTTTGGGCCGATGGTAATGGTTTCGGTGGTTCGCAAGGGAACGCCTATTTTGCTCACCCGTGCCGGTACGCCGCCCACCTGAATGGTATGGCGCTCAAAGATGTGCCAGTTGGTCACCATGACATGCCCTTGGGTTAACGCCGGCATCAGGTGGGGCGGCACCAGGTCCCGGGTGCGGTAGACGCTGGCCTCGCCTTCGTTGGGGTCTATCTCCCGCAGTCTGTTCTTTGATGGTGACATTGGGGCATACCACCAGCACGGCATCGCTGAACCGCGCATCGCTGCGGTTATTGATCTTGTTTAGAATGGACCAGGCTGCCAGCATGGCCATGACCGTTGTTTTTCCGGTACCGGTCGCCATTTTGGTGGCAAATCGCTTGAAATGCCGTCGCTCCTTCGGCTTGCTGCTGAGGTGTCGGCTCATCCGGAGGCACATCAATTCCCTGCAAAAAATCGGAGCGGGCCTCATTGAGGAAGATAATGGTTTCTGCCGCCTCAAGCTGGGCAAAGAAAAGCCGCATCTCGCGGCCTTCCCGTCGCCAGTAATTCAGCAGCTCCATGGTGGTCCGGGTCACGCCGCCCTCGCCCTTTAGAGCCAGCTTCCGCCATTCATCCAGGCGGTTGCGGATACGGTTCACCAGTTTAAGCTCAATTGCCGTGCCAACGCCGTTTCCTTCGGCCGTCAGTTCCGGGCGGACGGTAAAAATACATGGCCGGTCGGCGTCCGGGCATTTCCACGGGTTCCTTGCCCTCTTCGATCTGCCAGTAGGACTTCGGTTCTTCGAACGGCGAGTTTAAAATGGGTTCTTTGACTTCAAAACCGGTCATAGGCCGAAAGCCTCCATGATAAGGTCGAGTTTTTCAACCACTTCCGGATGGATTTCTTCAGGTTTCATTACCGCCGCGATCTCGTGGTAGCTGGTATAGGGAAATCCCGGCAATCCGGCTGCATCCAGTGCAGGCGGGAGAAGATCCGTGCGCGCTTTTGTGTTTTTCAGATAGGGGGTGTCTTTAAGCGGGTCTTTTAAAAAGGCCGGCGGATAGGTTTCCTCAAAATGTCGTTGAAGATCTTCAAGGTGGGGAGCCGCAGCATCGACACCGACTTTTTGTTCCACGAAACGCTTTAATGCCTCAGGGTGTACCAGGTAATTCTCTATTTCATACCGATTCCAGCGAAGCCGCTGCAACCCTTTACCTGTGATGGGTGTTGACGGTGCCCGGGTGTCGCCATCCAACAACACGAGACCTGGAAGTCTTCTCTGACCAGTTTCAGGGCATCGTAATGGTCCCTGGCTTGGATGCCGTCTGCACCAGTCCTTGTTTCCCAAACGGTGGGTTTCCAAAACACGCGTTTAAGCAAGTCGGCCGATCGGTGCCCCAATGCTTTGGCCCAGGCCCGTAAAATGTCCAGATCCGTATGTCCTTCAAGATATAAGATGCCTTCGGCTTCCCTGGCCAACATGATGTCGATATTTGAAAGGACCCGTAACGATTTTATCAGGCTGCTTTTTTCCGTATCTTCAGCCAAAGGACGTGCCGATTGCAGAACGACCCATAATTCGCGGGGATCAACAGAATCGATAATCACTTCGGAATGCGTTGCAATGACCAGTTGCGATCGCTGCCGTTCGGCCACAGCACGCAGTTCACCGTAAATCGAATCCTGCAAAATCACATGCAGATGCGCATCCGGCTCATCCAGAAGCAGAACGGTGGCAGGGCGGATGTTTAAAAAAGTGAGCAGCATCAACACTTGTTGAAAACCGCTGCCGGCGCTGGATATGTCAAATTCGGGTCCGTCCTGCCCGACCCGATATTCGGCCACAATATATGCGCCGGCGGCATCAGGAGGAAGCAGCCGGTATCCAAACAGGTTTTGAATCGAGTGACATAATTCCGCCCATGCGGTTTCGGATTGATTCGCCTGATGCAGCAAATTTCTGAGGACATCGCCCGGTTTGGCCTGGCCCAAAAGGTCGGCAACGGTTTCCGGGTTGGCATATAAGGGTTCCTCTTTGCTGAGGCCCGTCATGGCCGGTACGAACACCGATTGCATATCTGCCTTCCGCAGCACATCGGAATCCACCGCTCGAACAGGTCGTACAAAGATCTGTTCCGTGCTGTCGGCAATAAATTCCATGGTGATAGACCAGCCGTCCGTGGATTTTATCTCGATCTCAATATTGCCCCTGTAGTCGCGATTCGCCCACATCAGATCAAAACGGCGAAGGGGCACTGCGGAAAATGCCTGCCGTGCAATCGGGACCTTGGCGTAATATCCGCCATGTTTGCGAAAATCATTGCGTTCTTTCCATTTTTTAAAAGCACAGCGTCCATGCGGAGACAGCCTGAAGAATCGTTGTTTTGCCCATGTTATTGGGTCCTGCCAGAACAACATGCCGGCCGTTGAGGTCAAAAGTGATTTCCTCAAACCGTTTAAAACGGCGGATCGTCACCGAACGGATCATTTTCCGGCCTCCTTCAGATCTTTAACAACAAGAAGCTCATTGCCGCGGTCGTCGATGACCTTTACGGCGATTTTACCGGTTTCTCCTCTTTCAAAAGGCGCGGAAGTATCACCGGCCAAATGATCCCACACATCTGCCGTATAGTCCGTCTTCAGCGCCTTTTTCAGATTGTCCCAGGCGCCGGTGCGCGGGAAAAAAGCCTGGCACACATGAAAAACACTGCCGTTATAATCCGTGTCCAGAAACCAGGCCGGCACATCATCACCCGGCCGGGCGTCGCTTTGCATGGTGATGGGGTCAAAGACATCCAGTCCCAGCAGCTTTACCTGGAATTTGCCGTCTTTGGCTTTAAGAATCTCAATTTCCGGAAGGCCGCACACAGAGAACACCTGGGAAGACCGCATGTTTTTCAGCAGGTCTCCCATCATCAGATCCCGGGTGGCTTCAACATAGGTGGCCGGAATCCCCATGACCTCCAGACATTTTTCCACCAGAATCCGGGCATTGGGTTCTATGCCGAAACCGACCACAAAAAGGTGCGCATACTGCTTGCCATGAGCCTCGAAGGCCGCCTCATAAACCAGCCGTTCGCTGACCGCTCCGTTTTCCGGGCCGAAAACAAAGGCCACCGGCTTACCGCTCAGCTCTTTGTCTTTACTTTCCTCGCCATTGGCCAGCGCTTCGGCAGACAGGCTGAGGGACTTTGCCGGCACCCGCACATTTTTCAAAACGATTTTGCGGTTACCTGAAAGATTAATGGTTTTGACCTTGCGCAGTACCTCCGCCATACGGTCTTCAAAAGTGGCCTGATCTTCGCGAACTTCACCCCCCTTATCCTCAGGCGTCTCCCAGTCCATGGGCGTCGGGATGGTGGCCTCGAATACAAAGGGACCGGTCACCCGGGTGATACTGTTTAGGATCTCCGGCCGGTCCACCAGGACTTCTTCTGCGGGCGGTTCGTTGTTGGCAATGCTCTTTAAGGTAATATGAGGGCACAATACCGCCGACCTCTTCGCCTTTTTTATTTTGCTTGCGTTTGTACACAAACCCGCCTGCAGGTCCGGTGCTTTCATCCTTCAGTTCGTAATAGTCAAAGGTGGCGGTCAATAAGCGCTGGCGGGCCAGGGCCAGCGGCACCCGGCTGACGTCCGTGGTGATCCAGCGCCGGCCCCATTGCTCGGCCACATAGGCCGTGGTGCCGCTGCCGCAGGTGGGGTCGAGGACAAGGTCGCCGGGGTCGGTGGTCATGAGGAGGCAGCGTTCAATAACTTTTGCGATTGTTTGAACCACATAAGTTTGTCTGAGTCCGCAAAGCTACCGATCCTGGTATCCGTCCAAATATTCTGATCTCCTGTAACGGAAAGTCATCATGGAAATCTTCTATATCGTAATGCATTCTTACCGACAATTCGACCTGTCGACCAGATAGTCTATTACAACCGTTGGGTAATGCTTCCATGATTAGTTGGCCGGGGCTATATACTTCTTCCTTCGATATTCAAATGGTCTGACGTTCGTTGAGCAGCCTTGGAGAAAACATGTCCTGGTCATAAAGACTTGTATTATTCGGAATAGCTACCTGTCTCTGTTTCATCCTGCGATGTCAATTCACGATAGCTCCGTCAGGAATGATCCCATCGTGCATTCATTCACCAAGTGATGTTAGCGATTTCGATTGCTCTAAGATATAAGCTTGTCTGACACTTTACTGTAGATTTGTCCTTGGCGATACCAAAGAAATAATCATCACAGTCGGCATCAATGTCGACTGTTTCACAACCAGAGGTTGTTATGAAAGATATCTATAATGCCAGAAAGTTCTCCTACCCAAATATTTCGTCCATCACTTCTCGAACATGATGCAGATTCTCATCACTAATCTGCACGAATATACTTCCCGATGGCGAAAGCAACTCCCGGCAAAGCAGCAACCGATCTCGCATATAGGTTAAATACGAATGCAGCCCCAGTTCCCACGTATCCCGATACGCCTGCACCATCTCCGGCTCGTAGGTCATATCGTCATCGTCGTTGTGCTTGACGTCCCGCTTGCGGACAAAGGGCTGGAAGTTGGAGCCGAATTTTACGCCGTAGGGCGGGTCCATGTAGATCATCTGCACCTGTCCGCCCATGCCCTCGTAATGCAGGAGAGAGTTCATCACCACCAGGGAATCGCCCAGGATCATGCGGTTGACCCATTTGTCCCGGTGTTCGTAGGCCTTGAGAACCTGATCGGCGATGGAATGCCGGGGATCGGCAAAACAGATCGAGCTGTTCAAACCCTTTTTTATGGCCGCGCAGGGTCTCGATGATGGCCTGGGTGCTCAGGCGCTCGTGGATAAACAGCGGCAGGGTCGGCACGTCGAATTCGGCCTGCTCGGCCTTTCCGGACCAGTTCAAAAAGGGCGCGGACATGGCTTTGAGTTTGGCAGCCGCAGCCTTGGCGGCTTCAATGGAATCGGCCTCCAGAATCTGCCGGATTAAGGCTTCACCCTCTTCGCGTGCCGCATTGCCCTCATCCCAGGACATGGCAGGATCCAGGGATGAATCGTAACGATAGGTAACCGGCTTTTTTTTCTTGCGAAACTGCGCCTGCACACCCACCTCGGGGCGAAGCAGGGCCTCGGCGTCGGAATGTCGATAGCTTTCCGTTCTCGGCGGCATATCCGGCTTTCTCCCTTTTTTGGCCATTTCAATTTCCCTTGCGTTTTACGAGGTGAAAATGGATACGGAAAATTACCATTAAAAGCATGCTCCGGGCGCCTCCGTTCATAAATCCGGCTTCAGGAGAATCCGTCGC
>CAVTQK010000003.1:0-51336 GCA_963736855.1 uncultured delta proteobacterium
ACCAACGCAAACACGAATTTATTTAGGTATAGGCGCTCATAAGAATCTAACAAATATCCTGAAGAACATATCAAACGGGCCGGAGCAAAGAATTCTTTTCTTATGTGACAGAGCTCTCGTTCCCACGGAATTTTTCAAAAGTATTGAAGCTATCTTAAAACAAAACGGCAACCCCTACGATCTCTTTTCGGAGATCGATGCCGAACCCAGCGACACGATCGTGGAAAAGGTCTATGAACGATGCAAAAAGAGTAAACCTTCGCTTATTCTTGCGGTCGGTGGAGGTAGCGCGATAGCATTGGAAAGGCCGTTGGAATATTAATCCCGCACGGCGGATCGATTCGCGATTATGAAGGTCTGGAAAAATACAAAGATTCACGATTACCCTTGGTAGCAATACCGACCACTGCGGGTACCGGTTCGGAAGTTACCGGTTCGTGCATAATTACCAATACCGGTACGGGGGTTAAAATGTCGATAACTCATTCAACCCTCAACCCGGCAAATATCGCCATACTCGATCCGTTATCGCTTGTGACTTTACCCGCGGCGCCGGCGGCCTACGCCGGCATGGATGCTTTAACACATGCCCTGGAATCTTATACGAATCTAAATTCTAATGTAATAACGGATGCGGTTGATTTACACGCCATCGAATTAATTTCAAAAAACATCAGACAATTCGTTTCAAATCGAAGCAATCTCGACGCAGGATTAAATATGCTCTGTGCAGCGAGTCTTGCCGGTTTAGGATTTACCAATACAGGAGTCGGCAACGTTCATTGTATGTCACGATATGTCGCTACTTTTCCCACGTTGCCCACGGGCTCGCTAATGCCGTGTGTCTTCCCGTTGTGGCGGAGTTCAATCTTCTTGCCAATCCGGATAAATTTGCGAAAGTTGCGGAGGTCATGGGAGAGAATATCGCCGGCCTGACTGCCATGGAGGCCGGCAGAAAAGGGATTGAAACCATCAAGCAACTTAACGCAGATTTGGGCATACCATCCCGCTTAAGAGATCTCGGAGTGAAGGAGGAAAAGATACCTGAAATGGCGGAGCTTTGTTTCAAGGCCAATTACAACACGCGGAATCCTCGCTATACGACGGTGAGCGATTTTGTCTCGCTCTTCAAGCGAGCTTTTTGACCCTCAGTTCAGTTGTACAAGCGATGTTTTCAGGAGGCATCGATGAAAAGTGGCTATATGGGCAAGCTTTTGTATGTCGATTTAACAAGAGGCACATTTACGGATCAGGCGCTTTCGGATGAGTTGGCGCGAAAATATATTGGCGGCAGCGGCTTGGGAGCCAGATTGCTTTTTGATCAAACCGACGCAAGTACGGATCCTTTTGGAGCGGATAATGTGCTCATGTTTCTCACGGGGCCTCTAACGGAAACCCCCATTCCGATGGCGGGAAGATATGCGGTGATTACAAAGTCGCCATTGGGCATTTGGGGAGAAGGTGATTGCGGCGGAAGTTGGGGAAACATGCTCAAGAGAACGGGATACGATGGGATCATCATTGCCGGAAAGTCGGAAAAGCCCGTCTATCTGTGGATCACCGACGAAGGTGTTTCCCTCAGAGATGGAAGTCACCTATGGGGTCGGGACACCGTTGAAACGGATGAGATGGTCAAGAAGGAAACAGCGGATAAGGCCGTCATAGCCTGTATCGGTCCGGCAGGCGAAAAACTGATGAGGATGGCCGTCATTATTTCCGACGGCAAACATGCACGAGTGAGCGGGAGAGGCGGTATCGGAGCCGTCATGGGATCGAAACAACTCAAAGCCATTTCGGTGTACGGCGCAAAGAAACCGCACATTGCCCGTCCTGATGAACTGAGAAATTTGATCAAAGACGTTCTGCCGAAACTGCGAGAAGCAACAAAGAATTTCAGCGCCTATGGAACCGCCGGGGCAGTTATCAAGAATGCCAACATAGGCGACTTGCCCGTAAAGAACTGGTCTTCAGGAAAATGGGATGACGAAAAAGTGAAAAATATTTCCGGCCAGACCATGGCCGAATCCATACTGACCAAGCAGTATTTCTGCAAGGGGTGCATCATAGGATGCGGGAGGGTGATGAACATCCCCGCCGGGCCGTACGCAGGCCTCGGCGGAGGCGGTCCCGAATATGAAACCCTCGGGGCGTTCGGTACATTGTGCTTGATAGACGATCTGAACGCCATTGCCATGGCAAATGATTTGTGCAACCGCTACGGCATGGATACGGTCTCCGTCGGATCCTCCATCGCCTTTGCGATGGAGGCATACGAAAGAGGAGACCTCGATAAGAAGGATACAGGGGGAATAGAGCTCACCTGGGGAAACAAAGAAGCGATGCTGGCGATGGTTCGGAAGATCGGCGCAAGAGAAGGGTTGGGCAGGCTTCTGGGTGAGGGGGTAAAAAAAGCGGCCCAGGAGATCGGCGGCGATTCGATAAACTTCGCAATGGAGGTAAAGGGCCTCGAATTGCCCATGCATGATCCCAGATCCATGGGCAGTCTGGCAATTCTTTATGCAACATATCCGCGAGGCGCCTGCCATCGAGGGTGTACGTACCAACTGGAAAGAATCGGCATACCGGATTTGGGTTATGATAAGCCTCTTGCAAGACAACAAGATGAAGGTAAGGCCGTTATGAATGCAATCATGCAGGACTATGCCGGCCTTTCAACTCCTTGAAGCTCTGCCAATTCGTCATCACTACGCTCAAACCTACCGAGGTTGTGCAATGTCTCAATTATGTGACCGGCTGGGACATCGATCTTCCGGAGTTGCTCAAGGCCGGAGAGAGGGCCTCAAACGTGAAGAGGATGTACAATGTTCGTATCGGTTTTACGAGAAAAGAGGATACCTTGCCCCAAAGGATTCTATCGGAGAAGTTTACGGAAGGAGGCGCAGCCGGATACCTGCCAAATCTGGAAAAAATGCTGGATGAATATTACCGGCATCGCAGATGGAGTTCTGATGGAATACCGCTTCCATCAACATTGAAGCAGCTCGGCTTGGACGCTGAAGCTGAAGTGGTGGCGCAGATGTTCCCGAATCTGTCAAAGGATTGAGCAGATAACCGGAAGAATGAGGTGAAGGAATATCGTCTCAGTCCACAAATAAATATTTTTCTAAGGAGGGTCCGGATTATGGATACAAAGAGGAAGATCATGTTGGCCGCAGCGGTGCTGTCCGTTCTTTTGTTCCCGCTGGGAGTGGTGCCGACGGCGGAGGCGAAGACCTATGAATTCAACATTTCCTTGGACTCCCCCGCGACCCACGGAAAAACCATGGGGACGCAAATATTCATCCAGGAATTGGTCAAAAGATCGGAGGGCCGGCTGAAACCGACGATTTTTCACAGTGCCCCGCTTTACAAAGACGCCCACGTAACCAAGGCCGTGAACATGGGTACGGTGCAGATGGCGGTTGTGGGAAACTATTTGCTGGATGGCGTTGACATCAATGCTACCGTGACCCATCTTCCCATGTTTTTCGGACAGGCCCTTCCGGAAGACGAGTACATGCAGTTGCTCGATGAAGTGAGCGGGCCGTCAGTAAACGACTTGAAAAGAAACTGAATGTGAAAGTGATAGGCCGGGTGTTTGAGATGGGGTTTGATAATATGTACACCTCAAGAAAAAGATCACGAAGTTGGAAGATTTTAAGGGTTTAAAGATACGCCATGCCGGAGGCGCCGTGTCTCTGCAGCGGTTCAAGGCTTTGGGCGCGGGTGGCGTAGTGATCGCTTGGCCGGACGTGCCCATGGCTCTGGCCCAGGGCACGATCGATGGTTTATCTACAACGACCAAGAGTGTGGAGGAGCGCCAAGCTTCATGAGACCGGGCTCAAATATGCAGTCGAAACCCGGACCAATCATTTTTTACTACTACCCCATGGTGAATTTAAAGTTCTGGAACAGCCTTCCGCCGGACCTTCAAAAGATCTTTCTGGAGGTATGGAATGAAGTCGTACCCAAACAGCGGGAGATCGCCGAAACGGGAACAACAAAAGGCCAAAGAATTCCTGCAAAGTAAGGGAATGGAATTTTATGAACCCAGCGACGAAGAATTGGCCAAATGGCGCAAGCATCTTCATGCCTATTCAAGACCGATTAGTAAAAGAGCTCAAGTACGACCCGGAACTCGTCAAATTAGCCATGAAAGCTTTGGGCATGTAGAATTCAACTCAATCGCCATCCATCCGGATGAGGGGGAAGCTTCCGGAGGGTTTTGCGGTGCTCCCCCTTTGAAAAAAGGAGGTTTGGTTGTGAGATAGGATTGTGGGGGGATGGAACCAGGTGGAAAAATTTCTTGTCGGGCTCCTCGCCTTAGCCGCTGTGGCATGCTGCTTTTTACGGCGTCATCATGAGATATGTCTTTCGATCGACTCCTGATTGGATTGAGGAAATCATCATCTACATGATCATCTGGTGCGGTCTTCATTTCCGCCAGCACTCTGGCGGAAGAAAAGGGACACGTGGCGGCTACTTTAGTCGTAGAACGTTTCCCCATGAAGGTCCGGCGCATCCTGGCCGTCTTCAATGGGATCCTGGCCCTGGGATTCTGCGGGATCATCAGCTGGTATGGGTTCTGGATCGTCCTGCAAACCTATGCTTGCAACGAAAAGTCCCCCACATCGCTTCGCTTTCCCGCTCTGGATTCCTTACCTTTCGGTAGCCTGTGGGCTGTATCCTCGTCGGCATGAGATACGTGATCCGCATTTACCGACTTCTCTTTCAATTCCAAAGGTCCGAGACTTCTGGAAAGTCATGAAATGAGTCGAGAGGAGGTCCATCCATGATCCTCGATCTTAATTCTCGTTTTCGGGGTTTTGCTCATGCCTGGGACTTCCCATCGCCTTTACGCTGGGCATCACCGCCCTGGTCATGATTGCACTTTTATTCTCCCACCCCTCTGATGATGCTTCCCGAAGTCATGTACAATGCTCTGGACACTTTTCCCCTGATGGCGATCCCCTTCTTCGTCATTGCCGCCCAGTTCATGGTCCGGGGAGGAACCTCCCGGTATCTCATCGAAGCAGCGGATTGCTACATCGGCCACATGCGGGGGGGGCTGGCCATTGTCGCTGTGGTCTCTTGCATGTTTTTTGCCGCTATCTGTGGCTCCAGCGTAGCCACTGCCATGGCCATTGGCGTCGTCGTTATCCCGGCCATGATGCAGTTTGGTTACACCCGATCCTTTGCCGCGGGAGTCGTCGCTGCCTCCGGGACCATGGGGATCATGATTCCTCCCAGCATTCCCCTGATCATTTACGGGATCATCGCGGAGGAATCCATCCCCAGGTTGTTTCTGGCAGGGGTGATGCCGGGCATCCTGGAGGGGGCCCTTTATATCGCCTGGATTGCATGGTATGTCCAGACGTAAGAAATTCGGGGGAGGGCGGCCGCGGGCTACCTTGGCCGAGACCGTGCGCGCCACGGTCAAAGCCGCTCCGGCCTTCTCGTTGCCCGTCATCATCCTCGGTGGAATTTACTCGGGCCTTGTCACCGTAACCGAAGCCGCGGGCCTGGCAGCCGTCGTAGCCATCCTCATCAGCCTTTTTGTCTACCGGGAGGTCAAATTCCGAGAGATCATCCCTTTGTGCTCGGAGGCCATGAAGTCGGCGGGGATGATCATGTTTATCATCTCCACGGCCATCGTATTCGGTAACTGGCTGACCGAGTCGGGAATCCCGGCCGGGTAGTAACCATGATCACCGACTATCAAATTATCCCCTTACGCTTTCCTGCTTCTGCATCAATGTCATTCTGCTCATTCTGGGGATGTTCCTCGAAGTCGCATCCATCATGCTGATCACCTTGCCCATCATGATCCCGGTCGTCCATGCTTCTGGGGATCGACCCCATCCATTTCGGTATCGTCGTGGTTGTAAACATGGAACTTGCTCTGGAAACCCCTCCGGTGGGGCTCAACCTCTACGTCATCTCCGGTGTGGCTAAGGCCCCTTTATGGGAGGTCATAAAGGGGACCTTTCCCTTCACCTGTCTTGGGCTTTATACAGCTTGCGATCATTACGTATTGGCCCGCCTTCAGTCTCTTTTTGCCAAACCTCCTCATGCCTAAGTGATGAAGCGCCAGATATCGGATGAATGTCAGAGTTTAGTCTTGGATGAAGAAAGGAGAATAGGATGAAAAAAGTCATGCGAGCGACGGAAGACCTGGCAAGATTTGCATGTGAACTTACCTTTAAGAAACTCCCCAAGGAGGCAATCGAGTGGGCGAAAGATGCTCATTCTTGATTGCTCCGGTGTCGCACTCGCAGGATCAAAAGAGGAAGCCGGAGAAATTATCACAAGTTATGCAAAGGAAGTTAACGGCAGGCCGGAGGCGGGTGTTTTTGCGTCCGGTTTCAAAACCAGCGCCGCCGATGCCGCCCTGGCCAACGGAACCATGGCCCATGCATTAGACTATGATGACTACGTGCTCCCGAACTGGACGGGCCATCCGACGGCTCCCATATTGCCGGCGATTTTCGCCCTGGGACAGCGGCAAAAATCTCGGGCAAAGATCTCTTGTTGGCCTATGTCGTGGGCTTCGAGACCGGCGCGAGGATCGGGGCCTGTCTGGCCGGGGGCATTACGAAAGCGGCTGGCACCCCACGGCTACCTACGGTACGATGGGTGCCACGGCGGCATGCTGCAACATATTGAAATTGAATGTGGCGCAGACGCAGTCGGCGTTCGGCATTGCCAGCTCCGAAGCGAGCGGTGTGAGACAGAACTTCGGCACCATGACCAAGCCGCTTCATGCCGGTCTATCGGCGCGAAACGGCGTGATGGCCGCTCTGCTGGCCGGAAAGGGGTTCACCGCCGACGGGAACGCAATCGAGGGGCCCTTTGGTTTCGGCAAGGTGTTTTCCGCCGGGGGCGAATTATGATCCGGCCAAGATCCGTAAGGGCTTGGGCGAGTCCTATCTTCTCGTCGAACACGGCATAAGCGTCAAGCCCTACCCGTGCTGCGCCGAAGCGCATCGCTGTTTGGATGCGATCCTGTTCCTGATTCAGGAACACGGACATCAAAGCGGATAAGGTGGAATCCGTGGAATGCCGTACGAGCGACATGGTGCCCAAAATCATGATACGGCATCGCCCGAAGACCGTGGATGAGGCGAAGTTCAGCATGGAGTATTGCATGGCAGTTGCGTTGCTCGACAGAGAGGCCGGGCTGCGGCAATTCACGCGCCGAGCGGGTCATGGAACCCAAAGTCCAGAAGCTGCTCACTCGCGTAAATTACGTCCATTTACCGGAAGCGAGCGGTTATCTGAACATGGAGCGTTACCCGGAGCGGGTCACCGTCCGGCTGCGTGACGGCAGCGCTTACTCGCATGAGGTGCTCACGAACAAGGGAAAACCCGGTAACCGCCTGAGCAAAGAGGAACTGATCGCCAAATACCGCGCCTGCGCCGCGGACGCCATTTCTCAGGACCGTATAGACCGCTCGCTTGAAATGCTGGGTCGATTGGAAAAGCTGAGAGACATTAGTGAACTGATGGATGTGCTTTGCGCATAAGCGGATTCCCCGGGTCAGGCGGCAATTCCCGGGAGGAGGGAGGTTTTCGAACGGATCGATGCTCTGGACGTACGGTAAGGAAGCACGGAAACGCAGGTGTGGCCGGAACCAGGTAAACAAAAAATAACGAAGGGAGGTGTTGGTATGGGCGCGGATCTTATGTGGTGCATCATTTACACTGAGGCAATTCCAATCGTCGGGGCCATGATATTGATCTATTATTTTGCAACGGGGAGGGGGTAACTTATGGATAAGATGCTTCTCTTATTGCCGACGATCATCGCGTTGGTCGTCGTTTTCGGCGTTGTGGAGTATTTCAAAAAAGAAGGCTTCCACGATCGAGGGGTTTTATGTTGCGAATCGCGGGATCAATATTTGGCTCCTCACCGGCACCTATGTCGCATCGTGGGTGAGCATTACGGGAATGATGGGATGGTCGAGTCTCGCCTTCCGCAAGGGTATTGCGGTCAGCATGTGGACATTTGGTTTCTGGGGCGTTGTGTTTTTTACCTTTCTCGTCGGCTTGCCGCTCCGCAGAGTGGCAAAGTATTCTCATGAGCTTATCGAAAAAAGCGATACGGTTGTTGAGGCAAAGCAGCTTTTGACCGCTCCGGATTTCTTTGAACTGCGTTTTCCGAGTAAGTGGGTCAGAGGTATTTCAAGCATCATGCTGATCGGCGGACTGACGTTTTATGCCGTGGGGCAGTTGGTCGGGATGTCCCTTGCAATGAGCTTTCTGGGAATCAATTTCGGCACGGCGCTCATTATTTGCACGGTCATCCTCATCTGGACGACGGTCCGCGCCGGAACGCCGGGGATTATCGTCAACGACACCATCAATATGTTCACCTTCGTCATTGCCGTTTTCATCCTCATCCCCTTCGCTCTTTATGCCGTTGGCGGCATTGACAATCTCGTAGCCATAACGAGCAAGGCGAAACCGGGGATGTGGAGCGACATGGGATATCAGAATACGATCTTTTTCATCGTATCCTTCAATCTGATCTGGAATTTCATGACGGCGGGTTCCCCGCACCTGGTACAGCGGGCCTACACTGCGAAATCGGAAAAGGTATTCTTGAAGGCTCAGATCATCGGCGTGTTCATCGTGATCATGTGGTGTTGGTTTCTGTATATCTCCACCCAGACCGGCTTGGTTCTCCTGCCGGATCTGCAGGCGAAAGACGCCGACAACCTTCTGCCCCTGATTGCGATCAAGGTCCTGCCGACTTTTCTTGCCGGGGTGGTTCTTGCCGCAATTTTTGCCGTCGGGTTTTCGACGATCAACACGCAGGTTTCCGTTATGGCCTTCGGTGCGGCGCGCGATGTCTATCAGACGTTGTTCAAACCGGATATATCCGAGAAGGATTTGATGATATTCACCAAGTGGATGATCGCCGTTTTGAGCATCGTGGTTGCCCTGTTCGCCTGGACGAAGCCGTGGTTTATCGCCGAGCTTACCACCTGGGGAGTCGCTTTTTACGGCGCCTGCTTCGTTCCGATGTTCGTCTGCGGATTCTTCTGGAAAAGGGCGACTACCGCGGGTATCCTGACGGGAATCTCCTCCGGATCGCTCGTCTATATCACTTCTGGGGGTGTTGAAGTATATCGGCGCCTATAATCTTCCCTACGCCATGCACCCGTTTCTCGTTACGTTGCCGTTGACCGTCCTTGTCATTGTGGTCGTTTCCCTGATGACGGAGCAGTCGGCACAGGAACGGAAGGTTGCGTTGAAGATCAGCGAAGTCCTTGCGCGGAAGTCGGATGAGCCGACGACCGGGTCGGATTATGTTGCCCCGGTTGTTATCATCATTCTTTCACTTGCCATGATGGCGTTGCTCTTCTGGATGTTTTCGTAGTGTGAAGGCGGCATGGCCTCTTGAAAGAGAGGCCATGCCGCGCTTGCCATCGGCCTTGCCGGGAGTGACGTTATTGTCAACATCGGAAGCAAGGCGATAGATATGGCGAGCAGCAGTAAGATAAGAAAAACGGAAGGAGAAATAAAATGATGATGGAAATGGAAGCGGATCGACTTTTGGAAGGTTCTATTGATACGCACTGTCACGGATACCCCGAAATAAGCTTCGATGTGAAGATGAGGGTCGAGGATTTGGAGGCTCTCCGATTGGCGGCCCAGGCAAAGATGAAGGGCATTGTCCTGAAATCGCACATGTGGCCGACGATAGGCCGCATCTACCAGATGAAGGACAAGTTTGAGGGAACCGAAGTCTGGTCCAGTATAACACTGAACACCAGTTCAGGGGGATTCAGTCCCTGGGTCACGGAATCGGCCTTAAAGCAGGGAGTAAAAGTCATTTGGCTGCCAACGTGGAGCGCCAGTAACGACATCAGGCGGGGAGGTTTCTGCCGTCTGATGAAACCCTGGCTCCCCACCCTGAATCGGATTACGCCCGAAGAGGGTCTGTCGGTTTTCAATCCATCCGGAGAGCTGGATCAGAATGTGAAAGAGATTCTTGCCTTGGCCAAAGATTATGATGTCGCCATCTTTACGGGACACATTTCGCCGGAGGAGTCGCTGGCTGTTGCCCGAGAGGCAAAAAAGATGGGGTTCAAAAAGTTGCTGATGAGCCATCCGGACAGCAATGCCGTGGGAGCCACCATGGAACACGTCAAGGAGTTCGCAGGGATGGGCTTCTTCATCGAATACAACTTTTTTGGGTTTACTGCCGGCCTTTTGGAGAATCAGCCTCAAGGAAATTTGTCAGAGAATCAGGGATGTTGGAGCAAAACGCTGGGTTCTTTCAACGGACACTTTCTTTGAATGGAGCGCCCCTCCTTCAGAGATGATGCGGATGTTCATTGCCTCTGCCTTGAGCGCCGGGATGACCGCGGATGAGGTGGATTTGATGGTGCGAAAAAATCCAAGCGAGTTGCTCAACGCGTAAGAGAAATTCGTTGGGCCTTTAAACGGTGTTCCTGTACCCGGGATACATTCCCGGTTTCTCCCGGGTGCCCGGGGTATGGCAATTCCGGCAGATAAAAAAGCCTCCCGCGCCGCGAACCGCTCACCGTTCGCGGTGCGGGAGGCAAATATGAATTTGAGCCTCTCGCAGATCGGCAAAATCCTTTTGTGCCAAGTCTTGTCCGTCATCGACAATCAGACGGTGCCACTACCAAGGCTCAACATTGCTGCTGTTTACGCTTCCTGGAGCACCTTGAGCGAGGAACCGCCTTCCACCATGTCCTTTCTCTTCTCGAAAAAGGCCTTCATATGAGGGGTCACAAGGTGATTGCGGAGCGCATCCAGGCTTTCCCACTTCTCAATAATCGTGACAACGTTTGCATCCAGTATCTGCGGCGGCAAACCCGATGCGATATCCACAGCCGGGATATATTGGATGCATCCCTTCTCTTCTCTTACGTGGCGCGCAGTGGATTTGAAAAGCTCAAGAAACTGATCAAGCATACCCGTTTTCACACGCACTGAAGCAATGACATGAATCATCTCCATTTCCTCCTTTTCTCGATCAACGGTCTTGGTCCATTTTTTTTCGAACACTCGCTCTATTCCTCTGCAAAAGGATCGAGTAGGCCTGCAGCTGTGAATCTTCCGGTTGGGCGTAAAATGGTCTTTTCGCCACAAATCTTATGGCCCCGGTCGGGCACATTTGTGCACAGGCCGGATCGCCTCCGCAAAGTTCACACTTGTAAGCTTTTTTCGCCATCGCATTAAAGAACATCGCCCCGAAAGGACAGGCCCCGATGCACACGCCGCAGCCATTACATTTGTCGCGATCTACAACGACTACCTTTGTCTCATCCTTCCGGCGCGATATCGCCTTGCTGGGACATGAAGAAAGACAGGGGGCATCGGCGCACTGCCGACAGGTTGTAACGGAATTATAGGGAAGCGAATAGGTCCCTTCGATAAAGGTGATGTTCGATATCCTGGACACCGAAGGATTAAATGTATTTTCGTTCTTCAATGAGCAAGCCAACTCGCAGCTTTTGCATCCGATACATTTTTGCGGATCTATCTTCAACTGTTTCGGCATATCGAACCTCACTTATTCTCGTTTTGTATGGTAAATTCCAAGTTGAGCTCCTGCAACAGCTTCTTTGTCGGTACGCCGGTGTCATCCCATCCGGCCGCACGATAGTAGGCGCTTCGAACTTTCTCAAATGTCGGAGCGAGCGATTTATCCTTCCCCGGGCCATCGACCGGCGGCATCTGCAAACGCGGCGAGAAGCTGTCATCCGATGTGGTCATGCCCTCCCGACAGTTGAACATGCGGAGGAGACTCACGATTCTTTTTCCGAGTCTTAACGCTGATCCTCGGTGGTATAACTGCTCCCCGTCAAGGTGTTCAATGTCTCGACGATGGTTTTGAATGATGCGGTCTGATAGTAGCAGTAGGTCAGGCACTCCTGAAATTGTCTCAGCCATTCGGTCTTTGCATTGACTTCGCCGAGATATTCATCGGGCTCTGACGGTCGGCTTTTTCGATCCCCAGATCCGCCGAACCCCTTCCCGTCAAGTCGATCCCCTCCTGGCTCCCCGTGTCGGAAACGATCTGGTTGAATAAGGTGCCCCACCGGGTTCTCGGATCTGATGAACATGGGGGGCGTTCCCCCGTTTCACATAGACGGCGATATTGGGAAAATCGCCCTGAAGTTTTTGGGATGCCCTGAGGACCCCCTCGGGCGAGAAGGTTTCCGTCCTTCCTCTTCGGCTGATTTGTTCAACAATTGACTGCTCGGCCGCCTTGGCATTTCCCCATTTCATGTCGAGTCCGTCGAGATCCTTCCTCGATATTATCTCCTTTTCATATCCTTCCATGATCATGCTGACGACAAAACTCGCTTCCTTTGGCGTCCATGCCGAGATCATCGTTGAGCGTATTGAGCATCGTTACGGTTCCCGGATCATAGATTCCCCAATCGGGACCGAAACCGGCCAGGATTTCGTATTCCACTTCTTCGCCGACAAAACCTTTATACGGTCCTTTTTTCACCTTGACGATTTGGCAGTGATTGTAGGTGCAATTCAAGCATCCCCTATTTACGCCCGCATAAACTTCTTTTCTGATATATTCGGCGCGGGAACTTCTCCTCTCCCGGGAAAATGTTTGTCGTGAGATTTTTAACCGGTACCCACCCCTTGGCGTGATAGCCCGTGAAGAAACCAAGCGATCCATACTGGCTTACGGCCTTGCCCATACCGGAACTCAAGGCTTCCTGCCGCCATTGCCGGACCTTCTCCATGAAGTCATCCTTGTCATCAGGGTGAATGGGAATCCCCTGTGCGCCGTGGACGACAATAGCCTTGAGGTTCTTCGAACCCATAATAGCACCGGCGCCCCCCAGCGGCCATATGTCCCCGATCGACTACAAGACAGGCGAAGCGGATCCGGTTCTCTCCTGCAGGCCCGATCGCGGCGATGCTTATGCGATCATCAAAACCTGGTTCTCCATGTTTTTTCCTGAGCAGGAGGTCCGTCGCGTAGGTCCCTTTACCCACAAAGAAGGTCGCATCTTCGAGCTGTTGCCTTGCCGTCCGCGATATGCAGGTACACCGGTTTATCCGAATTTCCCTGGAGGATGATGCCGTCGTAGCCGGCATGCTTCATACGCGCCCCGAAAAAACCGTTTGCTTGACTTGCGGCTGCAAAACCCGTCAGGGTATTCCGGGATACGACGGAAATCGTGCCGGACCCCGGTACAAGCGTGCCGGCCAGGGGGCCGGCGGCCAAGATGATCTTACTGCCGGGCGAATAGGGATCGATTCCCGGTTCCACTTCACTGTAGAGAAGCCTTATCCCCCAATCCCGTACCGCCGATATAATCGGAGAGTAAATCCTTATCGACGGTTTCATCGGTCATTTTTCCGGGAACCAGATCTACCCTGAGAATTTGCCGAATATCCTCCCCGGGGGTAATCGTCTCTCATGTTCCTTCCTCCTAATGTGCTGCTACGAGTTGTTCAATAGGCTTTTTGAAATAACGTCAGGAAATCGTCATAGGTGGAGTGTCTCGGGTTCCATCGGTTATAATTCGCCTCGACGCACAGCTTCGCCATCTCGGAAAGTTTATCCTCCGTCGCTTTGATATCCCGGAGCTTCTCGGGAATACCGAGATCCCTGCACAACTTCTTGATGGCGTCGATGGCCTTGTTGGCCGCCTCAAGTTCCGTCAGTCCTTGAATATTCTCTCCCATCGCCACGGCAACTCTTGCGTACTTCTTGGGATTGGCGATGAGATTGAACTCCGCCGCATAGGGCAGGCAGATCGCATTGGAAAGGCCATGGGAAACATGGAAAAAGGCACCGACGAATCTCGCCATGCAGTGGACGTTCCCCACTCCCGTGAGACCGAAAGTAATGCCCCGCGAGATTGGATGCGCAAGCCATCTTTAATCCCGCGTCCAAATTCGCGCGGTTGGCGACAAAAGGTCGGACATTCTGCGCATATCAACTCGATCGCGTACAGGTTGATGGCATCCGTCATCAGGCTTCGCATTCAAAGCGATGTAAGACTCAAAGGCATGGACAAAGGCGTCCATGGCCGAATGTGCCGCGACTGTCGCGGGCAAGGACTTCAATGCAAGCGGATCGAGGATGGCGACCTTCGCCGGGTTCAACGATGCGTGCCGAATCGACATCTTCAGTCCTCGCTCCGTGTCCGTGATGACGCACGGACCCCGACACCTCCGATCCCGTACCCGCCGTCGTGGGTATCGCGATCAGCGGCAGTGGGGGAATTGAGAATTTCTCGATTCCTTCGTATTGGTGGGATTCTTCCCCCGTTCGTTGCAAGAATGCCGACGGCCTTGCCGACGTCCATCGTGCTTCCGCCCCCAATGGCCAGCACGGTTGAAGCCCCCGATTTCTTGTACAGCTCATAGGCCTTCGCTACCGTATTTGCGCTGGGGTCCGGTTCGATTTCCGTGAAAATTTCAAAGGACACGTTATTCTTCTTCAGGATCTCGTCGAGCAGCGAATAGATCTCCGTTTTCAGCATCGCCTGATCCACGAGGAGGAATAATTCTTTTGCTTTCCAGTCTTTGATCAAAGAATCGACTTTGCGGTGTGAATCGATGCCCATGTAGATGTGGGTAGGACAGTAAAATGACTGGATATCGTTCATATTGCCTCTCCTTTCTCTCGACAAATCTTTAACTATCCAAATAGTTTGTCATCCCATCAACCATTCCTGAATATGCTGGGTAATGTTCAGAAGCGCACCGGGCTTCGCGGCATCACCGATAACGACCGTCGGGATACCTTCATTTCCGCCGGCGATCGCCTGAAGATCGTCCGCTTTGTAGCCCGTGGCGATCACCACATGATCGACAGGCAACGTTTTCTGTCCAAGGACGTTTCTGATAGTTATGGATCGCCCGGTTATTTCCACAACTTTCGTTCCGACAAAAACAGGGATGCACCTGCTTCCGAGCCGAAGGAGGAAATTCTTCTTGGTTACCCCCCCCTGATCGGCGAGTATATCGTCAAGCGCTTCGATCACCGCAATTTCCTTGCCTTGATCGTGCAGTGTCATCGCAGTCTCTACGCCGACAATGCCGCCGCCAATGATCGCGACATTCTTCCCCGTCACAACTTCTCCCGACAACACGTCTTCCGCCATGAACACGTTGGGACCGTCGATGCCGGGGATGTCCGGAACATAGGGTTTTGCACCTACGGCAATAACGATTTGTTCCGGTCTGATTTTTTTGACAAATTCCTTCGTTGCTTCCTGATTGAGATAGACCTGAACACCCAGTTTCTCGATCCGTCCGATCAGGTAGGCGGAAAGATCCCGGAGCTGCTCTTTCCCCTCCGGGCGGGAGGCGACGTGAAGTTTGCCGCCGAGGCGATTCGTTTTTTCCGCCAGGTGGACCTCATACCCGTGCTCCGCCGCGAAACACGCGGTTTGAAGGCCGGCGGGACCTCCGCCGACGATCAGCAACCGTTTTTTCCGGGCAGTGTTTCTTACCTTTGTCCCTGAATTCTTGACCCACCGCTGCATTCACCGCACACCGGATTTCCTGACCGTTCATCATCCGGTCGAAACAGCCAAGATTGCAGAATATGCAGGGACGAATCTCCTCGACCCTGCCTTCCGAGGCCTTGATCGGCCACTCGGGATCCGCAAGCAACTCTCTCCCCAAATAGACGAGATCCGCCTTCCCCTTCGACAAAACTTCCTCCGCATTCGCCGGAGTGCCGATTCTTCCGACCACACCGACCGGGATATGGATCGCTTGTTTGACGACTTCGGAAAGGCCGGTATAACAACCCATAGGATTCGGATATTGCGGAGCGATGAGATCCACCCTCTCGTAGTTGCTGGCTGTAATGGTGATCTCGTTCACGCCTTCCTCTTCGAGTCTCCTGGCAAGGGCTACAATGAACTCGGTACCGTAGCCCCCGTCGTGGAATTCCGCGCCGGAGAGTCTGCAGGTAACGGGAAAATTCGGCGGGACTATTTTTCGAATTTCCCTCACCACTTCGAGAAGAAATTTCATTCTCTTCTCTTCCGAACCGCCATAGGCATCCGTTCGGACGTTCGTATGCGGCGAAAGGAATTGGTTGATCAGGTATCCGTGCGCGCCATGGACCTGAATGGCATCGTAGCCCGCTTCCGATGCCCTTTTCGCTGCAAGTCCGTAGCGAACGATCAATGTCCCGATATCGGCTTCCGAAAGCGTCGTGGGAATGACGCCGACAAACGGTTGCCCCTTGCACTGAAGCACCGTTGTAGAACAGGAAACCGGGTATTGGCCGATTACCTGCATCGGCGCCGTGAATCCGGCGTGATGCAATTGAGCGCAGATACGGACATCACTGCTTCCGCGCACCATCTCCGTAAATTTTCTGTGACCCTCGATGACATCATCGCTGGCCAAACCGAAGCGACGAAGCGCGCCTCTGCCCTCCGGCGACACGTAGCAGCTCTCCGAGATAATCATCCCCGGGCGACCCTGTACGCGCCGTCGATAGTACTCCAGAAGCTGCTCGGTCACGCCTCCTCTTTCGTCGGCAAAGTTCGACGCCATAGGTGCCATGACGATCCGGTTCTGCAACTCCATACGGTTGATCCTAATCGGCGAAAAAAGACGGGGATAGGGCATCATATTCTTTCTCACTCAGGGGGTTAAGGTACACTGATATTTTGTTACGGCGACGAGGTTATTGACGCTGTCCACTGCGGGAATGGCGTGTGCGATGACGAGGAGATCCATAATGACGAAGGGGAACATATTGATCGTACCGTTCACAATGATGCCGGGTACGCGGCACGTCGCCCGATCTGGTTGATTGTTCATATGACGAGCGAGATCGGTTGTCAAGAGTGGACACCAATTTTTTTCTGCAATTCGGACACCAGGCGAAAATATCACTTGACAAAGAAATCATTTCGAATATTCGATATGGCAATAGCACACACCATTCATACATAGCAATATGGAGTATGAGAACACCTGATTCAGGAAGGAATGAGGCTTGCTCATGGAAATAATAACGGAAGGCGCAATCCGTGAAACAGCTTATAAATTGCTCTCCAATACCGCGACAAAGTACCCGAAGAACTTTCTTAAAAAAATAGTAGCCGGTTTCAGAGGCGAGGACAATCTGAGCAGCAAAAGCATGATCCTCTCAATCATAGAGAACATCATTGCCGCAACAGAAGGAGCCGCCTCGCTTTGCCAAGATACCGGCATCCCTACTTTTCATGTGTACCTGAACCCTGCTGTTACGATAAAAGGCGATATAGCTGCCGCGCTGCAGGAAGTCACTATCCGGGGAACTGCTGAAATTCCCATTCGTCGTAATGTTGTAGACCCATTCACTTTTCAGAATCGAGGGGATAATACCGGTTGGGGTGCTCCTTTTGTCCACTACCATTATGACTCTCAACCGGGGCCGATGAAAATCCGGGCGGAATTGAAAGGATTTGGAGGCGAAATCAAATCTACAGCGGACTGGGTATTTACCAGCACGGAGAATATGGCAGATGCCGTATTGGCTTACGTCCTCAGTAATGTAATTCTTTCACGTGGCGAAGGATGCATACCCGGCTTCTTAGGGATTGGGGTAGGCGGTTACATATCCGAAGCGACGACCAATGCCAGGAATGCAGTGTTTCGCGAATTGAGTGAGGTCAACGCCGTATGCCATGCTGGTGATAATGATCAATTCTTGCGGAAACAGGAAGAGCGAATTTTCAATTGTGTGAATAGGTTGGGATTGGGTCCGATGGGAGGGGGCGGGAAAAGCACAACATTAGGGGTTTATCTTGAACGGAGAGGCACTCATACGTCCGTTGCCCCGATCTGCGTGTCCCAGCAGTGTTGGGCCTCGCGGGGCTCTGAAGCATTACTGGGCGAGGATTATGTGAAGTACATTACGCCTCATTTTGGGACCGAAGATATCCCCATGGTAAGAGACCTACTCTCAGCAGAGTTCTCGAAGTCAGCGGGTAAGGGCAATATCTATGAATTGACGACGCCGATGACCTCAGACCAGCTCCTTAAGCTGAGGGTCGGCGATGTTGTCTATGTAACCGGCACCATTTGCACGTCTCGTGATGGGTCACACCGGCGAATGGTCGAAAAAGTCAAACATGGCCATAAAGAGGAGATTCCGGAAGAAATTTTGGGAAAACGGGATCATCTACCATTGCGCGCCGGTCATATCTGGAAAAGAGCACGGTTGGTCGATTGTATCTGCCGGCCCCACGACCAGTTCCAGGTTTACGAACGATTCAGCATTTCTGGTTGAAAATGGGATCATAAAAGCCGTCATTGGTAAGGGCACGATGGGAGATGCGATGATTCGAGCCCTGAAAGGAAGAGGGGCTTATATGTCAGCAGTTGGTGGTTGCGCTGTCAGCTACCGGAAAATGATACGAAAGGCCGATGTAAAATGGCTGGATCTCGGCTATCCCGAAGCGGTGTGGACTTTTGATGTGGAACGCTTTGGACCTCTTGTAGTCGGTATCGATTCCACGGGTACATCGTCATCTCGACACGTCATGGGCGAAGTCTATGCAAATGCGCGTAGAATATATCAAGAAGAAGGTATGGACCCGAATAGACGATACATTCAGTATCCCCAGACCTTTGCCGGTTTGTCTTTAGAAGAAGTGATCGAAATGGGAAAATTGGCTTAGCGTCAGGCGATGATGCTGTCGAAGCGCGTTCGGGAAATCGACTGGAGAACATTTTCGAAATCTTTTCGAAGGAGAAAACAGCCATGACGCATCTTATCGTCCATCCCATCCCCTTGATGATGTTGTCCCGCTCCATACATGAACAGGTTTATCGGGTGGGGGCCTATGTTGGGCAAGTCGCAATCGACACCGTTTATGTATGGTATATTGAAGGTACCAAGCAAAATATTGTAGTGGACGCCGGCATGACCGCCGACATGCTGAGGAAAGCCAACGTCCCGGGCTTAAGCCCGGGCGTTATTCATATCCAGACGCTGGAGCAGGGCCTTGCTAAATACGGGCTTGCCCCCGCTGATATCGACCTGGTAATTCAGACCCACCTCCATATCGATCATATTCCTCTGGCACCCAAATACACGAATGCAAAGTTTCTCGTGCAACAGGCCGAACTGGAATACCATCGAAATCCGCCGCCGCCGCCCGTAGACCCGAGGCCTTGTCCCGAAATCTTCCTCGACTCTTTGAAGTGGGAGCCGGTCTGCGGGGACGACACCGTCGAAGACGGTCTGCGTGTGATGCTTACCCCCGGCCACACGCCGGGGGGACAATCGGTTGTGGTCGATACGGCCGCCGGCGTTGCCGTCATCGAAAGCCTGTGTACGACCGACGCAAACTGGAACGTTCCGGAGATTTTCGCGGATAGAATGGAAGTCCTTTGCCCCGCCCTCCATAACGATCCGCTGCAAGCGTATGAGAGTCTGATGAAGATAAAGAAGATGGCGGATATCATACTCCCGAATCACGAGCCGCGTTTTTCCTGGATCGACAAGATTCCTGCCTGACCGGCTGAAAAAGTGGATGGTACTAAGAGGTCAGCCCTCACTTTTTGGGTTTCTTCCTGCCGATGATCGCCTTGATCTCATCCACCGGCGCGCACGTTGCGATCGCCTTCTCCATCGCCTCTTCGACTCCGAAGATGATCTGCAGCTTCTCCAGGGTTACCGAGAGGGCTTCGGCGGGAATGCAGACCACGCCGTCTTCATCCCCGATGATGATGTCTCCCGGCCTGACCGTCACCCCGGCCACCTCGACCGGCACATTGTAACCGCAAATCTGGATGTCCGAGGGCTTGTCCACCGTCGCCGATCCGGTGCAGTACAGCGGCATCCCCATGGCACGGTAGCCGGCGATGTCCCGTGCACCGCCGTAGACCACCATGCCCGCCAATCCCTGGCGTTTCGCGCACGCACCCTGGTTGTCGCCGGTAAAATGGCAATCCATCCCCTTGCCGTCGATCACAAGAACGCTCCCGGCGGGGGTATCGCGAATCGTCTGATACATGTTCAATTTGGGGCTGTCCGGGCGCGGCGAGCCGAAGAGGACCGTGGCAACCCTGCCCAGGATTGTGCCGTCTTCGGACCCGCGGGCGGGCCGGACCCCTTTGATCCCGCCGTTGAGTCCCGCCAGGGCAAGGGCGTCGTTAATCATGCCGGTGTTCGCCTTCTTCAGCGTTTCTGCGGCTTCCCGCGGGATCGAGACAACATCTGCCATGGACCTAACTCTCCTTTCAAAGGGAAATCCCTTTTCTCGGCGGCATCAGGTGCTCCGGTTTGTCCGCCCCGGGGATCATCAGTCGCCTGTGCCTTCGCGCCGGCCTTCGCGCCTACTTCTCCAGCTTGATGTTGGCCTTCTTGACGACGCGCGTCCAGTTGGCCGTCTCTCGCTCAAGGAATTTTCCGAATTCCGCCGAGCCGAGATAGTCGACCTCCACCCCGTCCTTCAGGAACCGCTTTTTTACTTCATCCGAGGCCAGGATGGCCTTGATCTCATTGTCCAGCCTCGCGACGATCGGCGCCGGTGTGCCGGCCGGGGCGAGGACGCCCCACCAGTTGATCGTCTCGTACCCGGGTACACCGGCCTCCGCGATGGTCGGCACGTCGGGCAGGATCGCGCTGCGCTTCACGCCGCCGGTGCCCAGCGCCTTGAGCTTGCCGGACTTGATGTGGGGCAGCGCCGCGATGAGCGAGCAGATGAAGGCCTGGCTGTGGCCCCCGAGCAGATCGATCATCGCCGGACCGCCGCCCTTGAATTGCACGATCTTGAAATCGATGTCGGCCATGATCTTGAAGAGCTCGGCCCCCATGTGGAGGGAGCTGCCGACGCCTGAGCTGACGAAGATCAGCTGGCCGGGCTTCTGCTTCGCGAGGGCGATGAGCTCTTTCACCGAATTGGCCGGAACGCTCGGATGGACGACGAGGACATTCGGCCCGCTTCCCACTCTCGCGATCGGGACAAAGGACTTGATCGGATCGAAGGGCAGCTTGTCGTTGAGCGGGGCGTACACGGTATGATGAGCTGCGGCGATCATCAGCGTGTACCCGTCCGGATCCGCCTTCGCGGCCGCCTCGGTGCCGATGACGCCTCCCGCCCCGCCGCGGTTGTCCACGACCACCTGTTTGCCGAGGCGTTCGGACAGCTTGGCGGCAATCAGCCGTCCGACGAGGTCGTTGCTCCCGCCCGGCGGCCAGGGGATGATGAGCCGGACAGGTCTGCTCGGATATGTATCGGCCGCAGCGTAGACCGAACCGATGGAAAATGTGAGAGTAAACAAGAGACAAAACAGCATTCCGAAGGTTCCGATCCCACGCAGCGTTGGTTCCCTGTGTTTCATGCGATCTCCTTGACTTGTTTGGTTGATAATAAGACGGAAATACGTTGCATCAGCCGGTGATGTCGCCTCGCCGTTTTTTCACCGCCGGCAGCATCATGATTACCAGGATCAGGATCGAAACGATGATGAATGCAAGGCTGATCGGCCGCGTGATGAACACCAAAGGATCGCCCTCCGAAACCTGGAGCGCCCGCCGCAGGTTCTCCTCCACCATCGGTCCCAGGACGAACCCGAGCAGCATCGGAACCGGGCTGCACCCGAGCAGCCTCCAGGCGATCCCGAGGATGCCGAAGAGCGCTGCAAGGTAGACGTCGAACGAGGCATTGTTCGTACTGTAGATACCGATGGCGGAAAACACCATGATGGCGGGAAAGAGCAGCCGATATGGCACCTTCAGCAGGCTTACCCACATGCCGATCAGCGGCAGATTGATGATGACGAGCATCAGATTGCCGATCCACATGCTCGCAATCAACCCCCAGAAAAGGTCGGGCTTCTGGGTCATCACCCCCGGGCCGGGTGTGATGCCCTGGATCATGAGCGCCCCGAGCATCAGCGCCATCGTCCCGCTTGCGGGGATTCCCAGCGAGAGCATCGGGTCAGGATTCGGTCTCTTTCCGGAATTGGCTGCCCTGACAATGGGGGCAGGTGGTGCCGGAAGGCATCAACTGCTCCACCGGCGCGGAGAACCAGATATCGGCCCCCTGATCCTTCACCAATTTTTCAAGATGATCGAGCATGGCCTGGGTCAGGACCCAGTTGTTGCACTGCCGACAATAAAAGGCCGGGATGGGTACACCCCAGGATCGCTGGCGGGAAAGACACCAGTCCGGCCGGGTTTCCATCATGCCCCGGATCCGGTCACGGCCCCAGGCCGGCACCCAGGTGACCCGATCTATCTCGGCCAGGGCTTTTTTCCTGAGGTCATTGGCCTCCATGGAGATAAACCATTGTTCGGTGGCCCTGAAAATAACCGGCTTTTTGCAGCGCCAGCAGTGGGGGTAGCTGTGTTCAATGGTTTCCTCCCCTTTCAGGGCCTGCACTTCCCGCAATTTTTTCTTGACCGCCTCGTTGGCTTCAAAGACAAATTCTCCGGCGAAAAATCCGACCTCAGGGGTAAAGCGGCCCCCGTCATCGACGGGTGAATAGATATCCAGGCGATAGTTGAGACCGCTCTCATAATCTTCCTGCCCATGACCGGGTGCGGTATGAACCACTCCGGTACCATCCTCCAGAGTCACATACGGGGCCAGGATCATCATGGATCCCCGCTCGTAAAGGGGATGCCGGCTTTCTTTGCCCTCCAGGACCTTGGGATCTACCGCCGTCAAAATCACCGGATTTTGCCAGGCCAGACGCTGGCCGACCTTTTCCAGAAGTCCCTTGGCCAGGATGAAGACCTCTTTCTCGACCTGGACGGCCACATACTCATAATCCGGGTGAAAGGCCAGGGCCAGATTGGCTGGAATAGTCCAGGGGGTGGTGGTCCAGATGAGAACCGAAACGTCCTTGCCTTTGAGGTCCGGATAGATTTCATCCAGGCGACTGATCACGGGAAAGGCGACAAAGATGGACGGCGAGGTGTGCGGTTCGTATTCCACCTCGGCCTCGGCCAGGGCCGTTCGGCACGAGGTACACCAGTAAATCGGTTTTTTGCTCTTGGTGACGCTCCCCTGGAGGGCGAATTTCCCGAACTCCCGGACGATGACCGCTTCATAGGCGAAGTTCATGGTCAGGTAGGGATTTTCCCATTCCCCCAAGACCCCCAACCTTTTGAATTCCTCCCGTTGGATATCAATATATTTTCCGGCATACTCCCGGCAGCGTTGACGGATTTCGATTTGGGACAGCTCTTTTCGCTTGGCCCCTAATTCCTTGTCCACCTGATGCTCTATCGGCAGGCCGTGACAATCCCACCCGGGCACATAAGGGGCGTCAAATCCCGTCATCTGTTTCGATTTGATGATGATATCCTTCAGAATCTTATTAAAGGCCGTTCCCATATGGATGTTGCCATTGGCATAGGGGGGACCGTCATGCAGGATAAACTGCTTCCGGCCCAGCGAAGACCGGCGGATCTGTTGATATAATTCCATCTGCCCCCATTTTTCCAGCCAGCCGGGTTCCTTTTGGGCCAGACCGGCCTTCATCGGGAAATCAGTCCGGGGCAGATTCAGGGTCTTTTTATAATCCATCTTTCCTCCAGCACCTTCATTGACTTTCTTTCCCTTATCACAAGCAAGCGATAAGTCAAGGATAAATCAGACCTTCCACCCGTTCCCGGGTGGGGCCGAAATGGAATGGGCCTGATGACGACCCGGGGTATGGAGAAAAGGGATTGACATCATCACAGCATGATGGCATGATGTTACTGCCTGACCGGAAAGGAGGACCCGCATGAAGCGAGCCCAGATCCAATTGGAAGAAAAAACCTTTGAGGTCTTGCGCCAACGGGCCTTTCAAGAAAAAAAATCCATTGCCGGGGTCATTCGGGAACTCATCAACAAAGAAATAACCCTTCAGGCCCAACCGAAATCGTTGTCGATAAAAGATTTCCGCTTTATCGGCGCCGGTAAATCCCTTCAAGGATCCCTTAAACCGGTTTCAGAACGGCACGACCAGGCCCTTGAGGAGGTGTTTCAAAAATGATTTTTTTGGATACCTCGGCTGTCTATGCCATGGCGGACAAAGCGGATCCCAATCATGCTTCGGCCCTGGAGAAATTCAATCACGCCTTGTCGGCCAGGAGAGTCCATTTGTCTCCACAACTATATTTTGGTGGAAAGTGCGGCCTTATTGCAGGCCCGGCTTGGCCTGCAGGTGGCTTTGCAATTTCTGAAGGAGGTAAAAGCATTTCAGATTGAATGGGTAGATCAGGACCTCCATGAAAAGGCCTTGAAGGAACTGAAAAGAATCGGGAGGCGAGGGGTCAGTTTTGTGGACTGCCTGAGTTTTTTAGTCATGAGACAGAGGGGGATAAAAAGGGCTTTGGCCTTTGACCCTGATTTTACCGACCAGGGGTTTGAGCTGTATTAATAGGCAAAAGACGGTGCTGGACAGAAAAAGGAAAAACCCCTGAAGATTTGGCCTAAAATCATATCGGGTGACGTCCGATCTGGGAAAGAAGTGGGGTGCAGTTGAAGGATTAGGGCCAGGGAAGGGGAAATCGGGCTTTTTGATATTTGGGCGTCTGCAACAAACTCCACGATAAAAATCTGAGGGCCAGAATACGATGGGGGAAAACAAAAAGAGCGGAGTGGAAAAGAAAGGGGAAGTCCGGGTTGAATTGAAAGACCGCCGGGGGAAAGGTCGGGTGGCCTTTATCGTCCTTGATCATCAGCACAAACTGAATGTGGTCAATACACCCCTTTTGGAAAAACTGACCCAGGCCTTGGTCGATCTTAAGGGAGATGAGAGGCTGCGGGCGGCGGTCCTGACCGGAGCCGGGAAACGGGCCTTTATCGGCGGTGCGGATATCAATGAAATGGTCGATTTTGACCCTGACACCGGGGAGGCCTTTATCACCCGCCTGCACGGGGTGTGCGCGGCCATCCGGGACCTGCCGGTGCCGGTCATAGCCCGGATTTCCGGCTACTGCCTCGGCGGAGGCCTTGAAATAGCCGCCTCCTGCGACCTGCGCCTGGCAACGGAAGACGCCCAATTCGGCATGCCTGAAGTGCGGGTTGGGCTGCCCTCGGTGATTGAGGCCTGTCTTTTGCCGAAACTGATGGGCTGGGGCAAGGCCCGGGAAATGGTTTATACCGGCCAAACCATCACCGCTGCCGAAGCCCGGCAATGCGGTTTGGTGGACCGGGTCGTGGCCCCGGAGAACCTGGACCAGGCCCTTGAGGACTGGATTGAGGCCATTCTTGAGGCCGGCCCGAAAGCGATCCGGATGCAGAAGGTCCTTATACGCCAGTGGGAGGATTTACCGATTGATGAAGCGGTTAAGGCAGGAATAAAGGCCTTCCGGCAAACCTGGCAGAGCGAAGAACCGCGCCGCTTGATGCAGGCCTTCCTGAACCGGCCGCGAAAGTGTACAGAATTCTAACCCATTGTTTGAGCAGCCAGAATCTCCCGGCCGAAATGATCTTGCAGCCATTTTTTCAGCCCCGGAATCTCTTCCATCTTTTTTATCGAGCGGGGATTTTGCACAGCCAGGGCATTGATCAGGTTGTTATTTATAAGGATTCCAGGCTCCAGACCTAAATTTTCCGCCTGCCGATCCCGCCATTCTTTTAAGGCTTTGACCCTGTTGCGTACGGGCGATGAAAGACCCGGCTTTGCTACCCGGCGGTGCACCGGAAGATCTTTATCGGGAATGTCCATGGCCCGTTGAATTTCCCGCACCAGATGAGCCCCATATCTGTCGATTTGCTTCCGGCTCAGGGCTTTCCCCGTTTCCAGTTCTTTCAGGTCCAAAGGTTTTTTCACGGCCAGCTCCAGGAGGGGTTCGTTGCCGAGCACCTTGAAGGGAGGAAGATCTGACTTTTGCGCCTTGGCTTCTCGGAATTCCAGCAAAGTCTCCAGAACTGCCAGGCTCCTGGGATCCAGGCGGGAAGCCCCTTTCACTTTTAGGTAAAGCGGACCCCGGTTGGGGGGCATGAAACGGACCTTAGTCATGGATAGGCATTCTTCCTCCACCCAGGATAACCGGCCCTTCTCTTCCAGTTCCTTTTCCAGCATACGGGCCAGGGGAATCAGGTACCTGCTGTCCATGGCCGCGTATTCCACCATTTCCGCGGAAAGGGGTCTGCGGGACCAATCGGCCCGCTGAAATTTTTTATTCAGCTCCACCTGGAACCGGTTTCGCAGTAAGGCTTCCAGCCCGGTCTCCTGGAGGCCCAGAAATTTACCGGCCAACTGCGTATCGAAGAGGTTTTCGATCTCGAGCCGAAAATCTCGGTACAGGGAACGGATATCATAATCCGCTCCGTGGAATACCTTGCGGATGCGGGGATTGGAAAAAACGGGCTGTAAAGCGGAAAGATCCCTCAGCGCCAGAGGATCCACCACATACGTGGCGGATTCCGTAGCGATCTGCAGGAGGCATACCTTTTCAAAGTAGTGGTACATGGAGTCCGCTTCCAGGTCGACCCCGATGATTTTGGCCTGCCCCAGAATCCGGGCCGCCTCTTCCAATCGCGGCAAGGTCTCGATCCATTGATAGGAAAATGGTTGGTCATCCATTGGCGTTGCCGATCCTTTTTCAATCGTTCAATTTTTCCGGCACCCTTACTTGGTGCGACCCCACCGGTCCACGGCTTACCCGAATAATCTGGATGCAATTTTTGCCACATGTTCCCCCTGAAATCGAGCCGCAGCCAATTCGTTATCGCTTGGCCAGCGTTCGCCTCTGCCGCCGGCAATCGTTGATGCTCCGTAAGGACTACCTCCGGTGATTTCATCAATGCGCATCTGTCCTTGAAAAGTATAGGGCAATCCGACCAGTATCATGCCGTGATGGAGCAAGGTTATATGGAAACTGAGAATGGTTGATTCCTGCCCACCATGCTGTGTAGCCGAACTCGTAAATACGCTCCCGACTTTCCCACGAGCGCACCGTCAGCCCAAAGCTGCCCGGTTGCATCTAAAAACTGCCTCATCTGCCCGCACATATTGCCGAAACGGGTGGGTGTCCCGAAGATAATGGCATCGAAGGCCGCCAGGTCTTCAACCGTGCCAATCGGAACATGAGATAAAGCTTGTTGGGCTTGCACGCTCCATCGTTTCCAAGACGCTGAGAGGTAACGTCTCCGGAACGCGTCTCATTTCTACCAGGGCTCCCTTTACCTTTCTGGCGCCTTCCGCAATAGCTTCTGCCAGGTGATGAATATGGCCGTACATGGAATAGTAGACAACTAAAATTTTCATCGCCTATCTCCTTGTTTAAAAAGTTTTAATTTACATTCTTTTCGTTTCCGATGACCAATCGGTCATCCCCGTTTTAGGCCATAGCTCTGAAACCCGGATCCCCATCTGACTTGGATTTGAGATGGGTTTAATAATAGTTTCTAATGACAAGCCTTTTAAAAGTCAAGACGGCAATCAGGTTTGGAGAGAAAACTTTACCGGGAGAGCAAAATAGGGTAAGATTAACCCAAACTTCGGGAAGTCTCTTATTAGATCGTCACAGGACAATAAGTTATATCAGGGTCCGGGGAACGAGAGAAGAAATTAAAATGGCCACCTGCCTATGGAACCATTAGGATCTCTCGACGTGATTTTCTGCAAACCGTATTAGCGGCTGGGCTCTTTTCGGGACTGGTTTATCCGAAGCCGGCCTTCAGCCAGGCTTCTTCTCTGGATGTTCCTGGGGACAAGGCCCGGGGAACCCGGATGGACGATGGTCGTCCAAGCGCCACCGCGCTGGGGGCGGCCTTTCTCCGAGCTGCCCATCAAGTTCTGGACCAACCCCGGATCCTCGAAGATCCGATTGCCTCACGGATACTGGGTTCGGAAAGAGAATCGGCCCTGCGATCTTATCCTGAGCGGTATGGTGCCAGCCGGGCGCTGCGGGCCTTCATCGTGCTCAGGAGCCGGTATGCCGAGGATGAACTGGCCCGGGCGGTTCAGAGAGGCGTCCGTCAATACGTGATCCTGGGCGCCGGACTGGACACCTTCCCCTATCGCAACCCCTACCCCGTGTCCCGTCTCCGCGTCTATGAGGTGGATCATCCGGCGACCCAATCCTGGAAACGCCGGCAGCTTCAGCAAGCCGAGATTGCCATCCCGGATTCGGTGGCCTATGCACCCATCGACTTTGAGAAACAAACCCTGGGCGAAGGATTAGGAAGCGCCGGTTTCAATAAGCAGGAGCCCGCTTTCTTCTCGATGCTCGGGGTCGTTATGTATCTGACGAAATCGGCCGTGCTGGAAACACTCAAATTCGTCGCCTCGCTGCCTTCCGGCAGCGAAATCGTCTTCGACTACTGTGCTCCGCCTTCCCTGCTTCCGGAAGGCCCGCGATCCGCCCACGAAATGGTCGCCAATCGGGCCGCAGCGCTCGGAGAACCGTGGATCACCTACTTCGATCCCTCTGTCCTCGCCGGCGAGCTCCGGCAAATGGGATTCGGGCTGATTGAGGATACCGGCTCCCAGGAAGCCAACCAGCGCTACTTCAAGGATCGGTCGGATGGCCTTTCGATCAGCGGCGCCGGCCGCCTGATGAAGGCGCAGGTCTGTTGACGGGTGAGGCGGAAAGCCCCCCCTTTTTTTCTTAGAGAGGAGTTGAAGGCCATGGAGTTTAACTGGAAAACGGCAGGGAGGGAATGGAGGAGGCATGTTTTTGCCTATACCTGGAAAGATGCGGCTCTGTATGCCTTGGGCATCGGCGCCCAGGTTGATGAGCTTCCCTTCCTTTACGAAAACACCCCGGGAGGGCTGAGGGTCTTCCCCAGCTTCGCGGCGGTCGCTGCCGGCGGGCTGATTCTGGATTTCGTTGAACAGATTGAAGGCTCCCGGTTTCTGCATGGAGAGCAGAGGATCCGCCTCCATCAGCCCCTTCCCCCTCAGGGAAAGATCGTTGCGACCGGCCGGGTGGCCGAGGTCTTCGACAAGGGCAAGGCCGCGGTCATCCGCTTTGAATCGCAAGGCCATACGGAAGACGGCCGGCTTCTCTTCGAAAGTGAACACATTGCCTTTCACCTGGGAGGCGGGGGATTCGGGGGGATCCGGGACCCAAGGCGGAGCCTTTAAACCCTCCCGATGGGGTCGAACCGGGTTTCCGCGTCTCCTATAAGGTTCCCGAGAACCAGGCGGCCCTCTACCGTCTCAGCGGGGACCTGAACCCGCTGCATTTGGACCCGGAGTATGCCAAACAGGGAGGCTTCCAAAAACCCATCCTGCACGGTCTCTGCACCTACGGCTATGCCACCCGGGCCATCGTCAACGGACTCTGCGGCGGGGAGGTGACCCGCTTCAAGGAGTTCAAGGCCCGTTTCTCCGATGTGGTTTACCCGGGCGAGACCCTGACTACCGAGGGCTGGCCGACCCAGGAAGGACGATACCTCATCCAGGTCCGGACCGAGCGGGCCATTGTGATTCGCAATGCCTATGCCGTTATTTGCTCTGAAAGTTCACCCGGGGAAAAGGTACCGGCGTGGTCATCCGGGAGACTCCGGTTGGATCCTCCCTACTCCTGATTGACCTGTCGAAGGATCGGATTTAAATCAAAAGAGATTATCGCCGAATTAGAAATTAAGGAGATAGCTTATGACCTTCTCAAAGAGCTCCCATGTCGCGCTTCATTTTCTGCGTGTCACCGCCAGTGATGTGCGTGTATCCGCCATTATTTGCCAGCGCGCCCAGGTCCGGGTTGGCGTCAAGGATGTTGCCGCAGGCGCTGCTGTTGGCTGGACACCCGCCCGCCACAATGCTGTCATAGATCTCGGCGGAAACGGCGTTATTGACGATCTCGCTGCCGTTCCCCCAGAAGATGCTGTCATAGATCTCGGGGACGCCGCTCTGGTTGTACATCGCACCGCCGCAGGTTGACTACCGGCTGTGTTGCCACTGAAAGTAACATTCGTCAGGCTTGGGCTGCTGCCGGCATAGTTGAGCATCCCGCCGCCATTGAAAGTGGACGAGTTTGCACTGAATGTAACGTTCGTCAGGGTCGGGCTGCAGTTATTCCAGTTGGACATCCCGCCGCCTGGGAGCCGGCTGAGTTGCCACTGAAGGTGACGTTCGTCAAGGCTCGGGCTGCTGCCTGACGTAATTGTTCATCCCGCCGCCGCTGGCATCGGAAGGGTTGGCATTGAAGGTCACGTTGGTCAGGCTCGGGCCGCTGCTATAGTTATACATCCCGCCGCCATCGCTATCGGCTGTGTTTCCGTCGAAGGTAGACATTCGTCAGGCTTGGGCTGCTGTTACCGTTATACATCCCGCCGCCAATACCGCCACTGTTGGCCCGGTTGATGCTGAAGGTTACATTCGCCAGGGTGGGGCTGCTCGCGTCGTTGTACATCCCGCCGCCTTTGCCGGTGGTCCAGTTGTCACTGAAGATCAAATTTGCCAGGGTCGGACTGCCGGATTGAGTTGTACATCCCGCCGCCCAGGAAATAGGTCAGAGCTGTGACATTTGCATTTCCTGCATAGATGGTGAAACCATCCAGCACGGCGGTGCTGTTCGTGTAACTGCCGACGACCACGTGGTACGAGTTATCGGCCCAATCACGGGTGGCACCAATATCGCCGCTCAGGCGGGTGACGTTGGCGGACGGGTTGCGCTGAGTGCGCAGGGTTTCCGTGCCGTTGAAGCCGCCGTAGATGCCCACGCCATTTTTGACCGCGATCGCCGTAAGGGCGCATTGCAGCCTTTGATGACGCCATACCTGCTACCACCTTCCAACTGGAAATAAGTGGCATAAAAAAGCACCTTGCGAAATGTCTGATAGAGGGCCGAGGAGAGAAAAAAGAGACTAAAAGCCATCCTTAGATGAAAAAAAGCCCTGCGGGATTAAACCCCGCAGGGCTTTAGTAAAGGGATAACCTATTGAATGGCTCTATTAATTTTTTAGGAGGTTCGGCAGATAGAGGGTCCAGGGGAGTCCGGTTCCCTGCAAGGTTATATCCCAGGCCGAAATGTTCTGGGCATTGGAATTGACCCGCAAGGTGGTTTGCTTTTCCCCGAGGGTAGTGGGGGTAAAAGTAATATCCAGGACGCAGCTTCCCTCAAAGGGGAGCGTGGGTGTTGAACTCGAACAGGTTCCCTGGGCCACCCCGAACATGACCGCATCGCCGCCTGTTCTCGGTGTGGAGCTGATTACGAGGCAGCGGTGCCGGTATTGGTGATCGTTAGGGTTCGGATGACGGGGGTACTGTTAACAACGGCTTCACCAAAGGTAATTCGGTCTATGGGAGTCAGGGCAATAACCGATACCGGGTTGACGGCCGAAGCCCCCAGGTAGTGGCCGAAATCGACATAGTCGCTGACCCCTTCTCCGGTTCCATTGGGATTGGATAAATGGGTCGGGCCACTGGCATTGCCCCACCAGTTGTATCGGGCATTAATCGTTGTAGATGAGGTGTTTTCCACACCAAGACCTGTATTGTCATAGATGTCATTCCCATTGGCCAGGATCCCCCGATAATCGGGTCGGCGGAATTGGTGCAGTAGATCACCGGTTCCGTTATCATGGACCAGGTTTTGAAAAATAGTTACTGGAGGAGTGGAGGCTCCTGAAAGGTGTATACCGCTGTTGGTGTTGTGATGGATTTCGTTGTTCTGGATAGGTAGCTCCGGTAGCGGCGTTTTCAATGAGGATGCCGTGAAAGTCGCTCTGGCTGACGACTGGAATGGCTGAGGGAGAAGTTGCCGGCCCCCGTTTTATAGAGGTTTCCAAACTGTCTGTAATAAGGGGGGCCGTGATAACCGCCCCCGTAGTGGATACGGCAGTAATCCAGGTTGGCGGCTCCGCCGTCCTGGACCAGGATGCCGATCCACCAGCCGGCCGCGGGCGTGGTGGCATTCGCCGTCCCCGTTGGTGTCCCCGCCGGCGGTATCGTCCCGGTAGTCGGTGAAATAAACAGGGGCCGATTGGGAACCGACGGCGTTTAAGGTGCCGTTGACGTAAAGAGGAACGCCCGTGGCGAACTTGATCACGGTTCCGGCCGAGACGGTCAAGGTGGAGCCGGCATTGACCGTGACCGGTCCGCTGACATAGTAGCGGGAGGAGACGCCGTTGCCCCAGGTCAGATCGGAGGCAATCGCCCCTGATTCAATGCGAATAGCCCCATTATAGGTATTATCATCGGTTACGCTGACCCCGGAGTTGGCGGCCGCCAGGCCGATGGGATCGGTGCCGTTGCCGCTGAAGGTGCAGCCACTGATGGTTCCCGGGGAGGTGCCGGTGGCATAGACGCCGTAGTTGGCATTGTTGGTGATGGTGTTTGCAGACAAGGTAAAGCCGGCTAGTGGCATTTTCCAGGAGGATGCCGTGAAAGGCGCTGTGGCTGACGATGGAATGGCTGAGGGAGAAGTTGCCGGCCCCCGTTTTATAGAGGTTTCCAAACTGTCTGTAATAAGGGGGGCGTGGTGATAGCCGCCCCCGTAGTGGATACGGCAATAATCCAGGTTGGCGGCTCCGCCGTCCTGGACCAGGATGCCGATCCACCAGCCGGCTGCGGGACTGGTGGCATTGCCGTCCCCGTTGGTGTCGCCGCCGGCTTCATCGTCCCGGTAGTCGGTAAAATAAACAGGGGCCGATTGAGAACCGGTGGCGTTTAAGGTGCCGTTGACGTAAAGAGGAACGCCCGTGGCGAACTTGATCACGGTTCCGGCCAGGACGGTCAAGGTGGAGCCGGCATTGACCGTGACCGGTCCGCTGACATAGTAGCGGGAGGATACGCCGTTGCCCCAGGTCAGATCGGAGGCAATCGCCCCTGATTCAATGCGAATGAGCCCCGTTGTAGGTGTTATCATCGGTTATGCTGACCCCGGAGTTGGCGGCCGCCAGGCCGATGGGATCGGTGCCGTTGCCGCTGAAGGTGCAGCCGGTGATGGTTCCCGGGGAGGTGCCGGTGGCATAGACGCCGTAGTTGGCATTATTGGTGATGGTGTTTGCAGACAAGGTGAAGCCGGCTAGTGGCATTTTCCAGGAGGATGCCGTGAAAGGCGCTGTGGCTGATGACTGGAATGGCTGAGGGAGAAGTTGCCGGCCCCCGTTTTATAGAGGTTTCCAAACTGTCTGTAATAAGGGGGCGCCGTGATAACCGCCCCCGTAGTGGATACGGCAATAATCCAGGTTGGCGGCTCCGCCGTCCTGGACCAGGATGCCGATCCACCAGCCGGCCGCGGGACTGGTGGCATTGCCGTCCCCGTTGGTGTCCCCGCCGGCTTCATCGTCACGGTAGTCGGTAAAATAAACAGGGGCCGATTGAGAACCGGTGGCGCTTAACGTGCCGTTAACGTAAAGAGGGACGCCCGTGGCGAACTTGATCACGGTTCCGGCCAGGACGGTCAAGGTGGAACCGGCATCGACCGTGACCGGTCCGCTGACATAGTAGCGGGAGGTGACGCCGTTGCCCCAGGTCAGATTGGAGGCGATTGCCCCCGATTCAATACGAATGGCCCCGTTATAGGTATTATCATCGGTTATGCTGACCCCGGAGTTGGCGGCCGCCAGGCCGATGGGATCGGTGCCGTTGCCGCTGAAGGTGCAAGCCGGTGATGGTTCCCGGGGAGGTGCCGGTGGCATAGACGCCGTAGTTGGCATTGTTGCTGATGGTGTTTTCAGTCAAGGTGAAGCCGGTAGTGGCACTTTCCAAGAGGATACCGTGATAGGCGCTGTTGCTGACGGTGGAATGGTGAGGGAGAAGCTGCCGGCCCCTGTTTTATAGAGGTTTCCAAGTTGTCTGTAATAGGGTGGCGTATGATAACCGCCCCCGTAGCGGATATGGCAATTATCCAGGTTGGCCGCTCCGCCGTCCAGGACCAGGATCCCGATCCAGCCGCCGGCTGCGGGGCTGCTGGCATCACCGTCCCCGTTGGTGTCATGACCTCAACGGTCGTCGTCCCGGTAATCGGTGAAATAAATCGGACTAACTTGGGTAGCCACAGCATTCAATGTTCCATTGCTATACATGACTGTACCGGCGGCGAATTTGACCACCACTCCGGGTTGAATAGTCAGGGTTATCCCCGAATTCACCGTCACCGAACTTGTAGCATAATAAGGATTTCCTGCCGGGGTCCAGGTGGTATCCTCTGATATGGTCCCCCCGACAATAGTTAAAGCAAAAGGCGTAGAAACCAGGATCAATGAACCTGATAAAAATAGTGATACGAACAAAATGACCTCGCCACTTATTTTTCATAACTATTCTCCAGAAAAATTAGAGATCCATAAATTTTCTCATTATATAGCGGTTATGAACAATAGTAGTTAACAGTAGGAATTGTCAAGGGAAAACCCTTATCAAAAGATTTGACTTTGATAGTCTATTGGGAGAATCATGGGAACAATAGAAATAAATCGGTTTCGAAAAGGAGCTATTATGTCCCCATCTTCGATACTTTTTACCCCTTTTCAAATGAAAGGGCTGACCCTGAAAAACCGGATCACCATGGCACCCTTGTTTCTGGGTTATGCCAACCCGGACGGAACGACCAATCCCTGATCCTGGATCATTACCAGGAGATGGCCGCTTCCGGGGCGGCCTTGATCGTGGTGGAGAACGTGGGCATTGAGCCGAATGGAATCGGGTCACCCTTTACCATGCGGATTGATGAGGAGCGGTTTCTCTTTGGCCTGACCGGTCTGGCCAAGACCATCCACCAGCAAGGCGCCCTGGCCTTTCTCCAGATCAACCATGCCGGCAGGTATGCCTATGTGAAAGAAAAGATCGCCCCTTCCCCTATGGAAACCTATGGGGTTGTTCCCAAGGAAATGGACCTGGAGGATATCGAGCGGGTCATTCAGGCCTATGCCGCCGCAGCCCGGAGGGTCAAGGAGGCCGGCTTCGACGGGCTGGAAATTCATGGCGGGACCGGCTATCTGCTGGTTCAGTTTCTTTCTTCCCGAACCAACCAACGAACCGACGCCTATGGCGGCAGCCTTGAAAACAGGATGCGTTTTCCCCTCCAGGTGGTCGAGGCGGTCATGGAGGCCGTGGGATCGGATTATCCGGTAGGCTACCGCTTTCTGGCCGACGAATGGCTGCCGGACGGGCTGCATCTGGAGGAGACCGCGGTTTATGCCCGTGAACTGGAGAAACGGGGGGTGGCCTATCTTTCCGTTATGGCCGGCACCTATGACTCTTTGTTTTCTGCCCGACTATTTAAAGGAGGAAAAGAAGGAAGGTTACATGGCCCATTTTGCCGCTGCCATAAAAAAGGCGGTTCCCAAAACACCGGTCATCACGGCCGGCAGGATTCAGTCCCCGGAAACGGCCGAAGGCCTCCTGGCCGCCGGATCAGCCGACCTGATCGGCCTGGCCCGGGTGCTTCTGGCCGATCCCCTTTGGCCGAAAAAGGCCCAGGGTCTCCTGAAGGAAGAGATTGTTTCCTGCGAGTCCGCCTGCTCCCTGTGCCTGAAACGGGTCATCGGCGGGAAACCGGCCTTCTGCTCCCAGTGGGAAAGCGAGCGCCGGAAAGGGTTTTTAGACCGGATCGGCGAGAAGCCCGAGAAGAGCTGAAAGCAGACCGGTTTCCCCCCTGTACCGGCCTAACCGGGGAAAAGGTTTTTTTCGAAGGATCATTCGTCCGAACCGGCAGACGGCAACAGCTTGGTGACCACCAACTGCGCAATAAGGTCATCCGGAAGCTGAAGAATATTTTTCAAAATCAATTCAGGCCGGATTTTCCCTTCCGGGTCATTTTCCAGGACCCAGGTGACCGTTACCAGGTCGTCGGCGCGAGGGGAGGGCGAAAATCTTTTTAATTAGAGGCCGGAGATCAATCCGTTCCGGTTTCCTGCCGGGCCGGTCCACAGGCCATTGAGTCGAGGACAAAAACGCAGTTATCTTTTCCTGATCCAGGTCGGAAGCCGCTATCCGTACCTGATAATGCGGGTTCTGGCTCAGGGGCAGGGATTGGTTTAAGGCCACCTCGGAAACCTCTAAAACCTCGGTCCCCGGGAACAGGGGCGAAGACAGCCTTTTCCTGACCTCGTCCACCCCCAACCACCCCAGGCACTGCATATCCATCCATTCTCCCAGACTGCTTAATCCCACCGGCAGGGCCGGGCCGAAAGAAAGACGGGGCATAGGATGAAATCCCTGGGAGAAGGCCAGGGCCAGTCCGGCCCGGCGTAGGGCCCGGATGATGGCCTCTTTCCATTCCAGATGGCCTAGAAAGCGGGACGGACCGGTTTTGGTGACAGGAGGCGGAACTTTTTTGAGGAGGCCTCGGGGTAAAACGTTTCTGAACGGCCCGAGGGGGACTGGTGAATTCTTTAAGAGTACAGGGGCCGACCCCCAGTTCAGGGCAGACCCCGCATTGGTTGCAGTCTCCTTGCCGGCAATCGGGCGTGAATTCCCCTTCAACCCCTTTTGATATTCCTTCCAGAGATAGTCCTTCGATCCACCCCGGTCTGAATAAAATCCCAGGGACAGCGGACGATCCGGAGTCGGCGGCCTGAAGATAGGCGCCCGGATCCACTCCTTCCTCTTCAAAGGCCTGCTGCCAGATTGGTCCAGGAAAAATATTCCCCCCAGCCGTCTAGAACGGCGCCTTTCTGAAAGGCCCGGAAGATGACCCGTCCCATTCTTTGATCTCCCCGGGAAAGATACCCTCCAGGAAACTCTGCCGGGTATCATTCCATTTAACCTGTATGTGTTTACGGCTTCTCAGGGCCGAGCGGATAGAGGTCAGCCGGTCCAAGGCTTTCTTCCATGGAAAGCTGACCGGCCCACTGAAAAGGGGTATGGGGCTTGGGAATAAAGGTGGAAAGGGCTACATGGATATCAAACTTAGGGGTCTTTTTTCCGGACGGTCTTCTCGATTTTTTTGACCAGAAGGACCAGCCCGTCCAGATCTTCCTGGGTTTCGGTGGGCAGGCCGATCATAAAGTATAATTTCAGGACCCGCCAGCCCAGGGAAAACACGGTTTGGACGGTTTGAAGGATTTCCTCTTCGGTGATGTTTTTATTGATCACGTCCCGCAGGCGCTGAGTGCCGGCTTCGGGGGCGATGGTAAAGCCGGTTTTGCGGACCCGCAGGATCTGTTCGATGACCTCCGGACTTCAGGGTGTCCACCCGCAGGGAGGGCAGAGAAAAGGCCACCTTTTGATCCTTCCCAGCGTTCCATCAGGGCCGGCAGCAGTTGGTTTAGACAGGTATAATCGCCGCTGCTCAGAGAAAGCAGGGTGGCCTCGTCATATCCGGTGCGATAAGCCCTCTTCAAGCAATTTGGATAGACCTGCTTCCGGGGACCTCTCCCGGACAGGACGATAGATAATACCGGCCTGGCAAAATCGGCAGCCCCGGGTGCAGCCCCGGGCAATTTCCACACTGAGGCGGTCATGGATCACTTGTTGAAAAGGCAGGGGGGAAAGGGCCGGATACCCGGCCCGATTGATATCAGGGATGATCCGCTTCGGGTGATTTACGGCCGGTTCTCGGGGGCTCGGCACTCCTTCGAAATGGAGTCTCGGGACATAGACCCCGGCCAGCCGGGCCAGGGATAATGCAGCAGCTCCATTTTACGCCCCGTGCCGTCCTTCCATTCAACCAGGCGTCGCAGATTTCCTGGACCACCTCTTCTCCGTCACCGGATGACCATGGCGTCGAAAAAACCGGCCATCGGTTCCGGATTGAAGGTGCAGGGGCCTCCGGCTATGATCACGGGGTCTCCATCGTTTCGTTCCCCGGCCCAGACGGGAATGCCTCCCAGAGAAAGCATATCAAGCACATTGGTATAATCCAATTCATAAGGCAGGCTGAAGCCGACGATATCGAAATCTTTGAGGGCCAAACCTGATTCCAGAGAAGGCAGCAGGATCGCCTGGTCTTTCATCACCTGGGCCATGTCCGGGGCCGGAGCAAAGACCCGTTCGGCCCAGACCTCCGGCCGCAGGTTAAGGATATGGTAAAGGATCTTCATGCCCAGGTAGGACATGCCGACTTCATACAGATCCGGAAAGGCCAGGGCAAAATGAAGCCGGACCGTTTCGGGATCTTTGGTCACTGAAAAAAGTTCCTTCCCCAAATAACGACTGGGCCGGCGGACCTGCCCCAGGAATTTTTCCAAAGGGTGTCTGATGGCAATTGGATTTCCATTATAAATTAAGATTGTCCTAAATACTTGATTTTAGAATCCATTGAGAGGATTTATCTTAATTAAGGATTTCGCAAAACGCGGCAGCCGACGCAGGAAGTCTTAAGTGGTTTAGAAACAGCACACCATAGGATTTCGATGAATGCCCGGCTCCACCACTTAGAAATTCGGGCCGGTTGGCTACGAGACCTTTGGAAATTCAATCAAGCCTAAATTGGGGTGATTTAATATTTAAGGTGAATTAATGACGCCTGACTCTTAAAGACCGCCAGGAGGGGCTCGATGGTTATCTCATTTCATCATTCCTTCAAAGTCCTTGTCGGTCTTCTTCAGGAGGTTCCGGATCTCCCGGAGTTTTCCTTTCTTGAGACCGGTGACCCCCGCCAGATAGCCCTTGAAGGACTGCAGGCGTTCTTCCAAGGCAGCCAAGAGGGCCAGGACATCTTCCGCTTCCGGAGTCAGCTCCGCCGGTCTTACGGCCGGAGGAGTCAAGGCGATGGTTTCCAGCCAGCGGGGCACAGCCACCTGGAAGGGAAAGGCTTTTTGAAGGGTCTGGGCCAGGGCCAGGCTGGCCGTTTCTTCACCGTGGATGACAAAGACTCTGAGTTTCGGATTCTTAAAGTGGCCGATCCAGGTTACCAATTCCTTTTGATCGGCATGGGCCGAAAAACCGCCGATGGTATGCACCTTGGCCCGCACGGCCACTTCCTCCCGGAAGAGCCGCACTTTCCTGGCCCCATCGACGATGGAGCGGCCCAAGGTCCCCTGGGCCTGGAAGCCGATGATGACGATCTGGGCTCCCGGCCTCCAGAGGTTGTGCTTGAGATGGTGTTTGATCCTTCCGGCATCACACATGCCGCTGGCGGCTATGATGATCGCCGACCCTTCCTGGCGATTGATGGCCATCGATTCTTCGGCGGTCCGGGAAAAAATCAAATTGGGGAGATCCAGGGGGTTGATTCCCTGGGCGATAAGCCGGGAGGTTTCACCGTCCAGGTATTCCGGGAACTTTCTGAAAATCTCCGTGGCCGATATGGCCAAAGGGCTGTCCACGAAGACCGGAAGAGAAGGAATCAGACCCTGATGCTGAAATTCATTGATGACGTATAGGACTTCCTGAGTCCGTTCCACGGCAAAGGCCGGGATGATGATCTTTTCGCCGTACTTGATCCCCTCCTGAATGGCGGCCAGCAATTCGGCTTTGCTTTCTTCCAAAGACTTGTGCTGCCGATCCCCATAGGTGGATTCCACGAACAAAAAATCGGCTTCCTCGATGATATCCGGATCAGGAACGATCATGGCCTCCTGGCGTCCGATATCACCCGAAAAAACACATTTGCCGGCCAAGCCCTTTTCCTGAAAAATAATCTCCAGGAAGGCCGAACCCAGGATATGGCCGGCGTTGCGAAAACAGACCTGGATATCCGGGCTCAGATTTGAAGCAATCCCCCGGATCCAGGGGCTGAAACAAGGTCAGACTCCGCTCGGCATCTTCCATGGTATATAACGGTTCGACCGGTTTCTGCCCGGAACGGACATTCTTCCGGCTCTGCCATTCGGCTTCGTTTTCCTGGATATGGGCGCTGTCGCGCAGCATGATCCGGCAGAGCTCAAAGGTGGCCTGGGTGCAGATGATCTTGCCTCTAAAGCCTTCCTTGACCGCCTTGGGGATGAGACCGGAGTGATCGATATGGGCATGGGTCAAAAGGATATATTTCAGTTCCTGGGGCCGGTAGCGTCCCAAGGCGTGATTTCTTTTTTCGATTTCCTTGCCGCCCTGAAACATCCCGCAATCAACCAAAAAGCGGATGCGATCGTTTTCAATTAAAAAACAGGAACCGGTTACCGTCCGGGCAGCGCCTAAACAGGTCACTTGCATAAGATAATTTCCTTTCTTCTCCTTCTTCCCATCCGGCTCTGCCCCAGTCCTAAGGGAGAGCCTTCAGGGGTTCCAAACCAACCTACATCTTGACAGGGGTGGTCAAATAATATAAGCAGGGGGTTAAGATTACAATGAAAAAGTAGGCAGCGCTTGACCGGGAAGGATTGATCCATGGATTTTAAAAGCGATTCCCATGAACATCAATATGTCATTGATGAACTGACCATCAAGGATACCTGGCGTTTGTTTCGCATCCTGGCCGAATTTGTGGATGGTTTTGAAGACCTGTCCAAGATTTATCCGGCTGTCTCCATGTTCGGATCGGCCCGGGTTCGCCCCGGTGATCCTTCCTACGAACAGGCGCTTACCATTGCCCGCCTTTTGGTCGAAAATGGATTTAACGTCATCTCCGGGGGAGGGCCGGGCGTTATGGAAGCTGCCAACAAGGGGGCAGCCGAAGCCGGCGGCAAGTCGGTGGGCCTGAACATCCAGCTTCCCTACGAGCAGAAACCCAATCCCTATGCCAACGTGCGCCTGAATTTTCGCTATTTCTTCATCCGCAAAGTGATGTTCGTGAAATATGCCGTGGCCTATGTAATCCTGCCCGGCGGATTCGGGACCCTCGATGAATTAACCGAGGCCATTACCCTGATCCAGACCCGGCGCATCAAACCGTTCCCCGTCATACTGGTGAACCGGGCTTACTGGAAAGGGCTGCTGGACTGGATGCGCAAGGTGGTCTGCCCGGAATGCATGATCTCTCCGGAAGACATGGACCTGATCCAGGTCATTGATGAACCGGAGGAAGTGATAAAGGCCATCAAAAAAATCATCATCCTTTAGAATCTATTTTATGAACAATAAAGAAGTGGCCCAGATCCTGTCCGAGATGGCCGAGCTGTTGGAACTGGCCGGGGAGAACCCTTTTAAGATCCGGGCCTATGCCCAAGGGGCCCGGATTATTGAATCCCAGGACCTGGAAGCGGCGGAACTAATCCGCAGCGGCGCCCTCCCCAAGCTGAAAGGGATCGGAGCGACCCTATCCGAACAGATCACCCAGTTGGTCCGGGAAGGGTCCACGCCCTTATGGGAGGACCTTAAAAGCCGCTTCCCCCTGGAACTCCGGGAGATGCTTCGCGTCCCCGGGCTGGGCCCCAAAAAAGTAAAGGAATTGGTGGCCCGGCTGGGGATCAGGAACCTGGGGGAGTTGGAATATGCCTGCCATGAAAATCGCCTCCTGACCCTGCCCGGCTTTGGGAAGAAGTCCCAGGATAATATCCTCCGGGCGATCGAGCAGGTCAAACGCTTCAAGAGCCGGTTTCTCTACGGGGAGATTTATCCTCTGGCCCAGGCCCTTTTGGAGGAGATCCGCAATCACCCGGAAACCCTCCGGGCCTCTCTGGCCGGCAGCTTGCGGCGTAAAAAGGAAACGGTCAAGGATATCGATCTGGTGGCTGAAAGCAGCCGGCCCGAGGCCTTAACGGCCTATTTCAGCAGCCTGCCCTTGGTGGAGCAGGTCATTGCCCAGGGGCCTACCAAATCCTCGGTCCTGCTCAAGACAGGCATTCAGGCCGATCTCCGGGTGGTGGGTCCGGACCTCTTTCCCTTTGCCCTGCATCATTTTACCGGGAGCAAAGAACACCATACCCGGCTGCGCACCCGGGCCAAGGGTTTAGGTTTCAAGCTCAATGAGTACGGCCTGTTCCAGGGAAACCGTCTGATTCCCTGCCAGAGCGAGTCCGAAATCTACCAAGGCCTGGGACTTTCTTTTATTGCCCCGGAACTCCGGGAGGATTGGGGTGAAATCGAGGCCGCCGAAGCGGGGACCCTGCCGGTCCTGGTCGAGGACCGGGATATTCAAGGGACGTTTCATCTCCATACCCTTTTAAGCGACGGCACCCCCAGCCTGTCTCAATGGATTCAGGCGGCCCAGAAGCAGGGCCTGCATTACCTCGGCATATCCGATCACAGCCAAACGGCTGCCTATGCCGGGGGGCTGAAACCGGAGCAGTTGAAAGAACAGAAGGCTGAAATCGCCCTTTGGAACCGGAAACAGGACCAGGTTCGTCTCTTCTGGGGGATCGAATCCGATATCCTTCCCGATGGTTCGCTGGACTACAGCCAGGCGGAATTGGCGGCTTTTGATTTCGTGATTGCTTCGGTCCATTCCCGCTTTACTATGACCGAGGCTGAAATGACTCAGCGTATCATCCGGGCCATTGAGAATCCCTTTACCACGATCTTAGGGCATCCTACCGGACGATTGCTGCTGGCCCGGGACCCTTACCCGGTCACTATGGAGCTGGTCCTTAAGGCTGCGGCCCGACACGGGGTATTAATCGAATTGAATGCCAACCCCCATCGTCTGGATCTGGACTGGCGTCTGATGAAACAAGCCAAACAACTGGGCCTTAAAATCGTTATCAATACCGATGCCCATCACCTGGAGGGTCTGCAGGACCTCTCCCTGGGGGTGGGCATCGCCCGGAAAGGCTGGTTGACCCGGGAGGATATCTTTAATACCCAAGGCCAGGATGACGTGGCGGCCTTTCTTGAGGATAGGAAGAGGAAAAGGGCATGAACGATAAAACAAAGATCGCCAATATCTTAAAAGAACTGAATCGGCATTACCCCCAGTCCCGGACCGCCCTCCATTTCCGGACCCCGCTGGAAATACTGATCGCCACCATCCTTTCAGCCCAATGCACCGACCAGCGGGTCAACGAAGTCACCAAGATCCTGTTTAAAAAGTATCGGACGGCCCAAGACTATGCGCAAGCCGCGCTCTCCGAACCTGGAAGCGGACATCCGCTCCACCGGCTTTTATCATAATAAGGCCAAACATATTCAGGCCTGCTGCCGGGAATTGTTGCAGAGACACCAGGGTGAAGTGCCCCGGACCATGGAGGAGCTGGTGGCCCTGCCGGGTATCGGCCGTAAAACGGCCAACGTAGTCCTGGGGAATGCCTTCGGCATCCCGGGGATTGTGGTTGACACCCATGTGGCCCGGATTTCCCAGCGCCTGGGGCTGACCCGGGAAAAGGATCCGGTCAAGATCGAATCGGCCCTGATGCCTTTGATCCCCCGGGAGAAATGGATTGACTTTTCCCACCAGGTCATCGACCATGGCCGCAGCCTTTGCCAGGCCCGATCCCCTCAGTGCCCGGATCTGTTTTCTGCGTTCCCTGGTGCGATTATGGGACCCTGCGTTCAGGAAGAAAGGCCGGTCAGGCAAGTATGATCAGGGGGACAACGCTCAGGAATTGCCCAGACCCTGGTCGAAATCAAACATTTGACCAAATCCTATTACCGGGGAAACCAGGAGATCCCGGTCCTGCAGGATATTTCCCTGACCATCCCCGAAGGGGAATTTATCGCCCTGATGGGCCCCTCCGGATCCGGCAAAACCACCCTGCTCAACCTGATTGCCGGGATCGATCAGGCCGATCAAGGGACGATCCGGGTGGCCGGCACGGACATCACGATCCTGGAAGAGATGGAACTGGCCGAGTGGCGTTCCCGCCACATCGGCTTCATTTTCCAGTTCTATAACCTGATCCCGGTCTTAACGGCTTTTGAAAATGTGGAACTGCCGTTGCTCTTGACCTCCCTTCCCAGACGGGAACGTCGCCGGCATGTGGAAACCGCCCTTCGGATCGTAGGCCTGGAGGATCGCCGGGAGCATTATCCCAAAGAGCTTTCCGGCGGACAACAGCAACGGGTCGCCATAGCCCGGGCCATCATTACCGATCCGACCATTATTGTAGCCGATGAACCCACCGGGGACCTGGATAAGGATTCGGCCCGAGATATCCTGCAATTGATGGAAGACCTGAATCAGGACTTCAAGAAAACCATTATTATGGTCACCCACGACCCCCGGGCGGCCCGGACGGCCCATAAACTCATTTTTTTGGACAAAGGGGTTTTAAGCCCGACTGATTCTCCGGAAGACAATCCCTGATCCGAAAGGGCCTGATTATCGGCTTCCCGGGAGATAGGGAAAGACAAAGGGGTAAAAAGGTATTGACAAAAGGGTTAATTTTTTAGGATAGTTACCCTGTTTTTAGCTACCCTTCAGGTCCTTCTTCCAGGTCTTTTCCGGGCCGGGGAAGGGGCTGAGAAAGGGAAAAAGGAGGATCCAATGCGAGAAGTGGTTATTGTCAGCGGAGTTCGGACGGCTATCGGCCGTTTTGGCGGAAGCCTGAAAGAGGTCAGTGATATGGACCTGGGGGCCTTGGTCATCCGGGAGGCCATCCAAAGGGCCGGTCTGACCGGAGACCAGGTGGAGGAGGTCGTTTTTGCTTCAGGGTATCGGACCGGAGAGTTGCCCATCAATTCGGCTCGGGTGGTGGCTGTAAAAGGCGGGGTGCCTATAGAAACGCCGCAATTCACCATTACCAAGGCCTGCGGCGGAAGCCTCAGGGCCGTTTCGCTGGCCTGCCAGATCATTCGATCCGGGGAAGCCGAGAGTATCCTGGCCGGGGGCATGGAATCCATGAGCCGGGCTGCCTATCTCCTTAAAAATGCCCGCTGGGGATACCGCCTGGGCCACGGGCAGCTCATGGATCAATTGATCCTGTTTGATCCCCTCTCGGGCAATACCATGGGTGAAACGGCTGAGAACGTGGCCGTGAAATATAAGGTCTCCCGCGAGGAGCAGGACGAACTGGCCCTTCTTAGTCAACAAAAAGCCGAAGCGGCGATCAAAGCCGGAAAATTCAAGGACGAAATCGTACCGGTGGAGATACCCCAAAAAAAGAAGGCCCCCCTGATTTTTGCTACCGATGAACATCCCCGTTTGGGAACCACCGCGGAGATGCTGGCCCAACTTCCGCCGGCCTTTAAAAAGGAAGGGACGGTGACCGCCGGCAATTCCAGCGGCATGAATGACGGGGCTTCGGCCCTGATGGTCATGTCCCTGGATAAAGCCCAAGCCCTGGGTTTGAAACCGCTGGCCCATATCGTAAGCTATGCCTCAGTCGGGGTGGAACCTTCCCTGATGGGGATCGGGCCGATCCCGGCTACCCGGAAGGCCTTACAAAAAGCCGGCCTGTCCATTAAGGATATGGACCTGATTGAACTGAATGAGGCCTTCGCCTCCCAGGCCGTGGTCTGTCTAAAAGAATTGGGGATGGATCCGGCCAAAGTGAATGTCAACGGCGGGGCCATTGCCCTGGGCCATCCCATATCGGCTTCCGGAGGCTGCCTGCTGGTTAAGTTGCTTTATGAAATGGGGCGCCGGGACTCAAAATATGGATTAGCCACGATGTGCATCGGCGGCGGGCAGGGTATTGCCCTGATTGTGGGGCGTAAACCGGAGTAGGACCCATGTTTCTCCATTTGACGGCCTCTCAACGGGAAGTCCGGGAGAAGGTCCGGAGCCTGGTGGCTTCAGCCATCACCCCCCGGGCGGTGGAGATTGATGCCCGGGATGAGTTCCCCGAAAGCAGTTACCAGGCCTTTAAGGAGGCCGGGCTGCTGAAGCTTTCCCTGCCGACGGAATTCGGAGGAAAGGAAGCCGATGCCACCACCCTCTGCCTGGTTATCGAAGAGATCTCCAAGGCCTCGGCGGCCTCGGCCCTGCTGGTCTTCCCGACCCAGGCCGTTATCCGGACCATCCGGGAGGTAGGGACCGAGGAGCAGAAAAAACGATTTTTTTCGGCCATGGCCGCCGGCGATAAGCTCTGCGGCTTCTGTCTGACGGAACCCAATTATGGGTCCGATGCCGGTTCCCTGCAGACCCGGGCCGTCCTGGAAGAAGGGACCTATATTGTAAACGGCACCAAGAGCTATATTACTCTGGGCCCCCATGCCCATTTTTATCTGGTCTTTGTCCGAACCGGTCCCGGCAAGCGGACCGCCGGTGTCAGCGCTTTGATCGTTCCCCGGGAGACCCCCGGCTTGTCCTTCGGGAAAAAGGAAAGGAAAATGGGTCTGGGCGGGTCGGTGACTTCCGAAATGTTTTTCCAGGATGCCCGCATCCCCCGGGAGAATCTCCTCTTGAAAGAAGGGGAAGGCTGGAAGGTTCTTTCCCGGCATGCCAATGTCATGCGGGTCTGGGGCGCGGCCTCACTGGCCCTGGGTATCGCCGAAGGGGCCTATGAGGCGGCCTTGAATTTTGCCAGGACCCGAACCCAGTTTAAACGGCGGATCGCCTCGTTCCAGGCCATCCGTTTCATGCTGGCCGACATGAAGATGGCCATCGAGGCCGTCAAATCCCTGATCTTCCGGACGGCGGCCCTGATCGATTCCAGGGAGGGGACCTTTCATGACCTCGAGACCCTGGTCTCCATGTGCAAGTGTCAGGCCTCGGATGTGGCCATGCAGGTGACCATCGATGCCGTTCAAATCTTCGGCGGGGCCGGCTATCTGAAGGGATCGCCGGTGGAGCGGATGATGCGCGATGCCAAGGCCGTTCAGATCTTTGACGGGAGCAATCAGATCCAGCGGATGATTGTCTCAAAAAATATCATATTGGATTGACAAGCGAACAGCTATCAGCGGTCAGCAAAACCATGACTGTTTTTTATGGGATGAAGGTTTAGTGCTATAGGCTTTGAGCTATCAGCTATGAGCTAATACAAGGAGGTCACTCATGGACTTTGAATTATCGGAAGAACTGCAGGCCGTCCGGGACATGGTCCGGGATTTTGCGGCCGAAAAAATCGCCCCCTTTGCCGACAAGTGGGATGAGGAACATTACTTCCCCTACCAGGAGGTCATCAAACCCATGGCCGAGTTGGGCCTTTTCGGCACCGTCATCCCGGAAGAATACGGCGGCAACAACATGGGCTGGCTGGCCACCATGATCATTACCGAAGAGATCGCCCGGGCCTCCAGTTCTTTGAGGGTTCAGATCAATATGGAGGCCCTGGGCTGCGCCTTCACCATCTTCCGCTACGGCAGCGAAGAATTAAAAAGGAAATACATCCCCAAGCTGGTCAATGGCGAGTACCTGGGCGGCTTCGGCATCACCGAACCCAATGCCGGATCGGATGTCATGGCCCTGAAATCCCAGGCCGAGGACAAAGGGGATCATTGGCTCCTGAACGGGTCCAAGACCTGGATCTCCAATGCCAGCATCGCCCAGGTCCTGATTTATTATGCCTTCACCGATCGTTCGGCCGGAGGCAAAGGCCTCTCCGCTTTTGTGATCGAGCCCAGGAACTTCAACGGCATTTCCACCACGGACCTGGATAAGATGGGCTCCCGTTCTTCCCCGACCGGTGAACTCTATCTGGAAGACACCCGGGTGCCCAAGGGCAATATCCTGGGAAAGCCGGGCGACGGGGCCAAGATCGTCTTCGGGTCCCTGAACCAGACCCGTCTTGTCGGCCGCTGCCGGAGGGGTCGGGTTGGCCCAGGCCTGTCTGGATTCGATTACCAAATACTGCAACGAACGGGAACAGTTCGGCAAGCCGATCGGCACCTTTCAGATGAATCAGGACCTGGTGGCCCAACTGGTGGTTGAAATCGAGGCCGCCCGTTTGCTGGTCTATAAGGCGGCCTGGCAGAAGGACAAAGGCAACCTGAACAACAACCTGGAAGTGGCCATGGCCAAATACCAGGCCGGCGAAGTAGCCTCCAAAGCCGCTAATTATGCCATGCGGATCCTGGGTGCCTACGGCTATTCCACGGAATATCCGGTGGCCCGGTATTACCGCGATGCCCCGACCTATTTTATGGTGGAAGGATCGGCTAATATCTGTAAATGGATCATCGCCCAGGATCAACTGGGCATCCGGAAAGCGAATAAATAATCCAGAAGCTGATAGCTATAGGTCAAGGGGCTATAGGCAACAGCGATAAAGAGAAATTATTTTACTATCAGCTTACAGCTTTGAGCTATTGAGCTCATTATTCAGGAAGGAGAAGGCATGCGATCTTATTTTGAAAAGATGGATGATCTGGGCAAACCGCTCAAACCGGCTCAGATTGAAAAAATGGCCGAAAACCGGGCCCAGATCGAAGCGGTTATGAAGGAAGTCGAGGCCGAGGTGGAGCGTGTCAAAAAGGCCGGGCTTCCGGCTGAAAAAATTCGCCAACGGGGCGAGATGACCATTTGGGATCGAATCGAGTATCTGGTGGATCCCGGGCATTTTTGTCCCCTGCATACCTTGTACAACCCCAGGGATAATGAAGAGGGCACTACCGGTGTCATTGACGGACTGGCCAGGATCAGCGGCAAGTGGTGCGTCCTGATCGGATTCGACAACAAGGTCATGGCCGGGGCCTGGATCGCCGGCCAGTCGGAGAATCAACTCCGGGTGACGGACCTGGCCAAGCGGCTTCATGTACCTCTGGTCTGGCTGGTCAATTGTTCCGGCGTCAAACTGACCGAGCAGCAGGAGGTCTATGCCGACCGCCGGGGCAACGGCACCACCTTTTTCCGTCATGCCGAATTGGAGAAATTAGGCATCCCGGTTTTGGCCGGCATCTACGGAACCAATCCGGCCGGCGGGGGTTATCAGGGCATCAGCCCGACCATCCTTTTGGCTCACAAAAACTGCAACATCGCCGTGGGCGGAGGGGGGATCGTCAGCGGCATGAGCCCCAAAGGTTTTTTTGACGAAGCCGGGGCCGAGCAGATCATTGAGGCCACGCGCCACTTTAAGCAGGTCCCTCCGGGAAGCGTCAAAATTCATTATGATTCCACGGGATTTTTCCGGGCCGTCTTTGAAGAAGAGACCCAGGTCCTGGAGGCCTTAAAGGAATATATGGCCGAGATGCCGGCTTACCATCCCCGCTTTTTTCGGGTGGCCCAACCGGCGGAGCCCAAATATCCCCTGGCCGATCTGCCTTCCATCATGGCCTTCAACCAGAAGGCCGTTTACGACTTCGACAATTTCCTGGCCCGCCTGGTGGATGGCAGCGAGCACCTGGAGTTTCGGCCTGGTTATGGGCCCGAGGTCTATACCGGCCTGGTCAAGGTGGACGGATTCCTGATGGGGGTCATCGGCAACCGTCAGGGATTTTTGGGGGCCAATTATCCGGAATATACCAACGAATATATCGGGATCGGCGGCAAGCTTTATCGCCAGGGCCTGATCAAGATGAACGAATTCGTCACCCAGTGCGGGCGCGACCGGGTGCCGATCATCTGGTTTCAGGATACCTCCGGGATTGATGTGGGCGATATTGCCGAGAAAGCGGAACTGCTCGGTCTGGGGCAGTCCCTGATCTACTCCATCGAGCAGACGGATGTGCCCATGATGCTGGTGGTCTTGCGAAAAGGCACGGCTGCAGCCCATTACGTCATGGGGGGCCCCACGGCCAACAACCATAATGCCTTTACCCTGGGCACGGCCACGACCGAGATTTACGTCATGCACGGGGAGACGGCCTGCGGCGGCTTCCTTCTCCCGCAGGCTGGTAAAAGAGAAGGATTCCGGAAACCCCCTGCAGCCGGTGATCGACAAGATGAATGCCCTGGCCCAGCAGTACTATGACCAGTCCCGGCCCGTTTACTGCGCCAAGCGGGGCTTTGTGGATGAGGTGGTGCGCTACGAAGAACTGCGAAGGTATCTGGTGGCTTTTACCAACAGCGTTTATCAGAATCCCAAATCCATCTGTCCCCATCACCACCTGATGCTGCCCCGGCTGATCCGCTCCCAGGTCGTCAAGGGCCTGGAAAGGCCGAAGAAAGAGGGTTAGGGTTTGGGCATCAATTCAAAGAATGATTAAAAGGGAAAAGCCCGGGCCAGGGGTTCTTAGTCCGGGCTTTTTCAGTTGGGGGGATGTTTTTATGAGAAAGGCTCTCCCGTCTTGGAGGATGGCGGTTTGGTTTTCCAGAAAATGACCGGAAGGGGAAGAAAAAAATGAAAGAAAACCAGGCTGAAATCATCGCCATCGGGTCGGAACTGCTGCTGGGCCGGATCGTGGATACCAACACCTCCTATCTGGCCTCCAAATTGAGTGAAATCGGGATCGAGGTCATCTTCCAAACCATGGTCGGAGACGATCGAAAGCGAATGCGCTCCGTTCTCCGTCAAGCCCTGAAACGCTCGAGCATTATTATCACCAGCGGAGGCATCGGCCCCACCGAAGACGATTTGACGCGGGAAGTGATTTCCGAGGTAACCGGAAAAAAACTGATCTTTCACCCCAGATTGTTTGCCCTCATCAAAAGCTTTTTCGACCAGGCCGGTTTTATGATGGCCCCCAATAATCGGAAACAGGCCCTCATTCCGGCCGGTGCACGAACGATTCCCAACCTTCAGGGAACGGCCCCCGGCTTTATTTTGAAAACCGAACCGGGGCCTATCATTGCCGCCCTGCCCGGAGTCCCCCGGGAATTGAAACGCATGTTTGTGGATACGGTTCAACCCTTTTTGAGCCAGGCCCTGGGCCGGAAGAGGGGTCTGATTGAAACCAAGGTATTAAAACTCTGCGGCCTGGGCGAAAGCCGGGTGGATGAGCAGATCGGGGATCTGATTCGGAGCAGCCAAAACCCGGTTATCGGGCTGTTGTCATCCCCGGGAGAAATCCGGATCTCCTTGACGGCCCGAGGGAAGGACCCCCAGGAAACATCGTCTCTGATTGCTGGGATGGAAGCACAGATCCGGCAGCGTTTGGGTTCATTGATCTTCGGGGAGGGAGAAGAAACCCTGGAAGGGGTGGTAGCCGGACTGTTGGAGAACAAAAAAGGATCCATCTGGGATTAGTGGAAACCTTCACGGCCGGCCGGATCAGCCAGGGCTTCCAACCGAGGAGACCGTTTTTTTAAAGGAGGCTGGGTGATTCCTCAGGAAGAAGACCGGCCTCTTGATCCCTCCCGGTTGTAGGGGAGGAAAAGGCCTTAACTCAGGCCCGGGAGATCCGCTCTTTTCTCAAAAGCGATTGGGGATTGGCTGTTTTGGTGGAAGAAGTGGAAGGTCGACCAGGTGCTTTACCTGGGCCTGGCCGGAACAAAGGAAGAAAGCTATTCTCATAAAATTGGCGGATTCTCCGATACCCTGCCCGATCGGGTGGCGGTCATGGCCCTGGACTGGCTGCGGAAGAGACTGGTTGAAGAGGGAAAAAAGTGACGGAAGCCGGGAACCAGGCCAAAGAACCTGGATTCCCGTTTTCACGGGAATGACGTAATCGGGCTTTCGACGACTTTTTGCGAAACCATCACGAGTGACGCATGAAAGTATTGGAAAAACAGATTAGAGGAGTTAACCCATGTCCCCTGCGATAAAATTTTTGATCCGGGCCGTTTTAAGTCTGGGTTTGGCCATTATTATGAGTCGCCTATTTTTTCAACGAACCTCTTACTCCTGGATTATCGGCTTGGCCGTCTTTTTTATGGGCATGGGTTACCTGTTGGAATATATCCGGAAGCGCGGCTGATCTGAACCAAAAATAGATTCACCGCAACTGCGCAAAGGAGGCCCCGTTATAAGTTCTCGTTTG
>CAVTQK010000004.1:0-5207 GCA_963736855.1 uncultured delta proteobacterium
TTGTGGACACGGTTGAAACGGACCGGATCCAAGCGTCCTTTAATATTGCACCCCAACAGAAGCTGGTCGTCGTTATCAAAAAGGGATCTGATCGTCTCTTAACATTTATGCATTGGGGATTGGTTCCTCCCTGGGCGAAAGACCCATCCATTGGAAACCGGATGATCAACGCCCGCTCCGAAACCGTTTCAGAAAAACCGGCATTCAGAAACGCTTTCAAAAACCGTCGCTGTTTGATCATAAATGACGGATTTTTTGAATGGCAAGGCACAAGGGGGAATAAACAGCCGGTGTTCATTAAACCCCGCGGTCAAAAGGGCCCGTTTGATTTTGCTGGCCTGTGGGAGATTTGGAGGTCCGGGGAAGATAAGCTTGCCGAGGAATATCGATCCTGCACGATCCTGACCACTGAGGCATCAGAGTCGATCAGACCGATCCATCATCGGTTGCCCGTCATACTCAAACCCTCCGCGTATGAGAAATGGCTTGATGTTTCCATCAAGGATCCGGTTAATATTCAACGAATCATAGAAAACCGGTATCTGGATTTTGAACATCACCCGGTGTCCAAGGATGTCAATTCTCCGGCTCAGAACGATCCATCGCTGATATCTGAATTTGGATCATAAGCTTTTGACATGAAACAAACTTCCAGATCGCTGTACCCTTGTGAAAAAAAAGGACGATGATCGGCGCCATTGCCGGGGATATTATCGGCTCCGTATATGAGTGGAGCCCTATTAAGACCAAGGATTTTCCTCTCTTTTCCCGGAACTGTATGTTCACTGATGATACGGTTTTAACTGTCGCCCTGGAGGATTCCATTCTGTCCGGAATTCCCTATGCAGAGAATCTGAAGCGCTATTACATTGATTATCCCGATCGCGGGTACGGCGGGTCTTTCCATCGCTGGGCGCAAAGCGCATCATCTGCGCCATACAACAGCTGGGGCAACGGAGCGGCCATGAGGGTCAGCCCCGTCGGCTTCGCCTATGATGACCTCGATACGGTGCTGGCTAAGTCGAAGGAGTTCACCGCCGTCACGCACAACCACCCGGAAGGGATTAAGGGAGGTCAGGCGACTGCAGCGGCTGTCTTTTTGGCGCGAACCGGGTCGACCAAAGACCAAATCAGGGAATATGTCAAATCCCGTTTCGGCTATGACCTCGGTCGGCATGTGGATGAGATCCGCCCTTCCTATACTTTTACGGAAGCCTCACAGAACACCATCCCCCAGGCAATTCGGGCCTTTATCGATTCCACCGATTTCGAGGACGCGATCCGGAATGCTATTTCCCTCGGCGGGGACGCGGACACGCTTGCATGCATCACCGGCGGGATCGCCCAGGCATATTACGGGGGGGTGCCTCATCGCATTGCTGACCGTGTCTACGAGATTCTGGATGATCGCCTGCGTGGTATCGTTCAAAGATTTTCAGCTTTGTACTGCAAATAGAAAGGGGCATCGACCTGCCCTGACGCAATAGATCATCATAAAATCGAATCCGTCAGCCGGGGAAATCTCATGGGAAAATTTGATTCATCAAAGACACGGGTGGAACCTGTTTTCGATCGTCTTCATAAGAAAGACTCGACAGGAAAAATGTGGATTCACGAACTGTTAAGCCTTCCGGAATACGGCAAAGGCAAATCGCCTGCCGGGGCGACATACAGGATTCTGCCCGGTGATAAGGGAACCACGTATGGTTGGGGGAAACGTGAAAAGAAGCTGTTTCCACCCGTATCCCTTCTCAGGTGGCTCGTGGAAAACCCTCCCTCAAAGAGTTTATCTGGCTACAATGCAAAAGCTGTTGATGGCTCACATGACCGAAAGGAATTGCTGAAGCGCAACCCGGTGACGATTCAGAAAGCCCTTGACACCCTGAAAACCGATCCTCCTCCCAGGGAGTGGTATGTACTGGAGGGTTTGAGCCAGCCGGATGTGTACCTTGAAACCGACCGAGCCATCGTCGTTGTCGAAGGCAAGCGCACCGAGCCCGGCCCCACAACATCCACTTCGTGGATGCCTGTTCGCCATCAGATGCTCAGGCATATCGATTGCGCGTGGGAAATAAGGAAAGAAAAAAGCGTTTACGGGTTTTTCATCGTAGAGGGAAATGCGGATGGTGGCATACCCGCTGAATGGGTGCTTTTTTCCCGGGACACATTTTCAGCAAGCTCTGTAAATTTGAGCTTACCGCACCGGTCGGCAGATGAAAGGGGGATGATCGCAGAATGTTTTCTGGGTGTCACCACCTGGCAAAGGGTCTGCGGTGCTTTGAATTTGGACTTCAAATCCCTTCCCCACGAGTGTTGAATCAAGGTTGATCGTTTTAAGGTTATGGAGGAGACGGATGACCGAGGCTGAATGGGTCGAAAAGATTAAAAATCATCTTCAGGCAGGAATGATTGGACGGTCTAAATCGCTTGAAGTAAAAAGCGGGCTCAGACTCAGTTACGGTCATGAGATCATCGCCTGTCGGGAAATCCCCGATACAAAAAGCACAGAATTTCAAACGGACCTTGCCGTTATCGAAATATTGAAAGGCGGCGGATGGAAACCTCGGGTTGTCATGGAGGCAAAAGTCGGCTCGATCTCAACCCATGACGCCATCACCTACAGTCACAAGGCAGGTGCCCACAAAGCAGTATATCCCTACTTAAGGTACGGGGTCATGCTTGGAAACCGGGCCCATCATCCACTGCCCGGTCGTCTTTACAGGCATGGGGGGCATTTCGACTTCATGATTTCATTTAAAGGCTACAACCCTGAAGATCAAGAGCTACATAAGTTGAATCAGATCCTAAGGGCTGAAGTTGCTGCTTCCAGAACCATGGAGAGTATAATCTATCAGAGCAGGATGCGTAAGCGGGATCATTATAAAGTTCTCCACCGAAGGTTGGTGGTTAGCTAAAAGCTAATCGCAGCAAAATAACGAGAGTTAAATCCCGATAATCCAAAACGGATAATTATCATTTGTAATACTCGTAAATCGAATGAGATTAAAATATTGCCTTCAATGGCGCCGTATCGATAATCGATCGTCATAGAGGCCTTCGAAGGCCTCGAAATGGACCTCGACAAATTGGTAAGATGGAGAATTTTGGGATTTCGCGCACGTTAAACCGGTGCGGGCAAGAGTAAGTGCCCTTGAATTCGAATTGAGAAATCTCAGCAGCAATATCCGTGCCGATGCCATATGTTGGGCTGGTGCTCGAATAGAAGCTCTAAATAATGATCGTGGGTTTCCGAAATTTGGCAAACGCTGACAAAAATGGCCTGTTAGTAGGCTGATATCCTGAGATGCTTAAATGATATCTCAATAATAGGGAAACCTTTGATAAGAAGAGTTGATCGATATCGAGGATATGTAACCGTCAGACGGCCTTTGCCCTTTTCTCAATCACCGCCAGGATTTTTCCGATGATCGGGAATGCTCCATAGTTATTCTGAAAATCGTCCGCCAGCTTTTGCGCTGCCGGCATGACCGACGTGCTCATGTCCTGTAAGGTCTTTAACACAAGTCTGGACTTGATCGCGACGGCTTCGCCGAATCTATCCCAGTGCTTCCGCTGGATCCAGGACGGTCGGTTCTCCCCACCAATCCTCATGGCCTGTTTTTCCGTCAGATCCGGATAGACCTGCGTGCAGATCAGATCGTAAAATGGGGCGAGGCAAGGACCTCGGTCCGTGAAAAGCATGGCCAGATTCTTGGCATGAGCGTCGGCATTGCCGATCAGGAAATTGAAGATCGTCCAGCGCAAAAGGGCCATGCGATCGGCGGCAGGCCGGATGCTTTTCTCCTGCAAGAGGGCAAAGCACTGCGGTAAAGAAGGGCCGCCTTCACTTTCGTATTTCTGTTCAGGCAGAAAGCCCAGGGCCTGGCAGAAGTCTTCCTGATGCAGACGCACCAGGCGTCCGTCCGTGTCCCGGCTGCGGTCATAGCGGGTGATGATGAAGAGCCGATCAAGACCCTGGTGGATCGTCACCGGTGGCGCCGGCAGCCCCATGCTTTGCGCGAGCATCATGCAGAAAGCCTCATTCCCGACCGTATCCTCCAGATCCCTGATCGGCGGCTTCAGGATGTGGCTGCTCGGCGCATTCCCCGAAGCGATGAAGATGCGGTTGTCTTCCATGTAAACCGGCAGCTTGTTTTGCGCCCCGGCCAGGGAAAGACGCATGCCTTCCACACCGGCCATCAGCGGTCTTCGGGGAAGGTCGATGATGATCTTGTGCAATTCTTCTTCGTTCAGTTCCCGATAGCCGGGTTTCACGGTGGGCGTGTCGCCCGAGGGCAGCACGGATACCGCACCGGCGCATTCCCCCCCGATGCTGTTCAGCATGGCAAAGTCATTGTTTTCGGAAATCTGCAGGCGTCGCGCGATGACCCGTTTGATTTCCGCCTCCGGCAGGAGATTGGAAAAGAAAGGCCGGGAAAGATCGTCAGGATATGGCTCTGCTCGCAGGGGGAGGTGCAGCGACAACGGAACAGCGCCTTGCTGGTCGATCCATGCCGCATCGTATTGAAAGACAAAGCGTCTTTTTTCATCCAGCCAGAGCCGTCCGATCTTTTGTTCCCGAAGATAGACGTCGAGGCCAGGATTGTCTTTAGCGAGATGGTTATTCATTCGGCCACTTCCTTGCTTCGATGGTCATGTCGAGCCCCAGCGCCGTCAGAACCTGTAGGACCTTTCCGACCTGCACGGTCTCTTTGCCGTTTTCCAGATCGGACATGAATCGGTACCCGACACCGCATAAGGCTGCCGCATCGGCCAGGGTCAGACCGTCTTCCTTGCGCTTCTTTCTGACGGCCATGCCGATATCCGCCGCCGTGATTGCCTTGTTTTTCAATGTTTCCTCCTTCATTCCCTTTCGGGAATAATAATAGCCCCTATAGGCGTTGTCAATAGCTTTATTACCGATAGGGAATAATTAGAGGAGCCTATCCTTTTTTTGAATATAATATTACCGATGGGGAATAAACTGGTTCTTTTTGGAAATCCACTTAAATGCGACCGTCCTCATTTTTGCTTGGCAACTGGGGCAGGTCAGGGGGTCAACCTCTTAGGTTTTTTGCATCATACGTGACAATCTATTCTAGAATTCTGTTCTTACCAGGGGAGTAAATTTCTAAAGGAACATATTAGGTAGATATCCTGTGATTTTGAAATAATACCCCAACAAATGGGAGGTCTGTGATAAGAAG
>CAVTQK010000005.1:0-18932 GCA_963736855.1 uncultured delta proteobacterium
CAAATCTTAAAAAAATTCTCCTTTTTTATGGGAAACATGCTTTGGGATTTACGCAACGGTTAGAAAACTGATATAGTTTCTTATAAATACCATTGGAAATCATGAAGCTGATTTGTTTATGCGACTTTCTTAAAATCCATATATTTCGAACTATCGGAGATTAAACATGATGGATGCTCGACCTTCTTTATCCGGTGATTTTAATTTTTTAAATCTCGGGGAATTGCTGCAGGTTTTAGGTTCCAACGGGAGTACCGGCATTCTCGAGTTAAGAAGCAAATACGTCCAAACTCCTGGTTTCATCTATTTCCATAACGGGAATCCTATTGATGCGGTGAATGGATTGTTTTCGGGACTGGAGGCGATTCATTCCCTTTTCGGATGGTCGGAGGCCGAGTTTTTTTTCTTTGAAACCCCTCTCCAGAGGGAGAAAGACCATCCATGAGGGAAGGATGCATATTATTCTCGAGGGTCTGCGTTGCTTGATGAGGGCATTATCCAAAGACAAGGTCCCGTCGTCCATTCTCCAAGCGCCTCATCCCTCCCGATCGTCAAGGGACCTTTGATTGATTATTCCTATGTTTCGGGCGAGGACTATTTTAGAAAAGGTCGGGAGATCGTCACCGAAAACAAGCATGGTCAATGGATCTGGGTTGTTTTGGATGGAATTATTGAAATCAGCAAGTTTACATCCAAGGGACCAGTGAAAATTATCCGCATCACCAACGGATCTTTCCTGGGAAGACCGGCGACTTTAAGATTTACCGGATCGGTAAGAGCGCCAGCGCCACGGCTGTGACGAATGTCACTTTAGGGGTCATTAATTCGCAACAATGTCTGGATGATTTTAACGCGCGTTCGCAGTCCTATCGCCGCCTGGTCAACAGCCTGGATAAGCGGCTGAGGCAAGTTACCGATTATGCGGCAAAGATCTTTATTGGAGAAAACCCGGCCGAGGTTATCCTTAATCAGCGGACCCCTTATGACTTACCGAAAGGAGATGATAATTGGGGTGCCTTCATTAAAAAGGGAACAGCTTCCATAATACGACGTATGGAACAGGGTCTCGTTCCCCTGGCTCTGCTTGAAACCGATGACTTTTTAGGCCGTGTTCCCTTCATGGATGTGGGCCATGAACCCGGTGCCGCCTCAGTATTTGGATCCAAAGACCTGGAACTGGAGGTAATAGACTCGAAAGAACTCCGAAAGGACCACAACCGGGCTTCGCCCACACTCAGAAATATTACTGAACATATCATCACCTGCGTTTCGGTAACCTCTTCATTGGCATGCCAATTCCATAAGCAACACTCCGAGGAATCTCAATCACTCCCAAAATCGGTGTGACCGGCATCCGAGATTACCCTTTGGAAAAACCGGCGAAAACCCTGGAGAACCAGCCTTGAAATACAGACCGGATGTCCTCGTTGTGGGGCGCTGTTGTGTGGATTATATCGCGGTCGTCGATACTTTCCCTAAAGAGGACACCAAGGCGCCGCTCGCATTCAGATCATCGAAGGAGGGGGACAGGGAGGAACCGCTTCATCCTGTATTGCAAGACTCGGAGGAAAGACTCTGTATGTCGGCAGGTTGGGAAATGACGCAGAGGGTCGATTCTGCATGCAGCGATTGAAAGATTTCGGAGTAGACACATCCCTGGTCAATGTCGTGGAGGGCGGCACAACACCGGTGGCTTATATCTTCGTAACGCAATCCAGCGGCAAGAGAACCATTATCTATGAGCGAAATGCGCTGCCTCGGCTTAAAATCATGGATATAAAGCCCGCCCTATCCCATAGGCCGAGGGTACTCCTGTTGGACCCGGAAACGACCTATCTGGCAAAAAGCCTAAAACCCAAAACGGCCGGTAACACCCGAATCGTTTATGACTGTGAAAGGTGGCGAGAGGGTATGGAGGCCATGATGGCTGAAGCCGATTTTTTCATACCGTCTTCTTCATTCCTGGATTCGGAACAACTCGGCTTCGAAGCGCTTGGATTTGCGGAAAAAATGTTTTATTTTAAAGCCCGCATCAAAGGCGAATTGATCGTGACGCGAGGTTCCAAGGGCGCCTTCTATATTTCAGATGATGCTCTGTTCCATGTCCCGGCACCGAAAGTGCCCGTCAAAGACACGACAGGAGCCGGAGACAATTTTCATGCTGCATTTGCCCTTGCCCTCGCCCGGGGTCTGAACATTCATGAAACGGTACGTTTCTCTGTTGCCGTTGCCTCCCTTTCATGCCGGGAGTACGGCGGTCGAAACGGCATCCCTGAAAACCAGGAAGCGACCCGTCTGGCCGAGACGCTTAAAACAAGAAGACTTTAAATCTTTCCTCCCCCGCATTATTGCTGCCATCCGCCGAGCAGGTGCAAATGAAGATGAAAAATCACCTGCCCGCCCCCTCGCTCGACATTAAAAAACAGTTTATATCCGGACATGTGTATCTCAAGGCGTCTGGCCATCTCCCTGGCTGTTAAAACTAAATCGGCAAGGAGCTCCCGATCCGCATCCTCCATATCATTGATGCTTCGAATATGCTTTTTGGGCACGATCAGCAGGTGAACCGGGGCATGGGGGCGGATATCCCTGAACACCACCAATCGATCGGTTTCATGCAAAAACTCCGTATCCGTCTTCCCGGAAGAAATCTTGCAAAACAAACAGTCGGTTTCCATGTTCATTTTCCTTAGACCTAAATTGATCGTTTTAAATAATCGCTCAATTTAGGTTAGAGTATTTTCGAATCGTTCTTCGAATGCAGCGCCTTTTCTTTATCAATTTTCCATTTTCCCGGCCGGGTGGGAGTTTTCAGGGACTTTTCCAGAATCTCTAAAAATAGACCGCGCGGTATATGCTGGGCTCCCATGCGTATCAGGTAAGTCGTAGTGGTTTGGCAATCGATCATGGAAAAGGACCATTTTAAAAGCTGACCGACAAGATAGACCAGCGCCACCTTCGATGCGTTGGGTATACGACTGAACATGGATTCACCGAAAAAGCTACTTCCCAACGCCACACCATAAAGACCGCCGCAAATTTTGTCCTCATTCCAAATTTCCACCGAATGGGCAAATCCATATTCATGAAGGCGACAATAAGCTTCGATCATGTTTTGATCGATCCAAGTCTCTCCCCCTCTTTCCAGACGGACCCGGCCGCATTCGGTGATCACCTCCCGGAAAGCCGTATCCATGGTTACCGTAAAAGGTCCGTTCTTAAGCACCCGCTTGAGGCGTCTTGAAATATGGAGCTTTTTCGGGAAAAGCACCAGACGGGGATCCGGAGACCACCACAGGATAGGTTCACCTCCTCCGTACCATGGAAAGATCCCGTTTCGATAGGCGGCAATCAGGCGTTCAATGCTAAGATCGCCGCCTACCGCCAGAAGACCGTTGCTCTGGGCAAGGTACGACGGAGGAAAAACCGGTTTATCTGAAAGGAGAAAAACAGCCATTGGCATTTCGGTGTGACCGGCCGCCTGGACTCAGCATAAACCAGTTGCCGGCGATTATGGAAACGGGCACGGATCGAAGCGTTCGGTTGCCCGGAAGTTGAAAAACAGGGCCTTTATGTAAATTCAAATTGCAGCGTATCCGTTTTCAGATAAATGGCAACCTTCCCTCCTTTTTCCAACTTTCCGAACAAGATCTGTTCAGACAAAACATCTTTGATTTCCGTCTGGATCACCCGGGCCAAAGGCCTGGCCCCATAAGTGGGGTCATACCCTTTTTGAGCCAGGTACCGCCGAACATCCGGAGACATGGAGACAGTGACTTTCTTGGGAATCAGCTGATCGTTCAGCTCATCCATAAATTTGTCCACGATCTTTTCCACAATATCCAGGGAAAGCGCACTGAAGTGAACGATGGCATCCAAACGGTTTCGAAATTCCGGGCTGAAAAAGCTTTCCACGGCCTTTTTCCCCTTGGCTTTCAAGTCGCCCTTGGGATCGCCGAATCCGATAGTCATGGAACTCATCTCTCGCGCCCCTGCATTGGACGTCATGATGACGATGACGTTTCTGAAATCCGCCTTTTTCCCGTTGTTGTCCGTCAGTGTGGCATGATCCAGTACTTGGAGCAGGATGTTGAAAAGGTCCATGTGGGCTTTTTCGATTTCGTCCATCAGAAGCACGCTGTGGGGATGTTTACGGATGCCATCCGTCAGGAGTCCTGCCTGATCGAAACCGATGTATCCCGGCGGGGCACCGATGAGCCGGGCGACGGTATGCTTTTCCATGTATTCGCTCATGTCGAACCGAATAAATTGAATGCCCAGGTTCATGGCGATCTGCCGGGCCACCTCGGTCTTGCCGACACCGGTGGGCCCGGTGAAAAGGAATGACCCGATGGGTTTTTCCGGTGTCCTCAAGCCGGCCCGAGCCCGCTTGATGGCGGTCACAATGGCATGAATGGCCGGATCCTGTCCGAAGATCTTGTCTTTCAGTCGCCCCTCCAATTCCTCCAGGCGGGCCTTGTCGTTGGAGGACACACTCACTGTGGGGATCTTGGCCATTTTGGCCACGATCTTTTCGATGTCGGAAGGATGGATATTTTTCCTGGACGCGCCCCCACCGGATAGGCGGACTGCGGCTCCCGCCTCATCGATGACATCGATGGCCTTGTCCGGAAGGAAACGGTCATTGATATATTTGGCGCTCAGTTCCACCGCTGCCTTCAGGGCGGCATCCGTATAGACGATTCCGTGATGGGCCTCATATCTGGATTTAAGCCCTTTTAAAATCTGAATGGTTTCGGAAACAGGGGGTTCCGGAACTTCGATCTTTTCGAACCGGCGGGACATGGCCCGGTCTTTTTCAAAGTGGTTCTTATATTCCTCGTAGGTGGTGGATCCGATGCATCTCAGTTCGCCGGTAGCAAAGACCGGCTTGAGGATGTTGGACGCATCCATGGAGCCGCTGGATGTGGCACCGGCCCCGACGATGGTATGGATTTCATCGATGAACAAAATGGCGTTCTTCTTGTTTTTCAGCTCGGCGATTACTCCTTTAAGGCGTTGTTCGAAATCACCACGGAATTTGGTCCCTGCCAGCAATGCCCCCATATCCAACGAATAGATCTGGACATTTTTCAACAGGTCCGGGATGTCTCCCTTGTGGATCTTCTGCGCCAGTCCCTCTGCGAGGGCCGTCTTCCCCACACCGGGATCTCCCACGAAAATCGGGTTATTCTTACGTCTGCGGCAGAGAACCTGCACGGTCCGCTCCAGTTCCCGTTCCCTTCCGATGAGAGGATCGAGCTTTTCCTTTGCCGCCATCTCCATCAGGTCGACCGTAAATAACGCCAGGGGATCGTCCTTTTTCTTTTCCGCCTTCTGGGTTTTGACAAACCCTCCGATCACGTCCGCAAACGGATCTTTGGGCACGCCGTGGGTAATAGAGTTGAGAACGTCCAGCCGGGTGATCCCCTCCTGTCCTAAGAAATAAGCCGCATAGGAATCGGTTTCCAGAAAAATGGAGGCTAAAATGTCACCGATTTCCACTTCCTGTTTCTCGGCATTTCGCACGTGATTGACTGCGCGCTGGATGACTCTCTGGAATCCCAGCGTCTGCTGGAGCACGTAATCGCTTTCCTCCGGAACTGTCGCCATCTTTTCATCGAAGAATCGCTTCAGGCGTTGCTTAAGATTGCCGATGTCTCCACCGCAGTTCTGAATGATTTCTTTCCCATTTTCATCATGAAGAATGGCAAACAGGATATGTTCGATGGAGACATACTCGTGGCGTCTTCTCTTGGCTTCACTGACGGCAAAACCGAGCGTCGCGCTCAATTCTTTGCTGATCATCGGTTTACTCTCTTTCCATGGTGCATTTTAGCGGAAAACCGTTTTCATGCGCCAGTGCATGAACCTTTTGGACTTTTGTTTCCGCAACCTCAAAGGTGAACACTCCGCATATCCCGATACCGATTTTGTGTACATTCAGCATGATCCGTGTGGCATCTCCCATCGACTTGTTGAAAACACTCATTAGAATAAAAACGACGAAATCCATGGTGGTATAATCATCATTGTGGAGGAGTACCCGATACATAGCCGGCTCCCGTGTCTCAACATCGGACTCCGAAAGGGCGGTTTCTTCTTCACCGGGTTCGTATCCACCCATTCATCTTTTCTCCTAAAATGACGATTCATCGGCTCATTTCATTAAAAGGGGCTTATATTAGAAATATAAAGTTGCAGACTGTAAAAATCAAGCCCTACGACGCCTTGAAATTAATCTTGATGGCTTCGTAAAAAGTCCAATTTCTGCGTTGCGCTTCATCCCGTTGCGATTTCGACGTACGATAAGTACGCCTCATCACACGGGATTCGCGACGCCTTGAACTTGAACTTTTTACTTTGCCATCTAATTTTCGACTTTTTATGAGTTCATCAATCTCCAAACCTAGCGATATTTTTTAGCGACCACAACATTTCTTGTATTTTTTACCGCTGCCGCACGGGCATGGATCGTTTCTTCCTACCTTTTTCTGATCCCGTCGCACCGGTTCTTTTCGGTCTCCTTCGTCACCGCCGGAATAAATAAGCATCTGTTCCTTGGGCTTTTGCAGCTCCGAAAGACTTTCCGGTTGTGCGATCTCAATACGAAACAGGATTCCAAGCGTCTCTTCCTTGACCCGGGAAATCATGTCGGAAAACATCCCGAAACCCTCTTTCTTATAAACCAATAGAGGATCCTGCTGGGCATATCCCCGAAGGCCGATCCCCTCTTTGAGATGGTCCATGCTGAGCAGATGGTCTTTCCATAGATGGTCCACGGTCTGGAGCATAACGATGCGTTCCAATTCCCGACACTGTTCGACGCCTATGGCCTTTTCCCGCGTCTCATAGACTTCGAGCGCGCGCTTAGTTATGGTTTCAGCCAGCCCATCGGGATCTTCGCCCTCCAATGTCTCATCGCCTACATCGAGTTGAAAATTGAACTGCTTGAATACCGCTTCCCGAAGGCCTTTGATGTTCCATTCCTCGGACGGCACCTTTTCATCGGCATATGTTGTGGCGATTTCCGCGGCTTTTTCTCCGATCATCTCTATAATGTTGCCTTTCAGGCTTTCACCGCTGAGGGTCTCCCGCCGCTGACGATAGATGACCTCCCTCTGCTGGTTCATCACGTTGTCATATTCCAGAAGTTGCTTACGAATCTCGAAGTTATGAGCCTCCACCTTCTTCTGAGCGTTTTCGATGGCTTTGGAAATGTAAGGATGTTCGATGGGTTCACCCTCCTGCATGCCCCCCCATTCCCAGAACTTGCCCATCCGTTCACCCCCGAAGATCCGGAGCAAATCATCCTCCAGGGCCAGATAAAACCGCGATGTACCCGGATCCCCTTGCCTGCCGGAACGACCTCGAAGCTGGTTGTCGATTCGCCGGCTTTCATGTCGCTCCGTCCCGAGGATATGGAGCCCTCCCAGTTCGACAACACCCTCTCCCAAGACGATGTCTGTCCCGCGGCCCGCCATGTTGGTGGAAATGGTGACAGCCCCTTTCTGCCCGGCCATGGCCACGATTTCAGCTTCCTTCTTGTGGTTCTTGGCGTTTAGGACCGAGTGCTTGACCCCCCGCTTGCTCAGCTTTTCACTCAAGGCTTCGGAGACGTCGATGGAGATCGTCCCTACCAGGACCGGTTGTCCCCGACGGTAGCAATCCTCGATCTCATTTAAGGCCGCTTCATATTTTTCTTTCTTGGTCTTGTAGATCACATCAGGATGATCCGTCCGGATCATCGGCTTATGTGTCGGGATTACGCAGACATCCAGATTATAAATCTTTTTGAATTCAGCCGCTTCCGTGTCTGCAGTGCCTGTCATCCCGGCCAGCTTTTTATACATCCTGAAATAATTTTGAAAAGTAATGGTGGCAAGCGTCTGGTTTTCGTTCTCGATCTTGACGTTTTCTTTGGCCTCCAGGGCCTGGTGCAGCCCCTCGCTGTAGCGCCGGCCGGGCATGAGACGACCTGTAAATTCGTCAACGATGACCACCTCTCCGTCTTTGACGATATAATCCACATCCCGCTTGAAGAGCTGATGAGCCTTCAGCGCCTGATTAACGTGGTGCAGCAGTTCGATATATTTGGGGTCATAGAGGTTTTCCACCTTGAGAATGGCTTCGGCGTGGGCCACGCCTTCTTCAGTGAGAACCACGGTTCTGGCCTTTTCATCGATGGTAAAATCCTGATCCTTCTTCAATCGCCCGATGATGCCGTTCACCTGATAGTAAAGCTGGGTCGACTTCTCCGCCAGCCCGGATATGATCAAGGGGGTCCTGGCCTCGTCGATGAGGATACTGTCCACCTCGTCCACGATGGCATAATTCAGTTCCCTCTGGACCAGGGAGAAGCGGTCGAATTTCATGTTGTCGCGTAAATAGTCGAATCCGAATTCGTTGTTGGTGCCATAGGTAATATCACAGCGATAAGCTTCGTGGCGCTCCCGATCGTCGATCCCGTGCACAATGGTTCCAACGGTCAACCCGAGAAAGCGATAGATATTTCCCATCCATTCCGTGTCGCGCCGTGCCAGGTAATCATTCACCGTGACGATATGAACCCCTTTACGGCTCAGGGCGTTGAGATAGGCGGGAAGGGTTGCAGCCAGTGTTTTTCCTTCACCGGTTTTCATTTCCGCAATTATTCCCTGATGCAAGACGATTCCGCCGACCGACTGGGCATCGAAATGACGCATCTTGAGGGTGCGGACCGAAGCCTCCCTAACGGTGGCAAAAGCTTCGGGAAGGATCGCATCCAGAGGCTCCCCTTTTTCGACGCGTTCCCGATAAAGGTATGTCTGGGCTTTGAGCTGGGCATCGGACATGCCCTGCATCCGCGGCTCCAGGTTGGTAATCTGGTCAACCAAGGGCACAAGCTTCTTGAGTTCTCGATCGTTCTTACTGCCGAATACTTTCGTTAAGACATTAAACAACATGACTCAATCATCTTTCAAAGCATCAAAATTGATGGCTTCGTAAAAAGTCCATCTGCTGCGTTGCACTGCATCCTTCGTCATTGCGGCGTACCCATATGTACGCCTCATTCCTCAGGATTTGCGCGCCTTGCATCTGAAGCTTTTTACTTTGCCATCCTAATTTTGAGTTTTTACGATTTCATCAAAATTGATATCCGGTAAACGAATTTTGTTATTATAACACAGACGCCCTCAGAGAAAAAGGTGCAAGGCAATCACTGGATCAGACCCGTGATAAAGAGGCGGGGATGAAACTTATGACAAACCCGTAGATGGGTCAATGTTACATGAATTTTTTAGGATCTACCGGGGTACCGCCCACGATAATTTCGTAATGAAGATGCGGTCCGGTGGTTCGACCGGTATCGCCCACCCTGGCGATCACCTCTCCGCGTTTGATGCGATCTCCCGGTTTTTTGTCGGCTATACTCAAGTGCCCGTATCGGGTAATGACACCGTTGCCATGGTCAATGACCAGCACTTTCCCCAGGCCACCCTTACGTTCGACATTAATGACAATACCGTCCGCCGGCGATTTTATCGGCGCCCCATAATGAGAGGAAATATCCACGCCGCTATGAAATTCACGCATATCATTGAACGGTGATTGCCGCCAGCCATACCCGGAAGAAATGTGCCCCGGCACCGGGCGTCCCGTGGGAGTGCATGAAAAGATCTCCCGCTGTCGTCCCAACAGGTCCAGAAGCTTTTCGAACTTTTTCTCCTGGTCGATGGAGGTTTGCTGAAGCTGTTCCATCTCTTGTCGCATTTCAGAAAGGAAGTCCCCCGGCATGTTTTTGATTTCCGATTTGGGATCGACGTCCTCAGGAAGCGGTCCTCCAACGCCATCTAATTTGGCAGCTGCTCCAAAATCCTCTTTGGCGATGAGTCTCAGCTTTTCCTCCAGAACGTACATCCGGGCCAGTTTCGATTTTAACCAATTGATATCATAATCTAATTTTTTAATTTGGTCCCAAAGGTGCTCTGCAGAATTCCTTTGCCGCGAGGCACTGTTTCCATCAGAGGCCAGATCCATATGACGTTGCCGGAGCGAAAAATAGTCCATCATCAAAAACATCCATCCTGCAATGAGGACGATGATACAACCCGACAAAAATTTTAAGAATTTTTTAGAGAGGGTCACTTTCTTGACGGGTCCAGTCGAATTGCTGGTTACAAAAAACGTGATCTTCTCCTTCATGATTGTTAATTCCTTGAGATGTTCGTTTCCTGGTTAAAGTAATTCCGGCGCCGGGTATCTCTGCACTTCCATCATAGAGCCGAGGTCAGGCGGATTGGTGTTTGGATGCCCCTTATGGGATCCGTTTCAGCCGATCGTTTTTTAAAAGGTGCTGTGTTTAAAGTCGAATCCTTTCGGCGAAACTCATAATGTGTATCCGCCGAAAGGATTCTAATTGAAAAAATCAGGCAATACCGAGCTTGAACTTCAAGGATTTCAGAGTGTTTTTCATGAGCATGGTGATGGTCATGGGTCCAACGCCGCCCGGAACCGGGGTAATCCATCCGGCAATCTCCTTGGCCGCATCGAAATCCACGTCCCCTTTGAGGATTGCAACCTTTTTACCGGTTTTTTCGCTGACCTTTTCCCCTACCCGGTTGACTCCCACATCAATGACACAGGCGCCTGGTTTGATCCATTCGGGTTTTACCAGACCGGGCACTCCGGCAGCCACAATGAGAATATCCGCCCGTTTGCAATGCACGTCCATATTCTTGGTCCGGGTGTGGACAACGGTTACCGTGGAATTGGCCCCCGGGCCTTTTTGGAGCATCATGTTGGCGATGGGCTTTCCGACGATGTTGGATCTTCCCACAACCACCACCTCCGCGCCGGAGGTTTCAACTCCCGAGCGCACGATCAACTCCTGGATTCCGGCCGGTGTGCAAGGCGGATACTTGACTTCCTTTCCACCGATCATCAGACGCCCCACATTGACGGGATGAAACCCGTCCACGTCCTTGTCCGGGTCAATGGCGTTGAGAACTTTTTTCTCGTCGATATGCTTGGGAAGCGGCAACTGAACCAGGATGCCGTTGATGGTATCATCTTTGTTGTATTTGTCGATGAGGGCCAGAAGATCTTTTTCGGAAAGCTTCTCGGACTGACTGTCCTGGACCTCCTTGAACCCAACTCGATGAGCCGTTTGTATCTTCAGGGTCACATAGGAAATGGATGCGGGATTTTGCCCTACGAGGATGGTTACCAGTCCCGGAACCACACCATGTGTTTTTTTGATCTGGGCCACTTCGGCGGTGATCTCCTCCAGAATCTTCTCCCGGACCTCTGTCCCCACAATCAATTTTGCCGGCATGTCGCTTCTCCTTTCTTGATGGTATTAACTCCTTTATCGATTGGATTTCGCCTCCATGATCGTCTTATTCTTGAAAGCCCACATCCGTAAAGACCGAAATGCTCCTCATGGGATCAATCTAGATCTATGTAGTGAAAAAAGATAGCCCTGTCAAGTCACGCCGCCAGAAATGCCTTTTTAATTAGGTTTGACGGTCCAATAATCATGCCACTTACGTCGATTGAGTCTTCCTTTTTCACACAGTGCAAATATCGATCATATCGGATAGGGTACACCCGTCAGCCCTGTTCTTTCCTCCAGTTTACACATCAGGTTCATGTTCTGGACCGCCTGTCCGGATGCCCCCTTTACCAGGTTATCGATGGCCGACATGAGAATGATCCGTCCGGCCTCTTTGTCGATGACGAACCCGATATCGCAGAAATTGGTCCCCCGGACATGCAGCGTATCCGGAACGACCCCGTTCCCGCGGATCCGGATGAACGGTTTCCGGCCGTAATGGCTTTCAAAACATTGCGTCACCGCTTCGGGTCCCGCGTCATGTTTCAAGGTCGCATAGACCGTGGAAAGCATCCCCCTGGACACGGGCAAAAGATGCGGGACAAAGGTGATATGCACTGGGCTTCCGGCGATATGACTTAAAACCTCCTCCATTTCTGGCGCATGCCTGTGGGAACCGACACCATAAGGCTTGAAGGATTCAGCCACTTCACAAAAAAGCGTTTTCAGGGACGGCGACCGCCCTGCCCCGCTCACTCCTGACTTGGCATCGATGATTATGCCCTCCGTCTCGACGAGGCCTTCACGGATCAGGGGGATAAGCGGCAGCATGCTGCAGGTGGGATAACATCCCGGGTTGCCCACAAGTCTCGCCTTCGCGATCTGATCTGAAAAGACCTCGCTCAACCCGTAAACCGCCTCCTTCAAAAGATCGATTGCGGTGTGGGGCTGGTAGTATCGTTCGTAGGTGGTCGGATCCCGGAACCGGAAATCCGCGGAAAGATCGATCACTTTAAGGCCCCTTCCCAGGAGCCCGGGAATGATTTCCATGGGGAGCTTGTGCGGAAGGGCTGTGAAAACCGCATCCGCCTTATACCCCACCGCATCCGGATCGAAGGCCTCCAGGGTTTTCCGTACCGCCCCGGCCAGGGCCGGATAGACCTCTGAAATTTCCTTTCCCACATATTGCGTGGAGGTCAATACCGTCAACTCAACATCCGGATGCCCGCTGAGGATGCGGACCAGTTCCGCGCCGGTATAGCCGGTCGCGCCCACGATCCCTACCCTGATCATCTTGTTTCCTCCCTTCCCGCGGGGATTTTCCCACAGAAATGGTATTTCATCGAACCCCATGGCCGGGATACCAGATCCACGGCAAATTTCAAGCAAAACATCAAGCTGTGTTATCCGGTTGACTCTGCACGGTCGATTTTTTATCGTCTACTTAAAAGGTGCTTTTTCAACCGATTCTTTCGACATTAGGAAGGGATGGCCAGGCCATGGAAGAAAAAGTCATGGTGGTGGATGCCGAAAATCGACCCATCGGTTCCGTGCCGCGCTCCGAAATGCGGGCTAAAAACCTTTTCCATCGGGCGGTGTATATCCTGGTGTTCAACTCCCGGGGAGAGCTTTTCAGGCACCAGCGGACCTTTACCAAGGACATCTACCCCGGATACTTCGACATCGCTGCAGGAGGCGTTGTTCTGGCCGACGAGGCCTGGGAAGCGGCGGCGGCCCGGGAACTTCAGGAGGAGATGGGGATCCAAGAAGTTCCTCTGAAATTGGCCTTCGACATTTTCTTCGAGGAGCCCAACAGCCGGGTTTTCGGCCGCGTCTATACCTGCGTTTTTGACGGTGACATCACACTTCAAGCCGAAGAGGTCCTCTACGGCGCCTTCCTGCCCATGCAAACCATCCTCGAGGAGGCCAAGCAGCTCCCCTATACACCCGACGGATGGATGATTCTCGAGCGCTGGTTAAACGCCCCGGATTCCCTCAAGACGAAAATGGATTAAAAACCGTCCGCGCAAATCGCAAAACTCTCCTTATTACCAAATAGTGTAGAGGACGACTTCGAGGCATTCGAAGGCATCTATGAAGATCGATTGGAGAGAGCATACGGTTCCTTTTCCACGAAAGCGGCATACTCACCGTGGCGCATTGGATCGATTGCCGGACTCTGGAGCGTCTCTTCAGACATCACGTGCTCCAGATGCTTTTGGAAAACGGTAAGATCACCCGGGATGTGATCGCCCTTCTGGATCGATGGCGGCATACCGGAATCAAAATCTATTGCGGCAAATGAACTCTTGCCGATGAATTTCAGATTGACAGCGCATTCACCTGCGCGTATGTAAAAATCCATACGCAATGAAAATGTGTGTTCCCATATCTTGGGGTTCAGGTAATGGCAAAACACAATTCATTCAATCGATCTAGCGTAACCCGAAAAAACAAGTTCTTATCACCTCACCTATCACTTTATCACCTTACCTCACCTTGAGTGAGGTTTATCCAGATCCGCAAATGGCTGATGCTTCTTCAGCCCATGGCATTGGAATCGCGTAATTGGGATTTTAACGATAAAAATCAGAAAGAGGAAAGATTATGCCGGCCGATGTGGATGAACTTGTCGTAAGGGTCGCCGACATCTGTTCTTACAAATGGGACATGATCCGTCACAGGCCCATGGCCTATCTCATTTCAGGATTCACCGGGGGGGCCATGGTCGTCTTCGGAGCAACACTGGCCCTTGCGGTGAGCGCCGGTGTTCCGGAAAAGCTTGCCCCCGGACTGGCCAACCTGCTCATGGGTCTCGTGTTCATGTTCTCCCTCGTGATCATCATGGTCAGCGGCATGACCCTTGTTACGGCCGACATGTACATCGGAATAATCGGCGTTTTCCACCGCCGCATTCGCTGGGGATGGTTCGTCTGGGGCATTACGCTCGGGTACGCGGGCAACTTCCTGGGCAGCATGATCTTCATGTGGCTCATCAGCAAGTCCGGCAGTTATGCATACATGCCCTGGCTCCTAAGGGCGCATGCCATCGGTGTGTCAAAATTGGGCCAGACCGCAACCCAGATCTTTGTCATGGGCATCGTCTGCACATGGATGCTTCAGACCGCTGCCATACTCTATGTTAAAGCTGAAGGCGACATTGCCAAGATCGCCATGGCTGCCTACGGGCCGCTTGCTTTCGTGGCCGGCATGACAGAGCACTGTATCGCCAATATCGGATTTTTGGCTCTGCCGCTTTTTCAACAAGACCTTTATCTGAAGGCTGTGGCGAACATGCCAGACGTAACTCCGATCCTTCTCCGCTGGGGATTCGGCCAGTACGGCTGGGCCCACAACCAGCTCTATACGGTTTTAGGGAACCTTATCGGAGGCATCCTGTTCGTGGGGATCGTATTTCAACTCGTATCCCATCCGGAGAGGGTATCGGAACTGTATAAAAACAAAACAAATTACATGCTCAAACTCTAAAATCAGCAGCTTAGAGGGAGGCTTCTTCACGATGGATTATTCACCGTTTAACGCCGTTGTCTGGCTTGTTTTTGCCGGATTCGTCGCAGTCACCTACCTGACGGTCAGGGCATTCCACGGCAAATATCCCAAGTATCCCAATGCGAAAAAGAAAGGGAGAAACCAAACTGAAACCTTCGCCTAAAAGCGAGAGTTTTTCTTCCAATCCACGAAATGGACAATAGTCACCCGAATGCCGGGGGATTTCTGCACAGGGCCCCGGTGCATCGAGCTAAGGGAAAGGAGGCAAAAGACATGAAGAAGTCAGAATGGATTCCGACTGTGTGCTATCAGTGCAAGGCGGAGTGCGCCATCATTGCACGGGTTGAAGACGGAAGGGTAAAGGAAATCAGGGGAAATCCAAAGGCCCGCGGAAAGGCCTGCGTCAAGGGGATGGCAGGTGTGTCTTCGGAATATTCTCAGGATCGCCTGACCTATCCGATGAAACGCGTGGGCGAGCGCGGCGGGGGAAAATTTGAAAGAATATCCTGGGATGAGGCGATCGACATCATCTACAGGAAACTCAAAGATCTGAGGGACCGTGGGGATGCCCACAAACTGACCGCCAATTTTTTTCCCCACAGTATAACAGATCCGAAATGGCGTTTTCTAAATGCCTATGGTGGGTTTATCAATACGGCGCTTCCTCACTGTGATTCCGCCAAAATTGTGTCATTTATCAAAACAATGGGAGGAGTTCCGAACCATCATATCCCTCCTGCATGGTTCACGGTGCCCAAAGGAGGGATCATGATACTGGCGGGCCGCCACGCCTTTGGCGGTCTGGAAGATGCCGCGGTGCCAAGGGACATCCTCGATGCAAAAGCCCGCGGAGCCAAACTCGTTGTCATAGATCCCATTTTTACGGCCGAGGCTGCCAAGGCCGATCAGTGGATACCCATTAAACCAAGCGGCGACACGGCGTTCTTTGTCGGCATGATCCACCACATCATAATGAACGACCTGTATGACAAAGACTTTGTCGAAAACTGGATCCGTGAAGGGGACTTTGAAAAATTAAAGAAGTATGTTGCAGACAAAACTCCGGAAAAAATGAGTAAAATCTGTGATGTCCCTTCTGAAACGATCAAGCAATTGGCTGTGGAATGCGCAAAGGCGCCTTCCGTGGGTGTAGACAGCTTTAAAGGTGTGATGCTCGGCAATGCCCTTGATTTTGCCCATGCATGGTGCATCTTTTTAGCGATTACCGGAAATATCGATAATCCGGGGGACAACCGCTTCCGGATCTGACCCCCCTGTCACCGGTGGCACCCGGCCCGGCCGGCCCGGCCCTGCACGAACTGGGTTGGCATCGAACCGGTCCGGATAGAGATAAATTTGCAAAATACTCTTTTATTATGGAGCCGACATGGTACGAGGCCCAGGCGATAAAAAACGGCGGTCTGAAAGTTCTCATCACCGCAGAGTCGAATCCTGCTTTGACGGAAATGGGACAAAATTCTGGCAGGAAGCGGTTTGCGAAAAAGACGGAAAGGGCGACTACAAACTTGAATTGCTGGTCAGCTTTGAAATTATGTTGTCGGAGACCGCCAGGTTTGCGGATCTGGTGTTGCCGGACAAGTCCTATTTTGAACGATGGGAGCTCCTCTACATGCCGTGGTGGTACAATTTTGGCCATGGAGTGGCATTGCGCCAGCCGGTTGTCGAGCTTCCGGGAGAATGCCGGCATTCCAATGAGATTTTTATCGAACTCGGCAAACGGCTGGTTCCGGACTATTTTCAATTTGAAAACGATATCGCTTACTATGACATTCAACTGGCCGGCTTGGGACTTTCAGTTGAAAAACTCCGGGAGATCGGCGGGCTCTGGTCCCCCGGCACCATGGGATTCAGAAAATACAAAAAAGCCGGCGGGTTCGGTACACCGAGCAGAAAAATTCATCTTTATTGGGAGGATCTCGAAGCATCCCCTTGGAATCAAAAGGCCCCCAGAGTGGAGCTTGCACCGGAATACAGGGTGAAATGTCGAGAAATTTCCGTTTATCCTTATTTCTTATCGAACCATTTATCATTCAGGATCAGGACAATGGACCCACAACAACCCTCAGTTTCGAGACAGGATTTCGGGACTTCATGAAAATCCGCTTATGATGAATCCTACAACTGCCGGTAAATTGGGCATTTCTCAAGGGGATCGGGTAACGGTGGAATCCCCGAGCGGAAGCATTCAGGTAAAGGTCCATCTTACCGAAGGGATTCGACCCGACTGTGTAGGGCTGGGACATGGTTTTGGATCCAGCGTCGGTCGGGTAGCAACCGTCGGCAAAGGGGTAAGCAACAACCTGCTGGTTCCTGACGCAGGCTCCACCCTGGACTGGCAGGATGTTGTAGGGGGTGAATCACATGTTTCCACGCGCGTTCGTATCGTGAAATAAAGGAGGAAAACATGAAACAGTTAAGTTTGATGATAGATCTGAATCGGTGTACCGGGTGCCGAACCTGCATTGTTGCATGCAGAAACTATCATGAGATCATCGATCATGCCACGGCCATGCCGAATGAAATACCCTATTACCTGAGAGTGGAAAGCCGCAGCCGGGGAACATATCCAGCTATTTCAGAGGACACATGGGTCGTTCCCTGTCAGCATTGCGGCGAGCCGAATTGCGCGGCCGCTTGCCCGGAGGGGGCAATCCGCAAAGTCCTGAAACAGGGATCGTTCGCATCGATAAAGAGATTTGCAACGGGTGCAATGCACTCAAGGGACTCTGACGGCCCATAAACAACTTACTTCGCCCTGCAAGGTCGCCTGCCCGGCGCATATGAATGTCCAGGGATACATCGGTCTGGTTGCCAAGGGGAAATTTAAGGAAGCGCTGAAGGTCATGAAGGAGGATAATCCCCTGCCCGCTATATGCGGCAGAGTCTGCGACCATCCTTGCGAGTCAAAGTGCAATCGGGGCGAAATTGACGAGCCGGTCGCCATCAATGCGATCAAAAGATTCGTGGCGGATCTGGATTTAAAAGAAGATACACGGTATGTGCCTGAAGTTAAAGATAAAAAAGAAGAGAAAATTGCAGTCGTCGGTTCGGGTCCAGCAGGTCTGAGCTGCGCCTATTTTCTTGCCCGTGAAGGGTATCCGGTCACTATATTTGAGAAAGCGCCTCTCTAGGAGGTATGCTGACCTTCGGCATCCCATCGTACCGGCTTCCCAGAACCCTTATCGAAGCGGAAATCAAGGTCATCCAAGATATGGGGGTTGCCATGAAAACAGGCATGGAACTGGAGGGATATCACCGTGGAGCAGTTGAGGCAGCAGGGTTTTAAAGCCTTTTTCATTGGAATCGGCGCGCAGGAATGCAAAAGCCTTGGCATAGAAGGCGAGGATCTGAGTGGTGTATATCCGGGCATTGACTTTCTCAACAGAATTAACCTTGGAGAATCGGTTTCCCTGGGAAAACGGGTGGCCGTGATTGGAGGAGGCAATGTAGCGCTGGATGCGGTGCGGACGGCCCGACGCCTCGGCGGGAAAGAGGCCTGTATCATCTACCGAAGAAGCTTTGATGAAATGCCGGCAAATGCGGGTGAAATCAAAGAAGGTCAGGATGAGGGCATTCCCATGCATACCCTGACCCAGCCGGTTCGATTCATCGGAAGAAATGGACGCGTGAGTAAAATAGAATGCATAAAGATGCAGCTGGGAGCGCCGGATGAAAGCGGACGTAAAGTTCCTATGCCCGTTGCCGGTTCGGAGTTTACGATGGATGTGGATGCTGTCATCACCGCTTTGGGACAGGAAACGGACTGGGCCTGCCTGACTCCGGAATGCGCCTGCCGGTTGACGGACTGGGGAACCATGACGTCGATCCGCTCACCTATCAAAGCGATGATCCGGATATTTTTGCAGGAGGAGATGCGGTGACCGGACCCCGGACGGTCATTGAAGCAATTGCCGCCGGAAAAGAAGCGGCTATATCTATTGACCGGCTTATTCGAGGGGCTAATCTCCGTGAAGGCCGGGGCAAAGAATGGGCTGTTGCAGCCGAGGTTCAAAAAGGAGAAATATCATCCTGCAAAGCGCACCCGGATGCCTGCTCTGAAACCTGAAGAGAGGGTGAACAACTT
>CAVTQK010000006.1:0-161369 GCA_963736855.1 uncultured delta proteobacterium
ATTATTGGGCTGCGAATGGTTGGGCCACACGCTTTACTGGCACGGTGGACCGGAAATCCTGGAAATCCAGGACGGGGATCGGAGAAAAACCTATTCTTTTTTATTGAAAAACGCAGAACCGACTGCAAATCTGTATTTTGCCCTGAAACAACCATAATCGTAAGATCTTATAAGTCGCATCCTAAGGTTCTTAAAAGCAATTTTATACCCTTTTTTTGACGATGTGCCCATTACCCAGGATCCCTTTCATTCCAAAACAATGGACCCATTTTCAAGGATTTTTTGCCTTTTTAAATAAAGATACCCGGTAACCCCCAGATCCGCGCCGCCTCCCGCTGCGTTAACCGATCTTCACTCCAACCAAAATACGTTCCCTCAAACTGCATCATTCGAGTCTCCTGTAACCACTGTGTCCGCTTCATCAGTCCACCTCCTCGGTGACTTCATAACCCGGATAGTTTATTTGTTCTCTACAATTTAAAAATGTTCCACCCCCTCTATGGGGGACAGAAAGTTATTTTTCTCGATGTGAAAATTGAAAAAGGCCTTTTTGGCCTATTTTTTTGCAAATGGATTGAGAAAACGGACGTAAAAATTATCAGATAAAAATATAATGAAAACAATTAATAACGGCTTTAAAAGATCTATAAAGTTTACATAACATGTCCACTGCCCATGTCAGAAATTGAGCATTGTTTAGTCTGCTTCCATAACAGTGACACCAATCGGGAAATGGTCACTAAAACCATCCGGATCTATAGGCTTACCCATTCCGCCGAACGGGATGGGTGCTGGATACTTGCCTGTGTGAACCATTTCCGGGAAGCGGATAATCTGAACCGCATCCTGCAAGACCTTGATTGGTGAATTTTCTTTCAACAGGTTTTTATTGGCGAGGAATTGGTCCAGAATATTCGACTTGTTGTGCTATCTAATCATTTGCTGTTGTTATATATGTCGATATCGGGATAGAGTTTTTTTGCACAATCCGGACAAATACTATGGCTGAATTCAGCGTCTGAATGAACTTTAATATAGGATTCGATTTGAGTCCAGTAGCCAGTATCGTCACGAATTTTTTTGCATGATGCGCAAATAGGGAGTAAGCCGCTCAGAGTTTTTACTTTGCGTAGAGCACTTTTTAGCTCAACAATCAGATCATCTTTTTCGGTCTGAGCGCGTTTGCGTTCTTCCATTTCGATTTTGATCTCTTCATGGGCTTTTTGAATTTCCTCCTTCTGTACCCGCAGGCGTCTCCTGATATTTGAGACAAATCCGCCGAAGAAGGCAAACCACGTCAGCAAAATGCCGAACAGAACGAAAAGGAATAGCTGGTATTGGATATTGAACCCCTGCCGATCCTGGAAGTACTCCAAGCCCAAGAGTGCTGCGTAAAGCCCCAACACGTACGCTACTACACTAAGATACTGTCGAAGCGTCAGGATCAGCATACCGAAGCTAAAGGGGGGCAGGTAAAACAGCAATATAATTGGACGTGCCTCTGGCAACCAATACATCGCCACAAATCCCCAAAAGGAGGCATAGATGATCTGTTCCCGAGTTAAAGATGGTTCTGAAAAGCGTAAATTTGCGTTTGTCCAAAATAGGACGAAGAACAAACTGACGCCAAACAGGCACAGCCCTATAAACGTTGCCCACTGCGCGCCGCTCAACTCACCAAGCCCAAGGAATGTGATCAGAACTGTCGCCAGGATCACAACTACATATGTGGCCACGGCGATGCCGAACCGCCGCAAACGCAGCCGCTGCATATGCTGAACAGCGTTGTTTGTCGACACGATCTTCTCACTTGCTGCGTTGGACATTTTTGTAATCATAGATTCTTCGATAGGCGTAGCGTTTGCCCGTCATAACAAATAAATACGGCATTTTAGAACCGCTGAGCTAACCGGGTGCCGCTTTTAAAGCGTCCGGTTGAAAGCGCCTTGTTCGGTGCTCTGGTGCGTGTTCACTATTCTATTCGTACTATGTCAAGGCCAAATTCTGCTGGTTTTGGACGTGCCTCAAAGAAACCCACCCGGCAATTTCCGTCTTTAACCCATTGTTTGACTGATGCTCGGACTTCGCCCGGTGTCATACAGCCGAAAATGACTCCAGTCAAAAGCTCAACCGGATAACTGATGTTTTGGCTGGCCGTTTCAGGGCGAAAAATCCGATACTCCTTTTCATACGACCAGTGTCTGGACTTGGTGAGAATGACACGGGCCATCTGGCGTTCTTTGTCCTCATGTAAAGAAATCGGTGTGTGGTCCTCGTACTCGACCGGCTGAGCCTCACCGAAGAAAATGCAGTTACTTGAGCCGTCAAACTCAAGGCACAGCCCTTTGTGCTTGTCGGCGTAGTGTGCCCACATCAGGATGTCGTCTCTGACCTTCGAGAAGCAGACTATACCAGCTTTGTCCACGTCGCCCTGAACTCCTCGTCGTATTTCTTCGAGTGCATCGACGGACATCAGCTTGTCTATGAGGGCCGATTTCTCGGTCTCGCTCTTGGTGGGAAACTTGCGGTCGACGAACTCCTCGGCGAATCTCTTCAAGAAAGTGCCAGGTATTTGCAGAAGACTTGGGATGGCGCAGTCGAACGGGTCGTTAAAGGCTCGCCTGCTCGCAAAGAACAGCCTGTGTTCAACGAGAATCTGCCTCACCCACTCCATTCTCTCGTCATCGTCAGCAGGACATGAGAGATATTTGTAAAGAGGCATCGTTTCGAAGTGTGGTTCAGGCTCAGGTGTTAACATTTTTCACTTTCTTTCTGTGCCGAACGCCGAATTGACCTGCAACCGCAGGCGGCGCGGGGAAATGCGTTAGCGTTTTCCTTCCGCGACGACAAGGCGAAGCCCCGCCGCAGGCGGGGTTGTCTGGTCCAATGACATGTTCGCGCCGCAGGCGCGCAACTGGCATTGGACCAGGTCAATTCGGCGTTCGCGCCGCATCAGCGGCGCGAACATATATTATTCAGACTCTTTTTTTATAGCATTCAACCTCAATTTTGGAGTAGCTGGATCGTTTTATAGCGATCAAAAGGCCCCAGTATCTGAATAATTCTCTAACTGACTGTCAAGATTGCTGTTTTTTTAATTTGAGGTGTTTTTCCGACTTCTCGAAGATGATGTCACCGGCATTGAGAAAAGCGCTGATAAAGAGGATCTTTCCGATTCTTTATCGCCTAGCCTCACGGGCAGTTCACCGCTTCGGCATGGGTCCACAGGCTGAATGTCTGTCCCTTGGGACGGATCTTTATTTTTCCGGACATAGTCTTCCGCTCCTCAACAAAGACTGGATCTCCGCCTTTTAAAATAAGAATGCGTCCTTCGGATTGGGCCATCAGCTTGGCAGCGGCTTCCGTATCCTTGTTTTCAATCATGGCAGAAACCTGATCCAGGAGCGTTTCGGTAAATGCGCCGAAGTGCCCTTTTTGGGTGATGCAGGGGCTGTCGGCATCCTGGGCCTGCGGCTTATGAGGCACCGCTTTTTGAGTGTCGAACAGAAATGATTTGATCCAGAAAAATATAGCCATGACGATGCCGATCAAAATCACGAATCCCTTGGCGATCTGTTCGGGGTTATATTTTACGGGCATGGCGAGTCTCCTTTCGCCCCCTATATAATTAATCAGGTCGAAATGGGACGCGGTCAGCTCATCCAGGCCGGCCGTGGCCGGCAGGATCTGGATCGTGGGCTGGATGATGATTTCAGGCTGTTGAGAACCTTTAATCATCCCGGCCAATCGCATTAAACCATCGGGTACTTTTCTTTTCCCTTTTTCATACCTGTTATATGTCTATAAGGCAATACCCATATCCTGATGTTCCACTCCCCTCATAACGTTTACGATAGGTTTCCAAAACCTGCATCACTTTGTCCACCGGCGCCCGGCGATGAGACACCAGGATCAGACGTTTGTCCCATAAACCCTCCATCACATCCTCTTCGTACCGGTGAATTTACCAACGCAAGACGTCCGCTCATAAACCCCAACAACCGCGCCGCCTCCGCTGCGTTAACCGATCTTCACTCCAACCAAAATACGTTCCTCAAACTGCATCATCCGAGTCTCCTGTAACCACTGTGTCCGCTTAATCAGTCCACCTCCTCGGTGACTTCATAAACCGGACAGTTTATGTGTTACAAACCCGGACAGTTTATTTATTCTCTACACTTTTCAACGCAAGACTTCCGTGACAAACCTGTGAGTGTTATATTGTTTTCGAATCAAAAATGCGACGCAAATCAAAAGTTTAATATAAGGATATAGATATGAAACTAGCTGTCAGCGGAAAAGGCGGTGTGGGAAAAACCACTTTTGCCGCCCTGCTCATACGGTCTTTAAGCCTTCAGGGCAAACATGTTTTGGCCATCGATGCGGATCCGGACGCCAATCTTGCCGCAGCTTTGGGCATCAGCGGGGCGGACAAAATTACACCCATTTCGGAGATGAAGGATCTCATCTTCGAAAGGACCGGGGCAAAACCGGGCACCATCGGCGGCTTTTTCAAGCTAAACCCCAAGGTGGACGATCTGCCTGATTCCCTTTCGGTAAAATTCGACCACATCAAGCTGATGCGCCTGGGCGGCGTGAAAAAAGGAGGCACGGGTTGTATCTGCCCGGAGAGTACCCTTTTGAAGAACCTTGTTATGCATATCGTCCTGGCACGGGACGAGGTCGTCGTCATGGACATGGAAGCCGGCATCGAGCATCTGGGTCGCGCCACGGCAAAGGCGGTGGACAGGCTCATCGTGGTAGTGGAACCGGGACGACGCAGCATCGACACGGCCGCTCACATCAGACAACTGGCATCAGAGATCGGTCTCACGCAGTTGGCCCTGGTGGGAAACAAGGTCAGGGGTGAAAAAGACGAGCGCTTTTTGAGAGAAAACCTTTCCGATTTCAAGTTCCTTGGGTTTATCCCTTACGACGATGCCCTGGTGGAGGCGGATGTCAATGGCGTATCTCCCTTCGACGTGGACTCCGATGCAAAGCGACTGGTTCAAGATATGATTGCCAAGCTTTAATGTACCAGCCAAAGCGATTCCCGGAAAAGCGCCGATGGAAGCCCCGAAAGAAGGGCGCGGTGCTTCATATCCGGCCGGAAGCGGATGCGCAGCTCAAGAAGGTTTTTGCGGCCATCGGTGTTCCGGAACAAACCCCCTTTACACCGGACCCCTTCCAACTCGAAGCAGTCTCCGTCATCCGTCGATACGACTGCCTGGTCACGGCCCCCACCGGCGCCGGAAAAACCTGGATCGCCACGGAGACTATCACCCATTTCCACGAAAATGGGGGGCGTTCCTGGTATGCCTCGCCGTTAAAAGCGCTTTCCAATTCCAAATATGTGGAATTTTCGGCCCGTTTCGGCGCAGAAAACGTGGGGATTCTGACCGGTGATCGAAAGGAGAACCCGGACGCACCCATCATCGTTGGGACCACCGAGATCCTGCGCAACCAGCTCTATGATTCCATGCATCGGGGGGAATCGCTGAACGCCGATTTCGTGGTCTTGGATGAAGCCCATTTCCTGGGCGACGAGGACCGGGGGGTCGTCTGGGAAGAAACCTTGATATATCTTCCGACGCGCATCCCCATATTGATGCTTTCTGCCACCGTGGGAAACGCCGAAGTAATCGCCGGCTGGCTTTCTTCAATCCGGTCCAAGAAGTGCGTGGTTGTCCAGGAGACCCGCCGACCGGTCCCTCTTTATCCCTTGTTCTTTCACCCGTCCGGAAAGCTTTTTCCCCTCCTGTCGGAGTCCGACTCCAAGTTTAAAAAAAAGGGCCGCCTTCATAAAAAGGTTGCCGAATACGCCGGGGCACCTCATCCTCCGAGGCTGGCACTGCCAAACCGCCTTCCCCCTTTCGGCGCCATCCTCCGGGTGATGAGAAAATTTAAGCTTCTCCCGGCCATATTCTTCTTAAAATCGCGATCCGACTGTGACCTGGCACTTGATCTTTGCGCGGACAATGTCGTTCGGAACGAAACGCGCAAAACGGACATCAGACATAAGATTGAAGAGCTCTGTGCCGCAAGCCCGCGTATCGCCAGACACCGACAACTATCGCAACTGGAGCATCTGGCGGTGGGATCCCACCACAGCGGACAGCTTCCGGCCTGGAAACTGGTGGTGGAACGGATGATGACGGAAGGGCTTTTGGACGCCGTATTCGCCACATCCACAGTTGCCGCTGGGGTCAACTTCCCTGCCCGCACCGTCGTCTTTCTCAATTCGGACCGCTTCAACGGGACAGAGTTTCTCCCCATGACCCCTACGGAATTTCACCAGATGACCGGACGAGCCGGAAGAAGGGGGATGGACCGGATCGGATTCGCCGTGGCCATCCCGGGAAAATTCATGGATCTTCGCCTTATCGCCGAACTCGTCGATCAGGCGCCCACGGACGTGATCAGTCAGATCCGGATTAATTTTTCCATGGTTCTCAACCTGCTCTTGTCCCACACCCCTGACCAGATCGAGGAGCTATTGGCCAAATCCTTAGTCGCCTACCAGATGACCATGAGAAAGGTAACAAGGCAGGTAAGCACATCCTATATTGATCCTTCCAGACACCTGTGGAAGGATTTCATACGCCATTTGACTTTTCTCCAGGATGCCGGCTACGTGACGCGGGAAGGCGCACTCACCGACAACGGCGTGTGGGCCTCCAGGCTTCGGGTGGATCAGCCGCTTTTGATCGCGGAAGGATTCCGGCTGAACCTTTTTCCTGAAAAGGACCCTGCCCTGCTGGCCGCCCTCATGGCCGCCTTCGTCTTTGAAGGAGAAAACGAAGGGGATTTCATCAAAAGCGAGGTACCCCTACGGCTGCAGAAAGCATTTACCGCAGTCGCCGAAGGCCTTTCGCCTTTCGTCAAAAAGATGGCGAAAAGCCGATTTTTCGCAAATCCCTTTCTGATGACCCCCGCCTTTACACTTTATCTTTGGGCCGTAGGTCAACCCTGGGAGGCAATCTTAAAAAAAACCGGCATGTCGGAAGGAGATCTGGCCATGCTGATCCTGCGAACCGTGGACAATTTAAGGCATGTGGCCACCCTGAGAGAGGTTTTCCCTGAGGCTGTGGTCGCAGCACGTGCGGCCATCGATCTTTTGCTTAAGGATCCGGTGATCATCGAAGAGCCCGATGCCGCCGAACCCTGGGCGCCGGTTTACCCGAATATTTCATGAATTTTTTCGACTGAAATCTTTTTGCCAATAAATCACAATGGCGTTAAATGTTTTATAGCTTTTTTTAAATAGGCAAACGGTCATTATATTTTTTGGAATTTAATCCTTTTTGAAGTCGAAAAATTTCACCCTTTGGGCGAGTGGCCTTGGCCGCATCTGCTGTGTTGCCCGACATTCGCAGTAGATGGACTACAGCTTCATGTCGGGTGCCTTGCATCTGCGGCCAAATTAACTCGTGAAATATCCGGGTCAACCCGAAAGCGCATTGAGTGCAAGAGTCATGGGACGGTCTTCCTCGCTCTTTCCGGAGAACCGGATTGGCCCGGGCCGTCTATGGGCGTCCGGATCATCCGTAGCGCCAAGCCAGTTTTCGCGTAGGGCTTTGACGACCTGGAAGGCCGGCGACTGCAAGTCCACCAGGCTCTTTTCCAGTACCAGACTCATTTTTCCCCCACGCTCTTCCATATTCATGAGGGGCGCAATGGGAATACCGATGGGCTCCCATTTGGAAAATTTGTGCTCCAGATTCTTGATAGCCGCCATCTGCCCGGTTGCGCCGTTGGCGATGAGGGTGAATACCGTCAGCCCGAGATTATAGGTGTAGATACAATCGAACCGGGTCGGGTCGGTCCCCCTGCCGTCATACCCATAAAAGTGAAGCTGGGTTTTAAACTTCGGTACCGATTTGTCGAAGATTTTCCTGATCGCCTTGGGGACTTCCTCCTTCTCAGAGAGAAGCTTCTCCCTCTCAAGAATCTGGCGGAGGGTTTTTTGGGAAAAGATCTCTTTTCCCATAAGGAGAAAATTCCCGTCATCGTAATTTCTGAACAGCACGGGGCCGAATCGATCCGGGTCAAGCCCTGCCGTTTGGAGAGTTTTTCGGTAATAGCGTCTTTCGATCCCGATCTTGTATTCCCCTTTTTCCCTGAGGATTTTCAGGTAGTCCTTGACCAGCCCGATGATCACTTTTTCAGTCTCCACCTGGGAAAACTGGAAATTCCCGTGGCTGTCCCGCTCTATTAAAAGCCCTTCCTGGAAAAATTCAGGAACATCGGCGAACAGGTCGTCATCCCGGGAATTCCATACGCTGAAAGTCCCTTCCTCCCGGGATCGCCGGGCAAGGCCCCTCAAGTATTCCAGTTTCTCCTCAAGGGTGAGAAACGAACTATGGAAATCCGTATCGTGAGTACGGTTGTAATCGGCAATGATGGTATTGAGTTTGATGATAAAGACCTGGATCTCGTTGATAAATTCCAGGATCCCTTCCGGAATGACCAGGACGCCGTAATTCTTCCCCACCGCAGCCCGACGGATGATCCCATCGCAAATCACACGGGAAAGGTGCCTGAGGGTAATGCCGTACGCGTTGTAATCTGTGTAACCGCTCCGAACCAGGCGCTCTTTGTTGATGTAGTCGGCCAGGTCTTCACCGATAAGAGTCATGTTGGCATGCGTCTGAAGGGCCACTTCCAGTGCCAGATGACTGGCGACCCGTCCCATGACCTTGCAGATATGCCAGTACTTCACATCGGAACTGGAATCGGTACACAGGTTGCTGACTTCTGCAGCAAAGGCCCGGGCGGCCGTATGAAACCCGAAAGACATGGCGCACAGCACATTCCCGTCCGCATCCCTCACCTGGATATCGCCGTCGATGGTTTTCGGCACACCGATGACCTGGACCCCGTCTTCCATCATCTCCTGGGCGAGAAAAGCGGCATTGGTGTTGGAGTCATCCCCTCCGACAATGACGAGAGCATCAAGCGCCAGATCCTTGCAAGTCTTTCTCGATAGGGACACCTTCTCCTTGGTGTCGATTTTGGTTCGGCCCGTCTTGATCATGGTGAACCCCCCCAGATTCCGGTGTGCGTCCACCACATCGGCGGTCAGCTCGACGGCTTCGTTTTCGATGACGCCATCGGGTCCGAGCAAAAAACCGTAGATGCGGTTTTCAGGATTGGCTCTCTTGGCGGCATCGAAAATCCCGGCGATGACATTGTGTCCGCCGGGTGCCGGGCCGCCGGAAAATACGATGCCGATATTTCGCTTCCGGCGGTATTTTTCACGAAATGAAGCATCGGCATCCTCGATTCCCACGATTCGCTGAACGCGGTTATCGATGATCCGGGAAAGCTTTTTTTTCGCTTCTTCGTGGATATGAAACCGATATCGATGGTCTTTTTCAAGTGCCGCAAACGGAAATGTAAAGGCACGGCACTTGGGGGGGCGAAAGCTTATCCGAGCGACAAGCTCTGCGTTGATGCTGCTGATGATCCGCCCCACCGCTTTCTTTTTCAAGAGGATTTTTCCATCCATGTGCGATTTCCCGGTCATAAGGACCTCCCGTTCATATGGTTGAAGGGTCATCCGCCTGGGGCCTGCCTTTAAGCCTATTTAAATCGCAGGTCCAGGCGTCGTTTGAATGAAAAAGAAATCCAACTGATGCAGGCTCATTTTATCGATGGCTACCGGCCGATGTCAAGCACCGAACTGCGCAGTTGCGGGTGAAAAAACGCTTGCCAAATAATGCGGATATGATACAGGTTTTTTGAATCTGAAAAGGACTCTCCATGCGAAACAAGTCGGAACCCGTCGAGGTGGTATGCCCCGAGTGCAAGCATACCGAAATAATCTACCTCCCCAAAGAAGAGATCGCCAAGTGCCCCCAATGCGGCAGGCAGATGGTGATCTCCGAGCTTTTACATGAAGGAAAATCCTACTGACACCCAGTCATCTTAAGTAACCAAGTCGAACAAACGTAAAGTCAAAAAACAAAAGGAGGGTTTCTATGAAAAAAGACGTTTTTTGTAAATGGATACTGGTTCTTCTCGCAGGGATCTTTTTTGCGGGAACATCTTTTGGAGCGGACATCGAACTGGCGAAAAAATCAACCCTGGAACAGATTTTACAGAAAGGAGAGCTCCGCGTCGGATTCGAGGCGGGGTACATGCCCTTTGAAATGACCGATAAAAAGGGGGATTTTGTCGGATTCGACATCGATATGGCCAAAGAGATTGCCAAGGCCATGGGCGTCAAATTCACCCCGGTGAACACCGCCTGGGACGGTATCATTCCGGCTTTAATAACGGAAAAGTTTGACATCATCATGAGCGGAATGACGGTGACCCAGGAGCGCAACCTTAAAATCAATTTCGCCGATCCTTATATTGTCGTCGGGCAGACTATCCTCATCGCCAAGAAGCACGAAACAAAAATCAAATCTTACAAGGATCTCAACAAAACCGATTACATCGTTACATCAAAGTTGGGGACCACCGGAGAACAGGCCGTGAAACGTATGATCCCCAAGGCCAAATACAAATCCTTCGAGACCGAACCCGAGGCTGCGCTGGAAGTGGTCAACGGCAAGGCCGATGCCTTTGTCTACGACCTGCCCTACTGCGCTGTTTTCATGGCCCAGCAGGGAGCCGGGAAGCTGATCTTTTTAGAAAAGCCCTTCACCTATGAACCGCTGGCATGGGCGATCCGAAAAGGGGATCCCGATTTCATGAACTGGCTCAACAACTTCCTAAGACAGGTGAAAAATGACGGTCGGTACGATCAAATCTACGACAAGTGGATCAAGAGCAACCAGTGGCTCAAGGATGTACAATAGGGGCCGAGGGTTTAAGTAAAACCGGAGGCCGATTATGTACAAAAAGCGTGAGTCCTTGAACCGTGCATAAGGGCATGACCATGGGAACCCCCACTTCAGACGGAACTCTAAAAAACACCGGTTACTATGTCTGGGTGGGGGTTTTTTTCTGCATAGTGATGGGCATCGCCTATGCCTTGTATTACGCCACCCTGAAGATCGATTATGTGTGGCGGTGGTACCGGATTCCGCAATATTTTCTCTTTAAAGAACAGGTCGAAGCCCTGGCGCAGATCCAGGGAACCGTTCACCGCATTACGATGAAGGAAGATCTCGTCCTGGTGGAGGTTAAGGAAGGCGATATAACAGAAACTTATCCGGTTCCCGCAAAAGCCCTTCGAGTCCGTGAAGGCGACTTCATTTATTCCGGTGATGTACTGGGCGCCTATTCCCGATGGCGCGTGGGGATTTTGATAGAAGGTCTATGGCTGACCTTGAAGGTGAGCTTTATCGCCATCATCTTCGGGGTGATCATCGGCCTCTTCGGGGGGCTTGCCAGAATATCTAAAAATCCGGCTTTCAAGTGGCTGGCCATCACCTACATCGAGCTGATCCGCGGATCCCCGCTTCTGGTCCAGATCTTCATCTGGTATTTTGTTTTGGGCACCCTCATCAATACGATCCTGGCCAGGCATGGACTGATACAGATCCCGCCACTGTGGTTCGGGGTGGCGGCGCTGGCATGCTTTGCAGGCGCCTATGTGGCAGAGATCGTTCGTGCGGGAATTCAGTCGATCCACCGGGGTCAGACAGAAGCCTCCCGCTCCCTGGGAATGACCTATGTCCAGTCCATGCTCCACGTCATTTTACCCCAGGCGTTGCGACGGATCCTGCCTCCCCTCGCCGGACAGTTCATCAGCCTCATCAAGGATTCGTCACTTCTGGGTATCATCGCCATCCGGGAGCTGACCAAAGCCACCCGTGAGGTGGTGACCACCAGTCTGCAGCCCTTCGAACTTTGGTTTTTGTGCGCCCTCCTCTATCTCTTTCTGACCTTCACACTTTCCATGTTCTTACAGTACCTGGAAAGGAGACAGCTGATCACATGATCGACGTCCGCAACGTCCATAAGACCTTCCTTTCCCCACATGTGGTTCGGGCGCTGGTGGATATCACCGTTAAAATCGAGCAAGGAGAGGTGGTGGTGGTCATCGGCCCTTCCGGGTCCGGTAAAAGCACCTTATTAAGGTGCCTCAACCACCTTGAAGCCGCCGATAGCGGACATATCTTCATCGACGGCATCGATATCCTGGATCCCAAGACCGATATCAACAAGGTTCGTGCCGAGGTCGGCATGGTTTTCCAATCCTTTAACCTTTTCCCTCACAAAACGGTTCTCGAAAACGTGACTTTGGCCCAGATCGTGGTCCGGAAACGCTCCAAGGCGCAGGCCTTTGAAAAAGCCATGATGCTTTTGAAAAAAGTGGGCATCGGGGAGAAGGCCAACGGATATCCGGATCAGCTTTCCGGCGGTCAGCAGCAGCGCGTGGCCATCGCACGGGCCCTGGCTATGGACCCGAAGATCATGCTCTTTGATGAGCCCACCTCCGCCCTGGATCCGGAAATGATCGGGGAGGTGCTCGACGTCATGAAAACCCTGGCCCGTGAAGGGATGACCATGGTCGTGGTAACCCACGAAATGGGGTTTGCCCGTGAAGTGGCCGACCGAGTCCTTTTCATGGACGAAGGGGCCGTTGTGGAAGAAGGAACGCCGGAACATTTCTTTAAAAATCCCGAACACGATCGCACCCGGCTCTTCCTGAGTCAGATTTTATAATAACGTGGAGCCCTCAAACCGTTCCTTCTTCCCTATATCTTGTGTCCATTCCTCAAAAACATACCCCTTCTTGTGTTTTTTTCTTTACAAACCTTTCTTTCCTTGATATCCAGTTTCATTGAGAAAAAACCGGTGTGCCGCAATAGATTGACGGTGGCCACCTTCACAGTCAAGGTATGATTCGACGTTTAATGAAAGGGATGCGGAGGACCCGATGAAGCTTAAAAGAATTGAGGTAACCGGGTTTAAATCCTTCCTCGAAAAGACCGCCATCTCCTTCCCGGCCGGGATATCCGCTATCGTGGGCCCCAACGGATGCGGAAAGAGCAACATCGTGGATGCGTTGCGCTGGGTCATGGGGGAGCAAAGCGTCAAGCAGCTCAGGGGCAAGACCATGGAAGACATCATCTTTTCCGGAGCCAACGGAAAGCCCCCCCTGGGTATGGCGGAAGTTTCTCTGACACTTCTCAACGACAATGGTTCGGCTCCGGAGGAATTCAAAGACTTTACCGAGATCCAGGTAACCCGGCGCCTCTATCGATCCGGAGAAAGCGGTTACTTTCTCAACAAGCAGCCCTGCCGCCTCAAGGACGTTCACAACCTGTTTTTAGGGGCTGGGATGGGGGCGAGGACCTATGCGGTCGTCCAGCAGGGGAAAATCAGCTCCATCACCGATGCCGGCCCCGAGGAACGGCGGATATTCATCGAAGAGGCGGCCGGGGTCTCCCGATTCAAGAGCCGGAAGATCGAGGCCATCCGGAAACTGGAAGGCACCAACAATAATTTATTGCGGATCCTGGATATCCTTTCCGAGGTCAAACGGCATATGGAGGCTCTCAAGCGCCAGGCCAAAAAAGCGGAACTGCATAAAAAACTGAAAAGCCGTGCCAAAACTTTCGATATCCGGATTGCTTTGCGGGAGCACGTCCAATACACCCAAAAGATACAGGAAATCGAAGAACTCCTCAGGGGCTTTCAGAACCAGGACCTGGAACAATCATCCCGGCTGCAACGTTTGAATGCATTGGCCGAGGAGATCAAGCTCAAACGGATGCAAAAAAACGAGGAGATCTCCGCCGAAAAAACCCGGGCTTTCGAAGCCCAGCGGACCGTCGACAAAATTGAAAACGACATCGCCCATGCTTCTCAAGACATCCGGCGCCTTTCCGACGAAATCGTGAACCTCGAAAACAGCCACCGGGAAGAACAGGGAAAGATCACCCAAATCGTCTCCGAGATCTCCGGCGCGGAAAGTGACGCCACCCGTTACCAGAAGGAAATCGATGATCTCAGGAACGTCGTCGCCCAAAAACAGACCGCACTGCAGCAAAAACGGGAAGCACTGGACCGTCAAAAACAGGACCTGGAACAACGTAAAACCCACCTTACAGACTTGATGTCTCAGGAAGTGCGCTACAAAAACGTCTTCGAGACATCTTTTACCACCAAGCAAAATCTCCATCGCCGTCTGGACCGGATTCGATCCGAAAAAGAGACCACGGCTAAAACCGTAGCAGAGCTTTCCGGGAAAAAATCCCGAGCACAGGAGACCCTCGAAGCTATTATAGCCGAAATTCAAAATCTCGTTGAGTCTGTCACCCGGCTCCGGGAATCACTCAACGATCAGAAAATGCATCTGAGCCGTCAAGTGAAACAGACCCAGACCCTGGAAATGGAACGAAATGAAATCCGTTCCCGTTACAGCGCCCTTAAAAAGATGGAGGATAATTACGAGTGGTACAAGGAAGGGGTGCGCGCACTCCTGAAGGCCCGGGATGCGGCTTCCAGCCACGATACCCCGCCCGCGACCCGCGCCATTCTAGGCCTTTCGGCGGATATCTTCGAACCTGAGCCGTCCTTTGAAACAGCCGCGGAAGCCGCCCTTGGGGAAGCCCTCCAGTATGTCCTTGTAGAAAATCAAGATGCCGGTGAAAACCTCATCGCTTACCTGAAGACCACCGGAACGGGGCGAAGCGGCATCATTCCCGTAAAGTCCATCAAACCTCACCCACCCGTCGGCTCGGTCCCGACCGATCACCCCGGTCGCCTTCTCAACCATGTAACAGTCCGGGAAGGATATGCCCCGGTAGCCGAAGCCCTTCTGGGTACCACGCTGGTGGCGGAAACCCTGTCCGACGCAATAAAACTCTGGAAGCAAAACGGCATCCAGGCAACCATCGTCACGATTGATGGAGATCTTATTACTCCCCGTGGCATCCTCGTGGGGGGATCCGGAGAGCAACTTGCCGGGATTCTTGCCAAGAAACACGAACTCAAATCTCTGGCCGCACATCTTACCGACATCGAAGGACGCTTGGGTTCTGCCCGCGACGCGCTTAAAAATGTAGAATCGGAAGTCCGGGAGGTCGAAACCCGCCTCCAGCAGATGATCGAATCCCAGGCCACCCTATCCCGGAAACAGACCGAGGCGGAAAAAACAAACTACATTCTTACCGAAGACCTCAAGCATGCCAAACGGCATCTGGAGATCCTCGATCTGGAAGAAGAACAGATCCTGGGGGAAGCCGAAGACATCGATGCGGATATCGCCCGGTTTCGAAAAGAGCTGGAAGACCTGGGAGAAAGCCTGAGACAGGCCCGCCTGGAGTGTGACGAAATGACGGGTCGGATCCGGAGCCGGTCCGATGAAATGGAACGCACGGGCCAGGAGGTGGTGGATCTCAAGCTGAACCTGACCGCCGTTTCTGCCAAGCTGGAAAGCAGCACTCAGACTCTCAACCGTCTCAAGATCTACCAGGATGAGGGGTGCCGCCGGCTCGAAGACCTGTCGGCCCAGATCCAGGGCAAGACCGGGCAAATCATCCACCTCAACCAAGCCAAAACCGAATGGGAAGAGAACCTGAAGACGATCTACGAGGATGTCCGGACCATCGAGGCGGTGGTTGAAAAGAGCGAAGCAGACTACAGGGCCATTGAAGAGCGGCTTAAGGAAAACGAAGGGGCCGCAATTTACATCCAGAAGGAGCGCGAATCTCTCATGGAACAGATCCGACTGCTGGCCCTGGAACAGAGTGAGCACCAGATCAAGCGCGATAATCTGATCAATCACCTTCAGGAACGATACCAGACACCCTTTGAAATCCTTTTAAAAGAAATTGAAGATCTCACCCGGGAAGCCCAGGGGGCACCTCCGGAGCCCACGGAAGCCTTGAGGGAATCGCTGGCCGGCCTGAAAAAGCGTATCGAGCGGATCGGTGACGTCAACATGGGAGCCCTCAAGGAATACGAAGAACTCCAGTCTCGTTATGATTTCCTGACGACACAAAAAGACGATCTCACAAAGGCCGTGGAAGACCTCCACAAGGTGATCAAGAAGATCAACCATATCACCCGGGAACGATTCCTGACCACCTTCCATGCCATCAACGAAAAACTCAAAGAGGTATTCCCCCGTCTGTTCGAAGGGGGCACAGCGGAATTGGTGATGACCGAACCGGACGATGTACTGGAGACTGGCGTGGAGTTCATGATTCATCCGCCCGGGAAAAGGATCACCCGGATGAGCCTCTTATCCGGAGGGGAGAAAGCACTTTCGGCCATCGCCCTGATCTTTTCCATCTTCCTCCTCAAGCCGGCTTCCTTTTGCTTGATGGATGAGATCGACGCACCTCTGGATGACGTCAATATCCATCGCTTCAACAATCTCCTCAAGATCATCGGGGAAAAATCCCAGATCATTTTAATTACCCACAATAAGAAGAGCATGGAGTTCGCCGACACCCTTTTTGGAATAACCATGGAACAAAAAGGAATCTCTAAAATTGTCTCCGTCAATCTGACAAAGGCGACCTCCTGAAAAGTACGCTTTAACGGGATGAATGACAGCAATGGGTTGGTTCGGCAAAAAAAAAGAATCTGAAAACAGGGACGCTTCTATCCCTGAAAACGATAGCCGGCCTGAAAACACCCCTCGATCGGGTTTGTTCCAGCGCCTCAAGAAGGGTCTTACCAAAACCCGTCAAATCCTTACCACCGATATCGACAAGCTGTTTACCGGGAAGAAGATCGACGCATCGGACCTGGAGCATTTGGAAGAGATTCTTATCACCGCCGATATCGGGGTCAAAACCGCCACATCACTCATCGAAAGGATCTCCCAGGAGACGGAGCGCCTCACGGATGCCGAATCCTTGAAGACGCTGCTCAAAGAAGAGTTACGCAAGGTGTTCGAAGTCCGGAGACACCGTGTATCGGAAATCTGCGGGAAAACCCTATGTCATCCTGGTGGTGGGCGTCAACGGTGTGGGCAAAACCACCACCATCGGGAAACTTGCCGCAAAAAGACGGGCAAAGGGAGAGTCGGTTTTAATCGCAGCGTCTGACACCTTCCGGGCGGCAGCCATCGAACAGCTGGAAGTCTGGGCAAACCGGGCCGGGGCGGAACTGGTCAAACATAAGGAAAATTCCGATCCTGCCGCAGTGGCTTACGACGCCTTGGAAGCCGCATTGGCCAGGGGCACGGACACCGTCATCATCGACACGGCAGGCCGGATCCATACTAAGATCAACCTCATGGAGGAGCTTAAAAAAATTCAGCGTACCGTCGCCAAGCGGTTGCCCGGAAGTCCCCATGAAATCCTTTTGGTATTGGACGCCACTACCGGCCAAAACGCCGTTTCCCAGGCCACCTTATTTCATGAAGCCCTCGATGTGACCGGCATCGCGCTGACCAAGCTGGACGGCACTGCCAAGGGCGGGATTGTGGTCAGCATCTATGATGCGCTCAAGATTCCCTTGAAGTATATCGGCGTCGGGGAGAGTATCGAAGATCTGCAGGAGTTTGACCCGGCATTGTTTATCGATGCCCTCTTTTAAACCGCTCCATACAGCTCATTCCTCACCCTGCCTTGTTTGGCGGGACCTCAGCGGTATCGGATCAATCTAAAATTGGAGTGAAATTCTTTGGGATTAAACCTTCCCCGCGACAAGTATAAAGGAGGCCTTTCCAGATTTTATCGGACCATCTCCCTGGGATCCTCTCGGAGGTTGAATCTACAAGGATCCGATCCGCTGAATGCAGTATCCACGGGTATCGTTTTTAACTCAAAAATTGCTTTTTTTACAAAACATGAACAAATTGTGTTGACATCGTCGAAAAGCTTGGCTAAGCCTCAAAGAAAATTTCGGCTGGCGCGACGTCAAACCACAAAAAGGGGGAAAGACTATGACAAAGGCAGAACTGGTGGAACAAATGGCAAAGGATGCTGGCGTTTCCAAAGTTGCGGCCACAGCGGCCCTCGAATCTTTTATCGCCAACGTTACCAAGACTCTGAAGAAAAAGGACGGGAAGGTGACGCTGGTCGGCTTCGGTACTTTTTACAAGTCCAAGCGCAAAGCCCGCAAAGGGAGAAACCCTCAGACCGGAGAACCCATCAAGATCAAAGCCAGCACCGTTGTCAAGTTCAAGGCCGGCAAGAAACTCAAAGACATGATGTAACCCAATCCGCAGACATTCAAAGCAAAAGGCGGCTTGCGGGAATGGACTCCCGCTATCAGTCGCCTTTTTTATTTGATGGCTTCGTAAAAAGTTCAATTTCCGCGTTGCGCTTCATCCCGTTGCGATTTCGACGTACGATAAGTACGCCTCATCACATGGGATTCGCGACACCTTGAACTTGAACTTTTTACTTTGCCATCTGATTTTCGACTTTTTACGAGTTCGTCTTATTTAAAGGATCGATTCTTTAATACCGGATGTTAAAATTTAAATATTTTCCGGAAAATGGTTCCCATTCCACCTTCACATGTTCTACCCGGGCACGGGGCGGACCGTGCCAGCACCACGACAAGACGGCCTCCACATCGGCTTTCTCCCCTTCGAAAACCGCCTCCACCGTGCCGTCCCGGTTGTTTTTCACCCAACCGTTCACATGATACTGCAGGGCGGCCTTATGTGTTTCCATGCGAAAAAAGACACCCTGCACGCGCCCGCTGATTACGGCATGAGCCCGAACGTTATCTTCCACGATTTCCCTCCCCCTTCATCTTCCGGAAGCATTGAAATGGAGGAGCCTCACCGGCCATCGAGCATTTTATAAAACTCGGCTTCCCCGATGACCCGAATGCCCATTTCCCGGGCCCGCATGAGCTTGGATCCCGGGGCGTTCCCTGCTACAAGAAAGTCTGTCCCCCGGCTGACTGCACTCCCCACCTTGCCCCCTTCCCTCTCGACAATCGCCTTGGCTTCGCCCCGGGTCATACGTTCCAGATTTCCGGTGATCACCACGGTCTTGCCCTCGAAGATTCCCTTTCGGTCTCCGAAATCCCCCTGGGCTATCAGATACACCCCGCCCTCTATCATACGTTGGATTGCCTCACGATTTCGCTCATTATCAAGGAAAGCGCGGATGCTTCCCGCTATGACAGGCCCCACCCCTTCGATGGCGGAAAGTGTGGTTTCATCGGATGTCAGGAACGCATGAATACCCCTAAAGTGTGTGGCCAACAGGAAGGCAATAGCCTCCCCCACATGGCGAATTCCCAGAGCATATATAAACCGATTCAAGGGAATGGTTTTGCTTTTTTCAATGGCATGGATGAGGTTGGCGGCGGATTTTTCACCCATGCGCTCAAGTCCCATCAGGCATTCTTTATTCAGGAAAAAAAGATCGGCATAGGAACGAATGTGCCCCTTGTCCACCAACTGGGCAACAAGCTTCTCTCCCAACCCATCCATGTCTAAGGCCCCCTTGGAAGCAAAATGGACGATTGCCGCCTTCACCTGAGCCGGACAGGAAGCATTGACACATCGTATGGCCGATTCGTCTTCCAGGCGAACCACCGGTTCCCTGCAAACCGGACAAACCCTGGGCATCTCAAACAGGCGCTCCTGACCGGTCCTTTTGGATGCCACGACCATGACGACATCAGGGATGACATCCCCGGCGCGTTGCACGAGAACGGTATCTCCGATGCGGATGTCTTTCCTTTTAATTTCGTCTTCGTTGTGTAATGTTGCCCGGGTCACGGTAACGCCCCCTACGGCGACGGGTTTCAGGCGCGCCACGGGGGTCAAGGTCCCGGTGCGGCCCACCTGGACCTCGATGTCTTCCAGGATCGTCGTCTCCTGGGTTGCGGCAAACTTCCAGGCCACGGCCCATCGGGGACTCCGGGCTTTGGAACCAAGCCGCTGCTGAAAGGCTGTCCGGTCCACCTTCACCACCATACCGTCGATTTCATAGGGAAGATCATGACGCATCTTTTCGAGCTCCTCGTGAAAAGTCAGCACCCCTTCGATCGAAACCTGAGACCGGATATGAGGATTGATCTTCAACCCCCGCGCTTGCAATTGCTTTAGGGTCTCCCCGTGGGATTCGAATGAAACGCCTTCCACCCTTCCGATTCCGTAGAAAAAGATATCCAAGGGCCTTTTGGCCGTGATTCGGGAATCGAGCTGCCTTAAGGATCCGGCCGCCGCATTTCGGGGATTGGCAAAGGCGGGCTGACCCTCTTGAAGGCGTTTGGCATTAAGCCTTTTGAACTTTTCGATTTCCATAAAGACCTCGCCTCGCACCTCCAGGTAGGAAGGACTCGCAACTTCAACTTTTCTTTCAAGGACTAGCGGGATGCTCCGGATGGTCCGAATGTTGGCGGTGATTACCTCCCCCCGGTATCCGTCGCCCCGGGTGGATGCCATGGTCAAAGCGCCGTTTTCGTAAATGAGCTCCACCGCAACACCGTCCATCTTGGGCTCAGCCGTGTAAAGGATCCTTTCATCGGTTCCAAGAAACCTCATTACCCTCTCATGAAATTCCATGATATCGTTACGGCTGAAAGCATTGTCCAGGCTGAGCATCGGGACAGACCGCTCCACCGTCTCGAAAGCTTCCAAAGGCGGCGCTCCGATCCGCTGGGTGGGCGAATCGGGACGACGCAGCTCGGGATAATCCGCCTCAAGGGCGACAAGTTCCTGCATCAGACGGTCGTATTCCGCATCGGAGATTTCCGGATCGTCAAGGACGTAATACCGGTAATTATGCCGATGAAGTTCCTCCCGGAGGGTTTTCGCCCTGGCGGCAATGTCAGGATTCAAAGGGCTTGACATACGCTTTGAATCACCTTGCACGCCCGGCGCCGACCGCATCGGAAACGGTCGTCCCTGAATCCCGGGCGCCATTTCAGCGAAGAGATTTCGTCGGATACGACCATGATACCTCCCACTTCGACCCCGTGAAGTTGCCCGGCTGAAAAGAGGGCCGAAGCCTCCATCTCCACAGCAAGGATGCCCTGACGTTGATAATAGGCTGTTTTCCTGACCGTCTCACGGAAGATGGCGTCCGTGGTCCAGACGGGGCCATCTCGAAAGGTCAGGTTCTGTCTGATCAATTCATTCCGAAGGGCGTCTTGGATGGCCGCGGAGGGATGGGCTCTGCCGAGAGCCCTCCCGGATCCGCCGGTGCGGCTCCGCACCCGGTAATGCCGTGAAGTCCCCTCATCGATGACTGCCTCTGTCGGGATGAGGATATCCCCGATTTCCACCCCCTGGGCTACGGCCCCGCTCCAACCGTAAAACAGCACCTTTTTGACTCCCATGGCGATCAAGGTTTCCAGAATCATGACGGCGTAAGGCGCTCCCATCATGGGTCCGGCCAGGAAGAATCCGGTTTGTGCTTTCGTTACTCCGTAAAGCCGGCTTAAAAACAGCGGAAAGGCCGAATCCGGATCCACCCCCATCCCTTCGAGCAAATCGGAGAGGTCGATGCGGGTCCCCACCATGACGGCGACAGGGCCGCCTTCAGGTGCTTTCTTCGGGACAACCGGCCTGACGATGGGTTCGTTCTTCGCGGCCTTTCCCGGTGCTCCCCGCTCCTTCACGGAATGCGTCATTGGGGCTTGACTAGAGTAGTCAATTCGCCTTTGACTTCATCAATGATGTCATAAAACCACAAGAGATCCTCCATGGAGAGTCTTCCCGCCTTTCTTTGGGAAACCGTCCCATCCTTTCGCTGGAAAACCCTGGGGCCGATCTGTACCTTGGGCTGTGAATCCGCGTACTGGTTGATGGTGACCACAAGACCTGTTTCATCGCAAATCCACCGCTTCAATTCCTTGTCCTTTTCGGGTTCAAATGCCATACTCTTTCTCCGTTTGTTGTTTTTTTCTTCCAGAAGAGCGTCGTTTTGCCGTGCCGACGGCGTGAACAACTCCCATCGGACCTTTTGTTAAAACAATTCTAAAGGCTCTTTGCAAGTCTCAGCGTGTTCTTGTCGATCACTATTCCAAAGCGGCGCTGGATCCACTCATGAGGGCTTTCCCCGAAAGGAAAATAAACCAGGCTGAAACTTTTAGGCCTAATCCGAATCTGGTCGATCCGTTCCAAAAACTCCCGTTGAGGCTTGACAAATGAAATGAGGCTGGGCATCAGGCCTTCTGCAGCCTCCTTTGCCGAGAGCGTCACCGGGAAACTCCTCCCTTTCGGGATCCGGGGAACCATAGGCTCCAGGAGTGCCGTGAGAGTAAGCTGGTCGGCCAGACGCAAGAACCGATCCGGCCGGATCTTGAAGGCAGGCGTCCAGAAAAAGACCGGCAGGGCTCCCCATCCTTTTCGGACGGCTTTCGGAAGATTAGCTGCCTGCACCAGATCATTGTAGGAAGCCAGTTGCATCCCCTCCACATCCGCCTGGATTCTCCAAAAGGGAATAAATACGGTATCCCCCGGCTCAGGAGGGAAGTGTTCCGTATGAACCTTCTTGAAGCCTTCAACCGCCGCTTTCCATGCGGTGTCGCAATTGTCGCAATGCAACACCAGCGAATCCCTCTCCCCCGCCATGTCCCATCCGCAATCCGGACACAGACAAGATAGAAAGCGGATGCGCCATCGAGGTCGGCCTCCGGGAAGAGATGCGGGCTCGAAGTCCTTTGAGAGGACGCTGTGGATCCGGGAGTTCAAGACAGCATCAAACAGCCCCTTCTCGAAGTAAAAGGGGGCGTATACCAAGCTGACGGTCTCCCCGACCCGATAACGGTGGCTCACCGGTTTGGACATCGCAACATTCATGCGGCGGGTTATTCCCTCCATGACTTCACTCAGGGACCGCTGAGGTTTGACGAAATGTCCATCGGCATCCGGGGATACAAACTTGAGTTTTAGCGCCTGGCTCCGAAACCCCAGGGAAGAAGGAAACGCCGGCAGGTCAACCGCCGGAGCGCTCAGATCTAAGAAATGATGCGAGATCCCTTCGGAACCGGCTGAAAAAACCATTCCCTTGAAGCGCCAGTAGGGGATGAAAAATAAAGAGGTTCCATGGGGAACATTGGCAGGAAGACAGTAACGATAAAAGCCCCGTACACCCAGGTAGGATCGAACCCGGCAAAAGGCACAGGAAAAGAGGCGGTCCACCTCATCCAGGGTTGCAGGCGCACCGCACTGGGGGCACTGGTGCTCTATAGAAAGGTTAAAGCTTTTCACCGCAGTGGTTGCAGAAAATCGATTCGGGGAGATTTTCCGCTTTGCACTTGGCACAAATTTTGGGTTTAAGCGCGGTTTCCACGGCCTGACCGCATCGGGGGCAATACTGGGTGTTGGGGGTCAGGTTCTTGCTACAATTTTTGCATTTTTCGAAAACCACCTGCTGGTGCCCGCAAAACGGACAAAACCGGGCTTCGACAGGGATCGCGCGTGAGCATTCTGAACAGCGGGTTGTTTCAGGACCGGCCTCCCTTAACGTTTGACCTTCCAAAAAATACCTTCCGAACATGGCCGGCATCATCATCCCCATACCCATGCCGATCCCCGAGCCTGCTGTCCCTTCGGATTCAGCGGCCTTCTCCACGGCCATGGCGGCCTTCATCTGAAGCAACTTATTGACGTCCTGGAAAAGGGCCATGCGGCTTCGATCATCGATGGCGGACTGGACCTCCGGAGGAGGGGTGATGGCATTGATATAGAGGCGATCCAGGGCCAGGCCGAACCGGCTGAAATCCTCTGTAAGCTTTTTTGAAAGCCCTTCTGAAAGCGCCTCGTATCGGGAGGGGAGACTTAAAACGGAATCGATGGTTTCCCCCATGAGATCATTGAAACGGGAAACAATGACCCGGTTCAAATACTCTTCGATTTCTTCGGTTGTGAACATCCCCTGGGTTCCGACCAGGCGGTTGATGAAAAGCACCGGCTGGATGACCTGGAGATTGAAAACACCGAATGCCCGAAGCCGAATCAGGCCCAGCTCGCTGTCTTTGAACGCCACCGGATCGCGCGTTCCCCATTTGAGGTTACTGAAGACTTTCATGTTAACGAAGTATACCTCGGCACGCAGGGGGCTCGTCATGCCCCAGGGGATGGCAGCGATCTTGGTCAGAATCGGGATATTGGCGGTGATCAAGGTATGCCGGCCCGGGCCGAAGGCCTCCACCGCTTTCCCTTTGTAGAAAAAGACGCCGGCCTGACTTTCCCGGATCGTGAGCTGGGCTCCGAACTTAATATCTCCAGACCCCTTTTCAGGAATCCGGTGCACCAATTCCTTTCCGGTATTATCGAACCATTCGATAACCTCAAGAAATAAAATATTATCGGTACCCATGCTCTTTCTCCTTTTTTAGAAATTCTTTAAAAAGCTCTCTCGTTCAAACCCTTTCAGATCCGGGCCAATTATATCGCCGAATCGTTTCGTGTCAATTATTCGAAAAGGCGCTTTCTCATGACGGCAATGGTTTCGGTATAATCGGAACTTGCGAAGATCGCCGATCCGGCAACGAAAATATCCGCCCCTGCCCTTGAAACCTCGGCAATGTTATCTTCCTTGATCCCGCCGTCCACTTCGATTTGTACGAAAAGCCCGGCATCGTCGATCATGCGGCGAAGCCTTCGGATCTTTTCCAGGCTGTTCGGGATAAAATGCTGTCCGCCGAATCCCGGGTTGACGCTCATGATCAGAACAAAATCCACGGAATCCAGAACCCACTTCACGGTTTCCAGGCCGGTGGAAGGGTTTAAAACGACTCCGGGACGGGCTCCCGCCTCCCGGATTTGATGTAACGTGCGGTTTAAATGGATGCACGCCTCCACCTGGACGGATATGCAATCGGCGCCCGCTTCAGCGAAAGCCGGGATGAATCGATCCGAATTTTCGATCATGAGATGTACGTCTATCGGGAGTGACGTTACCGGCCGGATGGCCTTGACGACCAACGGTCCCAGGGTGATGTTGGGCACGTAATGCCCATCCATGACATCCACGTGAATCCAGTCCGCGCCCGCCTTTTCCACGGCCCGGACCTCTTCTGCCAGACGGGAAAAATCGGCTGAAAGAATGGAAGGTGCAATCAACTTCATGGTCGAATCTCCTCTGTGCTAAACTCAGGGTTCCTCTTATCAGGGTTTGAACTCTTTCGAAACCACAAGCGCGTCATCTTCATACAGCGACACAAAAGCCTCAGCGTCCTCGGGAATCAGGAGCATCACCTCTTCTCCGGGATCCATGTACGAATCGATCAGTTCCCCGGAAAGTCCATATCCATAAAATTTCAATTGAATCCGGGTTTTTAGAAAACCATTCTTTATCCGATGCTTAAATAAAGCGATACCCTTTGGAGCAAATTCCGGGTTGCTCTTTGCCCTGTCCTTTTTGTGGTTTCTGATCAACTTTACGACGCTTCCTTCAAAGATGGGATGGCCGGCAGACGGTTCCTGCCCGAGGACGGCACCTTCCGGTTGATTCTGTTCCTCGGCGACCTGGTTCGGCCCCAGGACCAGGTTCATTCTCTGAGCCACAAGAACCGCTTCCGAAAAAGATAGCCCCATCAAATCCGGCATTTTCAGGGTTCGGGGTCTTGGTCCTAAGCTGACGAGAAGGTCCATACACCGGTTTTGGGTTAACTCGGCGCCCCGATCGGGGGACTGGGCCAGGATGGTCTCGTTTAATGCATTGCTGTGGTAAACTTTTGATATGTTTCCGATGCACAATCCGTTTTGCTCCAGGATAATCCGGGCCTGACGAAGAGGAAGCCCCTTCAGGTTGGGAGCCAAAAGCATCCTGGGTCCTTTGGACAAAACGATCCGGACATCCCGGCCTTTTTTGATCTCGGTTCCCGGAGACGGATACTGGGAAAGGACGTGGTGTGCCGGAATCTGATCGCTATGTTCAGGTTCTTTCACCTTGGTGTTAAGCCCCAAACGACTGAGGGTTTCCAGAATTTGTACCACATCTTTTCCAATCAGGTCCGGCACCACCACCCGATCTTCCCCTTTGATGACAAACAACACTGTAAAATAGGCGCTTGCCCCTGCGACCAGAACAAAGGCCACGCCCAGAACTACCCATTTCATCAGTCGTTGGATCACCGTCTTTTTTCCAGGCGGATCGCGAAAAAACCGTCCATCCCGTGATCCAGGGGATTGGTTTTCAGATAAGTCTCTTTTTCCATTAGATGCCGGATGGGATGGGTGGGCATCATTTTGTCGGGGCAAAGCAAAAAGTCGGAATGGTTTTTCAAAAAAGCCCCCACTACATCTTCGTTTTCTTCCGGCTCCGTACTGCAGACGGCATAAACCAGAACTCCGGAAGGTTTGACGAGAGTGCTCGCATAGCTTAACATCTTAAGCTGCCTTTGCCGGTGACGGGAAAGATCTTTTTCCGTCACACGCCACCGGGCATCCGGGTTTCGCCGAAAAACCCCCAGCCCCGAGCAAGGCGCATCCAGCAAAACCCGGTCGAAGCGCATCGGCATATTGACACCTGCGGGCGATTCGAGGTCTCTTTTTTTGGAGGTCACGATGACAACCCCCAACCGCTTCATTTCCGACAAAAGGCGGCTAAGCCTTCTTGAGTCGATGTCCCAGGAGAAAAGCCGCCCGCGGTTTTCCATCTGCTGGGCGATGTGTCCGGTCTTTCCCCCTTGCCCGGCGCAGGCGTCCAAAACCATTTCTCCGGGTTTGGGATTCAAAAGGATCGTGACCAGCTGAGCAGCTTCGTCCTGGACCTGGAACCACCCGTTTTTGAAAGCAGTCATATCCTGGAGCGCGGACTTAGGGTTGAAAAAGGAGACAGCATCCGGAGCATAGCTGCACGGCCATGCTTTTTCACATTCCTCTTTCAAGGTTTCAAGCAGCCGATCCCGGCTAACCTTCAAACGGTTTGCCCGCACGGTGATGGGCGGGATCTCATTTTGTGCATCACACAGGGCGCTCGCCCGAAAAAGTCCCCACCGCTTGACCCACCGTGAGACGAGCCAGGCCGGGAAGGATCGGCTCTGGGCCAGCCATCCCACAGGATCCGCCTCCCGGTCCGGCAAGAGAGCCTCCCGAGGAATTTCAGCCGCTGCCCGGAGCAAGGCATTGACAAACCCGGCCGCCCAGGGTCGTCCCATTCGCCGGGTCAGTTCCACAGCCGTGTCCACCGCCGCCGAAACCGGCACCCTGTCCAGATACCGTATTTGAAAAAGAGCAATCCTCAGGATATTTAAAACTTCCGGCTCGATTCGTTCCAGGAGTCTATGAGAAAAGTGTTCTATAACCGGGTCCATGGCGCCTTTCCATCTCAGCACCCCGTAGATGATGGCATAAAATAGTCCTTGTTCCCGGGAAGAAAAGCTAAAGCGATCCAAAAAGACTTCCAGGGCGGCATCAAGGGTCCAGGACTTTTTCTGGAGTTCATTCAGAACGATCAGCGCCGCAGCGCGCGCATCGGGTGAGCCGCAGAGAATCTGATGTTCAGGGAATTTCGTCGGAATCCGCCTGATTCTTTCCTTCCCAGACGTCTGTTTCAAACCGGATCCCTTCTTCCGGAGTCGTATCTTCTTGCCGCCGGCAGCCTGAATCATGACAATATCGTTCCTTTCGGAATCCGGTTTCCCCGAAGAAAGTCCTGAACAACCATCCGCCTGCCGGAGGCGGCCTGCAGTTCCAGAATACCGAGCGTCCCTTTTCCGGTTGCCACTTTAAGCTCACCTTCTGATTCCAGTACCATTCCCGGGGGTTCCGGCACGCTTTCCATCTCCACCCGGGCACTGAAGATGCGGATCGTTTTTTCCCCCCAAAGCGTGAAGGCGCCGGGCCAGGGTGTGAGTCCCCGAATGCAACGATCGATAGCCTCTGCCGATGCCTTCCAGTCGATGCGGCCATCACTTTTTTTCAGCATGGGTGCATACGTCGCCCGGTCCTGGTCCTGAGGCATAGGCCTCAGCGCCCCCGCAATCATCTTTTCCAGGGTTTGCACTAAAAGCTTTGCCCCCATCCGAGACAGCCTGTCATGCAGAGTCTGGCCCGTATCTTGATTAGAGATGAGTGTTGTGGCGAACCCGAGGATATTCCCCGTGTCGAGTCCTGTGTCCATCTGCATGACAGTGACCCCCGTCTCCTGATCACCGCTCATAGCGGCCCACTGGATCGGAGCCGGGCCCCGGTATTTCGGGAGCAGAGAAGCATGAATATTGAGCGCTCCGTAAGGAGGGATTTTCAGGAGGACTTCCGGAAGGATGGCGCCGAAAGCCACCACTACGATGACATCGGGCTTAAGACTGCGGATCTTTTCCAGGATCGCCCCGCTTCGAATGGATTCGGGTTGCAGTACCGGATACCCCTTATTTTCAGCAACAATCTTAACCGGCGAGGGCACAGGATGTCGCTTGCGCCCCTTGGGCCTGTCCGGCCGGGTCACCACGCATAAGACCGAATATCCGCCCTGATGCAGCGCTTCCAGGGAAGGAACCGCAAACTCCGGCGTTCCCATGAAGATGAGCGCAGGTTTGGCTTTCACGCTTTTTTAAGCTTCTTTCGGACCTGACGCTTGTAAAGTTCCCGTTTCAATACGCTGATGTGGTCGATAAAAAGCATGCCGTTGACATGATCGATTTCATGCTGAAGCACCAGGGCATGGTACCCGTCAGCCTCGAACCGCCGGGGGTTTCCCTCCGCATCCAGCCCCTCCACCAGAACCCTGGCGAATCGTTTGACATCGGCCTTGAAATCCGGGACGCTGAGGCACCCCTCGTTTTCGGACAAGTACTCCCCTTCCGCTTCCACGATTCGGGGATTGATGAGCACCTGAACACATCTCTTCCCTTCCCGAGGTGCAATGTCGTATACCAGAAGCGCTTTGTCGATCCCCACCTGGATGGCGGCCAGACCCACACCCGGAGCCTGATACATGGTCTCTGTCATGTTTTCAATGAGTTGTTGGAGAGACCCATTGATATTCATGACTGGCTTAGAGATATTGCGCAGAAGTTTGTCGGGATAGGTGATAATTTCCAGGATGCTCATGGTGCGTTACCTGAACAGTCCATTCTTCGCGGTTTCCGGGTGTTTCCCTGAATCTTGGGTCCGCCGCTCCCGGACCACCTCCCAGATATTAACTCCAGTGATGGCTGCCGACACCAGGCCCACAAGAATCACTGGAAACATCTGAACTGCATGGTTTGCAAGGGTGAACCCTGCCGCTTCTTGCTTTGCCATGCCAAAAAGAGCCATCGCAAAAACGCCCCCCGCTTCCCAAAGTCCCCAAAATCCGGGAGCCGAGGGGAGCGCGATAAAAAAACAGACAATAATCATCACCGCGGTAAGCTCGAAAAAGGTCAGATCGATCCCCGGGCACCCGATGGCAAGGATGGCCATGGAAACCGCCAGGAGGACCCATACGAAAAAAGAGAGCGCGAAACAGGCAAAAACCCGCCCGGGGCGGCGGACCATGGAAAACCCCGAGGCGAGGTTTTCGATGATGCGGATCACGGGTCGGCACACTTTTTCCCGGACCTTTTCCCGAAAGGCAGCGCCTGCCGAGAAAAAGAGAACAGGTAAATTCAAAATGAGACGGGTAATGAACAGCCGTGTCCTGGTAAAGCTTACCAGGGCGATACCGGCCACTAGGACGATTATGACCTTTATCATCTGGGCGTTGATGGCCACCAAAGTCTCACGGTTCAACCGGTATGACCCGAAGGGAATGCTCAAGTTCGGATCGATCTTCACGAAAGCCATGACAACGGCAAAAAGGGCCATCAGCAAGGTGATATCAAAGACGCGCTCAGCCGCTATCGTCGCCAACCCGCTCGAAAAGGGGATCCGATCCCGTTTCTGGAGCAATGCGGGGCGGACCATCTCTCCCACCCGGCCGGGGAGGATGCAGTTGATCATAAAACCCATCATCAGGGGATGGAAAGCGTGCCAAAATCCGATTCGATGGATGGATTCCAGGATGATCTGCCAACGGACGGTCCGGATGGCGAATGAAACCAGAACGAGCACAGCCGCGGGAAAAACCCAGGCATAGTTGATAGAGGAAAGGTATTCGATAAGATCATGAAATGGAACATTGCGGAAGGCAAAATACAAGGCCACACCCGAAATTGCGATCCCCACGAAGAGGGAAATGAAAATTTTTTGTTTCATTTTTTTTCCGCTCTAAGCGAGAATCCCCCAGGCATTTTGGATATCTTTACGGATCTGATCGGAAAGCTCCTGAATCCCCGAAAACCGTTTTTCATCCCGGATCCGTCTTACGAAATTGACACGTATCTTCTCATCGTAAAGATGGCCGCTAAAATTGAGGATATGCACCTCTACGGTGAAAAGACAGTCGTCAAAGGTCGGGCTGTATCCTATATTGGCAACACCCAGAAATTGCTTTCCCAGGCATTCTACAGTGACTGCATAGACGCCGGTTCTGGGACATAGTTCATCGACAAGATGGATGTTGGCCGTGGGAAATCCCAAGAGCTTTCCGCCTCGATTTCTCCCCTTCACTACCGTGCCACGGATCTGGTAATAGCGACCCAGAAGCTTTCTGGTCTCCTCCATCTGACCGTCCAGAACCAATTCCCGGATCTTGGTACTGCTCACCCTTCCGATTCCGTTAATCGGTGTTTTGATCCAATCCGCCACCACGACTTCAAACCCGAATCGATCCCCCAGCCGGGAAAGCATTTCAACATTCCCTTCCCGATTCTTCCCGAAGGCGTAGTCTTTTCCCACCACGATCGCCTTCATCCCGATGCGCTCCAGGAGGATATTCACGATAAAATCCGCGGCTGAAATTTCAGCGAATCTGCGGGTGAACGGGATTACGATGAGTACATCGATGCCGGATCGCCCGATCAGTTCTACCTTCTGCTCGTAAATGGTGATCAACGGTGGAAAGTTATTACCATTGAGAACCCGGACAGGATGCGGCTCAAAGGTGATAGCCACCGAGGTCCCATCAAGGACCGCAGCCTTGGCAATCACCAAGTGAAACAGGGCCTGATGCCCGATGTGAACGCCATCGAAATTGCCGATGGTTACAACGGCCTTGGGATAGGGTCGTTGAATTTTTTCCAGGTTGTCGATCAAATCCATAGTAAGAATCTCTTGACAATTCCTCAAAACAAATATTATTTACACATTTCAATTCGAAAAGCAATTCCTTTCCGCGCCAATTTGCGTGCCGAAGTGGCGGAACTGGTAGACGCGCTAGGTTCAGGGTCTAGTGGGCGTGCGCCTGTCGGGGTTCGAGTCCCCGCTTCGGCACCATCTAATAAGAATTAGCCGCAATATCAAAAGTTGCGGCTTTTCCATCGCCATACTGGTGGGCAGACTGCTTCACCATTGCACCACGATCAACATCAAAGGGGAGAGCTTCCGGCTCAAGGAGAAGCGCAAGGCCTGGCTTCTGGATTCCTCACGTAAAAGCGCTCAACAAACCAACAAATATCAGTAACCGGTAAAACTGCCAGATCTTGCCTACAGGATTTTAACCGTTGATCAGGGGACATTTTATTCCGGAATTTTAAGACAAAACCATTCAGTGTTGACAGCCCTCTCAAATCGGTCTTCCCAGATGCCTTCGAAGGCCTCGAAATAGTCCTCTACGAATTGATAAAATGGAGAGCTTTGGGGTTTGTGCTACGATGGAGGCACTCCAAATTTTTGCAATAGGGGCGAAAATTGTCGGTTGTGGGAAACATCACGTCTGTGCCGGAGGCCCTTTTGTTTAGGAGTTTCCATCGATCCGGACATATTAAAACCGAAGTTTACGGATATGGTCATACAGTATTTCCGATTTTTTGAGGCGCTCAAGACTATCGTATTTTTGGACAACCCATTGCTGTCCGGACCCGGCAAATGAATGGACAAGACGGTTATCTCCTATGTGGATAACATAGTTTCCCCCGCGTGATTTCGCATCACCAACGTCATGCCTGAAGGCATCAACATTAAAATCGAAAAAATCAAATGGATGGCCCGTGGTTATTGAAAATGATCTTCCAACCGCACGACCATCCATTTCAAAATTCAAAAGGGCTTGAACAGGATATGCTTGGGGTACCCGTTTAATATCGAATTCGGCTACTTTAAACTATCAAGTTCCTTTTTCGCCTTTTTGGCAAATTTATCAAGTTTAGGATTTCCTTTAGACAGTTGAAGCACCTTTTTGAAATCTTCCTTGGCATCTTGAATTTTGCCTGTCTTCTTATAGACAATTCCCCTATGGAAAATAGACTGAATATAATCGGGCTTCAACTTAATTGCTTCGTTTAGATCTTTTATAGCATTGGTATATTCCTTTTTCGCATCATAGGTCATACCACGTATATAGAGCGATTTTTTATAATTTGCTTTTATCTCAATTGATTTATTCAAATCCTTGAGTGCCTCGTCGAATTTTTTCTGTTTTAACTCTGCCAACCCTTTTAAATAATATGCCATAAAGTTGTTAGGGTCGCGTTCGATTATATTTTTAGCCAATTCAATTGATTTTTCGAAATTTTTTTCTTCAATCTCAACCTTGATCGCAGCGAAATCATCCTCCAATTCATCTTTTGTGCTCTTGGGTGTGCTCTTCGTAACATCTTCTTTCTTCTGCTCTTCCTTAGGTGGCTCATTTTTTGAGCCGCAATCGACAAGTATAAATAGAGACGATAAGAATAAAATAAACAATGCAATAGACTTTCTCATAGAACCTCCATCAATCAACATATAACCAATGCGTTCCAAATAATAAATAAATTTGCCGTTTAAGTATCGCCGATCCCAAATTATACATTATTTGTTGCTTTTTAAAACAAAAACATCTTCGGATATCGCAATAGATAAGAATCCGAAAGAATGTTAAAATCAAAAAGAAGCACTAAAAATTTTATTTAAGCATAGAAATCTGGCGATTTCAAGCAAGAACTGATAAACAACCGGTCCGTTCACCTTCACTTGAATCGCGAAAACATTCGGATAGCCCCTTTGATTATACATCACGTCTTATTGATTTTTCGCCTCTCATGGGCTATAAGCTATGTTATCGAAAATCAGACCATGACGAACTTACCCACATGGGCTTCATGAAAGAGATCAAAAAGCCGGATAGGTGTTTTTCCTGCGGGTGCACCAAATTCTGCTGGACCCTTGAAAAAGGATGGGCCTGTCTCAGGTGTGATCCGCCGCCTCCGGGGATCCTGGGGCTTATCAAACGCGGGCGTCACCCGGAGCCCTCGGACGAGACGCCCGTAAACGAAGTCTAACCTTATAAATAGAAGAGAAGGATCCGAGCCGATGGGTTGGCTTGGTAAAGTCATTGGGGGAACCATTGGATTTGCACTGGGCGGACCTCTGGGTGCTGTGGCCGGGGCGGTCTTCGGCCACGCTTTCGATTCCGGCAAAGGAGAAGTCATCCCCGAGGAACGATTGCATCTCAACGCTTATGAAAACACCCAGCTCATCTTTTTTGTGTCGGCTTTCTCCATGCTGGCCAAGCTGGCCAAGGCCGACGGCCGGGTTTCCAAGGAAGAGGTGGACTCCATCGAAAAAATTATGCTTTACGACCTAAATTTAGACCCCCAGGGTCGGATGGCGGCCATGAACATCTTTCACACCGCCCTGAACTCTCCGGAGCCATTTGAAATTTTTGCGTCTCAGTTCTTCCGGCAGTTCAGCGGGCAGCCCCAGCTTTTAGAACTGATGATCGACATACTTTTTCGGGTCGCCGTGGCCGACGGTGTTTTAGGCCAGGCTGAGGAGGCGCTGATTCGATCCGGCTCCGCCGTCTTCGGTTTCGACGACGCTGAATTCGCCCGCCTGAAATCCCGTTACGTCCAGGTTACCCAAAAGTATTACGCAGTGCTGGGTTGCAATCCGAAAGACAGCAGCGACGAAATCAAACGACAGTACCGGAAGCTTGTCTCGGAATATCATCCCGATAAGATCGCCTCCAAGGGACTCCCCGAGGAGTTTATGACCTTTGCCCATGAGAAGTTTCGCCAGATCCAGGAAGCCTACGAAGCCGTGAGAAAGGAGAGGGGAGTCATTTGATGCTTTTGCTTCGACGCTCTGAAGTAATCCTGAAGTAGGTTTCCGCGATGTTTTCCGGGGGCACCCACCGCTCATCTTCCGACTTGGGCAGAAGTCGTAAAGCGCCGTTTTCGCAGGTGGCTACACATACCCCGCAGCCGATACAGCGGTCTTCATCGATTCGGGCAACGTCTTCAATAATGACGGCGTCCATCTGGCAGCGAATGACGCAGGTCCCGCATGCTGTGCAGATTTCACCGTCCACCACCGCTCGGTAACTGGAGCACACCGCCAACGCAGGTTTGTCGAGTTTTTTGAGATTTTTCAGGATCTGGCAGCAGCATCCGCAGCACATGCAGATATTGGTGGGTTTCTTGGCATTCCCCGGCTGCAACACGAGGCCCGCATCCATCCCTTGTTTGAGGATCGACAGGGCCTCTTTTTTGGAGATGGATCGCCCCAGGCGATTTTGCTCGTAGAAATGAGCGCTTCCTCCGAAGATGAGGCAAGTCTCCAGTGGGCGGCCGCACCCCTTGCCCATCATGGCGTGTTCCTTCCGGCAGATACAGGGAGCCACCACAATTTTGGACTGTCTTTCGATGATGGTCTCAGCCGCCTCGTAGGGCATGGTTTGCATTTCTGCGCGGATGCTGGCTGATACCGGGATCACCCGAAGTTGTTTGGTCTTGGGCTTGATCCAGCTTTCCTGAAGCAGATAGGGAAGGTAGGCGTTGACATCCTCGATGAGACCCACATCCAGTGTATTGACGTGATACTCCCAGATTCCCACCATGAACTGGGCTGCCATATACAGCGGCTCCCTCCCCTTTAAGGAGCGAAGGATCAGCCCTTTTTTTGACATGGTCGCCAGGAGTCCGGCAAAGGACCCTGAGTCGGCATGTGCCCTGGCAGCGATGGTTTCCGGGCTTTCCATATTCATCGTCAGATGGACTGCGGCCGCCGCCTCTTCCGGAGTAAAAAGCCGCTTGAGAATCCGAATCTCTAAACCCGAATCCGTGGCTGGAAATCCTCCCGGTAACGTGTTGAGGTGCTCCGCCAATCGTTTGTAAACTTCATCCATGCCGTATCCTTATTTTGATCGCTTCCTGAAGACTTTTTTAAGCGAGATGTGATTCTTCTGACATGATTCCATCCATCGGTTTTAAATCAAAGGATGGTCCCGAAAACCGCAAGGGAGGCGTCCACCTGTTCGATGCGGGCCGTCGCTCTCCTGCCGGGGGGCACCGTGTCGCTCTCCAGCCAGACCGGAATGTAGGTTTCACTGACCCCCTTGCAATACCCTTTCCCGAGATGGGCCTCCTTTTCCATCACAAGATCCACCCGCCTCCTTAAAGCGGCAGTGTAAAACTGTGCCCTTTTGGAACGCCCCAGTTCTCGGAGACGGCGGCACCTGGCCTTGGCCGTCCGAGAATCCACCCGGCCGCCGTAACGGGCCGCCGGAGTTCCGGGCCTTGGAGAAAAGGGAAAGACATGCAGGTATGCCAGAGGAAGGTCCTCGATGAAGGAAGCGGTCCGTTCAAAGGACGAGTCGGTTTCCCCGGGAAAGGCTACCATCACGTCTGCCCCCACGGCGGCTTCAGGCATGGCGGCAAGGATCGATCGGACGCGATCCCGATACATGTCCCGGGTATAGGGCCGCCCCATACGCTTGAGTATTTCATCGTCTCCGCTTTGAAGGGGCAAATGGAAATGAGGGCAGATGCGGGTACACATCTGTTGGGATTCAGCGGCAAAGTCGATGACGGCATTCGTCAGCTCGTTAGGTTCAATGGAACTCAAGCGGACCCGCTCAATGGCCTGGCACGCCTCGATTTGTCGGAGAAGATCGAGCAGGCTGAAAGGCTTTTTAAAGTCACCCCCATAGCCTCCCAGATGAATCCCGGTCAAGACCACTTCCGGATATCCGGCCGCCTTCAGGTGCATCAAATGCTTCAGAACCACTTCCGGAAGCATGCTCCGGCTGCGGCCCCTGGCATAAGGGATGATGCAGTAAGTGCAAAACGCGTTGCATCCGTCCTGGATCTTCAAATAGGGGCGCGCCCTCACATTGAAAAGGAATTTTTCAAGGAAAGGCTCTGCCGACGGTTTCAATCCAGGGAGCCCGGGTTTTTGAAAGGGGTCCTCATGATTCTCGATCATGGCCGAAACCATATCCGGGATCCGTTCCTTTTCCGACTGGCGTACTACGGCGTCCACACCCGGAATCGCCGCCATGGCATCGAAGGCAATCTGGGCGTTGCATCCGGTAACCATGATCCGTGCGTCGGGATGGGATCGGATCATCTTCCTCACTGCCTGCCGGGATTGCATGGCCGCCTTTGACGTCACCGCGCAGGTGTTGATGATACACAGATCTACATCATCTTTCGAACCCGACGGCACAAGCCCTAAAACCCCAAGCTCTTCCGCCAGGGATTCCGATTCGAACCGGTTGACTCGGCATCCCAGGGTGATGATAGCAAAAGTTCTCATGCGGGGTATCTTTCGCGGAACCTGGTTTCATCGATCCATCCTCCACCGAGCACCTCTCCGTCTCGGTAGAAAACCGCTCCTTGTCCCGGGGTGACGGCCTTCTGGGGAGTTTCGAAGCGCACCGAAGCGGTATCAGCCCCGGTGATACGAATGGTGGAAACCGCTGCCTGGTGCCGGTAGCGGATCCGGGTTCTTGCCTGGAACTCGCCGGAAGGAATGTCCCCGATCCAGCAAATTTCCTCCACGGCGCAGGATGCCGAAAACGTCTCCGCCTTGTTTCCCACGATGAGACGGCCGGTGCTTCCTTCCAGGGCCAGGACATAATAGGGTTCCTTTGCCGGGCAGTTGATCCTGCGCCGCTGCCCTACGGTGAAAAGGTGAAGCCCCCGGTGCCTTCCAAGGACGTTCCCCTGCCGATCCTCGATTCTGCCCGTTTTGGGCGAAAAGCCGGGAAGGGAAGCCAAAAATTCTCCATAAGAAGATCCCTGGATGAAGCAGACATCCTGGCTTTCACTGTCGATAACCGGTACAAGCCCCCTTCTCTGTGCCAATTGTCGGACTTGCCGCTTTGAAAAATCTCCTAAAGGGAAGAAAGCCTTGGAGAGCTGTGCCTGGGTCAGGCGGGAAAGAAAATAGGACTGGTCTTTTCCGGAATCTTTTCCCTGGTAAAGATGATATCTTCCGTCAGGCCCTAACCGGACCCTTGCGTAATGGCCTGTGGCCAGATGGGTTGCTCCCAGGTTTTCGCAAAACTTGAGCAGAAAACCGAATTTGATTTCAGGATTACAGATCAGGCACGGATTAGGTGTACTTCCGGCCCCGTAGGACTTGACAAAGTAATCGACGACCCGTTCCCGGAACGGAACGGCAAGATCCAGAAAATGCATCGGGATGCCGAGCTGAACGGCAAGCCGTTCCATTTCCGGCTTGCCGGAGCCTCCCACAAAACCGTTGGCAAAGTGTACCCCGAACACATCGAATCCCTCTTCCTTAAGCAGGGCTGCCGCCACCATGGAGTCGACGCCCCCGCTTAAAGCCACCGCAATTTTATTTTTCACTCGAAAAATACCTGGTTCATGGGCCGGACTTCCATGGCCCGGCTCGGGCAGGCCGGTACACACAGCTCGCACACGCTGCATTTCTTCTGGTCAAAACCCACCGACATCTCCGGTCTCTGGACGTAAAGGGCGCCGGTTGGACAGACCGCGGTGCAGGCTCCGCATTGGGTGCATCTTGTACTACTGCGCTTGACCTCCTCTTCGGCATTCTGCACTTCCACCCCGCTCCGCTTGAGATACGCCACCCCTTCCTTGAAATCCTTTCTGGGTCCGGACAGCTCCATGACCATGACCCCCTCCTTACCGGGAAGGACTGAGGCATTGAGGATGTTGAAAATCAGGCCGAAATCCCGGGCCAGTTGGCATACAATGGGTTTTTGTGCTTCGGTTTTCGGAAAACGCAAAATGAGTATTTTGGAGTACACAGGAACCTCCTTCAAAAAAGATTAAACATGAAATAGATCATAGATAAAAATGGGGCGTCGGGTCAAGGATTTAAAGGGGCAAAAGGGCATCGTCGTCCTGGATATCATGGGCATCAACGGATTCGAGCTGTTGAAGGCCTCGGTCAAACGGGGATTTCCCACGGTCATGCTCACCGCCTACGCCCTTTCGCCTGAAGCCCTGGAAAAATCCATCCGCCTGGGGGCCGTCTCCTTCCTGCCCAAGGAGAAGATGTCCGAACTCCCTGACTTTCTAACGGATGTGGTTCTGGGAGAGGGAAAACCGGTTTGGCGCAAACTCTTCGACCGACTCGGCACCATTTTCGACAAGCATTTCGGTCCGGACTGGAAAAAGAAAAATCAGTTCTTGAAGGATTTCGAATCCGCTCTTCGCCGGGAAGGAAAAGAGAAAAGATAAGGGACTATCAATTTATTTCGGATGCACCCCCAAAGCCGTAAACGCTATATCTTATCCATAAAACGGATGTCTCGCTTGAGGCGCTCCTGGATGCCTTTACCCACCTGATAGGTGACATCGAACTCGGACCAGAACCCGCGTTCTTTTTCCCGCCATTCCGGGCCGAACCGCTCATCGAAATAGCTTCCCAGCTTTTCGAACAAAAGCTTCCAGGGAGGCTCCCCCCGTTCATAGGATGCCATCAGGTCGTTTAAAAGAACATCCAGCTCCGACATGGTTTCTTTGGGAAGATAGGAGATGGCCCCTTTCTGGATGGATTCCATCAGCACCTCCGGATTGACCGCATGGGCCGTCAGCATCACGGTCGGTATCCCCTGATCCACTGTTTCTTCCAGAAGCTTCAGACCATCGACCCCCATGATGTCCAGGATGGCAAGGTCATACTTTTTCGCTTTGATTTTTTCCAAAGCGCTCCGGTGGTCCTGGGCGGTATCCACAACGGCGTCTTCCAGGATATCCACGATGGTCTCCAGAATATCCGTTTCATCATCGACGGCCAGAACGCGTTTGCCTTTGAGCCAGTTTTTCTTTTCCGTCATGGGGTTCCCTCTCAATCCGCCTTATTTCCATGGCCTCCCCGGTTCTTTCTTAAAGAGCCGGAGCGCTGGTTTCAATGGCCTCCCAGAATCCCATGAGCTTGGGCAGCCATAACACCGCATCCTGCCAATACGTCATCAGGAATAGAACGGTAATCTGAATGATTAAAAACGGAATCACCGCCTTGGTGACATAGATGATGTCCTTGTTGGCGATGGCGCCGGTGATGTACATGCTCACTCCCACAGGCGGCGTGCAATACCCGATGGCCAGATTCACCGTCATGAGGAGCCCGAAATGCATAAAATCGATGCCGAAGGTCGGGAGAAGAGGAATGATCACGGGTCCGATGATGAGTGTGGCGGAGATGACATCCATGAACATCCCCACGATCAAAAGGAAGATGTTCATGGCCATGAGAAACATCAAAGGCGAATGGATGTTGGCGATCACCGCCTCGGCGATCTTCCCCGGAACGTTTTCAAAGGTGAGATAACGTCCGAAGCAGGTGGCGCCCGCCACGATGATGAGCAGGGTCGCCGAGGTCACGGCCGAACTTACGATGACTTTCTTGACCTGGTTGAATTTCATGGTTTTGTGGATGAACAGCTCCACGATGAAGGCATAGATACAGGCTACCACGGCGGCCTCGTTGGCCGTGAACATACCCCCGAAGGTCCCCACAAAGATAATCACCGGCAACATCAGGGACCAGAACCCCTCCCTGAGTATCGCCACGACCTCCCGAAAGTTTGGCACCGGCATGCGAACAATGCTTTCGTCCGTGCGGAAGATAAAAAAAGTATAAATGCACACCAGAAGCATGATCAGGATGCCGGGAATGAAACCGGTCAGAAAAAGCCCCTGCAGCGATACATTGGTGATCATGCTGTATAAAATCATGCTGATGGATGGAGGGATGATGATCCCCAGATTGGGGGATGTGGTCATGAGACCGATGGAATATTTCATGGAATACCCGTTTTTGATCAGGGACGGGATCATGAAACCACCCAATGCAACCACTGTGGCCACTGTGGACCCTGAGATGGCACCGAAAAGTCCGCATCCCAGACATCCCGCCATCCCCAACCCCCCCGGAAGCCAGCTCACCGTGGTATTCACTACCTTGATGAGCTTTTCCACGATGGTGCCGGCGGTCATGATGTTTCCGCAAAGGATGAAAAAGAGGACCACCACCAGGGCGAAGTTGTCCATGCTCTGGTAAAAGCTCGAAACGATCATCATGGTCTGGGTATCGGGCGCAAAGAGGATGAAACCCAGGATCCCGGTGAAAAAGAGGCACATGTAGACCGGCACGTAGGCCGCCATGCCTCCCATTAACAGCAACAGGATGATGATGACACTAATATCCATGATTAGGTGAATTCCTTTTCAGAAGGTCGGTTTCACGACCGGTTTTGCGCCGCCGATCTCTTGGCTCGAAATGCTTGGAGGTCTTCCCCCATGATCATCAGGGTCCGGATAAACATCAGCAATCCCATCAGGGGCAAAACCGCGTAGAGATAGGCGGTTGGAATCTCCAGAATCAGGGTCTTCTGACCGCTTACAACCTGAAGTTCCGCCAAAAGGTAGCCGAAGTAGATCATAACAACGGAAAAAAGAAGCGTGACGACATGACTGAAAATTGCCAGCGGATGTTTTAAAACCGGGACCAACTGCACCAGGGCGTCGATGCGGATGGTGGACCGGTTCTTTACGGCCACGCTGCACCCGATGAAGGTCGTATAGAGGATGACTTCCCGGACGAGTTCTTCACTCCACGCCAGGGAATAGTTGAATCCATACCGCATGACCACGTTGATAAAAAGGGAGACCATGGCCACCAGAACGGTGATAAAAAGTGTCCATTCTTCAAAGAAAGTCAGGATCTTATCGAGAATCGCAAACGATTTTGCCATCTCATCATCCCCAGGGTCAAAAAGGTGCGCTTTGGAAAGGGGGGGCTTGCGCCCCCCGTTAACTCAACCTCGGGTTATCAGGCTTTATGGTTTATAACCCAGAAAATTCTGAACTTCCTTGAGGAAGTTGGCGGGTTTGTAAGTATCTCCAGGATAGATTTTATTGATTTCTTCGGTATACTTGGCGTGTACGCTATCGCCAAGCTTCCGCATGGCGGCGATGTCATTATCGGGAAGCGAGATGAAGGTGACACCGGCAGCCTTGGCCTTGGCGATCTCTTCTGCTTCCTGGGCTTTGGACTGTTTATTGATATCGGCGCACACCTCTTTTATGGTATCGACAAAGGTCTTCTGGAGATCCGCCGGGAGGGTTGCAAACCATGCCTTGTTGAAGACCCAAATAAAGAGCCCCTGGGCATAGTTTACATAGGTGTAGAATTTGGCGTCTTCAAACTTCTTGGTGATATTGCATACCATGGGGGTATGATCCAGACCGTCGATCTGTCCCTGTTTGAGGGCCATAGGAACGTCCGGCCAGGGCATGACCACCGGCTTGATCCCCCAGGCATTGTAAATCAAGTTATTGACCTCGGCTTCGGCGATCCGGAACTTGACCTTCTTGGCATCTTCCAGGCTTTTGACCGGAGTCTTGGACGCCCAGCCATAGGAGCCGTAGCCGGTGATGCCGAGCCCCATGATTCCCTGGTGGTCCATGGCCATCATGTAATGGTCAAAGAGTTGCTTATTGGATATGAACTTGTCGAGCTTTTCAAAAGAATCCACCAAAAACGGAAGGTTGACGAGGCCAAAACGCGGACCTAAAATCGTCGAGGCGACGGAACTGACCCCCATCCCCTGGATGGATCCCATCTGGAGTTGGTTGAGGACCTCTCTTTCACCTCCCAGCATGGAGAAGGGCTTATACTCGAAATAGATCTGGCCCTTGGTCCGTTTCCAGAGCTCGTCCCGGATGGCAAACCCGGCGTAGACACCCTTGATGGCCGGAGAAGACACGTTGGAAACGATCATCTTGTACTTGGCGCCGGAGGGATCAAACGCCGGCTTCCACGCATCCAGGGGAGATTTCTGTGGCTGCTGCTGGGCAGGCTGCTGCTGGGCAGGCTGCTGCTGGGCAATCGCAGATCCCGCTATGAACCCCACCACAAATGTTAAAACTACCAAAACAATACCCACTTTTTTCATCGCCATCTTGACCTCCTTTTAAATACGTTTACTGCCAATCCTCCGATCCGAAATGGTAGCTACGATCTAGCTCATCTTAATTTTATAAGTCAAGCCTCTTCTATTTTCAAGAAAAAAATGCCGATATGAATGTAAAGACCCCCGAGCCTTTCCGATTTTTTGGGGACAAAGATACCGAGACCGGTCTAAAAACTTCAGAAGCTACTTTTGATCATAGGTTCTTATCAGAGCCGGTCCAATATCCCTCGGGGTCAAAGCGTCGAATCATGGCCAATTCTGCCTGCGTTGGGGCCGGTGTCTGCGAAAGATCCGGTGCGATCTTTAAGGGCCATCCGGTATGGAATCGTACCGTCTCCACGGAAACGCCGGGATGGACGGAAACAAGAACCATCTCGCAAGTCATCGGATCGAACCTAAGGACACCCAGGGTGGTGATGACGGCACGAGGCCCTCCCCGAGGAAGTCCAACGCGCTCCCTCCATCCTGAGCCGTCCCCGTATCCCGGAGAAGTAATATAATCCACTTTTTCTTTGAACCGGCGCTTTTCATGGGTCATGACGATGATGTGACGTTTGGCCAGGCAGGCCAGGTCACAGGCGCCTCCGCTTCCCGGAAGGCGCGTGCGGGGGAACTGGAAACCGCCGATGTAGCTGGTGTTTAAATTTCCGAACCGGTCCACCTGGGCGCCTCCGATGAAGCTGACATCCACCAGACCCTTTTGAAGCAGGCTCATTATATCGATCGTGTCGGCAAGCCAGCAGGCCCCTGTGAGGTTGGGGAGGTCCCCCATCGTCAGAATCGGTTCCGGAGAAAGGGTGTCCCGAACGACGCCCAGTTCATAGACACCTATGGCATGGGGAGCATGAGTGCTTCCGGCCAAAAGAAATCCTAAAAGCGGAAGCCGCATGCCGACGAAGACCACTTCATGGTCGGCAATCTCCCGGGCCGCCGCGGCCACCATCAATTGGGGCAGAGAATAATTTTCGGTCATTTCCTTCGCGTCTTCTTCAATACCCGTAATCCACCGGAACGGAGGGAAGATGATGCTTGAGGGCCAAGGCTTTCATGCGCTCTTTTCCGAGAAGCTCGGGGTAAGTCCGGCCGTCCCGAAGAGGATCCACCCACGTTTTTTTCCACTCCTCATAGCCCTCCACGGTCCGGCTTCGGTTACGGTAATCGATGAAGGCCTGATGATCCCGGTTGTAATGCCCCGGAACCGGAGAAGGATGGGCACCCCAGGGAACATGGACTACCGCGGAAACACGAAAACCCGGGACTACGACTCGGTTAGGATCGCCGGTGATCACTTTTGAATCCACGATCTCCTCGGCCGTAAGGATTACATTGCGGCTGGCCAGGCAGGCTTCCTTGGTGACACCCAGATTTCCCCATATATGGCCGTTTCCAAAGACATCGGCCCGCTGGACATGCACGACGGCCACATCCGGACATATGGCGGCGATGGCCGTCAGCCTCCCGCCGGTGAAGGGACAGGTCATGGGCTTCAGTCCGGGATTAGTCCGGAACAGATCGCTTCCTAAAGCCGTCCGCGCAGGCATGAAGGGAACACCCATGGCTCCGGCCTTGAGCGCCATGGCCAGAGTCAGATTGGAATGATCTTCCATTTCCAGGATCCCGCTTTCCACGGCCCGTCGAAAATTATATGCCGATCCGGTAATGACGTTTCCCACCCAGGCCGCCCGAATCTTTGCTACGCATCCGGCGCCCACCAGCTGATCGAAAAGGATGTCGGATATGGGGCCGATGAGCGTAAGATTTTTCTTTTTCTGGCGGATCATTTCATGGCCGGCCGCAAAGGGGATGAGCGCTTCCAGCGCACAACCCATGACAACAGAAGCACCGTCGGGAACCAGTCGGGATACGGCTTCTGAGAGACTGTCCAGTTTTGAAGATTTCATGATTCGGTTTCGGCCTTCGGGAAGGCGTCATCCAAAATGGCCAAAAGAGTCGATGCATCCATGTTGCCACCACTGAGGATTACGCCCACGCGCCCCTGAGGAAGGATCTTTGTGCTGAGCAGGGCGGCCACGCCCAGTGCACCTGAAGGCTCTACGACCAGTTTCATCCGGAAAAACAGAAAGCGGACCGCTTCCACGATGGCCGCTTCTGAGACCGTGACCATGTCATCCACGTACCGGCACACAAGGGGAAAGGTAATCCGGCCCAGAGACGGTGTTCTCGTACCATCGGCGATGGTGGGTGGGTTTTTGACGGTTTGAAGCTTTCCGGTGTGAAAGGAACGGGTGGCATCATCCGCCAGCTCCGGTTCCACGCCTATGATCCGACAGGAGGGATCCATTTTTTTTGCAGCGATGGCCGATCCGCTCAACAGTCCGCCGCCGCCGCAGGGAACCAGCAGCCAGTCCAGGTGTTCCAGTGCGGTAAAAATTTCCATCGCCGAAGTACCCTGCCCGCAGATGACATCGGGGTGATCATAGGGAGGGATCAGGATATATCCATGTTTTTCCTGGAGCGATGCCGCCAACGCTCCCCGATCCGCCTTCCGGGGATTGTATTCCACCACAGAGGCACCATAGCCGGCCGTGGCTTCCCGTTTGATTTTTGGGGCGTCATAAGGCATCACCACCGTGGTCTTGATACCCAAAAGCGCACCCGTCAGGGCAACGGCCTGGGCGTGATTCCCCGAAGAATAGGTGATGACCCCTTTTTTTCGCTGAGGCGCCGTCAGCCGGCTCATGGCATTGAAAGCGCCGCGAAACTTAAAGGCCCCGGCGCGCTGGAAGTTTTCACACTTGAGGTACACCGATGCGCCGATGGTACGGTCCAACATACGGGAAGTCAGGACCGGGGTGACATTGGCCTGGCCGGAGAGACGTTTTTCAGCCGAAAGCACCTCTTTAAACCATCGGGATAAAGACCATGTCATATATGAGTTTGTATGGGGCATGGGATGCGAACGTCAGCTGATGAACGATAACCTCAATCTCTCCGATTAGGCAAGCCTTTTCATGAAAAACGCCCGCAACCGAAACCGGCTGCGGGCGTTTTTGAACTCTTACGATTTCATCAAAAGCTTAGAAATCGCCGACCGTGGCCCTCTACACCTTCGGGGTTTCCGGCTGCGGTGCAGCTTCCGGTAAAGTTAATTCTGAAGTCGGTTTCTCCACGGGCTTTTCCCCTTTTGCTTTCGGCGCCTTTACCGCTTTCTTCGCACCGCCCGATTTCTTTGCTCCTTCTTTTTTCTTTTTGTGAGAGGTCTTGGCGGCTTTCTTTTTCTCCTTTTTCTTTTCTTCCGAAACGGGAACGATCAATTCCACCAGAGAAATGGGAGCCGCATCTCCAGGACGCCTCCCCAGCTTGACGATTCGGGTATAACCGCCTGTAGGGTTTGCAAAGCGTTCCTTAGCCTTTTCGAAAAGCTTATGAACGACATCCTTTTCACGGACAACCGCCAGCACCTGCCGTTGGGCGTGCAGGTCTCCGCGTTTGGCAAGGGTAATCAAGCGATCGGCCCACCGTTTGACTTCCTTTGCCTTGACGTCCGTGGTGCGAATACGGTCATATTTAAAAAGAGATGTGACCATGTTTCGAAACATGGCGCTTCTGTGGCTAGCGGTCCGACTCAGTTTCAATCCGGCTTTATGGTGTCGCATACGGTTGTTTACTCCCTCTTGTCCGGCCCTTCCGGGGGGGGCATAAAGCCATCCAGCTTCATTCCCAGGGAAAGGCCCATCTCGGACAGAACTTCCTTGATCTCATTTAAAGATTTCCGGCCGAAGTTCTTGGTTTTGAGCATCTCCTGTTCGGTTTTTTGAACCAGCTGATATAGCCGATGAATATCCGCGTTTTTCAGACAGTTGGCGCTGCGAACGGAGAGTTCCAGTTCTTCAACGCTTCGATACAGATTTTCGTTGAAGGTGGGCTTTTCAGAATCCTTGGATAGCTTGAATGAGTCCGATTCGGTCTTCTCGTCGAAGTGGATGAACAGCGTCATCTGTTCCTTCATGATTTTGGCGGCGTAGGCCACTGCATCCTCCGGTGTGATGCTGCCGTCGGTCCAAACCTCCAGGGTCAATTTATCGTAATCCGTTTTTTGTCCCACTCGAGCATTCGTCACCACGGAGTTCACCCGCCTGATGGGCGAAAAGACGGAATCGACGGGAATGGTTCCCACCGGAGCGTTTTCATCCCGGTTTGCCTCCGCCAGGGAGTATCCCTTCCCTACTTTGACGGTAATTTCCATTTTCAACGCACTATTGCCGGAAAGGGTGGCGATGTGCTGGTCCAAATTGAGGACTTCGCACCGACCATCATCACTGATGATATCCGCTGCGGTCACTTTCCGTTCCCCCTGAGCATCGATCCGAACCTTTTTCGGTTGCGTATCGGATACTTTGAATCGGACCTCCTTAATGTTCAGGATGATCTCCGTCACATCCTCCAAAACACCCGGGATTACGCTGAACTCGTGCATGACCTCATCGAATTTGACTGCCACCGCAGCCGCACCATACAGGGATGACAGAATGATCCTGCGTAACGCATTTCCGATGGTAATACCGAAACCCCTTTCCAAGGGTTCACACACTAATTTGCCGTAGGTCGGTTTGCTCGCGACCTGAATCTTGTCAGGTTTGATCATTTCCTGCCAATTGATATACATCAATTTGTCTGATGCCATTTTTGCCTTTCCAATGCGCTTGCCTTCGATGAAGCCTGTCCAGATCTCTCCACCGACCAAGAAATAGAATAGGGTTGCGGTTATTTGGAATAAAGCTCCACGATGAGCTGTTCCTGGATCGGCATGGTCAGGTCCTCTCGAACGGGATATGCCTTCACGGTTCCCTTCATCGTCCCCTTGTCTAATTCAAGCCACTGGGGGATGCCTCTTCGAACCACCGCTTCCATGGAATCGCTGATGGCTTGAACGGCCCGGCTTTTCTCTTTGACTTCCACCACGTCCCCCACTTTGATCAGATACGACGGGATGTTCACTTTTTTTCCGTTTACAATAAAATGATTGTGCAGGACTAAATGACGTCCCTGAGCACGGGAATTGACAAAGCCCATCCGATACACCACATTGTCGAGCCGTCTTTCCAGCAAAACCAAGAGGTTGGTTCCGGTGATCCCTTTTTCCCGATCGGCCCTTCCAAAAGTGAGCCGGAACTGCTTTTCGGACAGACTATACATCCGCTTGACCTTCTGCTTTTCTCTGAGCTGGACGCCGAAGTCCGATGCTTTCCTTCCCCGTCGTTGGCCATGCTGACCTGGCGGATATGCTCTCCGGTCGAAGGCGCATTTGTCGGAATAACATCGATCTCCCTTTAGAAATAATTTTAGATTCTCTCTGCGGCATAGCCTGCAAACCGAACCGGTGTATCTAGCCAACTTCTCCTCCTTGAAAACATTCTGTCATTGATGGATAGACAATCCTCCTTTGCGCCAGAACATCACACCCTTCGCCTTTTGGGAGGGCGGCATCCGTTGTGCGGAATGGGCGTCACATCTTTGATCATCATCACATTGAATCCGGCCGCCTGGAGTGACCGGAGAGCGGATTCCCTCCCCGAGCCCGGTCCTTTGACATACACTTCGACATTTCTCATACCAAACTCGATGGCTTTTTTCACGGCGGCTTCTGCCGCCATCTGGGCGGCAAATGGGGTGCTCTTCCGGGACCCCTTGAACCCCTGCCCCCCCGAACTGGACCAGGCAATGACGTTTCCTGCCGGATCTGTAATAGAGATAATGGTATTGTTGAACGTCGATTGAATGTGAACCACCCCGGTGGGGATGCTCTTTTTTTCCTTCTTTTTGGTATGAACTCTTTTTGCCATGGATTCTATCCTTGCGTTGCGACGATGAAAGGTCGATGGAACCGGTTATTTCTTCTTTGTTGCCGCGCCTTTTTTCTTCACTGCCGTCCTTCTTGGCCCCTTACGCGTTCGGGCGTTCGTCTTAGTGCGCTGTCCGTTGACCGGTAGCGATTTTCGATGACGCAGCCCCCGATAACATCCAAGATCCATCAATCGTTTGATGTTCATGGAGACTTCGCTGCGGAGCTCCCCTTCTACCTTGAAGCTACCATCGATCATCTTGCGTATGTTGCTGATTTCGGATTCCGAAATCTGATCGGTCTTGGTGTCAAAATCGATGTTGAGCTCCGAAAGAATTTGTCTTGCGGTACTCCTGCCGATTCCGAAGATATAGGTCAGCCCGATCTCAATCCGTTTGTTTTTCGGCAAATCGACGCCAGCAATTCGTGCCAAAGTTTTTCCTCCCCTTTATCCCTGTCTCTGTTTGTGCCGCTTGTTTTCGCAAATCACCCTCACGACACCTTTCCTGCGAACGATTTTACACTTGCTGCATATTTTCTTTATGGATGGCCTGACTTTCATGTTTTTCACTCTTCCTTATTGACAGTCCACAAGCTACTTGGCCCGGAAGGTAATTCTTCCCCGGGTGAGATCGTATGGGGACAGCTCTACCGTCACCTCGTCGCCGGGAAGAATTTTGATGAAATGCATGCGCATTTTCCCGGAAATATGTGCCAACACCCGGTGCTTATTTTCAAGCTCGACCCGGAACATGGCGTTGGGCAAAGTCTCCACGACGATGCCTTTCACCTCGATGGGCTCATCCTTTGCCATAGATCAACTCCAGTCCGGTCGGCTCAATATGACCGGGCCGTTTTCCGTGATAGCGATGGTGTGTTCGAAATGGGCCGACAAAGCACCATCCTCTGTAACGGCCGTCCATCCGTCCTCCAGTATCTTCACCTCATATCCTTTTTCGTTTACCATCGGTTCAACAGCCAGGGTCATACCGGGTTTCAAACGAACCCCGGTTCCGGCTTTACCAAAATTGGGAATCTGGGGATCTTCGTGGAGTTTGCTCCCGATCCCATGCCCAACAAACTTACGGACCACCGAATAACCATGCGCCTCCACATGAGTCTGGACCGCATGGGAGATGTCCGACAGACGTCCATCCGGTACCGCCTTTTCGATTCCCTTGTATAGAGACTCCCGGGTGACATGCATCAGCTTCATCGCCGGTGCCGAGATTTTTCCCACAGCCACTGTAATGGCCGCATCCCCGTAATATCCATCATACAGAATCCCAAAGTCCAGGCTCACGATATCCCCCTCCTCCAGAGGGGTATTGTTAGGAAAACCATGCACCACGACATGGTTGACCGATGTGCAAAGCGAAAATGGATATCCGCGGTATCCCTTGAACGCCGGAACGGCCTGATGCTCACCGGCCAACCTTTCCGACAAATCGTTAAGCTGCATCGTCGTCACACCGGGCGCTACTTCGGACTCAAGGGTTTTGAGGATTTCGGCGACGATCCGATTGCTGGCTGTGATCTTTTCTATCTCCTTCGGTGATTTGAGAATCACCATATCAATAACGTCCCTTGATAGCACCGCTCTTCTTCAAGAATCCTTCATAGTGGCGAGCCAACATATGCGACTCGATCTGTGCAATGGTATCCAGCGCCACCCCTACGACGATCAACAATGCCGTGCCCCCGAAGTAAAAGGGAACATTGAACTTCGTGATCAGGATGGACGGCAAAACACAAACGGCTGAAACATACGTAGCGCCACCCAGGGTAATTCGGGTCAGAACCCGATCGATATACTCCGCCGTCCGCTTTCCGGGGCGGATGCCGGGGATAAATCCGCCGTGTTTTTTCATGTTCTCTGCGACATCCACCGGATTGAAGGTAACGGCCGTATAGAAATAGCAGAAAAAATAGACAAACCCCACAAATAAAAGTTCATAGATAATGCTTCCCGGCCGCATGGCGCTGGCGATGCTTTGCATCCACGGGACCTTGATGAAACTGGCGATGGTGGCCGGAAACATGATGATGGATGATGCAAAAATAGGGGGGATTACGCCGGATGTATTAATCTTCAATGGAAGATGCGTACTTTGTCCGCCGTACATTCTACGCCCCACCACCCGTTTGGCGTACTGCACAGGGATGCGTCTCTGTCCTTGCTCCATAAAGACGATGGCGCCCACCACGGCCACCATTAAAATGAGCAGGATCAAAACCAGAAAAATTCCCATTTCTCCAGTAGTCAAGAGCCGGAATGTGTTTCCCACCGCATCGGGCATTCTCGCGACGATACCGGCAAAGATAATTAGGGAAATCCCATTTCCGATACCCCGTTCGGTGATCTGCTCTCCCAGCCACATAATGAACGCCGTTCCCGAGGTCAGGGTGATCACCGTCATCAGACGGAATCCCCACCCCGGGTGAATGACCACCGGAGCACCGCCGGGTGAACTCATGCTTTCCAAACCCACTGCGATACCGAATCCCTGAATGATGGAAAGGACTACGGTTCCGTAACGCGTGTATTGGGTGATCTTCTTCCTTCCCTGTTCCCCTTCCTTGGACAACCGTCCCAGGTGAGGGATCACCACCGTAAGCAACTGAAAGATAATGGACGCGCTGATATACGGCATGATGCCCAGGGCAAAGACCGAAAGGCGCTCCAGGGCACCACCCGAGAACATGTCAAACAGGGCCAGCAGGGTTCCCTTGGCCCTCTCAAAAAAGGAAGCCAACGCCACCGCGTCGATTCCCGGAGTCGGTATATGCACCCCGATACGATAAACGGAGAGCAAAGCCAGGCTGTATAGAAGCCTTTTTTTCAGCTCCGGGATCTTGAAGATATTTCCAAAACCGCTGCCCGCCATGGATTAAGCCGTTTCCACCTTTCCGCCAGCCTGAAGAACCTTTTCGAGGGCGCTTTTACTGACCTTATGCACCCGAACGGTAAGGGGACGATCGAGAGTTCCTTGTCCGAGAAGCTTGATGCCGTCATGCCTGCCTTGAACCAGACCCGCCCGAACCAGGACTGTTTGATCCACAACCTCACTCCCGTCGAACCGAGATAAATCCCTGATATTGACTACGGAATATTGTTTTTTAAAGATATTCGTGAATCCCCGCTTGGGAAGACGCCTCTGGATCGGCATTTGCCCGCCTTCGAAACCGGGACGGACACCTCCTCCACTGCGGGCGTTCTGTCCTTTCGCTCCTCTCCCCGAAGTCGTGCCTCGACCGGATCCGTTGCCCCGGCCTCTCCGTTTCTTGTCTTTATGTGTGCCGGGAGCCGGCGACAATTCATTTAGTTTCATATCTTCTCCTTGGCCTCAACCAGGTGGGACACCTTGGCAATCATTCCGCGTATGGCAGGCGTATCCTGGAGTGTAACGGTCTTTCCCCGCTTCCTAAGGCCCATGCCATAAAGCACTTTTCGATGCGCCTCGGGACGTCCGATCATGCTTTTTACCAGTGTGACTTCCAATTGTTTCGCCATGAAATCCTCTTGTTTTAAATATCTCCGGAGGCGAGGCTGCGCCGTCGGGCGATAGCCTCCCGACTCTGGAGCTTTTCAAGTCCGGCAATGGTGGCCTTCACCACATTATGAGGATTGTTCGATCCCAGGCATTTGGTCAGAACATTCTGAATCCCACATGCCTCCAGCACCGCCCTTACCGCTCCGCCGGCGATCACACCCGTCCCTTCGGATGCGGGTTTTAAGAGCACCTTCCCAGCGCCGAATTTGCCGATCACCTCGTAGGGAATCGTTTGGTTGACCAGGGGAACCTGGACCATTGATTTTTTCGCCTTTTCCATCCCTTTACGGATGGCTTCAGGCACTTCTCCGGCCTTGCCTAAACCATAACCGACATTTCCTTCCCCATCCCCGACGACAACGATGGCGCTGAAGCTGAATCGGCGCCCCCCTTTGACTACTTTTGCCACCCGGCTGATGTGGACGACTTTATCAATGAAATCCTTTTCCCCCATGTTCTGCTTGAACAAGAATCGCCTCCTTTATCTCTTTCGATTTCCCATGATGTTAGAACTTCAGACCCGCCTCTCTGGCAGCATCCGACACCGCTTTAACACGGCCGTGATATAAAAAACCGTTTCGATCGAAAACAACCCGTTCAATCCCCTTTTCCAGAGCACGCCTCGCAATAAGCTTTCCAATGACGGCCGCCTTACTGATCTTGCCGCCCGGATTGGGTGTAGTCTTAGCCTCTTTTTCCAAAGAGGACGCTGCTGCCAATGTGTTCCCCTGAGTATCGTCAACCAGCTGAGCGTAGATGTGATTGGCGCTTCGAAATACACACAGCCTCGGCCGATCCGAGTTCCCGAATATCTTTTTACGAATGCTCTTTTTCCTCTTCAACCTGGCCATTTTGGATGGATTGATGCGTCCCATATCCTTATCCTGCTTTATGGATCTGTCGGTTATTTCCAGTGCGGTTGCGCCCGCGGTGAATTCCTACTTGGTACCCGTCTTCCCGGCTTTCAAGTGGAGGCGTTCTTCCGCATATTTGATCCCTTTGCCTTTGTAGGACTCGGGCGGCCGGATTCGTCGAATGGAAGCCGCCGTCTGTCCTAAAAGTTCTTTGTCGATCCCGGAAAGACGGATGATCGTGTTTCGATCCACAGATGCGGTTATGCCTTGCGGCAGATCGAACTGAACCGGATGAGAAAAGCCGAGGCTCATCTCCAGGCGGTTCCCATTCAAAGCCGCCCGGTAACCGATTCCATTGATTTCTAATACCCTCTCGAAGCCTTTCTCCACACCCGCGATCATATTAAAAACGAGGCTGCGCGTGAGTCCCGAGAGGGCACGGCTGTCCTTTGCCTCCGATGTTTTAACCCGGATTTCCTTCTCCCCGATTTCCAGGCCCACGTCCGGATGTATAGTCTTTTCAAGAGAACCTTTGGGTCCGTTTACCGTCAGGACCCGGTTCTTGTACACGACCTTGATTTTTGCGGATATCGGAATCGGTTTTTTTCCTACACGCGACATTGTGGACTCCTCATCTCATTACTTTCAGGAGCAAACCCATTCTAATGGGTTGCTACCAGACCCTGCAAAGAATCTCTCCTCCCAGGTTCTCTTTCCTCGCCTTTTTGTCTGTCATCAGTCCTTTCGACGTGGAAACAACGGTAATACCCATGCCGTTCAAGACGGGTTTGATATCTTTACTTTTGGAATAAATTCTTCTTCTGGGTTTGCTGACGCGCTCGATATTGAAGATGGCGCTGTTCCTCCCCGGACCGTACTTTAAATAGACCCGGATTACGCCCTGCTTGGTATCCTTGATGAACTTATAGTTCTTGATATACCCTTCTTCCTTGAGCACTTTTGCAATCTCGATTTTCAGCTTCGACCCCGGAATATCGACACTCGAAAAGTTGGCTTTCACTGCGTTTCTGACCCGTGTCAGCATATCCGAAATCGGATCATTGATTGCCATATCGTTCTCCGTTTTAATTCCTTGATATTATCGTTAGACCGCCACCGTGAATTCCGTTCCTCGATCTTCCAGAATGCATTGTTTTACCAACTGGATTTGATCACGCCCGGCAAAAGCCCCTGGGACGCAAAATTACGAAAGCAGATCCGGCAGGTGCCGAATTTACGAATATAACCTCTGGACCTGCCGCAGATGGGACAACGATTATAAGTCCTTACCTTGAACTTGGGCTCCCGAGTCGCTTTGATTCTAAGGGATTTTTTCGCCAAATCTTCCTCCTTGAAATCCGGAATCGAACGGTTAATTTCTGAATGGCATACCCATGAGACGGAGCAGTTCCTTACCCTCCTCGTCCGTCCTTGCCGTGGTGACAACGCTGATGTTGAGGCCTTTGATCTTTTCGATCTTGTCGTAATCGATCTCGGGGAATATAATGTGTTCCCGAACCCCCAGAGAATAATTTCCGCTCCCGTCAAAAGCTTTTGAAGATAGTCCCTTGAAATCGCGGACCCGGGGCAGGGCCACATTCACCAGTTTGCTATAAAAGTCGTACATCCTGTCCCTTCGAAGCGTGACCATGCAACCGATGGGCATTCCGGCCCTAAGTTTGAATGCCGCGATGGATTTCTTGGCTCGGGTAATCACCGGCCGCTGACCGGAAAGACCTTGAAGTTCCTCTACAGCACTATCCAAAAGTTTCATATTTTGGGAGGCCTCTCCCAACCCCATGTTCAGCACGATCTTTTCCAGTCGCGGAACTTGCATGACATTCTTGTAGTTGAAGATCTTGATGAGCTGGGGAACGACTTCCTGTCGGTAGTATATTTCAAGCTGTGTCATCCCTGACCCCGATTCCTCTTAATGATCCATCAGTTCGCCACACTTGCGGCAAACTCGTACTTTTTTTCCGTCGTCGAGTTGCTTCGTTTTAACCCGAACCGTCGCCAGACATTTATCGCACATCACCATCACATTGGACCAATGAACGGATGCTTCCATCTCCACGATCCCACCCTGTCGCTGCTTTGCCGAGGGTCGCGTGTGACGCTTAACCTTGTTGACATTTTCAACAAGGATACGATCTTTTTTCCGGTTCACCTTTAGGACCTTACCGATCTTACCGCGGTCTTTTCCGACGATCACTTTGACCTTGTCATCCTTCTTGATTCGGCATCTATCCCTCATTGCTCATCCGATCTCCATTGCCTTTTTAACCATCGTTTTCATCGATTCCCGAGCCGATATCCTATTCACAAGACCTCCGGTGCCAAAGAAATGATCTTCATGAACCGCTTGGCCCGAAGCTCCCTGGCTACGGGACCGAATATCCGAGTTCCGATCGGCTCTTTACTTGCATTGATCAAAACCGCCGAATTGTCATCGAATCGGATGAAGGATCCGTCCGGTCTGCGAACCGCCTTTTTGGTCCTCACCACCACCGCCTTGAGCACGTCTCCTTTTTTGACCTTGGCATTGGGAATGGCCTCTTTGACGGATACGACAATGATATCGCCCACTCGTGCATATCTCCTTCTCGAGCCGCCAAGGACCTTGACACAATATAAAATTTTGGCCCCGGAATTATCTGCCGCCGTTAACCTGGTTTCTGTCTGAATCATTTCCCTATCTTCCTCACATGGATCACACGGCTTTTTTAACGATGGAGCTGACTCGCCATTTTTTGGTTTTGCTCAGGGGTCTCGACTCGGTGATGAGCACCTTGTCTCCTACCCGGCAGGCATTCTCTTCATCATGAGCTGAAAATTTGGCATGCCTGCGAACGTACTTTTTATACAACGGGTGCATCACCAGGCGTTCCACCTTGACGATGACCGTTTTATTCATTTTGTCGCTGACTACGGTCCCGATGATCTGTCGTTTCATCCCTCGATTTTTCATTCCGGCTTCTCGTGTTAATTTTCGTTTTTCAATGATGCTGTTTCCCGAATGATCGTCCGGATTCGGGCGATGTCCCGCCGAGTCTGTTGAATCCGCTTCGGATTTTCGAGTTGCCCGATCTCGTGCTGAAAGCGCAGGTTGAAGAGGGCTTCCGTCAACTCGTTCATCTTGCGATGTTGTTCTTCCGGGCTCAACTCCCGGATCTCACTGGCCTTCATTAATCCTCTTCCCTTTCAATGAATCTGGTTTTGACCGACAACTTGAAGGCAGCCAGACGCAAGGCCTCCATGGCCACATCCCGGGAAACCCCTTCCATTTCATACAGAATTCTTCCGGGACGCACGATGGCGGTCCATCCCTCCGGGATCCCTTTGCCGCTTCCCATCCGGGTTTCCGCCGGTTTCTTGGTGACCGGCTTATCCGGGAAAATCCGGATCCAAATCTTTCCGCCTCTTTTGGCCCGTCGGGTCATGGCGATCCGTGCCGCTTCGATCTGCCTAGCCGATATCGCACCGCACTCCATCGTCTGGAGACCGTATTTGCCGAAAGCCAAGGTAGATCCTCTCAGGGCCTTCCCTCTCATTCTCCCCTTTTGCTGCTTACGAAATTTGACCTTTTTCGGGCTGAGCATCGAACGTGTCTCCTATGCCTCCATCACGGACTGCTCTTTTTTAAGGACCTCTCCGTGGAAAATGAACACTTTCACCCCAATGATCCCGTGGGTGGTCTTGGACTGGGTGAAGCCGTAATCGATATCCGCTCTTAAGGTATGAAGAGGGATTCTTCCTTCCTTGTACCATTCCGTCCTGGCCATTTCTGCGCCGGCCAGACGCCCCGAGCAGATGATCTTGATCCCTTTGGCTCCGAAGCGCATGGCAGAGGATACACTGCGCTTCATCGCCCGGCGAAAAGCTACCCGCCTTTCGATCTGAAGGGCCACATTTTCAGCCACCAACTGCGCATTAATCTCGGGTTTCCGAACCTCTTGGATGTCTATGAGGATTTCGGAGGGCACAAGGGCTTCCAGCTCCTTCTTAAGCTGAGCGATCTCTGCGCCTTTCTTCCCGATGACGATCCCGGGCCGGGATGTATGAATTCTCAGTCGAATCCGGTTGGAAGCTCTTTCAATTTCGACCTTTGATATACCTGCATGAAAAAGCTTCTTCTTGACGAAATTTCGGATTTTGTGGTCTTCAAGGACATAATCGGCGTAATTCTTGCCGCCATACCATCTCGAGTCCCATGTCTTGATGATCCCCAGCCTCAAGCCGATCGGATTGACTTTTTGGCCCAATGCGTTCCTCCCTGCTATATCGACTTTTCGGTCAAATGAACCGTAATATGGGCGGTTCGTTTCAGGATCCGAACCCCCCGACCCCTCGCCTTTGCGCGGAACCGTTTCAATGTCGGTCCGGAATCGGCTGTGATATTTTGAATCACCAGCTTATCCACATCCAGGTCGGCCCTTTGATTCGCATTGGCGACGGCGCTGCGGATGACTTTTTCCACCAATTCGGCACCCTTCTGTGGCATGAATTTAAGCGCTTCCAGTCCGGCTTGAACCGGTTTTCCTTTTAAATCTCCGATCAGCTTGCGCACCTTGATCGGAGAGATATGCACATATTTGGCTTTTGCTTTTACTTCCACTTTCTACGTTCCTTTTTTCATCGCTGGGTGCACATCAATCCTATCTGCTCTGTATGTACTTCGCTGCAAATTCTGGATAGTTACTTCTTGATGGCTGTTTTCTTATTTCCGGAATGCCCGAAAAACGTTCGAGTGGGAGAAAATTCTCCCAGCTTATGGCCCACCATATTCTCCGATATGAAAACGGGAATAAACTTTTTACCGTTGTGCACCGCGAGCGTGATGCCGACCATTTCAGGAACGATCGTGGATCGCCTGGACCATGTCTTGATCACACGGTTGCTTCGGCTCTCCTGGGCCTGCATGACCTTTTTCATAACCTTAGGCTCGATATAAGGGCCTTTTTTTATGGAACGCGGCATAATGTCTCCTATAAACCCCAGCCTCCCTCTCTGACCAGGGAAACCATTAAGGGCCTCTTGGGGGCTATTTCTTTTTCCGACTCTTTACGATATATTGATTACTCATTTTATTCTTCCGGGTATTGTACCCCTTGGTGGGTTTTCCCCACGGGGTACAAGGATGACGACCGCCTGAAGATTTCCCTTCTCCGCCTCCCATAGGATGATCCACAGGGTTCATGGCCACCCCTCGAACCCGAGGCCGCCAACCCATCCATCGTTTCCGGCCGGCTTTTCCTATAGAAAGGTTTGCATGTTCCACATTTCCCAGTTGACCAATAGTAGCCTTGCATTCCAAAAGAATCTTCCTGAGTTCCCCGGAAGGAAGCTTCACCAAAGCATAAGGCGCCTCTTTGGCCATGAGTTGGGCATAGGTGCCGGCACTGCGAACGATCTGCCCCCCTTTTCCTATACGCATTTCGATATTGTGGATCTGGGTTCCCAGAGGAATATTTTTCAAAGGCAAGGCGTTTCCCGGTTTGATATCCGCGTCCGGGCCTGAAACCACCACATCATCGACAGCCATATTCTGGGGAGCCAGAATATACCGCTTTTCTCCATCTGCATAATAAAGCAGGGCAATTCTGACACTCCGGTTCGGATCGTACTCAATGGCCGCCACCTTTGCCGGGATATTTATTTTATCCCTCTTGAAATCGATGATCCGATAGCGCTGCTTGTGGCCAGCTCCCCTATGCCGGCTGGTGATCCTCCCATAAACGTTGCGCCCGCCGCTTTCTTTGAGCTTTACTGTGAGTCGCTTTTCCGGTCGTTCCTTGGTAACCTCTTGAAAATCCGAATAGGTCTGGAATCGTCTGCCGGGTGATGTCGGATTTTTCTTTTTCAGCGCCATCTTCCTTCCTCGCTGCTGTTCTTATCGAAACCGTCTTTCAGATCCTGCCGTCTTTTTTCTGCGCGGTGATTAACACGATCATGCGCCCTCAAATATATCAATTCGCTCTCCGGGAGCCAACGTCACGATCGCTTTCTTCCAATTCTTGCGTTTTCCCACTATTCGCCCCCGTCGCTTGACCTTGCCTCTTACATGCGCGGTGCAAACCCCGGTCACTTTCACCTTGAAAATGTTCTCCACGGCGCGATGTATTTCGATCCGATTAGCATCCGGATCCACCTCGAAGGTGACCTGGTTGGCCTTCTCCTTCTGAAGAGTCGTCTTTTCGCTGACGACTGGTCGCTTGATGATGTCATACCCGGTCATGGCAAGAGTCTCCCTTGAATCCCCGAGATGGAAGCTTCTAACAGAATAAGCGTCTGGTGCTTCAACACATCGTATACGTTGAGGCCTTCCACCCTCAGGATCTTCACATCCGGAACATTTCTGGACGACCGTTCCAGGGTTTCATTTTTTTGGTCGGTAATGATCAAGGCGTTCTTCACATTGAGTCCCTTAAGGGCCTTGACAAAATCCCGTGTCTTGATGCGGGGCAGGCCGAATTGGTCAAGAACCAATAGGGAGTCCTCTTTGAGCTTATCGCTTAGCGCCATCTTCAGAGCCAGCTTCCTGATCTTTTTAGGTAGCATAAACCGATACGAGCGGTCGTCCGGGCCGAAGATCACCCCTCCCCCTCTCAAAAGCGGAGACTTGATATCGCCGCGGCGGGCTCTTCCGGTGCCTTTCTGACGATAGAGTTTCCGGGTGCTGCCGCTCACATCGTGGCGATGCTTCACCGATGCCGTCTGAGACCGTCGGTTGGCAAGCTGCATGGTCACCACCTGGTGCAAGACCTCGGCCTTTACCGGTACGTTGAAAATGGCATCCGGGAGCTCGACTTTGGAAACCGCTTCTCCATTGATATTTCTGACATCTAAAACCGCCATGTTTATCCTCGCTTTAGAGCCTCCCGTTTCGGCCTATCGGCATCCCGCCAACGGGGGCGACGATCGATTCCCTTCATCGGGGCCGGCGTGCCTTATAAATTTCCACCAACCCGGATATGGGCCCGGGCACAGCCCCTTTCAAAAAAAGGAGATGATCATTAACCCTGACTTCCACAATCTCCAGGTTTCGAATTGTTCTTCTCTCATTTCCGAAACGGCCTGGGAGTTTTTTCCCTTTAATTACCCGGGAAGGCCATGCACTGGATCCGACGGATCCGGGCGGACGTTCATTATGACTCCCGTGGGTCTTGGGTCCCCGATGAAAGCCGTGTCGCTTGATGGTTCCCGCAAATCCTCTTCCTTTGGTAGTCCCGGCAACGTTCACTCGCTCCCCCACTTGAAACAGATCCGGTCCTATCTCCTGCCCGAGCTGATACCCGCTCGGATCATCCACCGGGAACTCCTTCAGATGAACGAATCCTTTTCCGCCGCTTTTTAGGAAATGCCCCTTCTGCGGCCGGTTCACTTTGGTCTCCTTTTTTGGGCCGAACCCTATCTGTACGGCATTGTAACCGTCTCTGGCCATGGTCTTGATCTGGGTAATGACACACGGACCTGTTTGGATGACGGTAATCGGTATCATCGCTCCGTCGGAAGTAAAAAGGCCCGTCATTCCCAACTTCTTTCCCAACATACCTTTACTCATATTATGATCCCTGTTTTTCGAGTGGTCCGCGATCGCCGCCGTCTTTTCGAGTCTTTAAAGTTTGATCTCCACATCCACACCGGGCGATAGATCCAGCTTCATCAAGGCATCCACCGTCTGCTGCGTCGGATCAACAATGTCAAGAAGGCGCTTGTGCGTCCGCACCTCAAATTGCTCTCTCGATTTTTTATCAATATGGGGAGATCTCAAGACACAGTATTTGTTGATCCGGGTGGGGAGCGGAATCGGGCCCACCACCTTAGCCCCCGTCTTGTTCGCCGTATCCACGATATCCAGCGTCGCCTGGTCCAAAAGCTTGTGATCGTATGCCCTAAGTCTGATCCTAATTTTGGTGCCCATCATGTCCATCTTCTTTCCGACTTATTCCAAAATTTCGCTGACGACGCCGGCGCCCACGGTGCGGCCCCCTTCCCGAATCGCAAACCGAAGCTCCTTCTCCATCGCAATCGGCGTAATCAACTCCGCCACAATCGCCACGTTGTCCCCAGGCATCACCATCTCCACACCCTCAGGCAATACCAACGACCCCGTTACATCCGTCGTCCGAAAATAAAACTGCGGCCGATACCCCGAAAAAAACGGCGTGTGCCGACCCCCCTCCTCCTTACTCAATACGTAAACCTCCGCCTTAAACCTCCTGTGCGGCTTGATCGACCCGGGTACCGCTATCACCTGCCCCCGCTCCACTTCCTCACGCTTCGTCCCCCGCAACAACAACCCCACATTGTCCCCAGCTCGACCCTCATCCAATAACTTCCGAAACATCTCTACACCCGTACATACCGTCTTCACCGTCGGACGAATCCCTACAATCTCTACCTCATCCCCTACCTTGACCACCCCACGATCCACACGACCCGTCACCACCGTCCCACGACCCGATATGCTGAAAACATCCTCTATCGGCATCAAAAACGGCTTCTCTATATCCCGCTGCGGCTCCGGTATGTAACTGTCTATCGCATCCATTAACTCAAATATACACTTGGCATCCGCACTGCCCGGATCATCACTCTCCAACGCCTTCAATGCACTCCCACGAATAATCGGCGTCTCATCCCCAGAAAATTCATACTTGTCCAATAACTCCCTTAACTCCAACTCCACTAACTCAATCAACTCCGGATCATCTACCATGTCACACTTGTTCAAAAATACCACAATCCGCGGTACCCCTACCTGACGCGCTAATAAAATATGCTCCCGAGTCTGCGGCATCGGCCCATCATCCGCACCTACAACCAGTATCGCCCCATCCATCTGCGCCGCACCCGTAATCATATTCTTAATGTAATCCGCATGCCCAGGACAATCTACATGCGCATAATGCCGCTTCGCTGTCTCATACTCCACATGCGCCGTCGCAATCGTGATCCCCCGCGCCTTCTCCTCCGGCGCCTTGTCAATCTGATCAAACGGCACATACTCCGCTAAACCCTTCTTCGCTAACTGCTTCGTAATCGCCGCCGTTAACGTCGTCTTCCCATGATCAATATGCCCAATCGTCCCTACATTCACATGCGGCTTCGTCCGCTCAAACTTTACCTTCGCCATCTCACACTCCTCCCTGGGATGATAACTTACCAGCGATAATGGGCAAATGCCTTGTTGGCTTCGGCCATTTTGTGCGTATCTTCTTTCTTTTTGACGGATGCCCCTCTTTGGCTCGCCGCGTCCATCAATTCTCCCGCTAATTTTTTGGCCATCCCTTTTTCAGACCGGCTCCGTGCATAGCTGATAATCCATCTAATCCCCAGCGCCGCACGCCTTGACGAGCGGATTTCTGTTGGAACCTGGTAGGTCGAACCACCAACTCTTCTCGATTTTACCTCGATGATCGGTTTAACATTCTCGATGGCCTGCTCAAAAATCTTCATGGGCGATTCATTGACCTTCTTTTCGATCATCTCAAACGCACTGTAAAGAATCGATTCAGCAGTGCTCTTTTTTCCGTCTTTCATCAGAGCGTTGATGAACCGGGCTACAAGCTTGCTATCGTAACTGGGATCGGCGACGGTGTCCCTTATCGGAACTTCTCTTCTCCTGGGCATATAAGTTTCCTACTTATCTTTCATCTCTTTCTTCGGTTTTCGTATCAAACCACAACCTTCCCTATCTTCAAGATTACTTCGGCTTTTTTGCCCCATATTTAGATCGGCCTTTCTTCCGATCTTCGACCCCGAGCGTGTCCAAGGTCCCTCGGATGACATGGTATCGCACGCCCGGAAGATCCTTAACCCTCCCGCCTCGCACCAGGACAACGGAGTGCTCTTGGAGATTGTGTCCGATGCCCGGAATATAAGCGGTAACCTCAGTTCCACTTGTCAGCCTTACCCTTGCTACCTTTCTCAGTGCTGAGTTGGGCTTTTTAGGTGTCGAGGTATAGACCCGGGTGCATACCCCACGTTTCTGAGGTGCTCCTTTCAGAGCCGGGGTGGTGATTTTTCTTCTGGCCCTCTTTCTGCCTTTTCGAATCAGTTGATTGATGGTCGGCATGAGATCCCTTTCGTCTTCGATTAAAATCCGGCAACGCCCGCGATTTCGGCACTCTTGCGACCGTACCGGATTATTCGACAAGTTTAATTATAAAAATTCAGAAGTTAGCTTGCTAACAGATAATTGTCAAGTCTTATTATTGTTTAAAATCCTTTCCTTCCGCCTTTTTATTCCGCTACTATTTCCAATCGGATGCCCTCTTCGCTATATCTGGAAAAACCGCTTCCGGCCGGGATCAGTCTTCCCATGATGACATTTTCTTTGAGCCCACGAAGGCGATCCACGGAACCGGTGATGCTCGCATCCGTTAAGACTTTTGTGGTCTCCTGAAAAGATGCGGCTGAAATAAAGCTGTCTGTGCTCAAAGAAGCCTTGGTCACCCCCAGGATGAGAGGTTCGGCAACAGCCGGTTTCCCCCCATTGGCCGTCATCACCTTGTTGACCCTTTCAAATTGCATCCGATCCACATTTTCCTCGGGTATAAAATCGGTATCGCCCACATCGATAACCTTCACGCGCTTCATCATCTGCCGGACAATCACCTCGATATGCTTGTCGTTGATACGGACGCCCTGTAGCCGATACACTTCCTGGACCTCGTCAACCAGGTACCGGGCCAACGCCACCTCTCCCTTGATGTTCAGAATGTCCTGGGGCACTGAGGATCCACTGATAAGGGCTTCTCCGGCGCGCACATAGTCCCCTTCATAGACGTTGATGTGCTTGCCCCGAGGAATCAGATATTCTTTTTTATCACCTGCATCCAACGGCGTAACGGTGATCTTCTGTTTTCCTTTCTTGGTGTCCTTTGAAACCGAAACATACCCATCGATTTGGCTGAGGATCGCTGTGTCCTTGGGCTTTCTCACCTCGAAGAGTTCCGCCACACGGGGCAAACCACCGGTGATATCTTTGGTCTTGGTGGTGGCTCTGGGGAGCTTGGCGATGACATCTCCGGCCTTGACCGTGTCTCCCTCTTCTACGAGTAAAATGGCATTGTTGGGAAGAAAATATCGAGCCATGCCCGAAGATTTTAGAAGCTTTGCGGTTTTACCGGCTTCGTCCTTGATGGAGATCCGAGGCCGAACCTCGGCACTCTTGGATTCGATGATCGTTCGGCTCGACTTTCCTGTCACCGGATCCACTTTCTCCTGCAGGGTCTTCCCGGGCTCGATGTCTCCAAACTTGACGGTACCGTCCACCTCCGTGATAATAGGCGTCGTAAAGGGATCCCATGTGGCCAGAAGATCCCCCACCCGAACGACCTTGCCGTCTTCAACCAGAAGAAGCGCCCCATAAATGACGGGATACCGCTCCCGTTCTCTGCCGGTTTCGCTGATAATAGCAAACTCGCCTCCGCGTCGGTTCATGACGACGTTTTTATTCTCAGCATTCTTGACGATATTGAGATCGATATACTTGATATTCCCTTCCACCCGAGCCTTAATATCGGCCTGTTCTACCCGTCGGCTTGCCGTACCGCCGATATGAAAAGTCCGCATGGTCAGCTGGGTTCCGGGTTCACCAATGGATTGCGCTGCCAGTATCCCCACCGCCTGACCGATTTCGATAAGATTGCCATGGCTTAGATCCCGGCCATAACACCTGGCGCACACTCCGAACTCGGCCCTGCAGGTGAGCACTGAACGGATCTTGACCTTTGTCAGCCCGGCGCTTTCTACCCGGTTGATGGCCTTTTCATCCAGCATCTCCCCGGTCTTCACAAGGACTTCTTCGGTAAAGGGATCCCGAATGTCTCCCAGAGCAACTCTTCCCAGAATCCGTTCCCCGATTCTCTGGATGACCTCACCACCTTCCATGAGGGGCTCCACCTCCACTCCCATCATGGTGCCACAATCCTCTTCCGAGACGCAACAGTCCTGAGATACATCGGCAAGACGGCGGGTAAGATATCCGGAGTTGGCCGTCTTCAAAGCGGTATCCGCAAGGCCTTTGCGGGCACCATGAGTGGAAATAAAGTACTGCAAGACCGAAAGCCCTTCTCGAAAATTGGCCGTTATGGGAGTCTCGATGATTTCACCCGATGGTTTGGCCATCAGACCCCGCATGCCGGCCAGCTGGCGCATCTGATCTTTGCTCCCTCTTGCGCCCGAATCGGCCATCATATAAATGGGGTTGAAGCTTTCTTCCGCGACGGGTTGTCCCTTTTCATCCAGTACCGGATTCCCTTTAGAGTCCAAAACAGGAGCTGTCTTCATGACCTCCATCATTTCATTGGCCACGTCTTCCGTCGCCTTGGCCCAGATGTCAATGACCTTGTTATACTTTTCTCCCTGTGTGATAAGCCCTTCCGTGTATTGTTTTTCAATATCGACCACTTGTTTCTCAGCTTTCTTAAGAATCTCCCATTTTCCTGGAGGTGTGATCATATCATCAATGGAGATGGATAATCCTCCCCGGGTGGAATACTGGTAGCCGATGTCCTTGAGTCGATCCGAGAGGATCACCGTAGCCTTGGGACCTAAATTGCGGTAGGCGTAGTCCACCACCTCCCGAAGGGCCTTTTTGTCCATCACCTTGTTAATAGCCTCGAAGGGCATCTCCGGTCGCTTGTCGAGGACCCTGAAAATATGAAACCGCGTACCAGCCGACAAGATCGGACTGATCTGTCCGGTCTCCATGGCAAAGATTTTATCGGAATCGGACTCCGATATGGAAAAAATGCGTTCGAACTCATCCCGGACCAATAGCCCGCACAATCCGTTCGGCTCTCGATCCAGTGCCGAGGAAAAAGCTTGGACGGCATCCACAAAATCCATGCCCCCCTCGATGGCTTCCAAGGCGCTCTTTGCTTGGGCTTTATCCCTCGTCTCGATGTGGCATAGCTCCATGATGCTGCTTTGAGGAACTACCTCCCATAGAAGAATCCGACCGGTGGTGGTCTCCACCCTCTTGCCGTCCATGCGCACCTTGATCTTGTCATGCAGGCCAATGATCCCGCCGTCGTATGCGCTTCGAACTTCATCCGCACTCGAAAACAACATATCCTCTCCCGTAATTTTCGGAACCGCCCGTGTCATATAATAAATTCCAAGTACAATGTCCTGGGTAGGTACAATGATAGGCGAACCGTTAGCCGGAGAGAGGATATTGTTTGTCGAAAGCATCAAGGCCCGGGCCTCAATCTGTGCTTCCACCGAAAGAGGGATATGAACGGCCATTTGGTCACCGTCGAAATCGGCATTAAACGCCGTGCATACCAAGGGATGAAGTTGGATGGCCTTTCCTTCAATGAGGATGGGTTCAAAAGCTTGGATCCCCAACCGGTGCAATGTGGGTGCCCGGTTCAGCATGACCGGATATTCCCGGACCACCTCATCTAGGGTGTCCCAAACTTCAGGGATTCCCTTTTCCACCATTTTTTTTGCACTTTTTACAGTGGAAACTAAATTTTTTTGTTCCAGCCGGTAGTACACGAATGGCTTGAAGAGCTCCAGGGCCATCTTCTTGGGAAGTCCACATTGGTGCAGCCTCAGGTCCGGCCCGATGGTGATGACCGTTCTTCCCGAATAATCAACACGCTTTCCCAAAAGGTTTTGTCGAAAACGCCCCTGTTTTCCTTTGAGAGTGTCGCTTAAAGACTTCAGGGGGCGTTTATTGGTCCCGGTAATGACTCGCCCGTGGCGTCCGTTGTCGAAGAGGACGTCCACCGACTCCTGGAGCATCCGCTTTTCATTCCTGACGATGATGTCGGGGGCCTTGAGATCGATGAGCCGTTTCAGTCGATTGTTCCGGTTGATCACGCGACGGTAAAGGTCATTGAGATCCGATGTGGCAAATCGGCCGCCCTCAAGAGGCACCAGTGGGCGCAGGTCCGGCGGTAGAACCGGAATCACATCCATGATCATCCATACCGGGTTCACGCCGCTTCGCCGAAAGGCGTCTACAATCTTTAACCGCTTGGCAAGCTTTTGTCGCTTGGCCGAAGAATTAGTAGCGAGAATTTCAGCCCGAATCTCCTTGTATAGCGATTCCATGTCCAGACTCTTCAAAAGCGCCTTGACCGCCTCGGCGCCTATACCGGCTTCAAATTTGTCTCCATATGTCTCCAGGGCCTCTCGATATTTCTCTTCGGACAAGAGCTGTCCCCTGGATAATGGTGTTGCCTTGGGATCGATGACGATATGATTATCAAAGTAAAAAACCTTTTCGATGCTCTTCAAAGTCATATCCAACAGGTTCCCGATTTTGCTTGGGAGGCTTTTCAAAAACCAGATATGCGCCACAGGTGTGGCCAGTTCGATATGCCCCATCCTTTCCCTTCGAACTTTTGACTGAATGACTTCGACACCGCATTTTTCACAGATCACACCCCGGTGTTTCATCCGCTTGTATTTGCCGCAGTTGCATTCATAGTCTTTTGTGGGGCCGAAAATTTTGGCGCAAAACAGACCGTCGCGTTCGGGTTTGAAAGTCCGGTAATTGATCGTCTCCGGCTTCTTGATCTCGCCGTGGGACCATTTCAGAATGTCGCCTGGAGAGGCCAATGAAAGGCGCACGCCGACATACTGCTTCGGATCTTTGGGCTTGGCGAAAAAATCATAAAGTGTTTCCATGTTAGGTCTAACCCGTCTCCTCTTTTTTTTCGATGAGGGTCACATCCAGACCCAGGCTTTTGAGCTCCATCATCAGGACCTTGAAGGATTCCGGTATACCGGGTTCGAGAACGTTTTGGCCCTTGACGATTTTCTCGTACATCCGCGTTCGTCCCGCCATATCATCCGATTTCACCGTTAAAAATTCCTGGAGCATATAGGCTGCGCCGTAGGCCTCCATCGCCCATACTTCCATCTCTCCCAACCGTTGGCCACCAAACTGGGCCTTACCCCCCAGCGGTTGCTGGGTAACCAGAGAGTATGGACCGATGGATCGCGCGTGGATCTTGTCGTCCACCAGGTGGTGGAGTTTCATCATGTACATGGTCCCCACGGTGATTTTCCCGGCAAATGGTTCTCCGGTTCGCCCATCATACAGCGTGGCTTGTCCGCTCGCGGGAAGACCGGCCTCGGCAAGGAGCGCCTTGATCTCATCTTCCTTGGCGCCGTCAAAAACCGGGGTGGCCATATGGACACCGTCCTTGTAGTTTGCCACGAGTTCGCCTAGTGCCTGGTCATTGAGCCCTTCGATCATTTCCCGGTGCGAAGGGTCAGCAAAAATCCTTTTCATCTTTTCGCGGACGTCTTTGAGCCGATTTTCTTCCAGGAGCCGATTCAGTTGGTCTCCTAATCCTTTGGAAACCCATCCCAGATGGATTTCCAGAATCTGGCCCACATTCATCCGCGAAGGCACGCCCAAAGGGTTCAGAACCATATCCACCGGTGTTCCGTCTTCGAAATGGGGCATGTCTTCCTGGGGGAGAATCCTGGAAACCACACCTTTGTTTCCGTGGCGACCGGCCATTTTATCTCCGACGGAAAGCTTCCGTTTCATGGCCACATAGACTTTGACCATTTTAATGACGCCCGGGGGAAGGTCGTCTCCACCTTCAAAATGGCCGATATGGGTCTCAAATTCATTCCGGAAAGACTCGCACTGATTGCGATACCCTTCTAAAAGTTCGTGAATCCTTTCGGTCAGACCGGCATCTTCCAAAACGATCCCCTCCAGCTGAGCCAGGGGAATGTCGGCGATGGCTTCAGCATTGATGGGAGCATCTTTGGGAATCAGAACTTTTTTACCTTTCTTCAGGGGAGCCGCGATTCTTCTACCTATAAGGAGGGCCTCGATCTGGGCGCGCACCACATCCCCGGTCACCCTGATTTTATCATTGAGGTCTTTTTTCAAGGATTCAATTTCCATCTCCTCAATTCCGCGCGTGCGTTCGTCCCTCTCCACACCCCTTCTTAAAAAAACCTTCGCGTCGATGACGGTTCCCTCCACGCCCGGCGGCACCCGCATCGAGGTGTCCTTGACATCTCCTGCCTTTTCTCCGAAGATCGCCCGCAAAAGTTTTTCTTCGGGAGAAAGCTGGGTCTCGCCCTTGGGAGTGATCTTGCCCACCAAAATATCGCCTGGAGCCACTTCCGCTCCGAGGCGGATGATCCCGCTTTCATCCAGATCTTTAAGGGCTTCTTCACCCACATTAGGCATATCCCGGGTAATCTCCTCTTTTCCCAGTTTCGTATCTCTGGCGATCACCTCGAACTCTTCAACATGAATGGAGGTATACACACCATCCCGGACCAGGCTTTCGCTGACCAAAATCGAATCCTCGAAGTTATACCCCCCCCAAGGCATGAACGCCACCATCACATTTTTTCCCAAAGCCAGTTCACCCTTTTCCGTTGCGGGGCCGTCGGCGATGATCTCCCTCGCCTTGACCCGCTGCCCCCGCTGAACTATCGGTCGATGATTGAAGCAGGTGTTCTGGTTGGAACGCATGAACTTGGAAAGGTTATAAATGGTGACCGGAGGCCGATTGCCGTTCCCTATTTTGTCCACGGCGTCGTGCCGCAGAACGATCCTCGATGCGTCTACGTCGTCGATTACTGCATCGCATTCTGCCACGATGGTAACTCCGGAATCCTTCGCCACGACCCCTTCGACGCCTGTTCCCACCAGCGGTGCTCGATTAGTCAATAAAGGGACAGCCTGACGCTGCATGTTGGATCCCATCAGGGCCCGGTTGGCATCGTCGTTTTCCAGAAACGGAATGAGCGAAGCCGAAACACTGACCAGTTGGTTGGGAGACACGTCCATCATTTCGATCTCTTCACGCTTAACCATCATGAATTCGCCGGCTACTCTTGATGTAACCAGCTTGTTCACGTAACGTCCGGCCGTATCGATGGGGGCGTTCGCCTGGGCAATGGGGTAGAACTTCTCTTCAAAAGCGCTGAGAAAATTAACCTGCGAAAGAACCGTACCACCTTTGACCAGACGATAGGGGGTTTCGATAAAACCGTAATCATTGACCCGGGCGTATGTGCTTAAAGAAACGATGAGTCCGATGTTCGGTCCTTCGGGAGTTTCGATGGGGCAGATACGACCGTAGTGGGATGGATGCACATCCCTCACCTCGAATCCGGCACGTTCCCGAGTGAGTCCCCCGGGACCGAGAGCGCTCAATCGCCTCTTGTGGGTCGTCTCCGAGAGCGGGTTGGTTTGATCCATGAACTGGCTCAACTGGCTCGTCCCGAAAAATTCCTTGATCACGGCGGACACCGGTTTCGAGTTGACCAGGTCATGGGGCATGAGGGCATCCACCTCCTGGAGACTCATCCGTTCCTTGATGGCGCGTTCCATGCGCACCAAGCCGATGCGATACTGATTCTCAAGAAGTTCGCCTACAGCCCTGACGCGCCGGTTTCCCAAATGGTCGATGTCGTCCACCGGACCTTGGGAATCCCTCAGTTCGATGAGGGTCTTAACGGTCAGGAGGATATCCTCTTTCCGAAGGGTCCGAACACCAATATGTGAGCCAATGCCGAGACGGTGATTGATCTTCATTCGCCCCACGCCCGAAAGGTCGTAGAAAGCATTTTTAAAAAACAAGTGATCAACGAATTCCTGGGCCACTTCCGGTGTGGCCGGATTTCCCGGGCGAAGCCTTCTGTAGATCTCCACCAGTGCCTCTTCCCGAGTTTCGATCTTGTCCACCAGAAGGGTCTTTCGGATGGAATCGCTACTGGAAGAGGCGTCCACCAACAGCTCAAATTCATGAATTCCGGCGTCCTTGAGTCGAGATAAGACTTCCTCGCTGGTTATGTCATTAGCTTTGACGATTACCTTCCCGTTTTTCGGGTCGACGATGGTACGGGCAAAAGTCCTGTTGAGGATTTCATCCGCACTGATCGGAAGTTCGGACATTTTTAAAACTTCCATCCGCTTCAGAATCCTCTGGGTGAACATATGCCCTTTTTTCAGCAGATCTTCTCCCGTTTCGGAATCCCGGATGTCCTTGGAGGCCCTCTGACCCTTCAAGAAATTAGGGTTGAAATTTTTGGTGACCTTCTTCCCGGAAACGGTAACCTTTTCGCGCTGGTAGAAATAGGTCAACAGGTCCTCGTTGGAATATCCGAATGCTTTGAGAAGATAGGTAACCGGAAACTTCCTGCGTCGATCGATACGGACATGAACGACATCCTTATGATCGATTTCAAGATCAATCCAAGAGCCTCTTACCGGAATGATTCTTGAGGTGTAAATGATTTTTCCGCTCGAATGGCTCTTTCCACGGTCGTGATCGAAGAAGACCCCTGAGGAACGATGGAGCTGACTCACCACGACCCTTTCCGTGCCGTTGATGATGAACGTTCCCTTATTGGTCATCAGGGGAATCGTCCCGAAGTAGATCTCCTGCTCCTTGATGTCTCGGATATTGGAAACACCTGTCTCTTTATCCACGTCATAAACCACCAGCCGTACCGTAATCCTCAGAGGGAATTCATAGGTCATTCCCCGGTGGATGCACTCTTCAACACCGTGCTTGACTTCCCCGAAACGGTAGGACACGAATTCCAGGGAAGCACTCCCGGTGAAATCCTTTATGGAAAAGACCGATTTGAATACGCCCTGGAGGCCTATATTTTCACGCTTTTCCGGGGGAATATCCATCTGCAAGAATCGCCGATACGACTCCCGCTGCATTCCGATTAAATCCGGAATTTCAATGATCTGACGGATCTTTCCGAAATTCTTTCGAATCCGTTTGTTCGCCAAAGGCATTTCTAACATGGTAGCTCCATTTTGAAACCATCAAGGAGTGGAAATCTTAAAATGCACCGGGTGCCTTCAAGGTGCATCATTTGATTTCAACCTGGGCGCCGACCGCCTCCATCTGGGCCTTGATCTTCTCGGCTTCGTCCTTGGAAATCCCCTCTTTGACCGGTTTTGGGGCTTCGTCCACCAATGCCTTGGCTTCCTTGAGTCCCAGCGCGGTAATCGCCCGGACTTCTTTGATGACCTGAATTTTCTTATCCCCCGCACTGGTCAGGATCACATCGAACTCGGTCTTCTCTTCCGCTGCGGGGGCAGCGGCCTGGGACGGTGCCGCGGCCATCATCGCCAAAGGCGCAGCGGCGGAAACGCCGAATTTTTCCTCGAGTTCTTTTACAAATTGAGAGAGTTCAAGCACGGACATGTTCGCAATGAATTCAATAACATTTTCTTTGGTGATATCAGCCATGGTATTTTCCTCCGCAATGATTCGTCGTTATGATTTAATGGATGGGACGGCTAGGCCGCCTCTTTTTGGGCCCGGATGGCATTGAGCACATTGATCAATCTCACCGGGACGTCGTTGAGTGCCCTAACCAGATTCGTTGGTACGCCGTTTAGAACGCCAAGGAGTTGGGCCAATAGGACCTCTTTTGCCGGGAGCGAAGCCAGCGCCTTGATATCGGAAATACTGATCACTTTTCCTTCCAATATCCCGCCCTTGATCTTCAGCTTGCCGTTTTGTCCTGAAAAGGCAGTCAGTATCTTTGCCGGCAATACCGGATCGTCATAGGCCAACGCCACGGCATTCGGCCCTTTGAAATGATCTTTGATCAACGCGATTCGGGTATCCTCCGCGGCGCGGATAAACAAGGTGTTTTTAGCCACGCAATACTCGATCCCTGCCTCTTTGAGTTTTTTCCGCAACTCATTGATGGCCGGAACATCAAGACCTTTATAGTCCGTGACGACAACCACCTTGGACTTCACGAATCGGTCTTTGAGCGCTTCAACGATCTGTTTTTTCTGTTCCAGTTTCACGAATGAAAAATACCTCCTTTCCCATCCCGACAAAGCCGAAGGCATTCCCTCATTGCGCGGAATTGCTCGGGCTTTTGACTATCCATTGCTTTCTGTCTTTGCCGCAGTCTCATAATAGAGCCCCTTGTTCTGTCTGGGTAGGCTGCCGGAACAATTAAACACAACATCGTGTGCCTACGGTCTCTGACAGGGATGATTTAGGATGGGCGATACTTCAAGAGGATCTCCTCCAGGCCGTTCAGGCCCATGGAATCGATTCCTGTCGGATTCGCCTCATCGCCTCATTGTTTGACAAAATCTTTTACAGATGCCGTATCGATCTTGATTCCCGGACCCATAGTGGTCGAAACAGCGATGCTCCGCAAGTAGATCCCCTTGCTGGACGACGGTTTCAGACGAACGATGGTTTCCATGAAAGCGCTGATATTTTCGACGATCTTTTGAGTGCCGAACGAAACCTTTCCTACGGGCGCGTGAACAATGCCTGCCTTTTCCACTCTAAAATCGATTTTTCCCGCTTTCAGTTCCTTCACCGCTCTGGCCAAGTCAAAAGTGACCGTACCGGTTTTCGCATTGGGCATAAGCCCTCTGGGTCCCAGAAGTTTCCCGATCTTTCCTACGGCGCCCATCATGTCGGGTGTTGCGACCGCCTTGTCGAAATCGAACCAGCCCCCGACGATCTTCTCGATGAGGCCCTCATTGCCTACAAAATCGGCACCGGCATCGAGCGCTTCCTTTTCCTTTTCGCCCTTGGCAAAAACCAGGACCTTAACTTCCTTGCCCAGCCCGTTGGGCAAGACAACCGTCCCTCGCACCATTTGGTCCGCATGCCTGGGATCGACACCCAGTCGGACGGCGATGTCCACCGTCTCATCGAATTTGGCATGGGAGGCGTCGATGGCCAACTGAACCGCACCGATGAAGTTGAGTTTTGCATTCGGATCGATTCTCTTGGCAGCCTCTGTGTATTTTTTCCCCCTTCTTGGCATTTTCTTCAACGAGCTCCTTTTCTAAACCACCTCTATCCCCATGCTCCTTGCCGTTCCTTCAATAATCCGGCAAGCCGCATCCAGGTCATTCGCATTCAAGTCGACCATTTTCTCTCTGGCGATCTCTTCCACCTGCTGCCGCGTCACCTTCCCGACCCGATCCTTCTTGGGATCGCTGGAACCCTTTGCAATTTTTGCAGCTTTTTTCAGGAGTACGGACGCCGGAGGTGTTTTGGTCACAAAGGTGAAAGACCGGTCCTGGAAAACCGTGATAACGGCAGGAATGATCATCCCTTCATCCTTTGCGGTCCGTGCGTTGAACGCCTTGCAGAAATCCATGATATTCACACCGTGCTGACCCAGTGCCGGCCCAATGGGGGGCGACGGGTTGGCCTTTCCGGCTTCCACTTGCAATTTGATTTGGGCGATTACTTTTTTAGCCATTGTATTTCCTACTCCCCGTTTCCTTTTCTTACCCGCGTTCCCGTCAAGGGACGCTCTCCGCTTATAGCTTGGCTACTTGAACGAACTCCAGTTCAACAGGGGTAGATCGTCCGAAGATGCTCACAAGGACGCGGATTTTTCCTTTTTCCTGATTGACTTCTTCCACCACACCGTTGAAATTGTTGAACGGCCCGTCAATGACCCGAATCTCATCACCGGACTCGAACAGAAACTTGGGCTTTGGTTTAAGCTTTCCGGATTCCATACGGTTCAAAATGGCTTCGGCTTCTTTATCTGAAATCGGCGTGGGTTTTTCTCTTCCGCCTAAAAATCCGGTTACTTTTGCAGTGTTGTTCACGAGGTGCCACGTCTCGTCGTTAAGTTCCATTCGGATCAGAATATACCCCGGATAGAATTTTCGAGTAGAGGTCTTCCGTTTACCTTTGACGAGTTCTACGATCTGTTCGGTGGGGACGATGATTTCCGCAAACTTATCGGCTTGCGGTGATGTGGCGATCCGCTCTTGAAGCGACATTTTCACTTTGTTTTCAAACCCCGAATAAACATGGACGATATACCAGTTAAACGCCATTTGAAACGACTCCCTACCTGATGACCATGCGGATGAGGCTGGACAGGCTTACGTCCACCAACCCCAGAAAAAGGGAAATAATAATTACCAAAACAATCACCACCCCCGTGGATCCCAGGGCCTGTTTTCTGGAAGGCCAGCTTACTTTTTTGAGTTCAATTTTTACTTCCCTTAAAAATTGAAGGCTCTTGGTTATGAAATTGTCTTTTCCGAGTCCCCCTTTGAGCGGGGTTACTGCCGTCTGAACAAGGCCTGCGGGTTTGTTTCCTCCATTTTGGGTTTTTGCCACCGATAGGAAATGTTTTTTAACCCCTTCTCGAGGCTTCTCCGAAAATGGCTGCACCGGTTCAGGTTCGGCGTTCTTCTTTTTCGGTTTTGCAGTCGGTTTTTTCCTGATTAAACGCCCCATATCGCCCCTAAAATCGATCGTTTCGTAAAAAATCCATCTGTTCCGCTTTTGCGGGATCGTGCTGCATCCTTGGTCTTTGCGGCATATAAATAAAGTATGCCTATTTCCTCAGGCATTCCGCTTCTATCATATGAAGCTTTTCTCTTGGCTACCCGTTTTATTGATTTTTATGAGTTCATTAAAATTAAATAGCTCAAGGAAATTCCGCCAACGGACACCGTATGAAACGGATCCCTAAGCTATTGAGTCTTCACATCCTTTTGGCAGGCCAGGAGGGATTCGAACCCCCAACACCCGGATTTGGAGTCCGATGCTCTACCGTTAGAGCTACTGGCCTGCATCTTACTGGCACCACACCCAAAAGTGAAAAACCCACCGATTCATTTGGTCTCTTTGTGCAGGGTGTGTTTTCCGCAGAAGCGGCAATACTTGGAAAGCTCAAGCTTGTCCGGCGTCGTCCGCTTATTTTTCATAGTCGTGTAATTTCTTCGCTTACACTCGCCGCATGCAAGGGTAATGATCACTCTCACTGTTTGCCCCTTAACCTTGATGGCTTCGTAAAAAGTCCATATGCTGCGTTGCGCTGCATCCTTCGTCATTACGGCGTACCCATATGTACGCCTCATTCCTCAGGATTTGCGCGCCTTGCATCTGAAGCTTTTTGCTTTGCCATCCTAATTTTGAGTTTTTACGATTTCATCAACCTTTATTCCAAAATTTCGCTGACGACGCCGGCGCCCACGGTGCGGCCCCCTTCCCGAATCGCAAACCGAAGCTCCTTCTCCATCGCAATCGGCGTAATCAACTCCGCCACAATCGCCACGTTGTCCCCAGGCATCACCATCTCCACACCCTCAGGCAATACCAACGACCCCGTTACATCCGTCGTCCGAAAATAAAACTGCGGCCGATACCCCGAAAAAAACGGCGTGTGCCGACCCCCTTCCTCCTTGCTCAATACGTAAACCTCCGCCTTAAACTTCCTGTGCGGCGTGATCGACCCGGGTACCGCTATCACCTGCCCCCGCTCCACTTCCTCACGCTTCGTCCCCCGCAACAACAACCCCACATTGTCCCCGGCTCGACCCTCATCCAATAACTTCCGAAACATCTCTACACCCGTACATACCGTCTTCACCGTCGGACGAATCCCTACAATCTCTACCTCATCCCCTACCTTGACCACCCCACGATCCACACGACCCGTCACCACCGTCCCACGACCCGATATGCTGAAAACATCCTCTATCGGCATCAAAAACGGCTTGTCTATGTCCCGCTGCGGCTCCGGTATGTAACTGTCTATCGCATCCATTAACTCAAATATACACTTGGCATCCGCACTGCCCGGATCATCACTCTCCAACGCCTTCAATGCACTCCCACGAATAATCGGCGTCTCATCCCCAGGAAATTCATACTTGTCCAATAACTCCCTTAAGCTCCAACTCCACTAACTCAATCAACTCCGGATCATCCACCATGTCACACTTGTTCAAAAATACCACAATCCGCGGTACCCCTACCTGACGCGCTAATAAAATATGCTCCCGAGTCTGCGGCATCGGCCCATCATCCGCACCTACCACCAGTATCGCCCCGTCCATCTGCGCCGCACCCGTAATCATGTTCTTAATGTAATCCGCATGCCCAGGACAATCTACATGCGCATAATGCCGCTTCGCTGTCTCATACTCCACATGCGCCGTCGCAATCGTGATCCCCCGCGCCTTCTCCTCCGGCGCCTTGTCAATCTGATCAAACGGCACATACTCCGCCAAACCCTTCTTCGCTAACTGCTTCGTAATCGCCGCCGTTAACGTCGTCTTCCCATGATCAATATGCCCAATCGTCCCTACATTCACATGCGGCTTCGTCCGCTCAAACTTTCCTTCGCCATCTCACACTCCTCCCTATAATAATAAAAATAATCTATTTTAGGCTTGGCTTGCCCCGATAATGTTTTAAGGCATTATGTTAGGCCTGAATCCGTTAGGCAATATGCCTGGAGCCCACGACCGGGATCGAACCGGTGAACCTCTTCCTTACCAAGGAAGCGCTCTACCGACTGAGCTACGTGGGCATCTCCAATATCTAAAATTTTAATGGAGCGGGAGACGAGATTCGAACTCGCGACATTCAGCTTGGAAGGCTGAAGCTCTACCAACTGAGCTACTCCCGCTTATTTAGGCCGCGTTTTTATGACCTCTTCTGTTTTCGGGCCACCCTCAAAAAGCGTCGAAAGGCGTATTTGCAGGAAGCCATGTAGTTCTAAATTCGATCCCCCGCAAACGCGGAATCTCCTACATAGGACTCACGTTGAGATTGGTGGTGGGGGGAGGATTCGAACCTCCGAAGGCTTCGCCGACAGATTTACAGTCTGTTCCCTTTGGCCACTCGGGAACCCCACCAATATTGAATCATTTCTTGGAGCCAGCGAAGGGACTCGAACCCCCGACCCACTGATTACAAATCAGTAGCTCTACCAACTGAGCTACGCTGGCTCAATCAACCGGTCGAATGCCTGCGCCGGGGCACTATTCGGTCCCCAAGGCGATTGATTGTCGTAAACTTCTATTTCTAAAATATTTATGACTAAAAAAGCAATATCCAAAAAATTTAGAAAAATCCACCCTTTTGCCATTCATACTTAAAAATGAAGGGCATTTTTTTGAATATCGCTTGTTTTCTCTTATTTTCTCTTATATTTTCCTTTATTCTGTTTTTCGTGGCGGAAGAACTCGAAATATTCGTCTCCAATCAGGCACCTTTGGAAAACTTGATGCGGATCATAGTTGGATCATTTCAAAATTGCAACCTTTTTTTTCCTTTTGAGGTACAAGGGGCAAAGCATCTTCGCCCTTGACAAGCGAACATGGGCTTGTGTATGTGCGTGATGTTGTTTGCCGTTTGCGTACCGTATCCGATTGCCTGAGCATCAGTTTTTCGGCCCGGCCGCGACCGATATTTTTTATGATTGCCAACCGTTTATAATTTGAGGACCAACCATGTTATCAGCCCGACTGATTGTTATCATTACCTGCTGGCTTACCTTCGTGATCTCCTGTGCGCCAGCGTTTAAAAGAGTTTCCTACGAACCTGTTGCGCCTAAACCCGCAACGAAACCTTCCCCTCCTGCCAAACCCGCTCCGGATCTCCAAACATCTAAAAAGATCGAAACCGCTCCGATTCAGAATAACCTCCCCTCTCCGGCAGGTACGGTCGAGGAGACCGAAAAACCCGACGAATTCGTTTTCCAGGAAAGAAGCCCGGAACCAATCAATGGAGATTCCAAGGCTTTGAGGCCGGGAAACACCCTTGAGGAAGCCCTCGATTTCTGCGAAGCAGCCCAGGATTTCTGGCAAAAAGGAGAACCGGAGAACGCTATCGAAGCCCTCGACAAGGCTTATGATCTTATCCTTGCCGTGGAACCCGGGGATGATCCGGCGTTATCCCAGCAGAAAGAAGACATTCGGTTTATGATTTCTAAAAGAATCCTGGAGATTTACGCCTCTCGGCATGTCGCCGCAAATGGAAAAAACAACGGAATCCCCCTGGAAGTCAATCACCATGTTCAGGCTGAGATTGATTCCTTCTCGATCGGCACGGAAAAGGATTTTTTTATGGAATCATACCGGCGATCAGGTAGATATCGACCCTTCATCTTGGAAGCCTTCAAAAAGGCCGGAATCCCACCCGAACTTTCTTGGATGCCGTTGATCGAAAGCGGCTTCAAGGTCAACGCCTTTTCTAGCGCCCGCGCCTTGGGCCTTTGGCAGTTCATCTCCTCCACAGGATACAAGTTCGGCCTGAAACGGAACACCTTTTTAGATGAACGTTTGGACCCGATCAAATCCACGGAAGCGGCCATTGCTTATTTAAAGGAACTTCATGAAATCTTCGGAGACTGGACCACGGTCATGGCCGCTTACAACTGCGGCGAGCATCGTATCTTAAGAGTCATCCGGGAGCAAAACGTCAATTATCTTGATAACTTCTGGGATCTTTACCAACGCCTGCCCCGGGAAACCGCACGGTATGTCCCGAGATTTCTGGCCACCCTATATATGGTGACTCATCCAGCGAAATACGGCCTCGACGCCATCCGTTTAGATCCCCCGATGGCTTTTGAAACCGCAACCATCGCCAAGCAGGTCCATATCCGGAACGTGGCGGAAAAAATCGAGGTTTCGGAATCCAAACTGAAGGCACTCAATCCGGAACTCAGATACCAGGTCGTTCCGCCGGGCCCTTATGCCCTGCGGGTGCCACCCGGAAAGAAGGAACTTCTTTTAGCGGCCATCGATGCCGTACCCGATTCGGATCCGCCCCGCCCTGAGTACATTTCCCACCGTGTTAGCCCCGGGGAAAATCTCTCCACTATTGCCAGGCGTTATCATCTCAGTATCTCCAGCATCGCTGAGGCCAACGACATCAAACGCTCCAAACCCTTTCTGCCGGGAAATCTCTTAAAGATTCCCCAAAAAGGAGCGATCGTCTATCATCAAAGAGTTAAGGGAACTTCACCACAAGCGGCGAATTTAACCCATGTCGTCAAATTTGGAGATACCCTGTGGACTCTGGCACAAAAATATAGAACCACTATGAACGCCATTCGAGACCTCAATGGACTTTCGGGAACCCAGCTGACTGTCGGTCAAGCGTTAAAGATCTCCAGTCCGCAAGGAGACACTTCGGAGGTGAGCAGCCTCAGAACCTATAAGGTCCGGAAAGGGGACACCCCTTATAACGTTGCCACCCGATTTAAAATGCAACTCGAACAATTCCTGAGGGTAAACCGCCTCACCCCAAAAAGCCGGATTTATCCGGGTCAAACGCTCTATATCCAATAAGGGGCATCCCGGTCAGCCATTGCGCCTTATCGTTGAGTCATGAAAAATTTTCATCTCCGGACCCATCATAATACACACTTGTTTTCTGAAAGGATTCCCGGTATGATATATAAAATGAAAAGGAAAATCGTTTTCTTGATCATCGCCGGGATACTATCGGCGACGGGTTGCACCGCCCAGACCGGCTTTCAAAAGACCCCTGCGGAAAGGATGAAACAAGACCGCACCGAAAAGATGCCCACCGGGCAGGCGGCGGCTTTCAAGCCGGGGGAGATTCTGGTCCGCTTCAACCCATCCGCCAAACCGGAGGCCATAGAGGATTTTTGCGCAAAATCCGGCCTTTCCATTTTGCACAGGTTCAATTCGCCTGGACTTTATCTTCTTTCCATCCAGGACCAAAACAAAGTGCCCGAAAAAATCAAGGAAGTCGAAACCCATCCGCTGGTGGCCTATGCGGAACCCAACTATATTTTCAGCCTCGACAACTCTAAAAAGGAACCGACCCACGTGCCCGGTGAAGCGTTGGTGCGATTTGAGGCGAAGACGGAAAGATCTCGCGTGGAACTCATTCTCAAGGAATTGGATCTTCAAATCATAGAGGCCTTTGCCCTGCCGAATCTCTATCGGGTCAAAGCCACAGCCCCTTCAACTTCCACAGAAGAGATTGTCAATCGGTTGACAGCCTGTCCGGAAGTGCTCTACGCAGAACCGAATTTTGTCTTTACCCTGGAACCCTCAACCCGGTAGGGAGAGAACTCAATATGAAAAAACTATTCGTCTTGCCGCTTTCGGTCCTTCTTCTGTTTTTTCTTTTTTTAAATGTCGCCTGGGCCGAACATCCTGCAAACGAATCGAACAGGCTGAAATCCCTGGGAGATTATATACCCGGCGAGGTCTTGGTGAAATTCAAGCCTCAGGCGCGGCTTTCCGCTCTCTCCGAATATCAGGATCGGCATAACCTTTCTTCCATTCAAGCCTTTTCCACCATCGGCGTGGAGCATTTAAAGCTGCCGGAAGGATTGGATGTCGTGTCGGCCGTCAAGATGATGCAATCGGATCCGAACGTCGAGTATGTCGAGCCCAACTACATCTATCGAATTACGACGGTTCCCAATGATCCGTATTTCGGTCTGTTATGGGGATTGAACAATACCGGCCAGAATGTGAACGGAACCGCAGGGAAGGCCGGAGCGGACATCGACGCCGTGCAGGCATGGGACAGAACCACCGGAAATCCCAATGTGATCGTGGCGGTCATCGATTCCGGGGTTTTGACGTCCCATCCGGATTTGGCGGCCAACATCTGGGTCAACACCAATGAGATTCCCGGAAACGGGATCGATGACGATCTGAACGGGTTTATCGATGACGTGAACGGCTGGGATTTTGTATTCAACGACAGCAATCCCGATGACGAAAACGGCCACGGCACCCATGTGGCCGGAACGATCGCGGCCGTGGGAAACAACAAAATAGGTGTGACAGGCGTCAGCTGGAACAGCCAAGATTATGGTGCTTCGAGCCTTCGACAGAGACGGTTTTGGAACCGCGGCTGCTGAACTTAATTCAATCCTGTATGCAAGCTCCAAGGGTGCCCATGTTATCAACAACAGCTGGGGGGGACCCGGCTTCGCGCAATCACTAAAAGACGCCATCGATGCATCCCCGGCGGTGGTGGTCTGCGCAGCCGGAAACGGGGGCAATGACAGTATCGGGGATAATAATGATTCTCTTCCTCATTATCCCTCGGGGTATTCCAGCGCCAATATCATCGCGGTAGCAGCGACGGATCAAAACGATGACCTTGCCTCTTTCTCAAATTACGGTCCCACTACCGTAGATGTTGCGGCACCCGGAGTAAATATTCTCAGCACCTGGAATGATGGGGATTATCAATATTTGCAAGGCACCTCCATGGCCACCCCCCATGTCTCCGGGCTCGCGGCGCTTTTATGGGGATATTCCGGGTCTTCAGCCTCTCAAAACCGGCTCCTGGCTGCCGGGGATATCATCTCCCAAATCCGATCGACCGTGGATCCCTTGGACTCTCTTTCCGGACTGATCGCCACCGGCGGCCGTATCAATGCGGATAAGGCGCTTGGCGGCAGCGGAGAAGATGATGAAGGCAGCGGATGTTTTATCGCCACAGCGGCCTTCGGCTCCTATACCGCACCCCATGTCAAAATTCTGCGCAATTTCCGGGATCGCTACCTAAAATCCAGCGACTACGGAAAGGCCTTTGTACGCTTCTATTACCGAAACTCACCGGAATGGGCCGACAGGATCCGAGGAAATCAAAACCTGCGTTGGGCCGTGCGTACCGCATTGTTGCCGGTAGTGGGAATCAGCTGGTTGGCTTTGAAAATCGGCATCTTTCCCCTGCTCGCTTCTCTCTTCATCCTCTTGCTCATGGGTTGTATCCCTCGTTTTAGGAAAAAGGGAGATCGCCCACCGCTTTTGTCGTGAAAACCATGAACCCAGGTTTTAATCGAGTGTGGGCGGACATGGAAGTCCGCCCACACTGTCTAAAGAGCCTGACTTATGCCGGTATTCGAATACAGGGCATTGAATGAAAAAGGAAGGCGTGTGTCCGGCATCGTGGACGCCGAAAGTCCGGTTGCGGCCCGGCAAAAACTGCGCACCTCCCAGATCTTTCCCATCTCCATTCATGAAATATCAAGGCTATCTAACGTAAAGCATCCCCGATCCGTCTCCTTCATGTTGACCCTTTTCAGACGGATTAGGATCTCGGAGATCGCCATAACCACCCGGGGAATCGCCACTCTCCTGAGTGCCGGTTTTCCCCTGGTTGCCGCCCTGGAGACTCTCATCTTCCAGACCAAAGCGCCTGCACTTCAAAAAGTCTTGGCAAAAGTTAAAGATCTTGTTGTCGAGGGGAACAGCTTCGCTTTTGCGCTGTCCCAATTCCCAGGGGCTTTTTCGCCCCTTTATATCAACATGGCGCAGGCCGGGGAAGCTTCCGGCACCCTGGAAATCATTCTCGAGCGCTTAGCAGACATGATGGAAAATCAGTTGGATTTGAACAACCGCATCCGGAATGCGCTGGCCTATCCCCTATTCATGACCCTTTTGGGAACTGCCGTACTTTTCTTTCTGATGACGGTGATCGTCCCCAATATCGCCGCCGTATTTGCCGAAATGGGACGCGTGCTTCCGGCACCGACGCGTCTGCTCATCGCCGCAAGCGATCTCATTCAATCCTTTTGGTGGCTTATCCTCATCCTTTGTTTCAGCGGGATCATGGTGTTTTTCAGGGTCAAGAAGTCTCCCCATGGCCGCGATTTTATCGATCGCATGATCCTTCGGACACCGCTTATCGGGTTTTTAGTCGTTCGCCTTTCTACTGCGCGGTTCGCCCGGACACTCGGTTCTCTTCTGGAAAACGGGGTTCCCCTGCTCCAGGCCCTCGACATTGTTCAAAACATTGTGGGATATACCCCCATTTCCAAGGCCATTAAGGCTGCCTCCAGGGAAGTCGAGAAAGGAAGCGGACTGGCAGAGGCCATGGCCTCCAATGGAGTCTTTCCGAATCTCTTCATGCAGATGTTAAAGGTCGGGGAACAAAGCGGCAAACTGGAGGCCATGCTGAAAAGGACCGCCTCCATCTACGAAAAGGAGGTAACCGCTCAGGTGACCCGGATGACCTCCCTTTTGGAACCGATCATGATCCTGGTTATGGGAGTTATTGTCGGAGGCATCGTTTTGTCCATTTGTCTGCCCATCTTCGAAATGAATCAACTGGTCTTTTAACAAAAATAGGCGAGGATCACCATGCAAGCTTTGCAACAAAACATACTGAAAAACAGGCCCTGCAAACCCTTTATGGGAGAAGCCGGGTTCACCCTGATTGAACTGATGGTCGTTATCGTCATCCTGGGAATTCTTGCAACCCTGATTCTTCCAAAAATCATGGATCGCCCCGATGAGGCCAAGCAACTCAGTGCGAAAATCCAGATTCAAAGCCTGGAAACCGCCTTGAAGATCTACAGGCTAGATAATGACGGGTATCCCACCACGGAACAGGGGCTCACGGCCCTGGTGGAACCGCCCCAGACCGGCCCTCCTGCAAAGAAATGGCGTCAGGGCGGGTATCTCGAAAAAGGGAAAGTCCCTAAGGATCCCTGGGGAAACGATTTCATTTACCTGAGCCCAGGGGTGCATGGAGACTGTGACATCATTTCTTACGGTGCCGACGGAGTGCCCGAAGGTGAGGGAAAAAACAAGGATATCGCCAATTGGGAAATCGAATAGAGGCTTTTCCCTGGTTGAGCTGGTGGTGGTTTTTGCCTTGATCGGCCTGATGCTTGTTTTTGCAATCCCCCGATTTCAGCAAAAGCTGCTTCCGGAAGATTCCCGGAAAGTCGCCCGATGGCTCATGGTACATACCGCAACAGCCCGGACCCGCGCCGTTGCCGAACAGGTTCGATTCGTCCTGAATGTGGGGATCAGTGAAAACCGGCTGTGGTTCACGGACAATTCGATGCTCGAAGAAGCGGCACTTGCCGCCAAAGAAAAATCCCTGATTTTGGACAATAACATTCGCATCCGGAAAGTAGAATACCCTGGAAAAAATGCTGTCATTTCTGGAGTTGCTGAAATCTCCTTTTATCCCGACGGCCATGCCGATCCGGCCTGGATTCAATTGACAGATACAACCGGACCGCCGGTCTTTCTTTTCGTTGAACCTTTTTTACCCCGGGTGAGATATCAAGATGCCAAAGTTGAATGATTCCAATAAGGCACCCCGGGGGTTCACACTCCTTGAAATCATGGTGGCCGTTTCCATCATCGCCATCGTCTCAACGGCTATCTACCAGCTGCATTTCTTTTCTCTTTCTGAAAGCCACAGGACTCATCTGGAGGGACAATGTCTCCTGCTAGCCCAGAAAAAACTTTCGGAAATAGATGATTCTAACGGGGACACCCCAACCAAAGCTTCGGGAGATTTCGGAGAAGATTTCCCGGGCTTTCGATGGGAGATGCAGGTTGACGGGATTCAGTCCGATATTCTTAAGGAAACCGGGAAAGATTTGAAACAGATTGACCTGAAGGTTTTTTCCGATCGATCATCGGTTCTTTATGCAATCCGTGTTTACCGTTTTTTCCGATAGATGAAAGAGACCAGCGACATGGCTCATCGCCGCATCTATGGAACACCCTCCCATATCACGAGGAGGAAACGTCATTTCTTTCCGGCTATCTGTTCGATAACCCGAGGATTTACCCTCATCGAGATTCTGCTGGCCTTTTTCATATTCAGTATCGTCGCCGCTACGGTCTTCGGATCCTATCAATCGGTCTTTTCCAATGCCGAGACCGTCCTACAGGTGGCTTCCGATGACGAGATGGGGCTTTCTTGCATGCACCGAATGGTTTTAGATCTGTCTTCCATCGTCTTTTCCCTCCCGCCCCTCTACAGGGCCAACACGGTCAACGATGAACCTGATTTATACCGCCTCCTGGGAGAAAGGGAGTGGATCGGTGATCAGGACTTTTCTTCCATCCGTTTTGCTACCCTGGCGTATGTGCCGATGGGAGGAACCCCTGTCGAGGCCATATCCAAGATCCGTTATTTCGTGGAGGCTGTCGGACCCGATAGCTTTATTTTAAAACGTTCGGCGGATGTGTATCCATTTTTCAAGGATTTCTCTCCAGAAACCGCTTATGTAATATGCGATCGGGTCCGATCCCTGGCGATCACTTTTTTTGGTGAAAAAGGGGTCACCTTCGACCGTTGGGATTCGGACTCCTCGGATTTCGGCCGGTTGACCCCAAGGGCCGTCCTTATCCGACTCGAAGTCGGCAATAAAGCAGCTTTTCGAACATTTGAAACCCGTGTAGCCTTCCCTTTGTTCAGAGACCGGATAGCCCAATAAAAAGAATGGATCCAAAGCAGAAGGCACTTTGCCGAAACATCATGGGCTCACGCGGGATGGCGCTTTTATTGACCATCGGCGTGATGACCCTAATTGTTTCCACGGTCATTTTCATTCATAAGAGAGTTCGTGACGCCCGAATCTTGCCAACAGCTCTTAATCATCGCATGACGCTCCTTTATATGGCATCCTCCGGAATCCATGCCGCCATGGCGGTACTGACCCAGGATAAGGCAAGTTCGGACATCGATTCCATCCAGGAGGCGTGGGCCGACCCTGCATATTTAAAAAAAGTTTCTGAAACCATACCCTTCGAATCCGGGGAAGTGTCCTTGGTCATCAGCGACGAACTCGGTAAGATCCAGATTAACGCCCTGGTTAAACAACCCGAAGGACAAAGCTTCAATGACGTCCAGAAGCGTCTGTGGGACAAGTTGCTCCTTTATTTTAAAGATCAGCTCAAAAATCAGGATATCGACTTTCAGCCGGAGACGATCATCGCCGCCGTTAAAGACTGGATGGATGTCGGGGAAGGGGATACCGTCACCGGCCTGGGAGGCGGCGAATCCGACTATTACCAGAGCCTCAATCAGCCCTATTCCTGCAAAAACGGCCCGATAACCCACCTTGGCGAACTCGCCCTAATTAAAGGGATCCCTCCCGATCTCTTCACAGCGCTGGGAGGAACCGCCGGACTCTCCAAGTATCTTTCGGTTCATGGCGTTTCTCCGTCGAGCGGCACCGCGCCCGAATTCAAAGGAAAAATCAACATTAACACCGCCGATCTCCCTATCCTGGCCGCCCTGCTTCCCATCGGAGAAGAGGGGCTGGCTCAGGCCATCTACGACTTTCGGGGGGATCGAACGGAAAATACATTCGTTCATAATCTTTCCGATCCGAATTGGTACAAACAGGCTCCGGGGTGTAATCATCTTCGGATCGATCCCGAACTGATCACCCTCTCAAGCGACCTCTTCCGGATCGAAGCGATCGCAGCCATAGGAACAGCAAAACTTACCGTTGTCACCGTAGTGGCCAGGGAAAAAAAGGAGGGAACGAAACAGTGGGCCTGTAAGGTGTTGAGTTGGCATGTCATATGAAGTATGGTAAGCGCGACGAGTGATGGTATCCGAAAGGACATTGACGATTTTCAGTGGAAGGGTGGATGATGCCCCAAAAGACCCTCGGAATCGACATCGGAAACATCGGGATTTCCGCGCTGCTGCTTGAAAGCGGAATCTTCGGCCACCGGATCGGAGGGTATAAATATATCCCCTTCTCCGATTCACAACCCGATGATGACGCCATCATCTCTGCATTGAAAAGCGCCGTCGATGGTATGCCGATAGCCGGAGCCCGTTGTGCGGTATCCATTCCCGCCCGTCACGTCTATTTCCGGAATCTTCGCCTCCCGTCGTTTGAGGCAAAAAAAATAAGGCCCATACTCCTTTTTGAACTGGAACCGCTGCTCCCGTTTCCTGTGGAAGATCTGATCACCGACTTCAGCCTTTTTTGGGATTCTCAAAATCCTGATCAAACCGACATCGTCACAGCTACCACTCAAAAAGCGGAATTGTCGAAATGGCTTGATATTTTAAAATCCGCAGGCCTCGAACCGGAAACAGTCACCTTCGAGGGATACGCCATGGCACGCTGCCTGGCGGAAATGACCCAGGTGCCTGACGATTGGATACTGGCGCATGTCGATAAGACCATAGCCACTCTCTTCGTTTTTCATTCCGGGCAACTGGCTTTCATCCGGTATTCTTCGATACCTTCAGAGAAAACACTCCTGGAAGACGCCCTTTCTTCCGTCATCCGTCAAACGATCTGGGCCTTTGAAAATGTTTTTTCTTTTGATTATCAACCTAAAACCGTAAAAATTGACTTTAAAACGGAAAATGGGAATCTGGAACTTTTTAGCGCGCTTGAAAAAATGCTCAAAATTCCGGTAAAGCCCGTCGACTTTGCCCAAGGAATGAAATCAAAAAAAAATCCTTTCCCGGATCTGCCGGAGGACTCGGTCGGAATCAATTCCGCACTTTCCCTTTCACTGATGAAAGGTCAGCAAATACGCGGGATAAACTTCCTTCAGGAAGCCTTTTCCCCCAAAACGCGGTTTGCCGAATATCAATCTGATTTTTTCAAAACAGGATTGATTTTCCTTGCCGCACTGATCCTTGCAGGTGCCTATTTATTTATGGACATGCGTTCCATGGCGAAAAAAGTATCCCGATTGAACGCGCACATGACCCAGACGTTTCAAAGTGCCTTCCCTGAAGAAAAGGTCATTGTTGACCCGGTAGGTCAGATGAAGGCCAAAATTGAAGAGTTGAAAAAACGATCGTTTCCAACCGAAAGAAAGGGTAACTGGATAAGACGGATTGACCTTTTAAAAGAAATCAGCACGCGGGTCCCGACACAAATGGATGTGGATATTTTAAAATTGACGACAGGTGATGAGGATCTCGTGATGACCGGGAATACTGACACCTTCAATACGGTCAACGACATGAAGCGTCAGCTTGAAGGATCCCCCTTGTTCAAGGAAATCACCATCAGTTCCACGAACCTGAACCGCTCCGGAAACCGCGTGGATTTCGTAATGACGATTCGATTTTAAATGCTCGTAAACCATTCCGGGCCGGGGCCCAACCAAAGCATGGAGATGCGACCCATAAAATGGACCTTATAAAAGGCCTCAATCGATTGAACCTGACACCCAGGGAAAGACTCGGAATCGGTGCAGCCATCGGCGCCATCTTTTTTTTTCTGGTCTTGAAACTGCTGGTTTTTCCTTTTTGGGATGCGCGTCACCGGATGCAAAGAAATATTTCTTCTAAGCAGGCTATGGTCCAGGAGATGCAAAAACTCCAAGGGGAATATCGCATTGCTGCAGACCGGTCCAAAACTGTCTCAAAACGCATGGATGGGCGACGGAAAGGATTTACGCTGTTCAGTTTCATGGAAGATGCCGCCGTCAAGTCCGGGATCAAGAGCAAAATTGCTTACATGAAGCCTTCGGTGCAATCCATCAAGGATTCAACTTTGAAACAATCTTCCATAGAGATGAAACTTGAATCGATTATATCCGAAGAACTGGTCGATTACCTGTACAATATCGAAATGCGCGATCCTCTGATCTTCGTCAGACGCATTTCCCTTTTTAAATCCAGCGGCTCAGACGGAAGCATTCAAGCTGTACTACAGGTGGAAACGATTGAAAGATAATCGTATAAATATTAGGCCGGCATTTCGATCATGAAGTCAATCAGGAAGTGGACCCTCTTCGGTGGTTATACTCTGATCACCATCGTTCTTTTCCTGTATCTTCTTTTTCCGGAAGAAACGATCAAAGAATATGCCCAAAACAGGGTGATACAGATGCAGCCGGATCTTACCGTCACAATCGATACCGTACGTCCCTCTTTCCCGCCGGGATTACGCTTCAGGGCAGTGTCTCTTCAACATGCCGGAAAACCACTGTTGGCCTTTAGCAACATCCGGGTTTCACGGGAGCTTTCAACGCTTTTCACAAAAAATCAGGCCTATGGATTCCTGGCAGCAGCCTATGACGGGAGCATCAAAGGACGCATTCGAGAATATCCGGACGCCTCGGATGCACACCTTTCAGTTCATGCCCACATCCAGGACATCGAGATCGGAAAACTTTCCGTTTCCAAAACACTTCCCAAGTTCTCTATCGGGGGAAGGCTCAACGGGGAAATTCTTTTAAACAAAGACAATAAGGAGCAAGTCGATGTCAACGCCCAACTCGAGATTGAAGAGGCAACAATCGAATTGGATACCCCCCTGATTGTTCTGAAAACCCTGTCTTTTCAAAAGATCCAGACGGACTTGAAAATGCGCAGCCGGACCCTGATCATTCGTCAGTTGTCGGCAAAAGGACCCCAAATGGATGGACGCATTTCCGGTTCTATTTTTTTAAGCGGCAACTTGAAGCAAAGCGTCTTGAACCTGACCGGGAAAATTAAGCTGCACCACCTTCTTTTAGCCGGTATCGGAAAAGGATTTCAGTCCTTTCTCTCTTCCGAGATGAAAAAGGAGCAGGACGGCATTTCTTTTCGGATCAACGGGACCATCGAAAAACCGGCTTTTTCCTTTGCACCTTCCTGAAAGATGGGACGCATGAGACGATATTTTATTCTGCTGAATCTGATCGGTGTCACCGTCGCCGTCTTTTTCGTCGTCAAGGTCTTTTACATCTGGGTCACCCAAGACCTGACCGTCATCTCCTCACCACGGGGATATTCCGAAACAACAATGGATGTTGAAAAAACATCTCCGCCGCCATCCGATTATCAAAGCATTCTCAAACGCAACCTTTTTAAAACGGTTTCAAAGGGTATCCCCGGTTCCGGCTCCACCGCAACACCCATCGGGGCGCCCCTACCCATCCAGCTGAATGTGAAACTCTGGGGGACGGTCACATTTTCAGACGGCAAGGGATTTGCCGTCATCGAAGATGTCCCGGCAAGAAGGCAGGACCTTTTCACAGCGGGAAAAGCAATTCAAAATGCAACGCTCAAGGAGATCCTGAGGGGCCGGGTGATCTTGAGCGTCAACGGCAGAGACCAAGTTCTCAACATGGAAGATCCGAAAAGCCTTCCGGAAAGGGTGCAGCCGATTCCCGCATCCGCCCCCCAAAGTACGTCTCAACAAATCGCCCTTTCCCGGCTGCAAATCGATGATGCCGTTCAGAACATCAACGAGCTCATGACACAGATCAAGATTCGACCCCATTTCCTGGACGGAAGGCCCGATGGCATTGTCGTAGGTGCAATTGTACCGGACTCCATCTTCAGCAGAATGGGTCTTCAAAACGGCGACATCATCGCGGGTATCAACGGAGAAAAAATTTTATCGGTGGATGATGCCCTCAAATTGTATCAGGGCATCAAATCCGGAAGCAGCGTGAACATCGAACTCAAGCGGGCGGGGAAAACGGAAACTCTGATGTACCAGATTGAATAGAAATGCTAAAAAAGGATTACCCTATGAATGCAACCGTGAACGCCTTCCTCAATCGACGGCGGCACCTTTTTTGCCTACTGGCATTGACCGTTACCATCTCCCTTGCAGCTCTCTTTGGTGTATTTCACCCGGGGGCTTTGGGTCAAAATCCTGAAAGCGTGAGTCCCGGGAATGCACAGAAATTAGGCCCCAATCAAAGCGACCAGAGTATTTCCATCGATTTCAACAATGTGGATCTTGCCGTTTTTATCAAATTTATCAGCGAGCTTTTAGGGAAAAATTTTGTAGTGGACGATCGCGTCAAGGGAAAAGTCACCATCATCTCTCCCAAGAAGGTCTCTATTAAAGAAGCTTACGATATTTTCGAGTCGGTTCTGGAAGTCTACGGCTACGCCGTCATACCGGCCGGAGAAATCCTCAAAATCGTCCCTTCTCCGGACGCCCGTACCAAAAGCATCGAAACCCGGATGAAAGAAGACGCCGATTCCCCCGAAGACCGTGTCGTCACTCAGATCATTCCATTGAAATACGCGGATCCCGAGGAAGTCAAACGGCTACTTGCCCCATTGATACCGAAAAACAGCGTGATTTTAGCCTACTCCCCGACCAACACCCTGGTGGTCACGGATGTCTACTCCAACATCCGGCGGTTGATGCGCATCCTGGAAGTCATCGATGTGGCCGGTATCGATCGTGCTGTTTCCGTCATCCCCCTTCAATTTTCCTATGCCGAAAAGATCGTTAAACTGATCGAATCCGTTTTCAAAACGTCTCAGCAGCCGCCAAAACCGGTTTCCGATCGTGAAGTAAAGGTCGTTGCCGACGAACGAACGAATTCCATCGTCGTCATCGCCAGTGAAAGTGATACTCTGAAGATCAAAAGGCTCATCGAGCTTCTCGACAAAGACGTCCCAAAAGGCAAAGAAAAGATCCATATTTATTATTTGGAAAACGCCGAGGCAGAGGCGCTCGCTAAAGTCCTTCAGGATCTTCCCGCAAAAGAAGAAGCCCCTAAGCCCGGTCAGCCTGCAGTACCGAAAAGGATACAACCTTCGGTCACCGAATCTATCACCATCACGCCGGACAAGGCCACTAACAGCCTGATCATTCGCGGAGACGCGGACGACTACAAGTCACTCGAAGAAATCATCCAAAAACTCGACATCCCGCGTTCCATGGTCTACATCGAATGCCTTATCATGGAAGTGGACGTAAACAAGGAATTCGAACTGGGAACGGAGTGGAGCGCGTTCGGAGGCGATCTCCGGGATGACGGATCTTTCCGGGGAGGAGGAGGAGGATTCAGCGGTAGCGGGTTCAACAAAATCCCTCCCATCGACCCGGACACGGGGCTCCCCACCCAGACGCTGCCTTCCGGCTTTTCTCTGGGGATATTCGAAACCATCAAAATCGGAAATGTCTATTTTCCGAACCTGGCCGCCATCGTGACGGCATACAAAAAAGACAAAGACGTGCATATCCTGTCTACTCCCCAGGTCCTGACCACCGACAATCAGGAAGCCAAGATCACCATCGGGAAAAATATCCCTTACCAGACCAAGGAAGGAACCACATCCGCCAACGAGACGTACAGTACTTATGAATACAAGGATGTCGGCATTTCCCTCAAGATCACCCCTTCCATCAGCAAGGATCGCCTGGTTCGGATGAACATCTCCCAGGAATTTTCTCAACTCGAATCGACCACCGACTTCCGCCCCACCACCCTAAAACGCACCCTCGATACCACGGTCATCGTCCATGATAATAATACCGTAGTCATCGGCGGTCTTATCGGGGACGCCTTTTCCAAAACCGAATACCGCGTTCCCTGTCTGGGGGACATCCCGGTGGCGGGTTGGCTCTTCAGGTCCTTGGCCAAAGGAGGGGAAAAAACCAACCTCTTTGTTTTTTTGACCCCCCGCGTCATCAATAATGCCGCAGAGGCCAAGCGCATTTATGAACTCAAAAAAAATGAGTTCGATCGTCTACAGGAAAACCTTTCGAATCCTCGAAAAAAGGAAATGCCGGATGCAGGAAAAGCGAGGGACAACCGACCGTAAGCGCCAACCGGCACGAGGTTTGGGAGGAGAACAAGGGCCATGCAAAACCGCCTGATTGAAGTACTCACCAACCGATTCCAGATTCAAGCAGAGGATATCCGGGAGGCATTGACACTTCGGAACCGAAAAGGATCCGGTTTGGGAGATATTCTGATTCAGAAAAAATTGCTTTCTGAAGAAAAACTCCTCGAAGCCTTTAGCCTGGTTTACGGTATCCCATATTGGCCGGATCTTCCCATGGAAAATATCTGTTCAGAGTTCACAAAGCGTCTGCCTATCGGTTTTTTGAAAAAGCATATCATGATCCCACTTTGGGAGCCTGAACCCGCGTTGAATCAAAGTCTATCGTCCGGGCCGAATGGAAAGGCGGAGAAGCCGGATCAAATTTCCTCACGGAGTTATGTCGTTGCGGTCCGAAGTCTCAACAGTCTCCAGGCGGTGGACGACCTGGTCCGGATCATGGGAATTGAAGATTATCGCCTGGTCCTTTCCACCAGAGGGGCCATCCTGTCGGCCATCAACATGTCCTTTGAGTTGTGCCGGGATTCGGCGGAGCAAATTGTTCAGGACATGGAGGAAGATGGGAAAGCGATCCTCAGTGAAATCAAGGACCGGGCCGACCTGTTAGACGACACCAGTGATGCACCGATCGTCAAATTGGTCAACCACATCATCTCTCAGGCCGTAAAAGCCAGGGCCAGCGACATCCACGTAGAACCGTATCATGACAGCTTCAAAATCCGTTACCGCATCGACGGAATCCTTTACGATACCCTCACCCCGCCAAAATGGATTCAGCCCGCCCTCATTTCGCGCATTAAAATCATGACTCAGATGAACATCGCCGAAAAGAGACTTCCTCAGGACGGCCGTTTTGACGTGAAAGTGGGAGACCAGGAGATCGATATCCGGGTATCCACCATTCCCACCGCCTTTGGCGAGCGGGTGGTGTTGCGGCTTCTCAACAAATCAAGCTCCCTGTTGAAGCTGACCGAAATCGGCCTGGAGGCCGAGCGACTGGCCGAACTGAAAAGCCTGATTCAGAATACCAACGGCGTCATCCTGATCACAGGCCCCACCGGCAGCGGAAAGACCACCACTCTGTATGCTGTTTTGTCATTTCTTAATACACCGGGCATCAACATCATCACCATCGAAGATCCCGTGGAATACCAAATCAAAGGGATCAATCAGATTCAGGTCAACCCCAAGATCGATTTGACCTTTGCCCGTGGGCTCCGCCATATTGTGAGGCAGGATCCGGATGTCATTCTCGTGGGGGAGATCCGAGACTTGGAAACCGCTGAAATCGCCGTCCAGTCGGCCCTTACCGGCCACCTCGTCTTTTCGACCCTTCACACGAACGACTCGGCCAGCGCCATCACGCGTCTGGTAGATATCGGTATCGAACCTTTTTTAATATCTTCTTCCGTAAAAGGGGTCGCCGCACAGAGGCTGATCCGGGTTCTGTGTAACGAATGCAAAGAACCCTACACACCGGACGAAGCAGCGCTTCAGGCCATCGGGATTCCTCCGGATAAAGTCGCCGACGGAGCCATTTATCATTCCGTGGGGTGTCCGATCTGCTTTCAAACCGGATATCGGGGCCGCATCGGCATCTTCGAGGTCATGACCATTGACTCGACCCTTTCCAACCTCCTTCTGAAGACTTACGATGCCAACCGGATCAAGGCCCAAGCCGTCGAAAAAGGTATGGTGGCCTTACGTGAGGACGGTATCCGCAAGGTCCTGAAAGGAATCACTACCATTGAAGAAGTCCTGCGGGTTACCCAGAAATAATAAAAATATCCCGGCTTTTCAATTCAAAAACCAGAAGAATCTTCCGGGGTTTTTCGAAAACAAAAAGATACTGGCCGCCGGGACCTTTCTGGTATGGGTGCTGACTCTTCTAATACCGCCGGGAGTTCATTCAACCGCCGAAAGCCAGCCCCGATACTGCATCACGGCCGATGTTCAGTTTGCCTATGCCCTCAGTCTTTATGACAAGGCGGAGTATCCGGAATCTGTGGTCGAGTTTAGACGGTTCATTCAGTTTTTTCCAGATGATGTCCGGATCGAAACAGCATGGTACCATATCGGCATGTCATTTTTTCACACCGATCAATATCCCAGAGCCGTCCGCTCCTTTCAAACCCTCATCGAAACATTCGGGCAGACGACACTGGGCGTGAAATCGCATTTTAATATCAGCGAATCCTATTTGAAGCTGAATAACACAGGCCAGGCCTTGATCGCGCTCTTTAATCTGATCACCCTCGCCGACGATTCCGCCGTGAAAAATATGGCATACTATCAGGCAGGATGGATCTATCTGGAAATGGCGCAATGGGACAAGGCTCGGGCCGCCTTTGAAAACATCACCCCCGGTGACCAAGATCATTTCGGCGTAAAAGTGCTGCTGGATCATCTGGAAAGCCATCGGGAACTGAAAAATAAAGATCCAAAGTTCGCCGGTCTCTTGGCCGTCGTACCGGGTGCCGGGCATCTGTATTGCACGCGATACCGGGACGCCTTCACGGCGTTTGTGGTCAACGGGCTCTTGGCCTGGGCAGCCTGGGAGGCTTTTGACAAAGACAGCCCCGCCCTGGGAAGCGCCATTGCGGTGGTCGGGTTCGGATTTTACGCAGGATCCATTTTTGGGTCTGTCTCCGCTGCGCACAAATTCAACCAAGAACAGACCCGACATTTCATCGATAAATTAAAAAGCGAGGTAAAGGTAACCCTTTCTGCCTCACCCAAGTTGGACGGAGGTGTACTGATGGCGCATTTCTTCTTCTAACGGCTGAAAGGCACCACATGGAAAAAATTCTGAAAGGATGCTTGGTGCTGGACCTTTCCAGGCTCTTGCCCGGTCCGTTTTGTTCGATGGTTTTAGCCGACCACGGGGCCCGTGTCATATCTGTTGAAGGGCATCGCTTTGAAAAAGACGCAATTTACCATTATCGGAGCATCAATCGGAACAAGGAACACATGGCTCTCGATCTGAAAGCCCCGGAGGGAAAGGAGATCTTTTTCATGCTGGCCCGGCGAGCGGACATCATCCTGGAGGGGTTTCGCCCCGGGGTCGTCAAACGGCTCGGGATCGGATATTCGGACATTGCATCCGTCAACCCCTCCATCATCTACTGCTCCATCACCGGATATGGCCAGGAAGGCCCGCTTTCCGACCAGGCAGGCCACGACGTGAATTATTTGGGATACAGCGGAGTCCTTTCTCTTATCGGGCGTAAAAACGGACCGCCTTGTATCCCGGGAATCCAGATCGCCGACATCAGCGGAGGCTTAAACGCCGCGATTGCCATCTTGATGGCCCTTTACCACAGGGAAAAAACCGGAGCCGGTCGGTATATCGATGTTTCCATGACCGACTCCCTTATGGCCATGCTTTCACAGGCAGCCGGCCAGATTTGGGAGTCCGGCTCATCGCCGGAGAGAGGCGACTCCCTACTTTCGCACCGATTTGCCTGTTACAACGTTTATGGAACCCAGGATGACCGATACATTACCCTCGCCGCCCTGGAAATGCGCTTCTGGGAAAGCCTGTGTCGTTATTTCAGTGTCCCGGAATTTGTCTCCCTGCAATACGAGGAGAAGGAACAAGACCGGCTGATCACTTTTTTTAAAAAAACTTTTTTATCCAAAACCCGTGATGCGTGGGTCGCACTTTTTTCAAAAAAAGATGTGTGCTTAGGGCCGGTTCTCACTGTCCCTGAAGCCCAGGAGAGTGAGTATGCCAGGGCACGCAATACGGTGGTGGAGACCACGGATTCAAAAGGGATGTATCGCGTCCTGGGCTTGCCGTTTCGGTTTTCAGAGGCTCCGCAAACGCATCCCTCCCGTCCTCCCGCCTTCGGCGAAAACACGGCCGCCATTCTGGAAGAGCTGGGTTTTTCTGAAGAAGAAATCAGGAAATTGGCGCGAAAGCAGGTGATCTAAAAGCGAGGTCGGTGCTTCCCCCGGTGCACCCAGCCTTTTTTAAACCGGGCAACAGTACCAACCCGGGGGGTTTAAGAGTCGGAGTCGTAGCCGCGAACAAGGACTTCCCTCGGCTTCACACCGTCGGAAGGACCCACAATTCCTTCTCTTTCCATGGTTTCGATAATCCGGGCCGCCCGGTTATATCCGATACGCAGATGACGCTGAACCATGGAGATGGATGCCTGGCGCGTTCGGGTCACTAAGGCCACGGCATCGTCATAGTGCTCATCGTATTCTCCCGAATCGGCTTTCGTGACCTCCTCTTTTGGAGCCCGTGTGACTTCCTCCAGGTACTGAGGGGCTTTTTGCTTTTTCAAAAATTCTACAATCCGTGTCAGTTCCCCCTCGGAAAGATAAGCCCCATGAATGCGCTGGAGTTTCCCCGTGCCGGGCGGAAGGAAAAGCATGTCTCCGCTCCCCAGAAGGGCCTCGGCACCGTTGGTGTCGATGATGGTTCGGGAATCGGTCTTGGAGGAGACTTGAAACGTCAGACGCGTGGGAAAGTTGGCCTTGATGACCCCGGTCAATACATCCACGGATGGCCTCTGCGTGGCGATGATAAGATGGATTCCGGCCGCCCGCGCCATCTGTGCCAGGCGCATCAGGGCAAACTCCACGTCCCGGGATGCCACCATCATGAGGTCTGACAGCTCATCGATAACTACCACAATATACGGGAGTTGTTCGGTGCCCTCTTCTTTTTTCTCTTTTCTCTCCTGCTCGATCTTTTGGTTGTACTGCCGGATGTTCCTCGCCTTTTTTTCGGAAAGCACGACGTATCGCCGCTCCATTTCCCGCACCGCCCAGAAAAGGGCGTTGTTGGCCTCTTTCACGTCGGTCACTACGGGCGTGATCAGGTGCGGGATGCCGTTGTAGAGGGAAAGCTCGATCCTTTTAGGATCGATAAGAATCATCTTCACTTCGTTGGGGGAAGCCTTATAGAGCATGCTGCAGATCATTCCGTTGAGGGCCACGCTCTTCCCCGTTCCGGTTGCGCCGGCGATCAGCAGATGCGGCATTTGACCCAGGTCCGTAACAATCGGTTCTCCTACGATATCCTTTCCCAGACATATGGTCAGCTTGGACTTAGACTTTTCAAAGGCACTCGAAATGATGACCTCCTTGAACCGGACAATTTCGCGCACAGCATTGGGAATCTCGATGCCGATCACCGATTTTCCGGGAATCGGTGCGACGATGCGCACGCTGAGTGCACGAAGGGCCAGGGAAAGGTCGTCCGCCAATCCGGCGATCTTGCTGATTTTGACTCCCGGGGCGGGCTCATATTCGAAGGTGGTTATGACCGGTCCGGGCGCCACGGACACGACCCGCCCCTCCACGCCGAAGTCGGCCAGTTTCTTCTCCAAAAGTTTGGACTGCATTTTTAGGTTTTCGCTGTCCACCTGCACCGCCCGGACCCCCGGGTCCTCCAGGAGATTGGTCCCGGGCCCCTGATATCCGGATTCTTTCTTCATGAAATCAAAAACAGCCTGCTTGGGGACCGGAGCTTCCTTGATCGGTTTCTGCGGAGGGGTCTTGATGGTGATGGATTCTCCTGAAGGAATCCGTCGGGACACGATTTTTCTTTTCCGGACCTTCTCCCTCCGTTCCTTTTGCTTGGTGACGAAAGCCTTTATACGGTCGACCAGGGAACGCCAGGAGCGAGAGAGGATTCTGAAAAAGCTCACAATAGAGAACCCGGTGGCCAGGACAAAACCGATGATCCAGATCACCAAAAGGGTGATCAGCCCACCGGTAGTGTTGGCATAGCCGGTGAAAAACGATTTCATCGGCAGGCCGATCAGCCCGCCCGAGGAAAAGGGTTGACCGAAAATTTGAAAGGTCATCTGTTTAAAGGCCAGGAGACTTCCTGTTGTAACGATAAGAAGAACCCCTCCGAAAAGCGTCGTCAATATGGCTTTTTTGGGGTGATCACCGAAAAAATGGATGCTTGAAAGAAGTAAAAGGACGGGGATCCAGAACGCTCCGATGCCAAAAAGCCCGACCAAAAAACCTGCGAGCTGAGCGCCGAACAGACCGAATAGATTATGAATCGTTTTTCCTGCGGCGGCGGTGTGAATGGAAGGATCCGACGGACTGAAAGACAGCAAACTGATCAGCGTCAGAATCACCAGGAAAAACAAAATAATGCCGGCTATTTCTTTCCGCATAATTGGGGACACCCGGTGCATTCCATTGCGTTTGAGGTTAACATGGCGGTGATCATTTCGTCCTTTTGACCATTCCTGTTTTCGTTGTAACATGGGGCGGGTTTCTTCCCATTTTTGCCCTCTCTCCCTTGTTTCTTTGCCACTTTTAAACTTCAATAATAAAAGGGAGAATCACCGGACGGCGCTGGATTGCAAAATAGAAGTATTGCCTGAGCGCCGACTGAATTTTCGTGCGGATCTTTTCGATCCGATTTGGGATTTCAGGGGGAATTTCCTCGACGATTTCTAATATCACACACTTGGCGTCCTCCAGAAGATAGCCGGATTCGGTTTCAAAAATAAAGCCCCGCGACACCACATCCGGACCATAGGCTATAATACCGGTCTCCTCGTCAAAGGCCATATTCACCACGACCAGGCCGTCTTCCGACAAGAGACGCCGCTCCTTGAGAACACTTCTTCCCACATCTCCGATCCCCTTTCCATCCACCAGAACCCGCCCTGTAAAAACCCGATCACGGATTCTCCCTCCCTTCGAATCGAATTCGATGATTTGACCGTTCTCCGCCAAAAGCACCCGTTCTTTGGGTATGCCGACTTTTTCAGCCAATCGTGCATGCAGCGCCAAATGACGGTATTCTCCGTGAACCGGAATGAAATATTTCGGCCGGGTCAGGGCGATCATCAATTTCAATTCTTCCCGAAAGGCGTGACCGCTGGCATGGATATTGGATATTTTCTCATAAATAACGTCTGCCTCCAGGCGGCAGAGCTTGTTGATGATATTGCCGATGGCTCTTTCATTTCCCGGAATAAACTTGGATGAAAGAATAACCATGTCCCCTCTTTTGATAGCAACCCACTTATGGGTCTTGGTGGCCATGCGTGCCAGAGAAGACATGGGTTCCCCCTGGCTCCCCGTGGTGATCAAAAGGAGCTCTTCATCCGGGAACTCCCCAATCCGACTGATGTCGATCTGCATCTGTTCGGGAATATCGATTAAACCCAGCTCCTTGGCGATATTGACGGTGGTTTCGATGCTTTTTCCGTCTAGTACCACCTTTCGACCCTGGGCTTTGGCGATCTCCACAATCTTCCCGATACGGGTAATGTTGGAAGCAAAAAGAGAGATGATCACGCGCCCCTTGTGACTGTGTGTAACCTGTGACAGGGTTTCGGCGATTTCTTCGGCGGATACGGTATGCCCTTCCCTTTCCACATTGGTGGAATCGGATAGCAGGGCTAAAACCCCTTCATCGCCGCATCGAGCAAAATGATTCACGTCTGTGGTCATTCCCCCCGAAGCCGCATGGTTGATATTGAAATCCCCGGTATGCACCACCAATCCGTAGGGAGTGTGGATCGCCACGCCGACGCCGCCGACCACACTATGTCCCACCCGGATAAATTCAAGTTCCAGCTTTCCGATTTTCAGAAGCTCTCCGGGAGAGATATCATGCAGATCACAGGAAGACAGTATTCCGTATTCTTCGAGTTTGCGTCTCACAACCCCCAAGGTGAAGGGCGTCCCGAAAACCGGAGCATGAATATCTTTGAGCAGGTAGGGGAGTGCGCCGATGTGATCCTCGTGGGCATGGGTCAAGACAATGCCGGAAAGACGGGGCCCCGCCTTTTTCAGATAGGTCATGTCGGGGATCACTAAATCGACCCCGAGCATATATTCCTCCGGAAACATGAGACCGGCGTCGATGACGAAAAGCGTATCTTGATACTGGATCGCCATCATATTCAGGCCTATTTCTCCCAGGCCGCCCAGAGGTATCAGTTTGAGCACCTCACGTCCCTCCATGAGTCCGACTCAAAGGAATTTTTCATAATGTCCCGTATCTTTTCCAGCAGGGCATCCTTATTTTTCCTGCTGAAATTTCGGGTCTCAACAGGGGACAGCACTTGAAGAACCACGCTTCCGGGCCGGATCGTCAACCCCTCTTTGGACATAATGGACCAAGTACCGAACAAAATAACAGGAACGATGGGAACTCCGGCTTCCGTTGCCAGGACGAAGCCGCCCTTCTTGAACGGACTTATTCGGCCGTCACGACTCCTTGTCCCTTCGGGAAATATGAGCACCGACGCACCATCCCGGATGGTTTGAGCTGCCTGCTTCAGGCTTAAAAAAGCACTCTTACGATCAGATCGATCGATGCTGATGTAACCTGCCTTTCGCATGGCCCGGCCGAAAACAGGGATCTTGAAAAGCTCGGCCTTTGCCAGCCACCGGAACTGAACCTTGAGATGGGCCAGCAGAACCGGGATGTCGAAATTGCTCTGATGATTGGCCATGAAGATATAGCTTTTGTTTGGGTCGATATTAGAAAAACCCTCCACCTGAACTCGAATCCGGCTGATGAGAAGGATGCACCTGCCCCAAATTCTGGCGATCTTATGACTGCTTTTATCCGGACTTCCGAAAAAGGAGACGATCACTGCCATGGTACCAAAAAAAGCGGTCAAGAAGACGACAACCGCTATGATGCAAAATGTCCGAACCATATCTGCTGCGCGTTTCACGATGCTTTCCCTTTGTGTTGACCCTGCTGTTGCAAAAGCCGAGGATGCCCCGGATCCAAGGCGTCCAAGGGCGAAGCCGTAGTATTTTACTGGGAGCCCTTGGTAACGAAGGAGACGGGGCGTTCTCGGCTTTCCCTCCGGGTAAAAAACATGACAAATTTTTTATTCGTTTTAGAAGTCACTAAAAGTTTATTCGCGAACCATGCCTAAACGTATTCAAATGCCCTGTTATCATTCTTTTTTTCTATTCCTTGTCATGTTTTTATGCAACTGCAGGGTTGATTTCCGGAGTTTAGGTCTGGATTCCCAACTCATCAAAAATCGCATCGATGAACCGAATGAGCCAGTTGCGCTGGGTTTCGGTAGCATACCCCATACAGGCGCAGTGTACCCGTTGATGGGTACGGATCAGCAATTCGCAGGCCAACCGGTCTTTGTGCATCTCAAAAGCGAAGTAAAACGGCTGGCATGCTTGATGTTCGCACTGAAGATCAGTGAGGATCCCCGGTTCAAGGGAAATCCAGTATATGTTTTCCAAACCGCCGAGGGTGTAATGTTCATCAAGATACGCTTTGATTTTTTCGTGGTCCTGCTCGCGGAGTTCATCGATGACATATTGCTTCATGATTTATTAAGATTACCACACACACCCTTTCGTTGCAATAAGCATGGGAAAAACCTTTTTTCCTAAAAAAGTCTTTCTTGACAAAAAGAACCTTTAAAGTTTATGTTAAAAAAAATGAGATCCACCACAGGGGCGGCGAAGCAAGCCTGAGAAGGTACCCTTTGAACCTGATCCGGGTAATGCCGGCGTAGGGATGAGATGCGGTGGAGATTTTCAGAGGGGACCAAGGGTTGTTTTTGCCAAAAAAACAACCCTTTTTTTATTCCAAAGGAGATGTCCATGACACATTTTTCCAGCCAGGCTGCTTTAAATCTCCGGATGATTCGGGACACGAGACCGCTGATCCACAACATCACCAACTATGTGGTCATGAACTATACAGCCAACGCCCTTTTGTGCGCCGGGGCCTCTCCCGTGATGGCTCATGCCGCGGGAGAGGTGGAAGACATGGTCTCCCTGTCGAAAGCCCTGGTCCTCAACATCGGGACCCTCACCGATGATTGGGTCGCCTCGATGATCCAGGCTGGAAAGCGTGCCAATGTGTTAAATATACCAGTGATCCTGGATCCTGTAGGATCGGGGGCCACTGCATTGCGAACCCGTTCGGCCAAGCGGATCCTCGAGCAGACTTCCGTCAAGGTGCTGCGGGGAAACGCATCGGAAATTCTGTCACTGAGAAGTGCTGACTCGAAAACCAAGGGCGTCGATTCGATCCATTCCGTTGAAGACGCCGCCGATATAGCCGGGACTCTTGCCCGGGAATTGAAAACCACCCTGGCCATCACGGGAGCCGTGGACATGGTCACTGACGGAAAACAGAAGGTTCGAGTCGAAAACGGACATCCCCTGATGGGAAAAGTCACGGGAACCGGATGCACGGCAACGGCAATCATCGGCGCTTTTCTGGCCGTAGACGGCGATCCGGTCATCGCAGCCTCAACCGCCCTGGCCTTTTTCGGCCTGGCCGGAGAGTACGCCGCTAAAAAAGCTCAATCTCCGGGGAGTTTCATGATCGCACTTCTGGACGCCCTGTATGACATTTCACCCGATGAACTCGAAAAAGAGTGCCGGATCCGAGAAGCGTAATGGAAGATTTTTCAAGACGGATCGATTATTCCCTATACCTCGTTACAGACCGGGGTCTTGCTGGAGGAAAAAGCACCCTCGAAATCGTCCGGGCCGCGGTGATGGGGGGTGTGACCTGCGTCCAGCTTAGGGAAAAAAAGGGCTCCACCCGGGAATTTGTCGCCGAGGCTCTTGCTGTTCGCGACCTTTTGAGAAGTCTACATATTCCCCTCATCATTAATGACCGCCTGGACGTGGCCTTGGCGGTTCAAGCCGACGGTCTGCATCTGGGACAAACGGACATACCCCTTGAATTTGCCCGGCGCATCGTCGGAAGATCCATGATCATCGGCATCTCGGCTGAATCCGTAAATGATGCCGTCGAGGCGGAAAAGGGCGGGGCGGATTATATCAGCGTCAGCCCCGTCTTCTCGACCCCGACAAAGACCGACACCGCACCTCCCCTCGGACTGGAAGGACTTAAAAAAATCCGGGGACGGGTTGCACCCCCCTTGGTGGCCATCGGCGGGCTGAACCGGGAAAATATCGAAGCGGTCATCCGGAATGGGGCAGACGGGGTAGCCGTGGTATCATCCATTGTCTGCGCACAAGATCCCATGCAGGAGGCACAAGAATTGAAACGTCTCATTCAAAAGGCCAGATCCACTTGAAACTTAAAGAGATCGGTGAGTTCGGATGGATCGACCGGATTCGCGGAGGATGCCTGATCCGCGAGGACACAATCCTGAAAGGAATCGGGGACGATGCAGCCGTTTTCTTCACCCGGCCTGACATGGCCACACTGGTCACGACCGACTTGCTGGTGGAACGCGTCCATTTCCTGAAAAACGCCACTTCGGCATTCAACTTGGGATATAAGGCCATGGCCATGAATTTAAGCGATATCGCAGCTATGGGAGGAGAGCCGAGAGAGGCTTTTGTCAGCATCGGGATCCCCCAAGATTGCTCCATTGAGTTCTTGGACGAACTCTACGAAGGGATGAAGCATCTTGCCGCCGAACACCGGGTGAACATACTCGGCGGGGATACCACAGGCTCTAAAACCGATCTCATCATCAATATCACGGTGGTCGGAACGATACCCCCTTCCGAGGTTCTTTATCGTCATGCCGCACAACCCGGAGACGCGATCCTGTCCACTGGATTTTTAGGGAACAGCCGGGCAGGACTTCACATTATCCTGGAAGGGATCCCGATAGATGCCCCCTTTCTCCAAGAGCTCGTGGATGCCCACCTGAAGCCCCGGCCCTACGTGCTCGAAGCAAGATTCCTGGCAAGTCTGGGAGGGGTCCATGCAGCAATTGATGTCAGCGACGGCCTGAGCTCGGATCTGGGCCATATCCTCAAGTCAAGCAGCGTAGGCGCGCAATTGGTAGCCCAAAAGATCCCCATCTCCGAAAACCTGAAACGATTCTGCGCGAGATTCAGCCGGGATCCATTGGAATACGCTCTCTCCGGCGGTGAAGACTACACCCTTTTGATCACGGTGTCTCCCGACAGGGAAAAAACGGTCCGCGAGGCTTATAAGAAAACCTTTGAAACCCCCTTATTCCCGATCGGCTGGATCAACGATTCCCGAAAGCTGGAGATGGTGAGCACCTCGGGGGCCTTGAATAAGGTAACGGCGTCCGGATGGGATCACTTCAAGTGAGGTTTTGGGTGTTGTGCTTTTCCAGGTCAATGAGGGCCTGTTTAAGGGGCATCCCCCCGCCAAATTGACCCGGCGTGCCATCGCTTCGGATCACCAGGTGGCAGGGTATCAACAACGGCAGAGGGTTTTTTTTCGGTACAACACCGCTGAATAGCCAAACAAGGTTTGAAAAATCAATGAATACCCTGACTTTCGAGTCATACCGGCTTGCGGCATGGACTGGGATGTCATCCCATTATTTCATAAATATCGGGGTGGCAAATAATTTAGGTTTCGGAAAAGATCTTTTTCGATAAATGGAAGGGGGCTTAAGAACTTAATCCCCCCGGCCCTGAAAGAGGGCCGGGGGGATTAAAAACCATATCGCTTAGGTCTCCTCTACGGTGATGGCGCCAGGCTCACAGACTTCCACGCAGCTCTCACAACCCAGGCATTCGTCAGCATTGACCGGGACGGACTTGTCATCTACCAGTTCAAAGACTTCGACCGGGCAGACTTCCACGCATTCTCCGCAACCTTCGCACTTGTCATTGTCAACTGCCACGCTATATCCCATTTCGAAAAGCCTCCTTTCATAGTTTCTTAAGATCTCATTGACCGATCTTTGGTTTTCAGATTAAGGCAAGCCACTTATACCAATCCATATCCCGAGTCAAGCTTTATTCGAACTTTTTTTTGGCGACTTTTTAAAAAACATGCCGGAATTTATGCCGATAAATGGACCACAAGTGTCCTTCTTGCAAGCATTCCCTGAAATTTGGGGAGCGGCGAAAAATCGGCAGCACGCCCAAAAAAGGTCGAGGGACTTTCATCGACGGCATGCACGGTCACGAGCAACGCTCTATGTCCGCCGAAGGGGATCGATGCTTCCACAAGGGGGTCGGAGATACGGAAATCCGGATCCTCCAATGCTTTTGCCAACCCTTCTTGAAAGGCCTCTTTCCAAGGGTCAGTCCCTTCGGCTCTACCATTCGCGGTCGGAATGGCATGAAATTGCACCGACCGGTATGAAAGTGGTGCAAGTTCCAGCAGATGTTCCATCGCCGGCCTGCTGTGAGTCACCCAAACGAGGGTTTTATCGCTGTCTTCCGGAACGACGCCGTGAAGGAGCAATCGGGCCCATGCGGCCAGCCGCTCCGGAACCATGTAGTCTTCCGGTGTATCCGATCCGAAAGCGTCGATCTTTGTATGGGTAGACGCCTCTCCCGTGAGGCTTTGAAATAGTTTCTTTTCCGTCCGAGCTAAGGATCTCAGGTCTTTTTGAACCTCGAAGCTTTCGATATCGTATTGCTGAGCCATATGAAGGAAAAGGGCTGCCCTGAATACGAGATCCTCAGGCTTTTGACTCAAACCGGCCTTACCGTTTTTTTTCATGGAAGAAACGATTTGGGATGCAATTTTTTCATCGTCTGGTTCGGTGGATCCCTCCAGCCAGGCAACAAACCGGGTTTTAAGATCCCCTTTGGATCCATGCATTCGGGCAAAGGCCTGAAATTCGTTAAAGGCCTCGGTCAGCCGAGCCCGCTGATCCACCATCACTGGACAAACGGTTAAGAAGCCGCCTTCGATAGCCGCCGACATAGATTCCGGAACCTTAAGCAGGAACGGCTGAATCGTTTCAACCGAAGCAAAGCACGCCGCAAGGTCCTCTAGAACGGTTTCCTGAACAACCGTGTTGGGGAAATATATCGCTTTTATGGCTTTCATTTCTCCTGTCATCTGAACATCCCGTTCCGCCTTTGCTGTAGACTTAACTGAGCCCTTATTAAGCAGGGACGTCCCTGATTTCGATTCCCATGGACCGAAGCCGGTCCCGGATTCGGTCCGCAGCGTCCCAGTCTCCGGCGTTACGGGCTGCTTCCCTGCTTTTGATGAGGGCAATGATCTCCGGGTTTGGTGTGCTGTCCTGAAACCGGAAAATGTTTAAAACCCTGTCGATATCCTGAAATGCGCGGATAATCTTTTCAGCTCCCTTATCATCAATTTTTCTTTGCCGGATGTCGATGTTGATCTTTCTGATATTATTAAAAAGCGACGCCAATGCCTCAGGCATATTTAAATCGTCATCCATGGCCGAAAGGAATCCATGCTTGATGTCATAAAGGAGTTGATCCACCTCGGGGTCCGGGGCTCCCCCTTTGATCTGCCGGAGGGAATGAATACAAGCGTCGATCCGTCTCAAAACACGTCTGGCTTCTTCCAGCCGATCCTGCGAAAAAGCCAGCGGCTTTCGATAATGATTGGAAAGAAGCCAATATCGAATTTCGCGGCCGGAGAACCCCTTATCAAACAGATCCTTAAGGGTCACTCCGCCTTGCTTTTTTTCCTTTTCTGCAGCGTTGAACAGGACCCGCTCACAGTGAATCCAGTAATTGGCCATGGGGTGCCCGGTCAAGGCCACGGAAATGGCGATGTGATTTTCATGGTGGGGAAAAACCAGCTCCCGACCGCTGGTATGAATATCGTACCGATCCCCCATGGACTTCCTGGCTATTGCCGCACACTGAAGGTGCCACGACGGACGAACATTCCCCCACTCGGTCTTAACGAAAATCCCGCGTTTGAGTTCGGAAAGTCTCGACCGTTTCATGAGGGTGAAATCCCTGGGATTGTCCTTTTCGTATTCATCCAGATCCACCGTAGCCCCGAGCTTGATTTTATTGATATCGATTCCGGACAGTTTTCCGTAATCCGGGATCCGGGAAATATTAAAATAAAGGGATCTCAGCTTTTCATAGGCAAACCCGCTCTTCTTGAGGTCACGGGCCATCTGAACCATATCTTGGAGATTTCCGCTTGTCCGGGGATAGCTGTCCGCCGGCCGGACGCCCAGGGATTCAAGGTCCTTTTGAAACCATTGAATGTGCTCATCCGTAAACTCGGGAAGGGAGATATTGGCCGATTCCGATCCTGCCAGGGTTTTGTCGTCGAAGTCGGTGATGTTTACGATATGACGCACCGCATACCCCCGGTATCCGAGGTACCGGCAAAGCAGATCGGAAAATACGAATCGGCGGCATTCTTCGATTTGCATTCGGGCATGTGCGGTGGGACCGCAGGTATAGAGCGAGGCCTTACCGGGAATCAGGGGCTTAAAGATCTCCTCTTTCCGGCTCATTGTGTTAAAGAGCCTCAAGTCCACCTTTTCTTTTATTGCAAAGAGAGTCGTGCTGAGATACCTTTCCCCGCCGTCCGGAAGGATTACCACCATGACACCCTTTTCCATGAGAGCGGCTTCCCTGCAAGCAATTGCCATGGCCGCGCCGCTGCTCATCCCTGCAAAAATCCCCTCTTCTTTGGCCAGCCGTCGGGTCATCTCGAAAGCTTCTTCATCCTCGACGTTGATCTTTTTATCCAGGCGATTCTTATCGAAGATTTCAGGCTGGTAAGCCTCTTTCATGTTCTTAAGCCCCTGGATTTTATGACCCAGGTAAGGCTCCACACCGATAATCTGGACGGCCGGATTGTATTCCTTCAGCCGCCTCGAGATCCCCATAAGGGTGCCTGATGTCCCCAGGGTCGCCACCACAGCGGTAACCGCTCCATGGGTCTGGCGCCAGATCTCTTCGGCAGTTCCATGGTAATGGGCTTGCCAGTTGGCATCGTTGTTATACTGATCCGGCATGAAATAAAAATTCGGATTCTCCCGGGACATCCGATAAACTTCCTCGATGGCGCCGTCGGTTCCTAAGTGTCCCGGGGTCAGAAGGATCTCCGCCCCCCGAGCCTTAAGGATTTTTCTTCGCTCTTCACTCACCGCTTCCGACATGGCCAAGAGGAGGTGGTATCCCTTCACTGTACATACCAATGCCAGGCCGATTCCCGTGTTACCGCTGGTGGCTTCGATGACCGTTTTGTCGGGCTTCAAAAGGCCGCAATGTTCCCCGGCTTCAATCATGGAAAGCGCAGGGCGATCTTTCACCGATCCGCCCGGATTAAACGATTCCAGTTTCGCCAATAGCCTCACCCTCGGGTTGGGGTTTAACCGCCGAATCTCCACTATAGGGGTGTTGCCGATGGCATCAAGGATGGACTGGTTCATTCGTGCTGGATCCTCAAATTCGGCCAGAGCCTGCACGCATGCCATCGGCTTCGTTTTCCCGGATCATGACCTTTTTTCCTTCTTGTTTAGAAGACTTTCGGGGAGCATCCCGATCACCTGGCGGAACACCTTATCCTCGGTGGACGTCGCATCGATAATGCGGATCCGCTGCGGTTGTGCCTTGGCCATCTCCAGGTATCCTTTTCTCACCTTCTCATGAAAGGATAAGGCTTCTTCCTCGAAACGGCTTTCATCACAAACACCCGAATCCTTGATGATCCTTGCCCAAGCCCGGGCCAATCCTTTTTCGGCAGGTAGGTCCAGAAGAAAAGTCAGATCCGGTGCAATCCCGCTGAGAGCGATCGAGTGAAAGGCGTGGATGAGTGGAATATCCAGGCCTCTTCCATACCCTTGATAAGCGACAGTGGCATCCAGGAATCGATCGCAAAGCACCGACTTTCCTTCAGCCAGAGCCGGTTCGATGATCTCCTTCACGTGCTGGGCACGATCCGCCATGTAAAGCATCAGTTCGGCCGTCGCATCCAGCATCGAATGATTCCGGTCGAGCAAGATTTCACGGATCTTCACGCCGATCTTCGTCCCACCAGGCTCCCGGGTGACGATACAATGATGTCCCGAATCCTTCAGATAATCCGCTACCCGCTGCACCTGGGTGGTTTTTCCGGAGCCTTCGATCCCTTCAAAGGTAATAAACATGGCAACCTCTTTATCCGTTATGTGTTGGATTGATGGGGTGGAATCGGATCCAGTCAACAGCCACGATGAAAGAGAAGCTGGGTTATTTTTTTTCAACCCTTTTTCCGATAGAACTGCCGCTCCAACACCCTGTGATAGGATGTCCACTGATCGCCCGGGGAATCGGATTCAATGAACTCCCGTATCCCATTGATCTTGGAATCGATTTCGTCGATGTAATGGAGTAAGACCGCTTCGACGGTCTTGGGAACTTCGGGAGATCCGTATTCCCGGCTGCCATGATGGCTGAGAACCAAGTGTTTCAGGAGCATGGCTTTTTCATCAGGGAAATCCCTTATCTCCTTTAATTTTTCCTCTAGCATGTGTACACCTATGACGATATGTCCCAAAAGCCGACCCCCATCCGAATAGTCGATCACATGATCATAAATAAATTCTTTGGTTTTACCGATATCATGTAAAACAGCACCTGCCAAGAGGAGGTCGCGGTCGATGCCTCGGTAGTGACCGGCAATGGCGTCGCTGAGACAGACCATGGACAGGGTATGCTCCAACAGTCCCCCGACATAAGCATGATGCATCATTTTCGCCGCAGGTGCCTTCTTGAATTGGGCTATCAGCTCCGAATCATCAAAAAACGCCTTCAGAAGTTTTTTCAGGTGCGCGTCCTTAATGGATTGGGATATGCGATCCAGTTTATCAAACATATCTTCGATATCTCGTCGGGTTTTCGGGAGAAACGCCTCCGGATCAATGTCCGTCTCCTGAAAAGGGAAGATCTCTTTCACCACTACCTGGAGCTGCCCATGGTATTCCGAAACGAATCCTTTAACCTGGACAAGCTTCCCTTTCCGGATATTGGCGGCGGCCAGGTCCGCATTTTCCCACATGACGGCCCGGATGCCTCCGGATCGATCGCTAAGGGTCATGGTAAGATAGCTGTTTCCATCTCTCTTTTTCCCTAATACTTTCTCTGAGAGAGCAAAGATTTCGTCTATGGGTTCCCCCGGCTTCAGATCCGCTGCAAAACGACCTTTGATCGGTTTACTCCCCATCAAATTTGTGAGGCTCCAATTGCCATCCTTTCAATTTTTCAAGGATGTCATGATCGGTGATGTCACACCGGATAGGCGTCAGGGTGATATAGTTTCGACTCAAGGCCGCCCCGTCCGTATCCGGCCCGCTGAAGGCCCTTTGCTGTTCGCAACCTTGCCAATAATAGGCTCGATTCCTTGGATCCGTCCGCCTTTCAAAGTGTTCTTCAACGGGGAACATTTCGAGCCGGGTGATCCGAACTCCGGCGGTTTGATCCATAGGAATATCGGGGATGTTGATATTCAAGACAGTTCCGTGATAAATTGGATGTTCCAACACTCTTTGGGCCACTTGTTCCACGAATGCCGCCGCGTTATCGATATACCGGCCCTCTCCCGGCATAGACACAGCAATGGCCGGAATGCCGTAAAAACCGGCTTCCCGGGCCGCGCAGACCGTTCCGGAATAATTCACGTTGAAGCCGATATTTGCCCCAGGATTGATTCCGGACAGAACCAAATCGGGCTTGATGTCCATCAGTTCCAGGATCGCGAGCTTGATGCAATCTGCCGGAGTCCCATTCACTGCATACCCAAAAACATTTCCCTCCAAGTGAATCCGTTCACATCGGATCGGTTTGTGCAACGTGATGGAATGCCCAACCGCGCTGCGTTGCCGGTCCGGTGCGACAATGAAAACTTCATGTTTCATTGAAAAACGACGGTAAAGAGCAAAAAGGCCTCTGGCATGAATCCCGTCGTCATTGGTCAACAAGATACGCATCTGCTTATCCCTGAAACGCATCTCAACCGGAAATGTCGCTTGCAAACAGCGGCACCAAACTTTATAAAATCCGAAAGGCGAGCGTAAAACCCCGGTCTATAAAAAGGCCATTCAACTTCATATTGACTTTTAACATCGATTCGGATCTATACATAAAACTTCATTCGCGTTCAAGAAAGTTATCCATAACAGGCCGAAGCCCTCTAAACCCTGAAGTTGCATAAAAAACATGACGGGGAATAGAAAAAAAGAATGATAACAGAGCATTTGAATACGTTTAGGTATGGTTCTCGAATAAACTTGGATGGCTTCGTAAAAAGGTTTTATGAGCGCCATCCAAGTCTTTTCGGAAAAAGAGAGGCAAAGGGTTGAGCGTTAAAAATCTCAAGCTGTTTGAGGCACTTGTGCCGAGTTCTTGAGATTTAGCGAAACCCTTTGGATCTTCCGAAAAGAATTGCGGCGCGAGAAAAATCGGCCTTTTTACGATTTCATCAACTTTTGGTGACTTCTAAAACAAATAAAAAATTTGTCATGTTTTTTACCCAGAGGGAAAGCCAAGGATGCCATGTCGATCCTCTCTGGCGAGGGAAATTGGCTCTCTTTCTCTCCCTTTTTGTTGTCCTTTTAGGGATGGCGCTTTCCGGAATGTCCCATGCCGCATCTCGGTCCGAGAATGTCTTTGGATCCACTACCGCCGATGCAAGCTCGCCCTGGCAGGTCACGGCCGATTCCCTGTTTTATGACCAAGAAGCCGACCATTACGTCGCCAAGGGACATGTCGTCGTCGTCAAAAAGAGGATGCGCCTCAGCGGCGACTTCGTTCAGCTGAATCACAAAACGGGCCAGGCTCTTGCCATCGGAAACGCCGTCTTGTCCGATGGAGAGGACATCCTCACCGGGGAGCGCATCCGCTTCGACCTGAAAAATGAAACCGGAAGCGCCTATCACGGCACCGTCTTTTTAAAACAAAACCATTTTTATATCCAGGGGGATAAGATACAAAAGACCGGCGAAAAGACTTATAGTGCCCAATCGGCAAGCATTTCCACCTGTGACGGTGAGAACCCGGCCTGGAGGGTCACGGCCCGAAATGTCTCTGTGGCGCTGGAAGGATACGGCTCCGCCACACACAGTACTCTGTGGCTAAAAAAGGTGCCGGTGCTTTATACTCCATACTTTGTCTTCCCCGCCAAAACCAAACGCCAGTCCGGATTTCTTCCCCCTCGCCTGGGGGTCTCCGACCGGAAGGGAACCGAATATGAACAGCCCTATTTCTGGGCCATCAATGATAATTCGGATGCCACACTCTACTTAGACCATATGGATCGACGGGGAGAAAAAGTCGGGCTTGAATACCGCTACGTCCTGAGTCGCCTTTCCAAAGGTGCCCTCATGGGAGATTTCCTCAATGATCGTCAGTTGGACGACGGAACCGGCGATTCAAGCGATCGCTGGGGTTACGAGGACGACAAGTACTTAAGACCCAACCACGACCGTTATTGGTTCAGGATGAAACACGACCAGGTCCTTCCGTGGGACTTTTTCGCCAAACTCGATCTCGACATTGTCTCGGACCAGGATTATTTGGTGGAATTCAAAAGCGGCTACAATGGCTTCGATGAAACCAATCAGTATTTTGAAACCGTCTTCGGCAGGGGCGTGGACGATTATACGGACACCACCCGATTGAACCGCCTGAACCTGAATCGGGCTTGGAACCGAAGCAGCCTCAACATCGAAGGCCGATGGTATGACAATGTTCTTTTCCGCAGGCACAGCGATCCGGACGACTTAGATAAGACCCTTCAGCGCCTCCCGTTCGTCGAATACGACATTTCCAAAGGGCGGTTACTAGATACCCCATTTTATTACGATATGTCCTCAGATTATGTCCGTTACTACCGTAAAGACGGGCTGCGGGGGCACCGTGTGGATGTTTATCCGAAGGCGTATCTACCCGTAAAACTAAACAATTATCTGTCCCTGGAACCTTTTATGGGGCTTCGGGAAACATTCTGGCATATCGACCAGTACGAAACCGATAAGGAAGATCAGGACCGCACCCAGCTCAGAGACCTCTATGACGCAGGCGTCAATCTCAGCACGGAATTGTATCGGATTTACAACACCGGAGGGAAAACCCTCGATAAGATCCGCCACAGCATCCTCCCAAAGATCACCTATCGCTATCTACCGGAAAAAGAACAGGATCAATACCCCAAATTCGACGACGTCGACCGGATCGGAAGAGTCAACCAGGTCGGCTACTCGCTGACGAACACGTTCACCTCAAGGTCCCTCAAGAAAAAACCGGACACGGAAAATCCTCAATATATATACCGGGAATTCGCAAGACTCGGCGTCAGTCAGAGCTACAATATCTATGAAGCCACAGACGAGGACATTGAAGAGAAAGAACCGTTTTCCAACATTAATGGTCGGCTGGAACTCAGACCCATGGATCATATATCCGTTGACGCCGATGCCCAGTGGTCCGTTTACGAACATGACTGGATGTCTTATAATGCTCAGTGTAAGGCCTCGGATTATCGAGGGGACAGCTTCCATGTCGAATATCGTTACCGGCGGGATTCAGCCGAAGGTAAATCGAACGGGAAGGAGTCCATTTATACCCGGCTTTATGCCAACCTTTTTGGGGGTTTCTCCGCTTTTTGGGAATATGAACGCAACCTGTACGACAAAGAGGATATCAAAACCGGAATCGGGGTGATCTATAAAGCCCAATGCTGGTCCATCGATTTTCGATATACTGACGAATTCGAAGACCGGGCCTACTCCGTAATGATTAACCTTTACGGCCTCGGCGGCTTCGGAAGCAGCATTGGAACCGAAAAACAAGAAACCGAATGAATACTTAGGTATCAAGGAAGCAAAACATCAGCCATGGTCATCGTCAAGACACCTCTTCGACTAAGCTTTGTGGGCGGCGGCTCAGACATGAAGCCCTTTTACTCGAAACAGCCGGGGCAGGTCATTTGCACGGCCATCGACAAATTCGTTTATGCCATCGTCAAGGAACGTTTCGACGACATGATCTATATCAACTATTCCAAAAAAGAGTGCGTTGAACATGTCTCGGAAGTCCGACATGACCTTGTCCGTGAGGCCATGAAGATCACCGGTGTTGAAAAAGGGATCGAGATCACCACGCTGGCCGATGTCCCTTCCAGCGGATCGGGCCTAGGGAGTTCAAGCTCCATCACCGTGGCACTTTTACACGCTCTCTATGCTTACCAAAATCTTCTTATCACTGCAGAGCAACTGGCCCAAGACGCCTGCCGGGTCGAAATCGATATCCTTAAAAAGCCCATCGGCAGGCAGGATCAATACGCGGCTGCTTATGGCGGTGTGAACCAGTTCATTTTTCATGAAAACGAAACCACCACTCGCATTCCTGTCACCATGGACCGTGCAGCAAAGAGAAAATTCACATCATCTCTTCTCCTGTACTACACCGGAATTACCCGGAAAGCCGATTGGATCCTTGCCGATCAGCAAAAAAAATTTTCCGAGAAATCTGCCTTTGATGCCATGGTTCGGATGACAACTTTCGTGGACCCTTTCAGAGAAGCGATGAGCATCGGTAATATCTTAGAATGCGGGCATCTCTTGGATGAAAATTGGCGCCTCAAGCAACATATGGCCGAAGGAATCACCAACAACTCCGTCGAGAAAATGATCCGGAAGGCCAGGAAGGCAGGGGCGATAGGTGCAAAGATCGCCGGGGCCGGAGGCGGCGGATTTCTCCTCTTGATCGCTCCCCGAGAAAAACAGGGAGAAATCATGGAAGCGATGAAGGACTACCGGGAGCTCCCGTTTATGCTCGAAGAGAGCGGATCCAAAGTGATCTTCGACGATCGATCGTACTCGAGCAAGTAGGAAAAGGGATTCAACATATCCTCGTCTTCGGTAAAACACACCGGGACAATTCAAGGACAACATTGATGGCTTATCGGGTTTTGGTTACCGGCGGTGCCGGGTTTATCGGCTCACACACAGTGGATGCCCTTATTCAAAAGGGAAATCAGGTGCGGATTCTGGATAATTTTTCGAAAAGGGTCCATCCCCATGGAATACCGGAATACCTGAATGCGAAAGCCGAATTGATGGTAGGAGATGTTCGCGAAAAGGGGGTCTGGGAAGAAGCGCTCAAGGGCATCGATGTGGTTTACCATTTTGCTGCATATCAGGATTACATGCCCGACTTTTCCACCTTTTTTCATGTGAACGCCGTATCCACCGCTTTGCTTTATGAAGTGCTGGTGGAAAAGCGCATGACTGAAAAAATCAGGAAAATCATTGTTGCGGCAAGCCAGGCGGTCATGGGGGAAGGGCGCCACAGATGTCCCACCTGCCATCCCGAGGGGGGGCATTTCATCTATCCTTCCATCCGGCTGGAATCCCGGCTTTCTAAGGGAGAGTGGGATCACCAATGCCCCGCATGCAATACCGTCCTCCAATGGGTACCCTCTGACGAATCCGTGGTTCATCCCTGCAACCAATATGCGCTCTCCAAATATTCCCAGGAGCAGATCGCCCTGAATCTGGCAAAGCGATACGGCATTCCTTCCGTGGTTCTGCGCTATTCCATCGTTCAGGGAGAAAGGCAGTCCTTTTATAACGCGTATTCCGGCGCCATGCGAATATTTGCCCTTTGCCTGCTGTTTGACTCAAGCCCGGTGATTTTCGAGGACGGACACCAGGTCCGGGACTTCGTCAACATCAAAGACGTGGTGGATGCCAACTTGCTGGTATTGGAAAATGATGCGGCAAATGGGCGCGTTATTAATGTGGGAGGCGGTATCCCCTGGACCATCCTCGACTTTTATCGGTCGATGCAACAAACCCTTAAAAAGGACATCGAACCCCAGATTCCGGGCCGCTATCGGTTCGGAGATACGCGACATATCGTCTCCGATATCACCCGTCTCCAAACCCTGGGATGGTCGCCTCGACGCACCGTCAAAGACAGCATCAGGGCTTACTGGTCCTATATTACCGGCGAAAAGGCACAAAAAGAGGTTTTGGAATTCGCCGAACAGCAGATGAAACAAATGCAAGTCATTCGGGAAGTTCAACACTAATGCGAGGTTTCTCAAATGGATATCAAAGCCTTTGCGGACCGTTATCTTGCCGAGCTTTCGGATGTGCTATCCGCCTTTAACAAGGAACAATTCGACAAGCTGACCCGGCTCATCCTGGAGGCTTATGATCTCAATCGGTGCATCTTCATCATGGGAAACGGGGGGAGCGGCGCAACAGCATCCCATTTTGCCTGTGATATCAACAAGGGGTGCTGCATGGATGTGGAAAAAAAATTCAAGGTCATCTGCCTGAATGACAACATCCCCACTCTTCTGGCTTACGCCAACGACTTATCCTACGACAGGATTTTCGTGGAACCGATGAAGAACTTTTTCAGCAAGGGGGATGTGGTGATCGGGATATCGGCAAGCGGAAATTCAGAAAATGTCATTAAAGCTATTGCTTTTGCCAATGAAAATGGCGGAAAGACTGCGGGTCTGTGCGGTTTTTCTGGAGGCAGGCTGGCTCAGATGGCGCATGTTCCTTTCGTGGTTCGCGTGGACGACATGCAGAAAGTGGAAGATGTCCACGTCATCGTCATCCACATGATCATGCAGGCGGTCTATGCGGAGCTGCATCCGGAGAACGGACTTCGATGAAACATGAGGCGCTTGTCCGGAAATGGTATGTGCTCCATACCAAAAGCCGTTTTGAAAACGTCGTCACCGAAGGCCTGACGAAAAAATCGTTGGAAGTCTTTCTTCCAAAGATTCAGGTTCAAAGCAGACGCAAAGACCGAAAGCTCCTAATCCGGGTTCCCCTATTTCCCGGATATGTCTTTGTAAAAACCGACTTAAACCCTTATCAGCATCTGGAAATCGTCAAGACGGTGGGGGCGGTCCGACTCATCGGGAATAAAACCGGACCGGTTCCAGTTAGGGATGAAACGGTGACTTCTCTTCAAATCATGATAGCCACCGATCATTCGATTTCCACAGGGAGTCGTCTGAAAAGAGGAGACCGGGTCATGGTGGTAAATGGACCCTTTACCGGGGTGACCGGCATCTTCATCCGTTACAAGAGCCAGAGCCGGGTCGTGGTCAATATCGAGGCGCTTGGCCAGTATGCCGCCGTGGATGTAGATCAGGACGATGTGGAAAAGATCCCCCATTTCATTCCTTAAATCTTGCCTTATTGCCCTTTTTCTTTTAGACTGTCTCCCGTGGTTTGACATCGGAAACCAATTTAAGCAGAGATGGTGATCTCGTCGATGGAACCTGATTTTGACATCTTGAAACACCAGAAGCATGCGAACCGCCTTCTCGGGGCTTTTCTCAAAAGCGGCCATATCCCCCACGCCCTCCTATTCACGGGAATCGAGGGATCGGGTAAAAGAGACGCCGCTTTTGCCTTTGCCATGGCCTGCAACTGCGAGGAGTCCCCGACAGACTGGGTTCAAGGCTTAAAAAAAACCGTCTTCGGACCGATTCCCTGCGGTTGTTGTCTGCCCTGCCGCAAGATCGTTTCGGGGAATCACCCCGATATGATCCTTCTTGCCCCTGAACAATCAGTGATCAAGATCGCCCGGATCCGCCAACTCAGTCACGAACTCTCTTTAAAAGCCTATGAAGCCAAAAGACGCGTTGCAGTGATCGTCGATGCGCCCCGGATGACACCGGAAGCTGGGAATGCCTTGCTCAAAATGCTGGAGGAACCTCCTCCTCAGACACTTTTGATTCTTACTGCTGTTCAGCGTTCCGATCTGCTCCCGACTCTGGTTTCCCGCTGCCACTCCATACGGTTCCACCCCCTCCCGGAGAGTCATATTGCCGCCGTCTTGCAGAACCGTCTCGGCCTTTCCGCGGAAGAGGCCGATGCACTGGCTCCTATGGCCAACGGGAGCCTGTCACGGGCACTTGCCATGGCGAACAGGGAGGCTGGTGCCTCAAAGTGGCTGAATCGCAGGGAGGCGATTATTTCCGCCTCCGGGTTAGATCACCCGGAAACGTTCTCTTTCGAGCCGCTCACCTTGTCCCTGGCCTTTGCAGAGCGGCTGTCTGACGAAAAGGAGCGTATCCCAGAGGCCCTCGAAATTCTGCAATGCTACCTTCGGGACCTCATAGCGCTTCGATGGACGTCACCCTATTTATTCAATAAAGACTTGACCCAAGAGATGCAATATGCTTCACAACATACCCGTCTGGAAGTGCTTATAACGCAAATTGAAGCGATTCAGCGGGCTCAAAGAAACCTTACGGCCAACGTGAATCCCAGGCTGGCATTGGAAACCATGATGATTCATCTTCGAAACGCCTGTCATGAACAAGATTGTCGGAATCCGTTTTAAGCCGACCGGGAAGGTCTATCATTTTGATTGCGGAGCCTTCGTGCTACATGAAAAGGACTCGGTGATCGTCGAAACCGAACAGGGTCTCGAACTGGGCACTGTGGTGGTCGCTCCCTTTACTCGCGATGAAGACTTTTCGGGCAAACCTTTGAAAAAGGTGTATCGACTGGCCGTGGAGAACGATTTCAAGCAACTGGAACAAAACCGGGAAACAGAAAGGCGCGCCCTTGCCTTTTGTTTGAACAGCATCCTAAACTTGGGGCTTTCCATGCATCTATTTTCAGTGGAAAGTAATTTCGACGGCAACAAGCTGACCTTCTTCTTCACCGCGGAAGGGCGTATCGATTTCCGCCAGCTTGTGAAAATGTTGGTAAAAGAACTCGGTACCAGGGTGGAAATGCGTCAGGTCGGAATTCGGAATCAGGCTAAGATGTGCGGCGGGATCGGGCGCTGTGGAAGGATGTTCTGCTGCTCGAATTTTATCGAGAAGTTCGAGCCGATTTCCATACGTATGGCCAAAGAGCAGGGGCTGTCCCTCAACCCAACCAAGATTTCCGGGCAGTGTGGCAGATTGATGTGCTGTTTAACCTTCGAAAACGAAACCTATTTGGAATTGAAAAAAGAACTCCCGCCCATCGGCCATACGGTGAAGACCGCTCGAGGAGAAGGAAAAGTGGTCCGCCACAACATCATTTGTGGCCGCATGGTCATTCAAATAGCCGACGGCCAGGAAATCGAAATTCATCGAGACGAAATCCAAGAAACAGAAAAGAGGTACAACAAAATTGACATCTGAACCTTTTTACGTCACCACCCCTATTTATTATGTCAATGCCCGGCCACACTTGGGACACGCCTATACGACTCTTGTTGCGGATGTCCTGTGCCGGTACCAACAAATGAAGCAAAAGGAGACATTCCTTCTGACCGGCACGGATGAACACGGCGACAAAGTGGTCCAAGCCGCAAAGGCGGAAAACGAAAGCCCCAAGGATTATGTGGATAAAATCAGCGGCCTTTTCCGTGACCTATGGCCGAAGCTGAACGTACGGCACCACGACTTCATCAGAACCACGGAGCCCCGGCACATTGCGGTGGTGGAACGTGTGCTTCAAAAGATCTACGACGCCGGCGATATCTACTTCAGCGAATACGAAGGCCTCTATTGTTTTGGGTGCGAACGTTTTTATACCGAACATGAACTTAAAGACGGCAAATGCCCGGATCATGAAACGGAGCCCGAACGAATTAGAGAGCATAATTATTTCTTCAAGATGAGCCGGTATCAGGGATGGCTCATCGATCACATTCAGTCCCATCCCGATTTCATCCGTCCGCAGCGGTACCGAAACGAGGTCCTGTCATTTCTGAAAGAACCCTTAGAGGACCTGTGTATCTCCCGCCCCAAGACCCGCCTGCAATGGGGCATTACGCTGCCGTTCGACAATAATTACGTCACCTATGTCTGGTTCGACGCTCTCTTGAACTATGTGTCCGCACTGGGATACCCCGACGGTGAGCGTTTCTTGAAACTCTGGCCCCATGCCCAACACATCGTTGCCAAAGACATCTTAAAGCCCCACGGCATATACTGGCCTACTATGCTCAAGGCCGCCGGAATCCCGGTCTACCAGCACCTCAACGTGCATGGATATTGGAACGTGGACCAAAGCAAAATGTCCAAAAGCCTCAAAAACGTCATTGACCCCCTTGCCTTGATTCAAAGCTATGGACTGGATGCTTTTCGATTCTTCCTCATGCGAGAGATGGTCTTCGGGTTGGATGCCGGCTTTTCCGAGGCGGCTCTGGTCGCCCGCATCAACTCCGATTTGGCCAACGACTTGGGTAATCTGTTTTCAAGAACGTTGGCCATGGCCCACAAATACTTCAAAGGACGCGTTCCGGAAGTCTCACTCGAAGCCCGGCATGAAATAGGATTCAGCATTGAAAAAAAAGCAGGGGATACCGTTTCGGAATTTGAAGCGGCCATGGAATCCTTTGCCTTCCATAAAGCCCTCATGGCGGTCTGGGAATTTATCAACCAGTTGAACAAATACATCGACGTCACGGCTCCCTGGATACTGGCTAAGGACCCTTCCCAACACGACCTTCTTGCCGCAGTCATCTCTAACCTGTTGGAAGGACTGTATGTCATATCGGGCCTGATCTATCCGGTCATGCCGAAAACAGCTCAAACCATGCAAAAACATTTAGGGCTGGAGCCCGATGCCCGGTTTTTCGACCTTGATCGGATAGGCCCGTTTAACCGGATACGCTCCGGAACTCATCTTCCTAAAGCGACTGCCCTTTTTCCGAGGATCGACACGGAGAAAAGAAAAAACCAAGGATCCGACGAGACCCATCCGGTCGTAGCGTTGCAAGCCGTCAAACCTGAGATTGACATAGAAACCTTCCGTAAGCTTGACCTTCGGGTAGTCACCGTCTTGAAGGCCGAATCGATCCCTAAGGCCAAGAAACTTTTAGCGCTGGAAGTCGATATGGGAGAAATACGGACCGTAGTATCGGGCATCGCCCAAAGCTACAAGCCGGAAGACCTCATCGGCAAACAGATCGTTATGGCAGCCAACTTAAAGCCGGCTAAAATCATGGGAGTGCTTTCCAAAGGGATGATGCTGGCCGTCGCAGACGGAGATCATGCCGTCGCCCTGACCGTGGATAAACCGGTCAAGGCGGGGACTCCCGTCACTTGAAACCCACAATCGGCAACATGCACAGCTGGATTTAAAACGATTTAGCCTAAATCTCATGAAACCCGAACTCTCCAAAGAAAAACCCATATTGACCCCATCACCCCGTCAAACCTGGCAGGACTATCAGGCCGAATTGAAACGCCGGAATATCCGCAAAAGACACACCCGCAGGTTGGTTCGGTGTGTCATGTTCCTGCTGGTCCTTGCAGCATCTCTTTACGGTCTGTCGGTAAGGATCGATGGATTCTCCGGCACTCCGAAAGATTTTTCCGAACCAAAGCCGAGCCTTGCTCTCTCTGATCCGTCAGATTCCCAAGCGAATAAAACACCGGATTTGGATATTAAGAAAAACAATTGGACGGCCTTGTGGAGAAACCCGTCGTCCTTAAAAGAAATACGACCTCAATGGACCTTCCATCAAGACGGCAAGCGCTTTTCCGTGGAAACTACACTAAACGCTTCCCTGCAGCACTTTTTGAATGATAAGATAGATCGAAAATTACCGAAACAGGTCGCCGTAGTGGTCGTAGAGCCTTCAACCGGACGTATCTTGGCCCTTGCAGGGCACGACCGGATCAATCCTACAAACAACCCGTGCTTGAAAAGCGACTTTCCGGCAGCCAGTATTTTCAAAATCGTCACTGCTTCGGCCGCTGTTGAAAAACACGCTTTTAAACCCGAGACCTCGTTTTTCTACAACGGACAAAAACATACTCTGTATAAATCCCAGCTAAAGAACACCAGGAATAAATACAGCCATTGGATCACGTTACGGGATTCCTTTGCCCAATCCATCAATCCTATATTCGGGAAATTGGGTATTTATCATCTTGATATGTCTGAAATCGAAAATTATGCCCGGGCATTCGGATTCGGAGAAGAAATCGAATTTGAGTTGGGAAAGTTCCGAAGCAGTCTGTTCGTTTCCGAGGAGCCTTATCATTTGGCGGAGATTGCCAGCGGATTCAACCGGAAAACCACCCTCTCTCCATTGCACGGAGCCCTCATCGCATCGGCTGTCCTCAACGGCGGGAGGTTCATGTCGCCGTCACTCATCGATCGGGTCACCAACGGGGACGGCGAAACGGTTTATCAGGGTCATACTTCCCAGATCAGCCAAGCGATATCTCCAAGCACCGCATCGGTCCTCTCGGATCTCATGCAGGCCACCATCCGATCCGGAACCTCCCGTAGAGCCTTCAGCGGTTACCGTTATGACAAGGTGTTGTCGAAGCTGATCATCGGAGGAAAAACCGGTTCAATTTCCAACATCACCCAGACTTCCAAATATGACTGGTTCGTCGGCTTTGCCAAGGAAAAAGGGAGGGCGGAAAGCATCGCCGTCTCGGTGCTCGTGGTTCACGGAGAAACGCTTTCCAGGAGAGCCGGATCTTATGCGCGGATGGCCATTAAGGCCTATTATGAGGAGCATTTCAATGGAAAATCGGCCGTTTCCAATAATAAAAGGCGTTCCTGATGCGGTATCAAGCCCATAATCTAAAAAAAGTTTGAGGAGATAGAATATGCCCGGATTTGAACGGTTTGATGATGCAGAGAGGAAAGAAGTCCAGGAAGTCCTTGAAACCGGCGTTTTGTTCCGTTACGGATTCGATTCGGCGAGGCGCGGCCGGTGGAAGGCTCTTGAATTCGAAAGGGCTTTTGCCAAACGACTGGGAGTCGGGTTCTGTTACTTGTGCTCCAACGGGACGGCCTCCCTCAGCATCGCCCTGGCATCCTGCGGCATCGGCGCCGGAGACGAAGTCATCGTCCCACCCTTTACCTTTGTAGCCACCATTGAAGCGGTCCTTCTTGCCGGAGCGATACCGATCTACACCGAAATCGACGATACCCTCTGTCTGGACCCCGATGCCGTTAAAAAGACCATCTCCAGCCGCACAAAAGCGGTTATCGTTGTCCATATGTGCGGCGCCATGGCCAGAATCGATGAGATTCAGGCCGTATGCCGTGAACATGATGTGGTGCTCATCGAGGATGCCTGCCAATCCGTCGGCGCCACTTTCCAAGGTCAAGCCATAGGCACCTTCGGCCACATGGGATGCTTTTCCTTTGACCCGGTAAAGACCATCACCTGCGGGGAAGGAGGTGCTGTGGCTACCGACGATGAGAAGCGGTACCGGACGGCCATGGCCTTTGCCGATCACGGGCACGATCATTTGGGAACCGACCGGGGCCGCGAGGGGCATCCGATCTTGGGAACCAATTTCCGTATCAGCGAACTCAATGCAGCGGTGGGCCTGGCCCAGTTGAGAAAACTCGATACCTTCCTGGAGTTACAACGGAGACATAAACATCAGCTCTTGGAAATGATGGGTGCATTCCCCCGTATCACACCCCGGTACATCCCGGATAACGCCGGGGATTCGGCCACTTTTCTTTCTTTCTTCCTTCCAAACGAGGAAAGCGCGCGGAAAACCGCATGCGCATTGGCGGAAAAAGGAGTTGATGGATGTTTTTACTGGTACGACAACAACTGGCATTACCTAAAACAATGGGACCATATCAAGAGGCTTAAAGCGCCCGCAAAGCTGCCTATCAGACTCATCGAATCAAGACCGGACTATCAGAAGATTCATCTTCCCCGTTCGGACAGCATCATGAGCTGTATGATTTCCATGCAGATCAAGCTCTCCTGGACCGAAGAGGATATCCAAAAAAGAATGGATGCGATGGCTGATATATTTTCCAAAATTTGACGAGGTATCTCTACCTAATTCCGGGGAGCACTCAGATCGGATAATTTAAAACACCGACAATTCGAAAACGACAAGGACTGACAATCATGTTTCGAAACTTTAAAACAGTCTCACGGGTGCTCTATGGCCGTGGCAGCTTCGATCAGCTGGAGGATATCCTTCGAGAAAAACGGAAGGAAAATGGATCTTATATCGTCTTTATGGTGGATGAAGTATTCAAGGACCAACCTTTTCAGGACCGTATTCCCGCCCTTGAAACGGACCGGGTCATTTTTATCAACGTTAAGGAAGAACCCACCACCGATTATGTCGATGATCTGACTCTCAGAGTTCAGCGTCTTTCTGCAACGCCTCCGAACGGAGTCGTGGGAATCGGAGGGGGAAGCACCATGGACCTGGCAAAGGCCGTGTCATTGATGCTGACCAATCCCGGATCGGCAGCCGACTACCAGGGTTGGGACCTCATCCGAAACCCCGCGGTTTACCATGTGGGAGTGCCGACCCTTTCAGGAACCGGAGCGGAGGTATCCCGAACCACCGTGCTGATCGGTCCTCAACGAAAACTAGGGATCAACTCCGACCATACGGTTTTTGACCAGATCCTCCTCGACCCGGATCTGATCGCATCGCCACCGGCCGATCAACGATTTTATACCGGGATGGATTGCTATATCCATTGTGTAGAATCCCTGAGCGGAACCTATTTAAATGCCTTCAGCAAGGCCTACGGTGAAAAAGCCATGGCCCTTTGCCGTGAAGTCTTCCTGACACCCACCACCGACGCGGATGAAAAGTTGATGATGGCATCTTATTTCGGAGGTATGAGTATCGTTTATTCACAAGTGGGTGTCTGTCACGCCTTATCCTACGGTCTTTCTTTCGTACTGGGGATCCACCATGGCATCGGAAATTGCATCGTCTTCAATCGGCTTGAAGAATTCTATCCCGAAGGTGTTCGCGAATTCAGGCGGATGATGGATTTCAACGGGATCTCTTTGCCGGAAAATCGGGTCTCCGGCATCGAGGTTCAAAAACTGGAAAAGATGATCGACGTCTCTTTAACACTGGATCCCCTTTGGGAGAATGCGCTGGGAAAAACCTGGAAACGCGTTATGACCCGGGATCGGATCAAAGAACTGTATTTACGGATGTAAATCAAAATGAAGATTCTACGCTTTTTTGAAACGAAGGTGTGGCCTCGGACGGCCGGTATTGCAGGATGGCTTACGCCGTATCTTAAGGCCAACATCTTTTTCGCCAGGGCCTTATCAAGCGTTCCGGCTAATTCCATCGTCTTTTTTCCGGTTGCGATGAACCGTCTGTGTTGCGGTATTGCCGGAATCATATCATTCGTCCCTCCAAAGAAAATGCAACAGACACCGGATATCCAAGCGGCTGAAAAGCTGTTTGCCCGCATTCGATCCAACCCGATTTTCTTGCAGGTCGAAAAGGATCCTGAGAGCGGGGACCCGGAAAATCTGCGATCCCGCCTTTTTGATGCCGTTCGAATGCTCAAGCAAGATATCCCTTTTTCCCACATCCTTTTGAATCCGCACAGTTACGAGGGTCTGCTGCAACTTGGCCGGGATATCTCCGGTTTTGCGATATCGGAAGACACATGGCTGGCCGGGAAGATGGGAGTTTTAAAGCCTGAAACCGTGGAATACGCCGTGCATGGCATCGAAACCCTGAAGGACGTATCCTGGTCTCTGCTTTCTGAAATCGGCGAAAATGTGATCAAGGTGAAGGCACTCCTGAAGGATCAGGAAAAGGACTACCCCTTACACGCGATCCTTACGGCCAAAAAAATCAATTCCGTACTCAACAGCATCGACCGCCTTGAAGTCAGGGGCCGGGACTCTGCCGGCATCTCCCTGATTGTGCTTCTCGACAAACCGGTCTTTGATGATTTTCAAAAGGCCCTGGATGCCCGGGACCTGACCGCATCGTTTCGAGATCGTATGGAAGCGGAATATTTAGTTAATCGGGGAATCGATTGCCGCGAAACCACCTATGAAAACAGTCGCCCCCTCGTCAGCGTGACTTTGACTTACAAAGTCGCTGCGGAAATCGGGAAACTGGGGGACAATGTCCGTTTTCTTCGAGGACAAATCCGAAATGATTCCATTTTTCATACCCTGATCCAGCACATTCCCCGGTATTACTCGATATTGTGCCACACCCGATGGGCTTCCATCGGCGGCATCACCGAAGCCAACTGCCATCCTGTAGACAACCATTGTCCGGGCACATCATCTCAAAAATCTGGCGTCATTCATGTCTGCTTGAACGGTGATATCGACAATTATCTGGATCTGAAAAGAACCTTTGACGAAAACGGGATCCGCATCCACCCCGAGGTCTCAACGGACACTAAAATCATCCCCCTCCAAATTGGAAGCTATCTCAAAAAGGGCTTCGGAGTCGCGGAAGCGTTCCGCCTGGCGGTCAACGGGTTCGACGGGTCCCATGCCATTGCCATGCACACGGACTTAGCGCCGGGAAAGCTCTTTTTGGCCCAAAGGGGAAGCGGACAGGCGATTTTCGTCGGCATTGCCCCGGACCATTACATCCCCGCCTCAGAGGTGTATGGTTTCGTGGAAGAAACTCCCGTTTACATCAAGTTGGAAGGCGACAAAGAAACGGCGGAAAAAACCAAAGGACAGATCTTCATTCTCAATCAGGCTTGCGCCGGCGGGCTTTCAGGCATTTCCGCCATGGGGTATGACGGTTCCCCGATCTTGCTTTCGGATGCCGACTTGAAGACCACGGCGATTACCTCCCGGGACATCGATCGACAAGGTTTCTCTCATTACTTTCTGAAAGAAATCTCCGAATCCCCTCGTTCGGTCAAACAGACCCTCCGGAATCGATGGCATATTGAGGAAGGCCCTCATCGACTGTACAAGGTAAGACTCGATGAGAAGTCCTTTCCGTCCGCCCTGCGGCAGGCATTCCTTGACAACCAAATCCGACGGATCTTTTTCATCGGCCAGGGAACGGCCGGAGTCGCCGCCGCCGCCTGCGCTGAGATTTTCAACTATTACCTCAATGACTCTTTGCTGCACATCCACGCAATGAAAGCCACCGAGCTGAGCGGGTTCCGTCTTGACGAAAAAGATGGGGCGACCGATATGGCCGACGCCCTGGTGGTTGCCATCTCCCAGTCCGGAACCACTACCGATACCAATCGGACTGTGGACATGGTCAGGGAAAGAGGGGCGCATACTCTGGCTATCGTGAATCGGAGGGACTCGGACATCACTTTCAAGGTTGACGGCATCTTCTATACCAGCAGTGGCCGGGACATCGAGATGTCCGTGGCTTCCACCAAGGCCTTCTATTCCCAAATCGTGGCCGGGGCGCTCTTGGGCCTTTACATCACTGATCTGAAAAATCGCCGGGACGCCGCGTTTATTTCCAAAGAGATCCAAAACCTTCTCCGACTCCCGGAGCAGATGGAAACAATTCTTTCCACAAAAGATAAAATCGCTGCATCGGCTGCCAGGCTGGCCGTCACAAAAACCTATTGGGCAGTTGTGGGAAGCGGTCCCAACAAGGTGTCCGCAGACGAAATCCGGATCAAACTGAGCGAATTGTGTTATAAAACCATCTCTTCGGACTATGTGGAGGATAAAAAACATATCGATCTTTCCTCGGAACCCTTGATTATTGTATGTGCCGCCGGCACTAAAACCACCGTCATTTCCGACATCGTCAAAGACACAGCCATCTTTCATGCTCACAAGGCAACCCCCATCGTCATAACCGACGATGGAGATCATCGGTTTGATCCCTATGCCGCAGACGTCTTTCATGTTCCCATGGTCGACCAGCACCTCGCCCCCATATTGAATACCCTGGTAGGACACATTTGGGGGTATTACGCCGCCTTGGCCATCAATGAGGGCTCCCGATTCCTCTTTGATTTTCGGTCAAACCTCCAGAAAATCATAGATGACCACTCAGCAAAAGGGTTGGACATCTACGAATTAATGCTGGAGGAAACGTTTCGGGAAAAAATTATTTCATTTTACCATGCATTCCGCAAGAAGAAGGCCGACCACCGGTTCTCCGGCACCATCGGTTTCGACATCGCATCGGAACTGCCCCTTTTGCTCAAATATCTATCCGGCAGGCTCCCGGTGACAGACTTCGAGCTCGATTTCGGTCTCAAGGGGACAGCCTCCAACATGCTGCAATCCCTGTTTCATTATCTGGGCAAATCCATCAACCAAATGGCCCGACCGGTGGACGCCATCAAGCATCAGGCCAAGACCGTCACTGTCGGGACCAGCCGGATCCGTGAAAAGGTAGAGGGGATCCTTTTTGACACCCTTTTTGCACGCCGGTTCGACATCTCCCAGATCACCAACAAGAACGTCATCGTCTTGAAAAATCTGCAGGCGATCATTCGGACGATCAATGGATCGACCCTATATCGAATCCACGGATTGAATCTGCTGGGAGAACCCTCCGACGAAACCACCATCGAAATGGTGGCAAGGGATGGCACATCCCTTACGATCCCTTCCCGCGTCGAAAAGGACACAACGCTGAAAGGTACCAAACGAATCATCGTCCGGGAGGGAAATGTTTACATCGGCAAAGGGCGAAAAGACGACCGCAGCATCTTGATCATTCCCATCATCTCCCTTTCCAGCGATCAGCCGAACTTTATCGAACACCTGTTGCTTTTGGATGTCTCCTTCAAAACGGATGTCTCCTTATCGGACAAGATAAAGGCTCTCGGCGGCAAATACGAACGGATCAAAAACATCGTTCAGGAAAACAGCTTGTCCTGGGAAGACGCCTATCTTAATGCCATCAAGATGGATGAGCTGTTTGGAAGGTCGGCGGAAAAAATCGGCGAGCAGATCGTCGATCGCTTTAAGAAGGGATGAGTTGCCCCAGACTCAAGGCGTGTTCCAAAAAAGCCGGGCTCCCAAAGCATCTAAAAATGCATCTGCGGCATGAGCTTTTAACCAGTCCAAACCCGATTCCTCTAGCGATTTAAAACCCGATTCAATGAAGAGTATCCCCAACTCCTGAGAGCCTTCGGTTTGAAGGATCCGGATGAGTTCAGAAACGATAGCTTCCTGAAAAAGCTCCATGAGGGCATGCAGGGCAAACTCCCTCTTGCGAAAATCCCCCTGGCGTAGATCGGATAAAAGAATTTCCCTGGCCTGGGTCGCTTCAGGAGTCACACTCCGGTTGGATAGGGCCAGATCGTAATAAAGTTGTTCTGCCTGCGTTTTCGGCTGCCATCCGAACCCGGCAAGGGCCGCCGCCGCTTGATGTCCTGCCCATCGATCCGGCAGGGAATCCACCAAGGCGGGTATCGCTTTGGGATCCTTGATCTTTCCCAGTCCCTGGACCGCAAAATATCGGACCTCCGGGCTTCGATGGAATACGACTCCCATCAATGCGCCAATGGCCGCCGGATTCCCGATCTCCGTCAGAGCTTTGACCGCCCTCCATAGACGGTCCGGGTCCTGTATTTCTACCAACTGCACTAGAGGGAAAACGGCAAGTTCACCGATTTTGACAAGGATATCCGAACAGCGGCTTTGAATCACCGGATCCGGATCCGACAGGTGTTCGATCAAACCCGGAACAGCCGACGCTCCGGTTTCAATTAAAATACCGGTAACCGTTTCTTCGATATGCACATCCGCCCGGTTCAGCAATCTGATCAGCGATTCCACAGCCGGAGCACCTATTTTTCTTAAAGTGGCTTCGGCCAGGCTTTGAACGGGTGATTCCGGATCCTCCATGGCCTGGATCAAGGGCGAAACCGCCGGCTTACCTATTTTAGCCAGAGCTTCTGCAGAAACCTCCCGCATCTCCGGTTCTTCAGCCCCCAAGGTTTTCATCAAGGGGGCGATACCCTTTTCATCTCCAATCTCTCCGAGGGCTTTGACGCAACGGATCCGCATTGCCAAATCATCGGTTTTCAATCCCTCTTTGAGAAACGGTACTGCCGGAGAGCCGATGGCCGAAAGAAGCCGAACCGCCAGATCTCCTGTGGAAAGAGCATCCTCTTTGAGAATGGACATTAAAGGCTCCACTGCTGGAACCCCGATGGCAGGCACCACGTCCATCACTAAATCCTCGAATCGGGTTGGATCGGATGCCATTTCAATGAATAGGGGAGGCACGGCCTTGGCCCCGATTCCAATCAGTGCGGTGACAGCCACCTGCCGGGCACTTCCGTTTGCCGCTGCCGCCTGCATGAGAGGAATGACGGATGCTTCTCCTATGCTAATCAGCGCATCGGATGCAGCCCGACTTAGAAAAGGATCCTCCTTTTCGAGCGCTCTGATCAGGAATTCAACCGTCCGTTCATCTTTGATCTCACCCAATGCTTTCGCGGCCAGCCGGGCAACCTCCAAGTCCGTATCTTCAACGGCCCGGATCAGCGGTTCCACAGCAACGGATCCGATCTTCGCTATGGCATGCGGTATCTCGTGCAGTCCCGGTGAGGCCTTTTCATAGAGCGCTTCCATGATCGGTCCTACGGCTCTTTCATCGCCCAGATCGCCAAGGGCGATTGTTGCTGCAATACGAACCCTGTCCGGAAAGGGTGATCCAAAGGCTACAAGTAAAGGCGGAAGCGCCGATGGATCCTTGATCTTTCCTAGAATCCGGGCCGATGCTTCCTGAATATGAACATCGACATGTTTCAGTGAAGCGATCAAAGGCACAACCGCCTCTGACCCGAACCCGATGAGCACCTGTTCCGTCACATACCGCACGCCCGGGTCATCGTGATCCAAAAGACGGATCAAGGTCGCCACAGCTCCTGGGTGGTCAATGGCTCCCAGAGCCAAAACAGCGCTTTGAACCACTTCGGGATCCGGATCCTGTAACAGCGCCATCAGGTTCGGCATCCATCCAGGGTCCTTTGTCCGACCCAAAGTCCGGGCTGCGTCCATTCTCGTTTCCGGTTCAGGGTCTCCGAGATTCAGAACCGTTTGTCGAGAAACAGAGGCGCAGCCCTGTATGAATATCAAGATGGAGAAGGTAACCGAAAATAGACTGTGACAGAATGTTTTCCACCCACATATCCGTTGTCGGAAGCAGGCACGCCCGTCTCGGCAAATCAAGCCGACGCTAAACCAAGTCCCTTTTTGAATCTGGATGTCGATGATTTTTTCAGGCACCTTAAAATTTTCCTTCCCGGCGGATTGCATTTGCTGAAATACGATAAGGTCGAACCGGCGGATTGTGCATCTTAGCGGATTATCCCCTTCGGTTGTCAATGAAAAAGCGGCAACCTTGTTAAAACTTGGGTTTCAAGAACGGGATTACTTTTTTCTCCTTGAAAAGAGTCGCTGTTTTTCTTAAAATTCGGATTATGGGATACGTCTTTGACTTCAATGATGCTCTATCATATGAAATTTGGCTGGCGGATCCAAAAAATCAGTCCACCTTGAGGCTTCAAACACAGCTTGTCTTTGATTTGCTCCAACCGTCTCCCGGAGAAACGCTTCTTGACATCGGGTGCGGCGCCGGATTTCATCTGTCGGCTTTTGCGAGCCAAAAACTTCAAGTCACCGGAATCGATCCTTCCCCATACCTGCTTGATATCGCTTATAAAACCCTGGGAAATCGGGTGGACCTGCATCGGGGTTTTGCCGAAGATCTTCCCTTTGACGACAATGAATTCAATTACGCGTGTCTGATTACCGTTCTGGAATTCGCTGAAAATCCCCAAAAAGCCCTTCAGGAGGCGTTTCGGGTGGCCAAGGATCGGGTGATCCTGGGGATATTGAACCGATATGCCCTCAAGGGATTGGAACGCCGAATTAAAGGGATTTTCACTCATACCATTTATAACAGAGCTCGATTTTTCAGTATCTGGGAGATCAAACGTATGGCTTTTTCACTCTTGGGTGAGGTCCCTATCACCTGGGGAACGATATGCCAGCTCCCGATTTCTACCAGCCGAATGGCCAGACGGATCCAGATGTCTCCGATGATACAGCGGTGGCCCTTTGGGGCCTTTGCAGCCATTTCCGTGACGCTGGCTCCGCGCTTCAGGACCTGGTCGCTTCCATTGGAATTTGGAGCCAAACACACCATCAGCTCTTTAACGGGGTGACATATGGAAGCGGTTCTCTATGATAAACAGGCGGATAAGCTATTGGTAAATTGCCGGCTTTGCAACCATCGCTGCCTCATACCGGAAGGAAAACGCGGGATCTGTGGGGTTCGGGAAAACCAATCCGGCATTCTGAAAACCCTGGTCTACGGTAAACTCGTTGCCCAACACGTTGACCCTATTGAGAAAAAGCCGCTTTTTCATTTTTTACCCGGGACCCTTTCTTATTCCATCGCCACGGCAGGATGCAATTTCAAGTGTGATTTTTGCCAGAATGCAGACATCTCGCAGATGCCCTCGGATAGAGGGGGCATGATCCTGGGGAAAGATTCAACACCCCAAGATATTGTGGACGCCGCCCTTGGATCTCAGTGCGACAGCATTTCTTATACCTACACGGAACCCACCGTCTTTTTCGAATTTGCATTTGATACGGCCCGCCTCGCCCATGATAAGGGGCTTAAAAATGTTTTTGTGACCAATGGATATATGACTTTAGAGGCTCTGGATAGGATCCGGCCTTTCCTGCATGCAGCCAATGTGGATCTCAAGGCTTTCCGCGACAGCTTTTACAAGAAGCACTGCGGTGCAAAGCTTGAACCGGTTAAAGAAACTCTGATCCATATGAAATCTTTGGGGATCCTTGTTGAGGTAACCACCTTGTTGATTCCGGAGCTTAATGACGATCCCGCAGAATTAAAGGAGCTGGCCGCCTTTTTAGCCGAATCCCTCGGGACGGATACGCCATGGCATATCAGCCGGTTTCATCCCACCTACCGGCTGATGGATCGTCCCGTCACTCCGGTGCAAACCCTCAGGAACGCCCGCCGCATCGGCACTGAGGCTGGGTTGAAATACGTTTACATGGGAAACGTCCCCGGAGAAGATGGAGAAAAGACCTTTTGCCCTGCCTGCAAGGCGCTGCTCATTGACCGATGGGGATTCTCTGTAAAGAAAAATGTTATTGAAGCCGGCCGGTGTCCCCGCTGCGGTGCCGCGATCGAAGGGGTCTGGGGATGATACAGTAGGCTACCCCTTATTTCAAACCGGCCTCGTAACAGCGGCGCTCCATATAATATCGGGTTTTAGGGTCATACGCCGCTTCGTTTTCATGGATATATTTCGCGCCCCCCTCCCAGGCTCCGCAGGCTAGTACCACGGTGTCCCCAAGCGAAAATTTCTTGCCACATGCAGGACACCCCTCTGCATTGAGGGAGTTGACCTTCTCAAGATCGAGCATGAGTTTTTCCTCTTTTTTCACAAATCCTCCCACTCTTCGATTCCCAAAATCCGACACCTTCCGTCGCCTGATTATATTTTGAGCTCCGGCTTAATTCAGGCGCACACGCTTTTTGAGGCGCTGAGCGCTCTTTTCATCCCTGAAGGAGACGAGTGTGATCGGTGAGTGACGGAACATTTTTTCCGCCACAGATCCCACCAGGAAGTGTTCCAATTCCGTGTGCGCCTTGATCCCGACGACGATCATATCGGCCCCCTCTTCAACGGCAACCCGGATCAGGGTTTCCGTCGGATGGCCGACCTTGAATATCGATTTGAATCTTTGCTGAGGGAATGCTGTTTCTTGAATCAGGGAGTCAAGAAGGCGCTGCCGGTCTTCTTTCAGCCGAGCCACATAATTCTCACCGCTGATTTCATACCCCATCAGGGCAATCTTCGAGATGCCGTCCACATCTCTTTCATTGATGACATTAACGGCCACAAGATCGGAATTCAGCTTTAAAGCAAGCCCTGCGGCAAAATCAAACAGCTCGGATACATTCTCCGAAAATTCCATGGCAACCATCACCTTGCGGATTTCTTTCATAAGAGCCTCCTCACACAGAGAAAGTACGCTATTTATAAAAAGCAGATGATCAGTTGGATTACCTGAATAGATAGTAATTCAGAACAATAGCTTTTCGACATGATATCCGAACACGGATTTTTAGAATTTTATATCAAAACAAAATCCGCGGCACAAGCCTGGATTAAAAACGATTTTCGGTATCCTTGAAAACGAAACGCCTGGCCGAAAATATTGGCCGGGCGTTTCTTTGAATGATCCTGTCAGGAGCAAGCGATCCGGAACGTTTTGTCGTCGGTCCTTTCTGCCGTAATTAATTCACTTTAGGGCGAGGCAAAACTTTGGCCATTTCGGCGATTTCCGGGACCTTATGCTCCCACTCAATGGCCATAAGGTGCACGCCAGCCACCCCTTTCAATTCCTTAAACTCTTCGATCTGCTCCACGGCCATCTTGATTCCTTCCTCCCCCTGTTTTTTCTTGTCCACCCCCTGCAGGCGGCTGATGATCTCGTCAGGAACGTCCATCCCGGGAACCTTGTTCTTCATATACTTGGCCATGCCGATACTTTTCATGGGAGTGACCCCCGCCAGGATATAGGCTTTTTCCGTCAACCCCATGTCGTTGGCTTGTTTGATGAATTCCCGGAATTTATTCATGTTGTAGATGCATTGGGTCTGAATGAAATCGACGCCGGCGGCGACCTTTTTGGCCAAACGATGCACCCGCCATTCAAAAGGATCGGCGAAGGGGTTCGCAGCTGCTCCGATAAACATTTTTGGAGCCCCGTCCAGATCGGCGCCGCTTAGGAATTTCCCCTCGTCCCGCATCTTTTTGACCGTAGCGATCAGCTGTATGGAGTCGATATCAAAAACTCCTTTGGCCTGAGGGTGATCCCCGAATTTGCAGTGGTCTCCGGACAGACATAAAATATTACGTATGCCGTGCGCGTAGGCACCCAGGATGTCCGACTGCATGGCAAGGCGATTCCGGTCCCGGCACACCATCTGGTAGTTGGGTTCGATTCCATCCTGGATTAAAAAAATGCAGGAAGCCCAGCTTGACATTCGGACCATTGCGGTCTGGTTATCCGTGATGTTGACCGAATCGACATTCCCCTTCAAGAAAGCGGCCTTTTTTCGCACTTCTTCGGCGTTTGCACCCCTGGGTGGGCCCAATTCGCCGGTGAATGCAAAATGCCCTGCCCTTAAAACCTTTTCCAAATTGCTTCCTGATTTCATGGTCGTCTTTCCCTGCTATATTCCATGTTTAACGATATAAATCCCTGCCGAACACTACTTCTTCTGCCCGGCGTTATCGGGTTTCGAGTATCCCGGTTGGACCAGGGTTCGAGGTCCGATGTCCTGCCAGTCATTGGCGGGATGCACCTTCATCATCAGATCGAGGCGCCCCTGCCTGGAAAGACGCTCAAAAATCATAAACCAGGCACAAGGCTGATCCGGATTGATTTCGCAGCTCCCTTTGTTGGTACCTCCGCAGGGACCGTTATACAATCCCTTGGCGCACATGGTGTTATCACGGTCACACACTTCCAGGTAGTATATAATCTTTTGTGTAAATTTTAAAAAAGGGTAAAAAAAGGGCGCTTTTTCTTTAAAAGGGTTTTGGCAAAAAACACCATAAGAAAGGAAAAGCACCCATGTAAGTAGAAATTAGCGTACCTGAGTTTGTAAATATTTTCAAGGAAATCCAGCAGCAGCCGGAGAATATTTTTGAGATGATCCGCGTAGAGATCAAAGAGAGCGTCGGTCAATACCTGAGCTAACTGATGGATTTGGAAAAGCACTCATGCAAATGAATCTGCAGCTGCATCACGTCGTCAGCGATATTACAGGTGCCACGGGAATGAAAATCATTCGTTCAATCATTGCGGGAGAACGTTCCGCCAAAAAGCTTGCCTCCTACCGAGACGTGCGCTGCAAAAAGTCCGAGCAGACTATCTCCGATGTACTAACCGGCAACTATCGTCCAGAGCACGTTTTTGCCCTTAAACAAGCTGTTTCGCTATATGATTTCTATCAGGGGCAGATTGCCGAGTGTGATAAAGAAATTGAAGCGATGTTATCAAAGCTGAAAACTGAAAAGCCTGCACCGAACCAGACCCTTCCCAAGGCGCGTCACCGGACCAAGCAGAAAAACGAGCCTGATTTTGCCCTTCGCCAGTCGCTTTACATGTTGGTTGAAGTGGATCTGACTAAAAAAACGGAATCGGTGCATACACGGCCTTGCGTCTTATTGCCGAATGCGACAACGATATGGGCAAATGGCCGACATTAAAGCATTTTGCATCGTGGCTCTGCCTATCACCCGGCAATAAAATATCCGGCGGCAAGGTGCTGGCGAGCAACAAGCGTAAAACCAAGAGCAGGGCAGCAACACTTTTTCGAATAGCTGCGGTGAATGTCGGAAAAACCCAGACCGCTTTAGGTGCATTTTATCAACGTTTATCCACCAGAATCGGCAAGGCAAAAGCCGTCACTTCCACGGCCAGAAAGCTTGCCGTCTTGTTTTACAATGTGATGCGGTACGGAACATCATTTGTTGAAACCGGTTCTGATTATTACGAAAAACAGTATATAAAAAAAGTTCTGCAAAACCTGTCCCGTCGAGCAAAAGATCTGTGCTTCGAATTGATAAAGATGAAGGGACATGCTGCTGCTCCGTGAATGTTTCTTAGGAAAGCCACCGCGTACTTTGCCAAGGAGTCGCTGCACGGCATGCGGTGATGGAGGAGATGCGACTCGACTATCCGTTGGGGTGTTGTGCCGGGTATTTGGGGTATCGGCCAGCGGATTTCATGCCAGGCGCAGCCGTGGGCCTTCTCGGAGGGCGCGGGAAGAGGGACAGTTGGAAACTGAGATCCGGGCCGCCCACAAGCGTACGCGGGAGACCTACGGTCCGGAGCGTTTGCAGCGGGATCTGGCGGCTCACGGAGTGCATATCGGGGTACATCGGATTAAGCGCATTCGTCGCAATCTTGGCCTGCGGTGCAGGCAGAAGCGAAAATTCAAGGTTACCACCGACTCTCGGCACAGTCTGCCGGTGGCCGACAATCTGTTGAACCAGCGGTTCCAGGCCGAGGCACCCTCCCGGGCGTGGCTGAGTGACATGACTTATATTCCCACCGATGAGGGGTGGCTTTACCTGGTCGGCCACAAGGACTTGTGCACCCGCAAGATCGTCGGCCATGCCATGGGCGAGCGCATGACTCGGAATCTTGTGATCGAGTCGCTGCTGCGGGCTGTGGAGACCACAGGATCCTGTACCGGTCTGCTTCATCACTCGGACAAGGGGAACCAGTACTGCTCTCACGAATACCGAAAGATGCTCGATTGCCTCGGGATGACGGTCTCGATGAGCGGAACCGGGAACTGTTACGACAATGCCCCTATGGAGAGCTTCTGGGCAACGCTTAAGACCGAGTTGATCTTTCATCGACGTTTCGCTACCCGACTCCAGGCCATTCGGGAAATAACCGAATACATTGAAGTGTTCTACAATAGACACAGAATTCAGAAAAAGCTGGACTATTTTTCACCAGCGGCATTCGAACACCGATTCTATGAACAGCGGTTAGCAGCATGATAAATTGGTGTCCACTATTGACGACCGATACCAAGATATGGAATTCTTCAAACTTAAAAATTTTCGCGCTCCACGAGGCAAAGTAAGCTTTAGTCGGATGAACCGAAATTTCACTTGACAGTGCATATTTCTCCACGATATCAAAAATTTGTAAGCCTTGACAACTGCAGGTTCCCATATCTTGGGGTGCAGATGATGCCAAAATATATTCCATGCCCGCACTTAATCCGCCCAAAAAAAAGCGAGTTGTTATCAATTTTTCTTGACTTATGGAGGCGTATTGATTGAGAATTAAAACTTATGTTATCTGGTTTGCTGTCAGGGTGTTGATCAAGCCAATCGACGCCCAAATGAATAAGGATATTGATGTTAACCGCCTTAAGATTAATTTTTAAAGGAGTTTTACATGACCACTAAAGTTCATGGATCTGTAATGGTAGTAGGCGGCGGAATCGCTGGAATGCAATCCGCCCTGGATCTCGCCAATTCTGGATACTATGTGTATCTTGTTGAAAAGTCCGCAGCCGTCGGAGGGTTGATGTCCCAGATTGACAAGACCTTCCCCACAAACGACTGCGCCATGTGAATTATCTCACCCAAACTGGTCGAGGTCGGCCGGCACCTCAATATTGAACTCATTACAACAGCAGAATTAATTGATTTGCAAGGCGAACCTGGGCGGTTCAGCGCTCGGATTCGCCAGGAACCCCGCTTCGTAGACCTGTTAAAGTGTACAAGCTGCGGGGAATGTGCTAAAGTTTGCCCAGTGTCACTCCCCAACGAATATGATGAAAACCTCTCCCAAAAGCACGCCGCTTACAAACAATATGCCCAGGCTATTCCGGGAGCTTATGCGATCCAAAAGGCGGATAAAGCGCCTTGCCGTTTAGCCTGCCCTGCTGGTTTGAATGTTCAGGGATATGTCCAGATGGTTGGCCAGGGTAAATACAAGGAAGCTCTGGAAATCATCATGGAAGATCTTCCCCTGCCCGGAGTACTCGGCAGGATTTGCCCTCATGGGTGCGAAGAAGCTTGCAGGCGGTGTCAAGTTGATGAGCCGGTTTCTATTCGTAATCTTAAGCGCCTTGCAGCAGATCAATTTGATCCGCGCAAAATAGAAATCAAATGCTTGCCAAGAAGGGAAGAAAAGGTTGCAATCATTGGATCGGGTCCGGCAGGACTTTCAGCAGCTTATCAATTGGCTCGAAAAGGAATCCTTTCGACAATTTTTGAAGCACAGCCAAAACCAGGTGGAATGTTGAGATTGGGTATCCCCGATCATCGTCTGCCTATCGAAGTTCTGGATAGAGAAATAGAAGTCATTACCAATCTGGGTGTAGAAATTAAAACCAATTCACCTCTCGGACCGGACTTGACCGTTGATGACCTTTTTAAGAAGGGCTATAAAGCGGTTTACTTGGCAATAGGCGCCCATAAAGGGATTGAACTGGGTATCCCTGGTGAAAAAGCAAAAGGCGTCCGCCAGGGCGTTGAATTTTTACGTGAAGTAAACCTTGCAGGCAAAACAACAGTTGGCAAAAAAGTTGCTGTTATCGGAGGCGGAAATGTTGCCATAGATGTTTCCCGCGCAGCAGTTCGATTAGGTGCGGAGAAGGTGATGATCATCTATCGCCGGACAAGAGCCGAAATGCCTGCCTGGGAAGAGGAAATTCAAGCGGCGGAATCAGAAGGCGTTGAAATTACATACCTTTCAGCACCTCAGGAAATTCTTATTGAGGATGGCAAAATCGTTGGGGTGCGCTGCATCCGGATGGAACTTACAGAACCGGATTCTTCAGGACGAAGAAGACCTGTGCCGGTTCCCAGATCGGAATACGACATTGAAATCGACCAGATTATCCCTGCAATCGGTCAACGTGCGGACCTGAGTTCTATCGAAGATGTTCCGGATTTGAAATTTACACGGTGGGGAACAGTTGAAGTTGATCCCATCACTTATGCAACAGGAAAAGAAGGTGTATTTGCAGGCGGTGATCTGCAAAGCGGTCCATGGATCGCAATCGGAGCAATTGCTACCGGGAAGGAAGCTGCCGAATCCATTTTCAGATTCATAGAGGGTCGTGACATGGCAGAAGGAAGGGAAGCCATTACCAATGAAAATCCTGTTTACCAACCCATTCCTGAAAATGAGCCTCGTAAAGCCAGGGCAAAAATGCCGCATCTTCTTTTAGAAGAGCGGAAAGACAGCTTTAAAGAAGTTGAAATGGGGTTTGATGAGACTTCGGGAAAAGAAGAAGCCAAACGATGTTTGAATTGCGGTTATTGTTGTGAGTGTTTTCAGTGTGTGGGCGCATGTCTTGCAGGCGCTATCGATCATAGCCAGGTTCCGGTGGAAAGAACCATTGATGTCGGTAGCGTAATTCTTTCACCCGGAACTGAAGTCTTTGATCCTTCAAAGATGGATGAATTTTACCATTATAAAACAAATCCCAATGTCATGACGGCATTAGAATTTGAACGTATTTTAAGCGCTTCCGGACCAACCATGGGACATCTGGTTCGACCCTCGGATCACAAAGAACCGAAGAGAATCGCATGGCTTCAATGTATCGGTTCAAGGGATACCAACAGATGCGGAAACAGTTATTGTTCTTCTGTTTGTTGCACCTATGCAGTCAAAGAGGCGATGATCGCCAAAGAACATTCCCACGGCGATCTGGATTGCGCTGTATTCTATATGGATATCCGGACATTCGGAAAAGATTATGAAAAATATTATAACCGTGCTCGTCATAAAAACGGTGTTCGGTTTGTTAAAGCCAGAGTTCATACCATTAACGAGGAGCGGGACAATAAAAATTTAATCATCCGATATGCAGATGAGACCGGTCAAATTCAGGAAGAAATTTTTGACATGGTGGTTCTGTCGGTTGGGTTGGAAGTACCCAAGTCAACAATTGAATTGGCAAAACGGCTCAACATTGAACTCAATCCCCATAATTTTGCTGTAACTCCGACATTTGCCCCGGTTGAAACCACAAGACCCGGCGTTTATGCTTCCGGTATCTTCCAGGGACCAAAGGATATTCCGAGTTCGGTTACTGAAGCAAGTGCTGCGGCGTGCGCTGCGGGCACATTCATTGCCGAAGGTCGCGATACGCTAACTAAAAAAGTCGAAGTTCCTGAAGAAATTGATGTTGCAAATAAGGAACCGCGGGTAGGTGTTTTTGTTTGTAACTGCGGCATAAATATTGCGGGTGTTCTGGATTGTAATGCATTGGTGGAGTATGCCAAGAGCCTTCCTAATGTGGCTTTTGCCAAGCAAAACCTCTTTACCTGCTCCCAGGACTCTCAGGAGATAATGAAGAAAGATATCGAGGAGAACAATCTTAACCGTGTAGTGGTGGCTGCATGCACCCCTAAAACCCATGAAGCCATTTTTATGAGCACGATGGAAAGTATCGGTTTAAATAAGTACCTCTTTGAAATGGCTAACATCCGCAATCAGGATTCCTGGGTTCATGCAAATAATCCGGATCTCGGCACGAAAAAAGCGAAAGAATTGATTCGCATGTCGGTGTCTAGAGCTGCCAGTTTAAATCCCCTCAAAGAAAAAGTAATCCCAGTAACCAAGCGGGCGCTTGTCATCGGAGGCGGGATTGCCGGTATGAATGCCGCGCTTGGGATTGCACAACAGGGGTATGATGTCGCTCTTGTGGAAAAGGAAAAAGAACTCGGTGGAATGGCAAGAAATCTTTTTCATACCATTGAAGGAGATGACATCCAGGCATACCTCAAAAAATTGATCGGAGAAGTGAAAAACAAATCCAAAATCAAAGTATATACGGACGCCCGTATTACTGAATTTAAGGGCTTTAAAGGAAATTTCGTCACAACAGTCACGGTTGGAGGAGAAAAACAGGAAATTAAGCACGGCATAATTATTATCTCAACCGGAGCTAAAGAATATCGACCCAAGGAATTCCATTATGGAGAAGATCCACGCGTTGTTACTCAGTTGGAACTGGGCAAACGATTGGAGGAAAAGGGTGCTTCAGATATTTCAACAGCGGTCATGATTCAATGTGTTGGTTCTCGGAATGAAGAAAATGAAAATTGCTCTCGTATCTGTTGCCAGAATGCAATAAAGAATGCTTTGACAATTAAAAAAACAAACCCGGATTGTCAGATTTTTGTGCTTTACCGGGATATGAGAACTTACGGATTTTTGGAAGATTATTACCTAGAAGCCAGAAATCGCGGCGTCATATTTATTCGTTTTGAGCAGGAAGAACCACCGGTCGTCAGTAGCTCATCCGAAGGTCTTGTTGTACGAGTGAAGGATCATGTGTTGCAGAGAGACATAGAGATTTCAGCAGATATTCTAGCGCTGAGCGCAGGCGTAGTTGCAGCGGATACCGATGAACTCAGCGGCATCATGAAACTGAATCGAAGCCCTGAAGGCTTTTTTATAGAAGCCCATGTGAAACTCAGACCTGTGGACATGCCCAGCGAGGGTATTTTCCTCTGCGGTACTGCCCATTCGCCGAAACTGATATCTGAAACCATTGCCCAAGCGCAAGCAGCCGCTTCTCGGGCGATGACATTCCTTGCCAAGTCAGAACTCAAGCTTTCTGCAATCACAGCTAAAGTTGATACGGATCATTGTGTGAAGTGTTTAACATGTGTTCGTTCATGCCCATTTGGCGTGCCAGTGTTTAATGAAAAGGAAAAGGTTATTGAAATTGATGAGGCGCTCTGTCATGGGTGTGGCATTTGTGCGTGTGTTTGTCCGAGGGAAACAATACAACTCAGTTACTATGAGGATGATCAAATAACCAGTAAAATTGACGCATTGTTGGCGGAGGGGATGTAATGGCAGAATTTGAACCTAAAATTATTGCATTTTGCTGTGACTATTGAGGATATTCAGCCGCGGACCTGGCAGGTTCCATGCGACTGGAATATCCAACGAACGTCAAAATAATCCGGGTGCCTTGTACCGGAAAAGTTGATGTCATGCACCTTCTAAGGGCGATTCAAAAGGGCGCAGATGGCGTTTATTGCGTGGGCTGTTTGGAAGGGGCTTGTCATTATAACGCAGGTAACCTGAGAGCCCGGGAGCGTGTTGAATATGTAAAAAAACTTCTCAGAAGAGGTAGGGTTGGAGGGTGATAGGGTCAGGATGTATAATCTGACATCGGGTGAAGGTCCAACTTTTGCTGCATATGCAAAAGAAATGACCGAAAATATCAAAGCGCTGGGACCCAATCCATTAAAGAAATACACAACAACCTAAATAATATGGGATCAACTATGGCACAGAAAGAAGTCATTAAAATCGGGGGAAAGAAGAAGAGCAAGTTCTTGGACAAAGTCAGGGAGATCCTTCCTGAAGAAGGACACCTGAACATGTGTCTGACGTGTGGGCTCTGTTCCTCGGGATGCCCTGCGACAGGGTTGGAAGGGCTTGATCCGAGGAAAGTGCTTCGCATGGCTGCTCTTGGAATGGATGAAGAATTGTTAAGCACTACAATGGGCATGGATGTGCAGTATGTGCTGGCGATGTATGGTCGCATGCCCTATGAAAATCGATATCCCACAATTGGTCTTTAATATGCGGAAAAGCTGGCCTAGTAGAAACTCGACCCAAAGGCATATTAGGTTCATGTGATATGGCGTTAAGAAGCGATACGTGTAGCGCCATGGGAGCGACTGAAGAAGATTTTGAATTTGTTGTCAATGATGTGCTGGAAGAATATCGGGAAGGACAACCTGAACTTGCAGAAATGCAGGCTCCCATCAACAAGCAGGGTGCAGAATTTTTCTTGAATCAGAATTCAAGAGAGCCGGTTACAGAACCCGACGAAATGGTTCCGCTATGGAAAATCCTTCATCTGGTTGGCGCAGATTGGACATATGGAACCAAAGGCTGGGCTGCGGAAAACTATTGTTTATTCATAGCAGATGACGAGGGCTGGAAGCATATTGTCCAGGTCAAAGCAAAAGCGGTAGATGATCTGGGCTGTAAAGTCTGGCTCAATACGGAGTGAGGGCACGAACTATTTGCAGTCCGGGCTGGACTGAAAAAATTCAACATTCCTTACAAGTTTGAAATCAAAAGCATCATTCAATATTATGCGCAATGGATTCGGGAAGGCAAACTCAAGGTTAATTCAGAATGGAACAAAGACCTTAAAATCAAGTTTACGGTTCAGGATCCCTGCCAATTAGTGCGTAAAAGTTTTGGAGATCCGGTAGCCGAAGACCTTCGCTTCGTGGTTAAAACAGTTGTGGGTGAAGAAAATTTTATTGATATGCAACCGAACCGATCCAACAATTACTGTTGCGGCGGAGGGGGTGGTTTCCTTCAAGCCGGTTTACCGGAAGCCCGTCGAGCTTATGGCAAATTAAAATTTGAGCAGATTATGGAAACAGGTGCTCATTATTGCATCACACCTTGTCATAATTGCCATGCGCAGGTGCACGATTTGTCCGAACATTATGAAGGAGGCTACCATACGGTTCATTTATGGACAATTATTTGCCTTGCACTGGGTATTTTGGGGCCAAAAGAAAGAGAATATTTGGGAGACGACCTGAAGGATATGATGGTTTTTCATCCTGAAATGGAATAAGAATAATACTGGAGGGAATATGATCATCGCAAAAAGGAAACCCTTTGAAGAGATAAAGGAAATGGTTAAGGGCTATAAGAAAGTCCTTAACGTTGGCTGCGGAACTTGCGTGGCGGTTTGTCTGGCAGGGGGCGAAAAAGAGGTTGATGTACTAAATGCTGAACTGGACATGGCAAGAAAAATCGAAAATAACCCCATCGATATCGGTTCATATACAGTGGAACGTCAATGTGACAGTGAATACATGGAAGTTCTGGACCCCATAGTAAAGGATTATGAAGCCCTTCTCACCATGGCGTGTGGAGCTGGAGTTCAGTTTTTGGCGGAGAGATATCCGAAAATTCCGGTTTTCCCTGCAGTGAATACCACGTTTATTGGAGTCAATAAGGCAGTGGGATGGTATGAAGAGCGATGTCGTTCCTGCGGAAGTTGTGTTTTAGGGATAACGGCAGGTATTTGTCCGGTAACCATGTGCGCCAAAGGTCTTTACAATGGCCCGTGTGGCGGCACAAATAAAGGCTCATGTGAAATCAATAAGGATCAACCCTGCGCCTGGTATATGATATGGGAAAGATTATCGGGTCAAGGTCGACTCAATAATATAATTGATATAGTCCCGATTCAGGAATGGCAGAATCAGACGCCAAGAACTGTGATCCAGCCCGGGTATAAAAAACCGGAGACTGCATAGATATGTAATTAAATCGAGGTAAGATATGTTTAATGGTTTTTTTCAACCAAATACGTTTAAACATAAGAGGAATCCGAGATGAACGCTGAATTAAAAGCAGGAAGCAATTTAGAAAAGGTTCTAAAAGCAGGTCACTTTGCCTTTACCGGTGAGCTTGGACCGCCGCGTGGTGCCGATACCCATGAAGTAAGACATAAAGCATCCTTTTTAAAAGGCAATGTAGATTCGGTAAATATCACAGATAATCAGACCGCTGTTGTACGCATGTCAAGCTGGGCAGCTTGTATTGTTTTACTTCAGGAGGGTATTGAACCCAATTACCAGATGGTATGTCGGGATAGAAACCGCCTTGCAATGCAAAGTGATATTTTAGGGGCAAGCGCGCTGGGCATAAAAAATATTTTATGTTTATCCGGCGACCATTGTGTATTCGGAGACCATCCTAATGCCTTGGGGGTATTTGATATTGATTCAATGCAACTCATCGGCATGGTTAAAAAGATGCGTGATGAAGGAAAATTTCAAAGCGGCGCTGAATTGAAACCACCGCCCAAGATGTTCATCGGCGCAGCCTCAAATCCATTTGCTGAGCCCATTGAATGGCGAGTTTACCGCCTTGCGAAAAAAATCAAAGCCGGGGTGGACTTCATTCAGACCCAGTGCATCTATAACATGGAGAGGTTCCGGAAGTTTATCCAACAAGCCAATGATATGGGATTGACGGAAAAGTGTTATATCCTGGCTGGAGTTACACCCATGAAAAATGTCGGGATGGCAAAATACATGAAGAACAAGGTTCCGGGAATGGATGTGCCCGATGAAATCATCAAGCGACTCCAGGGGGTTGATAAGAAAGATCAGGCAGAGGAAGGAATTAAAATGGCCCTGGAACAGATCGAAGAATTCAAAGGAATGAAAGGGGTTGCAGGCGTGCATATGATGGCGATCGAATGGGAACATAGAGTTCCCGAGATTGCTGAACGCGCCAAAGTTCTCCCTCGTCCTATAATGCAATAATCAATTTTTTATTTTTTTCGTTTAATACCATAAAACCCGGGTTTTTAATAAAGCCGGGTTTTTGTTATTTCAACCGAGCTATGTTCGAAAGTTGTGTTTAGCTGATCTTTAACAGTTCAATTTTTATTCTTCAATAAAAACGGGCAACTACAGGTTGTAAAAATGTTCTTGGCACTACCCCCATGCCAAAATTGCAAAAATTCCGGATTAAATTTCGCGAATCGTGGGCGGCATCGCCATACCGCTTTTCTTTGGCCATGGCCAAAACCGCCTGTCTTCCCACCGGTAACAGCCGATGGGCCGGTTATTTGGGGCCCGGTTTTCCGTTTTCAAGGGGCAACCCTTGTGTCAACCGGCCGCGCCACCGGGTCACCCTACGGCGTTGGATCGCCCACATCCTGCATGTCCGGCTCACGGGGGTCCCTTCTTCCTTTCCCTGCACGGTGCTGGAAACAATCTCCCGTTTTCGATCCGATTCAAGCCAACACCCTTCTATCTTTCCCAGGAACCCCCATTCATTTTTTTTCTTAAGATGGCCACCTCCAGAGCCATCTCCGCCAACACCCGCTCCTTTTCCTCCAGTTCCTGTTTTAAGGCCTCGTATTGTTCCAAAGAGACCATCTTCTTTTTGGCCCCAGGTCGCGGAAAGACGCTCCAAAGCTCCTTCTTTCACCTTCTGCCGGATCCGAGCCAGATCCGTCGAGTACAGACCCTCCCGCCGTAACACCTCGGCGGCAAGCACATCGCCTCGCTGGGCTTCTAAAAAGATCTGGAACTTTTTCTCCGGCGATAAAAACCGCCGTGACTTCTTGTCATCTTGAACACCGTTTGAATTCGCAATCATGGTCTGCTTCTCCTTCCCAGGGTGGCTGGTGGGGAATTCCGGTCGCCCTGCGGACTCCCTCCATTCCCCACCAGCGCCTCATCCTACCATGTAGCGTAATTCAATCCAACTTTTGGGACATAAATTCAGAAACGGAGGGCTACGCCGAACTAAATTGCGCAAGCGATTTTTTCAAGCAGACCCCCGTCTCTGGCGGTTGACACCCGATTCGATATTGTTTATAGATTTTCAAAAGTTGAATCCATCACCATCACAATGAGAAGGGAAACGACCATGCAGTTTAAAAATGTGGGAGAGATCATCGATTTTGCCATGGAAAAGGAAAAAGAGGCCGTGGAATTCTATCGCTTTCTGTCCAAAAAGGAATCCCTGTCCGGATCCAAGGAAATGTTTGCAGACTTCGCCAAGGAAGAGCAGAAACACTTTGACATGCTTTCCAAAATCAAGAGCGGCCAGACGGATAAGACGGTCTCGGAGTACAGATTCAAATGGATTCCGGACATCAAGCGAAGCGATTATGTGATAGAAACGGCCTACCAGAAAGGGATGGGATACAACGAAATCCTCATGCTGGCCATGAAACGGGAAGAAAAGGCCCTGGCACTTTATAACGACCTTTTAAAAAAGTCAGAAACCGATGCCGCTAAAAAGGTATTCAAGATCCTGTGCCAGGAAGAGGCCAAGCACAAGCTGGCGCTGGAGACCCTGTACGACGACTACATGGCCAAAATGGGGGATTGACTCCCTGTTTGATTGTTCCGTTAAAGCAACTGCATGAAAATGGGCACCTTTCAGCACCACGGGATTTGAAATGCCCCCGTTTCATTGAGTTGATATTCCAAAACTTATATTGAACTTCGCTGCCTGATTATCATGAGGCGCACCGGGTATTTGCAGGAGGTCAGAGGCGCACCTCATGGATTTTCCATCCGCATCCGGATGTCTTCGATCTTTTCCTTAACGGCGATATATCCCTCCTCAATGGCCTGTTCCACGCGGTCGAACTCCAGCATCTTCATCTCGCCCAGGCGCGGCTGGATGAGCACATCCGGAGGATCCACGGCCAGGTTGATTCCGGCGATGCGCTGCTGCACGATATTGACGGAGGCCAACACGGTTTCCACGATGTCCGGAGCTTCGCTTTCTCCTTTGAGCATTTCACCGATTTTAGCTTTGAAACCCGATTCGGCATGATCATAGTAAGCCGCTAATTTTTTTAAAAGCTCCCTTTTAAGTTCGTGGGGGATGCCGTGTTTTTTTTCTTTGACCTTTCTTTTGCGTGGAAAAAGACGGCTGGTCAAATCGACGGCAACCCCGGCCTCTTCGAGCGCTTCAATGGCCCCGATGTGAGCCCAGCCCCGGGAAGCGCCGCTGCCCAATGCCAGACCGATCTTCTTTCTCGATGCCATCTTCCCCTCCTCGTCTAGGATAACCGAGTTGTTTTTCCCCGGAAAAACGGATAGTCAACCGGAATGAACTCAAAGATCCTTCAAAAATTGACGAACTCGTAAAAAGTCGAAAATCAGATGGCAAAGTAAAAAGTTCAAGTTCAAGGCGTCGCGAATCCCGTGTGATGAGGCGTACTTATCGTACGTCGAAATCGCAACGGGATGAAGCGCAACGCAGAAATTGGACTTTTTACTTTGCCATCAAAAGTTAACATCATGACCTATCGGATGCAATAATGGAACAGAAAGAGACGCTCAAGGCCTACGGGGCATGGTTATCCGTCTGTTTTTTCTGGGGAACCACCTATCTGGCCATCCGCATCGGCGTTGAAAGTCTGCCGCCCGCCCTTTTTGCCGGAATCCGGTGGCTGACCGCCGGATTGCTTTTTCTGCTGATTCTCAGGATCCGTGGAGTCCCTTTCCCCGAACGGCGGGAGTATCTGAATTTAGCCGTCGTCGCCGTCATGCTTCTGGTTATAGCCAACGGCTGCGTGGTCTGGGCCGAGCAATGGGTCCCCAGCGGTCTGACGGCCCTGATCGTGGCGACATTGCCGTTCTGGATGGCGGGCATCGAGGCGCAGCTGCCGACCGGCAACCCTCTGGATACCCGCAAAGTTATCGGTATCGTTATCGGATTTTCAGGACTTGTCCTGTTGTTCTACCCGGACCTGAATGCCTCTTTTGACCGGACCTATCTGTGGGGGATCTTCGTTCTGTTTTTTGCACCGTTTTCCTGGGCAATCGGATCCCTGTATTCCAAATATAGACCCGTCAATAGCCAACCCCTGATGGCAGCCGCCGCACAGATGGTGATTGCCGGAATCGTTCTGATCGGAATCGGCATCGTTGCGCAGGAGACCAGAAGTTTTCATTTCAGCATGGCCGGTTTCGGGGCGATGGCGTATCTGATCGTGTTCGGCTCCATTGTCGGGTACGGGTCTTATATTTATTCTCTGACCAAGCTTCCGGCCGCCAAGGTTTCCCTGTTCGCATATATCAATCCCGTCATCGCGGTATTTTTAGGATGGCTGATTCTGGACGAACGATTAGATGGGTATGTTTTCGCAGCTACGGCCCTCATCCTTTCCGGAGTACTGATGGTCAAATCTTCCAGAAACTGATGCACCGGTAAGGAGCATTTTTTCATTTCGACCGGATCGGGCTACTCACCGATGATTTTAATCAGGACCCGCTTTTTTCTGCGGCCGTCAAACTCACCGTAAAATATCTGTTCCCATGGACCGAAATCGAGGTTCCCGTCGGTAACGGCCACCACCACCTCACGGCCCATGATCTGGCGCTTCATGTGGGCGTCGGCGTTCTCCTCTCCGACATTGTGCCGGTACTGGGAAATCGGTTCGTGGGGAGCAAGTTTTTCCAGCCAGACTTCGTAATCGTGGTGAAGTCCGGATTCGTCGTCGTTGATGAAGACCGAGGCCGTAATGTGCATGGCGTTTACGAGGACCAGGCCTTCCTGAATCCCGCTTTCCTTTATGCATTTTTCCACTTCTGATGTGATGTTGACAAAGCCCCGGCGGGTAAGCACCTGGAACCACAATTCTTTCCGATAAGACTTCATGTCATTTCCTTGAGCAGTTGGTTGGCGGCGGTGAGCATGGGATCCCAGACCGGACTGAAAGGGGGTGCATACGCCAGATCAGATTGGTAAAACTCGGCCACGGTCATTCGGGCATGCAGGGCCACGGCCGGGGCATCAATCCGGTGGGCGGCTCCTTCTTTTCCAACCATCTGGACGCCCAGCAGGCGGCCGGAAGCCTTGTCACCCACCATGTGGACCCAGAGGGTGGATGCCCCGGGATGGGCATGGGCCCGCGAGCGTGACTGAATGGTGGTCATCACCGGTTGAAAACCGGCAGCTTCGGCTTCCTTCCCGCTCAGGCCGGTTCGGGCTACTTCCAGGTCAAACACCTTGAAGATGGCGGTTCCGGCGATACCCGGCAGGGCGGTCTCCTTACCGCACACCGTGTCTGCCACAGCCCACCCGGCCCGATTCGCCCTCAGAGCCAAAGGAATATAGGCCCTTTTCCCGGTTACGATGTGGAATGCATCGGCGCAATCGCCGGCGGCGAAGATGTCCGGATTCGAGGTCTTCAGATACTTGTCTACGGCGATGGCACCCTGGGGCCCCAATTCAAGCCCGGCTTCTGCCGCCATTTGGCTGTTGGGTGATACCCCGACGGCAATCAAAACCATGTCCGCGATCAGGACCCCGTCAGAGGCAACAAGCCGAAGTCCTTTCTCAGCGGTTTCAATGCGTTCCACCCTCTTACCTAGATGCAACCGGACGCCGCGGTTTTCCACCTCCTCCCGGACGACGCCAACCAAATCCGGCGGCATCCAGGGCAAGAAAACCGGCCGGGGCTTGATCATCTCGACGCCGATTTCCCGGGTATGCAGTGCCTCCGCCATCTCCAGGGCAATATACCCCATACCGATGATGGCGGCTTTTTTTACACAGGTGCCGGCGATCCAATCCTTGAGTTTCCGGCCATCTTCGAGGCTTTTGAGAACCAGGACTCCCGGCAGGTCTTTTCCCGGGATATCCGGAACTATGGCGGATGCGCCTGTGGCGATCAGCAGCTTGTCATAGGCTTTTTGAAACCGATTCCCATCCATATCCGTACCAAAGACCTGCCGATTAACCGGATCGATCCGTTCCACAAAATGCCCGGTATGCAAGTCGATCCCCTGCTTTTTCCGGAAAACATCGGCGCGGCGAACCACTAGATCGTCCATCGACCGGTTCGGATCGGCGATATTATACGGCATGCCGCAGGCGCTGTAGGAAACATCCCGGGTTTTTTCGAAAACAGTGACGGAAAGCTCGGGTTGGTTGCGTTTGGCGCGACTGGCAGCACTCATGCCGGCTGCATCCCCTCCGATGATGACAAATTCCATGGGTACTTCTCCTTAAAAGTAGTAACATTTAGACAAGCTGGATCGATGCATCTGAAAATCATTGCAGATATAAGCCCGAATGTCAAAAACTTGAAAATCTTCCAATCCATACACCTAAACATCCACCATCTTGATATTCATCCACTTCCTGTATACAAATTTATTATGGTCCAATCCCTTTCCGATCGCATTAACCTCATTCGCCGACGCCTTCGCTTGACCATGTCGGCCGACCGACCCGATTTTTTGGGCAAAATCAACAGGGTGAAAAATGCCCTGCTGCACCATCCGGATCCAGAGGTTTTGGAAAAAGAATTATCCGCCATCGAACGCCGCCTTGAAGGCTCTATCAAGCAGCAGCTTTATCGGAAAACCCATCGGCCCTCGCTTAGATACCCTGTGGATCTTCCCATCCTGGCGCACCGGGAAGAGATTATCCAGGCCATTCAAAAGAATCCCGTGGTGATCGTGTCGGGAGAGACGGGCTCCGGCAAGACCACCCAGATCCCCAAATTCTGTCTGGAAGCCGGGAGAGGGCTCTCCGGCGTCATCGGCTGCACCCAGCCCAGGAGGATCGCCGCCATCACGGTTTCCCAGCGCATCGCCGAAGAGATGGGTGAACCCATGGGCCGATCCGTGGGGTACAAGATCCGGTTCCAGGAACAAACCGGAAAAGACCTTTTCATTAAAATCATGACCGATGGGATCCTCCTGGCCGAAACGGCCCGGGACCGGCGGCTTTTGACTTACGACACCCTCATCATCGACGAGGCCCATGAACGCAGCCTCAATATCGATTTCATTCTCGGATACCTGAGAAGCCTTCTCCCAAGGCGACAAGATCTCAGGCTCATAATCACGTCGGCAACCATCGATACGGAAAAATTCTCCAAAGCCTTTGATGACGCCCCGGTGGTGGAGGTTTCCGGCCGCACCTATCCGGTCGAAGTCCGCTATGCCGTGGATGAAGAAGAGGATAACGAGGATACACCTTATACTGAAATAGCCTCAGAAGCGGTAAAGAACCTAGTTCGACAAGGTGCTTTCGGAGACATCCTTGTTTTCATGCCCACTGAACGCGATATCCGGGAGACCTGCGAAATCCTTACAGGGATGCGCCTAAAAAAGACCACGGTGATGCCTCTTTTTGCCCGCCTTTCTGCCGGCGATCAAAAAAAGGTATTTGCGGCAATATCCGGAAGGAAGATCGTCGTGGCCACCAACGTGGCGGAAACTTCCATCACCATCCCCGGCATCCGTTACGTGATCGACACGGGTTTGGCCCGCATCTCCCGGTTTTCACCGTCTTCCCGCACCAACGCTCTCCCGATCCTTCCCGTCTCCAGAAGCAGCGCCGATCAGCGGAAAGGGCGATGCGGACGGATGGAAGAAGGAGTTTGTATCCGCCTCTTTACAGAAACCGATTATCTATCCCGGCCTCTTTACACGCCCCCGGAGATCCTTCGTTCGAACCTGGCTGAGGTGATCCTGAAGATGATAGCCTTCGATATGGGGGATCCGTCGGATTTCCCGTTCATCGACAAACCTTCCCCCAAATGGATCGCCAGCGGATATGACATTTTAACGGAGCTCGGAGCCATTGAAAAAAACCCTTCCGGCAAAACGGTTTTAACCGAAACCGGCCGCAAGATGGCCAGAATGCCCCTGGATCCGAGGATCTCCAGAATGCTGCTGGAGGCAAAGAAAGAAAAATGTCTGGAAACCGTGGCCGTCATCGCGGCTTCCCTGAGCATTCCGGACCCCAGGGAAACCCCTCTAGGCAAGAAACAGGAGGCCCGGGAAGCGCACAGCGAATTTGTCCATCCGGACTCCGACTTCTTGACCTTGCTCATCCTTTGGAATCGCTTTCAGGAAAATGTTGGAAAAATCGGGAGCACTTCAACGATGAGCCGGTTCTGCCGAAAGCATTTTCTGTCTTTCAGACGGATGCGGGATTGGCAGGATATTCACTCCCAGATACTGGACATCCTCGATGAAACCGGTCTTCTCAAAACTGTAAAAGCGGCCCCCATCACCACGGACGGAGCCCTCCAAATGGATAGCGAAGCTTACAGCAGGATCCACCGATCCATTTTAAGCGGCTTTATTTCCAACATCGCTTTTCGAAAAGAAAAAAACATCTTCGTCGCCGCCAAGGGAAAGGAAGTAATGCTCTTCCCGGGATCCGGGCTTTTCAATCGGGGCGGGGAATGGATCGTTGCAGCAGAAATCGTCGAAACGTCCAGGGTTTTTGCCCGCACGGCAGCCAACATCGAAAGCACCTGGCTGGAGCCCGTCGGCAAGACTCAGTGCCGTTACACATATGACGAGCCGTTCTGGTCGAAAGGCAAGGAAGCGGTGATGGCCATGGAAAGGGTGCATCTATACGGGCTACTGATCGAGCCCGGCCGTCCGGTTCCCTACAGCCCCATCGACCCGGAAAAAGCCGGCGCCGTTTTCATCCGGGATGCCATTATGGCCGGAAATATGAAATATACCCTCCCGTTTCTGATGCACAATCGGGAGCGGATCCAACACGTGGAGAACCTGGAACACAAGCTTCGACGGCGCGATATCAAAGTCTCAGACTCAGAGATCTTCTCATTTTATTCAGAGCGCCTGAAGAGGGTGTTTGATCCGAAATCCCTGAAAAAACTGATCCTCGAAATAGAGTCGGATTCTTTTTTGCGCATGACCATCGAGGATCTGGTCAACTATGTCCCGAGTGCGGAAAGGCTTTCCGAATTTCCCGACACCCTCTTCCTGGATGAAAGATCCTTCCCCTTGACTTATCGCTTCAACCCGGGAGAAGACGATGACGGGATAACGCTCCATGTCCCCTATTCCTTCGCCCCGGTTATCCCCGAAGAGAAACTGGAATGGCTGGTTCCAGGTTTGCTCCCTGAAAAAATCGAATGCCTGGTCAAAGGGCTTCCCAAAGAATACCGAAAATCACTTCCGCCCCTGTCCTCTTTCCTGGATATCCTGCCGCAAGAAATACCCCTTTTGGATTCATCGCTGACGCGCGCCTTGAGTCGCTTCATCCAGGAGCGCTTCGGTGTTTCCGTTCCGGAAGACGCCTGGCCCCTGAAAACCCTTCCCGAGCATCTGCGCATGCGGATCGCTTTTGAAACACCGGACGGCAGGTGCATCCATTCCGGGAGGGCGCCGGAAGCCCTCAGATTCGATCCGGAAACCCGGAAGGCATTCAGGCTCCCTGAAGATGTGAGGGAAGCGAAAATGAAACGGGAGAAAAATGGGATTTACCGACTGGATCTTTGGGGATCTTCCGGAAACGGTTACTTTCAAAAGCCGGGATCAGGGGGAGTGGCTCTTCTTTCCGGCGCTTGAAAAGGATCCAAGACAGGCCGGAGTCCGATTGCGACTCTTTTCCTTTTTAGATGAAGCAAAGGCATCACATCCGAAAGGTGTCGCAGCCCTTTTTGAGGTGCGGCTCTCCAAACACTTGAAGGAATTGGGCCGATCCATCGCCTCGTCAAAATTGCCGGGTTATGGTGCTGAACGCTTCGACAGAAAAAATCGAATTAGCGATCAGGTCCTCCGGCGCGTTTCATCCGATCTTTTCCGACAATCCATTCGAACCCGAATGGACTTTGAAATCTCATCCGAAACGATTTCCACTTTGATCCACTCCAGAGGCCTTGAAATCTTTAAAAAAGCCGTGGGAGTACTTGAAGCCCTAGACGCGGCCTGGAAAAACCTGCACACTCTGGAACGCGCTCATCATGCAAACGCGGGCATCCTGGCGTTTCTTCAAGCCCTTCGAGCAGATCTGGATACACTGGTACCGGAAACCTTTATTCGGCTTTATGACGACCAGCGGCTCTTGCATCTGCCGCGCTACATTCAGACCGTAACGGTTCGCGCAAAAAAGGGGGTTCTCGATTTGAAAAAAGATCAGGAGCGCTCGAAACAGGTATCATATTTTTCGGCAGAGCTGAATAAGATGCTCAAAAGTCTGGCACCTTCTACTTCCGATGAGAAACGAAAGGCCACAGAAGAATTCTTCTGGCTCATCGAAGAGTTCAAAGTCTCCCTGTTCGCCCAGGAGCTGAAAACCCCCTTCCCCATTTCGGTTAAAAAGCTTCAATCCCGCATAGAAGCGATTCGGAAAATACCCTGAATATTTTGAAACCAATTCATAGGATGAATGCACAGAGAATCACCAAGGCCTTCGAATGCGTTTACGATGAGCAATCCTGACGGAAACCAAAGGTGGGAACTCGGCGGGCTTTTTAAGAACAAAAAATGAAGAGGGGGGCATTTCGCCCCCCTCTTCTCACTTGATCAGGCAAGAACAACCGTTATTTAACTTCCTTCATTTTTTCCACGGTCAGAACCTTCTTGTCCTGCACCGTAGCGATAGTGCCGGTTGCCTCTACCTTCTTTCCTAACATGGCGGCAATTTTCTCGCCCTTCATTCCACAGGTCTCGGTCTCGGTCTTGAGGGCGTAGCCGGTGACCTTGCCCTTATCATCCTTGACCTCTTTCACCACACCGGTCAGCGTGACGGGCTCAACCTTCTTCGCTGTGACCTCAGCGGCCTTTGCAGGCGCGGCGGTCGCAGCAGGCGCGGCGGGAGCAGCAGGCGCGGCGGGCGCAACGGTCGCAGCAGGCGCTGCAGGAGCGGCTGGCGCGGCAGGCGCGGCGGGAGTGGCAGGCTTAGCCTGCTGAGCAGCAACAAGCACAGGCGCTACCAAAAATGCAGCGATCACCAACATCGAGATAACTCTTTTCATTTCTTCCTTCCTCCTTCTGAGTCTTCTTGCCTTAACGGCGGTTACTAAAATAATACCCTGCTCTCCTTGGCACTTGCCTGTACTTTGAGAGCACTCTTCCCGGGGCAGATACCTGCCCCGGATCTTTATCCTTTGTCCCCTATAAAATCATGATGACGATATCTGCCGAATCCCCTTTCCACAGTCTTACTGATGGTCTATTTCCATAACCGTTCCTTCGAGCGGGCTGCTATGTATCAAGTCTGAAGAGCTTTAGCAAGAAAATATTTCCTTAAAAACATTATAAAATTAATTCAATAGCTTATAATATAATTTCTTAAAAAATATGAGATTGAAAATTTCATCAACATGCCGATAAAATTCCGGTTGACAGCACATTCACCTTCGGATAGTTGAAAATTCATGAGCCTTATCAACTGCAGATTCCCATATCTTGGGGCGCAGATGATGGAAAAACACAATTCAGTCCCGCACTTAATCCGCCAACAAAAAAACGACTTCTATCAGTCCCCTTAACCCGTAACCATGCCGTTGCAATGATCCGGCAAAGCAGAGGACATAAACTCAATTCGGGATACAGATATCAGCCGCCGGCAGATGAACAGGCTCTGGCAGACTGCATTCTGACGGTGGCCAATATGGCTGAAACCCGTCCTGAAATCGTCGAAATCGATCTGAATCCGGTCTTTACATATCCGTATGGAATATATTGGTCGTTGATGCTATAATTATTGAAAAGGAGAAAGGTTACTATTTATTGTTTCATTAATCACTGAAAATTGGAAAATCAGACTATGCCTCTGTCTCAAAACGTTGTCCTACAACTCATGAACCGGTTCCCCATGTTGCAATACTTCACCGGTCGTCCATTTGGTATAGAGATTGAATTTTTCGGACTGGACTATGTTCTTGCCCCGATTGACAACAATATCATCAAACCCTACTGTATTTCATCTCGGGCCAAAGACGGCCGAGATTTTCAGCAGCTTTATGAGGATTTCAGGATTCCCATCGGTGCTGACAGAGATTGCTGGCATTTCGAGAAAGACGGATCTGTCAGAGGCAAAGGACATACTCAATTTGGCGCCGAGCTGATCAGTCCGATTCTACACGGCATCACGGGCCTGGTCCAGGCGTACAACGCATTCCAGTTCCTATGCAACATCCAAGGCATCAATATTGATAACAGCTGCGGTTTCCATGTTCATCACGGTGTTGATTCAAAAGTGTTTACCTGCAAACATTTACAGGAACTTGTTCGACTGGTTTACCCGATAGAAGAGTGCTTTTACCTTCTTATCCCTGGCCACCGACAGAATGCAGAAACCTGTAAACCAATGGAAATCGATGTAACGGCCTTTTTGGACGTTTGCGATAGTGAATCAGAAGAAGGTAGTGACAAAATCAAACGACTCTGGTATTCGCCGGAAAACAAGTATGATCCACAGTCAGCCGTATCTCCGCGATACGACAAAACCCGTTATCACGGCCTGAATCTTCACTCCTACTGGTATCGCTCCACAATTGAATTTCGCTACCACTCGGCTGTGCTGAATAACATTGATGAAGCCATGGAATGGATTATTTTCACCCAGTTTCTTATAGAGTTAAGCCAGGGACATGCCCCTAATATCTGTTTTTACCCTGAGGCTAACAAATGGCTGAATACGATCTATATGATCTACAAAAAGTTGGGATATGAGGACCGTATGAAGCGAGTAGAAAACTAGTCCGAACACTTCATGATATCGTATTGGGGAATTGGAAAAATTACACTAAATATAGGTATCGAAAATTTTACTGTTTATTAAAAATATAAAATGGGCCGGATCTCATCATAAAGAGGGAGGCGATCATGTGTGATATTTTCGCCATATCCGCAGGCTATCAACATATACCCAAAAAGTATCTGCCCATCTTTGCGGAAAAGGGCAAAGAAAACATGAATGGCTGGGGTATCGGTTTTTTTCGTGACGATCAGGCGTTTACGGAGAAATCTGATGAACAGGTATTCAACCAGGAGCAGGTTCATGAAAGTTTCCAAAGGCTGGCAAGGGTCATCGACAGCAGAATCATTATTTCCCATATAACTTGCCCCAAAAGCGGTGGCCGCCACATTGACCATCGCAATCCGTTCAAACTCTCCTTTCTGGATCATAATTGGCTTTTTGCCCATGTTGGATTCGTTAACCACATTGAAAAATATCAGACCACTGAAAAACCCCACCTGACAGCCGATGTCTATACCGCCAGAATTTTTGAATTTTTAAGAGATCGAATGATGTTCTTACATAATCAAAACCCTTATATCAGTCTTTATATGGCTCTGCGCATCAGTATTCAAAAACTTGTGTTCGACTATCCGGGTGAATACTCCTTTTTTCTGGCCAATGAATCGGTGCTTTTTTCTTTCTGTAATTACAGACAGTTCATGATTTTTAAAGAGTCTCAAAGTATGGGAGATATCCTGTTGATCACCACGATCAAAGAGGGTCTTAGCCAAAGCAAATGGCAACAGATTGTGCCGGATCCGCTATCTCTTGGAGAGCTTTTGGTCATTGCCGGCCCGGACGTATTATATGCCGGAGATGTTTAAAATCAAATTGATCCTGTTACCCTGTTAAAAAAATGTGTGACCTTTTTGCACTTTCTGCAAACAAAGATTTTTCAGCTCCAAAATCTTTGCCCCTTTTTGCCTCCGGGGCAAAAAAAAACATGGACGGCTGGGGCATCGGCTATTTCAGGAAGGATAGTGCCCTCATTGAGAAATCAGGTGGCGGTGTCTTTGTTTCCGGGCACATTCACGACAGTTTCCGGAAATTAGCCCGGGTGATAAAAAGCAGAATTATTATCTGTCATGTCCGTTTTCGTACCAGCGGCACCATAGACGAATGCCACGCCCATCCCTTTGTCCTCAGATTCGGCGGTCACGACTGGATATTCGCCCATAACGGAAAAGCACCGGCTATTGAATCTTACAGAAGCAACAACACTACCATCGAGTGTGCCGTGAGCGACTCGCCCAGAGCCTTTGAGTATCTCCGGGATCACCTGTTGCTTTATTACCAGGACGCAATCCAACTTCCGACGCTCTTCCAGGCCTTGTGCAAAAGCACAGAGCAAATGGTTGAAGAGTATCCCGGTGAATACAACTACCTGCTGTCCAATGGCCGGACCCTTTTTGCCTTTACCAACCATCGCCAGTTTATGTTCCTTATAGGGAGTGAAAAGCTGGAAGGCGCCCTGCTTCTTACAACACTGGCGCGAGGTCTGAGCAATGAAAAGTGGATTCGGATAGCCAGGGCAACAAATAGCAAGGGCACGCTTATGGCGATTTCAGGGACGGATATAATTTTAAAACAGTCCTTGTAGAACTTCGTATTTTAGCTTTCAGACCGGGGCGTTAGATATCCGTCTGAAGTGAAACCGGACTTATTTTCCCCCGGCTGTTTTCGAACCAATTCCTGAAGCTTAACAAAGAACCCATTTCGGATTTTTTCGATATGCAATGCTTCTTGGTAAGGTAAAATGGCTCTGTCTTGATGCTTGAACCTTTCAGGTTCGACTTGAAGCGCGTAAGAATTGATCTGTCTCTCCCAGAACCACTCCGCACAACAAAGCTGAATGTTATTCGGATCGATAGCCATGATTTGACTCTGAGCCCCAAGCAATCTTCTTCCCAACTCGCTGTTTTCAATACAAAGGCAGATATAGGCGATCCTGTACTCCACTTCGGCAATAGTATCTGTAATCGGCAAGGGATCCAGGTTGTGAGCATCGTTTTGACCCTCGTAGAGAAAATGCCCATAGCAGCACTGCAGCGTGAAACAATAAGACAGCCTGTTGAACGCATGTATCAACTCAATGATGGGGGCATCGATCATTCCATCACTGAGACCAGCCAAAGTGTCCCGTCTTTGATCCGGATAATGCGGGTTTTCAACCAATCCCTTGAGTTCTGTGAAAGTTTCCAACTATGCTGTCCAAAAAACCTCAAAGCTTTTTTCCATGCGTTCTGTCGTCAAAAATTCGGTATCCATTTCCCGGTTTGTCTCTTATATGCTCGATAATCTTCTCCGAATTTTTTCTCCAGCAATTGTTCTTCATATCCGGCGATAAAATTGTGAAAGACGAATATTCCTGAAAACAGCAAAAGAGACAATAACGATGCCGTAGATACCGTCAATCCCAGGTAGGTCAAAAGACTTGCCGAATACAAAGGGTGCCGCACATACCGGAAGGCTCCTGTTGTCAATACATAATTCGGCCGTTGTTCATGGCTGACGACCACGTGGCCGGATTTGAACAGGACCATGGCCAGGATCATCGCAACCCCGAGAACAACCAGACGAATCCAAAGCGGCACGTATTCCGAAAGAAACGTCGATTTGCGAATAAAAAACGAATCCGCCACCCAAACGATCAAAAACGTTGCGAGAGATATCAACTGTCCCGCGTCGCCAAAAGGATGTTCACCTTTCTTTTCTTTCATGCCCGTCTCCTATTCCATCGCTGGAAAATAACATACCACTTTGATATTACCGCAAAATTGTATGCTAGCACGCGCCCCCTGTCCCGGGAACAAGGGTTTTCGACATCACTCCGATATCCGAACGGTAGGTCCAGCCCATGGCGCCCCAGAACGCGATACCAGCGGCGTTGCTGTTGAAAATAAAGATATGGCATTTCCGGATGCCCGAATCGGTCAAAGCTTTTAAGCAACGGTTCACGAGTTGCCGGGCGATGCCTTTCCTCCGGAAATCGGATGCAACGGCAAGATGATGGATGTATCCTCTCCTGCCGTCATGGCCGGCCAGGATTGCGCCGACGACGTTATCCTCCGAAGCGGCAATGAAACTCATTCCCGGGTTGCGGTCGAGATACATCCGGATACGCTCTCGCGAGTCGGCATCGCTTAAACCGATGCCTTCACACCGCTGCCAGAGCGCAAAAACCGCATCATATCAATCAATGGTAAAGGGATGGAATTCAATTTTCATGTCATTACCCTATATCAAATTTTTCGGTGATACGTCTCAAAAATTTTCTCCAAGAGTTCGATCCCATGAACCGCCTTGACAACCCCATCCGTGTGACAGGGCGTATCATCATCACAATCGTTGATGCGATCGAAAAAGTGCTATATTTTAGCTATGAGAGTCTGCCGAGGGCTTTTTTCATATTTGCTGTTGCACTTTTTTGGGTCGCCACGACCTGCACCGCATCTTAAATTGCAAAGGGCTTGGCCTATGGTTTTATACGACGTCACCGTTCCGTTGCGGACAGGGATAGTCACCTTTCCCGGGGATCCCTCCTTTTCGATGTCCCCTTATTTCGAAAGGAAAAAGGGAGACCCCTTTGACCTTGCCCTCCTGAGCATGGGGACCCACATCGGCACCCACGTGGATCCTCCTGCACATTATCTGGATGGCGGAGCAACCGTGGATCAAATCCCCCTGGACACCTTGATAGGAGAGGCTTTTGTCCTGGATATGAGGGGAAGGAAGACCATTGACGCAAATGACATTGATAAAAGCTTTCCGCCTGATGCAAGAAGGGTTCTTTTTAAAACCGATAACGGGCCCCTTCTTTTTAAAAATGAATTCCACGAGGATTACGTTTCACTCACAGAGAAGGGAGCGCGGTTCCTTGCAGAGAAGGGGGTATGTCTCGTCGGAACAGACTACCTTTCCATAGAGCGCTATAAAAATTCCGGAGCGCCTGTTCACAAGACGCTTCTGAAAACCGGAGCCCTGATTGTGGAGGGACTCAACCTGATGGACATCCCTGCAGGACGCTACGAAATCTTCTGCCTGCCTTTACTCATCCAGGGTGCGGACGGCGCTCCTGCCAGGGTGATTCTGAGGAGATG
>CAVTQK010000007.1:0-14769 GCA_963736855.1 uncultured delta proteobacterium
TTATCCGGCCCTGGACCTCTTCCGGTTCGAAGGTGTCTAAAAAACCCATTTTCAGGAGCGGCTGTCTTTATCCCCTGCTGCTGGGGTTGGGTTATCTCTTCCTGATCATGGCCGCCCCGGCGCAGGCTGAAGAAAAAATCCTTTCCTTTCACAGCGAGATCAAGATTCATCGCGACGCCTCCTTGACCGTTACCGAGACCATCGTTGTTAGGGCCGAGAACGACCAGATCAAGCGCGGGATCTACCGCGATTTTCCGACCCGCTACCGCGAAAAATACGGGCTGATCCGGCGGGTAGGTTTTACGTGCGGCGAGGTCCGTCGGGACGGGGAACCGGAGTCGTTTCATTTCGAGGGACTGCCCAATGGGAAGCGGGTCTATTTCGGCCGAAAAGAAGGTTATCCTCCCTCCCGGGGAATATACCTATACCTTCATCTATGAGACGGATCGGCAGCTCGGCTTTTTCCCGGAGTTTGATGAGCTGTACTGGAACGTTACCGGCAACGACTGGAACTTCCCTATCGACTAAGGCCTCGGCCGTGGTGCATCTGCCGGAAGGGGCCGGCGGGAAGGTGGTCGCCGTTGCCGCCTACACCGGCGTGAAGGGGGCTGCAGGTCGGGATTTCCAGCAAGAGACAGACCCGGCGAGCGGAACGGTGCGTTTTTTCACGACCAGGCCGCTGGCTTTGCATGAAGGCCTGACCATTGCCGTCTCCTGGCCCAAGGGCCAGGTGACGCCACCCCGGCAAAGCCGGGTTTTGGGCCCTGGTGTCGGACAACCGGGGTTTCCTTTTTGGTCTGGCCGGGATCCTGATCATCTTCGCTTATTATCTGGTCGTCTGGTTCCGTGTGGGGAAAGACCCGGAAAAGGGCGTTATCGTCGTCCGTTATACGCCCCCGGGGGATCTGAGCCCGGCGGCCATGCGCTATGTCTGGAACCAGGGATATGACGATCCGGCTTTTACGGCGGCGCTCATCAATCTGGCGGTCAAGGGGTACCTGACGATCAAAGAGATTTTCGGTGAATATTCGGCCCAGCCTCGGAGCGGGGAAAAGAAGGCCCAGGCGTCCCCGGACGAAGAGAAGGTCTTCGGCGCCCTCTTCAACCAGCGGCAGGAAGTGTTTATTAACCAGGCCAATCAGGCCGTTATCAAAAGCGCCGTTTCCGCTCTGAAACGAAACCTGGAATACGGGTATGAAAAGGCTTATTTTGTGCACAATCGCTGGTACTTTGCCATCGGACTGCTTCTGACCCTGGGGGTGGTAGTCCTCTCCGGAATTCGCGAGGCCCTGGATCAGGGCAATCTCCCGCTGTTCTTTTTTATTTCCCTCTGGCTGACCATCTGGAGCATCGGGGTGGCCGTCCTACTGGCGGTGGTGATCAAATCCTGGATGGAGGTTGTCAAAGACCCCGGGAAATTTGGAAAAGTAGTCCAAACGGTTTTCCTCACGTTATTTGCTTTGCCGTTCGTGGGAGGGGAAATCCTGGGGCTGTATTTCCTGGCCTTTCAGGCCACTTCGGTCCCCCTGGCTATTCTTTTCGTCGTTTCGATAGCCATTACCCTGATCTTTTACCAGCTTTTGAAGGCCGTTACCCCTTTGGGAAGAAAGCGTCTGGACGAGATCGAGGGCTTTCGGATCTTTCTGGAGGCCACCGAGAAGGACCGGCTCAATTATATGCATTCCCCGGAAAGGACCCCGGAACTTTTCGAAAAATTTTTGCCTTACGCCCTGGCCCTGGGTGTGGAGCAGCGTTGGGCCGAACAGTTTTCGAACGTGCTGTCCTCCGCCGCGGCGGAAGGCCGATCCCCGAACTGGTATTCCAGTCGCTCCATGAACACCTTCAGCGCGGGGGCCTTGGCCTCAACCCTGGGGGATTCTCTGGCGAGCGCCGTGGCCAGTTCATCCGGTTCGTCGGGTTCGGGAAGCGGCGGCGGCGGGTCCTCCGGTGGAGGAGGGGGCGGTGGGGGTGGCGGGGGGTGGTAGAAGCGGCCGGGGTTAAAACAGCAGACAGGATTTACAGGATAAAAAGTGGAAATGATTTTTATGATATTTCCAAATCGCGGAGGGTCATCATGACGATCCATGGACCGAACAATGCCTTGACCGACGTCGAAGGAATCAGGGTCGGTCACTACACTTCCCGGGAGGCGGCCAGCGGAGTGACGGTGATCCTGGCAGCGGAAGGGGCGGTCGCCGGGGTGGATGTGCGCGGTTCCGCGCCCGGCACCCGGGAAACCGACCTTCTGGACCCGATGAATCTGGTCGAAAAAGTGCAGGCCGTGGTGCTGACCGGCGGATCGGTGTATGGGTTGGCAACGGCCGACGGCGTGGTGAAGTGGCTGGCCTCAAGGGGCTGCGGGTTTCCGCTGGAAGGAGGGCAGGTGGCCCCTATCGTACCGGCGGCCGCTTTATTCGATCTGGGCCGGGGGGCGAGCTTCGTGCCTCCCATCGGGCCGGAATGGGGGCAGGCGGCCTGTGAAGCGGTGAGCGGCGGGGCCGTATCGGTCGGCACCGTGGGCGCCGGTACCGGAGCCCTGGCCGGAGGAATTAAGGGAGGACTGGGTACGGCCAGTGAGCAGGTGGATTCGGGGTTGACCGTGGCCGCTATCGTGGCGGTCAATTCTCTGGGAACGGTGGTCAATCCCCAGACGGGCCAGCCCTGGGAGATCGGCCTGGAAATGAACGGGGAATTCGGCCCCCAGGGCTTGCGGGCCGTCCGTTTGCCCGACGGGAGGTTTCTGGCCCCGCCCTCCAATACCACCATCGGGGTGGTGGCCACCGACGCCCGGTTGAACAAGGCCCAGGCCCGGAAGATCGCCCAGATGGCCCATGACGGACTGGCCCGGGCCATCCGTCCGGCCCACACCATGTTCGACGGGGATACGATTTTTTGTCTGGCCACGGGCCGGAAAGCCCTGCCGGAGACGCCGGGCTTTTTTGCCGCCCCCCAGGCCCAGGCCCTGAACGAACTGGGCCGGGCCGCGGCCGACTGCCTGACCCGGGCCATCATCCGGGCCGTACTGGAGGCCGACAGCCTGGGGAAGATGACGGCCTTCCGCGATCTTCCGGAAAAGTGAAGATTCTTAATATGAAAAAATGAACATCGAACATCGAACGTCCAATATCGAATTTATAAAAACGCGGGCGGTCCGCCCGCCGACCAGGTAAGGCAAATTACTTAATGGATTTTTTCGATAAAGTTGGGGCTTCATCCCGACCCGGAAGCTGAGCGGGTGGCCAAAGGCGTCTATGATGGTACCCGTTATTGCGAGCGGACGAAGCAATCCCCCAGGTAAAGCCACAAGTTGCATAAAAACAGGGCGGAAAGCTATTTTTGACAATATTCATATTGTCCGGCCCAATGGCACCGTCACCCTGACCACCCGGAGCCGGGGCAAGACCCCCTGGCGCTGGCTCGATGCCTTAAAGGGCAAGAAGCACCTGGCGGCTGTTTGATTCCAAGCTTCAGCCGAAACTACCCTTGTTTGGATCTTTCAGGCCCCGTCCGGGTCCGATTTCCCCTCCCATCTCTGACCTATATTATTGCCTTGACTTCCTACAAAAGCTTTTTATATACCTACACTTATCCAAAGCCTCTTTTGGGTGGCTTTGCCGAATTCCTTTTACCCTTTTCTTGAAGTCAACCTTCCAGACTATTAAAGTTTATTGCCTGTTGAGGCAACAACTGAAGTCAGTGAACAAAGTCACCATGTACAGGAGTATCCAGATGAAAAAAGGTTTATTGGTATTGAGCGTCATATCATTGTTGGGGGCAGGCATTCTTCCTCTCCAGGCAGCGGACAGAATCCCCGCGCAATATTTCGTCCCGAACCACATCCCGGCCAATACACAGCCTTCCGTTCATTGCCCTCAGGGCTATAGCCGGTTGTTCGGCCGGAACCCCCCGACCTGCTTCGAAAAACTGCCCGCCGGGCTGGACGGTAAAATCGAATGTGAACACGGGCGCCGTCTGTGTCCGCTGCCCCCAGGGATATGTCCCCGCCTATGGGACCGGCAGCGGTGAATGGTGTGTCAGACCTGGGCAGATGGAGAAGCCGGCCCCCGGTGGGCTATGGGGCCAGCCCTGGCCCAAATAGATGGCGCGCCTTTCCTTTGGGGACAACGATCACGGGCTCCGACGTGGAGAGAGGTATTCCTTGTAGCCCATTGCAAACTGCAGAATATAGGTGAAAATCGGGGAAAATACCGTGTCGGACGTAAAGTGAGTAACCGGGAAATGGCCACCATCAATCTTGTTCCTGGAAATTTCCATGGCGAATGAAACTATGCGATACGGTACAGAGCTATTTTATTGACGCTGTCTAAGTCTTTCTGTTCATGAGTCTTGGGAAGGAGTGCCACGCGGGTGCTGGAATTCCTAAGCGACAGGGAGCAATCGTCTGGAACAGGCGGGAAACAGGGTTGTTTCTGTGTCCGGTTTTGGGAGGGGGAAGTTGCAATGAATGCATTTGCTTTGCATATAAAACGAATCAAGGCATTGACGGCTGATATCATAAGAATATTAATAGGTTTGATGTTCATTTGGGCGCTAATGAATGAGAAAGAAGTTTTTGGAAGAAGTGGTACAGACCTCAACCGCGGCTCCGATATCGGACTCATTTCGTTGAAACTTAGTTCTGCAAGGGTTAACTCAACGAGCGATCGGGAGGATCAGAAACCAGGGGACGGTATGTTTCACCGGAGAAAAAAACCACGCAGGCGAACCAGAATGCACGCTTCGGGCATTCATTCAAGAGGCAAACAGAAAGAAGGGTAAAAACATCATCAGGATATATGACATTCCTCTCAGTGATCCTGGTTTTAACAAGGAGGCGCGTATACATACCATTCGGCCTGCCAGGCCGTTCGAAACCATTAACGATCCGGTAGAGATTGAAGGATGCGGTCGAAGCCCTAGAGGTTGTTTGCCGAGCATTGAACTGGGATGGAGCCAACGCCGGCAGTGGCGTCGATGGCTTGGTGATTAAAGTCCGGGCAGAGCACGATCAGCGGGTTGATCGTAAATAACTTCAAGGGCGCTGGAATTAAGCTGTCGGGCGGGCGCGAGAATAGGATCATAGGGAACTACATAGGCATGGATTACACAGATACCATGGCAATGCCGAACGCCCAAGGCGGCGTTGTCATCGAGAATTCTGTTTCGAATTGGATTGGTGGATCAGAACCGGAAGATTTGAATCTCATTTCAGGAAACGGTGTTGCCGGCATTCTGATCAAAGGCAAGGAATCTGTTGGAAACCATGTTATGGGAAACTTCATAGGCACCAATATAAAGGGAGAGTGCCCATTGGATGCTGAGGGACGTTGCTCGGCTGATGCGACAACGGGCAACCTGACGGGGATCTTTGTAGTTGAGGCGGGTGATAATGACATCACGGCCAATCTCGTTTCAGGAAACAAGAAGGCTGGAATCCTCATCGTATCAAGTCCCGATCCGGGAAATAGGGTGAGTCGTAACATGATCGGTGTTGGTCTCAGGGATCAATTAGTGCCCAACGGAGGCGCCGGCATTGAAATAAGAAACGGGGAATCCAACACAATCGGCGGCGACTCGTCTCCGGTGTCCAATATCATATCCGGTAACGGATTGACGTGGAATTGTTCTTTATCATTCAGATAAAAACAAAATATTCGGAAACTACATCGGTGTTGATAAAAATAGTGTTGGGATGAGACCCAATGGCAAAGGCGGGATTTTTATGGAGGGTGCTTCCAAAAATACGATTGGAGGCGCGAAGAAGGAGTTCAAAAATGTCATTTCGGGGAATAAAGGTGCTGGTATACGCATTAGTGGAACAAATTCGACCCTCAATGAGATATTCGGCAACCATATCGGTATTGGGGAAATCGGGTTGCTAATACTTGCAAATGAGGAACTCGGAAGTCTGGATAGAAAACTCTCCTGAAAACAGGATAGGTGGAACGGAAAGACGGATCCGGAAATACAATTTCAGGGAACAAAGGGTCCGGGGTCAAGATCATCGGAGCCAATGCACGCGGCAACCAAGTGCGTGGAAACCATATCGGAACTAATCCGGAAAAAAGAACCCCCCGCATTTCCCGAACCCAACGAAGGACACGGGGTTCATATAGAAAGAAGTGCCCGGTAATCATATCGGCGGAGCAAAAAAAAATGCAGGCAATCTGATATCCGGGAATAAGGGTTCAGGCGTTTTCATTACCGGTAAGGCGGCAAGGCTCAACAGGATAGAAGGGAATTTTATTGGCACAAACGGCGATGGAGACCTGCCTATAGGGAACGAAATGTCTGGAGTGCACATTCACAATGCCCCTGATAATTTCATCGGAGATGTTGACAGGGACTCTGGAAATTTAATCTCCTGCAACAGTGAGGGCATACGCATAAGTGGGGCATACGCCACAGGCAACAAGATACAGAGCAATATTATCGGAAGCAAGAAGGACGGAAAAACGATGCTTGAAGTTCGGCCCGTCCGCAGCGGAGAGGGCTCCTACTACATTAAGACCGGGAATGACATGGGAGTACTAATAGAGGCGTCACATAATTTAGTGGGCACAGAAAAGGGTCGAAACGTTATATCGGGGAATACCAGTGATGGCATTCTTATACAACCCGAAATACTTGAAGACAGGTTTCAACACTTTCCATCTGGCAACAAGATTCAAAATAACTTCATCGGTGTTGATGTCGATGGAAAAACGAGGTCTGCCCAACGGAGCGGAAGGTATCGCTATTTTTTCCGCTTCTAACAATTTGATTGGCGGGGTCGGAACCCGGAACAGGGAATGTGATCACCGGGCATAGGGGAGCGGGAATTGCGATTCGAAACAGAGACTCAAAGTTAAATAGGATAGAAGGAAATCGTATTGGGACTGATGATGAAGGCGTATTATCTGTTCCCAACGAAATTGGAATATTGATTAGTGATTCCAATGAAAACTTCATCGGGAGGCCAGAGGGAGGCAATTGTATTTCAGGAAATCACAAGCAGGGTGTCCTGCTCGTAGAAAATGCAGAGAGGAACGTTATCCAGGGTAACTTCATCGGTGTTAACTTGCCCGGCACATGTCAAAACTCCCTAACGAAATCGGCATTGATGTTCACTCCTCGGCAAACACAATAGGAGGAGCAGATGACAAAGCGGGTAATGTCATTTCAGGAAATAGAGGGGCAGGTATAATTCTCCGTAACATACCTTACAGCGGCAATTCACGAGGAAATCTTGTACAAGGGAACTTCATCGGCACCGATGAAAAGGGTGTTGAAAACCTTGGTAATAAAGGACATGGTTTGCACATTGAGCATTCACGCGATAACTTCATCGGAGCAACTACTGAACGTGATCCAAAAAAACTAGTCAGAGAAAAAAATACCATAGCCTATAACTGCGGCGCAGGTATTTATATTGAACTGGGATACAACAACAGAATCAACCGTAATAGTTTCTTGGGCAATGGCGATAAAGGAATCAGCTCTCTCCCGGATTAAAGAAAGATAGTTCCCAATCACCCATATTGTCTTCAATCAGAATCAATAGGCTTAACGGAATTAGAGTTAATGGAAGATTTGATCAGCCACCTCTGATAAATACATCTGAGATAGTGTTTGTGGAGTTCTTCTCCAGCGAACAGTGTGACCCGGCAAAGCCGGGAGGCGCCCGCTTCATCGGTGCCGTTGATGTGCCTGAAAGAAGGTACGATAATTTCAGCTTTAAACCAATCGTGCCGGTTCCGAAAGGCCATTTCATCACGGCCACTGCCACCGAACCTCGAAGGAACACGTCCGAATTTTCTAACTGTATCGAGGTCAGGTAGCATGAACATATTCAAAATCGCAGAAAGAGCGTCATGTATAATAAAGTACGAAAGATGCGATTTGTTCAGAGGCATCTTCTTCATGCTGCTGACTATCCATTTGACAGTTGGCATAGTAACTCTTTGTTTTGCTCAGCACGAAATAGAGGGTGTCATTACAGCGGGGTCGGTTGACAACCAGGGGAGGATTGCCGTTCTGAACTCAGACAAGCATTTGTCTATTAAGAATCTGACTTTATCCCTTTACGGTGAACCCAGGTGGATAACAAACATTAGAATTGAAGCAGATGGTACGGATGACCTGCCGCCAGAGGAATCTCGTGTTTTTACCATCAGATTTGATGCACGCGCAGATGTGCAGGCCGGAGTCACAGAAACGGTTGTCTTCAAAGTTTCCGCAGATATGATAGCTATTGACTATCCGGATCCCAAAATGACTGTTCGGGTTGACTCCAGCGGGATCCACCCTATCGAGTCCGTCGTTCGTGGGTCTAAAGCGGACGCGCCCGACAAGTTCCCCATGGAGCGGGCGGAAGCCTACTGCGCGCTGGATGCGGATGCGCTCAACGAATACGACCGCATCGTCGTTTTCTTTACACCCCAGCGTGATCTGGGTGAAGATTACCGGGAGGAATTCAGATACCGCCTTAGGGATGGTGCCGGCAAGAAGATCAGCGGTGGAGACTGGAAGCAGGTTGCGCCGGGCGAGCAGAATCCAGCGGCTCCCTTCCGCACTGTCTGCGGTAGCCCGGGTCGCCTAGTCGTCAGTCATGTTATCCCGCTCAACATCCACGAGCCCGGCACTTTTGTACTCGAAACCGTAAGGTTGAAACGCTCCGCCGGCGCGGGCCTTATGGGGCAAGGCCAGGGTCATGTAGAAGCCGGTGAGTGGCGGGAGGAAGGGCGATTCGAAGTCCGGGAGGGCCTGATCTATTTTCAAGGATTCATAGCGGAACCTGTTGAGAACCTCCCGATGCCGCGCAAAGCCACAGGTGTCACACGCTGGAGCGGCGTGTCGAACATAGAGCGACTCGACGTGAACCACGAAAAGGCTACTGCCGCCATGGAGCTCAGCGCTCGCTACACCCCCGCCACGAAAGATCGCGACGGAAAGCTGAAGCCCGTGAACAAGGAGTGGACAGGCTTAACGCTGCTTTCGGTGGTATACCCGAGGACGATACGCCTTGGCCGGTCCAAGGTCATCCGCGATGGGAGGGGTAAGGTGACAGGCAAGGAGAACGTCGCGGAAATCGAGGTCGAATGGATTGTTAAAGGCGATGCTCGCCACACGCCTAACTTTCTCCCTCCCACGCCGATCCGGCAGGCCCCTCCATCTCGGGAGGCTTTCGAAAGTAAGGCGAGGACCAAACTTTTGAGGGACATGTTCTGGCCACACACCATCGGGTTAGATCATTGGCTTCCGGAACACGGCAAACGATCGGTCTTTGCAATCAATGAGGTGTTTCCGTCGGAAGTCATCGGCGATCCGCCGCTGGCGCTGGCGGAGCACTTCCGCAATTCTGAAACACTCTGGGTGCTCCCTGTGCGTTTGGTCCATTCGGATGATGTGAAGGTCTATGCTTACGCCATCTACAAGTCTAGGCCGGGCCGCTACGACGGCCCGTTGCCCTCCCCGCCGCCTGATTCGGGCAGTGTCGGTCAAGTAACGGGAACAACAACGGCAGATCGACGACCTGCACCGTCCAGCCCTGCGTATTGGATCCCGAAAGCGACAGCAATGTTGCTGCGCTCATCCGTGAATGGATCTCCACGGCCAGGCCGCCGGAGAACGCCGTCGAAGGGAACAATGTTCGTTACTCCGGCAAAGGGAATGTGGTCGGCACGGTCGCGGGCGGGGTCATTGAGTCGAGACACGAAACCGGGGGGATAGATCCGGTGTTTCTGTGGACCAACAAAAGGTATCTCGATTCCATCGACCACTGCACCATGGAGGAATATGTGGTTGCTAAGCTCGAACAAAGAAGCCATCAGTCACTGCGCCGGCCGCTATGGGGCGGTCAAGGACTTAAAAGGGATGCGCCTCGCTGAGGCCAAGGCAGCAGTGACCGGTGCCGGTTTTGGATATTCCCTTGCTCCCGGATCCCCTGCCAGAACGCCGGAACAGGAGGGGGCTATCGAGCGGCAGGAACCTGGCCCGGATAAATATCTCAAAAAAGGTCAAACCCTTAAGTTAACTGTCCATTCCCCCTACGTGCCGGCAGGAGTGATCTTGCCCGACTTCACCGGGAAATCGCTTGCTGAGGCGAGGAAATGGCTCGAGCAAACAAGCTGAAGGCGAGCCTGCAGCCTGGTTCGCCCGCCCCGACGGCTGCGAAATCGGGAACCATAGAAAAACAGGGGCCTGCCCCTGGGACACAGGTTAAGGCAGGGGAAACGGTGACGCTTACGGTCCACTCTCAGTATGTGGATCTTCGCAAAGTGCCTGATGTGGTGGGTCTTTCGGCGGGAAACGCCGAGAGGCGCATTGCGGCTACCGGCCTACCGCGGTGATGCAGGCGGGAGGCTCAGCCTCCACCGGGAGCAGGCAGGGACGGTGGAACGACAGAACCCCGATCCGGGAACAGTCGGTTGCGGCAGGGTCGGAGGTGAGTCTGTTCATCTAGGGACCTTTCGTGGAGACCATGGTTGTGCCCGACGTCAGTGGGCTTTCCTATCCCGATTCCAGGAGAAAGCTGGAAGCGGCGGGGTTTGACCATAGACAGGCGGGATGCGGGCAGACCGGCGGAACGGCGCTTTGCGGAAACGGCCCAGAAGCAGGAACCTGCGGCGGGGACGAGGGTGTCCAAAGGCTCAGCCGTCTCTGTCTGGGTGTATGGCCAATACATTCCCACCCGCGAGGAGCAGGTGGCCGCCACGGACTGCTCGCGGTTTCCGGGAAGCCGGGCGTATTGGGATAACAATGCCGGCAAACCCCTGTGCGGATGCTTTGATGGGCTCCAGTGGAATCTGGCCAACACGCAGTGCGTCACGGCGGATGTCCGTGCAAACGAGCTCTGCGCCCGAGAGGGTCAGGGGCTCGTCGCCCAGGGAAGGACCGCCCACGGCAAAATCAACTGTGTCTGCCCGGAGGGCTTAACCTGGAATGCATCTCAAAGGGCCTGTGAGAAGCTGATTCCGCCAGAAGAGCTTTGCTCTCGCAATTATCCCGGCAGTGTGCCCACCGGAAGAGATGCCAACGGCAATGTAAACTGTGGTTGTCCCCAGGGATATGTATGGAATGCCACTCGAACCGGATGTGAGAAACAAGTCCCACCCGAAGAGCTCTGCACTCGGAATTTTCCCGGCAGCTTGCCCGACGGAAAGATGCCGCCGGCAATGTCTGTGTGTTTGCCCACAGGGATATGTCTGGTCGGCGGACAAAATGCACTGCGTGGCCGGAACCACTATTCAGACCACAGAGGGACCCTGTGACCTTGTGGGGGTATGGCAATCCAGAGATGGTGACTTTCCGACCGTGCAATTCACCAGGAGCGGAAATGAATATTCAGGGGTTGCGGTTAAAGTGAGCTCCTTATGGCAAGGATGGGGTTATCGCCAGGGGGAGGTCATCTACAAGGTCCGAAAGACAGGTCAGGGTCAGTATGAAGGTTCCTATCTGAATCGTAACCAAACCAGACGAGAGGGTAGGTGGAATCGCGTTCATATCGTTGAGGATAATTCAGATCCGATGATCCTCAAATGTCACCAAATGCTCTTTAACTTATATTCGGAGGGGCTTTCCTCCCCGAGCAAGCGGCGGTTTAACCGGTTGCGTTGAGTGGACGGTGTCCGGGAGTCTACGGACTCTTGCACGACTTTATAGCATTTTGATGAACCGGCTTCCGGATAAAATTGAAAAGCAAAAAATGATCAACGGGAGACTGATCCTATGGAAAATTGCGTAGTGAAAAACACATCCGGCGCTACTTAAGAGAATGGTGACCCTTTCGATTTTCGCGGCGGTTCTTAGCCTCTTTATGGCTGGGGACGCCTTTTCAGCCGTCACGCTGCGAGGAACAGTCGTTGCCGTGGACGGATTTCGTCTGACCATCGCCCTTGACCCGAGAGAGCCTGTTTTGCCGGCCGTCGGAGACAAGGTCGACATCATCAAGACGATCGGGGAGGGACAGTGTTGAACTGGACATCGGCGATTGGCAGGTGACGGCAGTCGAGGGAAGAATAGTGAGAGCCGAACCCATCATGGCTGTAGGTATAAACCCTCCGCAGGTGAACATGAAGGCGGAGATCCATCTGTTTACAGGAACTGTGCCTGCGGGCGAGTCGCCTGCGCCTGCGCAAGGCAAGCTCCTAACCTATCATGATGCCTTTATGCATCGCAGACGGGATAATAAACCGTCACCGACGGCCAGGGGCAAGGTGATCATGACCCGGGGTGAGATGGTTACGATCCGGATGGATGAAAAGGATCGTCGGGCAGGGATAGGGGATGCTGTTCAATTAAGTTATTCCGTCGACGGCGAGGTGATCCCCGTGGGCGCCTGGCGCGTCAGCGCCGTCAAAGAAGATGGCACCCTGGAGGCGTTGCCGTTCGAAATCAAGGGGAAACCCAATATCGGCATGGATGCCGTCCTTTCTCTTTCCGATCGTCAGGCAGTCCTGAAGCGTTGAAAAAACAAAGACCATCAGCAGAGGGAAAGGGATCGATAGCCGATCAGAAAATGACACAGACAGGCAATGAAGGAACATCCGTCAAGAAGGAAGCACAGCCGAAATCCCTAGAGGAGACACTGGCGTCTTATTCGAAGACCGCTGTTCCCATCTCCATTGCCGGTTCCGGTAAATCCTTGCCCTGTGAGATTGGAACGATTCGGATTCACGATGGGAAAATTGAAATGACCGCCTCAGGCCAGGGTATGTTTACAGGATATTGCATGTACAGACTATCCGATGTTGCTTTAGAGAGTTTTTACGCCACCGTAAAGGTATCGGTCAATACGGCTTCCAATAAAGATTTTTCTGCCGCCGTGATATACGGCGATCAATCAGGAGATACAAAAAAAACCGGTTATGTCCTTGCGGATATACGGCAGATGTCCAATAAATCGTGCAGCGGCTTGTTTGGCTTATTCGATTGCAGAACATACTTTACGGCCTTGGTGTCGGTATCCGGTATTTTCACAAAAGGCGAGGGTTATTCGGTTAAGAATGGGGTTCTGCCCGATTCGGGATCGAACCCAACACCCGGGGTCTTGGCATTTTTAAAGAATGGCGATCAATGCCGGGTCTTCTGGAATGGCGAAGAGATGGGAGGCTGGAAAGAACAGGCCATGGCCAATGGTTACCTCTGGCTTGCCTTTGTACCGATGGGGAAGGGGGAGGCAGCCGCCATTTTTGAGGATATAAGCATCTACCGTTTGCATGAGCGGCAACCAAATAAATAAACAGGCAGGGGGATCTTCCGATGACGTCCAATGAAAATCGACATCTGGTTTCGGCGGCAATCATTATCGGGGTTTGTCTTTTCTTTGGTTTTTCAGTGGGAGGGTATTTCATCGGCAAGGGGGTCGAGCGATTCAGGTCGGATACTCGCACCGTCACGGTGAAAGGCCTTGTGGAGAAGGAAGTCATGGCCGACCGGGCCATATGGGTGCTCCGTTTCCGGCGGGCCGGCGCAGACCTTCAGGATACCCACGCAAAAATAAGCACCGATCGAAATACGACCGTTGCCTTTTTGAAAAACAAGGGCTTCAAGGATGAGGAAATCGCCCCTCAGCCGGTGCGTACGATCGACAAGCTGGCCCGTGATTATGGTCAGAACCAGGGGCAGGAGAAATTCCGCTATATCGTTACCAGTTCCCTGGTCGTCTCAACCGAAAGAGTGGATCTTGTGATCAAGGCCTTAGGGGCCACCGAAGAATTGCTGAAATCAGGCGTACTGCTCGACGGCGAGGTGGAAGGAGGCACGGCGAATCCCAGATACGTGGTTTCAAAATTCAATGATATCAGACCCCAATTGCTTGCCGAAGCGACCAAGAACGCCAGGGCGACGGCCCGGCAGTTTGCCTCCGATTCCGGCGCGGAGGTTGGCAGGATACGTTCGGCCAACCAGGGGGCCATCCAGATTTTTGGCTCCGATGGGAATGATGAATCCGCGCCTTACAGCCCGACCAGCACCCCGGGGAAAAAGATCAGGGTGGTGAGCACCTTTGAGTTTGAGCTAAAGTAGGCAGTTCCTGAAGCATCAGCCGGACATTGCCAAAAAACCGGCCCGCGAGTTCTTGCCGCGGGCGCAGTATTCAGTTCACCGTTCCAGGCCAATTGTGATGCCAAAACAGAACCCAGCGAATCAGAGAGGTCGTGTATGATGAATCAGAGCTGCTGTTTATTTAAAAGACGTAATGGAGAAGCCGTTACATCCTTGTGCCAATATCCATATAGACCGATTTCCGGTGCCTAATGCCAAGAATCCAGACCTCGGACTCGATCACTTTGAAGACGATCCGGTAATCACCCACGCGGAGCTTCCAGTAGCCTTTCAGTGTCTTTCTTAAAGGCTGCCCATATTCGTGTGGTGCGGTCTGCAATCGTTCTTCGATAGCCTTGCGGATTCTGTCTCTTGTTCTGCGATCGATAAGAGGCAAATCCTCAACGCGAACATCGGGATGATAGTGCAGTGTAAAAGACATGAATCATTTCCACACATCTTCATTCGAAAGCGCCACTTTTCTGTCGAATGACTTCAGGCGTCTATCAGCAAAAGCTGCAAGGGCGACATCTTCACGCAAATCGATAGCTTCCCGGATAAGGTCACGGGCAATTGTGGACATGGAAATGCCCTCACTGGTTGCAAGGTCATGCATAACACTATACAGTGTCGGCTCAACAACAATGTTTACTCTCGGATTTTTTGTGGGCATTGTTCTTTCTCCTTTTTGGATGAGTGTAACACTTATGACACACTATGTCAAGCCGAAAACCCCATTGCAAA
>CAVTQK010000008.1:0-135834 GCA_963736855.1 uncultured delta proteobacterium
TCCCAAGCCGCACACGAGTCGGCCGCATCCGGGCATCAAATTTACCCCTACCTGCTCAGAGACCTGACCATCAATCATGCCGATCAGGTGTGGGCGGCCGATATAACCTATGTTCCCATGGCCCGCGGATTTATGTATCTGGTGGCCGTCATGGACTGGCACAGCCGGAAAATCCTGTCTTGGCGTCTTTCCAATACGCTGGAGTCGGATTTCTGTATTCATGCCCTACAGGAAGCCCTCAACCGCTATGGCAAACCTGAGATCTTCAACACCGATCAAGGTTCCCAGTTTACCAGCATCGGCTTCACTCAAGTTCTCAAGGATCACGGCATCGGAATCAGCATGGACGGCCGTGGACGATGCCAGGATAACATCTTCATCGAGCGGTTGTGGTGGACTATCAAACATCACTACCTGTACCTGCATTCCTTCGACAGCGGTTCCGAGCTGCGGCAGGGATTAACCGAATGGATACGCTTTTACAACCAGGAGCGCGGACACTCTTCTCTTGACGACCGCACCCCGGATGAGGTTTATTATGGCCTGCCTCATCCGTTCGCAGAGGCTGCCTGATGCTTTTTAAAAAACCAGCAACCGGTTCAGAGCTTATCCCTCCCATCAGGCTGTTCAAACAATGGGGTCCACCGCGAAGTCCCATATTAGGGAAATGCACAAACTCACTAATTTCTCATTTAGGATTTGTTCAATTAGTTGATCTTGTTCTAGGATTGGATACTGACCGTAAAACTTTTTCGCGTTTAGTTTGGAACGTAGGATATACAAATGAAGGGACCTTGATCAGGAATTATCTGATTGATTTAGCTTTGCAAAACTATGACGATGCGATGACAAGAGCTATGTGGGAAGTAATTGACGAAATATCCCAACAAACCACCGCAAAAATTAATGAAGATAAAATTAACATCTTTTCTTCTGATGAAAAAGAAGGGGCACTGTTGCCGCCTTTTTTGATCGTGTTGAAGAGGGCTTTTTTGCAAACATGGCAGAAATAATACGAAAAAGAGAAAAAGATTACTGACACCATAATTACCTCGTGCTTTGCCGACGATGATGAACACGGCGCGGAGCGCGGGGGGCGGGGGGGTCAGACCAAGCGAAATGCACACCAGTCAATGGATTAGTCCAAAAAGAGGGCCGTTTTTTGGCCTTAAAGCGATGTTTTTGGGGCTGAAAAAGGGCTTTTAAGAAATCAGACGATCGGGATGGGCTGCATTGATTTTCGACGAATAAACTAAAAGCATTCATCAGTAACCGGATCAATGTCATGCCTGTCCGCAACTTACACCAAAAGCCTTTTGACGGGGCAACACGGGACAAGCTGGAACTTTACCGGGAGTACCTGCGTGAGTGGCTACCGGTGTTTATCAATGGATCATCGGTTGATATCATTACAAATTTTTGATTTTTTTGCCGGGCCTGGGTTCGATGTGAACGGCAATCCGGGAAGCCCTGCCATTACATGCGATGAAATCCGTAATGCAATGAGTCCAAGCTGGAAATCGGCGCTCAAAAATTATCAAAGCATATTTTAACGAAAAGAACGGGAAAATTTAAAAACCTGTCATCATATATTGAGGATCAGAGGGCTTCTTTGCAGCAGGTTATTTTCGCCACGGAAAAAAAAGATTTTCAATCTGCGTTTATGAAATGGGAACCTTCCATGCATGGGAGGGTGGCGAATCTATTATTTCTTGATCAAAATGGCGTGAAGCAAATCACAAAATCTGTTTTTCAGACAATTGTACAGCTTCCTAAAACTGATTTTATTTTCTTCATTTCTTCTTCAATGGTCAATCGTTTCAGACCAGTACCGGAAATTCGTGATTGTGTTCCATTAACGGACGAGGATTTTTCTCGGATGAACGGGACCAATGTGCATCGGATCGTGGCAGAATCTTACAGGCGATGGATTCCTGATGGGCTTGAGTATTATCTTGGATCATTTTCGATTCGAAAGGGTGCAAATGTATACGGCCTTGTCTTTGGCTCCGGACATCCACTTGGAATTGACAAGTTTTTAAAAGTAGCCTGGAAACATGGCGGCGATGCCAACTTTGACATCGATCAGGATGGAATCGATCCTTTACCGCCATCATTATTCCCTGATTTACGATAAACCGACCAAAATTTCGGTTTTTGAAAAGGACCTTGAAGCAGCGGTGCTCGGACGCAAGTTAACAACAAATAAAGATGTTTATATTTTTGCCCTGCAAAATGGCATGCTTGCAGACCATGCAAGGAAGGCTCTGAAGTTGATGATCAAAGATAAAAAGTTGCCTGAACAAGTTTTACACGTTTCCTATGACGCATGGAGAAAGCCGGAAACGGAAAGGATTCGTTATTTATAGAGGAGGTCTTTCATGAATGTTGTTTATGAACCCAGAGGGAGGGCGCGGGAGTATTCGGAGCTTGCGTGCAATCTTTATCGAGGGTGCACGCATGGCTGCCGTTATTGTTATGCACCTGCTTGCATGCGGACAACCGGGGAAAAATGGCATGCAAAGGCTGAACCCCGAAAGGATATTTTAAGACTCCTCGACAAAGACGCACAGCGTTTGAAAGGGCGATACCCGCTCCATCCTGTTTTGTTTCCTAAGCGATCCTTACCAGCCGCTTGAACGAACCGAACGATTGACACGGCAGGCTCTTGAAATCGTCTTAAAATACCGGCTGAACAATCAGGTGCTGACCAAAGGATGCCCTGATCTGATCCTGGAAGACCTAAATCTGATGAAGGCTGCCCGCACGCAACTGGGCATTACGCTGTGTTTTGCGGATGATGATACACGCAAGTATTGGGAACCGAACGCTTCGACTGTAGACGACCGGCTGACCATTTTACAAACCGCTCATAAAGCAGGTATTTTTACCTGGGTCAGCCTTGAACCGGTTATCGACCCTGACCAGGCGCTTGAGGTAATTCGCATGGCACATCCCGTATGTCAATTTCTGGAAAGTGGGCAAGCTGAACCACATGAAAGAATATGAACAGACCGTGGACTGGGCCAAATTTCTTTTCGATGCGGAAATCCTTTTAAAGAAACTGGGTGCTAAATACTATATCAAGAACGACTTGCGGTCATTTTTAATAAGACATTGATTTGAAATTTGAAAATATGTTTGGACAAAAAAAGATTTTAATTATTGCCGGACCGAATGGGGCCGGGAAAACGACATTTGCAACCGAGTTTCTCCCCAGGGAAGCGGAGTGCCCCAACTTCATCAACGCGGATCTTATTGCCGAAGGCATCAATCCCTTTCGACCGGAAGCAAGTTCGATTCAAGCTTCCAAGGTGATGATTGAAATAATGAAAACCTATGTTAAAAGGGGCCAGAGTTTTTCCTTTGAGACGACCTTGAGCGGGAAAAACTATGCAAAGCTTATTCCGGAATGGCAGAAAAAGGGATATAAGATAAAGTTGTTTTATCTGAAACTTCCAGATTCCGAATTTGCCATTGCTCGTGTAAACCAGCGTGTTAAGGAGGGCGGGCATCGTGTACCCGAGGATGTAATTCAGCGTCGCTTTAAAACCGGCTGGAATAATTTTGAAATATTATACAAAAATCTTGTAGATGAATGGGCGCTTTATGACAATGCCGGCGAGCAACCCATCCTTATAAATGAAGGAGGTAAAAATGCCTAAACATCAAGAAGTACCTGAACCCAAAAGACTGAATGACCCGGATATGCGCGGAGCTGAAAAAGCCATTCATCGTGCCGCCTTAAAAGCCCGTGAACGGGCGCTGCGCTTCGGCCATGGCATTATTATTTATGAAAACGGGAAGATTATAGAGAAACACCCGGATAAAACCGCCTGAAACAGAAGGCCGAAACCTATATGGCCACCGATCCTATCCTTCAGATTGTTGAGCGTAACAGTAAATCTTACCCGAATTTGCTGGTCAAACGCCTGGGGCAAGATATGCCTGTAAAACTTTGGGCAATCGGCCGCCTGGATCTGATCGATATTCCCAAAACCGCGCTTTTCTGCTCTAACCGCTGCCCCGGCGATGCCATTCTTAAAGCCATGGATCAGGCCCAGAAGTGGCGGGACCAGGGCCGCTGCATTATCAGCGGGTTTCATTCGCCTATCGAAAAAGAGTGCCTAAAGATTTTGCTTCGTGGCCGGCAGCCTATCATTATCTGCCCAGCCCGCAGCATTGAAACGATGCGCATCCCCAAATACTGGAAGCCGGCAATCGAAGAAAGACGTCTTCTCGTGCTTTCTCCGTTCCCGGCGGTAGAGCGACGCATGACCGCAGCTTTGGCCGATCAGCGCAACCAAATGGTGGCTGCCCTGGCCGATGAAGTCTACATCGCCCACGCAGCCTCCGAGGGTCGAATCAGTAAACTGATAAGTCAAATTGAAGGATGGGCAATTCCTGTCGTTGAAAATTGAGATTGAAAGAGGAGCATCGAATGCCCATTTATGAGAAGGCTGTAATTTATACAATCCTGAGAGCTTATCGACCGGCTTTTTCCACTGAAATATCTTCCAGATATCATACACAGCATGCACGGCATGCATATATGCCGTAAAAAAACAGAAAGCTTCAGCTTTATAAGTCGTTTCAATCGGTTAGATGTTGATTGGGACGTTTCCCAGCCTTCCATCGAGGATTACGTCGCCGACCCGATTTATCCCATGGATGCTTTCTTTTAGAAGCCGGTCGGCGCTGACCCGTTGAGCTATGCCCGAATCGGCCGAGATAATGGCCTTTTGTCGATAAAAATCCGTTTGACAGCGAACCCGCCTTTCGTTAATCAAAAATACATCCGCCACGACAACTGTATGTTCCCCTATCTTGGAATAAAGACAATGGCAAAACACAATTCATCCTCACGCTTGATCCGCACGCAAAAAAGCGACTTCTTATTAAACAAACAAAATCAAACAAACAAAAGGATTGGGCTATGGGCATGTGGCTTTACGATGATGCCGGAGAGATGGAGGAGTTCCAAAGCTATCAAAAGGAAGTCCGCCGTATCGAGAAGGAATACTTGGAAATCCGGGCGCTGCTGCGGGATGCCGAAGAAACTTTAAGAGCGGATCCCGACAGCGAGTACCTGGTGGCCAAGGTGAAGTATCTTCGCAAGCGACAGAACGATCTGGAAGGCCAGGCACCTCGGCTGGCTGCTGACCTCCCGCTGGAAATCTCTCTGTGGGCGCCGCCGCATGGCTGATACTTGTGAGGCAGGATCTTCGCCGGGGGCTAACAAGAGGCTTTACCTGCCAAGGACCGGGACGTGATCGACCGGAGCAGGCTCGACCGGCAGTTGCGCATCGAGGGATGGAATCAGTCCGCGCTGGAGAATGCGAAGATCGGAGTGGTGGGGGATCGGGACCTGGCAGCCTCGCTTTTCCTGCTATCGGCCTCAGCCCTGGGAATCAACCACTTGGTTGTGGTAGCCCCGATCCTGGAGCCCCTGCTGGTGTCGATTGCGAAGAAAGTGAACCCGCACTTCCACCTGACCCACGTGGAAGGCTACTACACCCATCCGATTTGGGATGATTTGTTCATCGGATGCGACCTGTTGGTGGATTTGAGCCATTACGGGCTGGCCAACAAACTGCTCCTCGAGAAAGGGTTCCGCGAGAGGGTGCCCGTCGTTCGGGGGTTCTGCTACGAGCGCGATGACGTTCAGGGTTTGGACGTGTTCACTTACCTGCGAGGCCGGGAATGGCAGGAACTGGATAGGTTGGTCTGCCCGAACAACTTGCCCGCGATTCATTTCGATGATGGGGTGCTGGATACGATAATTGCCGGCGTGGCCTTGGAGGAAGTGAAAACCATCCTCATGTTCCAGCGGGCTTCAGATGCGTTGATTTCTTACGAGAGGAACAAGGGGAGCGGCGATAATCGATCCCGGATTCTGGTGGTCGGCTCCGGGGCATTGGGCAATTTCGCGGGGCTCGGGCTCGCCTATTGCGGATTCCGGGACTGCACTTTCATGGATCCCGATCGGGTCGAGGTGACCAACCTGAACCGGCAGATCCTTTTGTATGAAGCAGTCGGTCGAAGCAAGGCCGAAACTCTGTCGACCAGACTGAACCGGCATTTTGGAATGAACAGCAGCGCCCGGGTGGCTTATTTGGGCAGGGACACGGACCTTTCCCCCTATGATGTGGTGTTTGACTGTGTCGATAACTTTGAAACCCGGATCATACTGAGCGAGATGTGCAGAGACTGCGGAAAGGTGCTGATCAGCGGCGGAACCAGTGTCGATGCCGGCCAGGTTGTGGTCTACAACCCGCTGACGAGCGGGGCTACGCCGGCGGAATTTCTGGGATTGTACGAGATTGTCGATGCCCGGGCCAGGGAAGCTCCGCTCCGCGAACGGGCCTCCTGCCGCTACCAACCTGATCCGTCGGTGATCATGACCAATCAGATTACCGCCGGCTTCATGGTCGACTCTTATCGGATGCTGCTGGCCGATCGGGAGATGGGCAACCTGTTCTATGACTCGACCGGCGGCGATCGAATTCTGGCCGAAACACGTCCTCCCCTCCCGGAGGGGTCGTAGGTTTGGCGAGCCCGTTGAACCCGCGGACTTGTTTGCAAGGAGGAATAAAAGATGACCGATACCGGGCTGAAGAAGGCTCTAGAAACGGAAGAATTGCAGCAACTGTTGCCCCTGGTGGTCGAGATCATGCCGGGGCAGGCGTCCGAAGGCTTGATCGACGTTTACGAGCCCGGCAGTTACGAAGGCCGGACCCTGCGCAAGCTGTGTGACAAGACCTTGAACAAGAAGAAATGGACCATCGAGGAACAGCTCATCATCGAGGACATCGCCAGGCAGCTCGAGGGCGGCAAGTTGTTGTGCCGGGGGCAGGAAATCGAAGGTGTTGCCGTAGACTATGCGGCGCCGGAGCAGACCGAAGCCGGTGAGAAGTACCTGTATGTGCCCGTTCGCGCCATCAAGCCCCAGGAAGGTGGACGCTCCGGCAGTCGATAGAAGGAACGAACGATCGTGATCCAGCTGTTGGACTCGGGGCTCGAGTTGTGGATGAAATCGGGGTTCGTCTACGTGCCGCTGCTGCTCGATGCCGATATTGCGAGAGAAATCCAAGACCGGTTCGCCCGGGAAAGACCTTCGCAACCGGCGACCCCGGAGCAGCCCAAGAGTCTGGTCGAATTTGGCGGGAGACCGTTCATCAGCTCGATCCATATTCAATCCGTTGCCGCCAACTTCCAGGATATCGACCGCGATTACTACGAAAGTCTGGTCAAGGACCATGTCCTGAGTTATCCACCTCCCCCGGACTTCACGGCGATATCGGCTGCCGGAAAGCTCCGGACCATCGTCCTGAGAATAATGCCCTACTTCATTCGGAAGAGCAGGGGACTCGAGCGAAGACCACTCGACGACGATGAGCTGCTGGATTTCATCGCCGGGAAGATCGATATCCCTCGGCGTTTCATGGAACAGGCCGAGCGCTTTGTCGATCCCGGCCCCTTGCGGCAGCGTCTGACCGAACTGGATCGGGTGGCAGTGGCTCCGGAGCCTCCCGGAGACGGCCCGACCAGCGGAGAGGTACTCCGCCGCTGGCTCGACCGGGCACTGCGAGCTCAGATCGCGAGCCGCGAACGAACTGGCCTGGAACAAGAACTCCGAGTACGGGAAAGAATCGGCCCGTCGCAAAGAAACCACGTCGCGGTGCTGCTGTATCTGGCCGAGGAAGGGTCTTTCGAGCTGGACGGATTTGGCTTCTCGAGGATCGGTACCCGGGACGACTACCTGATCTACAAACGCACCGGGGAATATGTTCTCAAAGACTACTACGGACGGAGCTACCGCTTTCCCGATTGTCGGGTGGCTGTTTCCACAACGGCATCCCTGAGGCCCATTGTGATCGAGTCTTACAAACATCCCTTTCTGCTCGGTCATGCGCCCCGACAGGAAATCTGTATCAGTGGATACCACTGGCCGGACCGGTTCACCGCCGACAACATCATCAGGCTTCTGGAAGAAGGGATCAACACCTTGCTCTACGGATACGATCCAAGGCGTCGCAACGGATATCACAGCCTGGACCGAACTCTCTACTATGTCAAGACCATTGAGTTCGATGATTACCGGGTTTGAGAAGTCCCGTATGGCAGCCCGACTGCGTCGGTAAGGGGAACAGGGACAGAGGGGAGCAGCGAACCGTCAGCATGGACATCCGGCAGGATATAAGACTGGATCGAGCTCGCCAGAAAAGGAAGCGGCCTTGCCAGAGTTCGGCATTTCACACGGTCGGCTGTATCGTTAAGGGGTACAGGCTCGGTGAGGACTTCCTGAAGCGGCTCGACGCCCCCGAGGGCGGCCATCTCGGGCAGAAGACCGAGTTCACGGAAGTCAAGTCCAAGACAGCGTTCGAGGTTCCTCCGTTCTGTCTGGTCTCGCAGGAGCAATACGGGTTGGTGATGGCCATTGTCGCCAAACTGGACAATCCTTACCTGGCGTTTGCCCGCTCGCCGGAAGAGATGCTCCGGTCCGCACCTCTCTACGCTGCCAATCCCTCGCTCGAACCGCGGGATTTGCTGCATTTCGACTTTGAAACACTGCTGCGGCTCGAGCGGGCTCAAGAGGAACTCGTCGAGCTGCTAACGCGATACCCGAACGCCGGCGGAACGATCAGCAAAGGCCGGAGAGAAGTGGATGGCCAAGGGGAGCCGCCCCGGCTGCAGAATTTGCAGGACCGGATCGAACAACTTCGAGCGTTTGTTGCAAGAGCTGAAAGGACGGAGCGACAGTCGGGATGATGGATACCTACGAGGGGTTTTCGGAGCACAGTCGGCATCGAATAAAGGAAAAAATCGAACTGCTGAGGGAGCAACAGACGGCCCGCGCAGTCCAGGAGATCATCGAGTTCGACAAGACTCCGACAGAGCTCAAGGCGGCGATGGACGATTTCATCATCGGCCAGGAAAGGGGGAAGAAGATCATCTCCACCGCCATTGCCTTTCACTACAAAAGGCTTGGCACGGCCCTGAAAGAATCGCTGGCCGAAAACGAAGGCGATGTCGACCTCGCCTTACGCAAGACCAGGACCCCCCGGGCCAATATCCTGATGATCGGTCCCAGCGGGTGCGGCAAGACTTACACCAGCGCAACCACTTCCCGGCTGGCCGGGGTGCCTTTCGTTCACGAGGACATGACCCGGTTCAGCGAAGTCGGTTATGTGGGACAAGATACCGCCGATATCCTGATCGATCTCCTAATGGCTGCCGGAGGAAACTCGCAGGTGGCCCAGATGGGGATCGTCTATTTGGATGAGATCGACAAGATCGCCACCGAGAGTGTGGCCTACAAGGATGTGTCCGGCAGGGGCGTGCAAAAGGGCCTGCTGCACATGGTGGATGGTGCGCAAAACACGGTTCACATCGGCAAGGAGAGGATTTCGCTGTCAACCCGGCACGTGCTGTTTATTGCCGGAGGGGCCTTTGAAGACCTCGAGCCGTTGGTCAAAAAACGCATGGCCAGGCAGGGTTTCCAAGGCAACTGGCAGGAGCAGCTGCTGACCGACGATTTGGTCGCCTTCGGCATGGAGAGGCAGCTGATGGGACGATTCCCCGTGAAAGTGGTTTACGATCAATTGACGGTCCAGGATCTCAAAGACATCATGACTCGAAGTGCTGACAGTGTGCTTTTGGCTTATACCAACGACCTCAGGGCGTGGCAGATCGATTTGGAATTTACCGACGGGGCACTGACCGAGATCGCCCGGCGTGCCGAACGGGAAGGCACTGGGGCCCGAGGCCTGGTCAGCGTCATCCACCGGGTGTTGCTGGAAGACCTGTACCGACTTCCCGGCAATCACACGGGTCGGTTTGTGGTGGATGTCGATGAGGTAAGGGACAGACTGGGATGAGATTCAAGAGTCTGGCTGCGCTCAAGCGATCGGATCTCACCGAGATCTCTCTGGGGACTTTGCCGCAAAGCATACCCATGGCGCACTACGCCAGAGCGAAGGCCTTCAAGCTCAATGAGCTGGTGCGCGCGGTTCACGAACAAAGCCTGGAATGGTACGGATTTACGTTGGGGACCCGAGGGGCCCCCGAACTGATTGCGGACATCGGCCTGCCGCGCAACGATCTGAACCTCGAACACTACACCACCCTCAGCGGCGAACGGATCGCCGAATTCCAGGAATCGCTGCCCGCGGACGTGGTCATCAACGGGTGGATTCACTCGCACGGGGCCCTGATGTACCAGCATTTTTCGCGGACCGACGAAGAGAACCACCGGGCCGTCCTGGATTTTGTCGCCGCCAGTTTGAGGAAACCGGTGGCAAAGAGGGAGATTGCGGTCAAGGATCTGGTGTTGTTGGTGAGAGGTCGATATACGGACGAGGATTTGACGGAGGGTAGCGTCAGTCTCATCACCGACGTTCCCGTTACTTCAGCCACCCTGATGGAAGCGGTCTACGGCAGCTTCTGCTATGCCGTCGTCATTGGCGACGAAGGTTGGCATCATCAACAGATTCTCCACCAGGTGGATGGAGTGCTCTCCGGCTACCGCGCAAGGAACCAGAAAGAAGCGCGAATCATACCGGTGGATACGGGCCGGGTGTTGACTCGCCAGGAGATCAGCGCGCTCAGGGATGAGGTCGAGGCGAAGATTCGCCCCGACCCCAATCCGCCGCTGGAAACGATGGAACGGATGTAGCCCGCAGCCCCTTGGACACCCGCCCACCTGCACAATCATCGATGTTAGCAACAAATAGGGCTTGACAGCGATTGGGGCCATTGATATATTAAGTTTTTTTAAGGTGCTTCCAGGAAAAACGTGAAATTATCGTGAGCCCCGGAATGGTTCCGGGGCTCTTTTTTTTGAAACCATCTTTACTCAAAACAAGAAGGAATTTATGAATTTTCAATCATTCAAACTTCATCCGGATATCGCAGCCGCGGTTGCTGCTGCGGGATTCATCGAGCCAACCCCGATTCAGAACAAAGCGATCCCGGCGGTGATGTCCGGGTACGACGTCATGGGAATGGCCCAGACCGGCACCGGTAAAACAGCGGCCTTCGTGCTGCCGATCCTGCACCGTTTGATGCAGGGTCCCCGCGGTCGTATCCGTGCCCTGATCATTGCCCCCACCCGCGAGTTGGCCGAACAGATTCACCAGGCCATCCAGACCCTGGGCCGACGGACCCGTCTGCGCAGCGCCACCTTCTACGGCGGTGTCGGCATCAATCCGCAGTTGTCGGTTCTGAAGCGGGGCGTTGACATCATTGTTGCCTGCCCCGGACGGCTCCTGGATCACATCGGCCGAAAATCGATGGATCTTAGAGGACTGGAAGTCCTGGTGATCGACGAAGCGGACCTGATGTTCGACATGGGATTTCTACCGGACATCCGGCGCATATTGAATCATCTGCCACCGCAACGGCAGACTTTGCTCTTCTCGGCCACCATGCCCGCTGAAATACGACAGCTAGCCAGCGACACCTTGGACCGGCCGGTGGCCGTCCAGATCGGGACGCCGGCACCGGCCAAAACGGTCAGCCACGCCCTGTACCCGGTGGCATCCCACTTGAAGACGGCGCTGCTGCTGGAAATTCTGCCCGCCACCGGGGGCGGATCGGTGCTGGTCTTCACCCGCACCAAGCACCGCGCCAAGCATCTAGGTATGCAACTTACCCGGGCCGGCTATTGTGCCGCCTCGTTGCAGGGAAACCTTTCCCAGGGAAAGCGCCAGGAGGCGATGGAGGGGTTCCGAAGCGGCAAATTCCAGATTCTTGTGGCCACCGACATCGCCGCCCGCGGCATCGACGTCACGAGGGTCACCCACGTCATCAATTACGACGTCCCGTCCACCCCCGACGCATACATCCATCGCATCGGCCGGACCGGTCGCGCCGAAAACAGCGGTGATGCCTTTACCTTAATCACCGACGTGGACGCGCCCATGGTGCGTGCTATCGATAAGGTGCTCGGCTCCAGAGTCGAGCGCCGCAAGCTGACCGGCTTCGACTACGGTGCGCCCGAGCCCCGCAAACCCGGCGGCTCCGGCCTCAAGCACAGAACCCCGGCACGCGGGACCAGGCCGGCGCCCGTCCAAGCCGAGGTCGCAGACGCAAGGCGGCTACCGGCAGGGCAATGGCGCCGCATAGGGTATCGGTCTAAAAGGTCGTGAAGCGCCTGATACAATAGATTTACTCAGGAAAGATTCGGCAGGTGACGATTCTCAGCCGGCAAACTCTGTTGCTTCATGCAGCGAGGTCATTTCAAAACCACCCTTTGCTGTAAGTCAAAAAGCTGATTCCCCTTTTTGGATAGATCTTCATCCAGGGCATGAAGGGCGGGAAGGTTGGCCAGGTCGCTGTTTCCAACAAATGGGCGTGTTTGAAATAGGTATAGCTTGCCGTCCACAAAACCAAATTCGATATCCCAGGGAAGGGGTCGCCCGTCAGAACTTTTTTCCGGTGTAAAGACCGCCTTGATTTTATCTGCAGCGTTCACAAGCCCGTTAAGCTCCTGCTGAGTAAGAACACTCTCTGAGCCGGTTGATGCCACCAGGCGCGATCCACTCTGACCCTCTTCAGTCAATATCCGCCGGGTTGACGATTTGTACTGAGCCAGCAATATCGATTCGCCCGGCTTATAAAGAATAGTTTCCGCAGACGAGCCATCAACCGTCCCGCCGACACCCTCAGAAGTCGCTATGGTCATGAAACTCGGATCGTCGGATTCCACATCTGCGGTAATCAAAACACCGGATTTTTCTGAGGGGATGGCTTTCATCACAATGATTGAGGGGAAAACCAGGTTTGGGTCGCTGATAACGGCCTGTCGCCACGAAAAGGAACGATAAGTAAATGGTGAAGCCCATACTCTTCTTATTCCTTCCAATACCTCGTTAAAGGTCATCAAATTAAATATCGTCAGATTCAGGCCGGCGCCATTGAAATTCGGCAAGTCCTCGACATTGGTATCCGATCGAACGAAAACACCTTGAAGGCTACCCCTGCTGCTGTCAAGGAAAAGGCCCTGAGAATTCAGTTCTTTTTTAAGTGAGTCTACAAATTGCGGTTCCAATTCTATATTCATGATGGAATGCCGGATGATAGCAAGCCTCAATTTTATCCAGCCGGCAAGATCATCTGAAGAGATTTTAGGGTTTTTCGGCAATCGGTTAAAAAAAGTGTCATAAGCCTCAGCTGTAAAATCCGAAAGTAAACCTCCTTCTTTAACAATTCCCGAGGATTTGAGCTCGTTGGGCAATACCACCCTGGCCTTTTTAAAATGACGATAGTATATGCCAAATGGAACCACTACCCCAGGAGCCACATGATCCGGAAAAAAGTGCTTCAATTCGCCGAGATAAGCCGCTTTCGGTCCGCAGGTAACTCCGGAATCTTTGCGCCTCACCTGATCCAGGGGCACTACGCTGTTATGCTCAAGATTCAGACGCTTTGCGTCTATTTCAAATTTTGTTTGGTGTGCACCGGCGTCCCCATCCGCTGTTCGCTTCATGTTCATTTGGTATTCAGCCAAAATGAGTTTATCCGACCGATCCATCTGGTCGGCTTCTTTCAAGATGATGCGGCCCTTGGGGGTGACAGCGTAGAAAAGTTCCTTTCCCTTTACAGATCCGAGTTTTTTGTATAGCTCTTCATGAAAGACCGCATTCGGTACCCCCAACGACCTGGCAAGCAGTTGGATGTGCGAAACCGCGTTGCCTTCGTCTTTGGTGATGATGCCGGCTACAGGCTCCAATTCGGCATTGGTTGTCTCGATAGCCAAGATGTTGTCTCGGGTGTGATGTCCCTGTGAGCTGAAGAAAACCAGCCGGCCTAAAGAGATTCCCGGATTCAATGCACGCAGCCCTATTGAATAGGGTTTACCCAAGATATTATGTTCCAATTTCATTTCGCTTAAGACATTATCCTGGAGCGACCTGATCACAGAAGCATAGTCGAGAAGTGGAGACGACCGGATGATGTCATCGGCAATGGGTTTAACCTCGGGAAAGAGGAAGACCCAGGGTTCCCATACGTCGTAAAAAGCGGTTTGAATCGAGGCCTGGCTCCATTCAACAAGCCGACCGAGCTTCTTTAAGGCTGCATGCATTTCTGCAATGGTTAAATGGTCCTGAACCAGTAATTTATCAATGGTTGCGCAAACACTTTCCTGTTCGCGGCTGGAGATGAGTCCGGCACCATAAATTCCACCTGACAAGTCCCTCGCTATCTGCAGCAGATTCTTAACCGTCCAGGTGCTCTTCTGGCTTATGAGCTCTCCGGCCTTCAAATGAAGAAGCAGGTTGACAGAAATGTTCAGGTTCACCAATTCGATCGCTTCCTCTGGCAGTATTTTCTTTTTTGCGACTACCTGGCGGGATGTAACCAACAAATTCGAAAGGCTGTTAAGCATTGCCAACGGTGATTTGCTGGTTGTCTTTAAAACGGCATGGAGCTGCCTTTTCACCCCTGTATCGGTGATTTTAGACAAGTATTCTCTCAGATTCTCTTGATTCACATGAGTCAGTTTTCTAAGGGCCGTAATCAACTGCCCGTATCTTGAGTCATTCCTGGCAACTTTAGGGTTCTCAGCCAGATAATCCTCAATCATCCGGACCAATCCCGGCGACATCTGATTGTGGACCAATTCCTTTAACGGTTTAAAGTCTGGATTGTCACGGTAAATTGCAGAGGTGAGATTCCTGATGGTAGTGATAGAACCAAGGTCGTTTCGCAAAAAGAATCGCCTCTGTAATTCGTACTGGAGCAGATTATTTTGAAAGTCAGACCAGTCCGGCAAGCTATAATATCTGACAAAATACCTCGGAGCGTATTTAACTTCGAACTCTGCTCCGGAAATGCCGCCATAAGCCCTCGAAATGGCAACCTTTGATTTGGGATGATTTTCAATATAGTACTTTTCTAAAATGAATCCTTTTGTAATGCGATGATGATCGTCTGCCTTATCCCAGAGAAAAACTTCATTGGAAAAGATGTTGGCAATATAAAGGCCGTGTTTAGCAAGAACATTCGCTATATCATTTCGGTAGGCGGAACAGAAGAGTTGTCCCACGCCTTCAAGTTCTGCGCAGGGGTTGTATATGACGCGCATGTTGTTGTCGGCAACCGGAGCGAGTTTTCCGTTGACGCATGTGCAATAGTTGATCGTGAAGGGCCCCTTCTCCTCCTTCAGGATGAGTTCATACGTTTCACGCAACTCGCTTTTGGCCTGAACAGTCAATTCCGCAGGTGACGAAACTACCGATCCGACCATCGTCCCGAAAATAAAGATGAACGCAAGTAATCTTTTCATAATAAATCCATGGGTCTGCTAATTTTCAAGAAAGAGCAGGTTTCGATCAACCCGGTATCCGTATCCGACCCTTCGTAGCTCCCGGTTGAAGTTTATTCCCTTTTCGGAATAAGTATCTACACCATTAATCACATAGAATTGGAGTTTTTCTGGCTCATAGGGAGCCTCATGCATATCAATATTTTCATATAGTTTTCCTTGAACGGCTTTTCTTTTGACAAACTTACCATCATAGGCTTGCTTGACGGTTACCTGTCCGACCGGCCCAAAATTGATTTCATCGCCATACAACCAGGCATAGAAGTCTTTTCGATTGTTCTGGCACCAGATTTGGTTCGCCACCCTGGCGTTGGTATGCCTGAATGCGATATAGTATTGAACACCCATCACCTGCTTTTTGTCATCCCCTTTCAAGTCAAAAACATCGTAACAGTGAGAACGATTTATGAAGAACTTGGTCCCTTTTAAAGCATCGGAATTTGATGGGAGCATCTCTCTGAGTTCTGTCAAATGTCCCGAACACAGCCGCGTACACCCATGAGAAACCGGGCCTCGACTGGTGATGGCGACTCTTGAAAAAGGCTTTCCGGTGCGGCTTCCATCTCGCATATTGCGCCAGGACTTTGGCAGCAAAGCATGGCCGCCGATCCAGCAACTGATTCCTGTATTATGAATAGCGTTGTACAGGGCCTCTCCGGCGTACTGATAAGGCAGCATGGGCATAATGCCGTAGTATCCCTCGGAGGATATATAATCCACCATACCCAGAAATCCCCGGCCGTGATTGCGCGGGATCAACCACCAAACTCCAGTAATGATAAAATCAGGAATGGAATGCCCCTTGTAAGTGGTAATACTGTCATATGTTCCGGCGGGATAAATGGAAGAGAACTCATAATAGTCCATCTTGCCGTTGACAATAGGATATATTCCGTTGGTGATGCTTCGGAAAAACTGCTCCGCTTTATTCCTGAATGTTTTTGGATCCCCCAAGCGGGCGAGATCCCACAGTTCGGAAAAAACGGCATCTTGATCAGAAGTTAGTTCATAGAGAACGATACGGTGCGGATAAAATTCATTTATGATATCAAGCTTGTCTTCTAATCTTGTCGGTTTTTCACTATTCTTCAGTCGACCCGCAAAATTATCAACCATTTTGTCGAAATCTTTTTGAATATGATAAAGCCTGCCGGTATTGAGTTGGTCAATATACTTCAAGTTCAATTCCCGCCATTCGTTACGACTCAAACTGCTCCGCCGGTTCGCCAGTTCATGAAGTTTGAGAGCCAATACGCTTGAATGGAAATTTTCCCAGGCTTCGTTGGTCGTCAGTTTGATAATCTTTTTATCGATCAGTTCCTGGTACAAATTGTGCCGCGCCACCTGGTCGGGGATGTAATTTACGATGGCTTCTTCCGGGAGAACCATCGTCGCCCTCAACTGATTGCCACGCCCAAGATGAATTTTGATGTGCGAGGCTTCCTGTACGCGGGGAACAAATCCAGTGTAAAAGTTGGGCTCGTAGTTGTTAAAAAAGACTCCGTAGGGTGTTTCATCCGTCCATCGTTCCTTGCTAAGAGCTGAGGAATCAGCAGCAAACATAAACAGAATCAGAATCAGCAAAAGACCTGAAAGCAGGTTTCGTTCTTTCATTGCATCCTACCCCGTTGAATATTGATGGCTTCGTAAAAAGTCCAATTTCGGCGTTGCGCTTCATCCCGTTGCGATTTCGACGTACGATAAGTACGCCTCATCACACGGGATTCGCGACGCCTTGAACTTGAACTTTTTACCTTGCCATCTGATTTTCGACTTTTTACGAGTTCGTCAATATTGATTGACCACACATTTTCTGTTAAAGAATTGTTTCAATATAACAGAAAAATTTTTCCGACAAGCGCTATTGATTTCTAAATGATATTGATTAAATTAAGCCTTAACTCTTTAAAATCAACTATTCGCTCTCTTTTACGCAGATCCCATAAGGTCGAAGGCAGTCTGTTTGCCGGAGGAAATGGGAGAGGACGTGTACTGTGATTGAGTCAAACGATGTGAAGGCAGAATGCCAAGCAAGGTACGTTGCCCTCCGGACGCTGGGAATGCGGTCAGGCTTCTTGTTCACCAATTTCTTTCTGATCATCATGGCCCTTTATTTGCTCAAGCCGGCGAGCCGATCGCTTTTCCTGGAAACGATGGGGGCTGACCAATTACCTTACGCCTGGCTGGGTACGGCTTTGGGGATGATAGTATTGATTTCCTTCTATCACCGCCTGGTGGAACATCACAACCGATTTTTCATTGTCTTGGGGAGCTGTGTTCTATTTGCAACGCTGCTGATAGGATTTCGCGCCTTGATTTCCGTCCACAAAGCAGCCGCGGCAACGGGTTTTTTCATCTTTGTAGATATTATTGGTGTTATTCTGGTTGAACAGTTCTGGAGCCTCACCAATTCGATCTATACGACAGGCCAGGGCAAGAACTGGTATGGATTCATCGGAACCGGTGGCCTGGTGGGCGGTGTTCTGGGAGGAGCTTTCGCCGCTTTGTTGATCAAGTATACCCCTCTCAAAACACCGGATCTGCTTCTTGTCGCTGCTGCCATTTTGTTCGGCATTGCCGGATTGACATCATTGATGGACCGTCTTGGCTTGTATTGCGAGGCTGAAATATTCTACCAACGTAGCCGAGCAACGGGCAGCGGGTGGCGCGTTATTGGGCACAACCGGTATCTCTTTTTGATCGCAACAATTCTGCTCCTGGCACAATTGGCATCTCCACTGGTGGAGTATCAGTTTCTTAAGACGGTTGAGACTTCGTATCCGATTCAAGAACCTCGAACCGCGTTTTTGTCCATGTTTTTTAGTATACTTGGGATAGTATCAATCGCCATCAATCTAGGTTTGACGCCTTTCATCCACAAAAAGTTGGGTGTAATCGCCGGCTTGCTGATGCAGCCTTTGGCAATGGGAATCTTCAGTTGGGTATTTTTGCTGAGCCCTACCCTTCTTACGGGAGCGGCCACCAAGATCAGTGATCGCGGATTATCCTATTCCATAAATCGAGCGTCCAAAGAACTGCTCTATGTGCCAACGGATCCGATTTTGATCTATCAGGCAAAAGCCTGGATTGATATGTTTGGCTACCGTATCTTCAAAGGGCTGGGTTCTGTGCTTGTGTTGCTGTTCACCAAATGGCCTCCGGTGGAAATTGCAGTGGGTCAATTGAGTTGGATCACTTTGATAATATGCACTATTTGGATGGGTGCGATCGCTGTTTTGAGTCGCGATTACAAGTTAGTTCTGCAAAGGTCATCGTCTTATGTTTCTACGCCGGGCATGTAAATCCAATGATCACAGAGTTTGAATTCAGTCGAATATGCGATGTATGAGAGAATCCTATCCAGGTGTTGAGGATACAATGAAAAATTTGCTTGTAACCTGCAAGCCATGGTCAGCCGCAAAACGCATTTTATCAGTTCTGCTTTTCCTGACACTGCTGTTTAAGGTCAATCCTGTGCTTGCCGGAAACCCATCACCCGACGCCGACGATTTCTTCATTCTCGACAACGGGGTCGACCTGCGCAAGATTGCGGGTCCGCATGTCAGTCAATTGCTGACTCCTGTGCGAGGAGAGGGAAATAAGTTTGGCAGCTGGGAAGTTCAAAGATACTGCGACCTGAAAAGAAACAACAAGGAGATTCAGTGGACGGTAAACGACCTGCAGACTGGGGAAATCATTTCCAATAGCCCCAATTCAGGTGAAGCTTTTTTTGGAGCCTCAGCATCGAAAATATTCGTTGCAGCCTCTTTGCTTGATAAGCAATATGGAAAGTTAGACAAGACTCGATTGGAACTCATGATAAAAATGATCGTGAAATCGGACAATGTTGCATGGAAAGAACTGCAGAGACAGGTTGGAGACGACGGAACGGATGATAGTGGTCGAGAGTGCGTCAACAAATTCGTTAATAAGATTGGCTGTGCCAATACAAGAGGATTTCAGGGATGGATGTGTATGGAAAATGGGAGAAAAATCCATGGAAATGAATTGAACACCATGGCGTTGTCGAGATTTTTATACGACACTTACCATCGCAATTACCTGGGAGCAGAAAGTTTGTGGAAGATCATGCACGCCACTAAAACCGGAAGACAGAAAATCAATAAATACACCCCCAAGCATATTTATATCGGTGGTAAGACCGGAACCTATGATGGACCAAACGAGAGCCCCAGAACGATAAATTTTAAAACTATCCATGCCCGTAATCATGTCGCAATGCTTAAAATCAACGACAGATATTACGGCATTTCAATACTCAGTAATACCGGTTCGAACAATGACGTTGCCGTTCTGGGAGGGGGACTCATGAGAGAATTTCTCGATTTGGAGGAAACACCCATCTGTGGCACCGCCCGTCGAAACTAGGTCATTAGTAGAGCAGGAAACAGGCTTCGTTCTTAGACTTATCCAGCCTACCCTCATCGATTCCGGTCATCCGGCGCCGGATACTTTCCCAGCACAAAAACTCCCCATCGGCCCTGATCATGACATCTTGAACACAGCCGGGGAGTTGACTTTTAATATCGGTAATGAACGCGGCAGTCTCCAGCCCGACCACCGTACTTCCCGGACGCAGTCTGCCTAAAAGATGCTCCCGGGTCTCTTCGATAAAGACTAGAATCGGCCGCAACCCCTATTTTGCGACAATGGTGCGCAGAATAAGGCCTGATCGCGCAAATACCAGGCTTAAAGTGAAAAAACCGACGGCAATACGTTTCATAGGAAAACGTAACGCGAAGCAAATCTGATGGCTTCGTAAAAAGTCCATCTGCTGCGTTGCACTGCATCCTTCGTCATTGCGGCGTACCCATATGTACGCCTCATTCCTCAGGATTTGCGCGCCTTGCATCTGAAGCTTTTTACTTTGCCATCCTAATTTTGAGTTTTTACGATTTCATTAAGGCTGACAGCAAAATTTTCAATAATATGTCTTGACAACTTTACCAATTTGCTCCAAGATGGCAATAAAACAATGCTGAACACCCACTCCCCCATACCCCTGTACCGCCAGTTGGCCGACCTACTCACGGCCAGGATCCGTGCCGGCGAATATGCCGCCGGCAGCCGTTTGCCTTCGGAGCACCAGATGGCGGCCGCTTTGGGCATCGGCCGACCTACTGTGCGCCAGGCCACCGACATGCTCGTCCGCAAGGGCCTGCTCACCCGCCGGCGGGGATCGGGGACCTACGTCTGTCCGCCCCAGCAGGAAGTCGATCTCTTCTCCCTGGAGGGCACCCGCGCTTCGTTCCAGAAAAAGGGCATCCCGATCCGTAGCCAGATCGTGGCGCCCGTCGCGCTGGAAAGCGTGGCAGCCGACCCGGACAACCCCTTTGCCGGACGACAGGCCTATTATTTCCGCCGGCTGACCCTGGCCGAAGAAACCCCTGTGCTGCTGGAGGATCTCTTTCTGGACCCCGCGCTCTTTGCCGGCATCGAACACATCGATCTTGCGGCCCGCTCCCTGGCGGCCGTTGCCGACGAGCACTTCTATCTGCGCCCCAGCGGCGGACGGCAACGCTTCAGCATCGGCTATGCCGACGAGAAGCGGGCGCGGCTGCTGCAAGTGGCTCCCACAACACCCCTGCTCAAGGTCCAGCGTCTGCTGCACTTTGCCCAAAGCGAAACCGGCGTCTTCGCCGAGCTGTGGTGCCGCACAGACCACTTCGTCTTTGCCCAGACCCTTGGAGGAAGCGCATATGCATAAACGAGGCTACTACGACGGCTTTGGCGGGGCTTTTCTGCCGGAAATCCTCACAGCCACCTTCGATCAACTGGAGAAGACCTTCGAAGAGGCCAAGGCCGACCCCACCTTCTGGCCCGAATACTGCCGGGTCATGTCCACCTACTCGTGCACGGCCCACGCCCCTGACCTTCGCCGAGAACCTGACCGCGCCATTTCGGCGGCGCGCAGATCTACGTCAAGCGCGAAGACCTGAACCACACCGGCGCCCACAAGGCCAACAACGTCATGGGCCAGGGACTGCTCGTCAAGCGCATGGGCAAAACGCGCGTCATCGCCGAGACCGGCGCCGGCCAGCATGGCGTGGCCACGGCCACCATGGCCGCGCGTTTCGGCTTTAGCTGCACCATTTACATGGGCGAGGTGGACGTGGCGCGCCAGCGGCCCAACGTCTTCTGGATGGAACGCCTGGGGGCCAAGGTGGTGCCCGTGCGCGACGGCACGCGCATCCTCAAGGACGCCATCAACGAAGCCTTCCGCGACTGGGTGGCCAACATGGACAATACCCACTACGTGTTGGGCACGGCCTGCGGCCCGCACCCCTATCCCGGAAATGGTGACCTATTTTCAGTCCATCATCGGCCAGGAGGCCCGCCGCCAGATCCTGGAACTCGAAGGCCGGCTGCCTGCCCGGGTCTATGCCTGCGTCGGCGGCGGCTCCAATGCCATGGGGCTCTTTTCGGGCTTCTTAGACGACCCGGTCGAACTGGTGGGCGTGGAAGCCGGCGGCCAGGGCCTGGCCAGCGGCCGGCACGCCTCGCGCCTCTGCGCCGGTGATGCCAGCGTCGGCGTGGCCCAGGGCTATAAGACCTATTTTCTGCAGAACAGCGACGGCCAGATGCGCGAAACCCACAGCATCGCCGCCGGTCTGGACTATGTGGGCGTGTCGCCCATCCTCTCCCACTTCAAGGAGACCGGGCGGGCTCGATTTGAGGCGGCCACCGACGACGAGGTGGTGGCCGCCGTGGCCTTGACCATGCGCAAGGAAGGGTTGATCCCGGCCCTTGAGTCGGCCCATGCCTTTGCCCAGGCCTTCAAGGAGGCGCCCCGCCTCAAAACCGACGATATCATCATCATCAACCAGACCGGCCGCGGCGACAAGGACATCTTCACGGTGGCCGACGCCTTCGGCGACCCGGCATGGCGGAAGTTCATCCAGGACAAGGCCAAACAATACCAAGGTCAAGGGTGAAGAAAGGAAGGCACCATGCTTGAAAGCTATCTACGCGAACAGCGGTGTAAAAAAGAGATTCTGCTGATGACCCACATCGTCATCGGCTATCCTTCCCTGGCCGCCTCCCTGGAGATCGTGGCCGCCATGGTCGAGGCCGGCGTCGATCTGATGGAGCTGCAGATCCCCTTTTCCGAGCCCATCGCCGACGGCCCGGTGATCCTCAAGGCCAATCAGGAGGCGTTGTCCCGGGGCATCACCGTACAGCAGTGCCTGGACTTCGGCGCCGAGGCGGCCTGCCGCTTTAACATCCCTTTTCTCTTCATGACCTACTACAACATCCTGTTCAAGTACGGCGTGGAAAGATTTGCCGCGGCCATGGCCGAGCGCGGCCTGCACGGCGCCATCGTGCCCGACCTGCCCCATGAAGAAGGCCGGGAGTATCTGGCGGCCATGGGCGCCCGCAACCTTGACCCCATCTTCATCTTCGCCCCCACTACACCAGCGGAGCGCATGCAGGCCATCGCCCGCCACGCCCGAGGCTTTGTCTACTGCGTGGCCCGCAAGGGCGTTACCGGACAACAGACCGATTTTTCGGAACAACTGGAAGCCTATCTCGCCCGCTGCCGGAAGGCCACCAACCTGCCTCTGGCCTTGGGTTTCGGCGTCAAGGACAAGGCCGACATCGACTTTCTCACCGGCAAGGCGGACATCGCCGTAATCGGCACCCAGACCATCCGCATCGTTGAGCAGCAGGGGGTCGCCGCCGTGGGGGACTTCATTCGGGGGTTGCGAACCCAATAGGGTCAAAACCCGACCAGAAGCCGCGCCGAGCATGATCTTTTTTCAAGCGCCCATCTGTCTGCGCAGGTTCTCGAAGAGCCAAAATTCAGAACATGCCCATGACCCTTACGGAGCTGTTCCTCCCGACCTACATCGCGATGAAATAGGGAGAGGAATTTGGAAATTTGGACGAAGAAAATTTTTCAAGATAGAAAGAAGTTCTGAAGTCCCGGCGGAGATGTCTGGACTCCGTGGTAACTCCCTCCGGACATTGACAAATCAGGATAACTTCCCTATTCTCCAGCCTATTAGACGAGGACAACCTCACATCCTTCGGAGATATGAAGACGTCACTGTCAAAAATGCTTCTCCTAAGTTTCTGTATCGTTATTATTACGACGGGCGCTCTCCACTTATGGTTAGGTCTCAGCGTCACTGACCAAATCATAGAGGCCAGGATTCAAGATAGGTTAAGACTGGACATGAGAAGCGCACGAGATATATTCCAGCAGGAATCCGCTAATATTCTAGAGACAGTTCGTCTCGCTGCTTTAAGTCTCTGTGGAAAGGAGACCGACCTTACCGGGGATAGAAGCAAGTTATCGGCACAGCTGGAGAACCTTGCGGAAAGAGAGGCTTTGGACATCCTGACGCTGGCCGGTGCCGACGGGGCCATTGTGTGCAGAGCCAAAACTCCAGACCAAATGCAAAGCACTCCACTAGGTCGAAACCTTGTGAAAAGAACCCTTCTCGATAGAGGGGCTGTTGTCGGGACATCGGTTTTAAGTGAAGAAGATCTGATCAGCGAGAACCCTGTTCTTCGCGATCGCGCAAGGATCAAGGTCTTTCCATTCTCTTCCGTGGAATCAGAGGGCCGCAATCATGTTTCTTCCGGGATGGCTGTGGTGGCAGCCGCCCCTGTTTTGGATGACCATCAGAGCGTCATTGGAATCCTGTACGGCGGAAGAGTTCTCAACAACAGTCCGTTGCTTGTCGATCAGATCATCGATAAGATTTATAAAAAGGAAAGGTTTGCCGGGAAGGAAGTGGGAGTTGCAACCCTCTTCCTCTCCGATATCCGTATTTCCACTACACTGAAAAATGTGAGCGGAGAGAGGGCTCTTGGGACTTTAGTCTCAGACGATGTGCGGGACTCTGTCCTGAAGAGGGGTCAATCATGGATCAGCAGACCCTTTGCCGTCAGCGACCGGTACGTCACCGCCTATGAACCCATTGGAGACACTTCCGGCAGCATCATAGGCATGTTGAGCATAGGGATCCTTGAGGATCGGTTCAGGGGTATGCAAAGAAAAGTCTTCTGGTCTTCTGTCCTGATCACTTTTGCCGGATTGGGGCTCTCACTGTACCTTTGGTCTTTCCTTATTCGATACGTCAGAAATCCCATCCGTTCGCTTATTCTCGCCGCAGAAAGGGTGGCCGAGGCAACTCCGGGACAAGAGGTCCATCTGGAAAGCTCAACGGCGGAGTTCGCGACCTTGGGCAGCGCCTTCAACGCCATGACGCAGTCTGTCCGGGAGAGGGACAGAGAGCTTCGTCTTCGAGCCCAGGAGGAGGCGATGAAGTTACAAAGGCTTGCCGTTATCGGACAACTGGCTGCCGGTGTCGCCCACGAAATCAACAATCCCCTTGGAAGCATTCTTCTCTTCAACCATCTCGCCTTGAAGGGGTGTTCCCAAGATACGCCCACTCGGCAGCATCTTGAAAGGATCGAAGGGGAAGCAAAACGCTGCAGGGACATTGTGCAGGGACTCCTGGAATTTGCGCGTCCTCGTGAGCCCAAGATGGAACCCGTCAGCTTGAATGCGCTCCTGGATAAAACCGTCGCTCTCTTTGAAAACCACCCCCTATTGCATGATGTGGAGATCATCAAACAGTACCGGTCGGATTTGCCCGAGGCTGTTGCGGACTCCGGCCAGATGCAACAGGTCTTTGTCAACCTGATCATAAATGCGGTGGACGCGATGGAGGGACGGGGCAAAATAACCCTCACGACTCGATTTCACGAGGAGGCCGACACCATCGAAGTCGAATTTGCGGACACAGGATGTGGAATCACCCAGGAGATTCTGGACCGTGTTTTCGACCCCTTTTTTACCACGAAGGGAGTGGGGCACGGCACAGGACTCGGTCTGTCCATCAGTAGCGAGATTATTCATAGACACGGCGGGACAATTCGTGCGTTGAGTCGAGTAGGAGAGGGAAGCCGTTTTGTCATCATCCTACAAAGGGGAAAACGGGGGTGAAGGGTGTCTGCAAATATCCTGATCATCGATGATGACGAATCCATGCGCCTTGCGTGCCTCCGGACCTTGACCGAAGCCGGATTCCGGGTGCAGGCCGTTTCCAGTGGGGCTCTTGCGTTGGAAAGAACCAAGGGGGAGACCTTTGATGTGGTCTTGCTGGACCTAATGATGCCCGGTATTAAGGGAATGGATGTCTTGAAGGCCCTCAAAAGGCATGATGCGGGGGTCGTTGTCGTCGTGATCACCGGATATGGAACGATCGACGCAGCCCTGCAAGCGGGTCGATTCGGAGCCTATGATTTCCTCTGTAAACCTTTTGATGCGGAACATCTCCTTTCTCTCGTGAAGAAAGCGGTTTCAAGCAAACGGCATGCCTTGGAGGATTCTTGTGTCCGCATGGCTCTCAATACGCCGGAAGCGTCCTCGGATATCCTCGTGGGAGAATCCGCGGCGTTCAAGAGCGTGACACACCTTGTGAAAAAAGTGGCGCCTCTCGATTCCACGGTGCTCATCACAGGAGAGACGGGGAGTGGAAAGGAACTGGTCGCACGAATGATTCACCTGAAAAGCAGACGGCACCAGCACCCCTTCGTCGTCGTGGACTGCGGTTCTCTTGTGGAAACCCTTTTTGAGAGCGAGATGTTCGGGCATGTCAAGGGTTCCTTTACAGGCGCCATTGAGAGTACCAAAGGCAAGTTCGAACTCGCCCATGGGGGCACGTTGTTACTGGACGAGATCGCGAATATTGATATGAATCTCCAAGCCCGTCTTCTTCGCGTCGTTCAGGAACAGGAGGTATCCAAGGTTGGGAGCCCCAGTGCAAGAAAGGTGGACGTGAGGATTATTTCCGCTACGAACAGAGATCTCTCAAGGGAAATCTCGGAGAAGAGATTTCGCGAGGACCTCTTCTATCGGTTGAACGTAATCTCTATTCATATCCCGCCGTTACGTGAAAGGCCCGAGGACATCCCTATCCTGGCGGATTATTTTCTCCGAAAACTGAGCACCGAAAGGCAAACCAAGGTTTCAAGAATCTCTAAAAAGGCGATGGCGCTGATGAAATCTTACCCGTGGCCGGGAAACGTGAGGGAATTGAGAAACGTTATTGAAAGAGGTATGGTCGTGTCGGAAAATGACGTGCTCAGCGAAGAAGATGTGATGCTCGGTAAAGTCATGCCGAGAGTAGATCCCGACTCCATTCACAACCCATCTCTTTCCGGGGTGGAGAAGAGAGAAATTATGAGGGTTCTCAAGAATTGCAGAGGCAATCGAAGCCAAGCTGCAGCGCTCCTGGGCATTAATCGCAAGACCCTCCGTGAAAAGATGCGAAAATATGACATTATTTATACGAATCGCCCGCCATGGAAGACACCTCATCGACACTGCAATGAACTGACCCTGCTTTTTTATGCAACTGCAGGGTTTAGAGGCTAGAAAGGATACAATTTGTCAGGAACTGATACATAAAGTACCACTTTTCTGATAATATGATACTAAAAGTGCCAGCCTTTATCCCGCTTCCTTCTTGTTCAATTGATAAAACATCCTCCTCATCAATAAATAACTGAATAATATCAAACGATTTTCCTTGCCGGACAGTTCAAGCGGGTTTTTCTAAGGCATTGGCAGGACCATTGCATACCTTTACAGATTCGGAGTGGATTTAAATGCCTTTCAATCGAGAGGGTCAGCGTTCAAACCAATAAAAGAGGTAGGCCATGCATGCAGATAAAAAGAAAGCTCAACGGGGTGTAAAGATTCAAAATCCGAAAAAGGCATCAGTCCTCGTGATTGATGATGAAGAGGCCATGTGCGAAGGTTGCCGACAGACCCTGGAGGAAAGTGGGTTTAGCACCGCAGTCGCTCTCAACGGAGCTGAAGGCATCCGATTGGTCGAGGAGGTTCGACCCGATGTCGTGCTTGTGGACCTGAAAATGCCGGGGGTCGGTGGTATGGAGGTGATTAGTAGGATACACGAGCTTGACCCTCACATCGTGCCCATTGTCATCACCGGCTATGGGACCGTCGATTCCGCTGTTGAATCCATGAAACTGGGTGCGTTTGACTTCCTCACGAAGCCCTTTGAACCCGAAAAACTTGTGGAAGCCGTGAGACGCGGGGTGAAGCTGAGCCATTTAAGGCTTGAGTCAGAGGCAAGGGAAGAAAAACAGGTCCCCGCTGAGAAAGCCGGCCCCAGCAAGCAGGATGTTCTTCTGAAAGGGCTCTCCGTTCTCTCGGAGAGCTACTCTGCGGGCTTCGATCGGATGGACTTTATTGATGAGCTCGGCAGGCTGGAGGTGGAGGCGAAGTATCATGCAGACATTCTGGGAAGGGTCAAAAAGAGAGAAAAGGCCATCCTGGATGTGGTCAATGAGCTGAGGCTGGTGGACGAGATTATCAGCAAACACGATTATAAAAAGAGCTCTTTAATTCAAATCCTTCTGGATACGCAGGCCTCGCTACACTGGCTTCCCCGGCATGCCCTGAATTGGATTTCCGAGCGCCTGAATGTCCCATTGGCAGACATTTACAGCATCGCCAGCTTTTATGAAGCCTTCAGTTTAAAGCCCGAGGGAGCTCATTCGGTGCATGTCTGCATGGGCACTGCCTGTCACGTGAGTGGTGCGCCTGATCTTCTGAGAAAAACGTCGGCTCTCCTTGGAATTGAAGAGGGTCAAACCGACAGCAAGCAGATGTTCACCCTCAAGACCGTACACTGTCTGGGCTGCTGCGCCCTGTCTCCCGTCGTTCAAATCGATAAGAGCTATCTCAGCGATCCCTCATTGAAAGAGCTTAAGAAAACCTTCCAAACTTTGGAAGCCGAGGAGGTGCGCAAATGAAAAAATTGACTTCCCTCAAAGATCTCGAAAAAGCCAGGAAGGCAATTATTGCTGAGCATAAGAAGAAGCCGGTCATCATCACCGTCTGTTCCGAGACCAGCTGTCTCACGTGCGGATCCTCGGAGTTGATCTATGCCTTTCAAAAGGAGCTGTTGAAGCACAAACTCAATGAACGCATCGAGCTTCGCAAGACAGGATGCCACGGCTTCTGCGAACGGGGCCCGATTGTGACCATTCTTCCCAAGGAACTTTGCTATCTTCAAGTGAAACCTAAGGATGTTCCGGAAATCATTGAGAAAACGCTCATCGGTGATGAAATTGTCGAGCGCCTGACCTACAAGGATCCTCAGACGGGCAAAAGAATCGCCAAACGAATGAATATCCCTTTTTACAAATACCAACAGCGCATCCTTCTGGCAAACAACGCGGTCGTCAACCCGGACGATATCCGTGACTATATTGCTATCGGAGGATATTCCGCCCTTGCAAAAGTCCTCACCCAGATGAAGCCGGAAGAGGTGATCGAGGTCATCAAGGATTCCAATCTCAGGGGCCGCGGGGGCGGCGGCTTTCCTGCCGGTAGAAAGTGGGAGACGACTCGGAGGGCACCCGGTGAGCCCAAGTATGTGATCGTCAACGGAGATGAAGGGGACCCGGGCGCGTATATGGACCGGAGTCTCATGGAGGGAAACCCCCATGGCGTGATCGAGGGGTTGATCATCGGAGGCTATGCGATCGGGGCACATGAGGGCTTCATCTATGTGCGGCAGGAGTACCCGTTCGCTATCAAGAATATCCAGCGTGCCCTCGAGCAGGCATCGCAATATGGATTATTGGGGGAGAAAATCCTGGGAACCGGATTCCATTTTGACGTCCGGATTCACCGGGGCGCAGGAGCCTTTGTTTCCGGAGAATCCAGCGCCCTGATGACCGCCCTTGAAGGTCGTGTGGGAGAACCGAGGCCAAAGTATATCCATACCTCAGAAAAAGGCTTATGGGACAGGCCGTCATGCTTGAACAATGTGGAAACATGGGCAAACGTCCCCTTTATCATCAACAAAGGCGCTTCGTGGTTCAAAAACATGGGTACCAAGGGAAGCAGCGGCACCAAAGTCTTCTCCCTGGTCGGGAAAATCAACAACACTGGACTTGTGGAAGTGCCGATGGGGATCCCCCTCCGCGACATTATCTTTAAAATCGGGGGGGGAATCCCGAAAAGGCGGAAATTCAAAGCGGTTCAGACGGGAGGTCCCTCCGGAGGGGTCCTCCCTGAAAGCCTGCTGGATCTCCCCGTTGATTTCGATGAGCTCACCAAGGCCGGATCCATGATGGGTTCCGGAGGGATGATTGTGATGGATGAGGACACGTGCATGGTGGATACGGCAAGATATTATATCGATTTCCTGGCCCATGAATCTTGCGGTAAATGCGTTCCGTGCAGAGAGGGGCTTCGCCAGATGCTCTTCATTCTAAACAACATCACATCTGGGCATGGCAGGGAAGAAGATCTAAAACTGTTGGAGGAATTGTCGGAAACTCTGCGAGAAGCCTCGCTGTGTGCCCTCGGAACGTCGGCTCCGAATCCTGTCATGAGCACCCTCCGGCACTTCAGGGACGAGTATGACGCACACATCAGAGAGAGGCGTTGTCCAGCCGGTGTATGCAAAGAGCTGATTCGGTTTGACATCGATCTGGAGAAATGTGGGGGTTGTGGGTTATGCGAAAAGAACTGCCCGGTCGGTGCGATCTATGAAAAGGAAAAGAAACGCTTCTTTGTCGACAACGACAAGTGCATCAAATGCGGTGCGTGTTACACCGTTTGTCCGGAGAAGTTCTCAGCGGTGATCCGATCGTCCGGAACTCCTCAGCCAACCGCCTTCACCGCATAGAAAGGGGGCAGAAAGTGAAAAAAGTCAGTTTAAACATTAATGGGAAATCAGTGACGGCCCAGGAGGGAACAACCATACTTGAGGCCGCGACAAACGCAGGCATCCAAATCCCTACCCTGTGCCACCATGATAACCTGGAGCCGTACGGGGCATGCCGTCTGTGTATCGTTGAGATTGTCAAGAAAGGACGCAGGAGAATCGTTGCTTCGTGTGTTTACCCTGTGGAGGAAGGTCTGGAAGTTGAGACCCATACCGACAAGGTGAAAAGAATTCGCAGGATGATTTTAGAGCTTTTGTGGCCTGCAGCACAGAAGTATGCGTCGGAGTATGGGATAACCAAATCAAGATTTCGAACAGAGAACACGGATTGCACTCTTTGCGGCATCTGCGTTCGATACTGTGCCGAAGTGAAAAAAATCCACGCCATCCACTTCAAGGGAAGGGGCGTCGAGCGAGAAATCGCGCTGGTGCCTGAGTTGGGTCGGGAATGCCTTTATTGCCGAGAATGCTTCGCCTTCTGTACAGGAGGGAAAATTCTGAGTGAGATGGATAAACTATACGCCTAGAGGAGCAGAGGGCAACCGATGATTCCATTGGTGATGCGGATTTCCTTCTTTTCGCGCCTTCGCCAGGATGCCCCGCGCGGCAGCAAGCGAAATTTCACCTCTGTCATGGGTGCGCATATCATCGGTCCCCGGTCCGCAGACATGATCGTCGAATGCGTCATTGCCATGGAATTCCGCTTGACAGTACATCTTCCATCAGGGTATCGAAAATATAGACCTTGATACCTGCAGGTTCGCATATATTGGGGCTCAGGTGAGGGAAAAACACAATTCATGCCCATACTTAATCCGTACTAAAAAGGCGAATTCTTATAAATTCTTATAAATAAATTACACGGGAGGCGTTGCAGAAAATGGAACAGGAATTCAAAATCTTGATGAATAATGTTCCAGCGGTGCTCTTTAAGGGATATCTGGATGGCTCGATTGATCTCTACGACAAAAAAGTGGAGACCCTGACCGGGTTCTCCCTGGACGATTTCCGCTCCCGCAGCTTGAAATGGATCGACCTTATTCTAGCAGAGGATCAGGATCAAACCAAAGAGACATTTATTAAAGCCCTGAAAACCAACAAGGCATACGTCCGGGAATATAGGATAAAAGGCAGGGAAAGCAACATTATTTGGATACATGAACGAAGTCATATTGTTTGCGATGCCGACGGGACGGTAAAGCATGTTAGCGGCCTGTTCTTCGACGTCACCGAAACCAAACGACTCGAAGAGAAACTGCGTCAGACTGAACGGGAATTACACATAGTCATCGACAATATTCCAGCCATATTGTTTAAAGGATACCTTGACGGCGCAGTTGAAACTCTGGATGGCAAAATCGAAGCTATTACCGGTTATCCCAAGGATGAATTTGAATCACGGCGGCTGAAGTGGACCGACCTGATTCTGAAAGAAGATCTTGATCAAACCAGAGAAATATTCATTCATGCCTTAAAGACCAATAAATCCTATATCAGGGAATATCGGATTAAATCCAAAAAGGGGGATGTGATCTGGATACATGAGCGCAGCCACATTGTCTGCGCTGCGGATGGCAAAGTGGACTATGTCAGCGGGCTTTTCTTTGATATTACCGACCGCAAAGAGTTGGAGGCCGCGGTGGCAGAACGGAATACCCAACTGCGGGAGGCCAATTCGCGTTTACAAAACTGGGCCCAGGAACTTGAAAAACGCAATGCCGAGATCAGCCTTCTGGGGCAGATGGGCGAACTGCTGCAAAGCTGCAATACCACTGAGGAAGCCAATCTTGTCATCCGGCAGTCAGTCCAGAAGTTGTTTCCCGACGATTCCGGGGCAGTTTTTCTGTTCAACGCGTCGCGTACACTGCTGGAAGCCGCTACTTTGTGGGGAGATACCTCCCCAAATGAGATGGTATTCGCCCCCGACGAATGCTGGGGGCTGCGCCGGGGGCGAATTCATGGTTTGGCCGAAGTTACCTCCGGGTTTAAATGCCGTCATGTAGAGCCGGACAGGATTGCCTATCTCTGTATGCCCCTGGTGGCCCAAGGAGAAGCCATCGGCATCTTCCATGTCCTGCTGGGATCTGCTGATCTCCAAAAGGCGGAAGCCAAAAAGAGCTTAGCCATGAGGGTTGCGGACCACTTAGGATTGGCGTTGGCCAAGCTGAAGTTGCAGGAAACACTGCAAAACCTATCGTTCAAGGACCCCCTTACCGGTTTGTTTAATCGCCGCTACATGGAAGAATCGATGGAACGGGAACTGCGCCGGGCTGAACGCAAAGTGAAACAGGTAGGGGTCATTATGGCCGATATTGACCATTTTAAACGATTCAACGACACCTTTGGGCATGATGCGGGAGACACCCTCTTGCGAGAGGTTGCTAAAGTCTTGGCCAAGCAGGTTAGAGGCGGCGATATCGTCTGCCGTTACGGGGGGGAGGAGTTTGCCATTATTATGCAGGAGGTCACGCTGGACATCAGCCAGAAGCGCGCCGAGTCACTCAAAGAAAGCGTTCGGAACCTGAGGGTATATCAAGGGGACCGGGCTTTGGACCCCGTTACCCTCTCTTTGGGAGTGGCAATTTTCCCGGATCACGGAAAGACATATAAGGCTGTTTTAGCGGCGGCAGATGTGGCTCTGTACCAGGCCAAGCAGTCCGGACGCGACCGGGTTTGTCTGGCCGCGAACCGTTGATCTCATTTCTCATATTGTCTCATGAAGATACCCCGCTGCTTGCGGCGGGGTCCTACATCAGCATATCATGAAATCGCTCTTTTATATAATTGCCATGTTATATTCCTTTAATGTTCCTTTTATTTCATAAGGTTATCGGATATCACAAGCACAGGGCAGGAAGAAGAATTAACCACTTTTTCAACGGTGTTTTTTAAAAATATATTCCTGATGCTCTTTTTTACACAAGAGCTCATAATGATTAAGTTTGCATTATGCTCCAAAGCAGTATCTGTGATTGCTCTGACGCCATCTCCTTTTTTCAATATTATTTTATCCGCAATTCCGGGAAAGAGTTCTTTTGTGTCTTTGATAATTTCTTCTGTTAATTTATTCTTTTTGATATCATCACCTGAAATCGGCATAAACAGCAATTCGCTGCCATAGGCTTTAGAAATTTCATATACTTTTTTCGCGGTAATTCTAATATCCTGCAAACTACTAAATGGTATCAGGATGTTATCCCAGCCAATCGACGTGTTTTCCGGTATTACAAGAACATCTTTCGAACCAAAACGGATTATCTTTTCTGTAACCCCTTTAATTAATGCTCTGTATAAGGCATTTTTCTTACTTGTCCCTGCAATTATAAGATTAAAATCCTCTGTTTCAGCATATTCAAGAATTTTTTCAAAAGGTTCACCTTCTACACACAAAGCTTCAATTGATGCATCAAGGTTTTCTACAGTTTCTTTTATTTTAGCAAGAGCAATTCCACAGGGTTCATTTAACAGCGCTTTAAAATCTTTAACACCTATTAAGCTCAAATCTCCTTCATAAGAAGGCGCAACATAAATAGCGCAAACACTTCCTCTCACCCAATATGAAAGCTTTATAGATTCAGACAGAGCATGAAGACTGGCATCGGATCCGTTAACTGCTACCAGTATTTTATTATACAATCCCATAAGTTAGCTATAAAATGGGCAAATAACATTGCCCGATCTAGTCGGTATATACAGTAATAGGCAGAATTGTCATCTTAATGCCTTTAACCCCATTCACTTTTTCAGCTTTTGCTGTCAGCTCCGGAGATATATTTGCCCTCTGATATTCATGAACTCTGGCCGTAACACTGACTATGCCATCACTGGCAGTTGTTTCAACAGAAGGGCATAAATCAAACAATTCAGCCCTGACTTCTGCCGCCAGCGCAAGATCTTCAATTCTTTTTTGAGATTCAGGAGTTGTTTTAAAATGTTCCAACGAAGCTGTATGGCAGATTATATCAGCAGCATCATCTGTTGTTATATTTTTAATATGAAGCACCAAATCATATAAGCTGCTGTCCAAGGTGTCTATCCCATATAAAAAAAGACTCCATTTTCTCCTCTGTTCATCATCTCTTTTTATATTTTTAATCGCTTTTTCTTCAGATATGTTTTCTCTTAGCATTTCAGTTCTGATTCTGTCATCCATATCTGCAATAATACGGACCTTGAGGACATGCTTTACGTCCCTAACAAAAAAATGGCCTGCAAACCCATGATAAACGATATTATCTTCGCGAAGATATTTAAGCAGAGCCGCCTGGATATATGTAACATACATCTCTTTACCGTTGTTAAAACGGTCTAGGATCGAAGGTGCGTCGTTAATGGCTCTTGCAAGCTTCATCTCAGGTATATTAAACATTTCCGATGCATCAAGAAGTATCTCTCTTGAAATACGATCATACCCCAATTTTTTCGCAACCTTTTCAGCGACCTCTTCTCCGCCGCTATAAGAAGCTCTAGAAATAGTTATGATTGACATAATAACTCCTTTACCGGATAAAATATTATTTTACCCACAGGCCCAAGACCATTGGATAGAGGGATCAATAAATTTGATATATTATAAACATCATTGCTAAAAAAAATCAAAAAATAAGGAGCATGAAAATTATATTTTCATACTCCTTACCTTTTATCTGAATCATATCAATAAAGTACAGTAATCTCACTTAAATGATATATGAGAAAAAATGGCTTTTGATAGCATTATGCCTTTCCATAGCTTTCTTGTGCTGCAAACCTTGGCGACCTTGCCTTCCACATGCTTCCAAGAATTATTATTGCTCCGGTTAATAGGGAAAGGCACATAATTACAAAGCTTAGCTTCGACATCAGGTCGATGTTTCCTGAATCCACAGACATCAGACCGAGCTGAGTCAGATACTTCGGTATTGCGAGAGCCCTGCTTACCGCAACAAGAAGCATAATCGTCCCCATTACGATTTTGATCATATGTTCCTTTACAAATGTTGTACCGATCGCCCCGAGTTGAACACCAAGAAGAGACCCTGCAAGAATAATCAGTACCAGGCGTATGTCGATCATACCATGAAGCGCCCAGTTCACAGAACCTCCCAAACCCATAACAAAAGCTATTACCAGCTCAGTAGCAGATGCTATAATGCTCGATGCTCCAACTACATATATCATTCCGGGAACTCCGATAAATCCGCCTACAGCAATTGTCGCCGCCAGCATGCCCGTAGCAAAACCGACAGGTATCGTAAACCATAAGGATATTCTTAGATTTGCTCTTTTGAAATAAATCATTGGCGGGAGATTGATGGACTGAAGTTTCTGAGCAAGCTTGCTTACTTTCTCGACACCACCGGTTTTTGATATCTTCCACGCATCATAAAAAACATACCCGCCTACAATCACAAGAATTACCACAAAAGACAAGCTTACATAAAGATTGGATCCCGCTTCGCCCCACTTATTGAGTATGTAGTGCTGAATCTGAATTCCGGCCTGAACCCCTCCTATAGCCGAAGCTGCCATAACAAGTCCAAGCTTTAGATCCACCTGGCCGTATTTGAACCGTTTATATGCTCCTACCATTGCTTTGGGAAATTTATGACACATGTTGCTTGCCACAGCCACAGTCGCCGGCACACCAAGGCTCATCATTCCCGGAGTCAGAACAAATGCTCCTCCTGAACCTATAAAGCCGCTTACAAGTCCTCCTATAAAACCCACAATGAACAAAAACGCTATCGATATTAGATTCAAATCGATAAATTTTAAACTCTCCGCTGCTAAATCGTGCATATTTCCTCCTCTCTATAATTTCTTGCAATTTAATTGAAACTGGCGCATTATTTATATCCTGTGAAACGGATTGATATATGCACGAGCTCGCGGTCTTTTCCTGGCAACCTTTTGAGTCCGTACATCGTCCTGAGCACTCTTTTCAATAGTCACAACCTTGACATCCTTCTGTACTGCGTTAATTCCCATAAAAGACCATAAATTACTTGCAAATGCTCCATGAGCAAATGAAAATACAAAGACGGTCAAAATCGGTAACGCCGCATACCAGCCCCCTCGTGTAAAATAGTTTGTTACGGTATCGGCATTTGTAAAAACCGCCACGTAGAGGGCTGCAGATATCGCACCATAACCCAAAAGTTTGCCTATCGGTTTCTTTTTATTCATTTCCTTTGCCATTTTCTTACCTCCTTTTATATTGTTATTCGAAAAAACGCTGAAAACCGGTATGGTAACTTCTGCTGCAATTTTTTCCTTGCTTTCGTCGGATCCGGTTATTACAAATTCTATCCTTTTTATTTCATGAATATATCTGCACGTTATAAATATGTTACATTATTTGAATACCCGTTGCCAAATGCAACGCTATCATAATCATTGGAAACAGTTGCTATTACCGGCATTTTTAGGTAAATAAATACAAATATTACCCCAAAAGGAACATATTATGATTTTTACGAAAAAGTCTGAAAAACCAACGGAAGAAAATAAAAGATCCAATCAGGAACTTTTAGAGCTTCGCACTTCAATCGGAAAAGCAGGATTATCCGATTCTCTTACTTCACTGGCAATCAGAGAACTGGAACGCATGGAGAACATGGATCCTTCTGCTCCTGAATACAGTATAGGCTTAAATTATATTGAATACCTTTTGTCTTTACCCTGGCATATATTCACAGATGATAATCTTGATTTAAGGCATGTTGAAAAAATAATGGATTCCAAACATTACGGTTTGAATGTCATCAAAGAACGCATACTTGAATATCTTTCGGTAAGAACTCTTTTCAGTCTCCAGAAAATTCATATCATGGTCGTTGATGATGAAGAAATCGCAAGGAACAATTTTGAATATATTCTGCGCAAGGAAGGTTATGCGGTAAGCGCTGCATCAAACGGGCTCGAAGCGATCGATATCCTGAAAAAACAGCATGTAGATCTTATACTTACCGACCTTAAAATGGATAAAATGGATGGTATGCAGCTTCTGGAATTATCTAAAAAAATATCTCCACATACGGAAATTGTGATGATAACCGGCTTTGCGACGGTCACTTCCGCCGTTGATGCGCTGAAAAAAGGTGCATTCCATTATCTTCCCAAACCTATAAATCTGGATGAACTGCGACAAACAGTGTGCCAGATTATCGAAAAGAAAAAACATATACAAACTACCCGCAGCCCCATACTTTGTTTTGCAGGCCCTCCCGGAACCGGGAAAACTTCGGTCGGAAGAGCTATTGCAGAAGCCTTGGGAAGAAAATTCGTTCGTATTTCTCTTGCAGGGTTAAGAGACGAGGCCGACTTGCGTGGACATAGAAGAACATATGTAGGGGCGATGCCGGGAAGAATTATTAATGAGATAAAACGATCAGGATCAAGGAATCCTGTCTTTATGCTGGATGAAATTGATAAAATCGGTCAGGACTTTCATGGCGATCCGGCTTCAGTTCTTCTTGAAATTCTTGACCCTGAACAAAACAGCCGTTTCATCGATCATTATCTCGATGCCCCTTTTGATCTGTCGGGAGTAATGTTTATTTCCACGGCAAATGTTGTTGAAAGGCTTCCGGCTCCTCTGTTAGACAGGCTTGAAGTAATCCATTTTTCCGGCTATACTGAAAAAGAAAAGATCCACATTGCAAAGCTTCATTTGATACCTCGCTTGAAAAATGAGCATGGTTTATCAGGCTTTAACGTTGTATTTTCTGATGCTGCCATAGCAAAAATAATTCATAGCTACACCCAGGAGGCGGGGATCCGCAATTTTGAGCGCGAAATCGCAACAATCTTCCGAAAGATTGCAAGGCTTTTCCTTAAAAACAACAACGGGTCCGACAATGCAAGCTCAATAACGGTTGACGATACGCTGGTAGAAAAGCTTCTGGGCCCAAGAAAGTTTACCCATGAAATCCCTGAAAGAATAAATAAAGCCGGAATCACAACAGGCCTTGTGTGGACGGAATTCGGAGGAGAAATTATATTTATTGAAGCAAGCCTGATGAAAGGAAATCGCCAACTCATCCTAACAGGATCGATGGGAAATGTTTTGCAGGAATCCGCACAGACGGCTTTGAGTTTCGTAAGAAGCAATGCCCAGCAGTTCGGAATAGACCCTGATTTTTTTAATGAGCGGGATATTCATATTCATATCCCTTCAGGAGCAATACCAAAAGACGGACCATCGGCCGGTATAACAATTGCCATCGCCCTTATATCTCTTTTGACAGGTAACCCTGCGAGAAACGATATTGCTATGACTGGGGAGCTGACTTTAAGCGGAAGGGTATTAGGCGTTAGCGGAATCCGCGAGAAAGTTCTTGCTGCTCAGCGAAGCGGAATCAAAATCGTGGTTTTCCCCAAACGCAATGAAACGGATATCGCCAATATTGAACCGGAAGCAAAAGAAGGTGTAGAAATTGTGCTTGCAGAAGAAATCCCCTCTATTGTAAAGCTTGTAATGCAGTGATTTGTCAGCTGTCAAGGTTATACCGTCTCAGTTTTCTCCATAAAGATACCCTGTCTATATTAAGGATTTCCGCTGCTTTGCTTTTTTTATGATCAACCTGTTCAAGCACCCAGGCGATATACTCCATTTCATTTTCTTCAAGTGTAAGAAATTCCCTTTGCCGTCTGCTTTGTATCCTGAATTTTAACTGCTGAAAATCCGGCGGAAGATGGCGCATTTCAACTGTATCCCTTTCCGCCATTACCACAGCGTGTTCAATGATATTTTCAAGTTCGCGTATATTGCCCGGATACTCATAGCTTTCAAAAACAGCCATTACATCATCGGAAATATTTACAATATCTTTACCCTGCGTTTCAGAATATTTTTTTAAAAAATACCTGCACAGAACCGGAATACTTTCTTTTCTTTCTGAAAGAGGCGGAACATGCAGTGTTATGACATTGAGACGATAGAACAAATCCTGACGAAAAGTTCCCGCTTCTATTTCCATCGCAAGATTCTTGTTGGTAGCAGCGATTATGCGAATATCAATAGGAATTTCATCCGTTCCGCCTACCCGGATTAATGTCCTGTCCTGCAGAACTCTCAACAGTTTTACCTGCATGGAAAGAGGCATATCACCTATTTCATCTAAAAATACCGTTCCTCCATCAGCAGCCTCCAGAAGACCTTTTTTTATTCCTCGTGCCCCTGTAAAAGCTTCTTTCTCATGCCCGAAGAGTTCATTGGCAAGCAACTCCTCATTAAATGCCCCGCAGTTTATTGCAAGAAATCTTTTTTCACGGCGATTGCTCAGCCGGTGAATCATTTTAGCGACCAGTTCCTTGCCGGTTCCTGTTTCTCCAAGTATAAGCGCTGTGCAATCTGTTGGAGCAATCTGCTCTATAGTCTTTTTCAAACTTTCCATTTTAGCATTATTTCCGGTAATAAAAGTAACTTCTTTCAGGCCCCCGACACGACGTTTAAGTTCTGCGATTTCATTTTTTAGAGATTTTTTTTCAAGGGCCTGCCTTACAAGAATCCGTACTTCATCTATTTTAACCGGCTTTGGTATGTAATAAAAAGCGCCCCTCTGCATTGCGTCAACTGCCGTAGCAACCGTTGCATACCCTGTTATAATGATAACTTCCGTATCCGGATACAGCTCTTTTGTCTTTTCAAGAACCTCAAGTCCGTCAACTACCTGCATTTTAAGGTCTGTGAGCACAAGATCAAATTCTGTTTTATTAAGCTCCTTTAAAGCAGCAATTCCGCTTTCAACAGATACGGTTTCATACCCTTCTTTATTAAGGATATGACCCAGATTTTCTCTTGCAATCTGCTCATCATCAACAATTAATATCCGGGCATTTTTTGTCATTATGGCCTCCTTCAAACCCGTTTATGTAAAGGAAGCCGGATTATAAACCTAGTGCCTTCTCCGACCTTGCTCTCAACCGAGATAGAGCCTTTATGCTGTTGTATAATTCCATAGACTATCGAGAGGCCTAAACCGGTTCCAATCCCTACTTCTTTTGTAGTGAAAAATGGGTCGAAAATCACATCAAAATTCTTCTCCGGAATGCCAATTCCTGTATCTTCAACAGTTATCACGGCCATTTCGCTGATATAATCCGGTCTTGCCGATACTATTATCAGCCCGGATGAGCTTTCGATAGCCTGAACCGCATTGATAATAAGATTTAGAAATACCTCTTGAATACGCTGTATATCAATATCCAGCACTAAATCGTTCGGTATATCTTTCTGAATCTCGATTCCGGAAGGCACATGGCTTGAAACAAGTTTTATCGAGCGTTCTGCCACTTCATCAAGAGAAGCGGGGGCTATAGCAAAGTCCCTGTCTCTCGAAAAGTCCAGCAGCCCCCTTACGGTATCTCTTGCCCTGTTAACTTCCTGTTCGATATTAGAAAGCAACCTGCGCATAAGTTCTGGATCCGCTTTGTCTCCTTCTTCAAGAAGTATCTGGCAGGAAGTAGAAATGTTATTTAAGGGATTATTGAGTTGGTGGGCAACGCCGGAAGTAAGAGTTCCTATTGACGACAATTTTTTAGTTCGAACCAGTTGTTCCTGACGTTTTTCAAGTTCTGCAATCATGCGGTTGAACGCTTCGACAACCCGCTGTGTTTCATCCCTTGTATTTTGCACCGGAAGAAAATCAAAATTTCCTCTTGCTATCTTGAGTGTTGTTTCCTCAATTATTCTCAAAGGCTTTATTATCTTTTTAGCCATGATCGGTATTAAAAATATCCCCACTGACAGAAATAATGTTACATTAATGATAATATTCTTTTTCAATTGACCGATTATAGCAAGAATTCTTTCTCTCTCAAAAGTGACTAGGGCTATCGACCTGTCTACAAGGTTTTTTCCTTTTGCCCGCAAATTTTCTTCCAGATCATTGTCACAGGACCGTCTTCCCGCTAGAACACAAACAGCCATCTTATCCATCAGGCTTTCATACTCTGCTAAACCCTGTTCAATCAATCCAATCTGAGGCGCACCTTTCATTTTTATCATATCTTCAGAAATGTTTGAAAGCACTGTAATGCCCTTTTGAATATAACGCCTGTTTTCATCTAGATCTTCATGAAAACCATAGAGGAGAAAGTTTTTTTCATACCTCCTTATCTCAAGTATTATATTGCTGAGATCATCAGCAACTTCAACAAGGTGTTCTTTTTGTTCTATCTGACGTAAAAACCGGTATGAATTTACACCTACAAAACCTATTACGAGAAGACATATGGTAAGACCGACGATTATTTTTTCGCGGATATTTAAAGAAATATTTTTTATTCTAAACAATTTATCACCTCATCCAAATTTTCCTTATCAATATTAAACTGAAGCAGCCACGATCTACGGTTATCCTTCAAAAACACCAATAATAGAATTTATGGCGTTTAACTGGAATTGTTGCTTCGGATTAAAATGAAGTTTCAATCGAATCCTCTCTAATTTTACCCTGCTGTTTTAAAAGCTGAGGATGCTCCAGGCCCAAGGCGTCCAAGGGCGAAGCCGTAGTATTTTACTGCGAGCCCTTGGCAACGAAGGAGATTGGGCACCTTCGACTTTCCCTCCGGGGAAAAAAATGACAAATTTTTTTTGTTTTAGAAGTCACCAAAAGTCTATTCGCGAACCATGCCTAAACGTATTCAAATGCCCTGTTATCTTTCTTTTTTTCTATACCTTGTCATGTTTTTATGCAACTGCGGGGTTTATACAAGCTGTTCAACTGATCGGAAGTCACTTTTTTATTGGCGGATTAAGTGCGGGACTGAATTGTGTTTTTCCACGATCTGCGCCCTAAGATATGGGAACCTGCAGTTGACAAGGATTATGAATTTTCAACTATCCTAAGGTGAATGCGCTGTCAATTGGAATTTTATCGGCATATTGATGAAACTTTAGCCGATTTGAACAGAGCTCATCTGTCTGCGCCTGCCTGTCGCGTTCGCGACGCAGACAGGTGCTTCGCACAGAAAGGTCGGTTCAACTTTAACCGGTTTTTTTTAAAAGAATACATCCATGGGATAAACCGGATCGGTGATGTAATTCTCTGCGTAAGGGGCGAGGCAGTCATCCCATGTTGGGGGCTCAATCATTGGCTGGTCATAGGCGACGGGTCTTGGCAGGCGTTTGAATCGAAACAGCGAGCACATTCCCTGCAGCTTGCTGTAGGGAACTCTTCAATTCCCACAAATTCAGGCGCTTGAGTATTTTCATAATGACATCCAGGTCTTCGATCAACGCTACCACCCGCGCCTGCCTGCCGGAAGGCAGGTGATATAACGGGCCAGGTTTTCCATGGATGTCTGATCCCTGGGGAGGATTCTTTTGCCGCAATAGACGTTGAAGCCGGTATGCCGCCATTTAACCGGCAAAACGGTCGTGTCTTTTGTGATTTTGTTTTTTTCCAGGAGCATCTTGAGCACATGTTATCTGAAAAGGCGCTCCAGAGTCCGGCAATCGATGTGGGATGCGACGGGAAGCATGCCGCTCTTTTTGGGAAACAACCGTCCGACCTGTCTGCCTTGCTGCGCAGCTCCACAGGCATTGATGAGCCCGTGCAGATGGGGATTAATCCTAAAAAAATCCCCGAAGGTGCTATCTCTTGCAGGAAAAGTGGAGCTGTCAGTTTTACCAGGCGTTACATAGCGGCTTTTTGTTTGACTTGACCGGGTATTGTATGTATTGACAAACCGACTGTGTGCTCAGTCGGTTTGTCAGTGATAAAGGAGGCCGATTTGTCAAAAAAGGAGGTGATTTTAAAAGCTGCAGCAAAGCTGTTTTCGGAAAAGGGTTTTAAATTTACTTCTATGGCTGAAATTTCCAGAATCACCGGGGCTGCTGAAGGAACAATTTTTTATCATTTTAAAAGCAAAGAGGAATTGTTTTTATCCATACTGGAAAGGATCAGAGAGACCGTATCAACAGAGATAAAAAATCATTTCAGCAACAACATGTATCCAACCGGCATGGAAATGATGGACGGCGCCGTCTCTTTTTATCTGGGTCTTCCCGGAAAGATGGAGGACTGGTTTTTTGTTCTGCACAGACATTATACATATGATCTTGCGGCAGTGAATCCGGTTTGCAAAGGGGATGTTGACACAATATTCAATTGTTTTTTAGACCTTTTTGAGAGCGCAATAATGAAAGGGCAGAAAGACGGCTCAATTGCCGATCTGCCGGCGCGAAAAACAGCCTGTATCATATTTGCCGCTGCTGACGGCCTTATCCGGTTCAACAATTATAATCTTTACAATACAAATTTGCTTTATAAAGAATTTATTGAATCCTTAAGAAAGATGCTGAAAAAATAATATAACAAATAGGTGCTGAATATGCTGACCCGAATTTTCCCTTTTCTTGCCTGGTTTAAAAAATACAGTCTTGAAGCGTTCAGAATTGATGCTGTTGCCGGATTGACTGTGGCTCTTGTTCTTATCCCCCAGTCCATGGCCTATGCCCAGCTGGCAGGGCTGCCGCCGTATTATGGGCTTTATGCCGCCTTCATTCCTCCCATGATTGCCGCGCTCTTCGGCTCAAGCCGCCAACTTGCAACAGGCCCTGTAGCCGTTGTTTCTCTTATGACATCCGCATCTCTTGAGCCGCTTGCAACAGCAGGAAGCGAAGGATTTATAGCATATGCAATCCTGCTGGCTCTCATGGTCGGAGTTTTTCAGTTTGCGCTAGGAGTCTTAAGGCTCGGTCTGGTTGTCAATTTTCTCTCCCATCCTGTTGTAAACGGGTTCACAAATGCCGCCGCGATCATAATAGCAACTTCCCAGCTCTCTAAGATGTTCGGTGTCAATGTCGATAATGAGGCGCATCATTATGAGACAATCATCAAGGTCGTAAAGGCCGCAATGCATTACACCCACTGGCCCACTTTCTTCATGGGAGCGTTTGCCTTTGCGATCATGTATGGGCTGAAGCGTGTCGCGCCCAAAATTCCTAATGTGCTTGTTGCTGTTGCCATCACCACTCTCATATCATGGGGGATAGGGTTTAATTATAATGCCAAAGTCGACGTTTCCAATATTGAATCACCCGAAGCGCAGGATCTGATATCAAAATTCAACTCGGCGGTTGGCAAGATAGCCCCTCTTTCGGAAAAGCGGACACAGGCAGTTGCGGTTCTTGATGAGGTAAAAAAAAATGGCGATCTGATTGCAGTGCTCGATGCGGAGCGTGATGTAAATGTAATTGCTACCCAGATCGAGGTACTGAGGCTTGAGACGCGCAATTACAGAGAGAAAATAAGGGACCTCCTGTTTGAAGGAGTCAAGGACCCGGAAGGCAATATGAAATTTTATCCGGTAAAGCAGGCTCCTGAAAGTCTTAAAACAGACGGCCGCATATGGCGGATAAAAGCCGGCAACAATCCCATTAAAACAGACATGATGACAATGATCGGAGGAGGAGAAGTCGTTGGCGCCATTCCGAAAGGGCTTCCCAAATTCTCCATGCCGAAAATGGATTTGAAGGTTATTTTAAAAATTCTCCCGTTTGCGGCGATAATCTCACTTCTCGGTTTCATGGAAGCCATATCCATAGCCAAGGCGATGGCGGCCAAAACAGGGCAGCGGCTTGATCCGAACCAGGAATTGATAGGACAGGGACTCGCAAACATGCTGGGCTCCTTTTCAAACGGATATCCGGTTTCAGGATCATTTTCAAGATCGGCCGTAAACTTACAGGCCGGGGCGGTTACAGGCCTGTCAAGTGTTTTTACCAGTACGGCTGTTGTAATAACGCTTATGTTTTTTACGCCGCTTCTTTACTTTCTGCCCCAGTCTGTTCTTGCAGCGGTAATAATGATGGCTGTTATCGGCCTGATAAATGTGGCGGGCTTCATGCACGCCTGGAGGGCAAAGTGGTATGACGGCGCCATTTCGATTTTATCCTTCATATTCACACTTGCGTTTGCTCCCCACCTCGACAAGGGCATCACTATAGGGGTTGTGTTATCGCTCGGTGTGTTTCTTTATAACAGCATGAGGCCGAAAGTTGCTTCATTGTCGCGGCATGAAGATGAAGCTCTCCGCGATTCGGCCGCTTTCGGTCTTAAACAGTGTGAGTTTATCGACATGGTTCGTTTTGACGGACCGCTCTTTTTTGCAAATGCCAGTTACCTTGAAGATAAAATCACCGAGCGGCTCATGACGAAAAAGAACCTTAAGCATATTGTGATCGTGTGCAACGGCATCAATGATATCGACGCGTCGGGTGAAGAAACTTTATCTTTGGTTGTCGACAGAACAAGAAGCGGCGGAGTTGATATCTCGTTCAGCGGCGTGAATGAAACGGTGATGAATGTTTTTATAAACACCCACTTGCTTGAAAAAATCGGTCCAGACCACATCTATCCAACGATGGAAAAGGCCGTATGTTCGGTTTATGACCAGACACACACAGACAACAGGGAAGAGATGTGCCCGCTTCGGACCACATGCCGTCTTACCTGATAATAGATTAAAAAAGGGAGGTTTTTTATGTCTGTAATTGCTATTTTCAGCGGCACCTTCTGCAAAAATGAGCTTGTTGTTAAGAATGTGCTTTCATCCACGGGATATAAGCTTGTAACAGACAATGACATTGTTGCCGAAGCAGGCAGGCTTTCAGGGATATCGGCAAATAAGATAATGAGAGCTTTCTCGGCCAAGGAATCTGTCTTTAATAACTTTACACACGAAAAAGAGGTTTCAATAGCCTGGCTTAAACTTGCAGTGGCGGAAAAACTCGCTGGAGATGAACTTCTTGTTTCCGGTTTTGCAGGGAGTCTTATTCCTAAAAGCATAAGCCATGTGCTCAGGGTTTGCCTTATAGCCGATATGAAATTCAGGATTTCCCATGCTGCTGCCGAGCAGAAGATCTCAGAGAAAGAAGCCGCGAAAATAATTCACAAACAGGATGAAGACAGGATAGCATGGATAAGCAATCTGTTTAAGAAAAATGATCCGTGGGATTCCTCCCTTTACGACCTCGTCATCCCGATGGATAAGATGGATCTGGAGAAGGCGGCATCTCTTATTACAGAGAATGCCGGAAAGGCGGTTGTAAAAACGACTATCCATTCCAGAAAGGCGGTTGATGATTTTTTCGTAGCCTCAAAAGTGGAAATGCACCTTGCCCGGGAAGGACATCATGTTGATATTTCGGCAAAAGACGGTACCGTGACAATAATCATAAACAAGCATGTTCTTCTGCTGAGCAAGCTTGAAGATGAGCTTAAGGCTATCGCCCGCAAGGTGCCCGAAGTCAAGGCGGTTGAAACCAAAGTGGGTGAGGGATACTACCAGACTGATATATACAGAAAATATGATTTTAAAATGCCGTCTAAAGTGCTTCTTGTTGATGACGAACGTGAATTTGTTCAGACTCTGTCGGAACGGCTTATCATGCGCGACATGGGTTCAGCTGTGGTATATGACGGGGAATCGGCGCTTAACCTGGTTTCGGAAGACGAGCCGGAAGTCATGATTCTGGACCTTAAGATGCCCGGCATAAACGGTATCGAAGTTTTAAGAAGAGTCAAACAGAACAACCCTGAAATCGAGGTGATAATTCTTACCGGCCACGGAACAGATGCCGACAAGGAGTTGTGCATGAAACTGGGCGCGTTTGCATACCTTCAAAAGCCGGTCGATATAGAACTTTTGAGCGACACCTTAAAGAAAGCCAATGACAAAATAAATAAAAATAAATCTTAACTTCTTAAAATTATTTGATAATAATGGTGGAGGCGGCGGGAGTCGAAGTCCAAAGTTTGTAATTTTCTTAATTAGTTGATATACATGGCTTTCCCATTGGTTTCAGTATGTTAAAGTTATTTTCCTAATACTTCAATATGTTCATTATCAACCGTTTGGTTCAATGAAAACGAATTAATCTTACGAGATTTCTACCAGACCTTTTTTACGGCACTGCAGAATGTGAAAGTGTGTGTTCCGGGCACCCTCGATTCTGTCCGTCTATACATTCTTACCCACGTAGCATAGAATAATATCCATGTATATTTAAGCCCTTATCCCCATTCAAACCCTTACAATCTGTCCTTCTGGTCAGTAAATCAGACCTTGAGAATCCAACTTTTTTCATTAAAAAACCCGACGTAGGATAATACAGCATAGCATCACATCAAGAAGGAAGAAAGAAGGGGTGTTAGGGCTATCCTACTGTAATCTAAATGTATTTTATACTATACTACGGTAAAAGCCCCAGCATTTCGATTTTCATACTTTCACCTTTTCAACCCCGTCCACCACCTGGCGGACATCAGCCAGGCATCACCGACCCTTTGGATTTTTATTCGCGCAATCGCATCCCCCACGCTTCTTTTCTGCTGCGATTTTGGCCATTATCGTCGATGTACCGTTTTCAAGGAAATCCTGTTCGATGTCTTTTCGACTATGGCCGAAACAAAAACAAACCAATGCGTCAGGTTGAAATTCGGCTTTTTTCTCCACAAAGGGTTTGAGAATTTGCCGGTTCATGTTTTTATCTTCAACAATGGTATGGCGGTTTCGATGAGAAATCAAGGTAATGTTCGGACCAGATAACCGCAAGAATCAGTGGCGATTCTTTAAAGGGGGAAATTCTTGTATAAATGGTGGTATTGTATAATAATATAGAAGAGTTATAATGTATCTTCTTGTCTGATAGTGTAAAGTGAAAACTTGGTTATTGAGGATTAGGAGGAATGCTTGGGGGTGAAGGGTTTTAAAAAACGTTGCAAAAATGACAACCAAACTCATCGGCGAGCGGCAAGCTCGCTGGTTTAGAAGAAATCTTTATTTGACAAATTCAGGATAAAGTTTTTTTATGCATTCCGGACAAATACCGTGACTGAATTCCGCTTCGGAATGATCGTGAATATAGGATTCGATTTGATTCCAGTATCCCTTATCATCCCTGATTTTTTTGCAGGATGCGCAGATGGGCAGAAGGCCTTGCAATATTTTGATCTTTTCCTTTGCCTCATCCCGCTTTCGGATTTGCGTTTTAAGTTGAGCAAAACCGATTAGGATTCCTAAAAGTCCAAGTGCCCAGACGACTGTGAAGCCCGTTAAAATCATCAGGGTCTGGGACCGCGCCGCCGCCTGGTACGGAGCAAACGGCACCGAGATGCTGATCCCGCCCCGGATGTCGCCCACCTTGTATCCCTGATCGGCGTGACACTTGAGGCAGCTTTCCTCCACCATGAATGGTCGCATGAGACGAAAGTATGCCTTCTGGTCGATGGTATCCACTTCGGTGATCTCTTTTTTCCCCTGCTCCATGGCGCGAAGCGCTTCTGTTTCCCAGAGGTCGGGTGCGTTTTCCGGCCGAATGGGTTTAAGGCTCGTGATATGCCCCCGAAGGCCGTATTGTTCGAAACCCAGCTCATGGACCTGTCGAGTCATGTAAGCCGGATTGATAAGGGTCAGGGTGCGGCCGGAAGGAGTGGAAATATCTCGTTCCGGGATGTGTATCAAATAGGGATTTGAGGGCGTTTTCTCCGTAACGGGTGCATAAACTCCGCCGTGCATGGCACCCCATCGACGATATGCCACATCCTTGTTGAAGCTGGTAGTTGCCTCGAATCGGGCCAGGTTCGAAAATTCCTTCCGGATGCTCACCAGATTGATGATCATCGCGGTGGCGAGGGCGACGGTCCAGATACATGGAAGAACCCAGGTGTAGCGATGCAAGGGGTCATATCCCTTCAGCTTGATGTCAGACGGATCTATGTTTCACCTTGTGGGGCTTGATGATTGATTCTTCAGAGAACCTTTTTTACCTTATCCAATACTTTGCGAACCGTTTGAGCCAATTCCATTTTCACGATCGGCTTCATTAACAATGCTTTTATTCCAAAATTACTCGCTCTTTCTTCCGATACTTTTTTGCTGAATCCGGTACACAAAATTAGAGGGACATCGGGTCTGATTTTATGGAGTTCAACGGCAAGTAAATCCCCGGTCATCTTTGGCATGTTCATATCCGTGATTACCAGGTCAAAACGTTTAGGATCCGATTTAAACAACTCCAATGCTTCTATAGGGTTTGTTACAACGGTTACATGATATCCCAGTGACATCAAAATTTTTTCACCTATTTCGGCAATGGGATTTTCATCATCAATGAACAGTATCCTCTCATCTCCGGTTGGCGCCACTTTTTCTGCGGATGTTGGGGTAATCGCATTTGCTTTGCGCTCTAAAACCGGAATATAGACGTCAAATATGCTTCCACTGCCCAACTTGCTGCTTACTGTAATCAAACCTTTTAATTCATCAACAATTCCTTTTACCAACGATAACCCTAAACCGGTTCCTTCACCTATTCTTTTGGTGGTAAAATATGGATCAAATATTTTTCCAAGGAAATCAGGTCTAATCCCGTATCCGGTATCCTCAACATGCAATTGCATATAGTTCCCGGGAATGATTGTTGGATGATTATCGGTAAAATTCATGTTTAAAATGACTTCTTTCAATCGAACAGTTAATAACCCCCCCCTGTCTTCCATGGCTTGTGCGGCGTTGGTGCAAAGATTCATGACCACCTGATGAATTTGAGTCGCATCAGCTAAAACATTACCATCACTTTCGATAATTTCTCTGATTTCGATATTGCTGGGTATGGAAGCCATCATTAGTTTCAGTGCTTCTTTTAAAATTAGCTTTACCCGAATCGGTTTTATTTCTGTCTCTTTTTGTCGGGCAAACGTAATGATCTGCTTGACTAATTCCGTCGCCCGACCGCTTGCGGCCAGTACTTCTTGAATATTTCCATATGCATCATCACTTTTTGGGGTGGTCATAAGTGCAAGTTCGGAATAGCCGACAATGGCTGAAAGGATATTGTTAAAGTCATGGGCAATGCCGCCTGCCAGTATGCCAATCGCTTCCATTTTCTGCGCTTGTAGCATCCGACGATTCAGTTCGATTCGTTGGTTTTCCATTTCTTTGCTGGAGGTGATATCCGTGGCCACTTGAAGTCTGACGGTACGACCGTCGACCCATTGAATTGCTCGGTCGCAGTTGATGTACCACCTTCCTGTGATCGGATTCTGGTCTTCCCACGTCACCGATCCTTTTGGCATGCCCTGTTCATTGATGATTCGAGGATTGGTGCAGAAGGAACAAGGCACGGTCTGGTTACGAAATGCCCGATAGCAGATCTGACCTGTCAGGTTTGAACCAAAAGAATCCTTCATGCTCTTATTCATGAAAAGAATTTCATGGGTATTTATATCTGCCGCGTAAACGTTGGAATCGATGCCTTCTAAAATGATCAGCAATCGCTCATTGGACTCTTTAAGCGCCTTTTGCGCGCTCATGCGCTCTGTAATATCCCTTATCAAGCTGATAAAACCAATGACATTCCCGGCGCCATCTTTTAAATAGTGTACGCTTGTTTCTCCTGAAAAAATTTCTCCTTGTTTTTTCTTGAAATTGATTATTTTTAGAAAATTATCCTTGTCCAAATGGTCCTTTAATTCGTTTCGCAGTTCGTTATATTCTTCCTCATTACCGAAAATATAAACGGTTTTTTCACCTTTAAAATCCTCTATTGTATAGCCGAACAATGAAGTAAACGCCGGATTTAAGTCGATAATAGTCCAATCGGTATTCGTGACCATGATCGCATCTCTGATGCTATTGAATAATCCTTTGTATTTTTCATGGCTTTGTCGAAGCTCATTTTCCACTATTTTGCGCTCGGTGATGTCTCGGATGTTGCATTGGATCACCCTATGGCTATTGACTTCATAGATATTGCTAACGAACTCTACTTCGACTTGATGCCCGTCTTTGGTCTTAAGCGGTAGATTTTCGTAACGAATATATTTGTCCTTTTGTAACTTCTTGAAGGCGAGTTTGTTTGCCGTGATATCTCTGAATAAACCGATCTCCCAAAGCTCCTTGCCTATAAATTCATCATGAGAATAACCCAACATATTCATCAAAAATGGATTGACATCAATGATCTTCCAGGTGTTGGCATCCAAGATTAATATTCCATCCTTGGCGGTTTCAAAAAGTCTTCGATAACGAGCCTCGGATGCCTTTATTTCATCATCTGTCTTTACGCCGGAAATATTATCGGCTTGGGTTTTTTCCATCTCAACCTCCTTGGATAATCCATCTTTTCAAAATTGATAAAACAGATCCAATCCAGTTCTTTAGAAGAAGAGAGGCACTTTACTCTATCTTTTTCCCTCCGGTGAGATAACTTTCTGGGGATGTCCTTAAGTTAACAGCATTTTGAGTTCAGATAGGGAGACATTTTTATTACACCAGAAGGAAATCAAATCCATTCGATTCCCAAGTAAGGCATCCGGTACCATCGACAATATGTCCGGTTCGAATCACACATCCTTTTTTGAGATTGTGTGAATTTACTCGATTTTATTAACATACATAAACTAAAATGTCAATATTTTACTCCATTTTCTATGATTTTAAAATAGTATAATTTTATACCCACTATCTTCTATCCGTTCTTAAACTGATCCCAAATCATTAAAAAGAACCTTTAGAATAGCCCTCTTCAATGCAGAAACAAAATTCAACCGAAACAAGACAAGGGAAAACTTGAATACGGAATTCTTTACGATGGATGTTTATTAATTCTATTTTATTCTACCCAAAAGTTCTTCATAAATTCCCGCCAAACGCACCCAGAGCCACGTAGACAGGCTTTTTTCTTTCCTTTCACCCTTTCCTCCCTTCGTCAAGCAAATCCCTTATCCTGGTCATCCTAAAAGTTTTCCTCCCCCGCGTGTAATCGCCACCCCTATCTTTGAGCCGGTTCATTCTTTTTCTTCAAATTTTTATACTCCCCCACCGTCAGAAAGGAGGTGATTCATCCATGGCTTACACACCGGAACTTTCCATGGAATCCAGTTCAACCCTTCGTCGGATTGCCTGGGCACTCGGCATTCCGATGACAAAAACTTTAGAGCGTATCTTTGAGCACCTGCCCAAGATTTTGGACAAAGCCAAGGTCTGTGAGGCGTGTCGAGACCCGTCCAAATTTGCGTCGTGCTCCTTTAACCATTCTGCAAAAGGAGGTGGTCACTCCGTTTAGCCCCGTTTAAACAAAGACACTTGCGCGGTCGGCTGAAACGACATGTTCGCTTCAGCGATAAATATTTTTTCGGTGACCAACCGTCACAATCCATATAGTAAGTTCTTCATCCTGGATTGAATATACGATCCGATATCGTCCCTGTCGCAGACGGTACCTTTCTTGTCCAGTCAGTTTTTCACAGCCCGGAGGACGAGGATTCCCCTCAAGGGCTTTGATGCGATTTAGGATTCTCTTCACATCCTTTTTCGGAATATCGGAAAGATCCTTTTCCACTGATCTTCTGAAAAGAACCCTATATGCGTCCATCTTTTTTGAGCCTCTTCACCATTTCATCATAGCTGAGCAGAGGTTCGTTCGCTCTTTCTTCGAACGCGGTGAGATCTTCGGCATCTTCGGCAAGAGCTTCTCTGACAGCCGAATTGACGAGATCGGAAATCGATCGTGATGTCTCTAAAGCCTTCATTTTAAGAGCCTTATGAACAACATGATCGAGATAAATCGTGGCGCGTTTAACAGTTGTTTCCATAATGTCACCTCCATTCATTTTGGGGACATTATAACGTTATAACGTATAAACGTCAAGACGTTTTTTAGGAAGCGAACATATATTATCCAGACGCATCTATTTTTTTACTATCAGCAGGTGGTTTTCATCTTTAACAACAAAATCAGTATGTTCCATTATCAGAAAGTGGGTTTTATGTCAAACTATCTTACTTGCATAAGAAAAAGGAGGTTCTTCAATGGACTTTTTAGACGATGATTTCGAACTTGAGGGTTATGTCATCATCGTCGGCTTAATCGGTGCTGTCGAGGAAGAACTGGAGGAGGAACGAAAGAAAAAAAGGTCAGAGGATTACCCTCGGGATGATAATGAAAATGATGACAAATAGGAAGACTGATCTCAAAAAGGATATGATCGACCGTATCACTTCTTAATCAGAAGCGCAATTGGTTTTGGATATGAGGAAGCGGTTTTGAAAAAGAAGTGCAAAAAGCGGTGGTGTCCCTTTAACCGTTGATAAATACCAATAATTATTTAAATGTCAGCTTGCAAAATACATTGCATGAAATTTATCTTTCTTCTTGATAAACATATTATTTCAATAAGTTAAGACGGTTATCAACTATAGCAGGGACACTACCCAAAAAGAGGAGACGCTTGAAATGAAAAACAAGACTTACCCAGGAAGGCCATCTGGTCCTATGTACATACTTAACTTCTTGACAAATTTATAAGAGACCGTTATCGAAAAAATAACCTCACAGCCCAAGCTGAAAGTTTTGTCATGCCCAAGACGTTCACCAAAATGGACCTTGCCGGCGTCATCCAAAAACAAAACGCCCTTACCCTCCACAGATCTCAAGAACTTCTGGAAACCATCCTCGAAATCATTAAAGACGCTCTCGGAACAGGGGAGGAAGTGCTCATATCCGGATTTGGAAAGTTTCGTGTGAGACATAAATCCGAAAGGATGGGACGTAATCCTTCTACTGGCGATAAGATGCCTTTGGATCAAAGAAAGGTCGTCACATTCAAGTGCTCCGAGAAGCTCAAGGAAAAGATAAACCGAAGTTAATTTTTTCTCCAACGGAAGTAACCGATCGAGAATTGGCGTTAACCCGCTCTATCTGCAACGTCTGAAAAGCCGTTGAATTTAAAAGGGAGTTTTATTCTCTAAAAAAGTGCAACCTGCACTCATTAGGTGACCATCATGTCTGAAAAACCGTCCTATGAAGAATTGACAAAAAGAGTCCAAGAGTTAGAGCAGGCTGAACTCCAGCATAGACAAGTGGAGGAAAAACTGCGGGAGAGTGAGGAGTGGTTCCGCCAGGTGGTAGAGAATGTCCGCGAGGTTTTCTGGCTTCGAGACCGCCATAACGGCCGTATTCTCTATATCAGTCCGGCGTGTGAAACCATCTGGAATCGGACCGTTGAGGAGATGTATCGGAAAGGGCCGTCATTCATGGAGAACGTTTATCCCGAGGATGAGGAGCGGGTCTCTGTTTCCCGCAGAGCTTTGTATGAAGAAAATCAACCGTTCGATGAAGAGTATCGCATGATGCGGCCCGATTACTCGATTCGATGGGTGCGGATGCGGTGCTATCCGGTGTTTAACCAAAATGGAGAGGTGAACAGATACGCTTTCGTCGTGGAGGACATCACCGAGCGCAAGAAGGCGGAAGGGGCGCTTCAACAAAGCAAGAGAAGCTTCGAGGCGCTTGCTGAAAACGCGAATGACGGCATTATCGTTGCTGGGAACAATGGGGATTTTCTTTATGCCAACAGAAATGCCTCCGAGATAACGGGTTATAGCGTCGATGAGTTGTGCAAGATCGGTACAAAGGAGCTTGCCCATCCCAATGAGGTTCCAAGATTGATCGAGAATCTCAAAAGGAGACTTGAAGGCGAGGATGTCCCCAAACAGTATGAGACGGCAATTGTTCACAAACAGGGGAAGGTGGTTCCGGTTGAAATCACGGCGGCAAAGACTTCATGGCATGGATACGCGGCAGATTTAATTGTCTTGCGGGACATTGCCGAGCGGAAGCGAGCGGAAGAGGAGCGAGAAAAATTACATGATCAGCTATTCCAGGCCCAGAAGATGGAGTCAGTGGGAAGACTGGCAGGCGGGGTGGCGCATGATTTCAACAACATGCTGGGAGTCATTTTGGGTCGAGCCGAGATGATTCTCATTGGGATGCAACCCGAGGACCCCTTCTATGCAGATCTGAAGGAGATTCAAAAGGCGGGTAAGCGTTCGGCGGATCTGACGCGCCAGCTTCTGGCCTTTGCCCGGAAGCAGACCATTGCTCCCAAGGTGTTGAACCTCAACGACACCGTGGAAGGGATGCTCAAGATGCTCCGACGGCTCATTGGCGAGGACATCAATTTGCTATGGAAACCGGATGCTCATTTATGGCCAGTGAAGATGGATGCCGCCCAGGTGGACCAAATTTTGGCCAATCTTTGTGTGAATGCCAGGGGCGCCATTGCCGGAACAGGCAACATTGCCATTGAGACAGAGAATGTGGTTCTCGACGAGGCCTTTTGTGCTGCCCATGAGGGGTTCATCCCCGGAGAATATGTCATGTTGTCGGTCAGCGATGACGGGTGCGGCATGGATGAAGCCACCCAGGCCCAGATCTTCGAGCCCTTTTTTACAACCAAGGGAGTCGGTGAAGGCACCGGCTTGGGCTTGGCCACCGTTTACGGCATTGTCAAGCAGAACAACAGCTTTATCGATTTCCATAGTGAGGTCGGAAAAGGAACCACTTTCAAGATTTATATTCCGCGGCATGAGGGGGCAACCGTCAAGGAGACAACTTCGGATTCAACCAAAACCCTCAAAGGTCACGGTGAAACGATCCTGTTGGTGGAAGATGACCCGTCGATATTGAATATGGGCAAAACCATGCTGGAACGATTGGGATATACTGTTTTAGCAGCAGAAGATTCGAGTCAAGTTCTGAATCTGGCCAAAGAGCACAAAGGTCAAATCCATCTGTTGATGACTGATGTGGTAATGCCGAAGATGAGCGGAAAAGACTTAGCCCAGCAGATAGGAACCCTGAATCCTGAAATCAAGGTTCTTTTCATGTCCGGCTACACCGCCAATGTTATTGCACACCAGGGGATCCTGGACGAGGAAGTGCCCTTCATACAGAAACCGTTTTCCATGAAGGATCTGGCCACCAAGGTGCGGGAAGCCCTGGAATGACGACTAAACGAAAATCTTATCAACAAATGCCAGAAAGTCCCCTTATCCAGTCGGGCGTTATCTCCGCTATGCCCTTTTCCAATTGGTCATTCAGGCCGCTAACTGTGCTTCTATAAATGTCCCCAACTCTTTGGCAGAATCAGTAACCGACGGCAAAGCCAGAGATATGGTTTTAAGGACCGCAGTACCAACCGTAGAAACGAAATGGCCACGGGCCCAGAAATGCATCCCCTGGAAATTCTGTTTCTTGCCTAAATAGGTGTGGGCTATGTGGATGGCGCTTTTCCCTTTGATGTACCCAACCAGCTGAGATACGGCAAGGAAATTAGACCAACTCTTAAGAAGTTGGGAATCAGCACACCCATTTCTATCAAGGATACGCGGGCTTCCTCTATCACAAATGCGTTGGACGAGAATGAACAGATGAGTTTTATTCAGAACCAAGTCGGGCATACCACGGCAAGGATGATTGTGGACCATTATTATCGCTATTCCCCCGCCCCGGATGATGGCTCTCACTTGGAAAAAGCATGGAATTCTACCAGGATTCTACCAGAGTCGGATGAATCGGATTTTGAACTATCTGAAAAGATTGGATAATAATGGTGGAGGCGGCGGGAGTCGAACCCGCGTCCGGAAACATTCCACGTCAACGTCTACATACATAGCCTGAACTTCGTGTTTCGCCTTTTCAGGTTTCTATCAGGCAAGATGGCTGAAAGGCTATCCTGAAAATGTTTCGCTAATCCCGTATCAGGAAAATGGGATCGGCTATCCTGCTGATCGACGCCCTATCCGGATTCGCAGGCCTCATCCGGGAGGACGCTGGCCGCTAGGCAGCCAGGGCGTAGTTATAATCGTCTGCGATTATATTTAGTTCCCGTCTTTTTAACGAGCCGACAGGCGCTCGGTATGCAGTCAACGTTTCTTTATCCCCGTCGAAGCCGTTTCGCCCCCTTAAAGGAAGGCGCAGACGATATGACAAAGAACATTTTCTATGTCTGTAACATAATAAACTCAGAGGAAAATGTCAAGGGGGAATACATAAAAAAACGAGGGCATGAAATCCGTTTTAGTATCCCTTTTTGCTCCGTTCCAAGTCCCGCTGTTCATCCCGTCGCCGGATGGCTTCCCGTTTATCGTATTTCTTCTTTCCTTTGGCAAGCCCCAGGGTGAGCTTGGCCTTCCCTTCCTTGAAATAGAGCTTCAGAGGGATCAGGGAAAACCCTTTTTCGTTTAACTTCCCGTAGAGGCGCTTGATCTCCTGTTTCTGGAGCAACAGTTTCCGGGGCCGCAACGCCTCATGGTTATCATAATAGGCAAAGGGGTATGGACCGATGTGCATCTGGTAAACAAACACTTCTCCTTTTTTGATCCTGGCATAGGCGTCCTTGAGGTTGGCGCGCCCCATCCTGAGGGATTTCACCTCGGTACCTAAAAGAACCAGGCCAGCCTCGTATTCATCTTCAATGAAATAATCGAATCGGGCCTTTTTATTCTCAGCCACTAATTTGACGTGCGACGGTTTCAAGCGCTTTTTCCTCTGCATTTTGCTTTACTCGGCAGGGTCTTGCTCTTGTCGGGGCCTTCCGCCAGGATCTCATTTTTCACAAGATCCCCATAGGCCTGAAGAACCCGGGAACGAACTCGTTCGGCGGTTGTTTCCTTTAAAAGCGCATTGACGAACGCCTGAGATTCCCTGAGATTGACCTGCCCGATCATATGCTTAACCGCCGGAATGAACTGGGGGTTCATGCTGAACTCATCGATTCCTAGCCCTAAAAGCAAGGGGGCATGAAGGGGATCACCTGCCATTTCACCGCAGATGGCCACCTTTTTCCCATCCGGTTTGGCCGAATCGGCGATTTGCTTGAGCATGCGGACGACGGCGGGATGTAACGGACGGAAAAGATGGGCCACCCTGGCATTCCCTCGGTCGATGGCAAAGGCATACTGAATCAGATCGTTGGTACCGATGGAAAAAAAATCCACCTCCTGAATCAAGACATCGGCCATAGTCACCGCCGCAGGAATTTCGATCAATAAACCGATCTCGATATTCCGTGCAAACGGCAATCCGTCTTTTTTAAGGGAATCCCCCGCCTGCTTCAGGATCTCTTTGGCGGCCAGCAATTCGTCTAAGCAGGATATCATCGGAAAGAGTATTTTTACATTCCCGATGTCTGCCACCCGGAGAATCGCTCTAAGCTGGGTTTTGAAAACTTCCGGATATTGCAAGCAAAATCGAATGGCCCGAAGGCCCAAGGCCGGATTTTTTTCAGCTTCAAACTGTCTGAAGGAAATCGTTTTTTCTCCGTTGATATCCAGAGTCCGGATGGTGGTGGGCCTGTCCCCCATCACTTCCACCACATCCTTATATTTCTCGTAAAGCTCCTCTTCGGTGGGAAAGTCGGACCGATTGAGGTATTGGAACTCCGTTCGGTATAGGCCGATTCCCTCTCCCCCATAATCCAGGACAGCCACCACCTCCTCGGTAAGTTCGATATTCCCCATCACGCGGACCGGATAGCCGTCGGTCGTTTTGGCTGATGCCTTGCTGTTCCGGATCAATTGAGCCTTCCGGGCTTCATACAGGTCTTTCTTCAACTTGTATTCGTGGAGGGTCTCTTGTCGTGGGTAGAGGATCACCTCCCCGGTGTACCCGTCTACGATCAAAGCATCTTCGTTTTTGATGATCTGGCTGGCCTTTTCCAAACCCAGGACCGATGGGATCTGAAGCGACCGTGCGATGATGCTGGTGTGGGAAGCTTCCCCTCCGAAATCCGTGACGAACCCCTTGATGGATTCCAGTTGAATCTGGCTCGTTTCAGCCGGCGAAAGCTCCCGGGCAACCAGGATGACCCGCTTATCGATATTTGCCAGGTTCATCCCCTCCACTCCCACCAGGTTTCTCATGACCAATTGCCCGACATGAGCGATATCCGAGGCTCGTTCTCTGAGATACGGATCCTCCATCACTATAAAGACGGCCTGGGCATCGGAGACCACTTTCTTTAAAGCCCATTCTGCATTGACATGCTCCTTTTCGATGACGGACAGGGTCTTCTCATAGAGCATCTTATCCTTCATCAAGAGGATATGAGTCTCCAGTATCTGGACATGTTGGCGATAGTCTTTGGGTGAATTTTTGATGATGTCTTTTAGTTCTTCGATGGCATTTTGAACCGCATGCTTGAAACGGTTCATCTCTTTTTTAATATCTTTGGGATCGATGAAATAGCGCTCCACAACATCGACCCCCTCATGGTCCACCAGATACGCCCTGCCGATGCAAATTCCGGGAGATCCGGAAATGCCCTTGAGTCGAATTTCCTTTTTCTTGAATCCTGGCATCGAAATATTATTCTCCGAATCCGTTTTGTATCAACGTCACCAGTCGGATCAACACGTCCTTGTCAGAGGGATTTTCAATGGAAATGGTGACCACAGAGCCTTTCTGACACGCGAGGGACAAAACGTCCATCACGTCCTTGGCATTAACCCCTTCATTTCCTTTGCGGATCCACACGCCGAATCTCGCATGCCGGGCCACTCTGGCGATGGAAGCGGCAGATCGGGCATGAAGCCCCGATTCGTTGACGATGATTACATCTTCTGAGCAACTGCCGACAGAATCCCGCATGCTTTGGCCCTGGATAAAGTTTTATTAGTTAACAATTACCTTATCCTAAGTCAACTTGAAATTATTGACAAGATGCAAAAGACCTGCTAGTAATTTATAGGCTTCCATTAATGTACGTTGCTGAAAGGGCATCCAAATTCACCCCATCTTTTTGTTGAAAAAGTGTAAAGAAGGAGAACATATTATGTCCGGTAAAGTCATTATTTTCGGAAAAGATACATGACCGTTCACCCAGGAAGCTCGTGAAGCTTATAGAATGCAAGGGAAAGAAGTGGATTACCTGCGGGTCCTGGCCGATCCCCAACAAATGGAAGCCATGTTGACCTACTCGGGCGGAACCCGACGAGTACCGGTCATCGTGGAGAACGAGAAAATCATCATCGGTTTTGAAGGAAAAACCTGAAAGGTGTGACGGTTTCGGCCGGAGGCCGATATAACGATCAAACCCTGAGGGAGATGGATGAATGGCTATCCCCTCACCTGCCCTCTTCCCGATGGGGAGAGGGTTTCTCTTTGCTCTTTTTAGAATTTTATGGAAGCAAGTGGGATGTAAAGGCTTGAACACGTCAAAATAAATTCAGGAATCCTTCGTGATGGAAAGGGGGCATCGGCATGGCGGTAGAAAAGCAGTTTATTTTGGAGGGCTTGCGGCTCGGCGAATCGTGGCGCCTATTTAAGATCATCGGCGAATTTGTGGACGGTGTCGAAGCCTTGCATGACCTCGGGCCGGCCGTGTCTATTTTTGGATCCGCCCGAATAAAACCCAATAGCCCTCTCTACAAGAAGGCCGAGCAGATCGCAGAGCTTTTTGCGAAAAACCACTTTGCGATCCTCACCGGCGGCGGCGGCGGTGTGATGGAGGCGGCCAACAAGGGAGCGGCGAAGGCCGGAGGGCGGTCGGTGGGGCTGAATATCATTTTGCCCATGGAACAAAAGCCGAATCCATATTCCAATCTCAAACTGGAATTCAAATACTTTTTCGTCCGGAAGGTGATGTTCATAAAATACGCCAGCGCTTATATCATCATGCCCGGAGGCCTTGGAACCCTGGACGAGCTTTTTGAAGCGGCAACCTTGGTCCAGACCCAGCGCATCAAGCCCTTTCCAATCATTTTGGTGGGCTCGGATTACTGGAAAGGATTGAAAAACTGGATCCAATCCCATCTGCTGATAAATGGCATGATAGAAAAAGAGGATCTCGACATTTTTCTGATAATGGACGACCCGGAGGAAATCGTCAATACCGTTAAAAAGATCGTAATCCTGTAAGGGAATTGCCGGAGTTCCGTTTCTGTGTTTTTATCCGCGGTTTTGGCCTTTTCATGCCCTGCAAAAAGCGTTTGACACAAGCTATATGTTAGCCATATGAATCATAAAACAACTGACTGATCAGTTTTACCGAACAAGATGCGGACATATGCTTTTATGAGCCTTATTTCTTGAAAAAATATCCGGATGCAATCGGCCGCTTTGTTGATTGTATTGACGATGATCCCTTTCCGATATTAATATGACAATAGGTTTCCGACCTCTCGTCCGCCCCACTGAATCACGTGCGCCGGCAAGGCAAACTACAAGGGAGGAGGTTTTTTTGGCAGAATCAGCGGAACCCGACCATAATGAAGTCCTCTTGGAACTCCAGGGCCTCCGTATGTCTTTTGGAAAAGTCCATGCGCTGGAAGGTGTCAGTCTCAAAGTCAGGAGAGGAGAAATTCATTCCGTCATCGGGCCCAACGGCGCCGGAAAGACTGTGATGATGAACTGCATCAACGGTCTTTATCATCCCCAGGAAGGGAATATCCTCTTCAAGGGACAGAGCATCAACCGTCGCAGGCCATACCAAAGATCCCAGATGGGCATGGCCAGGACATTTCAGAAAGTAGAAGTCTTCGGCGGAATGACCGTCCTCGACAATATTCGACTGGGACGGCACAATCATTACCGCTCCGGTATCTTCAGCGGCTCCGTTTACATTGGAAAGACTGCCAAAGAGGAAAATCAGCACCGGGCCTTCATCGAGGAAGAAATCGTCGACTTTTTGGAAATACAACACATTCGCCACAAACCCGTGGGCATGCTCCCTTATGGTCTTCAGAAGCGAGTCGAACTCGGCCGGGCGTTGGCCCTGGGACCCGACCTTTTGATCCTTGACGAACCCTTGGCCGGCCTGAACCTGGAAGAAGTGGAGGATATGGCCCGATTCATCCTAGACATCAACGAAGAAAAACGGTGGAAAGTCACCTGCCTGCTCGTAGAGCACGACATGGGCGTCGTCATGGATCTTTCGGACCGTGTATTCGTACTCAATTTCGGCAGAATGATCATGGACGGAACGCCTGCGGAGGTGCAGAACAATCCCGAGGTTATCAAGGCGTATCTTGGCGAAGAGGACCTGTATGCAACAAGACGGTAGCATCGGCGTCTCATCCGAAAAAGGTATCAATATCACCCCGGACCTGACCATCCCGAAGCTTTTTGTCAAGCAGGCCCAAAAATACGGCGTAGATCGGGTCGCCATGCGGGAAAAGGAGTTCGGCATCTGGCGTCCCATCACATGGCAACAATATCTGGATAATGTGAAACACCTGGCCTTGGGTCTGATCTCCCTGGGTCTTGAGGAGGGCGACAAGGTGTCCATGATCGGGGATAACCGTCCCCAGGGTCTCTGGGCCGAGATGGCCACCCTGTGCGCCAGAGGTATCGGCGTGTGGCTTTTCCAGGACTGTCTCATCGATGAGGTGAAATACATCATCGACCACTCGGATACCAAGTTCATCTTCGGGGAAGGACAGGAGGAGGTTGACAAGGCCCTGTCGATCTATGACGAGTGTCCGAAGCTGAAAAAAATCATCTGGGACGATCCTAAAGGGATGCGCCACTATGATCAGGATTGTCTGATCAGCCTGAAAGAGGTCCAGGAACTCGGGGAAAAAACAGAAAAGGAAAAACCCCATCTCTTCGATGAATTGATCCAAAAGGGCCACGGTGAAGAAGTCGCTCTCCTCTTCTACACCTCCGGCACCACGGCTCTCCCAAAAGGAGCCCTCCTGTCCCACAACAATATGCTGACCATGGGAAAACATCTCATGGAGGTTGATCCCTGCCGGAACACGGACGATTATGCTTCCTATCTTCCCTTCGCCTGGATCGGGGAACAGATGATGTCCATCTCCTGCGGGCTTCAGATCGGTTACACCATCAATTTTCCGGAAGCGCCGGAAACCGCTCAGGAGAACATCCGCGAAATCGGTCCCCACGTCATGTTTGCACCCCCGCGAATGTATGAGCAGATGACCCGAAGCGTCCAGGTCAAATATCTCGACGCAACTTGGATCAAACGCAAGTTCTATGGGCTGTCCACCAAGATCGGATATCATACGGCAGACATGAAGTTTTCAAAAAGGCCGATCCCCTGGTACTGGAAATTTCTTGAATTATTGGCGCACTGGACCGTTCAAAAAAAGCTCAAGGACCATCTGGGTCTTTCCAGGGTGCGCAATGCCTATACCGGCGGTGCGGCCATGGGACCGGACCATTTCCGTTTCTTCCACGCCCTCGGGGTGAACTTGAAACAGATTTACGGGCAGACGGAGGTGGCCGGCATATCGGTGGTACACCGAAGCGGCGACATTAAATTTGATACTGTGGGACACCCCATTCCAGGAACCGAAATCAACATTACTGAAGAAGGAGAGATCATCACACGGAGCCCGTCCGTCTTCCTGGGATACTACAAAAATCCGGAGGCTACGGAAAATACCTTGAGAAACGGCTGGCTTTACTCCGGAGACAAGGGATTTATCGACGATGACGGCCACCTGGTGGTCTTCGACCGGACCAAGGACGTCTTCACCCTTAAAGACGGCAGGCCCTTTGCACCCCAGTACCTGGAAACCCGCTTGAAATTCAGCCCTTATATCAAGGATTCTTGGGTTATCGGAGACAAGCGGGACTTCATCAGCGCTGTCATGTGCATCGACTACACCGTGGTAGGAAAATGGGCCGATGAAAAGAAGCTTAACTACACCAGCTACCAGGAACTTTCCCAGATGCCGGAGGTCTATAACCTGGTGGAACAACAGATCCGTCAGGCCAACAAGGACCTTCCGGCAGTGGCCAAAGTGCACCGTTTCACGAACCTGTACAAGGAACTCGACCCTGATGATGACGAACTCACCCGTACTCGAAAACTCAGGCGGGCCTTCGTGGAAAAACGTTACCAGGAAATTATTGATGCCATCTATTCGAACAGGGACGCTATCCACATCGATACCATCATCAAGTACGAGGACGGACGGCAAGCGCATATTAAAACGGACATGAGGATTGTGACCCTCAAGGATTAGGCGGGGCGGGGCTAATGTGCCCTTCCGAACCGGAAGTTACAAAAGGAGGACGTTCATGGAGTTGTTGCTGATGGCGCTGACGACGGGGATCATGGTGGGCGGGATTTACGCCCTCGTGGCGCTGGGATGGGTGCTCATTTATAAATGCTCCGGGGTCTTGAATCTGGCCATGGGTGAACTCACCCTCATCGGCGCATACGTCTCCCTGAGTTTTTATTCAATGGGAATTCCTTTTCTGCTTTCCCTCCTCTTTTCTCTGATTATCGGCCTGGTCTTAGGGATTTTGACTGAGCGCATCTTTTTAGACAGACTCATCGGCGAGCCTGTTTTAACGGTGATCATGGTCACCGTGGGGCTGTCCTTTTTCTTCAAGGGAACCGTGGAGTTCATCTGGGGAGTCGACACACGGGCCTTTAATCCGCCGGTCTTTTCCATGGAACCGATGCGGATCGGCCCTTTGATCATCGGGAAGGTTTATCTTTGGAGTTTTCTAGCCGCGCTCATCCTTCTGGTCGCTTTCGTCAGCTTCTTCAAATACACCCGCTGGGGCCTGGCCATGCAGGCGACCGCAGACGATGAAATGGCGGCTCTTTCTTTAGGGGTTTCCGCCCGGTTCGTCTATGCGGCGGCCTGGGCTATCGCTTTCATGGCCGCCGGCGTGGGAGGGACCCTTTTAGGCAATATCAACGGCCTGAACATTTCCGTGGGTTACCTGGGATTGCTGGTGCTCCCTGCAGTGGTTTTTGGTGGGCTCAACTCCGTTCCCGGCGCCATTGTCGGAGGCATCGTTATCGGCATCCTCGAAAACCTCAGCGGCGCGTATCTGGACAAATACTTTCCCGGCGGGGTCAAGGAAATCGCGCCCTTTGCATTCATGGCGGTGTTTCTCCTCTTCAAGCCCTATGGGCTATGGGGATGGGAACGGATCGAACGGGTGTAAAAGGAGCGTTTTATGTCGACGACTTGGCTTCCCTGCGGCGATTACCATCAGTCTTATCGCGAAGACCATGCATGGTTCCAGACCCGATTCATCAAGGGAAAGATGATCCTTTTAGGGCTTGTCCTTTTCATCTTCATTCCTCTGATGGGGGAAACATATTCATTCAGCGTCTGCAACCAGATAGGTTACACCGCTCTCGGCGCCCTGGGAGTGCAGCTCCTGATCGGCTTCTGCGGACAGGTGACCTTAGGGCATGCGGCCTTCATCGCCGTCGGTGCCTATACCAGCACCCTATTGATCCTTGAATTCCCCTGGCCACAGATCATCCTGGACATCGGGCTCGCCTATCCCATCAGCATCTTCATCGCCGCCGTCACAGCAGGGCTCTGGAGCGTGCTGTTCGGCCTTCCGTCGGCACGGGTCAAGGGATTTTACCTGATCCTGACCACCATGGCCGCCCAGTTCATCACGGTGGATTTTATCATCACCCAGTATGTTTCCCAGATCGGCGGACGCGGGCAGGCCTTTTCCCTGCCGCCGGGGACCATCAAAATAGGGCCATGGGTGATCGATTCGGACCTGAAAGTCTATTATATGATGATCGTTCTCACGAGCTTGTGCATCATCGGCCTGGCCAACCTTCTTCGATCCAGGGCGGGACGCGCCTGGGTGGCAATCCGGGACAACGACATCTCCGCCGAAGTCATGGGGATCAATGTCATCAAGTACAAGCTTCTCGCATTTTTCGTCGCCGGGTTTATCGGAGGGGTCGCCGGAGCCTTCTGGATCAGCAATCTGGCAGCCATCAGCCCCGAGCATTTCCAGTGGTTCTGGTCCCTCTGGCTGGTAGGGGTCATCCTCATCGGGGGCGTTGGGTCCATTCATGGAGCCATATTCGGTTCCATCTTCATGGTCGTGGTCATGGAATTACTCCAATTGGCGGTCATTCCTCTGGCCGATGAATATCCAAAGTTGCTGATGGATTTTCTCTTCGTTAAGGAGGCCGCCTTCGGCCTGGCCATCTGCGTCTTCATGATCTTCGAGCCCTATGGGCTAGCCTATAGATGGTGGCAAGTGAAAAATTATTTCAATCTCTGGCCCTTTTCTTATCGATGAATCCAAATACAGTTGGAAGGAGGTGATTGTCGGCATCGGCAGTTTCGGTTAGGGTATCAATTTTCCTTTACTCAACATGCGAAGGGGGATGACTATGGATCTGAAAAAGAAATGGTTTAAGTTCGTGGCGGTCATTTTTATCCCGGCCCTCATTTTCGGCATTTCCGCGAGTGCTCTCGCCGCCGAAGTGAAGGTCGGCGCACTCAACGACGTCACGGGAGCCACGTCCGATGTGGGCAAAGACTATGCCTTAGGGATTGCGGATGCCATCCGATATGTCAATGACAACGGAGGCATCAACGGCAAACCGATTAAACTGTACCAGTTCGACTACGGCTACCGGATTCCCGAAGCCCTCACCAAGTACAAGCTCTTCAAACGGCTTGGCTGCGTGGCGGTTCTCGGATGGGGCACCGGAGATACCGAAGCCCTGTCTCCGACCGTCACCCAGGATAAAATGCCCTATGTGAGCGCTTCATACAGCGCACACCTGACAAACCCGGCGAAGACGCCTTACAACCTGTTCGCCGCCACCGACTACTCCACCAATGCCAGGGCCGCCATCACGGCATGGTATGACACCCGCTGGAAAAAGAACCCGGAATTCGGAAAACGGAAACCCAAGTTCGTCTGCAGCTACCACTTCGCCCATCCGTATTGCAGCGCGCCCATCAAAGCCATCAAGGATCAGGCCGAATTGTTGGGGTTTGAAGTGGGTCCGGATCAGAATGTTTCGCTGGTGGCCATTGACACAAAGAGCCAGGTTTTGGCCATGAAAGACTATGGTGCGGACCTGGTCTGGCACGGCAACACCACCATGTCGGTATCCGCCACCGTCCGGGACGCCTTCGCCCTCGGTCTCAAAGCCGATCATATCGTAAACTGCTGGGGCTTCGATGAAAACCTCGTAAAACTAGCCGGAAAGGCCGCTGAAGGTGTTTTTGGTGCCCCAAGGTGCGCATTCTTTGGCGAAAATGTGAAAAACATGGACAAGGTCGTGGAATATGCCAAAAAATATAACCCAGGCGTTCCTCTGGAAAATCGTACAACCCACACCATTGGCGCATGGGCAAACACGCTTGCGTTGTGGGAAGCCATGAAACGGGCCGACAAGGCCGGCGATCTGACCGGAGAGGGGATCCTGAAAAAGGGATTTGAAACGATCCGTGATTTCGATATCGGGCTTGGTGTGCAGCCACTGAACTATACCTCAACGGATCATCGTACCGCAGGAAAAGTTTCAATTTACGAGATCAAGAACGGGAAGTTCCAACTGGTGGAGCTTGTGGATTTGAAGGGTCGTTGGCCGGAAAAATGGGAAAAGGAGTGGCTGGGCTGGTAGTTGTATGAAGCGCTGGATGCGCGGCAGCTCGAATACCCCTGAGGAGGTTGAGCACATTGTCCAGCAACACGATGATCTTGAAGATCAATAACATCGAAGTCAAGTATCACGAGGTGATCCTGGTCATCAAAGGTGTCTCCATCGAGGTGCCGGAGGGAGGTATCATCGCCCTTCTGGGGGCCAATGGTGCGGGAAAGAGCACGATCCTGAAAGCCATTTCCGGCCTGTTGAAGCATGAGAACGGCCAGGTGACCGACGGTTCCATCGAGTTTTTGGGAGAACGGATCGACCGGATAAGCCCTGAAAAAATCGCCAAGATGGGAATCGTCCAGGTCATCGAAGGTCGCCGGGTCTTCGAACACCTCACCGTAGAACAGAACCTGAAAGTGGGCGCTCACATGCGCAAATACGGGCGGTCTATCAAGGAAGGCCTGGAAATGGTGTACCATTATTTTCCCAGGCTGCGCGAAAAGCGAAACGAGGTGGCGGGATTAGTCAGCGGCGGAGAACAACAGATGACCGTTGTGGGACGAGCGCTCATGACCCACCCCAAGCTGATCCTGCTCGATGAGCCTTCCATGGGACTGGCACCGCTTTTGATCCACGAGATCTTCAATATCATCACTCAGCTCAATAAGGAGGAAAAAATCTCCATTCTCCTGGTGGAGCAGAACGCCAAGCTGGCACTGAATGTGGCCCCTTACGCCTATGTCCTGGAAAACGGGCGCATCGTTATGAACGATTCCGCCGAAAAACTCAGGGAGAACCCGGACATTAAGGATTTCTACCTGGGGATGACCGATTTTGGGGGAAGAAAAAGCTTCCGTGATGTCAAGCACTACAAGCGAAGAAAGCGATGGTTGACCTAAACCCATGATGTGAAGCAGGGAGGTAAAATATGCGAGAAAAATCGACGATCTTTACGTTTATAAGCGTTTTGGCCGTCGTCGCCTTCATGGCCGGATGCGCCGGCATGACGGCCAAACCCACTGATAAGAATTTCAAAGCCCCGGGGGTCACCCTCAGTCACATGGAAGTTCAATCCTACTGGGGATGGTGGTTCTACGATGCTAAGATCGAACCGACCAAGGGAAAAGCGGGGGCCAACGGAGCTCCTCTGGTTCTGGCGTTTATCTTCAATGTAAACAACCCCAATGACTTCCCGGTGTTGATGGAAAAAATGCAGTTTACCGTGGGGTTCGAAGATTTTGACATCAATACCCAAGGCTCCAGCGAAGCCATGTGGATCCCGGCCGGAAAAACCAACCAGGTTCGGGTGATCGCCGTCCAGGATCCTGGTGTCACCTCAGGGAGCCTGATGGTCGCAAGCGGAGACAAGGTGAAGGCCTCGGGAAAGGGGCCTATGGATCTTATCGAAAACTGGTGGACTCAAATTCCGGACTTTACTTTCCCGATCCATGCACGGAACGGATCCGCTGTCTTTAAGGCCGACGGGATTGTCAAAGCGGTGGGATTTAATGTAAAATTCCCATAAACCGGGTATCGGGATTTTTTGAATAACCTATTTCCGCTCCGTGGCCTCTAGGAATGCGAGACCACGGAGCGGAACTTTTTCATGCTCTCCACCCGCTTACCCCTTGAATCCTCAAGTCTTTCAGTGATAGGAACTGATTGTGGTTATTAGATCCCGGTGAAACTATCAACCCTTTATCCATAAGAGACAAGAAACATGGGCTTGCACGATCTTACCTTTTACGACGTCATCAATCGAAACGCCACGACTTTCGGGAATAGATCGGCCTGGTATGAGGCCGACGACGAACGAAATCTCACTTTTAAGGAAGTCAAAGAAAGGGTCGATCGGCTTGCCGTCGGGCTTCAGGGAATCGGCCTTAAAAAAGGGGATCGCATCGGAGTTTATGGGAAAAACAGCCTGGAGTATTTCCTTCTTTATGGAGCCGCGGCCGCCATCGGTGCCATCGTGCTTCCCGTGAACTGGAGGTTAAGCGCTGATGAAGCGGCATTCAATCTCAATGACGGTACTCCGAAGGCCCTTTTCATGGATCCCGAATTCCAGGAATCGATTCAAAAGAACAGAGACCGGTTTCCGTCGATTCGGTCCTTTTATAGTCTGAGGCCCGGCGGTGTCTATGACAGGTTGGATTCGCTGATGACCGGATCGGCCGGTTTCCGGGTTGCGGATGTCGCCACGGATGATGGTTTTGTGATCATTCACACCGCAGCGGTTGACGGAAGGCCCCGGGGGGCGATGCTCAGCCATGGGAACGTCCTTTGCGCCGATATTCATCTGAATCTGTGTTTCAATCTTTCTTCGCAGGACGTTCACCTAAATCTTTTGCCCCTATTCCATGTGGGAGGATTATTCATGGCGACCAACGCGTTTCACGCCGGTGCCCTGAATGTCAACATGAGCAAGTTTGAAGCCAAAAAAGCGGTTTCTCTGATCGAAGAAAGGGGGGTGACCGTTTTTTTCGAGTTTCCGCCGATCCTTTCTTCCATCCTTCAGGCGCATCAGGAAACGGGAAAAGAGATTCGATCGCTGAAAGCCGTTTTAGGCTTAGGCGTTCCTGAGACCATCCGGGCCTTTCAAGAAACCACGGGCGGCACCTTCTATTGCATGTACGGACAAACTGAAACCTCGTGCCTGGCCACCATGGGACGTTACGACGACAGGCCCGGTTCGGCCGGAAAAATCATCCCTTTGTCGGACTTACGACTCGTGGACGAGAACGACCACCCGGTGTCGACCGGCCAGGTGGGGGAAATCGTCATGAGAGGCCCGATGGTCTTCAAGGGATATTGGGAACTTCCGGAGGATACGGCGCATACTTTTCGGGGCGGGTGGCACCATACCGGGGATATGGGCCGGTTCGATGAAGACGGATTTTTGTTTTACGCGGGCCGGAAAGCCGAAAAGGAATTGATCAAACCCGGAGGGGAAAACGTCTATCCCGCGGAGGTGGAAAAAGCGATTCTCCAACATCCTGATGTGGAGGCCGTCGTCGTATTCGGGGTACCGGATCCGAAATGGAAAGAAGGCATCAAAGCCGTCTGCCGTCTCAGAACCGGGGCCGTACTCGAACCCAGAGAACTCATCCGATTCGTAGGAGAACGCATCGCCAGTTTCAAGAAGCCACAATATGTACAATTCGTCGCTGAAATCCCGGTAAAAACAGACGGATCTCCGGATCGCACCCAAGTCAAAGCACTCTACGGCGGTCCCCAATAAAAAACAGAGCTTCGCCTATTTCCCGGGTCAAAAAATCTCGCGGATTAGAAAGTCAAACCATGCATGATGCAGCCGGACTAAAAGATCGGATTAGGATCATTGAAGAAACCTACCGCACTTACGATCTGATGAGATCTCGGGGAGAAACCCTCTCCGCTTTAAGCCGATTTGAACATGAAACCCGAGAACTCGCTCAAACCCCGGAGATCGACGCCGTCATCCGATGGTATAAGAATCTTTTTTTACAAAAATGCTATTTCTTCCCCAGGGCAGAACAACTCCTGGATGAAGCGCTGTGTATCCTCGAGGATGCCGATGATCCGGTGCTGAAGCCATGGAAACTGCGTATTTTCATTTCATTGGGTTATGTTCACCGGGCCCGGTGTAATTATGCCGATGCCGACACCTACCTCAATGACGCACTGACCCTGGCGCAATCCGATCCCGCGCTTTCCTATTTCCTTGGAGAGATCTATTCCCTGCTGGGAAGCGTCAACCTGCTGCTTCATCGGAATGATCTGGCGCAAAAGTATGCCGGAAAAGAAAAGGAGATCTCTTGGAATCGATACAGAGAAGTCCCGGACGATGCATCCCGTGCGTTGACCTATGGCTTTTCTCTTGTCAATTGCTCTCGCGTTCATCGAAAAATCGGGCTCATTCAAGTCGTCGACCGTGCTGAGCTGGAGACGGCCATCGACACATTTTCCCGGTTCAAACACCAAAAAGGGCTTGCCATCGCCCGACTGGAACTTGCCGAATACCTGTGTGACACCAATGCCGTAGATGAAGGCCTGAAGATCGCCATTTCCCTTGAATCGGACTTTTCCGCGATCGGGATGCTCTCAGAGCGCATCCTTGCCGGTCTGATCGTTATGAAATCATTTCATAAGATCTATCTTTTCGACCAGACACGAAAAAAAGGGGAAGATATCCTGGCATTTGCAACGGCGAACGGGCTCGAATCCGACCGAGTAATGACGGATGTTTATTATGAAATTGGAATTTGCCAATATGAAATGAACGAAGAGAAAGCGGCGATGGTCTGTTTCAGGAAGGCCGCACGTCTCGGTATGGTGCACGGGATGAAAAGCGCCATCGTCCGGTCCTTCAGTGCCGCACGAAAAATCGATGCGCATCAGGCCGAGGCGCTGCTGACTTCGGATCTCGTCTATCAGGATGCGGCTTTTATCCGAAACAGGGTGGAACGGACCATCAATCCTTTCAAAGAAGCCCGCACCAAGTTGAAAATCCCCGCCTCCACTCTTTTTTTGGACATCGTCGATTTTTCCAATATCATGATGCGCTCCGATGAAGACATGACGGTCAAGATGGTGGATGAACTCATCGACCGGATCTGCCTGATTATTTATATGTATGGGGGATACATAGACAAATTCCTGGGGGATGGGGTGATGGCCATCTTTGAACACGGAAAAACGCTCCTTCCTTCCATAGCGCTGAACACCGTAAAATGCGGACTTGACATTCTTCGCGCACTGAAGCACAAAAACTATAAGTTAAAAAAACACTTTAAAGCCAAACAAAATATCCAAGTCCGAATCGGAATCAGCACCGGTGAGATTTACGCCATGCTGCTGGGAAACTACATCAAGACCGAATTCACCTACCTGGGAAACTCTGTAAACCTGGCTTCCAAGCTTGAAAAACAGGCGGCCGGCCACATGGTTCTCATCGACGAAAAAACGCGAGAGCTGGCTGAGGAAGAGATCTTATCCGAGCCTGTGCCGGTCACGATTCCGGGGATCGGGGAGACCATCGCCCATCGCGTGGTCCGTCTCAAACGCAAAATTGAAAGGAGCCCGTAACATGGTTCGAACAGAGATTTCCCTTTTCATGAAAAATGTTCCCGGGGAGCTCGGAAAGCTCGCCTCCCTTTTCGCCGGTGAAAACATCAACATCGATGCTCTCACGATTCAGGACGCTTCCGCCTATGTTCAGGAGCTGTTCAGGGCACGGGGAAAATCCCTCAAGCGGATCGCATCGGTTGCAAGCTACAATTCCATGAGAAAAGACTCCGCCGAGTTCGCCCTGATCCGTCTTTTGGTGAATCAGACCGACAAGGCTATTGATCTGCTCTCCAAATACGAATATGTCTTCGATATCATGCCGGTCATTGCCATCGAATTGGATAACCGACCCGGCGCATTGGCTGAAGTGACGACCAAATTTGGGGAAGAAGGAATCAATATCAACTATGTCTATGGATCCGTCTCCTCCCCGGATCAAAAGTGCCTGTTCGTTTTCTGCCCGGAAGACATCGAGCTTGCCTCCAAAATTTTCCAATAGGCCGCAAACTCCGGGTGAGTCGAAACCCGATTGGCAGGTAAAGGAGGGGTTCGCACCGATCATGAATACGATTCATCAAATGACGATTCTTGCCATCGATGATGATCCGACCAGCCTCCGGTTTATCGAAAAGATTTTGAAACATGAAGGATATCAAAACATCCGGACATGCAGCAATGCTGCCGATGGCTGTCAATGGGTGAAAAAAAAGGCCCCGGATTTGATACTCCTCGATCTGATCATGCCGGACATGGACGGTTATCAATTTACCAGGCACATCCGGAAAAACGATGCCACCCGGGATATCCCCATCCTGGTGGTCACCGGCGGCGCGGCAGAAGCCAACGAGGCAATTGAAAAGAGCTTTCAGGCGGGTGCAACGGATTTTATCACCAAACCCATCAACACCACCGAGTTTTTCGCCCGGATTCGTTCCGCTTTGTCCATCAAACAGGCCCATGACCGGATAAAGGAAGAGCTTTTCAGACGACAAACAGCCGAGAAGAAAAATAGGAAACTCATCGCAGAGCTCAAAGAAGCCTTAGCCAAAGTTAAGAAGCTTTCCGGATTGCTCCCTATCTGTGCTTCCTGCAAGAAGATCCGGGATGACCAAGGGTACTGGAACCAGATCGAAAATTACATCCGCGAACACTCCGAAGCCGAATTCAGCCACAGTCTTTGCCCGGAATGCGTCGAGAACATGTATCCGGGCCTCTCAAAATCAACCGATAAAAAATCATGACCCTCCCGGGGCGGTTCCTCCGTAAAACGCTCTATTCTTCTTTCCGGTCCATTTGAAAAGGAGTGATTCATGCCTTTTCCGAATCCGGGCTTTTCCCGATGGCTTTTAAAAGTACGACGTGAGTTCCACATGCATCCGGAGCTTTCTTTTCAGGAGGAAAAGACCACCGAGGCAATCGTCAAAATCCTCAAGGAGCTTAAGCTTCCGGTCACCACTTTTGAAGACCTTCCCGGTGCTGAAGCCTTGATCCAGGGGGCTCGAAACGGACCCACCGTGGGGCTGCGAACCGACATCGATGCTCTCCCGATCCAGGAACAAAACAATGTCTCCTATCGATCCAGAAATGAGGGGGTCATGCACGCCTGCGGTCATGATGGCCATACCGCCATGGTTCTCGGTGTGGCCAAAAGGATACAAGAAGAAGGCCTGGCCAAGGTCTTTACCGGAAATGTCAAACTCCTCTTTCAACCCGCCGAAGAGCGGGGCGCCGGCGCCAGGGCCATGATCGAGCGGGGAGTTCTGGAAAATCCTCACGTGGATGCGTTGTTTGCCGGGCACGTAACGCCGGACCTTGCTGCCGGTGAGATAGGAATCTTCAAGGGTGTGGGCTTTGCATCCGCAGATCGGTTTGAAGTCCTAGTCACCGGGAAAGGGGCTCACGGTGCCAGGCCCGAAGAAGGGATCGATCCCATCGTGGCCGGTGCACAATTGGTGGGGGCACTTCAAACTATCATCAGCCGGAATGTCAAGCCCTCAGAAGCGGGCGTGATCACCGTCGGAAAATTCATTGCCGGGAGTGCCGCCAACATTATACCGGAAAGTGCGCACCTGGAAGGGACGCTTCGCACCCTTTCCGAATCGATCCGGCGGCATCTCATCCGGCGCATCGAAGAAATCGTGTCCGGGATCGAAAAAGGTTTCCGGGTGAAATGCCGGCTGCAGTTTCACGGCGAAACCCCCCTTTTGTCCAACGACGCCCGGATCGTGAATCTCCTATTCAAAGCCGCAAGACGTGTCGTGGGGGAAGAAAAGATTCGGTGGATGCCGCCGAGCATGGGGTCGGAGGACTTTTCCTTTTTTGCCAACGAGCGCCCTTCCGCCTTGATCCGCTTTGGATGTGCCAAAGGAAAAGGGAAGACCGCTTATGGTCTTCATAACCCTCGCTTCGACATGGACGAATCCGTCCTGGAGATCGGTTGCACCGTCTTTCTCGAAGCGATTCGACTGAGCCTTGAGGAAGGGGGCTTAGAAAGCGCGCTTGTCCTGTAAAATGTGATTGGAAATGACCACGCGCTGGATTTCCGATGTGCCTTCATAAATCGTGAAGACCCGAGCGTCCCGGTAGAACCGCTCCACCGGATATTCCTTGATAAAGCCATACCCTCCATGGATCTGGAGGGCCTTTGCAGTCACCCGGTTGACCATCTCCGAGGCAAAAAGCTTGGCCATGGAGGCCTGGGCCGTAAAGTTCTCGTTACGGTCCTTCATGGCTGCAGCCGACAGCATCAACTGGCGGGCGGCTTCGATCTCCGTGGCCATGTCGGCGATCATCCAACGGATTCCCTGAAACTTCGAGATAGGCTGGCCGAACTGTTCCCTCTCTTTGGCATATTTCACCGATGCATCCAGGGCTGCCTGAGCCACGCCCACCGACTGGGCTGCGATTCCGATCCGGCCGGAGTCCAACGCGGTCATGGCGATGGTAAACCCCATTCCCTCTTCACCCAGCCGATCTTCGACCGGTATGCGGCAGTCATCGAAGATGAGATCGGTGGTGTCGGAAGCGCACAGGCCCATCTTGTTTTCCATTGATCCGGCGGTAAAGCCCGGCGTCCCCTTTTTCACCATGAAGGCGCTGATACCCTTGTGTCGGGCCTCAGGGTCGGTCTTGGCGGTCACGATGATCAGACCGGCATTTTTTCCGGTGGTAATGAACCGCTTGGTGCCGTTGAGGATGTAATGCCCGCCGTCCCGCCTTGCCGAAGTGGTTTGTCGGGACGGATCGGAACCGGCAAGGGGCTCGGTAAGGGCGAAAGCACCGATGAAATCCCCCCTGGCCATGGGTCTGAGATACTTTTGTTTCTGATCCTCGGTCCCGAAACGCAGGATGCTTTCACAGACAATGGAATTGTGCACGGACATTACCACGGCCGTGGAAGCGCAGGCGTAGGCGACCTCGGACAGGGCCAACACATACGCCACGGCATCGGCCCCGGCTCCATCATACTCGGCGGGGACCATCATCCCCATCATGCCTAACTCCGCTAATTTTTTAAGATTTTCAGCCGGAAATTCCCGGGTCTTATCGCGCTCCATGGCGGTGGGAAGGATTACTTCCCGGGCAAAATCGCGCACCATGGATTGAATCATGATCTGCTCATCCGTCAATTTGGATACCATCTCCCCTTCCTTTGCGTATACTGTCCCTACCGGATTCCCGCCAACCTATCCATTGCCGCCTTCGCAAGTCCTTCAGGGGTTGTAGATGACCACTAAAAGCTCTGCCTGTTCCTTCCCGATGTTTCTTAAGTTGTGCCTGATCCCGGAATTGAAATGGAGCGATTCATCCTTTTCCAGGATATTGATGTGCTCTCCCACACTGACCTCCATCTTACCGGACAGGACATACACGAACTCCTCCCCTTCATGCTGGTAGCCCACCCCTTTATGGGCCTGCATGGGCTCTACAATGATTCGAAAGGCTTTGAGATGCTTGTTTTCTGCACCCGGCGTCAGGGTCGTATAGGCGTAGTTGTCTGTGCGCGTGGTGTAGGCTTTGATCCGCTTCTTCAGCGTCGATTCCTGTTGTCTTAAAAAAAATCCGCAATCGATTTCCATAGCCCTGGCAATGGTCAGCAGGGTTCCTACCGGCGGCGTGATCTTTCCGGATTCGACTTTCTTAAGATAGTCGATGGAGAACCCGGTTTCGTTGGCCAGCCGATCATGGGTCATCTTTTTTTGGGTTCGGATTTCCTTGATCTTTTCTCCGATACTCGCTGAGGTATCGGTTTTGGTTTTAGGCATGCTGCCTCCTCATCCCGTTTTAAAGGATTTTTCAATTTTCCGGCAATGGCACAAAAATCAGGCATACTCGTAAAAACCTCGCCCGCTCTTCTTCCCCAGCCAACCGGCCTCCACATACCTTCTCAAAAGAGGGCACGGCCGGTACTTGGAATCGCCCAACCCTGCATGAAGCGTCTCCATGATGGCCAGACAGGTATCCAGCCCGATCAGGTCAGCTATTGCCAACGGCCCCATAGGGTGATTCATTCCCAGCTTCATCACCGTATCGATATCCTCCCGGGTCCCCACACCATGATACAGGCAGAAGATCGCCTCGTTGATCATGGGCATCAGGATCCGGTTGGCGATGAATCCGGGGTAGTCCTCGGCTTTGGCCGGTGTCTTCCCGAATTTGACGGCCAAATCCCAGGTCGTCTTCAAGGTCTCATCAGAAGTCGTTATGGCGGGGATCACTTCCACCAGCTTCATGATGGGAACCGGATTCATGAAATGCATCCCGATGACCTTCTCGGGCCTCTTCGTTTTGGCGGCAATGCGTCCGATGGGAATCGATGAGGTATTCGTGGAAATGATCGCATGAGATGGGCAGACAGCATCGAGATCCTGGAAGATCTTAAATTTGATCGATTCGTGCTCCGTCGCCGCTTCCACTACAAAATCGGCTTTGCCAGCCGCCTGGATATCGGTGGAGGTCCGGATGCGGCCGACGATGGCGTCCATTTCATCTGAGACAAGCTTTCCCTTTTCCACGCTTTTTGAAAGGAAGCGCCGGATGGCGCCCATTCCCCGATCGATAAATTCCTGGCGGATGTCCGTCATGATCACCTGAAGTCCGCTGACCGCCGCCACCTGGGCGATTCCGCTTCCCATCTGCCCGGAACCCACTACACAAAAGGTCTTGATCTCCATGATCTTCTCCTTATTTTTCAAGTTTCATGAACCGGTACGCTTCACCACCATCGCCACAGCCTCTCCGCCGCCCAGGCAAAGGCTGGCGAGGCCAATGCGTTTTTGGGACCGCTGCATTTCGTAAAGGAGCGTTACGAGGACCCGGCATCCGCTGGCACCGATGGGATGCCCCAGAGAAACACTTCCTCCGTTCACGTTGACCTTGGAAGGATCGAGCCCCAGCTCCCTCAAGACGGCCATGGTGGAACCGGAAAACGCCTCGTTGACCTCGAACAGGTCCACATCGGCAATTCCGATCCCTTCCTTTTTAAGGCACTTGGGAATGGCCCAGATGGGAGCCACCAGGACATACTTCATATCGATCCCGAAGGCTGCCTGGGCCCCGATGGATGCGATGGGTTTGCATCCCATGGACTCGGCCGTTTCTCTGGCCATCACCACCACTGCCGCCGCGCCGTCGCTGATGACCGAAGCATTTCCGGCAGTGGTCAATCCATCGGTCTTAAAGGCCGGCCGCATGTTGGCCAGGACCTCGTATGGGGTTTCCCGAGGGCATTCATCCTCTTCAAAAAAGATGCTCTGTCCTTTTTTTCCTTTGATCGGAACCGACACGATTTCCTCTCTGAATCGCCCCCTTTCCTTCGCATCCAAAACCCTGCGATACGACTCGGCCGCATACCGATCCTGCTCTTCACGGGTCACACGATATTTTTCCGAGCAAAGCTCGTTGGAGATCCCCATATGGAAGTCGTTGACGATATCCCACAGTCCGTCGTGGACCATATGATCGTCTACGGTGCCCGCTCCCATCCGGTATCCAAAACGGGCCTTTTTGAGGAAATACGGGGCCATGCTCATGTTCTCCATGCCGCCGGCCACTACCACGTCGGCATCCCCCACCGCAATGGCCTGGGCCGCCAGCATCACGGCCTTGAGGCTCGACCCACAGACCTTATTGACGGTAATGCACTCGGCTTCCCAGGGCATCCCCGCCCTGACCGATGCCTGTTTAGCCGGATTCTGGCCGTATCCGCATGGAAGGACCTGACCCATGATGACTTCATTGACATCCTGTTTCTCGATCCCGGCCCGCTTAATCGCCTCTTCGATCACGACGGCTCCCAGATCCGTGGCTCCAACATTGCTGAGAGACCCGTTAAAGCTCCCCAACGGGGTTCGAACTGCACTGACAATGACTGCTTCACGCATGCGATTCTCTCCTTTATTTGGTCGATGGGTACCCTGTGGGTATTCGATTCTTTCAGGTTACATATTCCGTCGATATTTACCGCCGACATCATATAGGGCTCGGGTGATTTGGCCCAGGGTGCAGCAGCGGACGGTGTGCATCAGCTCCGTAAAAATATTTTTTCCGGAAAGCGCGGTATCCTGAAGACGCTTCAGGGCGAACGGTGCTTCGGCCTCGTTTCGTTTACGAAAATCCGCAACCCGCTTTAACTGCGACTGCTTTTCCGCCTCCGTGGCTCTCGACAGCTCCAGATTTTCACTAAGCTGTTCCAAATCGGCATCCGGATCCCGGAATGTGTTAACGCCGATGATGGGCAGCTCTCCCGTGTGCTTGAGCTTTTCGTAGTAAAGGGATTCTTCCTGGATCTTGCTCCGCTGATACCCGGTCTCCATGGCTCCCAGGACTCCGCCCCGCTCCGAGATCCTATCGAACTCGACCAATACGGCCTCTTCCACCAATCGGGTCAGTTCCTCCACAATGAAACTGCCTTGGTTCATATTTTCGTTTTTAGTCAGTCCCCACTCCCGGTTGATGATCAGTTGAATCGCCAACGCCCGTCGCACGGACTCCCGGCTCGGGGTTGTAATCGCCTCATCAAAGGCGTTGGTATGGAGGCTGTTGCAGTTGTCGTAAATGGCGCACAAGGCCTGCAATGTGGTACGAATATCGTTGAACTGGATTTCCTGGCTGTGCAGGGACCGTCCCGAGGTCTGGATATGGTACTTAAGCATCTGGGAACGGTCGGAGCCGCCGTATTTGCGTTTCATAGCGATGGCCCAGATGCGACGGGCCACCCGACCGATGACGGTGTACTCCGCCTCCATACCGTTGGAAAAGAAGAAGGAAAGGTTTGGAGCAAAACTGTCCACCGGCATCCCCCTGGAAAGATAATACTCCACGTAAGTGAATCCATTTGCCAGCGTAAGGGCGAGCTGGGTGATAGGATTGGCCCCGGCTTCCGCGATATGATACCCGGATATCGATACGGAATAGAAATTGCGGATCCCGTTTTCAATAAAATATTCCTGGATGTCTCCCATCATCTTCAGGGCAAACTCAATGGAAAAGATGCAGGTGTTTTGCCCCTGATCTTCCTTTAGGATGTCCGCCTGCACCGTTCCCCGCACACTGGAGAGAACGGTACGACGAATCGCTTCATGCTCCGCCGCCGCAGGCGGCCTTCCCGATTCGACGACGAATTTATCCACCTGCTGCTCGATGGCTGCGTTAAGGAACATGGCCAGCATCATGGGTGCCGGCCCATTGATGGTCATGGATACGGAGGTGTTGGGGGCGATCAGGTCGAATCCGGAATAAAGCACCTTCACATCGTCGAGGGTACAAATGGAAACTCCGGATGTCCCTATCTTTCCATATACATCGGGTCTTGTCTCCGGGTCGAATCCATACAGAGTGACCGAGTCAAAAGCCGTGGACAAGCGCTTGGCTTCGTAAGCTCCCGACAGAAGCTTAAACCGTAGGTTCGTGCGCGCCGGGTCTCCTTCCCCTGCGAACATCCGCGTCGGATCCTCGTCCGTCCTCTTCAGCGGGAAAACACCGGAAGTGTAGGGAAACCGGCCGGGTACATTCTCTTCCCTGAGCCATCGATAGATTTCACCCGGGTCTTCGAACTGGGGCAGACAAATCTTGGGTATTTTCTGATGGCTCAACGACCGGGTGTAGAGAGGCACCCGAATCTTCCGATTCCGGACTTCGTAGACAAGGGCATCCTTTTGGTAAGTCTCGCGTATAGTTTCCCAGTCCGAAATCAGCCCCCGGGTCTCTTCTTTGAGTCGTTTTTCAGCCTTGGCGATTTCCTCTTTCAACTTTGAAAGCAACATGGAAGTTTCGGCATCCTGAGTCCCGCGCTCAATGGCCGCTTCCGCCTCATTAAGGTGCCATCGGCTTCGTAACGCTTGGGCCTGCTCCCGGGTTTCGGAGTGATAGACTCGCACCGTATCGGCGATACCGCTTAAATAGCGTGTCCGTTCGGGAGGAATGATGACAGTCTTGGAGGTGGAGGTTTTGGCGAGAGGTCTGGGAAGCCTTGATTTAAAAACAATTCCGGCTTTTTCGGCAATACCATCGAGAATGGCATGATACAAAGCAGTCACTCCGTCATCGTTAAACTTGGACGCGATGGTTCCGAAAACAGGCATCTCTTCAGGAAGGGTATTCCACGCTTTCCGATTCCGCTGAACCTGCTTGCTGACGTCCCGGACCGCATCCTCACCTCCTCTTTTTTCGAACTTATTGACTGCCACCAGGTCTGCAAAGTCGAGCATATCGATCTTTTCCAACTGAGTGGCCGCCCCGAATTCCGCCGTCATGACATAAAGAGATAAATCCACCAGATCTACGATTCTGGAATCTCCCTGCCCGATTCCCGCAGTTTCCACGATTACCAGATCATACCCCGCCGCCTTTACCGCATCGATGGCTTCGGGAAGCACTTCCGGGATCTCGGTGAAGGAGCGCCTGGTGGCCAAGCTTCGCATGTAAACCCTCGGATTTCCGATGGCGTTCATACGGATTCGGTCTCCCAGCAAAGCGCCACCCGTCTTACGACGGCTCGGATCGCAGCTGATGATGGCCATGGCGATCTCCGGCATATCCAGGAGCATCCTCAAGATCACCTCATCGGTCAGAGATGATTTGCCCGCGCCTCCCGTTCCGGTGATCCCCATAACCGGGACCACGCGGGTGCCGATCCGTTCTTTCATTCGCTCTTTCAGCTCAGCCAGCCGCCCGTTCCCCTCTGCCCGGGCCTTTTCTAAGGTTGAAATCAGGTTTGCCGTCACCCCTTTGTTTTCCGGAGACAACCGAGCAAAATCAAAAGGCTCGTTTTTCACCGTAGAAAAATCGATGCTTTTGACCATGTGGTTAATGATCCCCTGGAGCCCCCATTTCGCGCCGTCTTCAGGGTGATAGATCTTGGCGACTCCGTAAGCCTCAAGCTCCTTGATTTCATGAGGAACGATGACGCCGCCACCGCCGCCGAATACCTGGATATGAGAGGCTTCCCTCTCCCTGAGCAAATCAATGAGGTACTTGAAAAATTCGATGTGACCGCCCTGGTAGCTTGAAACACCGATTCCCTGTGCGTCTTCTTCTACAGCCGCATCCACAATTTCTTCCACGGAGCGGTTATGCCCCAGATGGATGACTTCCACTCCCGTATCCTGAAGGATCCGACGCATGATATTAATGGATGCATCATGGCCGTCGAAAAGCGAAGTCGCGGTGATCACCCGGACGCAATGTCGAGGTATGTACGGTTCAAGTTCCGGATTCATGCTTCCTCCTGCCTCCCGTTGCCGGTTCGATATCGGCGGTTCAGTCGCTGTGTTTGAAATCTATCAGCAAGATCGGCCCACAAGGTTTAAAATAAACCGGGTCTGGTACTGTATATACTCTTCAATGGAATAATGTCGGGCTAAAAACCACCTTCGAAACGTCCACATATGCCCCAGAACCGAAATATTGTGGGCGGCGATTTCTAAAGACCGCTCGTCCATTCCGGGGATTTCTCCGTTTTCCGCCAGTCGCGCAAGGACTTCAACGAAGATCCCGGTGATTCTCAGCTCGTTTTCCAGGACTTTTTTTTGCCACTGGGCGGGAAGCGACCGGGTCTCCTGGTAGATCAGCAGGATGAAATCGCTCATACGGTGACACACCAAAAAATACTCCCGGATTACCTCCATTAAAGTTTCCTTCCCCTTGCCGTCCCGATTCATGGCTTCGGCCACCCCCCGCTCCACTTCTTCATGAATCGATTCGCACACGAGATAAAGGACATCCTCTTTTGAAGCGATATATTCGTACAGGGATCCGATAGAAACGCCCGCGGCACGGGCAATTTCCCGAGTGGTTGTTTTATGGAAGCCATTTTGGATGAAAAGCCCCACCGCCGCATCAGCGATCTGACGGCGCCGGCGCTTAACCAGTTCCAGGTTCTTGATCTGGGTGGGTATCGTTTCGGACCCGTTGGGAGAACCTACGTTTGATGAAACCGCTTTAGTTTCCGGCATATGTCCATCCCTTCGGCAATGGATTCGACCCATCAGGGTTCAATTCCCCGGCCGTTCGAACAGGCTTTTGAATGGCGATGGGTTTATCCCTGTCCTGCAGCTCTTGGATTTATGACTGAGCGCTCGGTCATTATTTACCATTGAAAAGCAGGCCTGTCAAGGCCGAAAAAAGTATTGACACGTTCATATCCATCCAATAGACTAATATAAAGCGACTGAGCGCTCGGTCATGATTTGGTTATAAACCGGTTTCCAGGATAGTATCGCCTGGAAGACGCTTTTTTGGATTCAGAGATTGGCGGATCTTTTTTCAGCCATCGGAAAGGAAACATATATGGACCCAGACATTCTCCTGGTGGAAGAAAGAGAACAGACGGCAATTTTGACACTGAACCGGCCGGAAGTCATGAACGCCTTTAATTTTCCGCTTCTTTATGCCCTGCGCAACGCCGTAGAGGCACTCAGGACCCGAACCGATATCCGGGTAATCATTGTGACCGGCGCAGGAGACAAGGCATTCTGTTCCGGTGCCGACTTAAAAGAACGTGCCTCCCTTTCCCCGCTGCAGGTCAAGGAATTTATTTACACCATCCGGAACCTTTTTACCTTTATCGAATTTTTAAACAAACCGGTGATTGCAGCCGTCAACGGCCTCGCCCTGGGCGGCGGAACCGAACTCGCCCTGGCCAGCGATATACGCATCGCATCCGACAATGCCACGTTGGGGCTTACCGAGACCCGGCTGGCCATCATCCCCGGCGCCGGCGGGACCCAACGGCTTCCGCGGTTAGTCGGAAGGGGAAAGGCCAAAGAGCTGATCTTTACCGGGCGTCGGGTCGGCGCCGAGGAAGCGCTTCGTATCAACCTGGTCAACCAGGTCTGTAAGGCGGACGACCTCGTGGACGAATGCATGAAGATGGCCGCTATGATCTGCGAAACCGGCCCCGTTGCCATCGAACAAGCCAAATACGCCATCAACTATGGCCTGGAATCAGCCATTCACACCGGGTTGGCCATCGAATCCAATGCCTATTGGGTGACGATCCCCACCGAGGATCGCACCGAAGCCCTGGCCGCATTCCGCGAAAAGCGGAAGCCTCAATTCCGGGGGAAATAGACAGCGATTTGGGAACACCGCCCTTGAAAGGAAAACGGAGATTATGAGCGAACACGATCTAAGGAAAATCTTTCCCCGAATGCCCAAGAAAGTGACGATTGGGGATATCACCGTGCGTGACGGTTTCCAGCATGAGGAAAAGTTTATCTCCACGGCAGCCAAGATCTTCTATATCGAGGAGATGGTTTTTTCCGGATGCCGCAACCTGGAAGTAACGAATCTGGCCAATCCCAAAATCATGCCCCAGTTCAGGGACGCCGAAGAGATTCTGACCTACCTGAGAAGCGACGAATTTAAAAAAAAATGCGAAAAGCGGAAGATTAACGTCGAGGATATCTGCTTCACCGCAGTCACCATCCGGGAGCCGTCGGTGGACCGGGCCATACGCCTGAAAGAAAAAGGGATCGGACCGGACCGGCTCTTGATGATGGTCTCCACGGAAGAAGAGCACCACTTCGCCAATTCAAGCATCACACTGCCCGAATACTGGAAAGAGGCCGAACGCTGCATCAAGAAATGCACCGACGCCGGGATGAAGATGTGCGGAACCGTAAGCACCATCTGGGGAAGCCCCATCGGAGGCGCCACCAAGCTGGAAGACGCGGTGGAATTCACCAAGCGATGGCTTTCCATCGGCGCAGGCGATATCGAACACGCCGATCACGACGGCAGCGCTTCGGCACCCGAAGTCTACCGTTACTACTCTATGATCCTGGATGCACTCCCCGACACCCAACTGCACATCGCCCATTTCCATGAAACCAAGCGCATGGCCTCGGCTTCCATCCTAGCCGCCCTCCAGGCTGGGATCGCCCAATTCGAAGCCACATTGGGCGGACTGGGCGGCCAGCCATCCAACTTCATGGATGACTGCCCCGTGAAGGGGACCGGCGATTATTACTATGATGACCCGCGATATGTAGGCCTCGTCACCCTGGAAGACACCCTCGTCCAGATTGACGAAATGGGAATCGAACACGGGTTTGACGTGGATCGGGTCCTCTGGATCGGCAAACAAATGGAAAAGACCATCGGTCGGCGCCTGAGATCCGAAGCGGTGATCAACGGCCGCACGCAAAAGGGAGGGCATATGAAGTACGCCAGGCCCGGCCTGAAAGAACGAAAAGCCAAATTCGGCGAAACCCCGGGCCAGAAGATCCCTTCGGAATGGCCTGCCAAGGCCGTCCTGCCGTAACGGTTCCGCACCTATTGATGTGCCACTTTGTGGGACGGCATTCTACGTGTCGCCTTTTTTAGGGTCGGGTTTTAAACCCGACCCTGCGGCGAGAAACCCTTGACACCCTAACATTATAAAATTATACCTTTATAAAAAAGGGGGGTTGCATGTGCCCAGGGAACACTTCCATTGCTCTATACTACCGGGTGGCTGAAACGCTTAAGGGGCGGATCGCATCCTGCCGTTATAGCCCGGAGACCATCCTGCCGCCGGAAAACAATCTGGCACAGGAATTCAACGTCAGCAACATCACCATCCGAAAGGCCATGGCGCTTTTGGTGGAGCAGGGATTGGTAGCCCGTCGGCGTGGAATCGGCACCCAGGTTGTCGATTTGAGAGAAGACCGGATCCCATTAAAAATCACGGGTAATTTCAGCGACTGGGTCGATTCGGCCATCAACCGGAGCCTCAGGCTGGAAGTCGAGGTCTTGGGAATCTCGGTGGTTTCCTGCCCTTTTTCTATCGCCGACAAACTCGGCCTTCCAAACAAATCACCTATATGGGAGTTGAAGCGTCTGAGAAAGCGGAACGGGGAAGCCACCTCTTATTATCTGAATTACACCCCAACTGCCCTGCTCCATGGCGCCTCGAAAAAGGATTTTACAAAAGAATCCTTCATAGACATTTTTCAAAGAAAAACCGGCTTGCGCGTTGCGAAAATCTCACAGCAGGTGGAAGTTGTCGTAGCGGACCTGGATGTGGGCGCAGTTTTGGGCGTCAGCTTCGGTGCTCCTATTTTTTTCGTGACCAACACCTACTTCACACCGGAAAACACACCCCTTTGGGTCACTCAAATGTATTTCAGGGGAGACCGGTACGTTTATCAGGGGCACATTCACCTTGAAGGTCAAAAGGCTAAGGGAGGGTAAGCATCCATGGCGTGGATTCGAATGCCAGGAATCGAAGGGCTGGTTTATCAGCCGGAATCAGATCCATCGGCACCCCGCAAGCACGACTGCACTGATTGTTTCGTATGCCAGATGTGCAGCGATAGCCGATGCGTTGAATGCCGAAAACAACAGGCGGGTGATGCCTGTCACCCGCCCGCTCAAGATACTCAATAGAAACCGTTTAAAGAATCCGCTTCAGTGACCCCCGCTTCCTGAAATCCCGCTGGCCGCAACGATCAGGATCAAGTCCTCCAGCAACGCTATAACCAGGCGCCGATATCCATGAAAGGAAACACACCGGCGATTATTTTTGATGAAATCGTAAAAAAGGCTAATTTTTCTCGCGCCGCAAGTCTTTTCGGAAGATCCAAAGGGTTTCGCTAAATCTCAAGAACTCGGCACAAGTGCATCAAACAGCTTGAGATTTTTAACGCTCAACCCTTTTGCCTCTCTTTTTCCGAAAAGACTTGAATGGCGCTCACAAAACCTTTTTACGAAGCCATCATTTTTCTTTCAATAAATTTTCTTTCCCAACGCGTAAAAAGCAGGTATAGTACTGTTTTTTAAATCTTCTTTGGACTATCGAAACAAGACTGGATATACCGTTATGGCCAATGGGAAGGAATGGAAAATCGTTTTTATCGACGATGAAGAGGATATTCGGCAAGTGATGCAATTGACGCTGGAGGACGCCGGATATCAGGTATTTCCTGCACCGGACGGTAGAACAGGCCTGCAATTGTGCCGTGAGGTGCTCCCACAGATTGTGATCACCGACATCCGCATGCCGGGGATGGACGGCCTCCAGGTCCTCGAAGCCCTCAAAACAGAATCTCCCGACATCGAGGTGATCGTTGCAACCGCCTTTGGAGAAATGAACCTTGCCATTAAAGCGCTTCAACTGGATGCTTCTGATTTTATTACTAAACCAATCGGCGACGAGGCCTTACGTCTTGCCTTGAAGCGCGCCAAAGAGCGCCATCTTTCCAGAAAGCAGGTCAGAGATTACACTGCTATTTTAGAAAAGGAGAACGCCAAAACCAGCCAGGAGCTTTTTAAAAGCCTGGCATTCCAGAGGAATTTAATTGAAAATTCGATGGACGGCATCCTTGGCTCGGATGAAAACGAAATCGTCGTTATTTATAACCACAGCCTTGAGGGAACGCTTGGTTTTTTAAAGGAAAAAGTCCTTCATAAAATGACACTAAAACAATTCTTCCCGGCAGAAAAATTCGAAGACTTCAAAAAGAACCTGTTCAGCAGCGCTTACGGGGGCGAAAATCGACTCATGCTTTATGAAACCAATCTGATCGAAAAATCCGGTCGCGAAATACCGGTTCAGGTTTCCGCCAGCCTGCTTTCGGATCAGGGTCAAGACAAAGGACTGGTCTGTTTTTTCAGGGACCTTCGTCAGATCCGCAAACTCGAACAGGAGTTTTCCGATCAGGCGCGGATTCTGCATCAGGACAAGATGATGTCTCTGGGACGGCTGGCGGCCAGCGTTGTTCACGAAATCAATAATCCATTGTCCGGAATCTTGAACTACCTCAGGCTGATGAACCGAATTTTGAGTCAAGGCCCCTTGTCGGAAGAGCGGCAAAATAAATTTCAACGCTATGTGGAATTGATTGAAAAGGAAACCGATCGGTGTTCCCAAATCGTTTCAGGTCTGCTGAGTTTTTCACGTCGCTCCCCCCCCTCTTTCGGAGAGGTCCGGATGGAAAAAGTCCTTCGTCTCTGTATTCTTCTCAGCAAACATAAGCTCGAATTGAGCAATATCCGTCTTGAAATCGATATCGAGTCTGATCTGCCGCCTTTAAACGGAGATTTCAATCAGCTCCAGCAGTGCATGATCAATCTCATTTTCAATGCCGTGGATGCCATGCAGGACGGCGGGATATTGACGCTTAAGAGCTTTCTTAACAGGAGCAACCGCAAGGTCGTTGTCACCTTCCGTGATACGGGTCAAGGAATTCCTCCGGAAAATCTTCCCCATATTTTTGAACCTTTTTTTACCACCAAGAAAGAAGGTTATGGAACCGGACTGGGTCTTTCCACCGTTTACGGGATAATCGAGCGGCATCAGGGAACAATCGGCGTCGAAAGTCATGTTGGAAAGGGGACCATCTTCACCATCGAACTGCCGGCTTCCGGTTCGAATCCTGAGGATGGGAAAAACCGTTTCATTCAACAGGGCTGAGCCGGAACGCGGCATCGGATTCATGGGCCAAAACCAAGGAAGCAGCCTCCATGAGTAGAACACACAAAAATCCCGGAAGCATGGTATCGTCCGAGGCGTGGTTGGAGATCATGGACGAATTGAATCTCGGGGCTTTTACTGTCGGCGTCAACCGACAGGTGACCTCCATGAACCATACCGCCCAGGCGCTGCTCGGAGTAAAAAACTCGGAGGCCTTGGGCAGAAATTGCAGGGAAGTTTTTATGGGTGTCCCCTGTTTGGCCAAATGTCCGTTTAGAGGTCCTAACGAACCCGGTACCAGAGAACCCCTCATTCAATTGACAAACGATAATGATATCATCCACTGGACGACACGGATGGCGACCCCCACTTTCGGTCCCGACGGTAAGGTTGTCGGATGCATGACCATCCTGCAGGATCATTCTCCGATTACGGATCTGATCGATCGCATCCATCACGAAGAACAGAACACGAAGATCATCCTCGATAACCTGGACGTCGGCATATTCACAGTTGATCGCGGCGGGTATATCACTTTTTTCAATACGGAAGCCGAAAAGATCGTCGGCTATAGTCGCCGTGAGGTCTTAGGTCAACCTTTTGCCATGATATTTAAAGACTCGAGGTCCCAGGAAATCGGTTTATTGAACGACACGATTGCCGATGGGAAAACCCGCAGCAACAGGCGTGGAGAAATGATCACCCGAGACGGTGCCCCCATTCCCGTCCGCATCAATCTGATGGCGCTGATCAACGAAAAAGGAACGGTCGTCGGGGGGTTGGCCACTTTCCACGATCTCACGTTGGTCCAACAGCTCAAACAAGCCACCCGGCAACATTACACATTCCATGATATGATCGGTAAAAGCCCTGCGATGGAAAAAATATTTGAAATGGTCAATGTGGTGGCAAAAACCGATGCCACCATTTTGATTGAGGGGGCCACGGGTACCGGGAAGGATCTTCTGGCCCGAGTGGTTCATTCCATCAGCCGCAGGGCGGATAAACCCTTTGTCAAGGTCAATTGTGCGGCCATACCGGACAACTTGCTTGAATCGGAAATGTTCGGCTATGTCAAAGGGGCCTTTACCGGAGCTGAAAAAGACAAGATCGGACGCTTTCAAGAAGCCGACAACGGAACTATATTCCTGGATGAAATCGGAGATCTTCCGTTGCCGTTGCAGGCCAAACTGCTTCGGGTATTGGAAGACAAAGAGTTCTATCGATTGGGCAGCCGGCATACGGTCAAAGTCAACGTGCGCATTATCTCCGCTTCCAATAGGAACTTGCCCCAACTTGTCGAGAAGCGCCTGTTCCGGGAAGACCTTTTTTATCGATTGAACCTGTTTCGCATCGAACTCCCGGAATTGAAGGATCGCAGGGTGGACCTGCCGTTGCTGATCGGCCATATTTTAAGACACCTGAGTTCCGCCATAGGGATTCGCCCGCCGACAGTCTCCGAAACAGTGATGGGACTCCTGCTGAACTACAGCTATCCGGGCAACATGCGAGAACTGGAAAATATCCTGGAGCATGCCCTCATTATATGCCGGGAAGAGACGATCCAATCGGAACATCTTCCGCAATATCTTCGGTTTTCCCACACCGAGCAGCAGAATGCCTTTCCCGAGAGCCCGAAAAGTGCACCTTTTTCCGAGAAAAAGGAACGCAGTGAAATTATTTCCATGCTTGAACAATACCACGGGATGCGTTCGGAAGCAGCACGGGCTCTGGGCATCAATCGAACCACATTATGGCGTAAGATTAAAAAATACGGCATCCGCCCTTAATTCAACGTCTGTGTGGTGTTTCATAATATGTTGCATATATGTTGCAAAATAGGGTTTCATAATTAATAACTTATTAGGATTATTAATTATTCTTTTATCACTCCCTATTCCATTCCCATTCCATATGTTGCAATAATTTGCAACATATGGAAGTTAGTGAAGCTGCCCCCCTGATCCATTTTTCATTCAACATCCTGTTATCATATCGGAATTTTCCGATATGGGCTTCCTGGCACACTCCATGCTTTCATTCTTCCGCATCGAATCCTGAAAGCCCCCGAAACGGGCGAACACTTTTTTAATTGCACAGAGGTCATTTTGACCCCCGAGCCGGTGAAGAAAAAGATCCTCGTCGTCGACGATGAGCTGAATATGCGCATTTTTCTTTGCAACCTCTTATGCAACCGGGGTTACGAGGCCATCGATGCCGCGGACTGTGTGGAGGGAATGCAGAAAGCAAAAGCGGAAAAACCGGCGCTCATCATTCTTGATGTCATGATGCCCAAAGAGAACGGTATTCAGATGTATCGTGAACTCAATGATGATGAGAAGCTTAAACATATTCCGGTGGTGATGTTGTCGACAATCGATAGAAAGACATTCTCTTATTACCACAAATTCCGAACTGTAACCCAGGAAAAGGGTTTTCTTGCACCAAGTGCCTATCTGGAAAAACCGTTCGAGGCCGAAACTCTGATCTCGCTGGTAAACCGCATGATATTTTCAGGGAAAGGCCATTTGGCCGATTCCACGGGTGAGTCAACTTAAAAAAGGCAAGGGTGTTTAAGCCGAAAGCGGATTTGAGAACGTTGAATCAAAACCGGAAAGAGCGGTCTGAAACGATGAATGAAAACGTCGATGCCAAACTGTATCAAGAGGTGGCCCAATTCGGGGCGATGGACATGGAGGTCTGTATGCAGTGCGGCACCTGTAGCGCATCCTGTCCTCTGTCCAGCGGAAATAATCCGTTTCCACGAAAGATATATCGATATCTTCAGCTTGGAATGAGGGACAAGCTCCTCAAGTCTTCAGAGCCCTGGCTGTGCTATTACTGCGGAGAGTGCAACAAGGATTGCCCCCGGGGTGCCGAGCCGGCCGAGACAATGATGGCAACTCGCCGCTGGTTAACCACTCAGTACGACTGGACCGGACTTGCAAAACGGTTATACATCTCCGAAAAGTGGGAATTCGGTGCATTGGGTTTTGTTTCGCTCTTGATCATTTTGCTTTTCACTTTTTTCCATGGACCGATAATCACCGATCGCGTTGCAGTGAATTCCTTTGCGCCCGTCTTATGGATTGAAATCGGCGATTTGGTCATGGCCGCGATTCTGTCGACATTTCTGCTGTCAAACGCCTTCAGAATGTTTCGATTTATCATGGATGGCACGAAGGTGCCATTCTGGCTCTATATAACGCAAGCCAAAGCCTTTGTCCTGCATTTTTTAACTCAGAAACGCTGGCGGGAATGCGGAGAGGACCGGAGCCGATGGTTGAAACACTTTCTCCTAGTCAGCGGTTATTTGACCATGATGTCCCTGATCATTGTTTTCATCCGCTGGTTTCAGGTGGACGACAGCAGCTGGCATTTTACAAGTCTTTTCGGCTACTATGCTACCGGTGTCCTGCTTTATATTACCGTGGAAATGTTTCGCAGCCGTCGTAAAAAACAGGAGACGATTCATCGATACTCCCACCTTTCCGACTGGCTTTTTCTGATTCTTCTGTTTTTCACCACATTAACCGGCATCCTGATGCATCTGATCCGCATAGCCGGATGGCCCATGGGAACCTATGTCATGTATGTCATCCATCTTGCCGTGGCAGTCCCCATGCTGGTCATTGAAGTCCCATTCGGCAAATGGTCTCACCTCTTCTACAGGCCGCTTGCGGTGTTTCTGGCAACCGTCAAGGAGAAGGCGTCCAAAGAGTCGAGCATCGATGTCGAAGATGTGAAGGCCGAGATCGGCGAAACCTTCCTGACATGCCTGCAATGCGGCACCTGCACAAGCGTCTGCCCGGTGAACCTGATTTCATCGAACAGCCCCCGCCAGATCCTGCGTCAACTCACGATGAAAACCGGCACTGAACAATCCGTCGACCAGGCTGTCTGGAGCTGCGTCACCTGTAACGCCTGCGGGGTCAGCTGTCCACGCGGAATACAGATGATCGACGTAATGAAGGCGGTCAGAGAACTCAACGTCGCCGCCGGAAAAATCCCCAAGGTTTTCAAGGAGCCTCTAAACAGTCTGAAAGAAAACGGCAATCCTTGGAACGGGCTGCGCGAAAGACGGATGGAATGGGCGGAAGGTGTCAATCTTCCCGCCTTCAGGCCCGAGCATGCGTATTGCCTTTTCACATGCTGTACCACGGCATATGATCCTGCGAATCGCAATGCCGGGAAAGCCCTTCCCCGGCTCCTCGAATACGCGGGTGTTTCTTTCGGCACTCTCGGAATAGAAGAAAACTGCTGCGGCGACCAGTCCCACAAGATGGGAGCGCAAGCAATCTTCTCTGATCTGGCCCGGAAAAATACCGAGCTTTTTTTACATGCCGACGTCCGAAAGATACTGACCGTTTCGCCCCATTGCCTGAACGCCTTTAAAAACCTTTACACCGATTTGAGAGGTTTCGTCGAAATCGAGCACTATTCAGAACTCCTGGACCGGCTCATCGAGGAGGGCCGGTTGAAACCTCTCCTGGAAGTAGCGTCCACCGTCACCTACCATGATCCGTGCTATCTGGGACGTCACAATAGTATCTACGAGGCGCCTCGCAGGATTTTGCAAAGCATTCCGGGTCTTAAGCTGGTCGAGATGACAAACAACAGAGAGTGCAGCCTGTGCTGCGGGGGTGGAGGCGGCGGGGCATGGATAAATTATCCATCTCGTCATAGCCCCGGCGTCTTGAGGGTCAAAGAGGCTCTGGGAACCGGCGCCGAGATGATTGCCACCGCATGCCCCTTTTGCATCCGTATGCTCGATAACGCGATACGGGAACTCGGCGTCGCAAAGGAAATTGCCATCTGTGACCTGGCCGAATTGCTGTTACAGTCGGTTGTAGTGAGGGATGAAACAACCGTGATGGGACATATCGATTTGGGCATAAACCGGGAGGTCTGTCATGTCTGAACGCATCGGATTTTATATATGCCACTGCGGCATCAATATCGCTTACCGGGTCAGGGTTCAGGAAGTGGCCGAGTATGTGGCGAAATTGCCGAATGTGGCAATCTCAAGGGATTACCTTTTCATGTGTTCCGATCCCGGCCAGGAACTCATTGAAAAAGATATTCGAGAGCATCACCTCACCCGCGTTATCGTGGCTTCCTGTTCTCCGCGGATGCATGAAAAAACCTTCCGGGCAGCTTGCCAGAGGGCGGGGCTCAACCCTTACCGGGCGTTTCATATGGTATGCGTGCGCGAACATGTTTCGTGGGTCACCGAAAGTGAAGACGAAGCCACCGAAAAGGCCAAAAATCTGGCCAGAGCCGGTATCTTGCGTGTGGTGCATCAAAGCGATTTAACCCCTGCCACATTCCCGGTATGCACCAATACCCTGATTGTGGGAGGAGGAATCGCCGGCATGCAGGCAGCCCTTGATGTGGCCAAGGCCGGATTTAAAGCCTATCTGGTTGAACGACAACCCACGATCGGCGGGCACATGCTCCAGTACGACAAGACCTTCCCCACCCTTGACTGCGCGGCGTGTATCGGCACGCCAAAAATGGTCTCCGTGGGTCAGGAATCCCGGATCCGATTGCTGACTTACAGCGAAGTTGAAAACGTCAGCGGCTTCATCGGCAACTTCAAGGTAAGCGTCCGACGAAAAGCCCGCTACGTCGAAACGAATTGCACCGGATGCGGCGAGTGTGAAAAGGCCTGCCCCATCGATTTTCCCAATCTCTGGGATGTGAACACGAAAACCCGGAAGGCAATCTATCGGCCTTTCCCCCAGGCCGTACCGATCACCTACTGCATCGATAAATACGACCGCGCTCCCTGTGTTCAGACCTGCCCGGCCGGAACCAACGTGCAAGGTTACGTCGCGCTGATAAAGGCGGGCAAATACCGGGAAGCGTTGAGCCTGATCATGGAACACCTGCCCTTGCCCGGAACCCTGGGCCGCGTCTGCCCGGCACCGTGTGAACACGTCTGTCGCAGATCCGAAGTGGATGAGGCCGTCGCCATCCGCGATCTGAAGCGATTTGCAGCAGACCAGGTGGATCTTCTGGAATTGCCGCTGCCGGATATCCAAGACCGGCCTGAAAAAGTGGCCGTGATCGGATCCGGTCCGGCCGGCCTCACGGCGGCGCATTACTTGCGGCTGAAAGGCTACCAGATCACCATTTTTGAGGCACTTCCGGTACTGGGAGGCATGCTCCGTGTGGGCATCCCCGACTACCGGCTTCCTCCGGAAATCCTGGATCGTGAAATCCAAAACACGCTCCGAATGGGAATCCAGACCCAGACGAATCAGAAGTTTGGGGTCGATTTCTGTCTCGACGACCTCAGAAAACAGGGATTTAAAGCTATCTTCCTTGGAATCGGCGCCCACCGCAGCCTGAAGCTGGGCGTTCACGGCGAGGAAGATTTCCAGGGCGTGATGGATGCGGTCGATTTTCTCAGGGAAGTAAATCTGGGCCGCCGGGAACCTCCCGGCAAACGGGCGGCGATCATCGGCGGGGGCAATGTGGCCGTCGATGCCGCTCGGGCCGCTTTGAGAACCGGTTGTGGACAAGTGGATATCGTCTATCGTCGCAGCAGAGAGGAGATGCCCGCTTATCTGGAAGAAATCGAAGGAGCCCTCGCCGAGGGTGTGAAAATCCATTTTCTGACAGCGCCGATCTCGATCCGGGGGGAAGGCGGCAGGGTCGTCGGGTTGGAATGCATCCGGACCGAATTGGGCCCCCCTGATGAAAGCGGGCGGCGGCGTCCTGTACCGGTGAAGGGTTCCGAGTTTATTATCGAATCCGATGCGATCATACCTGCCATCGGGCAGCAACCCGACTTTGACTGGCCGGTGGAAAAACAGATCGTGGAACTCACGAGGCGCAAGACGATATCGGTGAATCCGCAAACCATGCAGACCAGCATTCCTGATGTATTCGGAGGAGGCGATGCGGTAAGCGGGCCTGCAACGGTGATCGAAGCCGTAGCCGCAGGCCGAAAGGCGGCAGAAGCAATCCATTCCTATATCATGGGAGAAGATATGGAAAGCTACGCCAAAAAAGCTGCCGCCAAGGAACCTCTCGGCCAAAATTGGAGAGAAATCTCCAAAACCACCCTTAAAAAAGAGAAAGCCCGGCTGCCGCATCGTGATGCATCCGAAAGCGCCGCCTCTTTTGCAGAAGTGATGTCGGGCTTTGGTGAGACGCAGGCTCGAGAGGAAGCGGCCCGCTGTGTCAATTGCGGCGGATGCTGTGAATGCAAGCTCTGCGTGAGCGCCTGTGAGGCCAAGGCGGTCAACCACTCCATGAAGGATGAGATAGAAGAAATCGAGGTGGGTTCCATCATCGTCGCCACCGGTTTCGATCCTCTCGATCCGACACCGATCCGGCAATATGGATATGGTCAGCACGCCAATGTCTTTACCAATCTGGAATTCGAACGGTTGTCGAACGCGACAGGACCGACAAGGGGGAAACTGCTGAAACGGGATACGAAGGATCGTTTAAGATTCACCGAGCCCCCGAAAAGCGTGGCGATCCTTCACTGTATCGGAAGCCGTGACAAGAACTACCATGAGTACTGTTCGCGCACCTGCTGTATGTATGCGCTCAAATATGCCCATCTTATTAAAGACAAGTGCGGACACGATACCGAAGTCTACAATTTTTATATCGACATGCGCTGTTTCGGCAAAGGATATGAGGAATTCTACAAGCGCGTCCAGAGCGAAGGGGTGCGGATGGTCCGCGGCAAAGCCTCCCGGGTAGATGAAAAGGACGGAATGCTGATCGTCACCGCCGAGGATACGCTTTCCGACAGAATGCTGAAAATCCCCGTGGAGATGGTAATTCTTTGTACCGCGATGGAGGCACGTCCGGATGCAAACGAAGTGGCGCGCGTGTTTGGAATCAGCACTGGAAGTGACGGGTTCTTCCAGGAAGAACATCCCAAACTCGAACCGGTTTCCACCCCCACCGCCGGCGTGTTTCTGGCCGGAGCCTGCCAGGGACCCAAAGATATCCCCGATACGGTTGCCCAGGCCAAAGGAGCCGCTGCCGAAGCCCTCGCGCTTTCCGCTTCCGGAAAAGTATCGGTTTCTCCGATGGTTTCTTCCATTGATCCCGACATCTGCATCGGATGTCAGATATGCATCGATCTCTGCGCATACACGGCAATCGAGTTCAATCCCTTGAAAGGGATCAGCGAAGTAAACGAGGCCGTCTGTAAAGGCTGCGGAAGTTGCGCCGGCTACTGCCCGAGCGGAGCCGCGCAGATCCGGCACTTTACCAGTAAACAGATCTTTGCGGAAATCGACGGCATCTTGGCCGCATGACCAATAAAGGCGAGAGGTTTTCTTGATTCCTGAAAAAAACGAATTCCCTGGGGCATGTAACAGAAAGGAGTTGAAAGATGAGTGAGTTTGAACCGACGATTGTGGCTTTTTTCTGCAACTGGTGTACTTACACAGCCGCGGACCTTGCCGGCACTTCTCGCCTGAGCTATCCCCATAATATTCGAATCATACGGGTTATGTGTACCGGCATGGTCGATCCCCAGTATATCATTAAAGCGTTTCTGGAGGGGGCGGACGGCGTATTGGTGAGTGGATGCAATCCAGGGGATTGTCATTACATCAACGGCAATTATAAGGCCCGGAGGCGGATCAAGCTTCTCAAAGAGATTCTACCCCAATTCGGTTTTGAAAACGAACGGTTGAGATTAACCTGGATCGGTGCCAGCGACGGGGTTCGTCTAGCTGAGATCATCGGGACTTTTGTAACACAAATCAAAGCCCTTGGACCGAGTCAGACAAAGCTTAAGATGGCGATTTAATTAAAAAGATCCCGGGTGTTTAAAATGTTTATCTCTCCCATAGCTTAGATGCCGAATTAAAAACAACTTTTCTGGAGGCAGTTATGACCACCATGGCCAAAATCGACCTGAAGGAACAGAATCCTTTGGAAGCCCTGAAGCAGTTCTTCGCAGGAATTCTCAAATTGAAAGATGTCACGTCTATCCTGGTCCCCCAGCGGCTTCCCACCCGAAACACGATCATGCCGACTCTGGTAACCGATGCCGCCCTGCTGGAAGGCGTTGATCCCCTTGCGCCGGCCTTCCTGATGAATGCCGCAAGAATCGCTTCCCGGTTGACCCGAAAACCGATGGGCGGAAAAGTGGCGGCGGTGTTGCGCCCCTGCGAGATACGGGCGTTCATCGAGCTGGTCAAACTGAATCAGGCCCACAGGGAGGAGATTCTTCTCATCAGTACGGATTGCCTGGGCGCATTTCCAAACAAAGAATACTTCAAGTTTGCAGCCCAGAACGGAGCAGAAGAAACCCTTCGCTTCTATAAGACCATGCTGGGAGGAAATGCCAGTGAAATGGAAGGATTTCCATTGGCTCCGGCTTGCAGGGCATGCGAACATCCGGTCTCCGAAAATGCGGACATCCAAATCGGCCTCTACGGCGTCAAGCCCGGCGAATCCATCCTGATCAAGGCTCAATCCGAAGCCGGGGATGAAATGTTAAAGCAGATGAACCTGTCCGAAACTACTGAACCGACCGGTCGCCAGGCCGCCATTGACACCCTCATCTCCCAACGCATCCGTTTCCGAGACGACATGTTCGCCAAAACCCAGGAAGCCATGAATAGCTTCGATAAGATGGGAGCTTATTTTTCAAATTGCGTCAACTGCTACAACTGCCGGGTGGCTTGCCCGGTCTGTTATTGCAAGGAATGCGTTTTCGTCACCGACGTATTCAATCATGAACCTTCCCAATATCTTCAATGGGCCGCCCGAAAAGGGATGATCAAGATGCCCACGGATACCCTGTTTTATCATCTCACCCGACTGGCCCATATGAGTACGGCCTGCGTGGGGTGCGGCCAATGTTCCAACGCCTGCCCCAATGACATCCCCGTTATGGAGGTCTTCCGCATGGTGGCCCAGCGCACCCAGCAGGCCTTTGACTATGAAGCCGGGAAGAACCTTGAGGAAAAGCCGCCTTTATCCATTTTTCTTGCAGATGAGTTTCAAGAGGTTGTGGGTATTTCATAAAGCCAAAAAACAAGGGAGATGCAACGATGCCGCAAGAAGCCATTCAATTAACCCGGGAAAGACAAAGCCCCTTTATGGACAAAGTGGAAGCGATCCTTCCCGAAGGAGGAAATCTCAATCTGTGTCTGACTTGCGGGGCCTGTGTTTCGGGGTGTCCGGCCAGCGGTCTGAGCGGAATGGACCCCCGCAAATTCCTGCGCATGGCCGCCTTGGGGATGGATGAAGAAATCCTGAAGAGCAACTGGGTCTGGTTTTGCACCTTGTGCCAGCGCTGCATCTATGTATGTCCGATGAAAATCGATATCCCCCAGTTGGTGTATCAGGCCCGTGCGAGCTGGCCCAGGGAAACCCGTCCCAAAGGGATTCTCGGCTCCTGCGATATGGCGCTGAAAAACGACAGCTGCAGCGCCATGGGAGCCGCTCCCGAAGATTTCGATTTTGTCGTCAACGATGTGCTGGAGGAATACCGGGAAGCTCAGCCCGAATTCGCCGAAATGGTGGCACCCATTGATAAGGAAGGAGCGGAGTTTTTCCTCAACCAAAACTCCCGGGAACCCGTGACGGAGCCGGACGAATTGATTCCGTTATGGAAAATCCTCCATACCGTGGGAGCGGATTGGACCTATGGTTCCAAGGGATGGGGGGGTGAGAACTATTGCATGTTCCTGGCCGACGATAAGTCCTGGGAACACATCACCCGGACGGCTGCAAACCAAACGGACGCTCTGGGATGCAGGGTCTTTCTCAACACCGAGTGAGGGCATGTCACCTTCTCGGTCCTGGCAGGACTGAAAAAATTTAACATTCCGCACAATTTTGTCGTTAAAAACATCTATGAATATTACGCCAAGTGGATCCGCGAGGGAAAACTCAAGGTCAATTCCGATTGGAACAAGGATCTCAAAATTAAATTCACGGTTCAGGATCCCTGCCAAATCGTTCGGAAAAGCTACGGGGATCCGATAGCGGAAGACCTTCGGTTGGTCGTAACATCCCTCGTAGGGAGAAGAAAACTTTATCGATATGCAGCCGAATCGATCCAACAATTACTGCTGCGGCGGAGGCGGCGGCTTTCTTCAATCGGGATATAAGGAAGCCCGGCTGGAATACGGCCTACTAAAAGATCGACAAATACAGGAAACCGGTGCGACATACTGTATTGCGGGGTGTCATAATTGTCACGCCCAGATTCACGAACTCAGCGAGCACTATGGCGGAGGGTATCAGGTGGTTCACCTGTGGACCCTGATTTGCCTCTCCCTCGGTATTTTGGGACCCAACGAACGGGAATATCTCGGGGAAGACCTCAAGGAGGTCCTGGTCTTTCATCCGGAATCCGCACACTAGAAAGTAGATATCTACCTGGTAACTTTCCGGTTAAAAACTTGAAGATAGCAGGATGGATCAAGCGAAAGGATGCATTATGAACAAAAAAATCGGCACGGCAATGGTGGTCGGGGCCGGGATCGGTGGAATCCGGGCCGCTCTGGATCTGGCGGAATTCGGATATGGGGTCACCCTGATCGACCGAGCTCCGCACGTGGGGGGCATCTTGAGCCAGCTCGATTATCAATTTCCCACCGACCGCTGCGGCATGTGTAAAATGCTCCCCCTCGTCGATCGGGACGCATCCTCCCAATATTGTCTGCGGAAAGGCTTTTTCCATGAAAATATTCAGGTTCTGCCTTCCACCGAGTTGATCGGGGTGGAGGGGGAGCCGGGGCATTTTCAGGTGACCCTCAAGCAAAAACCGAGTTGGGTCGATCCTGTCCTGTGTGTGGGATGCGGACTTTGCACGGAAGTTTGTCCGGTGGAAGTTCCGGATGCCTTCAACGCCGGTTTGTCCAAAAGAAAAGCTATCTATCTTCCGGTTCCCCATGCTATTCCAAATCCCTTTATCATCGATATGGTCGCATGCACCCGGTGCGGAGAGTGTGAGAAAGTCTGCCCGACCCATGCCATACGCTTATCGGAACAGGATCGTGAAAAGTTCCGTATCCTGGTTGTAGATGACGAACTGATCGTCCGTGATTCTCTCAAGGAACTCCTTGAAAATGAAGGCTTTTTCGTCAACATGGCCGCTTCCGGTGCAGAGGCGCTGGATCGTTTATCCGAAGCGCCATACCATCTGATGCTCACCGACATCAAGATGCCCGGTATGGACGGAGTTGAACTTTTACAAAAAGTTCGGGAAATTTTCCCGGATATAACGGTGATCATGATGACGGCGTATGCAACCGTCGAAACCGCTGTGGAAGCGATGAAAATCGGAGCCGTCGACTATCTTGTCAAGCCATTTGAACCCGACACACTCATCCCCATGATTCTCAAGAAATACGAGGATTTTGAAACCGCCGGCGCCGGTCAGATAGAGGTCGGCGCGATCGTTCTCAGCGGCGGCGTCGCTTATTTTGATCCCCGAAGCGGAAAGAACACCCTGGGATATGGAATTTATCCGAATGTGATGACGAGTATCGAGTTTGAGAGACTATTCAGCGGCAGCGGACCCAGCCAGGGTAGGCTTGTTCGCTTCGATGGAAAGCCGATCCGGAAGGTGACGTGGCTTCAATGCGTCGGTTCCCGGGATATTCAGATTAACGCCGACTTTTGCTCCAATATCTGCTGCATGTATGCCATCAAAGAAGCTCTCGTCGCCCAAAGGCAGGCAAACGGAGATCTGGAAGCAACCATCCTGTACATGGACATGCGGACATTCGACAAATCGTTCCAGCGGTACCGGGATACTGCCGAGCAGGTCCATGGCATCCGCTTCATCAGAGGCCGCGCGCATTCCGTCACCCAGGATCGCACCAGCGGTGATCTCGTGATCCGTTATGTGGATCCAGGCGGTCAAATATATGATGTCGCCCAGGATGCGGTAATCCTTTCCGTCGGCCAGAGGCCGGCCATCGGATCACAGGCATTGGCCGAGCGGCTGGGAATTCAGCTCAATCCCTGGGGCTTTTATAAAAATCCGCCTTTCTCCGCCACTCGAACATCTCGGGAAGGAATTTTTGTGGGAGGCTCTTTTTCCGGGCTTAAGGATATTTCGGATTCGGTGATTCACGCCTCTGCCGCAGCCCTCTCCGCTTCCCGGATTCTTCACACGTCAGGCGGCAGCTTGTCGCCTCAACCAACGCCAAGCACCGAAATCCGGAATGTGACCAGGGAATTTCCGCGCCTTCTCTTGACCCTTTGCACATGCAAAGGCGCCATCCTTGACGAAACAGTCAAAGCGGCACTCAAGACCCATTTCATGTCCAATCCGAATGTGGCCCAAGTGGAGTATGTGGAACAAGCCTGCACTTCTGAAGGATGGACGGGATTGTCGAAGCTCGTAAAAGATCTGCGCCCGAACCGGGTTCTCATCGGAGCGTGTCTTCCCCAAGGATACACCCGAAAACTCAGGGAACTGAGCATGGAAACAGGGCTCTCTTCCGCCTTAATGGAAGTGGTCGATATCGGATCGCCGATATTTTGTGCCAACGATGCTCCGAAGAGAAAAGTATGAGCCCACATTGAAACGGATCCTCGAAACCGGCATCGCCATTCTCAAAGGCGCCGATCCCACCCCGACGGCGTCGACCCGCATCCAGCAGAGTGCGCTGGTGATCGGCGGTGGAATCGCCGGCATGACCGCAGCCCTTGCCGTCGCCGATCATGGCTATCCCGTGGATCTGGTAGAACAGGATGCACAGCTCGGCGGAAATCTTCGTTGGATCAAAAAAACCATCGAAGGATACGATACCCATTCGCTGTTGGAGGAAACAATTTCCCGTGTGGAAAAGCATCCGAATATCCGTGTGCACACCGAGTCCCATGTCTTAGAGGCCTTTGGACATGCAGGAAGTTTTGTGACTAACATTGAAAACGGCGCGAAGGAGATCACAACGATCACGCACGGCGTTGCGATCCTCGCCACCGGTGGAACTGAAGCTCGAACCCAATCCTATGGCTACGGCACATCCGAAATCATCGTGACGCAGAAGGAGTTGGAACTCAAGCTTCACGAAAACCGTATAGACGCTGCAAAATTAAAATCAGTGGTGATGATTCAATGCGTCGATTCGAGGGAAGAACCCCGTAACTACTGCAGCCGCGTCTGCTGTGTATCGGCGCTGAAAAACGCGCTCTATCTTAAGGAAAAGAATCCGACCTGCAAAATCACCATTCTCTATAGGGATCTGATGGCCTACGGCTTCTCCGAAACCTATTATACTCAGGCTCGACGCGCCGACATCCTCTTCATTCAGTATGACCTGAAAACCAAACCCGCCGTCGTTTCGATGGATGACGGCATCCGAGTCAACGCCCACGAGCCGATTCTCGATCGCCCAATTCAAATAGAAGCGGACCTGATCGTTCTGGCGACCGGCATTGTGCCGACGCTCCCGGTGCCCCTCGCTCAGGCTTTCGGGGCCCCGATCGATCCGGACGGCTTTTTCCAGGAAGCGGAATCGAAATGGCGGCCGGTCGATTCCCTCAAAGAAGGGGTTTTTGCCTGCGGTATCGCCCATTCTCCCCGATCAATCACCGAATCCATCGTAACTGCGGAAGCGGCCGCCCAGCGTTCCCTCCGGATCCTGAATCAGAAGAGTATCCCAACAAGCAAGGTGACCGCCATCGTCCGTCATAGCCTCTGCAGCCTTTGCGAGCGATGCATCGAGGCCTGCCCATACGGCGCTAGAACCCTCGATCTGGATCAAACCCAGGTGCAGGTCAATTCCCTGATGTGCCAGGGTTGCGGGACGTGTGTTTCGACCTGCCCGAACGGAGCTTCGGTATTGGAGGGATTCCGAAAACAACAGATGTTCGAGGTCATCGATGCGGCGCTCATTTGAAAGGTTGAATCCGCCGGCAGATCTTCTGGAAGGAGAAGGCCGTGATTTGGATGCGGAACCTGCATGACGCTTCTTTCTGTACTTTCATCATTGATGTGACTCTCCATGATGTTCGGTGTCTGATTTTTTCATAGGATCCATTTCTCCGAATACAAAACCGGGGATGTGAAAATGTTGACACGACTGAAAAGCATCCGTCATAGGCTTGCGGCAAAGCTGATCGTGATGCTGGGAGCAGTCTTCCTCGCAACCTTCACCCTCTGGTCGCACTACAGTCTCAACTACCAGAAAAAGCGATTGATGGATTACCATATTGAAAGTGCGGATCGGCTGGCCAATACCATCAAGCTGGGAGCCCACTACTCGATGATGTTCAACAACCGGGAGGAGATCAACCAAATTATCAAGAACATCTCCACCCTGCCTGATTTCGAATCAATCCGCATCTATACCAAGAACGGGCAAATCAAGTTTTCCAAAAATCCTTCCGAAATTGACCAGACCACCAATATCAAGAACGAGGCCTGCATCATCTGCCACAGAAGCGATCCCCCTTCGACGCATCTGGAACTGCCCGAAAGGACACGGGTGTTCGATTCAGGGAAAGGATATCGCCTTCTTGGGGTCATTAACCCGATTTACAACGAACCGATCTGTGCTGCGGCCGATTGTCACGTTCATTCGGAAAAAGAAAAACTATTGGGTGCCATGGATGTGGTGGTTTCGTTGAAAAAAACGGATGAGGAAATTCTGCGTACGGAAAACTATTTTATCGGCCTGGCAAGCTTTGGTTTTTCTCTTCATTTCCGCTATCAGTTTTCTGTTTATTTTAAGGTTTGTCGCTCGTCCCATCAAGAAACTGATAGACGGCGCCAGACGGATCGGCAAGGGGGAATACACCGGAACCATTGAAATCAAACAGATCGATGAAATGAGCGAGCTTGCCAGTGCCTTCAACCATATGGCCAGGGAAATCCTCAAGCATGAAACCGATCTGAAAACCAAACGACAAGAATATCAGAACCTGTTCGAAAGCGTTCCGTGCCTGATCACGGTGCAGGATAGAAATTTTAAACTGGTCAACTATAACCGGGAATTCGCCGACATGTTCAATCCCGAACCCGGTGACTACTGCTATCGGGCCTACAAAGGGCGCAATGAAAAATGCGACGTCTGCCCGGTGGAGCAGTCGTTTCAAGATGGTCAACTCCATCACGCGGAAGAGACGGGAATTGGAAAAGACGGAAAAGTCATGCACTGGATCGTCAGAGCATCCCCTATCATGAACGATAAGGGAGAAATCATCGCCGCGATGGAGATTTCTCTGGACATCACCGAGAGAAGAAACCTGGAGGTTGAACTTGTCAAGTCGGAAGAAAAATATCATGCTATTTTCAACAACATCCCCAACCCGGTGTTTGTTCTGGACGAGGAAAACTTTGAAATCCTGGATGCCAATAAGAGTGTCGAGGCCGTATACGGTTACGAAACTCACGAACTGATACATAGACCGTTTTTGATTCTGTTTCAGGAAAAGGAGAGGGCTCAATATGCCTTCAAACTGCTCGTCTCCAACGTTTTGGACCGGGTCAGGCATCTCCACAAATCCGGGAAGACCCTCTATGTGAACATCCGCGTTTCTCCCTCCGAGATATCCGGGAAAAAAGTCTTCCTGGTTACCACCAGCGACGTCACCAAGAGGCTTGAAGCCGAGCAGCAGCTCATTCACGCAGGGAAAATGGCGACCCTGGGTGAAATGGCCACAGGAATCGCCCACGAGCTCAACCAGCCGCTTTCGGTGATCAAAACCGTCAGCAGCTTTTTTATCGACAAAATCCGGAAAAAAGAGCCGATCGGCGATGATATTCTCTCCACCTTGCTGATCAAGGTGGACAGCAATGTGGACCGGGCATCCCGGATCATCAATCACATGCGCCAATTCGCCCGGAAGTCGGAAATCGAGCTGGAATGGGCTCATGTCAACGAAGTCATTGAAAATGCCCTGGAGATATTCAGCCAGCAGCTTAAGGTCAAGGGGATTGAAATCGTCTGTCGACTCGATCCTGATTTGCCGAAAATTCACGCAGACCCCGGACGATTGGAGCAGGTGATGATCAATCTCCTGGTCAACGCCCGCGATGCCATCGAAGAAAAGTGGAATATCCGTGGGCGAAGGCAGGAAAAGGATAATATCGAATTGATTTCCCGTCGGGAGAAAGGTTGGGTCATTGTGGAGGTGCGCGATAGCGGCAGCGGAATACCGGAACATCTTCTTGAAAAAATATTCGAACCCTTTTTCACCACCAAGGAAGTGGGAAAAGGGACAGGTCTCGGTCTTTCCATCAGTTACGGTATCATTACGGAATGCGGAGGGAAAATCGAAGCCGTGAATATCGACGGAAACGGAGCCTGCTTCATCATGCGGTTCCCCGTTTCGAAGGCTTCCCAATCGGAAATTCCTCCAACACCAACGGGTGTTTAAAGGATTTATCCCGTGACCCAGGCAGAAGAAAAAACGAGAATACTGCTCGTCGACGATGAAGAAGACATCCGAATCGTTTTGAGCATTGCACTGTCCAGCTCCGGATACGACGTTCTTACCGCAAAAGACGGAAATGAGGCGCTCCATGTTTTTGCGGAAACGCATCCACCCATCGTCCTGACCGATATCAAGATGCCCGGCATGATCGACGGCATCGAATTGCTTCAGCGAATCAAACGGGAAAACCCGGACGCCGAAGTCGTCATGATCACCGGGCACGGCGACATGGATCTGGCCATTCAAAGCCTGAAAAACGAGGCGACGGACTTCATCACCAAGCCCATCAATGTGGATGCCCTCAAGGTTTCCTTGAAACGGGTAGAAGAAAAGATCCTCATGAAGAAACAGCTCCGGGAGTATACCCAAAAGCTTGAGACCATGATCTTCGAAAAGATGGAGCTTCGGGACCGCCTCTCGTCCCTGGGGTTGATGATCGGATCCATATCCCACGGTATGAAAGGGCTATTGACCAATATGGATGCCGGTTTATATCTGCTCGATTCCGGCATTTCCAAGAAAAAACCGGATAGATTACAGGAGGGTCTGGAAACGGTCCGGCAAACCGTCGATCGAATTAAAAAACTGGTCCTGGATATCCTGTTTTACGCCAAAGAAAGAGAGCTGAAAGTCCGATCCGTGAGCATCCATCAGTTTGCGGAGGATGTAGCAAAGGTGATCGAAAATAAAATCAAGGGGAGCTCCATCGAACTGATCCGCAAGTTCGAGGGGGCACCGAAGGAATTTATGATCGATCCCGATTTTTTCCGCACCGCACTGATCAACATCCTTGAAAACGCCGTGGATACCTGTATGGAAGACACAACAAAGCCGGTCCATCAGATCACCTTTGAAATCGACGAAAAAGAAGGGGGGTTGGTTGCCAACATCCAGGATAACGGCACAGGGATGGACAATGAAACATTGGAAAAAGCGTTTGATCTATTTTTCTCAACCAAGGGAACCAAAGGGACCGGCTTCGGGCTCTTCATCACGGACAATATCATCAAGCAACACGGCGGGACCATCAGTGTCAAATCCGCAAAGGGAAAAGGAACTCAATTTTGTATCAAAATTCCTTATCCAAATCCGGAACCATGAACATGTTTGTAGCATTTTTTTGATGTGACGAAATTTCTATCTCGTCGTTGCCCCGTTTTTATTCAATCATTGTCAACAGAATGATTCTTCTTGAACGTATCTTGCGACCAGATCTCCCACCTCCCGGGTACCGATTCCCATCTTTCCGGCGTCCATGCTTTTCAGATGGTTCCGAATCACCTCTTCCACCGCTTTTTCCACCGAGACAGCCGCAAGGTCTTCCCCAAGATAGGATAACATCATTTGCACGGCCATGATGGCGGCCAGGGGGTTAATGGCGTTTTTCCCCGTATACTTGGGCGCCGACCCGCCAATAGGTTCGAACATGGCGGTCCCCTCTGGATTGATGTTGCCGCCGGCCGCAATCCCCATCCCGCCCTGGATCATGGCACCCAGATCGGTGATGATATCCCCGAACATGTTGTCGGTGACCACGACGTCGAATCTTTCCGGATTCTTGATCATCCACATGCAGATGGCATCGACGTGGGCGTAATCCCGTTGGATGTCCGGATACTCCCCACCCACTTCGTGAAAAGCCCGTTCCCACAGGTCAAAGGCATAAGTCAAAACATTGGTTTTGCCGCAAAGCGTCAATTGTTTCCGCCGATTCCGCTTTCGGCAACGCTCAAAGGCAAAACGCAGGCATCTTTCCACACCGTGCCTGGTATTGATGGATTCCTGGATAGCCACCTCGTCCCGGGTTCCCTTTTTCAGGAAGCCGCCTGCCCCCACATAAAAGCCCTCGGTATTTTCCCGAACCACATCGAAATCGATGTCTCTCGGGGTCTTGTTCTTTATTGGCGTGTCGACTCCCGGATAAAGCTTTACCGGACGAAGATTGACATACAGATCCAGCGAAAAGCGTAAATTTAGTAGAATCCCTTTTTCCAGGATCCCGGGTTTGACCTCCGGATGTCCGATGGCCCCGAGAAAAACGGCATTCATTTTTCCCAGCTCATCGACAGCAGAAGCTGGAAGGGTTTCGCCGGTCTTCAGATACCGTTCACCTCCGAAATCATAGCGGATGAGGTCACATTCAAACCCGGCCCTGTCGGCCGCCGACGACAAAACCTTCAACCCTTCGGCCACCACTTCCGGACCGGTACCATCCCCAGGTATTACCCCGATGCGATAGGATTTTTTCATGCTTTCCTCCTTTTGGAGATATGCCCCATCAGCCCACCGTCCCGAAGAATCTGTTGCATGAACGGCGGGATCGGATTCGATGTAAAAACGGCACCGGTGGTCAGGTTTCGGATCGCACCCGAAGAAAGGTCCACTTCAACCGTATCCCCGTCTGAAACGCCGTCAACGCCCTCGTTGCTTTCTAAAATGGGGAGCCCCATATTGAAAGCATTGCGGTAGAAAATCCGGGCAAAGCTCTTGGCGATGATGCATGGCACTCCCTTGGCCTTAATCGCAATCGGGGCGTGCTCTCTGGAGGATCCGCACCCGAAATTCGTCCCGGCTACGAGGATATCTCCTGGTTTCATTTCAGATGCAAACCGCGGGTTTTCGTCTTCCATGCAATGGACTGCCAGTGCATCCGGCGCCGATTCGTTAAGGTATCGCGCGGGGATGATGGCATCCGTATCCACATTGGAACCGAATTTCCATGCTCTACCCTGAAACCGCATCGTTTTGCCCTCCCTGCCGATCTTCCACTCCCAATTCGGTCGGACCGGCGATTCTCCCCAATACCGCAGAGGCCGCAGCGACGGCGGGATTGGAAAGATAAATTTCGCTTTCCTTATGTCCCATCCGGCCCACGAAATTCCGGTTCGTGGTGGCCACGACCCGCTCCCCTTCGGCTAAAACACCCATGTGCCCGCCTAAACAGGGACCGCAGGTCGGGGGGCTGATCACGGCTCCGGCATCAAGGAAAATGTTGAACAGCCCCCGTCGCATGGCCTCCCGGTAAATGACAGGAGTTGCCGGAATGATGATAAGCCTCACTTGCGGCGAAATTTTCTTTCCCTTGAGCACATTAGCCGCCGAAATCAAATCGGAAAGTCTTCCATTGGTGCAGGAACCGATCACCACCTGGTCGATAGGAATATCGCCCACCTGGCTGATGCCCCTGACGTTGCTGGGCAGGTGAGGAAAAGCCACCTGGGGTTCGATTTGGGACACATCTATTTCAATGATTTCTTTGTAGCGTGCGTCCGCATCGCTTTCGAAAAACCGGTAAGGCCGTTTGGCCCGTCCGTCCACGTACTTTTTCACAATACGATCAGGAATAAAGATGCCGTTCTTTGCACCCGCCTCGATGGCCATATTCGCCATGGTGAAGCGACCATCCATGGAAAGAGATTCGATGGCCTCTCCGTGAAATTCCATGGCCTGATAAAGGGCGCCGTCAACTCCGATCTTCCCGATAGTAAACAGGATCAGGTCCTTTCCATCGACCCAGGGTCTGCGCTGCCCAAAGTAGACGAATTTCACCGTTTCCGGAACCTTGAACCACAATCTGCCGACCGCCATAACGGCAGCGAGGTCCGTACTCCCCACCCCCGTGGCAAAGGCGCCTAAGGCACCGTAAGTACAGGTGTGACTGTCCGCACCGATTACGAGGTCTCCGGGCAGAACAATCCCCTGCTCCGGCAATAAGGCGTGCTCAATGCCCGCTTCTCCGACTTCGAAGTAGTGAGTAATTCCCTGCTCCCGGGCAAATCGGCGCATGAATCGGCACTGTTCAGCGGACTTGATGTCTTTGTTAGGGGTGAAATGATCCGGGACCAGTACCAACCGCTCCCTGTCGAATACGCGTTCAAGGCCCGTCCGCCGGAATTGCTCGATGGCAATGGGAGCGGTGATGTCGTTCCCCAGGGCCACATCCACCGCAGCGTCGATCAGCTCGCCGGGTTGAACCTCTTTTTTTCCGGCATGAGCGGCCAAAATTTTTTCGGTAATAGTCATCGCCATATTGAACGATCCCTTTCTTTTTCTTCTCCCATCTCCCGTTACCTTTCGTCCGGCTTGGATATGCCTTTTTTCCTTGGCAAGGCGTGAAATCCTTTCAGCGGATCTAAGAAAAAATCATAACCGGGTTCCGTTTTTTTTTCCATTAAAATCATCGGGAGTTACCGATTTCTCCATTTTTATCGATTATAGAGGGCTGCATCCCTGATGCCGGTTATCTGCATTCCAAGACGCTGCCGAATAAATTATAAAAGTATATTAACATACTTTTAATTATTGTCAAGCAATATTTTTCGGAAGCGGTTATCCACCGGATCTGTTTTTCTCGGTTCCACCGAGTGTGCCCCGTTGACAAGGAGGGGACATTTATATATCCCTTTATAAATTTTGGACACAGCTAACAAGGAGACAATTCATGAGTAATTCCTCCCAGGTTTTTGAAGCGCTTAACCGGGAGCGGCGGGCCCGGTTTATTTTGGACATCTTTCATCGGATTCTCGTCCACTACGCCCTGTGGTTTACGGAAATCCGGCATCAGATGGGAATGGAAAAGGCCATGGAAATGCTCGGTATCGCCTGGGAGCGAAGCTACCAGGTTCAGATGCGTCGGCTTTCAAAGCTGCTCGGATTCGGCCTTGAAAACGACATTCCCGAAGCCTTGCTGAATATGCCCGTCGGTGATCAGCGGCGTTTGCTGGAGGGAATCTCCGCAAACTGGCTGGCCAACGACGGCGTATGGTTTCAGGCCGTGGAGTTTTCAAGCGGCATGGTGGACGCCAAAAGATGCAACGACACCTGCTGGGCGCATTTCTCTCCTTTCGAAGCATGGTCCATCAAGCGCTTTGCATCCATCCCTGAAAACGCGGGTCTCGAAGGACTAAAGATGGCACTGGAATACCGTATTTACGCATTGATCAACCGATATTCCATTATGGATGAGGGTCCGAATGCATTTATTTTCCAGATGAATGACTGTCGGGTGCAATCCGCACGGAAGCGGAAAGGCCTGGATGATTATCCCTGCAAATCCGGCGGCACCGTGGAATATGATTATTTTGCCAAGGCCATAGATCCTTGTATTCGAGTCGAATGCATCGGGTGCCCTCCGGACAAACATCCCGAAGAATGGTTCTGTTGCTGGCGTTTTTCCATCCCTGAAGCGGATAAAGGAAAAGCCTGATCCCTAAGGAGGGGAACATGAAGGCGATGGTTTTAAGGCAAATCGCGGATATGAGTCAGAACGCCTCACCCCTTGAGCTTGCCGAACTGCCGATACCGATTCCCGGTAAACATGAAATTCAGATACAAGTAACGACCTGTGGTGTATGTCACACCGAACTGGATGAAATCGAAGGGCGGAGCCCGCCGGGGGCCTTTCCCATGATCTTGGGGCATCAGATCATCGGCGCTGTGACGAAAAACGGTTCCGGGGCGCACCGATTTCGACTCGGCGACCGGGTGGGAGTCGGCTGGATTTTTTCGTCCTGCGGTAAATGTACTTTCTGTAAAACCGGCCAGGAGAACCTTTGTAAAGATTTCAAGGCTACGGGGAGGGATGCCAACGGCGGGTACGCCCAATTCATGACGGTTCGTGAGGACTTCGCCTACCCGATACCCGATCTTTTTTCGGACGCTGAAGCCGCCCCTCTTTTATGCGCCGGCGCTATCGGATTGCGTTCCTTGAGGCTTTCCGGGATCCGAAACGGCCGGAATCTCGGGCTCACCGGCTTCGGCGCTTCAGCCCACCTGGTGCTTCAAACGGTAAGGAAGCAATACCCCGACACTCCGGTTTACGTCTTTGCCAGGAGCGCATCGGAACAAGACTTCGCTTTGAAACTTGGGGCAGCCTGGGCAGGCGATGCCTCTGATCGGCCCCCTGAAAAACTGGACGCCATAATCGATACCACACCGGCATGGAAGCCGGTCGTGGAAGCCCTAAAGCATCTAAAACCCGCCGGACGACTGGTCATCAACGCCATCCGCAAAGAAGAAAAAGACAAACCGGAACTCCTTCATATCGATTACCCCCGACATCTCTGGATGGAAAAGGAAATCAAGAGCGTGGCCAACGTAACCCGAAAGGACATCAGCGATTTTCTCGATATAGCCGCCCGGATCCCCATCAAGCCCCATATCAAAGAGTTCCCGCTGGAAAAAGCCAACGAAGCCCTCATGGAACTCAAGGGTAAGAAAGTAAAAGGGGCCAAGGTTCTCCGGATCCGCTCCTGAGGCAGATCATCCGGATCATCATGCCGCCGGTTTCGGCCGGTTTATCTTTTTCCCGATTGTGCACTTTTTTATGAGTATGGCTGTCGCCATCTCCACCGCCTCTTCGACCAAGAGATAACGTATACCGCTTATTCATAAAAGAAGAGATGAGGTCTTTAATGCTTGATGAAATCGTAAAAAGGCTGATTTTTCTCGCGCCGCAAGTCTTTTCGGAAGATCCAAAGGGTTTCGCTAAATCTCAAGACCTCGGCACAAGTGCCTCAAACAGCTTGAGATTTTTAACGCTTACCCTTTGCCTCTCTTTTTCCGAAAAAACTTGAATGGCGCTCACAAAACCTTTTTACGAAGACATCATGCATGAAAGGTACTTCTTTTTTAAGGCGGCCGGTGATCAAATCGCAAGAAATTTCAATAACATGACTATGAAATTCTCATTGACAGCGCATTCTCCTTCGGATAATCGAAAATCCGTATGCCACCACAACCCGAGCTTACCATATCCTGGATTGTAGATGATGATGAAACACAATCCATGCTCTCGCCTGATCCTTCGAAAAAAAGTATATTCTATCGATCCTTTTGTTAGCTCACCGGCACCAAGATGCCCGAAATGGCAATACCGCCGCATAATTTCGCGTAATATGTGGGAGTAATTCCGATGAGACTCCGAATCGTTGTTTTGATCCTGGCATTGGGAACGATAGCCGCAGCGGGGATCGGGGGATATTTCTACTTCCAGGCTGAACAAGCATCTGTCATTTCTCATATTGAGGGCGATCTTGCCGCCAGGACCGCGGATCTGAAGGAACAAATTGTGAATCTCATTTCCGAATATGAGAGAGAGGTCCGCGTTCTGGTCAGATTTGAAGAATTGAAAGGAGCCCTCAAGAACCGGAACCCCGAAGCCTTGGCTCAAGCCACTCGAATCCTTTCTTATGTTTCAGCACGGCGCTTGGGTGATGTATGTTACCTCATGGACGGAAAAGGGAATACCGTTGCCTCCAGCAACTATAAAGAACCGGACAGCTTTGTGGGCAATAACTACTCGTTTCGCCCTTATTTCTCAATTGCCATGGAAGGCCGCAACTCCATCTACATGGGGGTGGGGGTTACTTCGAATCAAAGGGGAGTCTATTTCGGTTACCCGGTCATCGTAGAAGGCAGCGACATACCCTTAGGAGTGGCGGTGATCAAAGCCTCAATTGAGCATATAGAAGAGATAATCTCCCGTAAAAGGGATGGCATCGTGCTGTTCGTCCACGACAGCGGCTTGATATTCCTGGCCAGCCGAAGCGAGTGGATTCTTAACACGTTGTGGAGGTTGTCCGATCAGGAATCGGATCGCATTACAGCGACAAAGCAGTTCGGCAAAGGTCCTTGGAAATGGACCGGTTTTGAACAGAAATCCTTGAACCGTGCGGTTGATCGTTCCGGCGCTGCTTACCTGCTCCATGAAACCGGGCTTGAAGCATACCCGGATTGGAGGGTCGTGGCGCTTACCAGTTTCGCTTCGCTGTCCCAACGCACCTCTCCCCCGTGGATGGCAAGGTCCATGTACGGCATCCTGGGCGTTCTGGGTATGGTAACAGGGGGGATGGTGATTCTCTTCATGCTGGCGCATAGAGATATTCAAAAACGGCAGCAGGCGGAGTGCGAGCTTCTGGCATCCAAGGACGATCTGAGCCAAACGGTGAAAATTTTACAGGAGACTCTGGCCCAACAGAAACAGACCGAGGAATCCCTCCGTGACAGCGAAGAGAGGTATCGTGCTTTTTTCAACACCTCACGTGACAGTGTATTCATGATAACGGCGGACGGCAGGTTCATTGATCTCAATGATGTTGCCGTGGAGATGTTGGGGTATACGCTCAACCAGAGAGAGGAGATACTGAGTAAAAAAACCGTCGATTTCTACGCTCACCCCGAGAAACGCGAAGCAAATATCGCGATGATTTCAGAAACAGGATTTACCAAAGAATATCCTATCGATCTTCGGAAACGAGACGGGACGGTTTTACACACGCTGATCACCGCTGTAGCACGGAAAGACCGTCATGGAAATGTCGTGGGATTTCAGGGAACCATTCGGGACATCACCGAGCGTAAGCGCGCGGAGGAAAAAATTCAGCGTCAAGGAAAGTTGTTGAGTGCCATCAACTCGGTATTGCAGGAGGTGTTGCATGCAAACACCGATGCGGACATGGCTAGGAATTGTCTTAGCGCGGCCGAGAAGATAACCGGTTCGAAATTCGGATTCATAGGGGAAATCAATCAGGCCGGTCGTCTGGACACTATTGCAATAAGCGATCCGGGTCTTACAACCTGTCGCATTCCCGGAGGAGATTCTTTTTCGTTGATCAGGAATATGGAAATAAGAGGAATCTGGGGGTCTGTCCTGAAAAGGGAACAGTCCATGAAAGTCAACGACCCTGCCTCTCATCCCGATTCGGCAGGTGTTCCCGAGGGTCATCCTTTTCTCACATCATTCTTGGGAATCCCGCTCAAACGATCGGGCAAGACCTTCGGACTGATTGCTCTTGCCAACAAGGACGGAGGCTATGACGACGCTGATGTGGCCGATATGGAAGCGCTGTCCGATGCCTTTGTAGGAGCCCTGAGCAGAAAACGTGCCGAACAAGACCTCCAAGCGAGCGAGGAGAAATACCGTAGTGTCGTCGAGAATATGCAGGATGTATTCTATCGTGCGGATAGGGAAGGGAATATCACTATGGTGAGCCCGTCCGGGGCGAAAATGGCAGGTTATGATACTGAAGACCAGATGATCGGGCTGAACATTGCCGGAGAATTCTATAAGGATCCTGCCGAGAGGGATCGCCTGCTCGCTCTTCTCCGGGAGAAAGGAACTTTAAGCAATATTGAGATGGAATTGATAAGGAAAGACGGAACCCCCGTAACGGTATTATCGAACGTCCATATCTATTACGACAAATCCGGGCAGCCGTCGGGGGTCGAGGGCGTCTTTACCGACATCACATCGCGCAAGCAGGCGGAGGAGGCTCTAAAAGAAAGTGAGCAACGGTACCGAACACTCTTTGAAGAATCGATAGATGGAGTGTACTCTGTCCTGAGAGACGGAGAGATAACCGATGCCAACGCATCTTTTTGCAGACTGTTCGGCTATGCGAAAAAGGAGATGATAGGCAAAGATATTCGGGAACTGTACGTTGATTCTGCCGATCGTTCAAAGTTTCAGGAGGAGATAGAGAAAAGCGGGTTTGTGAAAGACTATGAAGTCAAGTTTCGAACCAGAGCCGGAACAGCGGTTGATTGCCTTCTTAGCTCATCCGTCTATTACGGCAAAGACGGAAGCATTGCCGGATACAGGGGCATCCTGCGAGACCTGACCATCTACAAGAGACTTCAGAAGCAGCTTCTTCAGGCCCAAAAGATGGAAGCCGTCGGCACGCTTGCCGGAGGAGTCTCCCACGATTTCAACAACATCCTGCAGGTAGTCATCGGGTTCTCCGAGTTGGTCCTTGCAGACGAGAGTCTACCTGATCGTTACAGAGATGACCTTGAAAAAGTACTCCAAGCAGGAAAAAACGGCGCGGAGCTGATTCAAAGGCTGCTCATGTTCAGCAGAAAAACTGAGCCGAAACCGCTCGATCTCGATCTCAATCAGCGTATTCGTCAGATTCAGAAATTTCTGCAAAGAACCATCCCCAAGATGATTGATATTGAGCTGATCCTTGCGAATGACTTGGCGCGCATCCATGCCGACCCGACTCAACTGGATCAAGTTTTGATGAACCTCGCTGTTAATGCCAGAGACGCCATGTCGGAAAGGGGAAAGCTCGTCATCGAAACTGAGAATGCTTTCATCGATGAGGATTACGCGAGAACGCATCTTGACGCCGAACCCGGATGGTACGTCCTCTTGCATATATCAGACACCGGTTGTGGGATGGACAAGGAAACCGTCGAACACATATTCGAGCCGTTTTTTACCACCAAGGAGATCGGACGGGGTACAGGTCTTGGCCTTGCGATGGTTCACGGGATCGTCAAACAGCACAACGGTCACATTACTGTCTACAGTGAGGTCGGCAAAGGAACCACCTTCAAGGTCTTTCTTCCGGCTGTACAGGACCCAACGGAAACAGTTTTGGAGTCCACGGGTATAATGCCCGCGTTTGGTACGGAGACCGTTCTGTTGGTGGACGATGAAGAGTTTATCAGAAAATTGGGCGTTCGGATTCTCACCAAACACGGTTACACAGTTCTCCAGGCAAAAAACGGCAGGGAGGCGCTCGATCTTTTCAAGAAGGAACGTACGAATATCGGTGTGGTAATTCTTGACCTTATCATGCCCGAGATGGGCGGCATAGAATGTCTCAGAGGGCTTCTGAAGATTGATCCAAAGGTGAAAATCCTCGTGGCCAGCGGGTATGCGGCGGACACTTCGGTGAAAGAGACTATTCAACAAGGGGCAAAAGGGTTTTTCACTAAACCGTTTCGGGTGAACGAAATCCTCCGAGAGGTTCGCCGGATTTTGGACGAAAACTGAGAGCTCTCAGGATCAAGCTGTCCCTAAGGGCATTATCAAGAGAAAATCACTCAGGGCTTGGAATGGACATCTCCTCGATTCGTCCTTTGAACAGACCGGTCGGGCTGGTGGGGATTCCGTGGGATATTTAGGACCAGGTAGGCAGTGAGAGCAGCGCCCAATAGAATCAGCAAAAGAGCGAGCCGGCGTCTCGGTTTCTTCCTGTTCGAAGGAAAGACGGCGTGTTTCTTCGTATCCGGTTCCTCGTCTCCGCCGATTTCCGGATCATGCGATGTCCGTGCTTCTCTTTCATGGACATTCAGAATTACCGTCGTAATGTTGTCGTGCCCGCCCCGCATTCGGGCAAGATCGACCAGTTTTTCGGCGGTTTTGGCCGGCGGAAAAGCATCGGCGATATCGATCATCTCGCGGTCTTTGACCAGTCCGTGCAAGCCGTCCGAGCATAAAAGGATCGTATCTCCGGGTTTCAGTATAAGGTGGAACAGATCGACGTCTATTGTTTCACTGATTCCCAAGGCCTGAAGTATGATGTTCCGATCCGGATGGTTCTGGATTTCCTCTTCACTGATTTTTCCTTCTCTGAAAAGCTTTTGAACCAGCGTCTGGTCCTCAGTGATCTGGACAGGGCTTCCGTTGCGAAACAGATACGCCCGGCTGTCTCCTACCTGGGCGACGTACGCTTCGCCGACATTTGCCCATACGGCGGTACATGTGGTTCCCATTCCCTTCAGCGACGGATTCGCTTGGGACATCTCATTCAAGAAACGATGGGTTTCTTCAACTGCATTCACCAGGGCTTCTCCGGGATTCCCGGAAAGGCCCCTTTCGATATATTCTCGGATCTTTTCCACGCTCGTGGTGCTGGCCTGCCGCCCTCCCGCATGACCGCCCACCCCGTCCGCCACAACTGCAAGGACCCCGAGCGAGCGGTCCGGGTCCTCGGAATTGAATCGATGGATGATAAAAGCATCTTCGTTCTCCCTGCGCACACAACCGGTATCTGTTTGCCCCACCGCTTCAATTGCCAGCATCAAAAAGCCGCTCCGCTCGCAAAAAGACCGACTTATAATTTCCGGTATTTTAAGACCATGGTTCCGATTTGGATCTGGGCGCCATCTTCGATCTCTTTACGGACGATCTTTTCTCCCTGCACCAGTGTTCCCGAAGCGGTATCCAGATCCGTCATAACCAGCCGCTCCCCCTCCAAACGCAGGCTTACATGTCGGGGCTCAACACCTTCATCCTGAAAACAAATATCCGCATCCGCCGCGGTTCCGATAATGAAGCGACGATTTTCTTCAAAAAGCGTGAACTGCTCCCATTGCTTCATGCCTTGGGTTACCACCAACCATCCATGAATCGGCTTTTCCGTCCGGATAAATACCTTTGTCTTTCCTGCATCCTCGACTTTTGCGACCCGGGTTAGAGCTGCTTCGGGATTCAGGGACACAAAGGCAGTTTTCGGCTTCGAGGCCCCTTTCGCCACTTTCGTAATCTTTGCTTCAACCGCCGAGGCCGGTTTGAAGCTTTTCGCCTGAGTTCTTTTTTCCGTGATAGAATCCTCCGGGAATAAGTCCCTGGGTGGGTTGGAAATGTGCGCTCCACATCCCGGACAAATCTCAGAATCCACAGGTATGTTTTTCTGGCACTTCGGGCATATCATGGGTTCGATTTGCCTTTCCACAAAAGGGTTTTAAAGCTTTTTCAAATTTTTGGCCGCGAATTCTTTGAGTTTTCGGTGCGGCGCATCCTGAGAAACCTTTTCCAGCGTTGATCGGAATTTCGGATTACCCGACGCGCCCAAGATATTGCAGAGCCAGGACATGGCATCCACGTGATGTCTATTATCGGGATTTTTTTGATAGCTTGCCAGCAATTCTCTGTTGGCTAATGCCGCCATGTTCGGATCATGCAAATATTGGCGATAGATGGTTTTAGCCGCCCTCTGTTTATTGACCGGATCCGGCGATTGGAGCATGCTAGCATATTGTGCGGACGGTGTTGTGGCTACCTTTGGTTCGGTCGCTTTCGGAGGCGTCGTTGGAGGAGAAACAGCGAGAGGGGGCTTTTGAGGTTCTGGAGAGATTGCGGGAGTCTCTTCCGGCACAGGCTTTTCCGGAGTTTCCGGCCGAGGTTCCGGAGGAGGTTTCTTTTGAGGACTCTCCGGTACGGGAATTCGCGGTTTTTCTTTTTCCACTTGCTGGGGTTGGGAAGGTCGCGGCGCTTTTTCCTGATGATCACCAGGATCTTGGGGAGACTTCTCTATTTTTTCAGGAATCTTTTCAGGTTTCGGCTTAGGAGGTATGCCTATCTCCTGAGGGCTAGGAAGCAGTTCCTGAGGCAGCGGTTTACTATTGTCGGGCAAGCTGCTGCCGATCCCCCTTGGCCCGTTTTCACCGAGTTGTCTGGTCGCCAACAGCGAACCCTGGGGTGTCACCGCCGGGATAGTTTGCTGGACCAGGGGAAGCTTGCGGGTGTCTTCACTCTTTGAATATATCATAAAGAAAACCACCAGCAAGCAAACGATCATCGCTGCTGCCGCAACAAGCAATGCAATTTGTTTCCGTGTATATCGTCCTACTATGAGCGGGGTTTCCTGAGAGTTGATAGCAGCAATCCACGACTTCAGCCTCTCCAGTAAAGCGTCCGGTTTTGCCCATAACATGCCCTGATCTTTCGCGGCACGGGTCTGCATATGGGAGAGATCGATTAAGGAGACCCGGTTTAGAGCTTCCCGAAAAGCCTTGGCCGATTCAAAACGGTCTTTGGGTGCCTTAGCCAGGGCCTTTAAAATAATGTCGCTAAGAATTTTGGGAATGTTGGAATTGATCCCGGTGGGCGGCGGCGGCGGATCCTCGATATGCGCCCGCATGACCTCATATTCGGAATCACTGGAAAACGGAACCTGACCGGTCGCCATTTGATAAAGCGTGATCCCCAAAGCATAAATATCCGCAGGATGGCCGATCGGTTCCCCGCGAATCCGTTCCGGGGACATGTACCAAACGGTCCCCAGAGCGGTACCCGTCCTGGTCATCCCTTTTTCTCCAACGGCCTTGGCAATGCCGAAATCGGTGACCTTCACTTGACCCGATTCCGTAATCATAATATTGGCCGGTTTGATGTCCCGGTGGACGATGCCGCGTCCATGCATGAACTCCAACGCCAACAGGACGCCATCCATGATGTGAAGTGTTTCTGAAAGAGGCAGCGCCCCGCTTTCCTGCAGCATCTGTTCAAGAGTACGCCCTGGAACGTACTCCATGACGAGAAATGTATCGTTATCGTCTTCCAGGTAGTTAAAAATGTTCACCACGTTAGGATGGGAAATCTGTGCCTGGAGCCTGGCTTCCCGGATGAAGCGATCCCGCATCCCCGCCTCATTTGAATATTCGGGACTCATCACCTTGACCGCCACCTGCTGATCCAGCTTGGTATGTACGCCCTGGTAAACGACTCCCATCCCACCCTTCCCGATGAGTCTCAGGATCCGATAGGGACCGATTTCTTTTCCGATCACGTTGCGGATCATCCTCTCTGGAACAGAAGCGAAATTTTCCCGGATTTTCCGATAAAAATCAGGTCACCGGATTGGATCTGTCCCTTTTGAACCTGCCCTTTGGTCACGGAATTGATATAAGTACCGTTTGTACTATTGAGATCCTTGACGATCATTTTATCCCCCTCGGGACCTATCCATGCATGCTCCCGAGAGACTTCTTCATCGTCGATCACCAGGTCGTTCTTGACGGCCGCCCGTCCCACCTTCAGACCCAGCATCCCGATTTCAAAAGATTTCCCCTGGATGGTGCCACGACCGATCAACCGGCCGAACTGAGAGTCTTTTTCTCCCGATAACGCATCGGAAATATTTGTGACTTGCGCCATCGGTTTGATCTTCTCCTGAGCCGTCCGAGGCTTCCGCTTTCCTGCAATCCACAACACAATCGCCATCAGGATGACTCCAACACCGATCAAAATGGCGATGATCCAACCTGCAGCCATTCCGGAAGGCCGGCGTTGTTCGGATTCCTTGAGGCTGAGCAGCAGTTTTCGGACATCGGGCTGATCGGGCATGTACACCAGGCAATTCTGGATCGCCTTTTCCGCCGCCCGGTTGTCCCCCCTTGTGTATGCCTCCAACGCCTTTTCCCATTCCACATCGAACAGTCCCCGTTTTCCCGCATCGATGCCCGCTGCACGAATGAATTCGGCCAGCGTATTCACCGGCACCAGCCAGTTAAATCCGGAGAAAGCCTGACCCTGGGCAAGCCCGACATAGGAGACAATCCCGATGACTTCTCCTTTGGAATTAATGCAGGGGCCTCCGCTGTTTCCCCAGATAATGTTGACATCGGTCTGAATCATCGGAGTCCCCTTGATGTCGATCTTACTCCCTGAAATCGTCCCGGTATTGATGGTCTGTTCCACCATTTTCGATTCCTGGCTTAACACCTCCGATTGGCCTGCGCTGGGATACCCGATGACATGGACCCGCTCTCCGATCTGCACTTTGCTGGAATCACCGAGCCGGACAGTAGGAAAGTTACGATCTTCGATCTTCAATATGGCGACATCCTTACCGGTCTTTTTGGTGACCTGGACACCCGGCAAAACATCCTGCACCAGGGTTCCGGCTCCGCCGGGCAGGGGATTGACCGCCGGGCTGTACTCCTTGACCTCGGCGGGATATGCCTTCCTGTTGGATAAAACAACCATGAGTTCCTTTTTCAGGATCACCTTGAAATCTTTATATTTTTCATAGAATTTTCCCACCAGCTGCCGCCTTTCGGCTTCGGAAAACGTCTTTTTTTCCTGAGCCTCGATCTGAGGGATTACCCTGGTCTGTATGAACTTGATTACGGCCGTGGCCTTCATCAGATCTTCGTTCGACTCATGGGCCGCCTCTATCACGTGCCCGGCGGTAGCAATGTACCCATCCGGATTCACGATGAAACCCGTGCCGGCTCCGCCGATAATCTGATCCCCCCAAATCTGGTCGCCGGAAGCCGGATCGATAATGACGCCCTTAACCAAAGCAAAGACATGGACCACGGCGGGTTTGGCTTTCAGCAGTGTCACCTGCAGATTCCCTCCGGTGTCGGCATTGGCATGGAAGGCCCAAAATGCAAGGACTCCGATCATCACAGCGGATATTCGAACATGGCGCATTTCATCCTCCTGTCGTTTTATAGGCTCTGCTCAACCGGCAACGCCTTTTTGCGAATCGATTTCCATGGCGATACCGGAGGATCAGGGCTTCTTTTTCCGTTTTTTTGTCGGGTTACTCTCTCGAGGCCAAAGAAAGCGAGGTGACCATCCTCACCATGTGCAATGTTTTCGTGATGGTTCCCCCCACCAGCATACCGTTTTGCAAATCATAGATATAGTCTAAAGCATCTCTGGAATTTGCTTCGTGCAGCCGCACACGGGTACCATCGATACCGCTCACGCTGAGCTGCATCCCGGTAAACGGATCCCGGTCGAGAACCTGTCCGGACCGAAGCTGTCGAAGCACGCCGGGGAAAATCCAGAGCCCGCCCACCTGACTGGAACCGTTGATGCGTTCCACCTGCCCCTGCATCGGCTGGGGCATGTTCGCCGGGGCCTGCATCTGGCTTAGCTGGGTGAAATGAATCCAGCCGGCACCCTTGTTTTTGAATTCCAGCCTCATGGTTACCGGAAATGAATACACACCGGCGGCGGTTACGTCGGCAGTGTATTTCCCCTGGTAGGTCATACTCCGGGTACTGCCCACCCATTCCGGCACCGGCGCTCCGTTCCACGGCAAAGGCGTTTCCCGGACCCCCAAAAACTGTATAATCCCGATATAAGTGCTTCCAGCACCCCTTGTCGCACCGGTTTGGGTGCCGACCAAGACTGGGGGGCTTCCTCCGGTTCCATGCCGAGCGATAAGTAACCCTGTATCGAGATCATAGGTATGGTGACCTGCCTTTCCTTGAAACCGAATTGCATTGTAAGTGCGATTATTCAAATTATAAGGCATCCGAATGATCCGACCCGACTCCGTGTGCATCTCCTTTACCTGACCGAGAATCTGGGGATGCACCCAGAAATCCTTGCATTGCCTCGCTTCCCCTAAATCTCCTAGGGAAGCCATAACACTTATGTCACCGGTCCCCACTTCTTTCCCGAATAATCGGATGTCCAAAGCAGCCACCTGTTGATCCACATAGGCTACATTAATCTCCATGAGACCCTGACCCCCGGTGCCATAGGTCTCTTTGTCAACATAAGTTTCCCCGGTCGTTTTATCCTCCCAATAATCTTGCCCTGGTTTCGGCTTTCCTTTAACAAGCTCGCTCGAGGTTCCCGGAGTGTCTGCAAAAGCAACATAGTAGGTTATTCGTACTCCCGGCTTCAACCACGCAGGCAGATTCAAGTTGACATCGTTTCGGCCGGCCGTCTGTGATTGGCCTCCTCCACTGATGTTCGGAATTTGGGGCTTTTGTTGATTTTCAATAAACGGCTGTTTCGGACTCTCTTGAAAAGGAAAAACATTCTGGGGTATCGAAGGGTAGTCTGGATACCACTGCTGTGGACTTATTGGATTGTCTAAGAAGTCTTTTTGGTTGTCATCGAAGAATAAATCCGACTCCGATTGACTCAAATCGCTTGCGGCTTTGGGCTCCGAGGAAAAGGCATAACCCGTCAAAAACAGGATTGAAGCCCATAGGAACATCACACATCTCAGACACACCGAGAACGACATATCGCCCTCCTTGTCCTATGGGGTTGATGCACTCAGAAGCTGCTTTCAGAGCGAAACATTCATTACGATAAAAAAGCGCGCCCGCCTAAAGGGCTCTATTCACAAAAGCGACGGATTAGATTTTCTGAAAAACACAGCCCGGGGAAAAAGTCAACATTTTCATCTGAAAACTTTGATTTTAAAAGGAACAAAATCCTCCCAAGGCTTCCTCTCCGAAATACCGGTTCACCTGCATATTATACCATTCATCCCCCGATCGCGCCGTTTTGTCGCCTCTTCGTTTCATCAATCGTGTTATCTTATTACAAAGGACTCGTTCGGCAAGGACCAGGCGATGCAGTATCAGGGCCGCGAAAGCCTAAAAAGGAGAAACGATATGTCACTGATAGAAATGGAGGGGATCCGGAAGGACTATCACTTGGGGGAAACAGTAGTGCATGCCCTTCGTGGAATTGATCTTACCATCGGTGCGGGAGAGTTTGTGGCCATCTGGGGGCCATCAGGATCGGGGAAAACCACTCTGTTGAACCTTATCGGGGCCATTGATGAGCCGACGGAGGGAAGCCTTACCATAGCCGGAATCGACGTACATTCCCTGTCGGATAACCGAAAAAGTGAACTTCGCAATGAAACGATCGGATACATCTTCCAGGGCTTTAATCTGGTGCCTGTCCTCTCTGCCCTGGAAAATGTCATGCTCCCCCTCCAGATCAAGGGAGCATCCCCAAGAGAAGCGAAAGAGAAGGCCGGCAATCGACTGAAGGACGTGGGTTTGGCCGAATTCATCCATCACCGTCCTGCCAAGATGTCCGGAGGACAGCAACAAAGAGTCGCCATCGCACGGGCCCTAGTAAACGATCCTTCCCTGGTGATAGCCGACGAACCGACCGCCAACCTCGATTCCGAAACAGCGCGAACGATCATCTCCATCATGCGCGGCTTAAACCAGAAGGATGCCATCACTTTCATTTTCTCGACACACGATCAACGTCTGCTCGATCAGGTCAAAAGGCTTATCCGCTTGGAAGACGGATACATCATCGATGGAGGTAAACAGTCATGATAAAATGGATACGGCTTGCCTTGCGAAATATCTTGAGAAACAAACGACGCTCCCTTGTGACTCTCCTCGCCATAGGCGTGGGATTTGGCGCCATAAGCCTTTTTCGAGGGTATGCCAGCAACACGTACTCGGGACTGAAGATGATGGCGATTCGAGGCGAGGGTCTCGGTCATCTGACAATCTTCAAGGCCGGTTGGCTGGAAAAAGGAAAACTGGAGCCGGAAAAGTACATGTTCACGAAAGCGGAGATTGAAAAGATATCGAAACTTGTTACGGAAGACCGTGAGGTTATCCTGGCCACTCCGCAGATCAATCTTACCGGTATTGTATCCAACGGAATCGTTTCCACGGTATTCATAGCCCAAGGCGTTGTTCCTCAGGATGAAAAAAGAATCAAAGGGACTTGGGCAGAATTAAGGCCGATCCGGGGCGAAGGATTAAACGAGAATAGATCTTACGGGGTGGAGATGGCACAGGATCTGGCCAGGTTTCTGAGCCTGAAGCCCGACGGCGATGCCGTGGTGATGGCGCCGACGCTGAGCGGCCAGATGAACGCCCTGGATATTCACGTATCCGGCGTATTTGACACGGGCTCTGATGCCACCAACGACAAATACATGCGGCTATCCTTCGGCTTTGCCCAATCTCTTCTGGATACGGAGAAGGCCGACAGAATTGTGGTGCTCCTGGAAGATACCGAAAAAACCGAGAAGATGCGCATCCTGCTCATGAGCCGGCTTGTGAATGCCGGCATCGCATGTGAAATCAAGACATGGAATGAGCTGTCTCTGTTCTATTCCAAAGTCCGGGGATTGATCGATATGATGTTTCTCTTCATTTTCTGCATTGTCCTGGTCATTGTGGTCATGAGCACCATCAATACCATGGGCATGGCGGTCATGGAGAGGACGCGGGAGATCGGAACTTTAAGGGCTCTGGGACTTAAGAGAAGAGGCGTGTCCTTTCTTTTTGCCATGGAGGGCGGTCTACTGGGCTTTCTCGGCAGCCTCATGGGGGTAGCACTTCACACGATCGTATGGGCCGTCATTCGACATGTTCATCCGACCTATACACCGCCCGGTGTTTCGACCCCCGTCCCCTTGAACGTGCACTTCATGCCTGACACCCTGCTCCTTCTGGCACTCTGCTTTATTATTCTTTCACTCCTGGCCGCCATCACCCCGGCACGCAGGGCAGCGAAACAAAACATCGTCAACGCCCTGGGACATGTATGAGACCATTAAAGGAGGTACTAAAGAGATGAATTACGGATCATGCACAAGATGCCTGGCAGCACTGGGCTTACTCGCCATATTTACCATGGGGCTCAATCTTCCCCCAACCTGGGCCATGACCCCGGACGAGATTCTCAGGAAATCCGATGAGGCCCGCGGCAACGCAGACGGCATAGAGTGGGAAATCGCTGTGAGTTCCGTGGAGTCGGGCCGCACACAGGAAAGAATCATCCGGGTCAGTGCCCGCAGTTTCAATTCCCTTGCCGAGTTCATGGCTCCGGCCAATGTGAAGGGACAGAAGATGCTCATGATTGACCGCAACATGTGGTTTGTAAAACCCGGCCTCTCCAAGCCTGTTCCGATCTCACCCAGGCAGAAGCTTTTAGGCGGCGCAGCCAATGGGGACATCGCATCAACCAACTATGCGGGAGACTATAAGATCACCCAAACCGATGAAGATACGGTAAACCAGGAACCCTGTTACCTCTTTGATCTGGCTGCTGCCGACAAAAAAGCCACCTATGACCGGATCCGATACTGGATCTCCAAGGACCGCATCGTCGGGCTAAAAGCAGAATTTTATACCGTCTCCGGGAAGATGTTCAAGACAGCTACCTTTGAATACGACAACCACATGACCATCGACGGCCGGAAGCGTCCGTTCATCTCCAAGATGGTCATCACGAGCGCCGTCATGAAAGAGGATGTGACCACCATGAACTTTAGCAAGGTTTCCTTAAAGAAGATTCCTGACTCCATGTTCAATCTGAACCTGCTGGTAAGGTAGGATGATTCGGTCAATAACAGGCTGATGAGATATGAAATCCCTTTCCCTTGCAGTTTGGTTTTTCCTGACATTCTCGATTCTGTGCCCCTTTGCAGGAATAGCCGGTTCAGACGCAGACACGGAGCCCGTCAATATAGAAAAAACCTTTACGGAGAGGTTCTCTATGGATTTTCGGGCGCTCGCCTACGGCATCCTCCAGGAACCATCCGATACCACACAGAACCCGGGCAACCGCTTCTTGCAGATGCCGCGTTATCTTGGCGATCTGGAACTGCGCCCCGATATACGCTTCAATCTCGATCCTCTGGAACTCATGGTAAAACCCAGGATGAGGCTTGAATACAGCGCTTGGGCCGGGACAGACATGGATGATCGGGGATCGGAGTGGGATGAAGACGGATATGTCAACGAGTGGCTGGCTCGTCTGAAGTTGCGCGAAAACCTCTTCGCATCCTATGGCCGGGAGAACCTCCAGTGGGGGCCTTCGTTCCTTTTTTCCCCATCGAATCCGTTTTTTCCCGACAACGGTCGCCGGAATCCCTATATCGAGGTGCCCGGCTCCGATTTTGCCCGTGTCGTATGGATCCCGCAGAATTCCTGGACCCTTTCCCTCATCGCCAATACAGAGGAAGGCCGCAACAAACCGATCGGCCCGGATCCTTTTGAGAGGACCTATGCTGCAAAGATCGATTATACCGGAGGCGAGAACTATGCTTCCCTGATCCTGTCGCATAAGGAGTGTGTCGGAAATACCATCGGATTTTTCGGCGGACGGACCGTGTCGGATGCGGTCCTTCTCTATGCTGAAGGCAGCATTTCCAAAGGCGGCAGGTCGCTTTATCCGAATGAGGATCCATCGCCTTTTGGGGCATCTATGCAACAGATATACAAGGACACTTCGGATCTGAAATCGGTGCTCCTTTTCGGGGGCTCCTATACGTTTGAGTCCAAGGGGACCCTGACCCTGGAATATGCTTATAACGGTCAGGGTTATAGTGATGCCCAAGCAGAGGAATACTATTCCTTGAGACGCAAAGCCGCAGACGCCTTGGATTCACCCGGTCCGCTGGCGGAGTTGGCGCAGATGACCTTGGGGCAGACTGTCGCTACGGGCCTCAAGTTTATACGAAGGAACTATCTGCTCCTTCAGTATACCCAGAGCGGCATACGGAATGTCCTCGACCTCACCCTGCGTTGGACCCGGAACCTTGATGACGGCTCTTGTCAATATACGGCCCTTGTGACATGCTCTTTCGGGGATCACCTGGAATTCTTCTCCGTGGGTACTGTGAACGGAGGAAGTGAGGATACCGAGTTCAGGAGCTTTTTCGATTATCAGTGGATGATCGGGATGAAATATACCTTTTGAGGCATGAATGGCATCCACACCGCATAAGGCAACGACGGCGCTCGCGATGAAAAGGCATCTGACCGCCGGAAATATACTTCTGGACTATTTCTATACGATCATCATATCCGTTCTGATAGCGGTATTCCTTCATATCGCCGGTATCTCAAAACCGTTCCTGGCAAATCTTGTCATGTCTCTGTCTTTTGGGTTTTCCATGTGCACTCTCATCACTATATTGTTCTGGCTCCTGAATCCGAAAATGTTCAGCACTCTATCCGTCAGTCTCATCCTTCTGGCGGGCGTTATCGGCGGGATGCTTGTCGGTTTACACGTGGGTCCTTATTTCCTCCGACGCTTCTTCTCTCTTGTAATTTATGCAGACGGCGACCATGTCCTGAAAGCGATCGTTATGGCCATCTTCTTCGGCGGAACAGCCACCTATTTTTTCTATTCCAATGCCAAACTGAAGCTGGTCCGGGAGGAAGCGGAGAAAGAGAGGATCAACCGTCTCGCCACTGAAAAGGAAGCCCTTGAGTCCAAGCTGCGAATGCTTCAGGCCCAGATCGAACCCCACTTCCTCTTTAACACACTCTCCAATATCCTGAGTCTCATCGATACGGAACCGGTAAAAGGCAAGTCCATGCTCATGGATCTGATACTTTACCTTCGTACGTCCCTTTCTAGAACCCTGCCCGATACGACGACACTGGGACAGGAAATAGATACCATCCAGGCCTATCTGAACATTCAGAAGATCAGGCTTGGGGACAGGTTGCGTTTTAACATCGACATCCCCGAGGCATTGCGGCAAGACCTTCTTCCTCCCATGCTCCTTCAACCTCTTGTTGAAAATGCAGTCAAACACGGTCTCGAACCCAAAGTTGACGGAGGTGAAGTCACCATAACCGCAGATGAACGAGGTGATCTCCTTCGGATTGTTGTTGCCGATACGGGTCTCGGCTTCTCTTCATTCAACACGACCGGAGTGGGCATTGCAAATGTGAGAGAACGCCTTCGGCTTTTATATGGCGGAAAAGGGCGCCTGCTGCTCGAAGAAAACAAGCCCGTCGGGGTACGGGCCGTTCTGGAGGTTCCCAAAAATGGCTCATAAAGCCATCATAGCCGATGATGAAAAGGAATTGAGAACCTATTTGAGGTCCCTATTATCAGAGACTTGGCCGGACCTCATCGTCTGCGGGGAGGCTACCAACGGCAAAGAAGCCCTTGAAATCGTTGAATCCGAACACCCGGATATCGCCTTTCTCGATATCCGGATGCCCGGGCTCACCGGTATGGACGTGGCAAAACGCATCGCAGGCTCCTGTCACATCGTTTTCGTAACAGCCTATGATCGGTACGCGGTAGAGGCCTTTGAACGCGAGGCAGTGGACTATCTCCTCAAGCCTGTGTCCAAAGAGAGGCTCATGCAGACCATAGCGCGCCTTAAAGAACGGATTGAAGCGGCACCTTCGCCGTCACCCCAACTGACCGAAGCGGTTCAGGAACTCCTCTCGAAACTTCCCGCTCAAGTTGGGCGCGATTACCTGCGCTGGATCAAAACCCAGCACAGAGACTCCATCCGGCTCATACCCGTGGAAGAAATCGACTACTTCAAAGCCGATGACAAATATACCCTGGTCATGACCAAGGAAGGGGAATCCCTTATCAGAAAGAGCATCAAGGAACTGGCCGAGGAGCTTGATCCGGCACAATTCTGGCAGATACATCGTGGGACCATCGTCAATGTCTCCAGAATCGACAGTGTCAGTCACTCTCTCACCGGACGGGGCATCGTGAAACTCAAGGAAAGACCCGAGATGCTCACGGTGAGCCGCAATTATCTACACCTCTTCAAGCATATGTAAGACCAAAAGAGGTCGGCGGCTCCACGCGGGCTTTCTGAAGAACACATCCTGGATAAAAAACAGCGTTTTCATCCGGAGGCCTTGTCAAACTTGATGAACTCGTAAAAAGTCGAAAATCAGATGGCAAAGCAAAAAGTTCAAGTTCAAGGCGTCGCGAATCCCGTGTGATGAGGCGTACTTATCGTACGTCGGCATCACAACGGGATGAAGCGCAACGCAGAAATTGGACTTTTTACGAAGCCATCAAACTTCACTTTCGTCAAATAGAAAACCCGATCAGGGCTTGACGATATAATGAATGGCCTCCGGAGAATCCGGGTTCGGTGCACTTCCCAGGCCAATCCACCCTTCACCGGAAAGCGTTACAGTATCCTTCACCAGAGATTTGGCCTTTTCCCCTACCCTCATCACCCAGGTGCCGTTGGTGCTTTGATCGATCAGAACGAACTTACCGCGGCGATATTCCGCTTTGGCATGCGACCGGGATACACGACCATCATTGATCACCATGTCGTTATGGCTGAGTCGGCCCATAGTCGCCGTAGTATTTATCGAATCGACAACGACACATTTGTTTCCGACGCTAAGATTTAGGGACGCTCCTTGACCTGCCCTTTCAAGGGGCAGCTTGTCCAGCATCACGGTGACGCAATGCCGCTCCCAAACGATTTCATAGATGCCGATCTCGCCGCGTTTTCCTTTGACCGTCGTCTTTTCGATGAATCGCGCCGTGTTCTTCAAAGAGGGATGAAGAAGCTTCAGCGTATGTTCGGTCGTCAGGATCTGGCGCTGTTTTGCCAATCCGACCATCCGGGCCGCCATATTCACGGCATCCCCGAAAATATCCTCTTCCTCCCTCAGGACTTGTCCAAAGTGGAAACCGGCATGAAGATTTGGAACGGACTTCCCCCATTGATCGCTTTCTCGCATCGAATCCACGGCGCGGTTCATGGCGATGGCGGCTTTGGCTGCCTGATCGGCGGTGGAAAAACCACACATAACCTCGTCACCGATGGTCTTGATCACCCATCCGCCGATATTCCGGGCTGCATCAGCCATTCTGGCAATGCATGCTCCTATAAGGACCCGGGCATCCCGGTTTCCCAAAACTTCATAGATATGGGTACTTTGAGCGATATCCGAAAAAAGAACCGCAAGATTTTCTATCTTCCGCTTTTTCATGGTCTTCCTAGAAGGTCTGATTCCTGCAAATGAATCGGAGAAAACAGCCGGCTCCTGCTTTTCTAAAACCTAAATTGATCGAGAAATACTCCAACGATCAAATAAGATCAAGTACCACAATGCAAGATTCGGGGAAAAGAAAATAATAGAGGTGATCTATCGATATCTTGACTGCGGGGTTTTGCATAATCCCGCCTTTGCGGGACCCGGATTCGATGCAAAGATGGTGGTCATGAATATCTCTTGGCTTTTTCGTGTAAGCGTCGTGATTTTTGTCCCTCGTGTCATCAAAAAAGGGTGGTGGAGTTCATAGAAGATCCGGATGTGGTCAAAAAAATCCTCAAGCACTTAAACTTGTGGGACCTGAAACGACCACCCAGGCCCGTCGCCCATGCCCCGCCTCTGATTGAATTTCCCACATACGACAATACGCCTTCCGTCAAGGATTACGTCGCCGACCCAGGGTACCCCATGGATTCTTATTTCTGAAAAATCCGTCCGGAGTTGACCCGCCCTGCCTGTGCGATGCACGCAGACAGGCGGCCTATGCCCGAATCGGTCAGGATAATGGACTTTTACCGATAAATTTTCGATTGAAAGCGCATACATCTTCGCATAATTGAAACCCCATACGCCACAATAATGGTGTATTCACATATCTTGGGGTACGGATGATGGTAAAACACAACTCATGCTCGTGCTTAATCCACCCGCAAAAAAAGCGACCTCTATCAACAGATAATCGGGGCTTGGCCAGTTTTTTATGACTTTTTTCCAGAGCGGGGGAAGGTCTGGATGAATTCCGCAGCATCGGGCGCAGCTACGACTTCCGGGTCGCCCTCCCCCCCGCTCAAGCCGTCCTTGACAGGTCCTGAGGTCCGATTTATGCTTCATCATAATGGCTATATGGGTCACTGGGAACAAAGAGGCTCCAAAGATCTCCCCTCGGCCAGCGTAGCCGAAAAAGAAACCCTTATCCTTCTTTGGAGGCGACCGATGAGGATCCGTGCCTTCGTGACGGCCACAATAATGTCAGTTGTGCTTCTCACCGGCGTGTGTCCGCGTGCCGAGGCGCAGCGGCGGATCGATGCCGTGTCCACTGCCAGCCTCAGGCCGGGCGATGTGATCGAGCTGAGCGGCGAGTTCACAGCAACGCCTGACGATCAGGTTGTCGGGCTGATACGCGACGACAGATGGGAGATGCGACTCGTTGATTGGACCAGTACCCGCATTCTGGCCGAGGTGCCTCCCGAGCTAAGTCCCGCGACGTACGCTCTCCTGGTGTGGGTGCCGGGAAGCCCGCTCGCCTCCAATCGCATCGATATCACGGTGCTGCCGTACGCTCCGGAGCTGCCTGGCAATCTTGAGATCAATCCTCCGACTCCGCGCATCGATCGCGTGCATCCGCGCATCACCGACGGACGCGACGCCGTTCTCTATGGCGAGCACTTCGGGGAGCAACGTGATGACATGGGCGTCTGGATCTCGGATCCGCACGGCGCCCGACTATTACAGATCATCGACTGGTCCGACCGTCGAATCCAGGTTCGGACGCCAGCCTTGCTCGGCCCCCGGGCTGTACAGCCAGGCCGATTCGAGGTAGCAGTCGGCCGGATCGCGCCACCGCCGCCGCAGCTCCTGAGCAATAGTCGCCCGCTCATCCTCCGAAGGACGCCGCCTCAGGCCTGGGAAGGTAGACTGCGTCGGGTCTTGGGGATTGAGCCACCGGTGATTTCGCTCGGCGTCGAGTTCGACATCCTTGGCGAGAATCTGGTCCTGCTCCCTGGAGAGACCGTGCATATCGACACACGCGAGCGGCTCGAGGACCTCGCCAACGTGCCGATCGGTCTCGATACTCGACCGCTTGGAACGGGGATCGACGTGATCGAGGTGAACAAGAATCGCATTCAGTGCCGACTGCGTTACGACCTCGCTCCGGGCCGATATCGGGTGGGAATCATTCACATGGAAATGGGGTTTTCCAATATTTCGGCGCCCATCGTCTCCGTGCAGGCACCGCACTGAATTCGGCGACTCCGTTTGAGACGTAGTGGGTCTCCCGGCGTACGCTCGGCTGCTTTCCGCGCGCGATTGTAAAAATCAACCCGCTTTCCGGTAGTAAAACTGCTGATGGGCACTCGCAAAATCCAGGCCTGCCAACAGCCGGTTTAACCGCCTCCGGTCGATGGCCATTATTTGTTCCGGCCGCCTGGACCACTGGAATCGATGCTCCTCCAGCCTTTTATGCCACAGACAAAATCCGTTTTCATCCCAGTACAGGATTTTATGAATGTTTTTGCGCCGGTTGCAAAACACGAACAGGTCTCCCGAAAACGGATCAAGACCCATGGCCTGCTCCACTAGCTCCGGCAGCCCGTTGATGGCCTTGCGCATGTCGGTTGTGCCCAAAGCCAAATACACCCGGATCGCATCTACCGGGATCATGCCGCCCCCCGCAGCGCAAGAATCAGTTGCCGCAAGAGACTGGGATCAAACCCGGATCGGATCTTCACTTTGAAATGATTATGAATGACCAAGCACAAGGATCCGTGTGCCGGCTCCTCGGTTCTGGATATCTCGTCCATGATGTCGCCCCCTGTCTTTTTTATGACATTATGCCACGACCTCCAGACCCTGTGAAGATGGAGTTAAATTGACGGATACATTTAACCTGTCGATACTGTGTCTTTTTGTAATGTTTCGCGACGAAAGCGACCTGGAGATTTTCCAATATGTTTACTAAAAACTTTACTAAAAGACGCTTCAGAACTGTAGCCAACCTGTTCGGCAATTTCTGATATTGAAAGGCTTTTTGCCAAGAGCAGGGAGGAGGCTCTGAAGAGACGCCACTGGGTCAGATATTGAAATGGCGAAGTGCCAACCAGATCTTTGAAGCGAAGGGAAAAATTTGCTCGCGACATGCCAGCTGCCTTTGCCAGTGACTCAATTGTCCATGGGTTGTGGGGGCGGGTGTGAATCAAGTGCAGAGCTTTTCCTATTAAAGGGTCATTAAGGCCGTTTAACCAGTTTTGCTGTTGGTCATCGTTCCTCTGAAGGTAAGCCCGCAGCACAAGAATGAAAAGAATTTCAGTCAGCCTGTTGATAAGTGCTTGAGCCGCCGGTTTTTCTCTGCTTGATTCGGCAGAAAGAAATGACAGGGTCGTTTCCAGCCAAGGGAGGGACCTGTTCTCCTCACCTCGGAGATACAGTATCGCGGGAAGGGGGGTGAAGAGGGGGTGAAATGCACTTCTCTCCAGGACAAAGTGTCCGCAGATGACAGTACTGGCGGCGCCATCGCCGCCGATATGCAAACCCGGCAATGAATCGTTTCCTTTTTGTTCGATTAAGGTTTGCAAGGCAATAGGTGTGGAGCCTGGTCTATCCACGAGTATATGTGCGTCTCCCTGAGTCAGTATAATAAGATCGCCGCTTTCTAATGGGAGGTAGTCTGCTGTTTTGTCGGATTTGACGTAGGCACTGCCTCGGAGCAGAAAATGGAACTGGGCACTGTCAGTCCGGGGAATGGACATGCCCCATGGTGCGCGAGCTTCGGTCCGGCACCACAGGCTTCCATGGAAATGGATAGAATTGAGTATTTCTGCTAATGCATCCAATCTACCTCTCCTATTTGGACGAATGGACAATTAAACGAGAGCAATAGCCATTGTTCATTGCATTTCTGTTACTATATAGCTAATCAACAACCAAATCAACCAATATAGGAGGAGAAAATGGCACAATCGATTTTTATTTCAGGAGCAACAGGCAACATTGGATCACATCTTGTGGACGTACTTAAAAAAATGGGAGCGTCTGTGCGAGCAGGTGCGCATAGTCAAAAGAGCAGGCAGGCACTCGCTGCAAAAGGTGTTGAAGTGGTGGATATTGATTTCCAGGACAAACAAAGCATTGTCAACGCATTGAAAGGATGCACAAAAGCCTTTTCTCTCAGCCCAATAGCGCCAAATCTGGCTGAGCAGGGGTTGAATTTTATTGAAGCAGCAAAAGAGAGCGGGGTTGAGTATGTACTTCGTTCATCGGGCATGGGGGCTGACAATCCACTGGCAATTTCGCTGGGTCGGGAGCACAGAAAAGTGGAAATTGCGTTGGAATCGTCTGGCCTTGAGTATTCCATTATCCGACCGAACTCATTTATGCAAAACTATATCAATTTCACCGGTGAAACGATCAGGAAAGGTAATGCGATGTATCTCCCCATGGGCGACGGAAGAATTTCTCTGATTGATGCTTGCGATGTGGCAGATGTTGCAGCTGAGATACTTACAAATAGTACGCACGCCGGAATGGCATATACCCTTACGGGCCCAGAGGCGATATCTAACCAGGAGATAGCCGCTCTACTCTCAGAGGTTACTGGAAGACAAATTACCTATATTGACATTCCTGTGCAAAAGGCTCGGGAGTCAATGTTGAATATTGGCATGCCTGAAATCATTACGGAATGGATTTTGGAGTTGTATGCCATTAATAAAGCAGGCTATACGGCCGAGCTATCGACTTCCGTCAAGGATATTCTGGGAAGAGAGGCGCGAACATTTAAAACATTCGCCCACCAAAATGCGCCGAGTTTTATATAAACAGACGGACAAATTTATTTGTTAAGGCAACAAAAATGAAAGGATGAGAATAATGAAAGAAAAACTTGGTGCTGTCAATGCCCTGTATCCTACACCCACCACACTTGTGGGTGCCACAGTCAACGATAAACCCAATTTTATCACCATTGCCCATGTCGGTATTATGACCCACAATCATATCTCGCTCGGCATGGGAAAAATTCACTATACCAACACCGGAATAAAGGAAAACAAGACTTTCAGTGTCTGTATTCCTTCTGACAATCTTGTTGTTGAAACAGACTATTGTGGAATCATGACGGGGAAAAAGACGGACAAAGCAGCTTTATTCGGTGTGTTTTACGGGGAGCTCAAAACTGCGCCTATGATACAGCAATGCAGGGTGTGCATGGAATGCCGGCTTGAGCGGATTATTGATTTTCCGACCCACGATGTTTTCATCGGAGAAATAGTTCAGACTTATGCTGACGAGTCGGTTCTCTCTGACAGAAATATTGATGTTTCAAAATTGAATCCGTTACTGTTTGATATGAATAGCAAAAAATACTGGTCGTTGGGCGGTGAAATCGCCAAGTGCTGGGATATCGGCAAGCAACTCAAAAGCGGGAAAACCTGATCGCACTAATCGGGATAGGGAGGGGCCTCACGGCCTCCCCCCTCCCAC
>CAVTQK010000009.1:0-683768 GCA_963736855.1 uncultured delta proteobacterium
GATAAGAGTTACTAATCAGGCCGATCATGCTCATCCTGCTATGCCCTCTTTATTCTTAGCGCAGCATCGGGCAGGTTGCTTTCCCAATGCTTCTGGAACTTTTAATACCGTTTGTCCCAACCGGTCATTTCACCGGATGAGTGATGGCGGCCACATCTCGACAACCCGTCAGACAGATCTCCCCGGATAAGAATGTGATCTGTCGCTACACAACCGCGGCATTTACCCTACCTGCCTGCCGCAGGCAGGTCTCTTGAATCCGGGGCTTCGTCATGTTGCCTGCCTGTGCGTTCGCACGCAGACAGGTGCCAACTTGCCCGGAAACTGGGCCTTGTATGTCCCGCTATAGCGGGATTCGTCGGCTCATAGCTTTGCACTCCGGGTGGGACGCTCCCTTCGGTCGCTCTCGCCTCCGGCGAGACTTCCGCTTCGCATCGCCTGCGAACGGCCTCTCGCGATTCCGCCCTTGCCTTCGGCTAATACTTTTGTTAATGTTTTCAAGCATTAACTGGATTCATGTATAGGGGACTTGCACCCCATAAGATCACGCCCATGCCGGGCGTACACCGTTCACTGCACCAGACCGCAGCTTGCGCTGCGGCTGGTGAGTTCACACGTGGGCACAAAAACATACGAAGGATTGATATGGCATCCGAACTGAGTTATAAAATCATTAAAGCTGTTGGTGAAGAAAGCAGTAAAGGCAATGATGCCTTCGAGAAACTTGAACAAATCGTGAATGAACATATCCGAGAAGGTTGGCAGCCAGTGGGGGGAGTTTCTATTTCTGCCGTAGTAGGCGCCCCAAGACCGATGGATCGACAAAGGATAACTGGTTCATGCGTGTCGCGCAGGCTGTGGTGCGCGAAATTGAGAAATGATAATTAATTCAAAATGGCGAGGTAGATACCATGCAAAAACAACTTACTGCAATTATCGAACGTGAGGGCGATAGTTATGTTTCTCTCTGCCCGGAATTCGATATTGCTAGCCAAGGAGATACAATAGAAGAGGCTCGCAAGAATCTTCGGGAGGCACTTGAGTTATTTTTTGAAACAGCCTCACCCTCAGAAATTCGGGCACGCTTTCATGAGGAAGTATATGTAACCCAAGTGGAGGTTGCCATTGGGTAAGCTTCGTATCCTCTCCGGGAAACAGGTCTGCGCTGTTCTTTCGCGGCATGGATTCGAAGAAATTCGGCAACGTGGCAGCCATATCGTGATGCAGAAGCAACTTCCTGATACCACGATTACCGTACCGGTCCCTAACCACGAAGAATTGCGGATAGGAACACTACAATCCATTATCCGTCAATCTGGCATTTCAAGAAGTGAGTTTGAATCATAATTGCCCAACAAGGCTTTTGCAGCGGATCGCAAGAAGCCGCGCCCGCTGAAAAGCAACATTCGGCACAAAAACCAAAAAGGGGGATTTATGGAACCAGATAAAATAATGGATGGTTTGTCAAAAGAAATAAATCTTGCATTGACGGCGATGGCAAAAGCAAAGGATGTCAATGAAAAAGAGGCTCATAGTCGAATTGTAAAGAATTTATGTGAATCTTTGGGAGTGTTTTTAAATCTGGCGAGTGAAATAATGCCCTTTGATGATGCCGATGTATAAAAAGAAAAAGCATGGTTGACATTCTTTTTACAAACTGAATTGCAGCAAATGAATCGCCTTCGGCGAACAACCCAGTGCAGGCGACAGCCAGAGCCAGGCGTTTTTGGAATGTTGTTTCAAGCCGGAATTTCTCCACTATTTAGGTCAGTGGACGCCTTGGCTGCTCCTAACCGGTGCGTTAGCAGCAATGATGAAGGAGGGATATCGCATGAGTGCCGAACTGGTGCTTGAGGCAACGAACACATCGCCGCTTATTGATGCATTGTGAAAAAACAAAACAGAGCCGGATGAAGGGAAACCTCACGGCCGGAATCGATGAGGGGAGACTTGATAAGTCAAAAGACGAAGCCTGCCTCCGACTCTGCTATTTGTCGTCCAGGGCTTCCCGCACTTTGACGGTCAGGTCTCTAATGGAAAACGGTTTCTGGATAAAGTGCACTTCCTCGTCCAGGATGCCCCGGTGGGCGATGACGTTGGCGGTATAACCGGACATGAAAAGAACCTTGATTTCAGGATTCAGGGCCCGCATTTGTAAGGCCAGTTCTTTTCCGTTCATCTGCGGCATCACCACGTCGGTCATCAAAAGGTGGATTGGACCGCCATGCCCTTGGGCAAGACGCAGGGCCTGACCCGGATCTCCTGCGTCTAAAACCGTGTATCCCGATCGTTCCAGCATCCCCTTTGCCATGGTCAAAATCGACGGGTCATCCTCAACTAAAAGAACCGTCTCGCCGCGACCCATGGGAATTCTCAAGGGATCCAATGTCACTTTCCGTGACGGCACTCCCCTCATGCCGGGGGATATAAATCTTGAAGATGGTCCCTTTCCCGACTTCACTGTAGACATCGATAAACCCGTTGTTTTGTTTTACGATTCCGTAAACGGTGGCCAGCCCAAGACCGGTGCCTTTGCCGACAATTTTAGTCGTGAAGAAGGGCTCGAAAAGATTCCCCAGGATTTTATTATCCATTCCGCAGCCGTCATCGCTGACCGCCAGCATGACATACTCTCCTGGGATGGATCCCGCATGCATCGCGCAATAGGACTCGTCAATAACGACGTTCTGTGTTTCGATTGTAACGTTTCCTGTTCCGGAAATGGCGTCTCTGGCATTCACGCAGAGGTTGGCCAGAACCTGGTCCACCTGTGCTGAATCCATCTTCACCGCCCACAGATTCGCATCCGGCCTCCATATGAGATCGATATCCTCCCCGATCAGCCGCCGGAGCATCTTGAGCATCCCCTCCACGGTGTCGTTGAGATTCAGCACCTTGAGGGAAATGGCCTGCCTCCGGGCAAAGGCCAGAAGCTGCCGGGTCAGATCCGCCGAACGCAGGGCCGCCTTTTGAATCTCTTCCAGCTCAACATAATGGGGATCATCGGGTTGCATTTCCATGAGCATCATCTCGACCCGGCCCAGGATGACGCCGAGCATATTGTTGAAGTCATGGGCCACCCCGCCGGCCAATCGGCCCACGGATTCCATCTTCTGGGCCTGGATCAACTGTGCCTTCAATCGCTCCCGCTCTTTTTCCGACAGTATTCTTTCGGTGACATCCCGCCCGATGCCGCTGATATATGGGGGACCGTGTTCGGGTCGGACCAATTTGCTTCGATATTCGACATAAAATTTGGTCCCGTCTTTTCTATAGAAGGCGGCGATGCCTTCAAGATGTCCCTGTTTTTTGACGTCTTCAAGATATTGGCTGAAAAAAAGCGGCCTTGATTCAGGCTTCATGAAATCGGCCCCTGTCCGACCGATAAACTCGTCGGTATCATATCCTAAAATGGTGCGAAATGCCCGATTTACCGTGAGATAACGTCCTTCCAAATCCTGGGCATAGATCAGATCCGAGATGGAATCAAAAAGCTCCCGGAATTTTTGATCCGATTCACGCAGGGCGTTTTCTGCCCGCTTGCGCTTGGTGATATCCGTCAATACCGCAAGGGTGCCCGTAACCGCGCCGGTGCGCGGATCGAAGTGCGGGGTCCCGGCGACCAGGACCGACAGCCAGGTTCCGTTCTTGTGCTGGAGGTCGATCTCGTATCGGTCCGACTGTCCGGCGGCGCGTCGCGCATCGGCCGCCCGGGCGACGGCCAGCTGACCGGCCGGCACAAAGTCGTACCAGGATCGGCCGACCAGTTCCTCGGACTTTCGGCCCAAAAGGTCTGCCAGATTCGGGTTGATGAAGGTCACGGTGCCGTCGATGTCGGTGCGTATGACGCCGCCGTTCATGTTCTGTATGATGTTTTCATGAAGTTCCTTGAGTTCACGAAGGGTTGCCTCGGCCTCTTTTCGCTCGGTAACGTCTTCCGAAACACCCTCTATCCATCCTTTGTCTTCAAAAATTTTAGCCGAATATTTTGCCCAGAAAATAGAACGGTCTTTTCGATAAAAGCGCACTTCAAAATTTCTGACAAACCCTTTATTTTTGATTTCGTCCAACATTTTTTCCCGGGTTCCCGCATCGACATAATTGCCGGAGGTTTTGTATTCGGCGACGAATTCTTCTCTGCTGTCATATCCGAACATTTTCGCAAGCTGTTCATTGCTCTCAAGGATTTTGCCGTCTGAAATTCTGGTTCTGAATAAACCGACTTGTGCGTTTTGAAAGAGGTTGCGATAGGTCTCCTCGCTTTCTTTGATTTTATCCTCCGCCCGTTTGCGGTCGGTGATATCCACACCCATGCCGATAAGACAGGTTGTTCCGTTCAGTTGGATTCGATTGCCTGTAAAATAGTAGGGCGTGCGCTTACCGTTTTTAGAAATGAAATCCGCCTCGGCATCGGCTTCCCCCTCGACGAAGACTCTCATGACTCTTTGCCGGATCAGATCCCTTTCCGCGCCCTCGAAAAAGTCCAGTGGATGCATGTTGGCGACTTCCTCTCCTGAATAGCCGCTTACATTCTCGAAATTTTTGTTCCAGCGTAAAAACCTGCCCTTCTCATCGAAAAGATAAAAAACGGCCGGCAGGCTGTTGAGGATCGAATCGGAAAAGATTTTTTCCCTCTGGAAACTTTTTTCCGCCTGCTTATGGTCGGTGATGTCCCTGACAATATGAACGGCTCCATTAAATTGTCCTGCCTGATCCAGAATAGGATCGACGGTGATTTCAAACCATCCCTCACCGATCTGCAGTTCCATTTTTTCCCTGTGCAGACTCTTTTTTAGTCGAAGGCATGGACACCCGGGAATCGGTTCTTCGGTGGCATGAACGATCTCCCAGCAGTGTTTTCCGATCATCTGATCCATCGTGCGTCGGAAATACTGTTCCGCCGTCTTGTTGGAACGCACCACCCGCTGGTCTTTGTCAAGAATCCAGACGGCATCATTTGTCGCATCGAAGGTGGTTTGCCATTCCCGAGCCACTCGAACCAACTTTTCCTCAATCCGCTTTTTTCTCGGTGATATCGCGAAAACTCCAGACCCGCCCCACGATGGTGCTGCCTATGCGCTGAGGCTGGGAGTAACGTTCGAATATGCGTCCGTCCTTGAAAGCCAGCTCGTCCATGGAACTTATGTCAGGTTTCCGGTAAAGATCGCGGACCTTTTCCAGAAACGATTCGGGATAAAGGAGTTGGTCAAGGACAAACCGAAGCAACGCATCGTCATCCCTCGCCGCGGTCATGGACTCGGGAATCCGCCACATTTCCAAAAACTTGCGGTTGAAACCGGTCACCTTGCCGGCACGATCCACAACCAAAATACCGTCGGTTGTGGATTCAAGCGCCGCAGCCAGCAGCGAATGGGACTCTCGCAACTCATCTTCCATCCGTTTGTGCCCGGTAATGTCGATGATGTTTCCGAACACGCGAGTTATCCGTCCACCTTCGCTCTCAACCTGTCCGATGGTCCGTACCCATATTTTTATCCCCTCTGCATTGATCAACTGTAATTCGAGATCAAAAGGTTCACCTTTTTCTCTGGCTTTCTGGAAAGCTTCGGTGATTTTCCCCTGATCCTCAGGAGCATAGAATTGTATATCCTGTTCCGGACTACTGGGATCGTAGTTTTTCGATACGCCATGGATTCGGTATACTTCATCCGTCCAGGTGACACGATTTGTAACCGGATCATATTCCCATCCGCCCAGTTTGCTTATTTGCTGAGTCTCATTCAGAAGTTTTTGGCTTTTTCTTAACGCTTCTTCGGCCTCCCTGCGAACCTGAAGTTCTTTTTCCAGTTGCAACATCTTTTGTTCAAGCTTTCTCACCAGGCGTTCGTTGTAAAGCCTGAGGATTTCCTCTTCCTGAAACGGAGCCGACGTTGAGGCCATATCGCGGTGCTTGGCATGCTCCATCACGTCCCGAACAGCCTCCATGAATGCATCCGGTTCGCAGGGCTTGAGAATGAATCGGTCCGCGCCGATCTTGAGGGCGAACTCTTCATCCTTCGAACCGGTGTAGGTGGCGGTGTAAACGATGAACGGAATATGCCGCAAGCGCCTCGTCTGTCTTGACTTTTCGGCATAACTGAAAGCCGTCCATGACCGGCATGAGGATATCGCTGATGATCAGATCAATCCCGCCGGATTTCAATCGTTCAAGGGCCTCGACGCCGTTTCCGGCAGGCTCGACAACATGCCCGTTTGCCTTGAGCAGGAGCTCAAGAAGATAGCGGGAATCCTCTCTGTCGTCCACGACGAGTATTTTCATCCTATCGTTCCTTCGACTCTCACAATGTTGATAAAATCGTAAAAAAGCTGATTTTTACGAAGCCATCAATATTGATGAAATCGTAAAAAAGCTATTTTTGCTCGCTTCGTGATCATTTTCGGGAGATGCTCACGGCTTCTCTAAATTCCAAGAACTCGGCGCAAGCGCCTCAAACAGCTTGGAATTATTAACGCTCAGCCGTTCGCGTCTCTTTTTCCGAAAATGCTCAAATCTCGCTTGCAAAAGCTTTTTACGAAGGCATCAATATGTAACGGCTGATAATTCACAATTTTCTACTGAGTCATCTGCCCGGTGATATGCTTTTTCAAGAGTGTCGTCTTTAAGGTGGAGCTTGCCGGGGCGATGATGAAACAAACTATTGTCCAACTACCCGCATAAGCAACGTGAGAAGAGACGGTCTAAAAAGTTAATCCAGATCTAATGTTGCTTTACACCGGTTGCATTTTACAACGCCCCGGAAAACTTTATTGCCGCATTCAGGACAAATATAGCGGGCTTCCTCATCTCGAACCCATTTTTCAGTACCAACCTCTCGCCAATACGGAATAACCCGCAAAATAACCTTTTTTCCAATACTCATGGGAAAATTATCAATATGCTGACATGGAAATTCATTGCATTGATGACATCCGGTATATCCTTTTTCTCTTGTGCAGGCCCTGATCTCACATTGTCGGCAATGCATAAACAGTTCATCAGATAAGCAGCCGCGGCATTGAATATTTTCTATTGCAAGATTTTCACTGTTCGGAAGATGACCCTTGCCGGGAACCTCTCCCTTGTAAAGATTCACTAACCGCTCTTTGAGTTTGTGATTATTATCACGGTGTGCGATATAAATGGCGCAGACCCCGCAATAAAGCCCACAAGGAGCAATAAGATTCTGATTTATCATTATCATTCTAAGACCTCTTGATTTATCATCTTCTTATATTTGATGATCGTAAAAAGGCCGATTTTTCTCGCGCCGCAAGTCTTTTCGGAAGATCCAAAGGGTTTCGCTAAATCTCAAGAACTCGGCACAAGTGCCTCAAACAGCTTGAGATTTTTAACGCTCAACACTTTGCCTCTCTTTTTCCGAAAAGACTTGAATGTCGCTCACAAAACCTTTTTACGAAGCCATCATATTTCAAATGCATAAACAACCGAACTAACCGGCGCCGATGGAACGCAGCGAAATTGCCGCCCTGTGTAGCGCCTTGTGTACGCCCTGCATGGGCGTGAACTTATGGGGTGAAAGTCCCCTATATGTGAATCCTGTAAATGTCGGAAACATTGACACAAGTAGGAGTAGAAGGCAAGGGAAGAATACGGATCCCGCACTATCCGAATCCGGGGTAAGGGGTCTTTTTACCGGGTTATTATTCCCCGGCTCTCTCGGGGCATCAGGCAGCGGCACTTGTCCAGATAGGGACGGACCTCCGCATTTTCCGGAAAGCGCCGTAAAACCTCCATCGCCTTGTCAAACCGCTTCCGGTTCATGAAATGGATCCCCAGGCAGAGCGCCAAGGGCACGTTTCCCGGGAACCGCCGCACCCCTTCCTCGAGGCGCCTTTCGGCGGCGGCCATCTCGCCCGACTGCTGCTCCAGCATGGCCAAACCCAGGGTGGCCCTGGGATCCGGGCAGGTGTCGAGGGCCCTAAGGTAAAGGCGACGGGCCACGGAAGTTTTGTCGGGGATAGACTCCACCCGGGAATAGTCTCCCTGGTGAAAGGTCATCCCCAGGCGTGAAAGAAAATCCGCGTGCAGCGGGTAGAGATCCTCCCGATCCTCAAGTTCGATGGAATCCACCGCCGCAGGCAGCATCTCGTGAAATCGGTTCCGAAGGGTCCGGCCGAACTCCAGGACAAGATCCCGGGGAAGTCGCGGATCCGTTTCGCAATAAGGGATGTCCTCCACACGCTGCAGCCAGACCTCGTCCGATTGGCCGGTTTTTCTGAGGAACTCCTCGGCGAGGGCTGTTCCCGGGAAAAGGGTCAGAATATAGAAAATGGCGGCCAGCGGCTTGATCTCCGCCATCAGGTCCACGGTGGCCTTAATGGAATCCGGTGTTTCCCCGGGACAGCCATAGATGAAATAGGCCCGGGGAAGGATCCCGAACCGGGTGGTGAGGGCGAAAGCCCGACGGATTTGTTCCCGCTGCAAAGGTTTTCCTAGACGCTTGCGAATGGCGGCCGAACCGCTTTCCACCCCGTAGCTGATCTGGATGCAGCCGGCTTTCCGCATCCAGTAAAGCAGATCCTCGTCCACCCTGTCCACCCGGGAGATGGCCTGCCACGTGATGGGGAGTCGGCGGTCGATGATGCCCCGACAAATGTCGATGACCTTGGCGGGATCCAGAGTGAAGGTGTCGTCCGAGATGAAAAAGTGGCTAATCCCCCGGCCGGAAAGGATCTCCAGTTCTTCCAGGAAGTAGCGGGTCGAGTGGAAGCGGGTCGGCCCGGGCCAGAACCGGGGAGATCCGCAAAAGGTGCACCGCCCCGGGCAGCCCCGGGAAAGGATAAGGTGCCGGAAGGTGAAGCTTAGGGCCGGGTGAGGCAGCGCGTCCAGATCGCGGATCGGTTCCCGGGGCCCTGTCCTGACCGGCCGGCCGCCATCGCGGAAGGCAAGGCCCGGTATCCTGCCAATCATCCCCCTGTCCCCGGCATCCAGGGCCCGGAGCAGTTCGAGAAAAGTGTACTCTCCCTCACCGAGGATAACGTAATCGATTTCTGGAAAATGACGGAGAAGATGGTCCCAGAGAAAGGTGGCGCCCACCCCGCCGAAGACGATGGAGATTTCCGGGCGAAGGGCTTTGGCCATCTTGGATATATCGATCGCCCCCCAGCGATTGGCATGGAGAACCGAGAAGCCGATGACATCCGGCTCTGCACCAGCGATCATCTCGCGGATCGCCTCCGGTCGATCCTTGAAGGCATGCAGATCCGCCACCGCGACCTCGACACCCTCCGATTTAAGGAGGGCGGCCACATAAAGCAGGCCCTGAGGGACGGCCTCGATATCCTCCTCGTCGAGCCGCGGATCGAGGAAATACGGATAGATGAGAAGCGTCTTCATGCTAGAGGCAAAGCGTTGACAAGTTGCTGCTTTTTTAGGGTGGATACATACCGTATCTCAAAACAGATTACAAGAACAGGCGGTTTCGGCCTGGCTCACCGGTAAATGATGGAAGGCAGCCAAAGGGTGAGCGGCGGCCAGAAACAGGAGATCAGCAGCGCACCCATGGCCACCGCCACCAGCGGCATCGCGGCCCGGCTCACCTGGCCTAAAGGCAGGCCGGAAATGCCGCAGCTCACGAAAAGACAGATACCTACCGGCGGGGTGAGCATGCCGATGGCCAGGTTGACCACCATCAGCACCCCGAACTGGACCGGATCCACCCCCATCTGGGGCGCCAATGCGACCAGCACCGGCACGAGCAGAATCAGGGCCGCGGTGGTTTCCATGACGCAACCCATGACCAATAGGCCCGCCATGACGAGCAGCAGCAGCCCCCAGGGGGGCAAGGCCAGGGTGTTGATGGCGTTTTGCACCAACTGGGTGGTCTGCTGCATCGCCACCAGCCAGGTGAAGACCTTGGCCATGGCGATGATGAACAAGATTGTGGCGGCCACAATCTGGGAGCGGACGATCAGGGCCGGCATATCGTTCCATTTGAGCTTTTTGTTGATGGCCATGGCGACGACCAGTGCATAAAAGACGGCCAGGGCCGCGGCTTCGGTGACGGTGACCACTCCAGAGAGAATCCCTCCCAAAACGATCACAGGAGCTCCCAGGGCCCAGATCGCCTCCTTTGTGGCGATCCCGACCTGCTTGAGCGAAAAGGGGCGGCGCATGCCGTATCCGCAGCGCCAGGATGTCCAGACCGCCACGGCCATGAAGCTTAACCCGAAGAGCAGTCCCACCAGTATCCCTCCGACAAAGAGCCGGGCGATGGATACATTGGTCAAAAAACCGAAGATGACCATGGGGATGGACGGCGGGATGATCACACCGATGGAACCGCCCGCAGCCACCAGGGCCGCGGAAAAAGCCGGCGGATACCCCTGCCGAACCATGGCCGGTATGGCGATAGCCCCCAGGGCGGCCGTGTCGGCGGCAGCGGACCCTGAAATGCCGGCAAAGAACATGGAGGCTACAATAACAGCACAGGCCAGTCCTCCCGGCACCCAGCCCACGAGGCTGTCGGAAAAATCGATGAGCTGGCGCGATATCCCCCCGGTTTCCATGATCGCACCGGCGAGCATGAACAGGGGGATGGCGAGCAGGTCAAAAGAATCCACCCCGGCAAAAAGCAGTTGAATAATCGTCTGGCCCAAAGCCGAGAGCTGCACTCCTGCTGGAAAAACCCCGGGGGTGAGCATCAGACCGATGGCCGGCAACCCGATGGACAGGGCGATGGGCATCCCTAAAGCGATGAGAAGAAATAGACAGGCGAAAAGAATACCCACAATCATGGCGTCTGACGCCTGAGCGATCGAGCCATATCGGCCAGCACATGAATCACAAAAATAACTGCGGCAATGGGGATTGAGGCAAAAGGGATCGACATGGGAATCTGCAGCGAAGATGAAGTGTGCTCTCCGGCCTTGATCGTGTAAACGGCACCGAACCAGGCAATCAAGGAAAAAACAACCAGAGTCAACACCTGCAGGGCCACCACGATGATCTGCTGGACAACCGGCCCCAGGTGATCGCCGAAGCCCTTCAATCCGATGAAGTTGGCCCGCTTGTAGGCGACCGTTCCGCCGAGGAAGGTGATGGCCACGAGCAGATGGCGGCTCACCTCCTCGGACCAGCCCAAAGAGGCCCCGGCATAGCGGAAGATGACCTGGGCGAATAAAATGATGCAGATCGCCGTTCCGATGATAAGCAGTACTTTTTCAACGATACTGTTGATCACCTGGCTTACAATCTGTACCATTAATTTTTTCCTGAAGACCCCGTTCGGCAAATTCCCTATCAAATCCGAAGCACGAAACGCCAAGCAAATTCAAATTGCCCGAAAGAAAATGACGGAAACCCGGATGTCCAGTCACCCAAGAGAGGGTGTGTCGTTTAGATTATTCGGATTGATTCCGGATTCCGAGTTTCGTGCTTCGGACAGACTGCTTTCATTTAACGATCTGCTGAATCTGGTCCACCAGTTTTTTAGTGTCGCCTGTAGCGCTCTCGATCACGGTGGCTGTCGCCTTGCGAAAAGCCGTAAGGTCCGGCTTTTCTTCCACCTGCATTCCGGCCGCCTTAAGCTCGGCCAGTTGCTTGGCCTCATTGTCGCGGATATAGCTGCGTCCCTGAAGCGCCGCCTTCTTGGCACAGTCCAAAATGACCTTGCGTTCGGCTTCCGGCAGACCGTCGATGAAGGCCTTGTTGGCCACAAAGACGAGGGCCGAATAGACATGGCGGGTCAGGGTCAGATGCTTTTGGCCGGCCTCGATCAGCTTGGCCGCGTGAATCACGGCGATGGGGTTTTCCTGGCCGTCGATGACGCCTTGCTGAAGCTGAGTGAAAATGGGCCAGGCCATCGGTGTGGGGTTGGCCCCGATGGCTCTCCAGATAGCCAGGTGCGTGGGGGCTTCCATGGTGCGGATTTTCAAGGCCTTAAGGTCTTCGGGCGTTTTTACCGGGCGCTTGGAGTTGGTGACGTTGCGAAACCCGTTGTCCAGAAAGGCCATAGCGAGAAAGCCGGATTTTTCGAATTTTTTTCCAAGTTCCTGGCCGACAGCCCCGTCCAGGACCTTATCGGCCGCCTCGTAGGAAGGAAATACAAAGGGCATCTCCAGGGCTTTAATCTCCGGCACAAAGGCTTCGATGGGACCCGTGGTGCACACCGACATCTGGGTGGTCCCCAACTGGATCTGCTGGAGCACCTGGGTTTCGCTGCCCAGGGCCGCGGAGTGGTGTACGTTGACAACGCACTTGCCGGGAAGGGCTTTTTCCACGCACTCCTTGAACCAGACCGCGGATCGGGTGTGGACAAAGTCCGGGTTGGTGACCGTGGCGATGTTGATCTGGGTCTGGGCACCAACCGTGCCTGTCAGGGCCGCCATGCAGACGGCTGCCAAAAGAGCGATGATCGGATTGCGCATGGGTGTTACCTCCTGTTTTGCTTGAAGGGTTATTTTGGTGTTGCTTCCTTGCCGTAACAGTTGATTCCCGTATAGGTCTTTCGGAAAGTCTCCAGCATGCGGGGCAATTTGCGTTCCGGTACCCGCACCGCAGATAGGCGGTCTCTGATCTGAACCGGAGTGAGTCTCACATCAATTTTGCGTTGGGGAACGTCGATGTCGATGATATCGCCGTTTTGGATTGCGGCGATGGGTCCGCCGTTATAGGCCTCCATCTCCACATGGCCGACGCTCAGCCCGCTGGTGGCTCCGGAAAAACGGCCGTCTGTAATCAGAGCCACCCGTTGATAGCCGGCCCCCTTGATGGCATCGGTGGGAGTGAGCATTTCCGGCATTCCCGGTCCGCCGGCCGGGCCTTGAAAGGGAAGGACGACGACGTCGCCCTCGGCGATCTGTCCGGACGCAATGTCGTTCAGGAGAGATTCTTCCGTAAAAAACACCTTTGCCGGTCCTGTGAAAACAAGCATCTCGGGATTGACTGCGGTCTGTTTGACCACGGCGCTGGAAGCAATATTCCCCTTAAGCACGGCGATCCCGCCTTCGGCGTGATAGGGATTATCCAAGGGTCGGATCACCTGTGAATCTGCCACTTCCGCCTCGGAAGCCACCCGGCGGATTGAGCTGCCGGTGACGGTCGGATTTTCATTGAGAAGAGGAAGGAGGCGCTTCAGGACAGCCGGTATCCCGCCGGCGGCGTCCACATCTGCCATCTCGTAGGGGCCCCCGGGAATGATTGAACAAATGTTCGGCGTATGTCGGGAAATTCGGTCAAATTCCTCGACCTCGATATCGATCCCGGCTTCGCGGGCAATGGCCGGGATGTGCAGGACTGTATTGGTCGATCCTCCCATGGCCATGTCCACGCGGATCGCATTTTCAAAGGCGGCCCGGGTCATGATGGTGCGGGGCCGCACATCGGTCTTGACCAGCTCGACAATGCGCCGGCCGGATTCATAAGCTTGCTGTTTTTTTTTCGGATCCAAAGCGATGGTGGTAGCACAACGGGTCACCGACATTCCCAGGGCCTCGGTTACCACCGCCATGGTGTTGGCGGTATAAAGCCCGACGCAGGAGCCGGCCCCGCAGACCATATCGTCAAGCATCTGTTCGGCTTCATCCGCGGAAATTTTTCCGGCCTTGACACGGCCCACGATGCCGAAGCCGACAATCGGATGGCATTTCCGGCCTTGGACCACATTGGCCTTCATGGGTCCGCCGGTGAGAATTAAGGCGGGAAGGTCCAGGCGGGCCGCGGCCATCAGCATGCCGGGGGTGATCTTGTCGCAGTTGGTCACGCCGACCCATCCATCCAGCGAGTGGGAGAGAACCATAATTTCGATGTTGTCGGCGATGTGTTCCCGACTGGGAAGGCTCAGGCGCATCTCCACAAACATGGCAATGCCGTCGCAAACACCGGGCACTCCCCATTGAAAGGGGACACCGCCGGCATCGCGGATACCCCTGCAGACTTCCCGGGTCAACTCGTCCAGGTGGATGTGCCCGGGGATCAAGTTATTGAAGCTGTTGGCGACACCGATAAAGGGCTTACCGGCTTCAAAGTCCTCCCGTCGGGTACCGGCGGACATCAGCAGTGCCCTGTGGGGAAGGGTTTCGATGTTTTTTTTCAAGATGTCCGAGCGCATGATCTTTTTCCTCCTTCATCTTCCAATTGTGTTGCCATCAACCAGGGAAAAAGATAAGTTTACTAAAAATAAACTTGTTGCAGATTATTCAACTTATTTCTTGATGTCAAGGTTTTTTTCGGTATAATGGACCCCGGTTCCGGCCCATGTGGCCGGCGGCAAGGCAGTTTGTTCGCCGGTGCAGTGTGACCCTTTAACGGTTGCAAGGGAGGCGCGGGGCAACTTCTTACCCAACCCCGGCGGGGAGAGGACAAGGAGGGACGGCCCTATTGTTTCAGAAAAGATACCGATTGACTGGGGAAACAAAATGATTGAACAACAGGTTGCGCGAAGGATCCGCGAGATTCGCAAATCCAAGGACTTAACCCTGGAACGCCTGGGAGAAAAGGCCGGCATCTCCCGCGGAATGCTATCCCGTCTCGAGAACAACCAGTGTTCCCCGCCCATCGCCACCTTGTCCAAAATCGCCCAGGCCCTGGAAGTTCCCATCGGCGTCTTTTTTCAGGAAGACCTCCCGGCGGCATCCCAACGATTTGCGATAACCCACCGCGACCAGCGTGTACAGGCGGTCCGCCATGGGGCTCAGATCGGTTTCACCTATTGGGCATTCAACAAAGCCAGGAATCTGCACCTGATCGAGGCCTTCATCATTCAGCATCCGGCTGTAAAAAAAGCGCCCAAGATGCTTTTTGATCATCCCGGGGAAGAGTTTTTGCTGGTGCTCAGCGGAAGCGTCGAACTCGTGATCGGCCGGGAAATCATTCGACTGGACACGGGCGATGCCGTCCATTTCGATCCTTCCGTGGCGCACAGGGTGCAAAACCGGGGAAAAACCCGCGCTGAATGCCTGGTTGTCGTGGCAGGAGAAAAAAGCTATGCCCGACCGGCAGGAACCGGAATTGAACAAAGATAAATCATTCGGTTACATGAGGGGTCAAGGAGGCCTCCGGGCCATAAGATCCAGGCCTATCCGGTTCGGAAGAAAGACTTTTCCAGAAAGGCGTCGGTCCATTGAATAAAGGTGGGTCTTCCATGGGGGCAGTGGGCGGGATTACGGCAAGCATGAAGCTTATCGATAATATCCGCCATCGCCTCCTTTGATAGGATCTGCCCGGCCCGAACCGCCGCATGACAGGCGATGACCGCCAGGCAATGGTCACGGGCTGCTTCCAAAAACCCGGCAATGCCGGTATCGGCCGCCTTCTCCACCATTTCCCGGATCAGGGGCATCAACGACGTGCCGCTCAAAATCCCGGGAACCGATTTGACGACAAAGGCGTTCTCTCCAAAGGGTTCGATTTCCATCCCTAAAGCGTTGAGAAAAGGAAGAAGCTTCTCGAGGATCCGGGACTCCCGAAAGCCGAACTCCAGGGTCTCCGGAAAGAGCAACTGTTGCGCCAACGGCCGATCGGCGTTTTGAATCTGTTCGAACAAAATCCGTTCATGGGCCGCATGTTGGTCAATCAGCATCAGCCCTTCTTTCGATTCGCACACGATGTAGCTTTCACGAAACTGTCCGATCACCCGCAATAAATCGGTCTGTGAAGCTTCCCAGAGGGGCGTCTGCACATTTGCACTTCCAGGGGCTTTCTGCAGGATCGACATGGGGATTGGCTCATAGAGAGCAGGCTGATCCCGAATCTCCAGGGGCCTTGGGCTTGAGCCGCTTCCGGGCTTTAAGGAAAACGATTCGGCCGCCTCAAGAGCCTTTGCAACCGCATCGGTCACCTGATCGTGAATCCACTGCCGGCGGACGAATCGGACCTCATTTTTAGTCGGATGTACGTTGACGTCCACCTGATCTTCAGGGATTTGAATCTTGAGGACGGCCATAGGAAACAGCCCTTTTATCAGTCTTCCCCGAAACCCTTCCATCAGGGCGTGCAAAAGGATCCGGTCTCTGACGAATCGGCCGTTGACATAGATGAAGATGGACCGACTCGTGGTGCGGGTCTCTTTTGGCAGGACGACCCAACCGTTAATCACAAGGTCTTCCCTGGTGTGCCGGACCTCTTTAAAGCTATTGGTGAGGTCGCTTCCCAGGACTTCAACGGCACGCGTCAGAGCCCGGGGCTCCGGGGAGAATTGTCGGATCGTCCTTCCGTTGCCGGTTAGTTCAAAAACCACCTGCGGCCACCCCAGGGCGATCCGATCGACGGCGTCCGCGATATGCCCCATCTCCGTGGAAATGCCTTTTAAAAATTTACGCCTGGCCGGCGTGTTGAAAAAAAGATCTTCCACAGCAACCAGGGTTCCTTTGGGGGCGCCGGTCTGGGCTACCCGCAGGATTTTCCCCCCCTGGACCCGAATCTCGGTCCCCGGTTGATCCGGATCATCGTTGGTCACCAGTGTCAAGCGGGAAACCGCTGCGATGCTGGGGAGCGCCTCGCCGCGGAACCCCAAGGTCTTGATGGCAAAAAGGTCTTTATCCGTTTGGATTTTACTGGTCGCATACCGTTCCAGCGCCAGCAATGCATCGTCTCTCCCCATCCCGCATCCGTTGTCTGATACGCGAATGAGGGAACAACCCCCTTTTTCCACCTCTACGAGCACACGAGTACTTCCCGCATCCAGGGCGTTTTCCACAAGTTCCTTCACCACCGAAGCGGGGCGCTCGACGACCTCTCCGGCAGCGATCTTGTTGGAGACCGCTTCGGGAAGGATCCGAATCCTCGGCACGCTTCCTCCTCATCCGGACGAGCGGATGCAGACAACCCGGCGGGTCCGGTTTAATCCTATCCTTATTTCTTTTTCTGGATGGTTTTGGTTAAAAATTCGGCCTCGATAGGAGACAGATCGAATTTCAGGCACGCGTCGCGGATGAGCTCCCCCATGGTCTTTTCAGGGCTAAAAGACGCCTCCTCTAAAACCCATTTCACCGCTTTTCTCAGGTCTTCACCTTCCGGCTGAATGGACATGTCGACTCCTTTACAACTGAGGTTTCTTCAAATGAAAATCGGTGGCTTTTTCAAAATGATACGCCGCCCGATAGAGCATCGTTTCGTCAAAATGATTTCCCATGAGCTGCAATCCGATGGGAAGCCCCTCCTTTGAAAATCCGCATGGGATGGAGATTCCGGGAATGCCGGAAAGATTCGCGGACAGAGTGAACACATCGGACAGGTACATGGTCAGCGGGTCTTCGACCTTTTCGCCGATGGGAAACGCCGGAGTCGGTGCCACAGGGGAAAGGAGAATCTGACAGGTTTCAAAGGCCTTCTTGAAATCCTGAATGATCAGGGTCCGGATCTGGGACGCTTTCTTATAGTAGGCATCATAATAACCGGCGGAGAGACAGTAAGTGCCGATGACGATTCGGCGTTGGACTTCCGGCCCAAACCCTTTGCTTCGGGTTTTGCAATACATGCTGCTCAGGTCGCCGGCCTCCGGATCCCGAAAACCGTATTTTACGCCGTCATACCGAGCCAGGTTGGAGCTGGCTTCCGAAGGGGCGATCACATAATAGGCGGCCACCGCATAGGGGGTATGGGGGAGCGATACTTCCACACATCGGGCGCCCAGGCTTTCGATTGTTTGTATGGACTTTGAGAAAGCTTCGGAGACATCCGCGTCCATGCCCTCCGGGGATCGATACTCCACGGGCACGCCGATAGTGACGCCTTTGAGCCCTTCTTTGAAATCTCTTGTATAGTCAGGCACAGGCACCGACGCCGAGGTGGAATCCTTAGGGTCATGCCCGGATATGACGCGCATCAGCAGAGCGCTGTCGTAAACAGACTTGGCCAGCACGCCCACCTGATCCAGAGAGGAGGCAAACGCCACCAATCCGAACCGGGATACCCTGCCGTAAGTGGGTTTCATCCCCACCACGCCGCAGTGGGCGGCGGGCTGCCGTACGGATCCCCCGGTGTCCGATCCGAGGGCACCCAGGCACATGTCTGCGGCAACCGCGGCGGCCGAACCCCCGCTGGATCCTCCCGGAATCCTGGAAAGATCCCACGGGTTCCGGGTGACTTTAAAGGCCGAATATTCGGTGGAAGACCCCATGGCGAACTCGTCCATATTGGTTTTTCCGATAATGACGGCACCGGCCTCCCGCAACCGTTGTATTGCTGTGGCATCATAAGGCGGGATAAAATTTTCCAGGATTCTGGAGCCGCAGGTGGTGCGGATACCCCGGGTGCACAGGACATCTTTCACGGCAACAGGAATTCCTAAAAGCCCGGAAGGATCTCCTGCATCGATCCGCCGGTCCGCTTCCCGGGCTTGTTCCATGGCGGATGTTTCAACAAGAGTGATAAAGGCGCCCACCTTGTCTTCGATGCTGCGGATTCGTTCCATCACGGCCCGGATCAGCTCCACGGCCGTAATCTTCTTTTCTCTCAAGAGGGCCTGGGCCTGTTGTATCGTCAGCATGTGCAGATTCATAATAAGCCCTCCCTTACTCCTGAATGACTTTCGGGACGATGAAATCTCCGTCATTTGCTTGAGGCGCGTTGGAAAGGGCCAGTTCCCTGTCGAGATGCTCGGCCCGTTCATCCTCACGAAATGCGTTGGTCAGGGAAAGGGTATTAGACGTCGGGGGGACGTTTTGGGTATCCACTCGGTTCAACTGAGCCACGTATCCGAGGACTTCACCGATCTGCGCGCACATCCGATCGACGGTCTTGTCGTCCAGATCGAGACGGGCGAGCCCGGCCACCTGGATAACCTCTTCACGGGTGATGTTCATGGTTTCCTCACTGGGAATTTCGGTTGACAATAATGGGTTGCAGGCGTTCCTTTTTCAGGTTTTCCAGCATGACCGAAGCTTCCTCCCTGCTGCTAAAAAGCCCTATTCGAACCCGATACCACACGCCTTTATCGGGGATCATTATCCCCTCGAAATAGGCAGGATACCCTTTCTTCTTTAAGTCCTCTGCCAACTTCCGGGCGTCGTTTTGGTTGGGCAAAGAAGCCACCTGAAGGGTCATCCGTTTTTCGGATCCATTCGTGCTGTTATTCATCGTCGTCCCGGAAACGCCGGCATCCTTTTTCCCGTTTTCCATGCCTGGGGTAGTCAGGGCTCTGGGTTCCGTCTTGCTTTCAGGTAAAGGCGGCTTCTGCGGTGCCTGGGTTTTTGGGACTTCCGGCGTCTCTTTTTTGACTGCCGGTTTCTTTCTCGACTCCCTCAACGCATCGTAAAAACTAAAGTCTGCCGGGGCTTCCTGGGACTTGGCCGGGATCTTGAATTGCTTGATTTCGCTTTCCAGCAACGACGCTTTTGCCTGAGCCAGTTGCTTTTTCAACTCCTCTATATCGTAGTGTAAAGGGGCGACCCCTCTCCCCACCAGGACACCCAAAAAGAACGTCCATGCCGAGACGAATAGGATCGCTGCGATCCACAGCGTACGCCGGGTTTTTAGCCTGCGGGCGGGGGAAGACTCGCCGCTTTCTTTATCACCTCCGGCCATGTGCAATTCCTACATCTTTTCCGGAGCCGATACACCCAAGAGAAAAAGCCCGTTTTGGATCACCTCTTTGATCGCAAGGACCAGGGATAATCTGGCGCGTGTCAAGTCCGGGTCATCGGTTAACACCCGATGTTTGTTGTAGTAGGTGTGAAAGAGGGAGGCCAAATCCATGAGATAGAAAGTGACCCGATGGGGTTCCATGAACACAGCGCTTTGCCGGATCACGTCCAAATAGTCGGAAAGAGCTTTGAGCAGCCGGATCTCTTCATGGGCCAGCAGCAGGGATGCCGTTTCTTCGGAAAAGGACGCATCCTCGATCCCTCGTTCTTTTCCCACCTTGAGGATGCTGGAGATCCGGGCATGGACATACTGAACATAATACACCGGGTTTTCATTGGATTGTTTTTTCGCCAGGTCCAAGTCGAAATCGAGGGGGCTTTCGTGATGGCGTGTCATAAAGAGGAATCGGGCGGCATCTTTTCCCACTTCGTCGATGACTTCGCGAAGGGTCACGAACTCGCCGGCACGCGTCGACATGGCCACCGGAATACCTCCCCTGAGCAGGTTTACCAACTGAACCAGGATCACCTTGAACCTTTCTTTCGCGTGTCCCAGGGCCTCGACGGCGGCTTCCATGCGAGGGATATATCCGTGATGGTCGGCTCCCCAGACATCGATCACTTTCTCGAATCCCCGTTCGAACTTATCCCGATGATAGGCGATGTCGGAGGCAAAATAGGTGGGCTGGCCGCCATTCCGGACCACAACCCGATCCTTCTCGTCCCCGTATGCGGTGGTCCGGAACCATAGTGCGCCGTCTTTTTCATAGACGACGTCCCGAGCCTTCAACTCGGACAATGTTCGGTCCACCTTTTTTGCATCATAGAGGCTTTGCTCGCTGAACCACCGATCAAAAGTTACACCGAAACGAACCAGGTCTTCCCGCATCCCTTCTGTGATCTTTCCGGCCGCATACCGGGCGCAAAAAGCGATCCCTTCGGCTTCGGGGCCCAAGGCCATCCCCCTGCCCTTCAATTCGAGGATCTCCCTTGCCAGGTCCCGAATATAACCCCCCTGGTAGCACTCTTTCGGAAACGGTTCCGTATCGCCCAACAGGGCTTTAAGCCGCAAAAAAACAGATCGTCCCAGTGTTTCGACCTGTCTCCCGGAATCGTTGACATAGTATTCTTTTTGCACGTCATACCCGCAAAAAGAAAGGATGTTGGCCACACTGTCCCCCACGGCAGCTCCTCGGCCATGCCCCACATGCAGCGGTCCCGTGGGGTTGGAGCTGACGTATTCCACCTGGATCCGTCTCCCCTTTCCCAGATCAACGGCACCATATCGCTTGCCTTGGATATGGACGGCCTCCAGAACATGGTGCCAGGCCGAAGGGTGAAGATGGAAATTGATGAAGCCGGGTCCCGCCACCTCCACGCGTTCGATCCAATTTCGGACATCTTTCATGTGACCCACGACAGCCTCGGCGATTTTTTTCGGCGACATCTTCTGAACCGAGGCGGATATGAGGGCAAAATTGGTGGAAAAATCGCCGTGGGCTTCGATTTTCGGCGTTTCCAGGACCACTTCGGGAAAGTCCGGGGAAGGGAGGATCCCCTTTTCATGGGCGCCTCGAGCCGCCGAAAGGATCATGCTCTTTATCGTGTCTTTCATCGGGGTTACCGGTATCCTTCTTTTTTCCACCTCTTGATTCAAAGCGTCTAATCCATAAAAACTTTTACCCGGCAAGTCAAGACGATTGGTCGGTTCTCCTCCGAAGGACCGTCCCATAGGCAGGCCTTTTGAACCAGGTGGCATCCGACATACGGATCCGGATGGTGCTGAAATACTTCTCCCGGATCCTGTGAGTCGGAAAACTTGCAAATTCGTTTTGAAAAGGCTATCCATGCCAATATCTGATACAGGCGAAACCGCTTTTCAGGAAACCGGGATTTTGATAAACGCTTCCGAAGCTCTTCAACAGGCGATGACCCCTTCCGAGCGCAAACTTCTGTCGCGGCTGAATACCCCGGCCAGGATCCAGACGTTTCTGGATACCCTCGAGTACAGCGTGGAAGATGTCTACCGGTGCCCCTTGCGGGTATTCCGAGAGCGCATGGGGCATTGCTTCGACGGCGCCGTGTTTGCCGCAGCCGCGCTTTCTCGCATCGGATACCCGCCGTTGATCCTGGACATGCTCCCCAACGACCGGGACGACGACCACATCCTGGCGCTCTACAAATCCGACGGCCACTGGGGAGCTTGTGCCCAATCCAATTTCTCGGGGCTGCGCTTCCGGGAGCCGATCTTCCGGAATCTGCGGGAACTGATGCTGTCCTATTTCGAGCCTTTCTTCAACATTGCCCGGGAAAAGACCCTGCGGGGTTACACCCGACCGCTGAACCTGAACGCTTTTAACGGGTTCCACTGGATGACCCGGGACGAGGCGATGGATCGGATCGCCTGCAGGCTCAACGGAATCCAAAAAAAGTCGCTTTTAACCGATCCAATGATCGACGGTCTTTCACTGGTGGATGAACGATCTTACGATGCCGGATTGCTCGGCGCTAAAAAGGAAGGTCTTTTTCGACCGTTAAAAACGAAATCTTCAAGGAGAAACGAGGGATGAACAACAAAAGAGTCATCGAAGCATCGATTCTCGGCGTATTGTTATGCGCCGGCATGGTCTTTCTCGGATACTTTCTTTCCACCGGCGCATTGAGAGTCAAGGGGCTGGACCGCACCGTCACCGTAAAAGGGCTCTCCGAGCGTGAAGTCCCTTCGGACGTGGCCATCTGGCCCATCCGGTTCAGCGAGGCAGAAAACGACCTGGGCAGCCTTTATGCCCTGGTGGAACGGCACACCGGCGCCATTCTGGATTTTTTAAAAACCAACGACTTTTCCGAGGATGAAATTTCCGTGTCCCCGCCGGCCATCGTCGACCGCCAGGCCCAGGGGTACGTGGACGCCAACAAAGTGAAATTCCGGTTTGCCTCCAACTCCACCATTACGGTCTATACGGGAAAGGTGGATGCCGCGCGGCAGGCCATGAGCAAACTCATCGAGCTGGGTAAACAGGGGATCGTGATCGGCGCACAGGAATACGAAACCAAAACAGAGTATCTCTACACGAAGCTCAACACCATCAAGCCGGAGATGGTGGAGGAGGCCACCCGAACAGCCCGGCAGGTGGCTGAAAAGTTCGCCAAGGATTCCAACAGCCGGCTGGGAAAGATCAAGACCGCCCAGCAGGGCCAGTTCACCATCACCGACCGGGACAGCAGCACCCCCCACATCAAGAAAGTGCGGGTAGTCTCCACCGTCGAATACTATCTGTCGGACTAAGGGGAATTCCGGAAAAAAGAAAGGTTTCAAAGCCATGAAAGGAAACCGGGCTCTGGTCAGGATGCTTTACGATGTTGGGGTGAACACCCTTTTCGGCCTTTGCGGAGACACCAGTCTCCCTTTCTATGAGGCCCTCGCCGGATTCGAGCATCCGATCCGGCACATCCTTACCCGGGACGAACGTTCCGCGTCGTTCATGGCGGACGCCTATGCCCGTTTCAGCGGCAAGGTGGGGGTCTGCGAGGGCCCCAGCGGGGGCGGCGCACTCTTTATTCTCCCAGGGGTGGCGGAAGCCAACCAGTCTTCGGTGCCGCTGGTCTGCATCACTTCGGATATTGATGTCGGGCAACGGGATCGCGGGACCCTCACCGAGCTGGACCAGGATGCCTTGTTCGGACCCGTCACCACCTGGACCCGAACACCGACAGGCGGCAGGGAACTCCCCTGGGTCGTCCGGGAAGCGTTTCGAAGGGCGGTTTCGGGGAGGCTTGGGGCCACTCACATCGGACTCTCTCTTACCGTCCAGGAGGCCGACGTACTCGAACGCGATATCTACATCGATCCCTGCTTCGGCGCCTATCCCGCCTACCGGACCGCCCCGGAACCGGGGTCGGTGAAGCGCGCCGCCGAACTCCTCGCTGAAAGCCGGCATCCCGTCATCGTGGCCGGAGCCGGAGTCATCCGGTCCTGGGCGTGGGCCGAGCTCAAGGTGCTGATCGAAATGCTCGGGTGTCCGGTGGCCACCTCCATCAGCGGAAAAGGAGCCATCGCCGAAACACATCCCTTAAGCCTGGGTGTCGTCGGAAGCAACGGCGGGCTTCCTTTCCGCCATGACTTTATCCACCAGGCAGACCTGGTTTTCTTCATCGGATGCCATGCGGGATCGGTGACGACCATCAAGTGGACGCTGCCCCCCGACAGGAAGAAAAAAATCCTTCAGCTCGACGTGGATGCTTCCAGGATCGGCGTCAATTACCGGGTGAAAGAAGGCATCGTCGCCGACGCCAAACTCGGGATTGCCGCATTGATCGAGGCTTTGGCCGATCGATTGGGGGGCTCAAGGGCAGGAAAAACCGACCCCCACCGCATTGCGGAAAAACGAGCGGCCTATATGGATTCCATAGACGCATTTGCTTCCGACGCCGTCCCGATCCGGCCGGAGCGCTTCGTTAAAGAACTCGAGAATGCCCTGCCGGAGGACGCCCTTGTCATCGCCGATCCGGGGACACCCACGCCGTATCTGGCCGCATATTATCGTCTTCCAATGGCCGGAAGATGCTTTGTGGCGCCCCGCGCTCACGGCGCTCTGGGATATGCCCTTCCGGCAGTGGTGGGCGCCCATTACGCCCAGCCTGATAAAAAAGTGGTCGGCATCATGGGAGACGGCAGTTTCGCCATATCCGCCGGAGAACTCGAAACGATTTCCCGGTTGAACATCCCGGTTTTGCTGATCGTGCTTTCCAATGCCTGTTTCGGATGGGTAAAAGCCGGTCAGAAGGCCACGGGAAGCCCCTTTTTCGGCGTCGACTTTTCCGCGATAGACCATGCCGCCGTAGCCCGGGCCTTTCGGATTAAAGGGATACGGGTGGAGAATCCATCCGCCCTGCGATCCGCCCTTGAAAACGGAATTAGATCTCCAAGGCCGATCCTAATCGATGTCGTGGTCCAACCCCTCCATGAGGCCAAGGCTCCGGTCTCGAAATGGGTCGCCTGAAGGTTTAAAAGTCCGGGAGCTCCCATGAAAAAAATCGTCATCGGCATCCTGATGCTGGACCATGCGCTCACCCGACCTCCGGGTGATCCTGGGAATCCGTCTACTTTTTCCTTTCCCGTGATCCACACCACTGTTTCCGGCGTATCTCTTGAGCGCCTCCTGATGAAAGATCCGGGAATCATCGACCCCTTAACCGCCTCGGCCCGGCGTCTCGTGGAATCGGGCGCTTCGGCTATTGCCGGCGGCTGCGGCTTTTTCATATATTTCCAGGAAGCTCTCAGCAGCCGCCTGGAAGTCCCGGTCATGCTCTCCAGCCTGCTTCAGATCCCTTTTATTCAAAAGACAGTGGGACCGAATCGGCGCATCGGTGTTCTTACCGCCCACGCCGGACGCCTGACCCATGAACATTTGCTGATGGCGGGGATGGATCCCAAGTTCCCCGTGAAAGTGGCCGGCCTGGAAAACGAGCCTCATTTTCGACAAGGCATTCTGACGGAAGGCGGTATTTATGATTTTGCCGGAATTCAGAAGGAAGTGGTGGCCAAGGCTATAGAACTGGTGCAAGCCGACGATGGGGGATTCCCGTTAGGCGCCATTTTGATGGAGTGCACCAACCTGCCCCCTTTTGCGGCAGCGATCCAGGAAGCCCTGATGCTCCCGGTCTTTGACGTGACCACGATGGTGAATCACCTCTACCAGGCCATGGTCTCGAAGCAGGTTTTCTTGACATTTTCGATTCTTGGGTGCTAATCAGAAATACTTGTTAGAAATTTTTATTTCAGGGTTTTATAGTCAACCATTTTAAGAGGAGAACGGTCATGCGTAAAACAGCCTTCGTGATTGCAGTCGTGCTGGGTTTTTGCCTGGCAGTCGGCGGAAGCGTTTCCGCCAAACAGATCACCCTCACCTTCACGGCCGGAAGTGCCGGCGGCGGCTGGTATGCGATTGCCGGCGGAATAGCGCCCATCATTCAGGAATTTGATCCCGAACTGGTGGTCAAAGTGGTTCCCGGCGGCGGCGTACAAAACCCGGCCTTGATATCCGAAGGAAAAATGGAAATGGGATTCGGGCTTCCCTTCATGAATGCCGCGGCATACCAGGGGATGGATCCCTTTGAAAAGCCTTTGAAGAACCTGCGGGCTCTCGTGGGCGGCATGGTGATGAATTACTTTCACCTCTACGTCGGGGAAGAAGTCCCCGTCAACTCCATGGATGAGGCATTTGGACAGAAGAAAAAGCTGAGACTGGCCGTCACCCAACCCGGCAGCTCCGATGTCTGGGTCTTCGAACGGATTCTGGAATCTTATAAGACCAGCATCAAGGACCTTGAAAAACAAGGCTTCCAGTTTGCCCGGGGCAACTACGCTTTCCAGGCCAACCAGTTCAAGGATAAAAATGCGGACGGCGTCTTCACCTTCCTTTCGCTTCCGGGTGCCGCTGTGATCGAGGCATCGGTGGGGAGAAACCTCAAACTCATCGACTTTTCGGACACGGCCTTAAAGTATCTGGAGCAATACGGGATCGTGGCCGCGGAGATTCCGGCGGGAACCTATCCCAAGGCCTCCAATAACAACAAAGCCATCAAAACCGCGGGGGCCGGCAGTGTGATCACGGTTTCAGCCGAGATGTCCGACGATATCGCCTACCGGATCACCAAGGCCTTCAACGAGAACCTGGAAAAAATCCGCAAGGTTCATGCGGCCCTTGAACCGTACACTGTCGCACAGGGGGTCACCGGCTGCGGCGTCCCGCTTCATCCCGGCGCCATTAAGTACTACAAGGAGAAGGGGATTTTGAAATAGTCGAAAGAACGACCTGTTTTCCATCGATGATTCAGGATTTATTTTGCCGCTTTTTAACGGATCCTTCCAGGGGGTGACCGCCGCGGGCGTCACCCCCTTTTTATCGAAAGGATGATTCCATGAGGACGCTCGGCCGCGGGTGGATGATCCCGGTTTATGCCCTGGCCGTGATTGCCGGTGTATTTCATTTTTATACCTCTGGATTCGGCTCTCCGGAGCCCCGGGTGTTTCGAGGTCTTCACCTTTGCATGCTCCTTCCGGTCATCTTCCTTTTTTATCCTGCGCGCGCCGGATCTCCCAAGAACCGGCCCAGCACCGTCGACTTAGCGGCTGTTGTGCTGTGTTTGGCAGCTACCCTGTATACCGTCTATCACGCGGATCGGCTCAACGAACACTTCATCGGTTTTCATAATGTCCGAACCGAAGAAGTGGTCCTCGGCGCATTGCTCGCCCTTGCCGTCATCGAGGGGTGCCGCCGGTCCATGTCCAAATGGTACGCCCTGACCGTGAGCGTTGTTTTGTTCTATCTTTTTACCTGTGAATACTGGCCCGGCATGTTTCGTTTCAAAGCCTTCAGCTTCGATCGGGCCATCGAGATTTTGTACCTTCCCAACGATGACGGCATGTTCGGGTTTTTGACCGGCATCTCCGCCGAAATCCTTTTTATCTATATTCTCTTTGCCGCCGTACTCACCGCCAGCGGGGCCGGGAATTTTTTAATCGAATTTGCCTCCTGGGCCGCCGGATGGGCCCGGGGCGGATCGGCCAAGATCTCGGTGATTTCCTCCGCCTTATATGGCACCGTTTCCGGATCCTCGGTGGCCAACGTTTACGCCACCGGATCCTTCACCATCCCGATGATGAAGAAAAGCGGTTACAGCCCCAAGGAAGCGGCGGCCGTGGAGGCCGTCTCCGGCGTAGGCGGCCAGATCATGCCCCCCATCATGGGAGCGGGCTCCTTCATCATGGCCGAAATAACCGGCATCCCCTACTTCACCATCATCAAGACCGCCGCCATCCCCGCAATCCTGTATTATCTCGGGGTCATGTGCATGGTCCATTTCATTGCTGTCCGTCGAGGCATTCTATGCCATTCGAAAAGAGGACAGGCCGAAACCCAGGGATCTCTTGCGGCATGCCTACTTTACAATCCCTTTCATAGTCATCGTCTTTTTGCTCGCCACCGGGTATTCGCCGTCCAAAGCGGCCTTCCATACCATCTGGATCACCCTGATTTTGAGCTGCTTCGATCGGAAAACCTGGATAAACCGGACCAAGCTTTTAGACATCTTTTTCAAATCCCTGATCAACTGCGCCCTGATCGCCAGCGTCCTGGCAGGTGCGGGCATGGTCGTCGGAATCCTCACCCGGACGGGAGTGGCGCTGTCTTTCGGCACCATCCTGGTTTCAGCCTCCAAGGGTGTCCTGCTTTTGGCCGCGCTTCTTGTCTTTATGGTCGTCAGCGTCCTGGGAACCGGCATTCCGACCACAGCCTCCTACATTATCAGCGTGACGGTGGGTGCGCAGGCTCTCACCAATTTCAACGTGGAATTATTGGCCGCCCATCTCTTTGTATTTTACTACGCCGTCCTGGCGGATCTCACCCCCCCTGACGCGGTCACCTCCTTTGCAGCCGCCAACCTGGCCGGCTCCGAGCCGATGGCCACCGGGATCGAAGGATTCCGCCTGGGAATCGCCGGTTTCCTGGTCCCCTTTGCTTTCCTTTACCAGCCGGCCTTGCTCCTGAAGGGAACCTATCTGGATATCTTGATGGCTTTTGCAGTGACTGTGATCGGCATCATTTGTCTGGCCTGTGGTGTCATCGGTCAATACCGCACCCCCTTGAATTGGATCCAGCGGAGCTGCTTCCTGAGCGCGGCCGCCTTTCTGGTCTTCCCGGGAAAATGGAATATAACGGCCGGCCTGGCCCTGGCAATGAGCGCGGGGGTATGGTCATGGCTTGGAGATGACCCAAAGAGAAAAAAAGGAGCTTTCGGATGATTCGACCGTTGCCTGAAAAAACGGACATCATCGTTGTCGGCGCCGGGCTCATGGGGACCAGCATCGCGTATCATCTGGCTAAATTGGGGGCCAATCGCGTCCTGGTTCTCGAACAGGGGTTTGTGGGCGCCCAGGGGGCCACGGCAAAAAGTCTGGGAGGCATCCGGATCCAGTTTGCCACTGAAATCAACATCCGCTTCTCCCTGGCCTCGAAGGCGGTCTTCGAGCGGTTTGAAGAGGAATTCGGAGTCAAGTTGCATTATACACCTTCAGGATACCTGTATTTAACCAGCAGCGACAGGGGACGCAGCATCTTTGAAAACACGGCGGCCATGCTGGAGCGCATGGGGCTTTTCGCCGAGATTCTCGATCCGGAAGAGATCTTTCGACGCTGGCCGTTTCTGGAAACCGCAGATTTAAAAGCCGCCTGCTGGACCGCCGGGGACGGCTACTACAGCATCAATGAGGTGGTCCAGGGGTTTGCCCAGGGGGCCCGGCGCCTGGGCGTTCAAATCCATGAAGAAACAAAAGTCATTGAAATTATGACCGAAAAAGGGCAAGTGACCGGGGTTAGGACGCACACGGGGAAAATCATCCAATCGGACTGGGTGGTCAATGCCGCAGGACCCTGGTCCGGCTGGGTTGCCGCATCGGCAGGGGTCGACCTTCCCGTGGGGCCCTTAAGACGACACCTCTTCATGACAAGCCCTTTCGATGCACTCCCAGCGCTCCTTCCTTTCATCCTTCATTTCGATACAGGTTGGTATATGCGGCGGGAGGGCCCGGCCCTGCTTCTGGCAGGTCCCTCGGATAATACGGAGGCCCAGCGTACATTCAGCGAAAAAGTCGATTTCGACGCCCAGGAATGGACGGCGGAACAGTCCATACGCCGGGTTCCGATCCTCGAAAAGGCGAGCATCCTGCGCGGCTGGATCGGTCATTATGCCCTGAGCCCGGATCACCACGCAATCATCGGAACGTATCCGGAACTTGCCGGGTTCGTCGTGTGCACCGGCTTCAGCGGCCATGGGTTCCAGCACAGCCCCATCGCCGGGAAGGTGACCGCCGAGCTGATCGTCCTGGGACGGTCGGAGACATTGGACATCCGCGCCTTGAGGCCCACACGCTTCCGGGAAAAAGACCTCATCGAAGAGCCCCTCACCTCATTCCGTAATCTATAAAGGGGTATAAAAACGCGGGGCGGCCAGAAGGCCACCCCGTTAAAGAAGGGCTCTTGGCCGGCTTGGGTTCGTCCTCATCTCATCTAAAAAAATCAAGCAGTTAGAAAAACAGGTCGAATAAAACTGCCTATGTTTTTCAGTTGATTTGTTTCTTTTTTTGTATAGAATATCGTCTTACTTCCTTCTGCGTCTTCCATCGGTACCATGAATCTCGGCCATAAAGGTAAGTATCATTCTTAACCTGGAACCCATCAAAAAGATCATGTACGGAAACATTGGAAAGATCCTTTTGGTCGGATCATCCATAGATAATTCAGACATAAAGCAGAATGAGGAGGCATTTTTACAACTTAAAACGATCTATCCTTATAAAATTTTGAACTCTGATATTCAGAAAATAGAGTCTGCATGATATATGTTAGGCATTTTGTGAGCACACGCATCGACCATGAAAGCCTCGCCATTGGTGCGTGCTACGCGATTGCGCACGCTGTCAGTGTTCTCGAGGATGCCGCGATCCTGTATTCACAGAAGCGCGCCTCAAGCAGCTTCCACCTTGCTGTCATGGCTCGCGAAGAACTTGGACGCTTCAATCTTCTCGCGGAGCGGCATCACGGATTGCCCGCCAACGAGTGCGTTGATGCCACCGAGCTCGCGCGACACTTGCAACCTCACAAGATCAAGCTTCTGGCAGGCCAATCGGTTGTGCCCGTGCCTATGACACCCCAGGAACTAGTCGCGTGGAAAGCCGCAATCGAGCGAAATGATGAAGCGGCGAGTTCAACCATCTCACAACAGATTCGCGCGCGCGCCGTAAAGCTGAAGCCTCACCAAGCGGCGGCGTTGCACCAACATCGACTCAAGGCTCAATACGTTGACCTTGACCCACGAACTGGTCAGTGGTCCCGCCCCTCCGAAGTGTCGATGGCTGACGCGTCTACGCTCATCCGCACAGTCATGGCTGAGATTGCAAATGCACTTATTGCCGCTCAGGGTGCTGCGTGGCTTCACGCTGCATACGCTTCATCGGAGAACGCAGACCTGACATGGGCCCGTTCACGCATCGCATCTTTGCACGCCTGGGCGAAGGCGATGCCTAACAATCGTGTGGACACGGACGCAGGAAAGGCGCGCCGCTTCGCTCTGCACCTCACCTGCGCCGGTCACGCGTGACGTTCCCGGCGACTCCGTCGTCGGTAATCGCGGCGCTGACTTCGTCCGCGATTGGACCTCAAGACAAGCTACGAAAGGATCATCATGACGCTCAGTTATGTGAAGGCAGAGACAATCCGATTGCGCGAACTCGGCTTCGATGAGAAGTGGCTTCAGGATCGGATAAATGAGGACCCTTCCATCCTCGGCCTTGGCGATCTGATCGTCATCACACGAGAACACACCCAACCAAGCGGAGGCCGTATCGACTTTCTAATGTACGACCCAGAAGACGGTATCCGATATGAGATCGAGGTCATGTTGGGTCGGGTCGACGAGAGTCATATCATTCGCACCCTCGAATATTGGGACATCGAAAGAAAGAGGTTCCCGAGCCTCCAGCATCGAGCCGTGATCGTTGCGGAGGAAATCACCAACCGGTTCTTCAACATCATCTCCCTGCTCAACCAGGCGATTCCAATCCTCGCAATCCAGCTCAATGCCTTTAGGATCGACGAGAAGGTCGTCCTGCACTTCACTACCGTGCTCGATCTGCCAGAGCCGGAATCGGACGAGGAGGGAACCGCGGAGAAGGTTGATCGCGGATATTGGGAAAAGCGCTCCAATCCGACTTCCATGCGGATTGTGGACAGGATGATCGGGCTTGTCCCAACCACTGACGGTCCGGTTCGCACAACCTACAATAAGTACCACATCGCCGTTGGAACAACGGGGCAGAACTTCCTGTGGTTCCATCCCCGGAAGAGCGCCTCCCACTGCCATATGCACGTGCGGCTACTCGACGGCCAAGAGAGAACCGACACTCTTCAGAAGCTTGAAGATGCCGGAATCTATTCGGGGCCTCGTGGTCGCGAGGTCAAACTGCGCTTGTCTGAGAAAGAACTGAACGACAACGAGAAACTGATTAAGGACATGCTCGCGGCTTGCGAAAGGCAGTCGAGGGAATAACAGGTTGAGGTCCAACAGCCGCTGACTTCGTCCAGCGCCGCGATTGGGCCTGCCTCTTAGAAAAGGGTTTGACTCCCCATCATCTATGGCTTATAATTGGGACCTAATTTAGGGTCTTTATCTTAGACTATTTAAGGAGGTCCTCATGATTCAAGCCAAATTTAGCCTCAAGGAATCGCACATTCAATTTATTGAACAATGCAACCGGTATGGATTTAAGGATAAAAGCGACGTGGTGCGTACCGCCATCGACCGCTTGTTTACAGAATTAACCCGGCAGCGCTTGCGCGAGTCGGCTGCTTTGTACGCCGATGTTTATGAAGAAGATGATGAAACGCAAGAATGGACAGATGCAGCGCTGTCAGAGTGGCCAACATGAGCAAGCTAAAGCGGGGAATGGTCATCGACGTCAATCTTGATCCTACCAAGGGTTCGGAAACCGGGAAAATTCGGCCATGCGTGATTGTCACGAACAACACGTATAATGCGCGTGTCCCAGTCATCCAGGTGGTGCCATTAACGGCATGGAGTGAGAGAAAAGCCAGCATCATCACTAATGTGGAAATTGTCCCATCCTCGCATAACGGGTTAACCAAAAAAACGGTGGCGGATTGCCTGCAGACCCGTCCTATTGATCACCGCGCTCGATTAGTCAAAGTACGAGGTAAACTGGAAGACGAGATCATGGCAAAAATTGACGATGCCTTAAAAATTGTTTTCGACCTCGCGTAGGACTGAAACCAAAATCAAAACACAAGGGCATAGAAGGCAGGAAGATCCCAATCCGCATCTCATCGCTTGGCCCAACGAGTCGTTCCACCGGATCAGCGGGAAAGAGCGCCCGCCTCCCGGTGTACTCTGCGTTCGCCGTAATAAAATACTTGACATATGTTGTATTAAAGCTACAATATAACCATGGGTGATTCCAAAATAGAACTTCTCGAATATTTAACCGAAGACGGAGAAAATCCCTTCCATAAATGGCTTAATTCACTAAAAGATCGATTCGCACGTGCGCGGATTCGAGTTCGGTTGAATCGTGTAAGACTTGGAAACTTTGGTGATTGCAAACCTGTTGGAAAAGGCGTGAATGAGTTGCGGGTGGATTATGGCCCCGGGTATCGGGTTTATTATGGAAAACCGGAGACGACCATCGTGATTTTACTGTGCGGAGGTTCTAAAAAATCTCAGTCAAAAGATATTCAGATGGCTCAAGCATATTGGACCGATTTCCAAAGGAGAGCGAAATGAAAAAAGTAACTGAAAAATACGAAAATAATCTCAAAGAAGATCTTCTCGATCCTATTGAGGCCGCAGAATATTTAAATGCCGCATTGGAAGATGGTTCCCAGGAAGTGTTTTTAATGGCGTTAAAAGACGTTGCAAACGCAAAGGGAATTTCTGAAATAGCACGAGAAACGAAACTCAACCGTGAAAATCTTTATCGAATTCTTTCAACGCAAGGCAATCCAAAATTAAAAAGTTTGAGTTCTGTTCTTCATAGTGTTGGGTTGAAACTGTCCGTTGAAGTAGAAAATCAGGTTTAAGAACTATTCGGCGAACATATCGCGTCAGCCGACCTCGTAAACTCGGCGGCTGACGCCGATTGTTCCGCGTAGGAACTGACGAGAGGGTAGAATTCCGTTTTGACAAATACGAGGAAGGAGCCAATGGACATTCCTGAATACATATCCCAGGTAGAAGTCCAGCGGGTTTGCCGAGAGCTGGGAATCCGCGACTGGACTAGACTGACAGAGGCGCGTGTACCCTTGGAGGAAGCTGAGATCATCCAAGGAGAGATAGGTGGAGAGGCAACACTGATCTCGAGCGATGAGTTCCGGCAAGGACTAGAGGTAGAATTGGAGCACGGCTTGTTGTTTCCAGATGCGAATGTCACCAACAACCATCCGATTCTTACAGGCAGGATTGTGCTTGCCCACCTGAAAGAAATGCTGGACTACTATGCACGTCTCGAAGTGGCGGAACTTGAGGGGGATCTCCTGAAAGCTGCACGAGCAGGAGACCTGGAAAAACTGGCACAGAAGTATCAGCAGCTACTCGTAGCCCGTGCGGAGCTATCGGTCCACGAGAGAGCTTCGGGCGTCAAGGCTGACTGAGGCCCGACCCTCCCCCGGTTTCGTGAGCAAGGGGTTGTCTCGCTTGGGGTGCGCAAACGACAGAATCATGACGATTGGCCGGCGTTCTTTGACTCAATGGCAGTCAATGGGCTTCCATACACGAGTATCCATGCCCTCTTCTGCTATCAAAAATTCAGATCCTGCCAGAGGTTTCTTGATTGGACCCGCCGGACCCCGACGATCCCGCTGACTACCGCAAGGGGGCCAAAATCGTCGGTTTTCACCGCAATAAAAAGAAAAAGCGCAAAAATGCGAAGTGATCATCTTTGCGCCCTGGTCATACGGTATGCCTAAAAATCGAAGCCGGTCAAAGATGACCGGCTTCTAACTAACTGAAATTATTGGTAGGCACGATGAGATTTGAACTCATGACCCCTACCGTGTCAGGGTAGTGCTCTCCCACTGAGCTACGTGCCTTTTTAGGTTGAAGCAATTTGATACACGGGTGTTTTTTTGCTGTCAAGGAAAATCCGGAACTGTCATATGGGTTCTTTTGGATAGCTTTCCTAAATCATTTTTCTTGTCAAAAGCGGCCAACCATTATAAAAAGATCGACCAACATCACTTTTAAAGCACGAAACGGGAAGCAAGCACCACGCCCCGGCTTTACGGAATCCTTTTAGTGAATTTTTCTTTTATTTTACCTTCTAGGAGGGACTCTCATGAAACGCATCGAAGAACTGAAGTTTCCCGAAGACCGGCTTTATGCAACGGACCATGAATGGGCCCGGCTCGAGAATGGTGGGGCTAAAATCGGCATCAGTGACTATGCCCAGGATCAGTTGGGAGACATCGTCTATGTGGAGCTTCCTTCCATCGGAAAAACTTTCAAAAAGGGTGAGGTTTTCGGGACCGTGGAATCGGTCAAAGCGGTCTCCGAGCTATATATGCCGATCGGCGGAGAAGTGACGGCTATCAACGAAACGCTGGCCGATTCGCCCGAGCGGGTCAACCAGTCCCCTTATGAAGACGGGTGGATGATCGTGGTAAAGCCGCTGGATCCATCCGAAAAAGAAGGCCTCATGACTCAGCCTGCATACCTTGAAATGCTGAAAGGACTTGCCTGATGCGCTACCTGCCGCATACCGAAGAAGAGATCTCGGAAATGCTCAAGGTCGTTGGGGCGGACTCCCTCGAGGATCTTTTCACACAGATCCCGAAGGAATATTGCTGCCGCCTCCGCCTGGCGCTCCCCGAGGCCAAAACTGAATGGGAGCTTAACGCACACATGGACCGTCTGGCCGGGCGAACAGCATCCGCAGCTCAATGGAAAAACTACATGGGAGCCGGAAGCTACGAGCATTACATCCCGGCCGTGCTTTCCTACCTGCTGGGCCGGGGTGAGTTCGTCACCTCCTATACCCCGTATCAGCCGGAGATTAGCCAGGGGACCCTCCAGGGAATCTACGAATATCAGACCCTGGCCGCCCGTCTTTTGGGAATGGAGGTCGCCAACGCCTCCATGTACGACGGCGCATCCGCCCTGGCAGAAGCCCTCTTGATGGCCTGTCGCATCACCCGGAAAAACCGTGTGGTCATTTCCAGGGCCATCCATCCTCATTTCCGGCGTGTGGCTCAAACCTATTTTGCCCCCACAGAGTATACCCTTGAGGAATTCCCTTTCGGCGAGGATGGAAGAAGCGATCCGGACGGTTTTACAGCGCAGGAGGATTTGGCGGCGGTGGCGGTGCAATCCCCCAACTTTTTCGGGTGCATCGAAGACTTAAAGGCCTGCGCGGAGAAGGCCCGTCAGGCAGGCGCTCTGTTCATCACCGCTTTTACCGAACCTCTCGCCTACGGTCTTTTGAAAAGCCCGGGAAGCCTCGGGGCGGACATCGCCTGCGGGGAAGGTCAGAGTTTGGGGATTCCCCAGTCCTTCGGGGGGCCGGGCTTGGGAATGTTTGCAACCAAAATGGCATACGTTCGAAACATGCCGGGCCGTCTGGTGGGAAAAACCGCGGACCTGGATGGAAAAAGAGGCTTTGTCCTCACCCTTTCCACTCGGGAACAACACATCCGCCGGGAAAAGGCCACCTCCAACATCTGCACCAACAACAGTCTCTGCGCCTTGTCCGCCGCCATGTACATGGCAGTCCTTGGAAAAACCGGGTTCAAGGCTCTTTCTCAACTCAACATGGACAAAAGCGCTTATCTCAGGGATCGCCTTTCCCAAAAAGGATTCCTTCAGGCATTCACGGCCCCCAACTTCAATGAATTCACCGTGAAGGTCGGTCCGGAATTTGAAAAAAAGCGACGGTCGCTCATGAACAAAGGGATCATCGCGGGGGTTCCTCTTTCAACTTATTATCCGGAACTTTCCGGGCATTATCTCTTCTGTGTTACGGAAACCAAAACTAAAGAAGATTTGGACACCCTGGTCTCGGAGATGACATCATGAAGGAAACAATCGGAACAACCGGCCTGATCTTCAACGAGCCTTTGTTGTGGGAAAAGGGACGCAATGGAAGGATCGGATATTCCCTGCCTCGCCAAGATGTCCCATCCCAAACCCTGAATGCCGAATGGGTCTACGATGGACCGGATTTTCCGGATTTAAGTGAAGTGGATGTAGTACGCCACTACACGCGGCTGTCCCAGTGGAACTACGGCGTGGATTCCGGGATGTATCCCTTGGGATCCTGCACCATGAAATACAATCCCAAGACCAATGAGAGGCAGGCCGCACTTCCCGGATTTGCCGGCGCCCATCCGCTTCTCCCTGAAGATCTCTGCCAGGGAACCCTTGAACTCCTGTACGATCTTCAACAGTACCTTGCGGAGATCACGGGCATGGACGCCGTCTCCCTCCAGCCCGCCGCCGGCGCCCAGGGAGAGTTTGCCGGGATGCTCCTCATCCACGCCTTTCACAAAAGCAAAGGGAAACCCCGGTCTAAAATCCTCGTACCGGATACGGCCCATGGCACCAACCCGGCAAGCGCTGCTCTATGCGGGTACCGAAGCGTCGCCGTCAAATCGGGTGCCGAGGGGGTCCTGACCCCGGAGACGGTGGCCCAACTGATGGACGAGGAAACAGCGGGAATCATGATCACCAACCCCAACACCCTCGGGCTTTTCGAAAGGCACGTGAAAGAGATCGCCGCCATCGTCCATGGGAAGGGCGGGCTCGTTTATTGCGACGGTGCAAATATGAACGCCCTCATGGGGATCGTGGACATGGCCGCCATCGGGATCGATGTGCTCCATCTCAATCTCCACAAGACCTTTTCCACGCCCCACGGCGGCGGAGGTCCGGGATGCGGACCCGTATGTGTCAGGGAACACCTTAAGCCTTTTCTGCCGATCCCCCGTATCATCCAAAAAAACGGGAAGTTTTCTCTTTCCGAGAATTTCCCGGAATCCATCGGAAAGCTTCACGCATTCTTTGGAAATGTCGGCGTGATGATTAAGGCCTTCAGCTATATTTTGAGCATGGGACCGGATCACCTGAAAAAGGCCAGCCAATTGGCGGTTCTCAACGCCAATTATGTCAAGGAAAAGCTCAAAGACCTTTTTTACCTTCCCCACGATGTCTGGTGTATGCACGAATGCGTGTTTTCGGACAAAAACCAACTGGCCGACCATGTGTCCACCCTGGATATGGTCAAGCGCCTGATGGATTATGGGTTCCACCCGCCCACCATCTATTTTCCCCTGGTGGTCAGCGGGGCCATCATGATCGAACCTACCGAAACCGAATCCAAGGAAAATCTCGACGACTTCATCGAAGCGATGCGCGCCATCGCCAAGGAGGCCAAGGAAAATCCGGGACTGCTGAAATCCGCTCCCACCCGATCCAAGGTCAAGCGTCTCGACGAAGTGGCCGCAGCCAGACGTCCCTGTTTGACCGGCTGATCAGGGTGCACCATAAAAGCCCGATGAACTTATCATCCGGCCATCGATCCTGGCTTGCGTTCGAATTGCCGCTGATTCCCTATCCGGAAGCCCTGGAATTACAGCATCGTATCTTAGGACAGCGAATCGACGGCACCCTGGATTCCGACGTGGTCCTTATCCTTGAACACCCACCTGTTTTTACCCTGGGTCGCCGCGGGGGGCTGGAGAATATGAGGGTCTCTCAAGGGTTTCTCGAGGAACAGGGTGTTGCGGTGGTTCAGACCGAACGGGGAGGGAACATCACCTACCACGGACCCGAACAATTGGTGATCTATCCCATCGTCGATCTTAGACGCCATCGCCTCTCCATTACCGATTACGTCTCCGGTCTCGAGGAGATCATGATTCGCCTTTCAGCTCGATGGGGAGTTGCTGCCCGACGCCGGCCGGAAAATAGAGGCGTCTGGGTGGAAGAAAGGAAATTGGGCAGCGTCGGAATCGCCGTCCGAAAAAACGTGGCCTTTCATGGATTGGCGTTCAATGCCGCCTTAGACTTGACGCCCTTTTCCTGGATTCAGCCCTGCGGCCTTTCCGGGATACAAATGACTTCCCTGGCCCAGGAAACCGAAGCCCTTGTTTCCATGGATGAAATCCGTAAAAATGCCGCTCAATGCCTCGAGGCGGTCTTCGGGGTCAACCTTTATGCAGCGGAACACGGTTTTAATGTCTTCAAAGCCCGTAAGCTGAGAGTAATTTAAGGAAATCGGATTCAGCAGTGGCCCTCGCTTTGCAACGGCTTCCTGAAACGATCACGCCGGAGGAACATCAGCGGTGGGTCGACCGTTTCACTACTATAGCATCCGTCAAATAGATCCTATCTCCGACCAACCGGCTCATTCGCCTAAGTTTACAGAGGGTATCGTTCTTCTTCCGAGAACATTGACCGCTTTATGATCCGGAAGGGGCTTACTTTTGGCCTCTTCCTTAAAAAGCGTTTCCAGATAGGGCAAAGCGGATCCCTGCTCAAAGACCGAGTCTTCTAAAATGCCGTCCGGTGTGAAAACCAGTACCAGCGTGTCGTAACGTGTTAGATTGGTGTATCCCGAGAAGCTGATGCTCGACCCTGTAAAATCCGTTATCGGAATTCCGAAGGCGAGGCTGTTCTGGGCAAAAATGGAACGCTCATACACCAAGAGATCTCTCCCCTTAAGTTCAGCAATCCGGCTTGGCGCCCCGTAAATCGCCAGCGCCTCCCCTATGGTGGTCGACCCGAGCCGAAGCGCTTCCATTTGGAGCGTGACCGGGTTTCCCTTTGCCTCTCGGAGGATCCGATAGGAAAGGCATCCGTTTCCAGTCAACAGGAAAAAAACAGAGCAAAGGCCGAGCAGGATGCCTTTAAAACGGAAGTCCATAAGCCGTTTGTTCCGCATTTAAGCTGACCCCGAAATGCGTTAAAACATTATCCTTATCAAAAAAGAGCGCCACCTGATCGTACTGCGTATCGAAGTTGCCCATGGTCAAGAGCACGAGCCATAAAGCCGTCCCTTTGGTCACGGCTCTCCGGTAGATATAGGCGTTTCCGTTTGACAGTTTGACCATCTCTGTGGGAGCCCCGAACAGCCGGGTAACGTCTGCGGCCACGGTTTTACCCGGCGAAAGAGCATCGATTTTGGACGCGTCGAACGGTTGATACTCCTTGGTCTTTCCGATGACGGTGCACCCCGTCACGGTCCAACACACGATCATGCCGATGAAAACGGCAATGCTTTTCCTCATCATTCTTCTCCCCTTTTTCAGCTCATTATGTGATAACCCGAATACCGTCGGCTTGGAGGCGAGCACATTAATCCAACTATCATTCGCTAATCCTCCCTTATCTTTTTCAGATACACCTCCCATTCCATCGGCAGCAGGTGTTTTTTTTGAGTATTGCATTCTTTGCAACTGGTTACCAAGTTTCCCCTGGTGCTTTTTCCCCCTCTGGACAGGGGAACGATATGGTCCATGGTCAGAGCCCTTGCCGGAAACGGTTTTCCGCAGTAATGGCACTTCCCTTTTGCGAGCTTTCTTTTCCACCATTGGGTCTTCCTGAGTTCCCTGGCTTTCCTGCGTTCCGCTGCGAGACGTGTTTCATCGAAATCGATTTCAAACGAATCCGTCATTTTTCATCCATAATTGTCAATCAAAACCTACAAGCACCGTTTGATCGCTTGCATTAAATCCAAACGGGAATGAAAAACCCGGGTCATTCGTACCCAAATCGCTTCAATGCCTTCGTGTCCTTCCTCCAATTTTTCTGGACCCGAACCAAGAGTTCCAGAAAAACCCGACACTCTAAAAAGGCTTCGATTTCCTGCCGGGCATCGGCCCCGATCTGCGAAAGCTTTTGTCCGGCTTTTCCGATCAGGATCCCTTTCTGGGAGTCGCGCTCCACATGAATGGTGGCCTTGATCCGCACAAACGGTCTTTCCGTGCTTCGGAAAAAGTCGTCCACCGTCACTGCCGTGGCATAAGGAATCTCCTGTCCGGTCAACCGGAAAACCTTTTCCCGGATCCGTTCGGCTACCAGAAACCGCATGGACATATCGGTGATCGTATCGTCTCCGAAGTAGGGCGGTCCTTCGGGAAGAAGTCCTTCAAGGGTGCAAAGGAGCGATTCGATTCCCATCCCGTTTTTCGCACAGATGGGAAAAATCGCCTTAAAAGGATATGCCCCGGCCCATTGTCTCGTCAAGGTGGAAAGGGTTCCTTTATCAACAAGATCGATCTTGTTGAAGGATAAAACAGCCCTGGGATTTTTCGACCGAATCGCCTTGATGAGGACTTCTTCGGATTCCAGGTCGGCCGCACCGGCATCAAGAATCAGGAGAACGACATCGGCTTCCGAAAAAGCCGACAGTGCCTTATTGACGAGCCTGGCGTTGAACGGGGTTGCGCCCTGAAACACACCCGGCGTGTCGAGGAAAAGGATCTGAGAACCGGGCCGATGCAAGATTCCCAGGATCCGGTTTCGGGTGGTCTGGGGCTTTCTTGAGGTAATGGAGATCTTTTCCTTGATGACCCGGTTTAAAAAGGTCGATTTTCCGGCATTCGGTGGACCGATGAGGGCCACATATCCTGACCGGAAAGGGACGGGATGAGAGCCTCGATTTATCCTCATTCCAGGATCTGGTCGCTTCCGGTTGATTTTCTTTCTCTCTTTACAGACCGGCTTCGATGGCATCCCACAACTGGTCTTTCCCCTGTCCGGTTTTTGCCGAAAAAAGAATCAGCTCATCCGGGTCCAGGTTAAACGCCCTCGAGGCGCCGGATCGCTGAAAAAGCTGCCGGGTCTTGGACAGCTTGTCCGCTTTTGTCAAAACAATGATGCCGCGTTGACCCTGCCGGGCGAGCCACTCCATCAGAGCCAGTTCCTCATCCCCCGGAGTCCTGCGGACATCCATGACCACCACGACGCCTTTGAGCTGGCTTCTTTTTCGAAGATACATCTCGATCCATTGTTTCCAGCTTTTTCTCAAGGTGATGGGGACCTTGGCATATCCATAACCCGGCAAATCCACAAACATCAGCATCCCATTGATGAGAAAAAAATTCAACTGTCGGGTCTTTCCCGGCGTGTTGCTTGTTTTCACGAGATTTTTTCGGTTAACCAGGGTATTGATCAGGGAAGATTTCCCTGCATTGGATCGTCCCGAAAAGGCGATTTCCGGAAAATTGCCGACCGGATAATGGCTGGGATTTACCGCGCTTTTGATAAACTCTGCGGAACGGATCTTCAAGGGTTCAAGGCTCCAGTCGATGCCGGTTCTCGTCAAATATGCGGCTGCCGATTGCCTCATCCATGCCCACTAGAAAGATCTCAACCGGATAAGGGCCGTCTGCAAGGCCCTCTTTTTTTGAGGTAGTCTTCCAAACGATTCATCCCTTCCGCGATGTTTTCTATGGAATTGGCATAGGAAAACCGGAGGTACCCCTCTCCGTTTTGTCCGAAATCGATCCCCGGCGCCACACCCACATGGGCTTTTTCCAGGAGATCAAAGGCCAGCTCATACGATTTTTCATGGATGTATGCGGCATTGGCAAAAACATAGAACGCCCCGGTCCTTTAAACCACCTTATTCAAGGGGTATTCGATGATCCCCTCGGCGCCCCGTTTTAAAAGCTCCGGGATCAGGTCCCGAACGATCCCGCTGTCCACCACGGTCTCCACCGAGAACCATTTACTCTGGTACAGCGGAGCCACGGTGGGGGCGTTCAGGCTGGGGAGGAGAGCCACCACTTTTTCGAGGCATTGTTCAGGGACGTTCATTTTCAATCCAACGAGCTTTTCACCCAAAAGCGCCCCTTTGAGCAAAAGGGCGATCTGTTCGATCTTCTCCCGCTTTTCGGGATTTTTGAAGGATTCGCGATTGGCGATGAGCTGTGTGTTGGTCTGCATCAATTCGAGGATGATCCGAAGCCCATGGGCCCTGAGGGTGCTTTCGGTCTCCGTTACCTCCACGATGGCGTCGACCAGCCCGGATACCACCTTGGCTTCGGTGGCTCCCCATGAAAATTCCACATTCACACCAACGTGACGTTCCTTGAAAAAGCGCTGGGTAAACTGGACCAGCTCCGTGGCGATCTTCTTGCCGCTTAGGTCTTCGAGGGACCGAATGGGTGAATCGTACGGCACAGCGAGGATCCAGCGGGCAGGCCGTGAACTGATTTTCGAATAAACCAGATCTGCGACCACGTGGACATCGGAGGCGTTTTCCGCAATCCAGTCCTTACCGGTCAAACCCGCATCCAGCGTCCCCCCTTCCACATATCGGGACATCTCCTGAGCGCGGCAGATGGCGCACTCAATGAAAGGATCGTTGATCTCCGGAAAATAGCTCCTCCCGTTCACTTCGATGGTCCATCCTGATCGTTTAAACAGAGCGATAGTGGCGTTATGAAGGCTTCCCTTGGGTATTCCGAGCTTGATTTTCGTCATTTTCCGTAGACCTCCCTGGGATCGAACACCGGCGAGCCTACAACATGAATGGAACCGTTGCGCACTTCTTTGTGAAAACAGCTTCGATGGCCGGTATGACATGCGGCCCCGCCCACCTGTTCCACCAGCAGGAGTACAGCATCGTCGTCGCAGTCGATTCGGATTTCTTTGACAATCTGGTAACGCCCGGAAGTATTTCCCTTGATCCAGAGTTCCTGGCGACTGCGGCTGAAAAACGTGGCCCGCCCGGTTTTAAGTGTCAAATGCCAAGCCTGTTCGTTTATGAACCCCAGCATGAGGACTTCCCGGGTTTCGTAATCCTGTACCACCGCGGGGACAAGCCCTCCCATCTTGTCAAAGCTTAACTTCACCATCATCGATTCCTTAATGACATGAAAACAAGAAAATTAAGAATATAAACTAATTTAAATAACGTCGCACCCTCAAGTTGTCAATTGCTTTTTAGTGCGATTCAGATGGATCCGGCCCTTGTCTTGTTAAGCTTTACCTGGTAAAATTACTTATTAGCGAACACAGCCTCTGCCGAACACCCATGACAAAAAAAAACGCACAGATACTCAAAAAGCGTGCAAAAAAATCGGGCTCCTGGAAACAGGGACTTCTTTTCCGTTGGTTCGCCTACACGGCGATCTTTTTGCTGATGCTGGGAATCCTTGGAATGACGGGCATCTATTTCTATCTGGCGGAAGATCTCCCCCAGATCGAGTCCCTGAAGGATTACCGGCCTCCCGTTATCACCACGGTGTACTCGGACGACAACCGGAAAATCGGTGAATTTTATAAAGAGCGGCGGATCGTCGTTCCTTTGGCTGATATTTCACCGATACTGAAAGCAGCCTTCATCGCCGCCGAAGACTCCCGCTTCTACGATCATGAAGGGATCGATTTCATCAGCATCCTCCGGGCTTTCTTCAAGAATATAGAGGCAGGCGCCATCGTTCAAGGAGGAAGCACCATTACCCAGCAGGTGACTAAATCCTTCTTTTTGACCCCGGAAAAAAGCTACCGGCGGAAACTCAAGGAGGCCATCTTGGCCTATCGGATCGATAAATCGCTTTCCAAAGAGGAGATCCTCTATCTTTACCTGAATCAAATTTACATGGGGCACGGCGCCTACGGCGTCCAGGCCGCCGCAGAAAATTATTTCGGGAAGTCCGCCAAGGATCTCAATCTCGCCGAGTGCGCCATGCTCGCCGGGCTTCCTCAGGCCCCCAGTAAATACTCTCCTGTCGGCTATCCCGACAAGGCCAAGGAGCGACAGATTTACGTGATAAACCGGATGGTGGCCGAAGGCTTCATCACCAACCTGGAAGCCACCGAGGCCATTAATACAAAGCTGGAAATCCAACCGCGCAAAAACTGGTTCATCGAAGAGGTCCCGTACTACACCGAGCATGTGAGGCAATATGCGGAAAACAAGTACGGCCCCGACGCCCTCTATACGGGAGGGCTTAAAGTGTATACCGCCGTGAATATTGAGATGCAAAATATCGGGCGGTCGGAAATCGATATCGGACTTCGTGACCTGGACAAGCGCCAGGGATATCGGGGACCTGTCGCGCACTTGGCCATCGAGGAGATCGAAAATTTTTCGAAAACCCTCCAAGAAGAGATGGGGGCAAATCCCCCCGATGCCGGACAAGTCATCAAGGGAGCGGTGGTGGAAGTCAACAACACCGCCTCTCGCGTTACGGTCAGAATTGGGCGTTACCTGGGAACCCTCCTGCTGGAAGACATGAAGTGGGCCCGGAAGCCGAACCCGGATGTGGAATACCATGAACCTGGATTGAAGCATCCGTCGGATGCGCTTTCGGTGGGAGACGTGATCTGGGTCAAGATTAAAGTGGCACCAAAAGACCCCAAGTCCTTATACTATCTGGCACTGGAACAAGACCCGAAAGTCCAGGCCGCCCTCCTGTGCATCGAAACAGAAAGCGGGTATGTCAAGGTGATTGTAGGGGGAAGGGATTTCCGTGAAAGTCAGTTCAATCGCGCCACCCAATCCAGGCGACAGCCAGGCTCGGCCTTTAAACCGATTATTTATGCGGCGGCCCTTGACAAGGGTTATACGCCCGCCACCATGATCATCGATTCCCCCATTGTCTTTCGAGACACGGAGGATAATTTCTCCTGGAAACCCAAAAACTATAAGGAGAAGTTTTTCGGCCCCACCCTTTTGCGGGAGGCCCTTGCCAAATCACGAAATGTCGTCACCATTAAGATACTCCAGGACATCGGGGTCAATTACGCCATTGATTATGCCCGAAAACTCGGTATCACCTCGGATCTGTACGGAAACCTCTCATTGGCCCTTGGGGCTTCAGGGGTATCTCTCTTCGAACTGACCCGCGCCTACTCTGTTTTTGCCAATTCAGGATATCTGGTGGAGCCCGTGTTTATCACCCGAGTCCTCGATCGGGACGGCAAGGTCCTGGAAAAGACGGAACTTAAAATCCAAAAAGTCATCGAAAAAAGCACGGCGTATTTGTTGACGAATCTCATGGAAAGCGTCGTAAAAGATGGAACCGGATGGCGTGTACGGGCTCTCAACCGGCCGGTAGCCGGCAAGACCGGTACCACCAACAACCTGTTCGATGCATGGTTTATCGGATATACGCCCCGATATGTCACAGGCGTCTGGGTGGGGTTTGACGAGGAGAAGTCTCTTGGCGAAGGGGAAACCGGGTCACGTTCCGCCAGTCCCATCTGGCTGGAGTTCATGAGAAAGGTCCTTGCCGACAAACCTGTCCGTGTGTTTCAGGTTCCCGAGGGAGTGGTGTTCATCAAGATCGACTCAAAGACCGGTCTTCTTCCCATTCCCGAATCCGAGAAGGTGATCTTCGAGTGCTTTAAAGAAGGGACGGCGCCCACTCAGCATACCCGACGGCCCGGGACGATCGCCAACCCCGAGGAGTTTTACAAATCCGATTTATAAATGCGGGATGCAGTTATCGACCGGATGTTTCCTGAAGGATGTCTAGAAGATATTGCCCATAATGGTTTTTGGTCATATCGGAGGCGAGCTCCCTGAGCGCCGATGCGCTGATATAACCGAGCCGATAGGCAATCTCCTCAATGCACGCGATTTTAAGCCCCTGGCGCGCCTGAATGATCTGAACAAAGTTGGCCGCCTGATGCATGGAATCATGAGTTCCGGTATCCAACCAAGCCAGCCCTCTTCCTAAAAGCTCGACCCGAAGCCGTCCCTTTTTCAGGTAAGCCAGGTTCAAGTCTGTGATCTCCAGCTCCCCCCGGGCCGAGGGATGCAGGGATGTGGCGATATTGACCACCTCGTTATCGTATAGGTAAAGGCCGACAACGGCATAGCTGGACTTGGGGTGTTTCGGTTTTTCCTCGATTCCGACAACCCTTCCCGTCGAATCGAATTCTACCACGCCGTATCGTTCCGGATCCTTGACCGGGTATCCGAAAATAAGCCCGCCTTCATGAAGTCGAACCGCTTTTTTCATGATTTCCGAAAGATCGTGGCCGTAAAAAATGTTGTCCCCCAGAATCAGACAGACCGCGTCTTTGCCGATAAAGGACTTTCCGATGATAAAAGCCTGGGCCAGACCCTCCGGCTTCGGTTGTTCGGCATAAAAAAGGGAGAGCCCGACCTTTGAGCCGTTTCCCAAAAGCCTTTCGAAGCTGGGCAGGTCCTGAGGGGTGGAAATGATCAATATCTCCCGGATACCGGCCAGCATCAAAACGGACAATGGATAATAGATCATCGGTTTATCATAAACCGGAAGCAGTTGCTTGCTGACCACACGGGTGATCGGATACATGCGCGTTCCCGATCCGCCCGCCAAGATAATTCCTTTCATCGATTATCCTTTCCCAATGATTCACCTTCGATGAACTCGTAAAAAGTCGAAAATCAGATGGCAAAGCAAAAAGTTCAAGTTCAAGGCGTCGCGAATCCCGTGTGATGAGGCGTACTTATCGTACGTCGAAATCGCAATGGGATGAAGCGCAACGCAGAAATTGGACTTTTTACGAAGCCATCACCTTCGACCTTTATGAATCCGAAGGAGTGGCTTATTACGACAAGGAGATGGTTTCTCCCGTCCGCGGAACCTGTACTTCGTATCCTTTCTTTTTCAGTGTATCGGCAAATGCCAGTGCCTGTGTTTCTTCACCATGCACAACAGCAATGCGCCTGACCTTTAAGTTGGAATCCTTCAGAAACCGTAGCATTTCCTCTTTGTCTGCATGGGCGCTGAATCCACCGATGGTTACCACCCGGGCCTTGAGGAAAAACACCTGGTTGAAAAACTTGATCTGCGGTGCTTCGCCTTTTCTCCCTTTTTGTGAATAAGCCTCACCCTGTTCTAAAATGCGGCGTCCCAATGTATTTTCCGCCATATATCCCACAATTAGAATAGTATTCCTCGGGTCCTGAATCTTGTGCCGTAAGTGGTGGAGGATTCGCCCGCCTTCGCACATACCGGATCCGGATATGACGATGTGAGGGCCTTTTTTCCGCATCAGCTTCATGGAATCTTCCACCGAGGCCACGAATTTCAAAGAAGAAAACTCAAAAGGGTTTTTTCCTTTTTTTAAAAAATCCTCGTGGGATTCTCTATCAAAGATTTCCGGATGCTCGCCATAGATCTGTGTCAGTTCGATGGCCAGGGGGCTGTCCAGATATACCGGAATCCGGGGCACCTCGCCGGTAATAAAAAGCTCATGAATCACATAGAGCAGTTCCTGGGTTCGGCCGAAAGCAAAAGACGGTATCAACAGGACTCCGCCGCGACGGACGGTTTCTTTGATGATTTCCCCGAGAGCCGGCCCCAACTCTGCTACCGGACCGTGTTCCCGGTCACCGTAGGTGCTTTCCATGATCAGTAAATCGAGGTTACGATCTTCCTGGGCAAAATCGGTGGTCGGATTCCTTAGGATGGGTTTGTCGAACCGTCCAATATCGCCGGTAAAACCCACGGTTCGGGCATCACCGTTTTCCTGAATCCTGACAATGCAAAATGACGAGCCCAGGATATGGCCGGCATCGTAAAGGGTACACGTGGCGTCGTATCCCACCGGGATGGCGTGTTGGTAAGGATACCCTTCGAAATGCGGAAGCGCCTTTTGAGCTTCTTCCACGGTATATAACGGATCCACACCTTCCAGCCGGTAGCGTTGGATAGTTTCCCGGATGACCTCCAGATTCAGCTGAGCCCGGCTCATTTTTAGCATCTTTTTGATCCGCCGATCATTTTGCTTTTCCCGGTGGTTTCTGATTTCGGTTAAAAAGGATCGCACCGTTTTATAATTCAGATAATCGGCGTCGGATTGCTGGATATGGGCCGAATCCAGAAGAAGAGATCCGGAGGCGTCCGCTGTGGCCCGGGTACAGAAGACGCGGCCGTTGAATCCCTTTTTCGTCACCATAGGAATGCGGCCGGAATGATCGATATGGGCATGGGAAAGGATGATGCCGGCGATCATTTGCGGGTCAAACGGAAGAACCCGGTTTTTTTCCAGGCTCTCCCTCCGCCGCCCCTGAAACAGGCCGCAGTCCAGAACGATCCGGTCCTTAGCCGTAGTCAACAGATGCAAAGATCCTGTCACTTCCCGCGCAGCACCGTAAAATGTGACATGCACGATGACTACCTCCTTTTGATTTTCAAGAAGAGCTCTTCCAGTTGTTCCTTGCCGACGTCCGATGGCGCATTGGTTAAAAGGCAAGAGGCCTTCTGGGTTTTCGGAAATGCGATAACGTCCCGGATGGATGTCTCCCGACAAAGAAGCATCACCAACCGATCGAACCCGAATGCGATCCCCCCATGAGGAGGTGCTCCGGAGTCGAGCGCCGAGAGCAAGAAGCCGAATTTTTCCTCATAGTCCTCGGGTGGCAGACCCAAAACATGAAATAATTTTTCCTGGAACTTCCTTTGATGATTGCGAATGCTTCCCCCACCGATTTCATACCCGTTGAGCACCAGGTCATAGGCGCGGGATCTTACAGAGAGCGGATCCGTATCGAGCAGCGGAATGTCCTCTTCCAGGGGTGCTGTAAATGGGTGGTGAAGGGCCTTGAAACGTTTCTCCGTTTCGTCGTATTCCAAAAGCGGAAAATGGGTAACCCAAACGAACTGAATTTGGCTCTCATCGATAAGACCCAGTTTTTTCCCCAGAAGGTTTCTCAGGCTCCCCATGGATTCGTTGGCAACGCAAGATCGGTCGGCCACAAAAAACACAAGATCTCCCGGAGCCAAGTCCAGGCGACGGATCAGAAGGGCCTTTTCTTCTTCGGAAAAGTACTTCGCGATAGGTGATTGCCATTCGTTTTCTTTGATCTTGATCCACGCCAGTCCTTTGGCCCGGTAAATTTTCACGAATTCTGTCAGATCGTCGATTTCTTTTCGGGAAAATCCACCGCATCTTTTGGCGTTCAGAGCCTTGACGATCCCCCCTTGTTTCACCGCGTTTGAAAAGAGATTAAAATTCGATCGGGAAAGGATATCCGAAACATCGCAAAGTTCCAGGGAAAACCGTGTATCCGGACGGTCCAAACCGAACCGATCCATCGCTTCGGTGTAGGTGATTCTCGGTAAAGGCGATGGAATGGTTTTTCCTAGTACGGCTTGAAAAATTCCGGAGACCATCCTCTCTGAAATCTCAATGATATCGTCTTCCCCGACAAAGGACATTTCCATATCGATCTGGGTGAACTCCGGCTGCCGATCCGCCCGGAGATCCTCGTCTCTGAAGCATCGGACGATCTGATAATACCGGTCGAATCCGGAGATCATCAGAAGCTGCTTGAAAAGCTGAGGAGACTGGGGAAGAGCATAGAATTGTCCGGGGTTCAACCGGCTGGGGACTATGTAATCCCTGGCGCCTTCCGGCGTGCTTCGGGTCAGAAAAGGAGTTTCGATATCCACGAATCCGTTTAGGTTTAAAAAGTTCCGAACCGCCGTCGCGGCTTTATGCCGTGCCAGGATATTCTTCTGAAGCCTCGACCGTCGAAGATCGATATGCCGGAACTTGAGCCGGATCATCTCCGAGACATCGACGTCATCTTCGATGAGAAACGGCGGCGCCGAAGAGCGGTTGAGAATCCGAAGTTCGAAAACGAGCACTTCGATTTCTCCGGTTTCAAGAACCGGGTTGGTCATCCCTTCCGGTCTCCGGTCCACACGCCCCCGGACCGCGATGACGAATTCGCTGCGCAGGACATGGGCTTTCTGATGGACGGCGTCATCGACATCGGGGTTGAAAACTACCTGGGTGATCCCTTCCCGATCTCTTAAATCAATAAAGATCACGCCGCCATGATCTCTTCGGCGCTGGACCCAACCCATGAGCACCACCTCTTTTCCCGCGTCGCTTGCACGAAGAGCGTTACAGTGGTGAGTCCGTCGCAGATCTCCGAGGGCATCCATGTCCATCATATCCGGCATCTTTTTTCTTTCGGTTATCTCTTACGTAGAGGTTCGGGTTTCATGATGCGCTGCATTTCAGGTAGTATTTACAATCCGCTCGATCACCGTCTGCATCAGCATGGAAAAAGGAACGGCCTCCTGCCGGGCCTCGCCCATATCCCGCAGCACCGCGGTTTTTTCTGAAAGTTCTTCTTCACCGATGATAATCACATACCGGGAGGCCAGTTTATCGGCCCGTTTCATCTGGGCTTTCAGCCCGCGATCGCCGAAATCCATCTCGGCGGGGATCCCTTTTTCGTTCAGCCGGCATACCCATTCGAATGCTTTTTCCTGGCTTTCCCTCCCGATGGCGGCGATGAACACCTTCGGATTTCCGGTTGGCAACTCGTCATCCTTTTTCAAGATTTCCGCCAGGCGATCCAGCCCGATGGCAAACCCTGTGGCCGGGATCTCGGGTCCGCCCAGCGCTTTTACCAAGCCGTCATACCGACCACCGCCGGCGATGGCATTCTGCGCCCCCAGCGCATGGGTTTGGATTTCAAAAGTGCTTCGGGTGTAATAGTCGAGCCCGCGGACCAGCCGGGGATCCGGGACATAAGCCACCCCAAGAACGGTTAACGCCGCCTTAAACCTTTGGAAATGTTCCTGGCAGTCTGGGCACAGAAACGCCACCATGTCGGGGGCTTGCGCCATGGCCTCACGGCATGAGGGCACTTTACAATCCAACAGTCGTAAGGGATTTTTCGTTTTGCGACGGGCGCAATCGGCACAAAGCTCGACATCCATGCCAACGACATGCTCCATAAGTGCCTTTTTAAATGCCGGCCGGCAAACCGGACAGCCGAGAGAATTGATATGAGCGGTTGTATCCGAAACACCCAGTTTCGAAAAAAGGATTTTCAGGATGAACACGAGTTGGGCGTCAATCAATGGCGAATCGCTACCGAGGACCTCGGCGTTAATCTGATAAAATTGACGATATCTTCCCTTCTGGGGACGCTCCCTCCTGAACATGGGTCCGGTGGTGAAAAGCTTATGAAAGGGATCCCCTGCGTAGAGTTTGTGCTGAATATAGGATCGGACAATGGAAGCCGTCGCCTCCGGTCGCAATGTAACGGGATCCCCTTTTCGGTCCTCAAAGGTATACATTTCCTTTTCAACGATATCGGTGTCCTTGCCGATGCTCCTGGCAAAAAGTTCGGTTTTTTCAAGAATCGGGATGCGGATTTCCCGAAATCCAAAATCCGATAAAACGGCCCTCGCCGTATCCTCAATGACCTGCCAGCGCTCTGATTCCCCGGGAAGAATGTCCCGAAATCCTCGAATCAGTTGAATCATTTTCCCCGTCACCTATGGTTTCCAGCGGTTTTGCATGGATGCGTCTGCCCGTTTATGATGACACAAACTGATTTTAATACTCTTCCGACGACTGAAAAGTCAACATGAAGTTACTTTATTCCCGGAAACTATCCTACCAAGCAAATACGAGGTTACCTGAATACTAGGTGAGCAAGTCATCGGATCAACCGAGAAACACAGGTAACCCATAATCCATTCGGGATGAGGACGGCTAAAAAAGGGAGAACCCGTGCGGAAGAAATGAGCCCGTTCCGATGATGCAGACCGATTCGATGGGTCAAATCCTCTTGAGCGAAAGGGGGGGGTCCAGTCTTTGATTGGCGGCTTTAAGCTGCGCATCACCCGATATGACCGCCACGGCGTGGGAAGCTTCTTCACCGCTGAAATAACGCCGTGCGGCCTGAATGACCTGATCCCGGGTGAGGACCAGAAGCGTTTCCTTGAAACGCTGCCGGTCGTCGTCGGAAAGGGAAATCAGGCTTCGGACAAAGGCCTTCTTGGCAGCAGGACCGGGAGGATCCGGCCGATCAATTTCGGAGCAGACCTGCAGGAGGGCCTCCTTCACATCCGTGTTTGTGTAGTCTCCGGAGCAGATGAATGTCGCCGCTTTATCGTAGGTGTTCAATGTCTCGACGATATGGGGATCCCGATACGAGCACAGGCTGAAAATACCAGTCTCCGGGTTATAGACGGCAAAAGCACCGTAGGCTCCGCCTTTTTCCCGGATCTCTCGATGCAGATACGAAGACCGGAGGAGCTTGGCGATGACGGAAAGCGCCGGTGCATCCTCATGGACCATCCGCACAACCCTGAAAGACTTAGCCACGAAAGAGACCGCCGATGCCGTGCTCCATCCCTCGCGAATCACACCACTATCGATTTTCATTGGAGGGGGGGCAAATCGAACCGTCGTAAGACCGGCTGGAGCAATACGTGACAAAAAGGAAGCGCGGCTCACACAGTCGGCGGCCTGCCGAATAGCTGCGGCGTCGCCGATGAAGGCCATTCGGATATTTTGCGGCTGAAATACTCGTTTCCCGATTGCGTCAAGCCACTTTGCAAGTGCCGGCAGGTCTTCATCTCCGGCATCGGCCTTGAGATCTTTGATCGCTTTAAGCTGGGACACCCCATTCCAAATCTCGTCCAGAGCGGTAGTGGGGGAAAAATTTCTGGATGCCAGAGACATGGCCAGCCGATGTCCGTTGTGGACCACCCCGGTTTCCAAACCCGCCCGATATTCATGGAGAAGGGTTTCCAATCGAGACAAATCGAACATATCAAACGCCGGAAGGATTTCGTCTATTATCTCGAACACTTTATCCTGGTTCCGGTTCAGGCATTTGGCGCCCGATAAGATAAACGGCGCAGTCTCACCCAATATGTCGTGGCGGGCCCGGGAGTTTGCGGAAAAGCCGATCCCACCGGCCCACCGGTCGATCCTTTTGGCCATCTTGACATAATCGTTTACATGCGTGCCGATTTTGGAGAGGACATAACAGAAAAAAGGGACCAAGGGCAGGGTATCTTCGGCGAGCCCTGCGACTCCGGCAGCCGCTGCAAAATATAAAATGCCGGCAGTAGGTTGTTCGTAGCAGACAGCCGGGGTCTTTTCAAAATCAGAGGGCGTCATCCGAACCACATGCGGCGGGATGTCTTCGATTTCCAGTGTCGGCAAAACGGAGACGGGCTCCTCGGATTCCTGCAGCGCCAGCAGAGCGCGGGCATCGTCCTGAATTTTTTTGATCTCCTTTTCGGTAAGGTTTTTTTTAATGGCTTCCAATTTATCGCGGGTTTGGGACGCAATCTTCTCATCCATTTCCGAATCCGGAGAAAGCGTTAAAAGGATCCGGTGGGGATTATCAAGGAAAAATCGACGGATCGCTTCTTCGAAAAATGGACCTTTTTCCAGTGCGGCGAGGATCTTTTCCAGATCTGCCTCGAACATCAGCCGTTGAAATGGATCCCCCCCGTGCAGCCAGGATCCGAAAGAGGCCATGAGGAGCTTGATTCCGTATGGAAAGGGATGATGCGTCACCTCTTTCCGATGGAACTCCAGTTGGTGGATGGCGGACTCAACCAGCTCTTTCTCGATTCCCTGGTCGGCCAGCCGGTTCAGTGTCTCAAACACGATGGTCTCCACATCGCCGGAACGCGCCGCCTCGATATCTTTCAGTCCGCAGGAAAACAGAGTGTCCCGATAATCCGATTCATATCCGGTTCCATCGGAAAGGGCGCTTCCCAACCGGGAATCCATGAGGGATTTCCTCAAAGGGGAGGCGGCGTTTCCCAAAAGGATCTCCGACAGAAGCGTCAGCGTCAGGATATCGAGGGATTTCCGCACGTCCGCTGTCAACCAGGCCACGCACGCCTGGGATTTTCTGGAACCGTCTTCACCCGGACTCAAGGGGTAGAAATAGCGCGCCTTCCTGGATTTGGCCCAGCGCTTTTGTGGAGCAATATCGGTTTCCGGGTCAATTCGGCCGAACCGATCCAGGACCGTTGGGGAAATGAAAGTCAGATGGTCTTTTAAAGGCAAGTTACCGTAAGTATAAAAAAAAGCGTTGCTCGGATGATAATGCGTTTCGTGGAATTGCTTCAATTGTTCATAAGTCAAATCCGGGATCTTGAGAGGATCGCCGCCCGAATTATACTGGTAGGTGGTAGAGGGGTACAGGGCGTTGAGAATGGATCGCACCATCACCTCGTCTGGGGACGACATGGCGCCTTTCATTTCATTGTAAACCACCCCTTTGAAAGTCAACAGTAATTCCTGGGAGTTTGCCGAATCCCCTTCGATCTCGAGCCGATGCCCTTCCTGTTTGAAACTGAGAGCGTCCAGCTTGGGGTAAAACACGGCATCCAGATAGACGTCCATCAGGTTGTAAAAGTCTTTCCGGTTTTGGGTCGAAAATGGATAGATGGTGGCATCCGGGGCCGTAAAAGCATTCATGAAGGTACTCAGGCTTCGCTTGAGCATTGAAAAAAAAGGGTCTCTCACCGGAAAGCGTTTCGAGCCGCATAATACCGTGTGTTCCAGGATATGGGCTATCCCCGTGGAATCCCTGGGGACGGTCTTGAAGGTCACGCCGAAGGCATTTTCCATGTCGTTGTTGGCAATATGCAGATGCCGGGCGCCGGTGGCTTCGTGTTGAAGCTCGATAATGACGGCATCGATGCGCTTAAACGGCATACATCGAATCACCAAGTACCCTGATATACGCTGACCTTCCGAAAATTTTTCCTGACGAGTATCCGCTTTTTTCACAAATCCTTCTTTCAAATCCACTCGTAGGGTTGCAACCAGTCCAAATCGAATTTCAGCTAACGTCTCTATGATTTTTTTGGAAGCCTTTTCCTACAGACACCCGAACATATTTTAGCAAACGGTTCTTTCTAATCATGGCCGTATTAAGCGCTGATGTAAATGCCGCGGCCCTTTCTCTTGATTTTTTCCAGCTTGTTCAGCCGGAAAATGATGTTTCGCAGTTTTTTATCGTCAAAGCCGGTTTGAGCATGAATTCCCGCTATGTCTGTTCCGTCTTTTTGCTTCCGGATTACTTCCAATACGCGGTCCGTCGCATTGCCTCCGGATTTTTCCCGGATCGCTCTTTTCTTCCGGGATCCGGAAGAAATCTGATTCGTCAGGGCCTTGATCTGGCCTTCAATGCGCTCCATCCCCTTAAAAAGCTTTTCCACATCGCGCTTGGTGGGAATATGATATGCCTGCATGAAAAATTTCACCATGGCGTCAAAACTCACTGGCTTTCCTCTTCTCTTGATCATGTCTCCTCCTTTATCTTGTTTGATGCTAAAACGGTCATGATATTTTAATAACTACTTGTTCCATAAGGAAAAGTCAAGTTCACATCAATTTCCCGTCTGATCGAATGGATTGAAATGATTTGAAACCCAACAACCTTAATGCTATTTCATGGCATCGTAAAAGAGAATGAAAATGCTTATCCCCATTTAAAGGATTCGATGCCCCCAACGCTTGAGGCCATGAATATCTTTAGGAAGATCCATTTCCGCATCCACGATTTTTTACTGAAGGTTAAAAGCCTGGAAGGAGATCCTCATTTTATCGCACTGGGTCTTGCCATCGGCGTCTTTGTGGGGGTAACCCCCACCATCCCTTTTCATACCATTCTGGCGGTGGCCCTGGCGTTTCTTTTCAGATGCAGCAAGGCTGCGGCGGCCATCGGCGTCTGGTTCAGCAATCCCGTCACCATCCCCCTTTTTTATTTCTTAAGCTATCGCATAGGGACTTTTCTTTTCAGCATCTCGCCTTTTGATGCCCATCCCCGAACAGTCTTGGAATTGATGAAGGTAGGAGCGGATATTACGACAGCCATGCTCATTGGGGGAGTAATCCTGGGAATTCTGCCGGGTATCGCCGCTTATTTTACGACCCGAAGGTTGATCTGCCGATGGCAGGAAAAAAAGAGAGATGGCCGGGACAACCGCCGGGAGAAATAGAAAGTCGGGGGCATAGCCTTCGCTTTTAACGGATAGAGAGAAAGAATCGATGCTCCTTTTTCGAAAACTGCTTTTCATGCTCGTCTCCTTGCTGCGAGAAAAGCAATTGATCGGTTTCGAAGCCTAAATTCTTGGCCCTTTGGATCAAGAAATCGATTATCGTCGTGGGTAGTTTAGTATCCCTCGCCAGAATCCACAGATAGGACCGGGTATTTCCGCACACCAGAGCGTATGAATAATTCTGATGATCAAGCTCAATAATATTGTACCCGCCATAAAACGGTCCGAAGAAAGAAACCTTGAATTGACCTTGATCGAATCCGGAAACGAAATGACCCCGTCCCACGGCCTCCTTCCACACGTTTAATTCAGGATCAAACCCCTCGTTGACGACATGCAGGCTCCCGTCTTCCTTTAGGGTGTAGATTCCCTTCACATGAGTCAGACCTCTTTCGAATGAGTGATCCAGCCTTGCGATTTCATACCAAGTACCCAGGTACCGGTGCACATCGAATCCCTTTACGGCGGTGACCCCTTTCGGGATTTGTGCACATCCACATAGGGCAAACAAAAGCATGAACAGAGCTTTTTTCACAGCCATTCCTCAAATCGATTACGAGTTTGATGCCAACATCTCTCAAATTTCATAAGGATATCTTTTCCCCCATGCAGGTTTAAAACACCGGGTCAGATCCATCTGATGTAGCACTTTGAAATCACTTATTGCCTGTCAGAAATACAAGCACATCAACCATTAAACCGTTGATGGCTCGGTATTTCTTGGACGAGGACGAGAGGATGGTCGTTTCCGGTTGCACGTACTCGGATGGAATCAGTTCTGCGCGGCAGTTCGATACCATCTCTTGTGCGGATTCCGGTGTGGTTTCAAGGTGAAACTGCAACCCGATCACGGACCGGCCGAGCTGAAAGGCTTGGTTTACACAAGCCTCACTTCGCGCCAGATGGAACGCACCGCACGGCAGGTCAAACATCTCCCCGTGCCAGTGAAAAACTTCCACCGAAGTTGGAAATCGAAACGTCGACGGATCGCTCGACGGAACAGCCTCTATGGGAAACCACCCGATCTCTTTTACGGGGTTCGGATATACCCGGGCACCCATCGCACTCGCAATCAGTTGGGCACCCAGGCAGACTCCCAAAACCGGCTTTCCGGCCTCGATGACGCTGCGAATGAAGAGCTTTTCCTGGACAAGCCATGGAAATTTAATCTCATCGTTGACGCTCATGGGTCCGCCCATCACGATGAGCAGGTCGATTGCTTCGAGTTGCGGCAATGCCGCCGTCTCAAAGAGCCGGGTACACGTTATCGTGTATCCAGCTAACTTCAGCCATGCCTCAATGCTGCCGAGGCCTTCAAACGGAATATGTTGAAAATAGTGTGCACGCATTTAGAGATTCCGGGCACTGAATGTATCGCCTTCGTTCATATTGCCCGATCGGAATCCTTTATCAAACCATCCCTTTCGCTGCTCAGAGGTTCCGTGTGTAAAACTATCCGGCACGACGTAACCACGTGTACTTTTTTGAATTCGGTCATCACCAACGGCACTGGCGGCGTTGAGGGCTTCTTCAAGATCGCCTTCCTCAAGCAGGTTCATTCTTTTCACATAATGGGCCCATACTCCGGCAAAATAGTCGGCCTGTAATTCAAAGCGCACAAGATATTTATTAAAGTCCCTTTCGCCGAGTCTTGAGCGTAGAGACATCAACTTGTCATGGATGCCAAGAAGCTTTTGAACATGGTGTCCCACTTCATGGGCAATCACATACGCTACGGCAAAATCACCCGGCGCTTGAAATCTTTTCTGAAGCTCATCACAGAAACTTAAATCGATATACACTTTTTGATCTCCGGGGCAATAGAACGGGCCGGTGGCTGCACTGGCAAACCCGCATGCAGACTGCACACTGCCGGTATAAAGCACCAGATTCGGATAACTGTAGCGCAACCCTTCCCGGCGGAACAACTCGCTCCAAACTTCTTCGGTCTCGGCCAGAACCACCGATACGAATTGAGCCAGTTGTTCTTCTTCGGCCGTTCGCTGTTGCGGAATCGCGGTCTCTGAATTGTTTAGCTGTGTCATCTGTATAAGTTGTGTCGGATCACCACCCAGAAGATAAATGGCGACCACGAGTATGATAGTTCCAATTCCGCCGCCCACCACCCCTTTTTTGACAAGTCCCCTCTGGTCTTGAACATTTGAGCTTCCTCTTCGGCCTTTCCAGAGCATTGCATTTCCCTCCTTGTTCAATCTCCTTCAGGTCAACCTCATGAAATTGCTTCATCTTTACGCTGATGAGGCGCAGATGCATCGCGCTTACTCTATTTAATATACATTATCATATGTCGGTAAAGGAATCTACAAGACCAACATTAAAAATCGGCATCCCTTTTTGAACACAAAAAATGGGCATAAATCATAAAATTTCGGTAAAGTCGAAATATCCGGGTTAGAGCGATTCGGGACGGTGGGGTTTGCCTAAAGCCGATGGTGCGGTCCCGGAGAAAAAATCCAGAAAAGATTTCATCCAGGGGCGGTATCGGGCTGCTTCTTGTGTCGCTGTCTTCCGGGCATAGGAAATGATCAGGAGGGTGAAAATCATGAGCGGAAACGGGGCCACCTGGAAGACCTGCGCCGGAACAGAAGGGATCCATCCCTGAAAATAAATACCCAGGACCTGCAAAAGGGAAAAAAGGTAGGCACCGGCGGCAGCGCGAACCGGGTGCCACCCGCCGAAGATGACCAGGGCCAGGGCGATCCAACCGGTCCCCTCTGCACCCTGGGGGCGGCCCCATCCGGGCTTGACAAACAGAGAAAATGCAGCACCGGCGGCCCCCACCAGCACTCCGCCGGCTAAGGCATAGACCCACTGGAGACTTGCCGGGTTATCCCCTCGGGTAAAGGCTGCCTTGGGATCCTCCCCGACCGCCCGCAGCCGAAGCCCCATCGGTGTCCGGTAGATATAAGCCCAGCAAAACCCGATTAACGCCAGGCTCGCATAGACCATCCAGTTGTGATGAAAGAAAATCGGGCCCAAAACCGGAACGTCGGATAGAAATGGGATCGGAAATGCTGAAAACTGTGGGCCGTGGAGGCGGGCATAAGGATTTCCGAGAAAATAGGCTAGATCTCGGGTGGTTAGCGTGAGCACAAACCCTACCGCCACCTGCGATTGTCCCAGCCAAAGACTGAAAAGAGCCACCACAGCAGCGACAAGGGCTCCTGCCAGACATGCCGCCAGGAACCCCAGGATCGCATTTTGGGTTTCGAAAGCGACCATAAACGCTACCATGGCACTGAGTAAAATGGTGCCGTCCAGGGACAGGTTGACGATGCCCGTCTTTTCCGTCAATGTTTCCCCGAGAGTGGCTAAAAGGATAGGCGTAGCGCCCGAGACGACTCCGGAGAGCAAAAGAATCCATTCGAGCCCGCTCATTTCAATGCTCTTTCTCCGGACGCGCCTTTCTATGGTGCCAGGCAATGGCCGCCAGGGCGACAAGGACCCATGCACCCTGGATCACGCCGGCAAGTGAGGAATCGATCCTGAGCATCATGGGAAGCTGTATGCTTCCCACATTCAGGCATGTGAAAAAGAAGGCTACCACCGGCACCACGAAAACATTGTAATTGGAAAGCATGACCACCAGCAACGCCAGGTAGCCGTAGTTGCTGGAGATGGAGGGGATCAGCCGATGATACACTCCCGAAACCTGCACGCATCCTGCGATTCCGGCAAAACCTCCTGCCAGGAGCATTGCCAGGAGCATGTACCGGTTGGGTCTTTCCCCAAAAAGCAAAGTGGCTATCGGATTGCTCCCTGCAGCTTTCAGCACCAGCCCGAACCGGCTATGACGAAACATCCAGGCGGTCAGCAGCAGAGCGATCACGGCAAGGATCAAACCCGCCGGAGAAAGGCGCAACCCCGGTAAAAAGGAAAGCCAAAGATCCGTCGGAAAAACCTCCGTACCGCTCATGGAGGCCACCCCCGGGCGTTTCCAGGGACCGAAGATCAGGTATAAAAGGATCCCTTGTGCGACGAAATTCAGCCCCAGTCCGGCAAAAATCTCGTGAACCTCTCCCTTGGTCTTCAGGATCCCCGCGCCTATAGCCCAAAACCCTCCCCCTAAGGCGGCTGCCGGAAAGGCCAAGGCCAAATAAAGGAGGGGAACCCGGCTTTCCACTCCCCAACGAAGAACCGCCGTGGCAAAAACAGCCCCCATGATCATCTGCCCTTCGACGCCGATGTTCCAGAGACCGATGCGGAAGGTATACAAGAGGCCGACGGCGCAAAGGGTCAAGGGGATCCAGGCAGTGAGTACGGCGCCCATCTTGTTCAAGGACCCCAGCGACCCTTTGAGCAAATGGCAATAGGCATCCAACGGCGGCGCGCCGGCCAACACCAGGATTGCCGTAGTAAAACCGAAAACACCGGCCAGGGATAACCCGAAAGCCTTCCAGTGCCTCTGGATCATGCTTTTGCTTTCGCTTGCCTGATCATCAGACCTTCCCGGCGATGGCCCGGCCCAGATCATGGATATTCGTCTGAGCCGTCTTTATGTCCCGGATCACGCCGCCGTTGAAAAAGACCAGGACCCGATCAGCCACTATGAGGATTTCTTCCAGTTCCGAAGAGGAAAAGACGATGGCAGTCTTTTTTTCGCGGTAATGATAGAGATGTTCCCAGACCCAGAAAGTGGATTCAAGATCCAATCCCCTTGTCGGTTTTTCAAGAAGCAGAAGGTTGGGTGTATCCGGTAAAAAAGATAATAAAAGGCGCTGCTGATTTCCACCGGAAAGGGACTCAACCGGCATCCCCGGTTTTCCCTTGATCCGAAACTGCTTGATGCGCGCTTGTGCTTGTTGTTCAGCATCGTTCCAGCGCACCCGGAATCCATGGGAAGCCTTGAGAGCGAAATGCTCGGAGATGGTAAGTCCCGTTATCAATCCCTCTTCCAGTCGGGACGTAGGCAAAAAGGTGACCCCTTTCTTTTGATAAGCGATGCAGTCTTTCCCGGCCATCGGCTCGCCCTGCAGATGGATCTTGCCGGATGTCGGAGTTTTCAGCCCGGCGGCCAGCCGCAGGAAAACGCCCTGACCGCTTCCTTCCAACCCTGCCAGGGCGACAACCTCTTTCTCACGGATCACCACGCTGCACCCTCTCAAACCTGCCCGATCCCCAGTGGCCGAAACATTTTCCATGCTCAAAAGGGGCCCGCCCGCTGTGGTCTGAGAAAGCCTCAAGGGGGACGGCACCGACCCAAACATCATCTTCAGCAAGGTCTCCGTATCAAAAGGCCGCTCCATTTCACCGGTGACCCTGCCCTTGCGCAAAACCGAAACCCGGTCACAGAGTCTTTCGATGTCCTCGAGCTTGTGAGAGACCAGGATGAGCGTCTTTCCTTCTTTGGCCAGAGCCTTGAGCGCCTGAAAGAGGGTTTCCTTCTGAAAGCTCGATATCCCCGTCGTCGGCTCATCAAGGATCAGGACGTTGGCGCCCAGTGACAGGAGCCTGATGATTTCGAGTTGTTGACGTTCTCCGGTCGTAAGCTTTTGGACAGGGATTTCCGGGGGAAGGGTGAATCCTAAATGGAGGCAACGGGTTTCGAACCGTTTTTGGGTCGCCATCCGGTTCAGCCGAAACCCCCGGGTTTGACCGATCATGAAATTTTCTAAAACACTGAGGACGGGAAAGTCGACCGGCTCCTGATACAGCATCCCGATTCCAAGCCTGGAGGCTTCCGCCGGGGTTTGGTATTCGGTGTCGGATCCATCGATTCGGATGAGACCGCGGGTTTTCGGGGTAAAACCGGCCAGAACCTTCATCAGGGTGCTCTTTCCGGCGCCGTTTTCCCCTAAAATCCCATGGATGCTTCCCGGAGCAAAACAGATGGTAATACCCTGATTGGCTTTCAGCGGGCCGTATTCTTTATGAATATCGATCAGTTCGACAGCCATCCGCGCTCCCGGATCGGATGCCATTTCAATGCATCTTTTGAATACAAGACAATAAGATGCGAAACGCAGAAGGGAGCGTTTTTCCTTCTGCGCTAAGCATAGATCCCTTTAAAAAGGCCGGGTTGGAGCAGCTACTTTGAGCCGCCCTGGCCGATCATTCCCTTCAGGAGCTGTTTCATGTACCAGATCTGGGAGTCTGTGGCGACTTCGTCTGTTTTGAGGAATACACTGCCGTCCTGGTAAGAAAGGGGTCCTTTGAAGAGGTTCACTTTTTTGCCCCCTAAATCCTTGATGAACCCGTCCAGGGCTGTTTTGGCCTCCCCGGAAAGGGCCGGCCCGGTCGAAAAACCAACGGAACTGGTGTCCGGATCATTGATGTTTTTCCAGTCCGGACCCAGCCACACCCATTTGGATTTCCAGGCGCCGGCCTTGGAAGCCTTGATGAATTCGAGATATCCGGGACCCCAGTTGAAATAAGGAACCCCCAGGCAAACTTCGGATGCGCCTTCACAGGCGCCGATGTAATCATAAGGGATAGCCCAGACCGACTTTCCCTCCTGCTTTTTCTGCTTGGCAACGATGACAGCTTCCGTGGTGTCGATGCCGGAGATGATCACATCATGCCCGGTGTTAAAGAAGTTCTGGCAGACCTGGGTGGGATCGGCCGTCACTCCGGGGATGTTAAACCAGAAGCCGATCCAGGTCACCTGAAAGGAAAGTTCCTTGGGATCCCGCTTGAGGACGTTTTCCCAGGCATATTTGGCACCCAGAAAGCAGGCGGCGGCCAGGCGGCGAGTCTCTTCATTGATCAGAGGTCCCAGGTAACCGATCTTACCGGTTTTCGTGGTCATGGCCGCCGCAAAACCGGCCATCATCTTGCCGTATTCCATTTTTCCCATGAGGTTTGAAAGGTTTTTAGTGGCCTTTTTAGTCAGCACATCATCGCCGGAGATGTGAAGAAAATGGATATCCGGGTGCAGCTTGGCCGCCTCCCGGGTACCGTCCTTCATGTCATCGGAATTGGCGATGATCAGACGCGCCCCTTTTTCCGCCAAATCGTCCACGAGTTGCGGGATCGTCACGCCCTGCCGGTCCGCCGGGTTGACCTTGTCGATATAGATCATTTTAGTGCCGGGCAGCTTTTTCTCTATATATTGACCGGCATCGTAATGCGCCTGGCTCCAGCCGTGGTCGTTATAGGGACCCACCAGGAGCAATCCGAAGATAAACGGCTTATCAACAGCCCCAGCGGTTTTTGCTTTAACCATAAAGCAAGCCGCCGCCAGACAGACCATCAAAACTACCGCTACATTCTTTTTCCACATGATATTCCCTCCTTTGGATTGAAAAGCTAAGAAGCCCGACCGCCCGTGCGATACGATCTTCATCCTTCTTACGGCAACTCCCCAAAGCATTCCGCAACAGGGGATAAACTGAAACCCTATTTTTTGTATCACAAAGCACTTTTCCTTTCTACTTGAAATTGAAAATAGGGGGTAAGCAGATGCAAATCGGTCGGAAAAAATGGATGCCTTTTCAGCCCCGCTACTGGAAGCGCTGCGTAGAAAATCTCTGAAACAGCCCGGGACATCCCGCGTAAAACCTTCAAACAGGTTGACGGGACATCCGAGACCATGGTAATCGGCAATTACAGGTTCATGGAGGATGATAAATTCGGGCCACAAGCCGAAAATGCATGGATCTTTAAAACAAAATCGACTCCCTGATCGACAAAAAACGCTTTAAAAATCAATGGTGTTTAAAGGTGAGCCTTTTTTAAGGATACTTGTTATGCGAAAGTGGAAATGTACGGTTTGTGGTTATGTGCATACCGGGGATGAACCCCCGGAAAAATGCCCGGTCTGCGGTGCAGATAGAAGCCAATTTATCGAGGTGACCGAGGAAAAACCGATTCCTCCACCAAAAGCCGCTGAAAAAGAGCCGATACCTCAAGCCGTCCCTAAATCTTCTTTGGAACCCTTTGATATCCTCTCCCGATGGATATACAAGTTCCACATCCATCCCATGTCGGTGCATATCCCCAACGGCCTTTTACCCGTTTCGGTCTTTTTCGCTTTCCTTGCTGTTCTTTTCGCCTTTACTCCCTTGGCTACGGCGTCTTATTTCAATATGATTTTTGTCTTGTGCGCCATGCCCGCGGTTCTGTATTCGGGGTACTCGGACTGGAAGAGCCGCTTTAAAGGAGCACTTACCCGGGTCTTCAAGATCAAGATGGCGTGCGGGGGAACCGTCACTCTTACGGCGTTGATCCTGGTTTTATGGCGAACAGCGGATCCCATGATCCTGGGACAACCCTCCGCCGGCCGATGGCTCTTTCTCCTGATCCATCTCATCATGCTGACGGCTGCCACTGTAGCAGGATACTATGGCGGGAAACTGGTTTTCAAGGACAAACGATAGTCCTGCCTCACAGGTTGACGGCTTTTTCTATACAGGCTGCTGCTCCGTTTTTCTCTTTTGCAACTGATAGAGCAGTCCCACCGCCAGAATGCCGAGTCCGGTGACATCGGTTAAAGCGCCCGGATCGATCAGCATGAGGCCGGCTATAAAATACAAACCCCGTTCGAACCAGTTCATATTCGTAAGAAAAAAGCCGATCATGGATGCCCCGATCGCCGTCATCCCGATACAGGAGGTAATGAGGGTTTGGATAAGGCCGATGGCCGTGGTCCCGATCCAGAGCATGGATGGATTGTAAACGAAAATGTACGGAACGATAAAGGCGCCGATGGCAAGCTTGGTGGCAATGAGTCCTGTCATCATGGGGTTGGATTTGGCGATCCCCGATCCGGCGTAGGCAGCCAGTGCCACCGGAGGTGTGATGTCGGCGATGATTCCAAAGTAGAAGACGAACATGTGGGCCGCCAACGGGTGAACTTTAAGCAGGATGAGGGCCGGGGCCGCGATGGTGGATGTAATGATGTAATTGGCCGTCGTCGGTGCGCCCATTCCGAGGATAATCGATGTAATCATGGTGAAAAAGAGTGTCGGGAGCAGGTATCCGCCGGCCAACTCCACCAGACCGTTTGCCATCTTGAGCCCCAAACCCGTAAGGGTGATCACCCCGATGATGATCCCGGCGGAAGCACAGGCTAAAGCGACCCCGATGGCGTTTCGGGCACCCAGCTCAAAGGCATCGGCGATCTCTCTGAAGCTCATGCGGGTCGATTTGCGTAAAGCCCCTGCAAAAATGCAAACCACCAGACCCATGAGCGCCGCGTAAAGCGGAGTAAATCCCATCCCAAGAAATGCCACAATAGCGAAGAGAGGGAAAAACAGATGTCCCCGTTCCCGCATCACCGTACCGAATCGGGGCAGTTCGTCCCGGCTTAATCCCCTCAGCTTGCAGCGTTTGGCCTCGAAGTGGACCTCCATAAAGACGCCGAAGAAATAGAGGCAGGCCGGGATGGCCGCCGCCTTGGCAATGTCTAAATAGGGGATGTTTAGGAATTCGGCCATGATGAAGGCCGCCGCCCCCATGATCGGCGGCATGATCTGACCGCCGGTGGAGGCCGAAGCCTCCACTGCAGCCGCAAATTCAGGTCGGTATCCCAAGCGCTTCATCATCGGAATAGTCAAGCTGCCGGACTCTACCGTGTTGGCCACCGAACTGCCGGACACGGTGCCTTCCAGGGCGCTCGTAATGACGGCCATCTTGGCCGGACCTCCGGAAGCCCAGCCGGCTACCGCATTGGATACATCGATGAAGAGCTGCCCGAGACCTGTTTTTTCCCGGAAAGAACCGAAGAGGATAAAAAGATAGATAAAGGTCGCTGCCACCCCTAATGGAATACCCAATATCCCCTCGGTGGTCAGATACATGTGGGAGGCGATGCGCTGTAAGGAATAGCCTCGGTGCTCCATGAAGCCCGGGAAAAAGGCTCCGAAATAGGCATATATCAGGAAAAATGCGGAAATGCAGACGATCGGAAGACCGACCACCCGACGGGTCGCCTCCAAGGTCAGCAGGATGCCGAATCCCGCAAACACATAGTCCACATCGGCATAGTCCCCTCCGGCTTCCATGATGCGGGTATAGTTGAAGGCCATATAAAGGCCCACATAGGCTGCGAGAGCAGCCAGCAGGTAATTATACCAATTCAGACGATCGGAGCTCTTGAAGGAACGAAACGGAAACAACATAAACGTTAAAACAAAGGCAAAAGCCAGATGAACGGAGCGCTGGAGTTGGGCAGGCAAAAGCCCGAAGGCCGCCGTGTATACCTGAAAGACCGACCAGCCTACTCCGATAACATAGACGATCCAGCGATGAAATCCGCTGAGTTTTCGGGCGGATGACTCCTTGTCGACTTTTTTCAGGATCTCTTCGATTTCTTCTTTGGATACCGCCTCCACACCTTCCATTCGGGTGGTCAGCATGCCTGAACTGGCCTTATCTTTCTCCGATTCTTTCAAGGCGTCAATCCATCTCTTATGAAATCAAGGATCCGAATTTGGCAAACCCTCAGGGTTACAGGGGTCCCGGGTTCCGATAGATCCGAAAGCCGGATCTACTTTGTCTTTAAGATGCAGCTTGTGTTCCGCCGTCCATCCGACCCGAACGGTAATTTCCGGAACAGGGCGGTTGGTGCTCCATTCCAGCCATCCGTCTTGGGCCAGGGTGAGCGTTCCCTCTTTTGTGGATGAGTCCGGCATACCGGCACCGAATGCATCGAATCGGGATTTTACGATTACAAGATAATCTTTTTCCACCCGCAGCGTATCATAGACGGGACGCTTGTTGACAGAGTGCGTGAACGAGAGGATGAATTCCTCGCCCAGGCGCATCCGGGTGTATCTCAAGACCTTTCCGTTATCATCATTCCGGATCTCGAGGACCCGGATAAAAGGGCACCCTAAAAAGAAGACGACTGCCGGAACAAGCAAAAGAAGGCTGATAACGAGTCCGCGTCTCATAAAAAATGGGCGCAGCCTCTTTTGGGGAAGAAGGCCCTGGAGGCCGCGCCGTTGATCGGATTCTATTTCATTGCGCCTTTTTCTTTATAATACTTGACGGCGCCCGGATGGAATGGAATGGATACACCCTGAACCGCAGTCTGCAGATTCAGTTCCTTTCCTTTGGCATGGGCGGCAGCCAGATCGGCCTGGTTGTCGAATAAGGCTTTGGTGAGCCCATACACGACGTCTTCTTTCAAACTGTTGCCTGCAATGAGGACTGCATTTACAGCCACCGTGGTAACTTCTTGGGTCTGATTTTTATACGTATTGGCGGGAATCTTGGCGACAGCGAGGAAGGGGTATTTCTGGATCAGTTTTTTCGCCTCATCTCCTGAAATGTCCAGAATCCGGACATTGTGCTGGGTGCTGATATCCATGATGGCGGCATTGGGAATGCCTGCCGTCACGATGAAGGCGTCGATGTGCTTATCCTTGAATTGTTCGGCGCTCTCTGAAAAAGATAAATATTGCGCATTGACATCCTCTTTCATCAGCCCGTAAGCTTCCATCAACTGCCGGAAATTGGCCTCGGTGCCGCTCCCCGGAGCTCCCACACCGGCTTTCAGTCCTTTCAGATCCGAGAATTTTTTAACAGGACCGTCACCCCTCACCACGACCTGAATGATCTCGGGATAGAGGACGGCGATCACGCTCATGTCCTTGAGGGGCTCTTTGAAAGCCTCTTTGGCATTAAAAGCAAAATCCAGGGTGTCGCTCTGAACCAATGCGAGTTCGACTTCTTTCTTATTGATCAGACGGATATTTTCGCCGGATGCACCGGAAGTCTGAGCAGTCACGTTCATACCGGGAATCTTGGAGTTCCAGATTTTTCCCATGGCACCGCCGAAGGGATAGTAGGTTCCGGCAGTCCCGCCGGTTGCCAGAACAAGCTTTACATCAGCCGCATAAACCGACGCAAACGCCCCCAACAAAAAAAGACACACCACACCTAAAGCAATCCGTTTCTTCATTTACTCTCTCCTTTTCATGTTTGACTTCGTTTTTGCGAGGTTCGCTTTTTTACGAGTGACCAAGATAGTGACCCGAATGAGCATCCTGTCTATGTTCCAATTATCGAAGACGGAAAATATTGTCAATATGGACCGCAAGTTGAGTCTTTAAGAATCATGCTTGAATAAAATACTGTTCTGAATCTAAAAAAATACGGGATTGGCCGACTGTGGCGGCTGCCTGACCTTGGGACTGCTTTTGAATCTTGACCCAAGTGTCCCGGAGCGTCACGATCCGGTTAAAGACAGGCTTACCGGGTTTTGAATCAACCGGATCCGCGAAAAAATATCCCATTCTTTCGAACTGGTACCGACTTCCCGGTTTTGCCTCGGAAAGACCCGGCTCCAGCTTGCATGAGGGAAGAACCGATAGAGAAGCCGGGTTGATCCGGCTTTTAAAATCCGAGACGTCCCTGCCCTCTTCCGATTCGGGCAGATCGTTGAGGAGGTAATCGTATAAACGCACCTCGGCCTCGAAGGCATGGGGAGCGCTCACCCAGTGAAGGGTTGCCTTGACCTTACGGCCGTCCGGAGCATCTCCGCCCCGGGTGGCCGGATCATAGGTGCATCTGACCTCAACAATTTCTCCTGTCTGTGCATCCTTGACAACACCCACACAGGTAAGGAAATAGGCGTATCGCAGTCTGACCTCCCGACCCGGGGAAAGCCGGAAATACTTCTTGGGGGGATCTTCCATGAAATCGTCGCGTTCAATATAGATTTCCCGTGAAAAGGGGACCTGCCGGGTTCCCATGCCGGAGTCTTCGGGATTGTTGACGGCCTCGAGCATCTCCGCCTGCTGCTCCGGGTAGTTCTCGATGACCACTTTCAATGGCCGCAGCACAGCCATGACCCTGGTCGATATGCGGTTAAGGTCCTCCCGGACGCAATATTCCAAAAACGCGATGTCGACGGTGCTGTCGCGTCGGGCCACGCCGATCCGATCGCAAAAATTACGGATGGCTTCCGGAGTATATCCCCGGCGCCTTAAGCCCGAAAGGGTCGGCATTCGGGGATCGTCCCATCCGGTGACATATCCTTCCTCAACGAGCCGGATGAGTTTTCGCTTGCTCAGCACCGTCCGGGTGAGGTTGAGACGGGCAAATTCGATCTGTTGGGGGTGGTGAATCCGCAGCGCCTCAAGAATCCAATCGTACAGGGGTCGGTGGTCTTCGAATTCAAGGGTGCATATGGAGTGCGTGACCTTTTCAATGGAATCACATTGTCCATGGGCAAAATCGTATGTGGGATAAATGCACCACTTTTTTCCCGTGCGGTGATGCTCGGCAAACAGGATCCGATACAGGACCGGATCCCGCAGGTTCAAATTGGGAGAAGCCATGTCGATCTTGGCCCGCAGCACGTGGGTACCCGGTTCGAATTCGCCCTTCCGCATACGCTCAAACAAGTCGAGATTTTCATCCGTGGATCGGTTTCGGTATGGGCTTTCTTTGCCGGGAGCCGTCAGGGTTCCCCGGTATTCCCGGATTGCTTCGGCGCTCAGGCTGTCCACATATGCCTTCCCTTCTTGGATCAGCTGAACGGCATATTCATAGAGGGTGTCGAAGTAATCCGATGCATAGTATTCTCGATCCTCCCAGTCGAAACCCAGCCAGCGAACATCCGCCTTGATGGACTCCACGTACTCCTGTTCCTCTTTGGTGGGATTCGTGTCGTCGAATCGGAGGTTGCATTTCCCTTTGAACTCGGCGGCCAGCCCGAAGTTGATACAAATGGATTTGGCGTGTCCGATGTGAAGATATCCGTTGGGCTCGGGGGGAAACCGGGTCTGCAATATTCCGTCCCATTTCCCGGCTTTTTGATCTTCTTGGATGATGTTTCGGATGAAATTCGATGCGGGCTTCAACTCCTCGGAAGCCATACCCTGTCTCCTTAACAGTTCAGTTGCGCCGCCGGTTGCAGCGAATCGCACTACCGGCAATCCCTATGGTAAAAATTCATCCAAGTCAAATTCTAAGAAGTTTTTTCGCGAACCATGCCTAAACGTATTCAAATGTCCTGTTATCATTCTTTTTTTCTATACCATGTCATGTTTTTATTCAACTGCAGGGTATGCAATGGACACAAAAGGAAGGATTTGGCTGAGGGACTAGGATTCGAACCTAGATTAACGGGGCCAGAACCCGTTGTCCTGCCGTTAGACGATCCCCCAGAATACATATATTGGACTATTATAATTGACGAAGTTGCAAGGCGTCAAGTCGAATTTGCCCGACTGTCTAGAACAAATAAAATGTCCGGTTTCAAGATCGAAGCGCTTGGTGGATTTCAATTTAAAAAAAAGGGGGGGAATTATCGGGACAGGGCGATGAGCCGGTAGACGACCATTCCGGACAGCCAGGCAACGTCCTCAGGGGAAAGGATCGTTCCGATGCTTCGGTCAAAAACAATGTTGGCCTCAGGTGCGAATTCATCATCACCGGCCCATAGAATGAGCCGGATGGGAACTCTGGGGAAGGGAAACAGTTCGAATGCGCTGTCTCCTTCTTGGATTTCAGATGCACCGAGTCTTTCTGCGGCCCGTTTCAGTCCTGCGGCGTCGGAGCCGAAGACCTTTTTCAAGGGTTCCACGGCCCGCTGGACAAAGGCGCTGTAGTAAAAGGAAGCACCCGGGATCTCCCGATAAGAAATCCATCGTCCTTCAGGAGACCCTGATTTGCTTCCAGCCATGTAATGAAGGATCAATACTTGTTCCTGGATCGGCACGTCTTTTTGCGGTACATCCCTGTCCTTGAAAGAAAATTCCGGAAAACCGACACGATAGACCCGATTTAGGAAAGGGACGATGAAGGTATTTTCATTTTCCCGCAAAAACGCTGACCGGTTACAGATCTCCATAAATGGTTCCGCCGCCAGCGTGGCGGCGGCAAGGTTTCGGGATGCGATATAATCGTCGATGCGGGGCATGATCTTTGCCTTTAAGGGTATTGGATGCCGGCGAAATCGCTAATTGCGACGCTCGTTTTGCGGACTTCGCTCCTTCTAACTCCTGCGATCCAACGAGAATGTGTCCATTCAACTTCTGCGCCGGCTCCGATGAAAGGCCGGCATCCAACCCTTAAGACGGGATCGTCTAAATTTCCAACCAGGAATCCGAATACAGAGTCTTTCCAAGGATGACGTTGACCGTCTTGGCGTAATCCCGCATCTCCTTGGAAAGGCTTTTCATATCCGGTTCCTCACCGTCCATTATCTTGTAGATCAGTTCGACGATATCCGGACGCTTGCCCCTGGCAATGGCGGTGAGTGGATCGTCACGCGGATCGGAGATCACCGATTGCATGCCGCATTTTTGCAACATCACCATGTAGGTCTGGTTCAAAATCGGCCGCAGGTGATCGGGTGGCCCATTGGAGATGTTGGATAAACCGCAGGTGCTCTTGACTCCCGGGCAAATGTCAGGGAGCATCTTTTGGAACTCCATCAGGCTGATGGCCTGGGGCTGCTGGATGTTAACCGGCGTAACAATGCCGTCCACCCAAATGTTCTCATTGGGAATACCCGCCTCATTAGCGAAGAAGACCAACTCTACACACAAAGCGGCCCGCTCGTTTTCGTCCCTTGGCAAACCCTCCGGGCCCCACATGAGAGCGACGAAACTCGCATTGTATTCGGCAACCATAGGGACCATCCGCTGGTAGCGCTCCGGTCGCACCATGATGGAGTTGATGATCGGAGGAAGCTTGCAGACTTTCAATGCTGCTGCAATGGCATCAATATTTGAGGTGTCTAAAACCAAGGGAATGTCATCGACGACTTCCTGGACCGTCTTTACCACCCATGGCATGAGTTCGTGACCATCCTTCTTGGCAGGGCCCAGGTTGATATCGATGTAATCCATGCCCTTCGCCTTCTGGAAAAGGGCCTCTTCCTGAATCGGCTTCGGATCGCGCTCCTTAAATGCCCGGCCGATCGTTCTCGAAATGACGTTTAAGCTTTCACCAATCAGTAACATGTCGCCTCCTTTGGGTTGACAAGTGACGGCTTTAAGCCTTCCTTTATCGTGACCGGAGGAAGCCGGGGATATGGGCCGCCTCCCGGGGACCTACAGTCACGGTCCATCCCGACAATTCTTCTTCCATGTCGCCGGCGATTGCCGCCGCATATCCGGGAATGATCACCTCTTTCTTTTTGATTTTGTTTTCGATGCCGCTTTTTTTCACGAACATGCCGACGTCGTCGCCGGCAAACTTCCCGGCTGCCCATGCGGTCATGACCGAAAGCCCCTCGGAATCCTTGATCAAAAGCCAGGACGGGATCTTGCTTCCCTCAATTTCGCCGGATACGATGAAGTACGTCAGCGCGAAGTTGGTGGTAACGAGGACCGGGGAATCTTCAGTCGGATTACCGATCTCGTAAATCCCCTGGGTCACGGTCATGGGACGCTGCGGGTCGGTATAGATGTTGAGGCGTTCCAGGAGCATCGGGAAAAGCGATTCTCCCGCAAAATCGGAGAGGACGATGATTCCGCCGTATTTTGCCACGAACATGGCTGCGATCAGGGTTTCCATGTCCAGGTTGGAGGCCATTTCGCAAGGGAAGACGATGGTGGGGAACCCCACCTTGCGGTTTAGGTTTTTAAGGGCCGCACGACGGATGGCCACCTGATCCTCCAGGGCTTTTTTGATCTTGCGGGAACCTGGATCCAAGACCAGGTCTTTGAGCCCCATTCCTGTCAGCTTGTCGGTAAGCGGAATGAGTCCTTCGATGGAGTCGGCCTTGACGGCCAGCGGCAGATCGTTTTCTTTTGCCAGTTTGCCGAAATCTTCCGCATTGGCCGCAGTGGCGGCGTATATGAGGGGTCGCTTAAATAAGCAGGCTTCGATCCCTGCCTTCATGACCTTGGGATCTTCCGACATCAAAACGAGATTGAACTCCGAAGTTTCGGCGATGGTCTTGGCCTTTTTCGCAAATGCCGCCGCATTGCCGTTGACGTCTTTCAATGCCACCACTTCCGGACGCAGGTTAAGCCCGACGCGTTCGAACTGAAAGGCATTCCATGCTTTGAGTTTGACTTCCAGTTGAGTGTCGTCCATGTCGGATTTCACCAGCGCCGCCAAGACGGGCTTGTTATAAAAGGTCTTTTCATGGCGGCAGAGGACCGTTTCACCGCCCACCGTGAACGCCCGAACTCCTTTTCCGATGGCGACCGGACGGATAGGAGGCGCAGACGCCTCCGCCAGTTGCGCCCTGGCTTCCTCCGAAACGTACGGGCAGCTGTCGAGTTCGGCTTTTCCGGAGGCCAGGTTCATGGCAAAGGCAAGGCAGGTGGGAACACCACACTCCTTGCAGTTGGTTTTCGGCAGGAGCTTGAAGATCTGAATACCGGTTAATGCCATTTTTTTCTCCTTATCAGGCTTGAAAATATCCATATCCGGGGAACGGGGTCTTTTTACGGGACCCCGTTTCCGAAGGCTCTAATCCTAAGAGATGAGCGGCTCCATGGAAAGGGCCGGGTGCCCCTTTTCCTGGAGGAAGGGAAGAATTTCTTCTTCCGTGATTCCCACCGTCTCATCTGCGATCATGTCATAGAGGTTGGGAACTCCCAATTCCTCGCCTCGTTTCAGGATGCGCTCCTTGATCTCTTCCTTGAGGATCTTGGGCATCCACACCATGCGCAGGAGGCCCCCGTCACCCTTGATGAATTTCCGCTGGGTGATGTTGAACTTGGAGTGCCCGACGAACCCCGGGGACGAAGCCCCGCCGCCCATGACGCCCGCCAGGGTGGTGAACTTCATCCCGCACGGCGTTTCCCCGTTATAGTCCCGGCCCACCGTCATGATGCCGTTACAGGACGGCAGCATGGCGGCGATGCACTCGCAGCATCCGCAGGTGGTCATGGGATCCTTGACCAGGGAATAGAAGTTATAGTGATCGATGGCGCCCCTAGATGCCTTTCTGACGAATTCATTGATGCCCTTCCACTGTCCCAGCTCCGGATCCAGGCATTCCCCTTTTTCGATGGGCTGGTTCGGGCCGGTGGGGTTGATCTCGAAGGAGGCCTTGCAGTCCATCCAGTTGTAAGCGCCGCAAAGACCGGTTCGTTCCGGGCTGACGCTGCAGACATGGGTGGGGGCGAAGGACTGGCAAAGGGTGCAGGAATAATAAATCTCCTCACCCTCGTCCGTCATGTTCTCCACCCGCTCGTCCCTTATCTTGTAATCCTGCGCGGGCTCTTTTGGTCAGCGCATCCACATCTTTCTTGTTGGTGTACAGAGTGATCTGCACCTTGTCCAGAATGCTGCCGAAATCCTGGTGGAACTTGGCATGCAGGACGACCCCGATGTGTTTGAGCCGGAATCCCTTTTCCATGGCGGCCTTGCTGACACGGATCCAGGCGATGTCGCGTTGACCGATGTGCATGACGCCCTGGATATAGTTGATCAGGTGGTGCATCTGGCGTTCCAGGATCGGCTCAAAGTCTGTCTGCATCTTCCTGCCGGCGATCTGAGCGTAGATACCCAAGGGTAGGTTTTCCCCTTCTTTGATCTCATCGAGATCCTTCCCGACCACAATCACTTTCCCGTCTTCGATCTCTTTCATATCCGCCATCTTCGCCAGCTCGGTTGCCTGGGTCTTGCCGCCGCCCATCTGGCAGAAAAGATCGGCGCCTCGAACCCGTTCGCCCTCATAAGCCGGTCCGAAAGAGCAAGGGATATCGATGGTGGAAACCGTGGTCTTGAGTCCACGTACCTCCACCGAGCGCTGGACCATTTCGCTGTGCGGAACATTGGCAACCACATGCTCATAGGTACAGATTCCGGTGGGCAGGACCTCCGGAATATCCGTGTCGGCCAGCGTCGGGAATCCCCAGTTGACGGCATCCCGCCGCCGCCGCCGCCCATTCGGCATTCACATCGCCCAAGGCGTTGACGAAGGCGAAGATTCGGTTCTTGTTATAAAGCAGCATCCGTTTGTAGTCGCCGGGCTGGATACCGCCGAAGGCCATGGCCGCCCGGTTGGCAAAACCGAGGGCGAAAATGGCCGAAGAGATATCCGGACCGAAGGGAACGATTCGGGTGTTCCAGCCTACCTGGACACCGGCTTTCAGTAGCTGTTCGATCAGTGTGGTTCCGTTCTGGTTGGCGGCGCAAAAAATGTAAAGGCTCCGCCGTTGGTATTCTTCCACGATCATCTTGGCGGTTTCAGGATCGGGAGCCGCACCGACCATGGCGGCAAACCCGGGAGCGGTTCCATCCACAAATTCCACGCCGCGTTTGCGGAATACGGTATCATCGGCGGCGCCCAGCCAGATCTTGCCTGCAGCCTCGTCGATTTCTTCGGAATGCAGGTAAAAATCCGGTTGTTCCAGGTATCGCAGAGCCTCTTCGATCTCAAAGGCGAACAAGGCCGCCATGCCGGCGTCCAGAAGGGGCCCCAGGTAGGGTAGGTGGTTATACCCTTTGACATGGGGAGGAAGCAGCTTGCGGGCGAAGTCGAGGGGTTTTTTTATATCTTCGAGGGTTTCCACCTTCATCCCCAGAAGGGAATAAATGACCGGCAGATAATAAGCCGTATTGGGAAAACCCACCTTGGTGGATGCATCATAGGTCTGCAGCGCCTTTTTGTATTTTCCTTCGACTTTTGAAACGATATTATAGCCACCTTGAATGGCGGCAAATGCAACGAATCTAGACATACGTTAGATCCTCCTTCGTTGAGGCTTTTGGTTATGTTCAATCACTTCGATTAGGCAGAAGCTTCCAGTTTCTGACGATCCGCCATATCCATCAGGACGCGGTCCCGGGCCTTGTCGATGCCCAGGGCTTTGCGTTTCTTGTCGATATGGGCGATCATCTTCTGGGCATGCTTGATGGGATCGGCTTCCAGATCCCACATCCCGCCGTACATTTTTTCCATCTCCTTAAAGAGATAGTTCTGGAATATCGGTGCACCGGTGACCGGCAAAGTGCACGCCGAAGACCGTGTAAACCCCGGAGCTGACAAAATACTGGCCGATGCTGATGGCTTTTTCGCTCATCCATTCGGGCGCGCTTCCGGCGGCAGGCAGATCGGAGATGTCTTTCCACGGCCCGCCGGCCTTGACCACTTCGGTGGCCGCCAGCAGGATCCGGCTGTTGTCCACGCAGGAACCCAGGTGCAGCACCGGCGGGATACCCACGGTCTCGCAGACTTCGTCAAGACCCGGCCCGCAGAATACACCGGCGGTTTCCGGTGTCAGGAGTCCTTCCATGGCGCAGGCGATGCCGTTGCATCCGGTGGTCAGCACGATGACGTCATTTTTGATCAGCTCCTTGACGATGGCGATGTGCCCCTCGTTGTGACGGGTTCTGGCGTTGTTGCAGCCCACGACACCGGCCACGCCGCGGATGCGTCCGTTGATGATGTTGTCGTTTAGGGTATAATACGTACCCCGGAAGGTGCCGCCCAGGTGGTATTCGATGGATCTCCACGCCGAAACCCGGCGATCTGGATCGCTTTCTGCTTCGGGATCATGACTTCGGTTCCGACGATTCTGGAAGTTGTCGATGGCGATCTTGACGATGCGCTTGGCATCTTCCATGGCATGGTGTTCGTCGAACTCGATGTGAGTGACGTTGTCCTGTTCCATCCTGGCGATGGGATGGGTGGTGATCAGCTTGGTATGAAAGCACTTGGCCACGTTGGCCAGATTCTGGAAGACACACTGGACGTCCACCACCATGGCATCGCACGGCTCCGGTGATGATGGCCAGTTCCTGCTGCAGGAATGTGCCGCAAAGGGGAACCCCGTGGCGCTGCAGGATTTCATTGGCCGTGCAGCAGATGCCGCCCAGTTGGATTCCCTTGGCGCCCTTGGACTTGGCGTAGTCGAGCATTTCCTTACTCTGGGCCGCCGCCACGATCATCTCAGACAACACCGGTTCATGACCGTGGATGATGATGTTGACGTGGTCTGCCTTCAGAACACCCAGGTTCGCTTCGCTCTGGAGCGGATACGGAGTCCCGAAAAGCACGTCCTGTAGATCGGTGGCCAGCATGGAGCCGCCCCAACCGTCCGCAAGAGATGCCCGAGTGCATTGCTTGACGATGTTCTTGTAATCCTGGTCGACGCCCATATGGGTGCGGTGCATGATCTCTACGATTTCCCGATCGATGTTTCGAGGCAGGACCCCGTATTTCTTCCATTTTTCGTAGAGAGGTGCGGGGGCTCGTTTCAAATACAGCAATTCACCTTCGGGTTTTCCCCACTCTGCCAGGGCCTTTTCCGCCACTTCCAGGGCGATCTCGTCGATGTTGCGGTCCTTGGTCTCCCCATCTACCTCGACGGTGGTAGCCACTCCCAGATGCGGGGCTATGGCCAAAAGTTTTTGCGGATCTTTGATTTTATAATCATGGCTTTCTTTCCGCGCCACCGACATGAAGACTTCGGCCACGCATCGTCCGTGGTCGCGAGTGTGCCGCGGCACCGGCAGCCACCATGCGGGCGAAGTTGCGGGCGGCGATGGTGTTGGCCGTAGCACCGCAAAGCCCTTTTCGGGCGTCGTTTTCCGGATCCACGTCCTTGGTGCAGCGGGAGTCGGCAGGGACCCATGGCGCAGTTTTTACAACAGATACCCTGGATCCCGATGTTACAAGGCTTCATGCTGACTGCCCGATCAAATACCGTGTCGATCCCCAAGCTCCTGGGCCCGCTTGATCATTTGCTGCGTCGCCGCATCAATGGATGCTGCAACCGGGTCAGCAAGTTTTTTGATTTTTTCCTTTTCTTTTGTTTCTTCTGCCATTAGAGGTTCCTCCTCGTGATTGAAAATCAATTTAAAATCTAAAAAAAACGGACCTGATCCTTTGGCACCGTTAGCGCATCAGGAGGCCCTTTTATGGATTCGGTTCAGGAGTCCGATGAGCTTTTCCGGCATGGATTTCTGTTCGGCCGCGGCCGTTGCCGGAACCTTCGCCTTTTGCACGGTGGATCGCTGTGCGGAAAGGGCTTCTCTTTCTTTAGCTCGCTGTGCCCGGATGGCTTCTTCTTGGGCTTCCCTATCGGCTTTGGCTTTGGCCACGGCCTCTGCTTTGCCTTTGGCTTCGGCTTCCGCCTTGGCCTTCGGCTTCCGCTTCGGCTTTGGCTTTGGCTTCAGCCTCTGCTTTAGCTTTGGCTTCGGCTTCCGCCTTGGCCTTGGCTTCGGCTTCCGCCTTGGCTTTGGCTTCCGCCTTGGCTTTGGCTTCCATCCTCCGGCGCTGCTGCTTTGGCTTCTGCCATGGGTTTTACCGCTTCCTTTGCAGCGGCTTTCGGCGGAGCCGGTTCGGCTTTTTTAGGAGCAGCCTTAGGGGCTTCTGCGGCCTTTGGTGCAGCCTTTTTCTGCCGGTGCAGCCTTTTTATCTTTGGCCGTTTCGATGCTCAGGTCCGGTGTTGGAGCCAACGCTGCGTAATCGATGTCGGCAGCAGGAAGCTTCTTTTGGATGGCAGCGACGTCCTGGGCGGCTCCGCCGTCCATGGCCAAGTCGATGAATGCCTTGACCATTCGGATGGCTTCGGGATGACGCATGATTAGAATATCGGATCCGGCCAGAAGATAGCTCACAGCCCCCACGGCTTCCATGAGGATTCCCCGCTTTTCCGGATCACCGAGTATGGGAGCGCTCTCCGCTGATTCTTTGGCTTCTTTGCATTTCCATACTTCGTTGCCGAGGTTGTTGATGATGGGAAGCTGAAGCTTGTCGTCACTCTGGGTCAGGGCCGCCATGCGGATCCGTTCCATCACCGAATAGGAATATTCCAGGCCGTAGCCCAGTCCTCCGGTGGTGGGATCGATGACCATCTTGTTGGTCGGCACACCCAGGTTTTCAAGCAGGATGTTGACCTGCTTGGCCAGGTTTACGTCGATGGGGGATGAAGAAATCACGGTTTGGCCATATCCCATGGCTGCTGCACCGATCCCCTTGTGGTTTTTATCTTCCACGGGACCGATGGTGATGTTTTTCCCCTGACATTCTTCAGCCACTTTCTTGAAGACTTCCTCGTCTTTTTGCAGATTGCCGGAGCCCCAGACGATCAGCGGAACCTTGATGGCTTCACTTACTTTTTTTACCGTCTGGGATGCCTCGGCCGCCCCGGCATTATTCCCGTTGGGGTCGGTGCTTTTAAGTTGGAGAACGATCATCTCGGCGCCGAAGGTCTTCACGCATTTTTTTGCCCAGGCCGCCGGGTCCGAAACCACATCCTTAAAGTGACAGAGAACGGATTCCGGCCAATCTTCAGGCTTCATATCCCATACTTCCATGGCGACCTTGGGCTTATTGGGCATCTCTCCTTCGAACAGGTAGAAGGGATAGCAATTCTGCCCTCCCACTTTCACCGACGCATCGCCTTTGCCGATGGTGATCTCCCTGATCTTGCCGGTGTAACTTTCTTTATAAAATTCAAAGCCCAATGTTCCCTCCTCATCACAGTGTTAAGAGTTTTCGTTGATGGTATGTCACAATGCCATGAATTGAATGCGTTTTGCGGTTATTCGCCTCCTTTCTTAAATTGATTTCGATATTCATAAGCCCTTCTGCGGGCGTTGTGCATATTTAAGAGCAGTCAAGATGCGGTGCATTTCGAAAATCCGGTTTCGATTGATTTTCTAGCGGTCTAACCAGAACGTTAATTCAAAACATACCTATTATATGTCTCCACTTGACTTGTCAACAGGTTAAACTGTCTGAATGGAATTTACTTTTTTTAACAAATTCATCTTATTTTCAATGCCTTTCGTGCCTGCAACCGGGCTTGCAGTTTGGGGAAGCGTTCCAAATTGGTATGGGGTAAAAAAAGCGCGGCAATGTAGTGATCCATGTATGATGCAGTTTCGCTGAGTTCGAAGTTGGTCATTTTCTGGGTCACCTCCGCAACATCGCGCCGGATGCGATTGGTCAATGAACTCATCTTGGCCCCCATGAGGGATCCGTTTCCCACATATACCACCCTATCCGGTTCCGTTTCAGGCAACAGGCCGATGGTCATTGCCCTTTCCAGATCCACATAGCTGCCAAACGCTCCTGCAAGATAAATTCGTTGAATATCGCTGATATTCAAGCCCACTTCTTCTAAAAGGGTCATGCATCCGCTGAACATGGCGCCCTTGGCCCGGATGAGATTGTCGATGTCCGGTTCGGAAATGGTAACATCCCGGTCGATCTGGGTTTCGTCTTTAAAAGCCAGCACATACTCCCAAATTCCATTGGTCTTCCGAATCCGTGAGGTTTTCAAGTTCCTGTTGAATTTTCCGTCATTGCTGATGATTCCTGTTTCGAAAAGGGTTGCCACCACTGAAATTAACCCGGATCCACAGATTCCCTTGGGTCTGACGTTGCCGATGGTGATAACCATGGGTTCCAGGGTGGCGGGATCGATGGAGAAGTCTTCAATGGCCCCCTTGGTGGCTCTCATGCCGAACTGGATGCCTCCCCCTTCGAAGGCCGGTCCTGCGGAACAGGCGGCACACGCGAGCCAGTCCTTGTTTCCGATGACGATTTCAGCATTGGTACCGATGTCTATAAAGAGGCACAGTTCTTCCGAACGATACACTCCGGAACCCATGATGCCGGATACGATGTCCCCCCCGACATAACTGGAGACTGCGGGATAGAAAAGGGCGGTCACGTGGTCGTTGACGGCCATACCCAGGTCCACGGCCCGAATGGGGGGGAACAAGGTGGAAGCCGGAACGTAGGGAGAGCGCCGGATATATTTGGGGTTGATCTTCAATAAGAGCTGGGTCATTGTCGTGTTTCCGGCCAGGGTAATGGTGGAAACCTCATCAGGATCGATGCGGGTGTTCCGAAAAAGCTTTTGGATGATCTTGTTGATGGTATCGATGACCACCTGATGTAGCTTTTCAAGCCCTCCGGGTTTTTCCGCATAGACGATCCGGCTGATCACATCTTCCCCGTAGCTGATCTGGCCGTTGAAATCCCCATACTGTTCAAGGACTTCGCCGGTTTTCAGGTCGATGAGTTGTCCGTAAATCGTCGTGGTTCCGATGTCCATGGCGATGGCATAGTTATGTGCGGTCGTATCTCCCGCCTGGACGTTGATGATACGGGTCCTACCGTCCTTTTCGCGAACCGGACGGGCTAAAGTGGCGGTGACCTTGAAATTTCCGTTTCTCAACACATCCGGTATCTTTCTCAGCACCGACAGATCCACCTCCAGACGATGTTCATCGTGGACCAGCTTTAAAAAACCGAGCAGTCGCATCGTATCCGGCAGGTTGTCCTGGGCCGAAGGCGGTGTCAGTTCAAGATATTTCTTTTCCACCGGAGGGGAAAAAAGCCCCTTTTCCTTGAGGTCCTCCAGATTCATCTCCCGGATGCGGGCGGTTTTTCGGGGCACGCTCTGGACATTTAGAACACTGGCGTCGATGAAAGATTCCACCGGGACCCGGACCACCAAGTCCCCCGTTACAATCGCCTGACAGGCTTGCCGGTATCCTTTGTTAAGGTCTTCCGGGCTCAGTTTCTCGGATATCCCGTCTTCTACCTGGCCCTGTTCGATGATCACGCGGCATTTGCCGCAGACTCCGGCACCACCGCAGGAGGCATTGATATGAACACCGGCCTCCATGGCCGCCCGGAGGAGGATCTCTCTGTCCTTGACGCGGATTTCTTTTTGGTGGGGAAGAAAAGAAATTTTATGCATGGGAATTTTAAGCTCCTTGTTGGATTCATTCATATAGGAGACATCAAAGTCACTTGGTTTCGTCGAATCGGCAAGTCAGCAACAGAACGTCGCCGTCAAAGGTGGTTTGAACTTTATACGGCAATGATTTGAATAGGTTGATCATACTCTTGTTTTGGGGGGACGTGTAGGCGATAAAGCCCGCAATCCCGTTTTCCAGGGCTGTTTCAGCCAGCTTGGCAAACAGGATTTTGCCCAGGCCCTTTCCCTGGAAATCTTTGCTCACGGAAAAGGCCACTTCCGCAATGTTTTTCTCCGGGTCCAGCAGATATTCCCCGATGCCTACGACCCTCCCGAACCCGAATTCACCGACCACCGCCACGACGGTCAGGTTATTGATGTAGTCGATTTGGGACAGACCCTCCATTTCATCCCGTTTGAAAGCGGACTTCGCGTGGAAGAAGCGTAAAACCACGTCATCTTTTTCCAGGGTATAGAAGTGTTCCTGGATCCGCCTTTCATCCACCGGCTTTGCCGGGCGGATGACCACTTCCTGGTCGTTGATGATACGGGTCTCCTCGAGTTTCAGGGGATAGACGCCCCGGGAAAAGTCGGGCCGCTTTCTCCCGGCATCGAGGAGCCCCATCTTTTTGGCCTCGAAGAACAGCTCGTCTCTGAAATTCGGGTGGGCGATGCTGATCATGGCCAGGGCCCTTTCCTGGAGGCTTTTTCCTAAAAGATTCACCGCCCCGTATTCGGTGATCACGTATTGAACGTCGCCCCGGGGAACCACCACGGCCGTATCCGAAAGAGACGGGACGACGCGGCTTTTCTTTCCGTCTCCGGAGGTTGAAGTCATCATGAGGATGGATTTTCCCCCTTCAGAAAGGGCCGAACCCCTGATAAAGTCGAGCATTCCGTTGACTCCTGAAAAGTTATTGTAAGGAAGGGCGTCGGCGGAGACCTGACCGGTGAGATCCATAGCCATGACAACATGCATGGAGACCATTTTGTGGTGCCGGGCGATGATCGTCGGGTCGTTGACGTAATCGGAAGGCTGAAATTCGATTGCCGGATTGTCATTTAAAAATTCATAGAGATTTTCCGATCCCATAGCGCTGCTGGCCACCAGTTTTCCCTCGTTGAACCCCTTTTTTCGGTTGGTGATAACCCCCGTGGAGAACAAGTGTTGAACGTCGTCGGTAATGAATCGAGAGTGCACACCGAGGTCGTTTTTCTGGGAAAGACCCAATAAGTTGGCCTGGTGGGTGGTGCCTATGCTGATATTAATGGTCGAACCATCGTCGATGAGGCGGGCGACCTGCCTGCCGATGATATTTGCCGACTCGAGTTCGGGCTGGGGACCGAGGGTCAGGAGGTTTTCATCGTATTCCACGAACACATCCACGTCGTTGACGTGAAGGAAGCTTCTTCCCAAAACCCTGGGCATTTTGGAATTGATCTGGGCGATGACGAGGTCGGCGGAAGTGGCCGCTGCAAGGGTGATGTCCACGGAGACGCCGAGGCTCATCCACCCGAAATCGTCCGGGGGGGTCGTTTGGATCAGGGCCACGTGGATGGGCATCCTCCGGGTTTTAAAGAGCCGGGGGATGGCGGATAGGTTGATGGGGGTTAAAAAACGTTTGTTTCTCTCAATAGCTTTCGCCTTGGCTGATCCCAGATAGAACGATCGGATGTTCAGACTCTGGCCATGACTCTTGGTGGCGATCAAACTCAAGGGGACGCTTTCCATACTGAAAAGTCGGACGATTTCGATATCCGGAAAGCGCGTGAATTCCTCCGCCAGCAATCGGACCAGGTGCTGGGGCTCCCCGCCGCAGGAAGAAATGAAAACTCTTTGTCCCGGCCGGATCATCCGGATGGCATCCCGGCCTGAACGCCGGTTTAGTACATACTTGTCGGCCCAATAGGCTCTTGTCGGCATGTTTGGATTCCCTGGGGTTAAGGGTTATTAAAAAGGCATGGGATCAATTCATGCACCTTGGCCCTGAAGGGTTTCTTCGTATCCTAAACTGACTTCAGGATCAAGCATTATAGGTTTCCCTTTTTTTTGAAATCGCATCGAAGGTTTCAGTGTTTCACCGACAAAAGCAAGCTTATGTTAAAATGAAAAGAATAGGCGATGCCAGTCTTGAAAACTGTTTTGCACGGACTCAATGGGATGAACCGGTGGACTGGAAAAGGGTGCTCGAATCATTCCGTTGACCCGATTCTTGACCTGTATGCGGAAAGGACCATCCTGGGGTCCAGGAGGCTAAAGCCTTCCCGTCGACCTGATCTTGGACAGCGCTTCTTCATGAGTGATGTGGAAATAAAAAAAGCATTCTTGAAGGTCAGTCTGCCGGAGTTCCATGGATAAAGGGGATGGTCGAATCGGATCAGATGCGCTGACCTTGAACCATTGGAAGGCCTAATTCCCGGGCGTTGACGATGCTGGGTGCAGCATGGGGGAGTTTCTTTCCGAGGAAGGGCGTTATATCGGTTTCCGCCCAAACAGGATCCCCCCGAAGGATGGCAGCGACATTGGCGGCCGCAAGAACGGCCATCCCCTCCCGGGTCCAGCCGCTGGCCGAGGCGATATGGGGGACGATCACCACGTTTTCCAGATCCGACAGACCCGGTTTGAGTGTCGGTTCATCCTCGAACACATCCAATCCTGCCCGAAAACCGGGGTGCTTCCGGCAGTGCGCCACCAGCGCGGCTTCGTCGATGACCGGGCCCCGACTGGTATTGATCAGCAGGGCGGTTTCCTTCATCAGCGAAAGGCGTTCGGCGTTAATCAAGTGGTGTGTGGATGCATCCAGGACGGTGTGGATGCTCACGAAGTCGGCTTGAGGCAGAAGGTCTTCCAACCGTTCGGTTCGCCGACAGGTCACCGGCGCCTCACCCCGGGATTCCAGGAATCGCCCATAGTCTTGGATGTAGGCTTCCAGGTCAGTATTCGGGCGCAGGTCATAATAGAGGATGTTCATTTTGAATCCTTCCGCCATCATCCTGGCGTATGCCTCGCCGATGCGTCCGGCTCCGATGATCCCTACCGTCTTTCGCCAAAGTCGTTCCCCTAAAAATAGAGTGGGGAGCCATCCGGTAAATTTTCCCGCCCTTAAAAACCGTTCCGCTTCACCGACGCGTCGGGCAGCGGCAAAGGTCAGCGCCACGGCCATCTCTGCCGTGGTTTCCGTCAGAACCCCGGGAGTATTTCCCACGGGGATCCCGTAACGGGTGGCAACGGCTAAGTCAACGTTGTTGAAACCCACGGCATAGTTGCTGTAGACCCTGCCGCCGGCCGTCTTCAGCGCGGCAAACAGCGTTTCTCCCCATGGTTCGGTCAGTTGACCGATGGCGCCGTAGCACCGGGATCCGATGGCGGACCGGATTTCATCCAGAGAGAGAGTCGCATCCGACCGGCAGATTTCCACCCGGCAGTCGGCCACTGTTAAAATATCGAGCCAGCGGGTTCCCGGAAGCGTCTTGGTGACGATCACTCGATTTCGTCCTGCCGCATTGACCGTTTTCCATTCCATTTTGAACCATCCGACTCGTTTTTTCCTGATCGAACCAGCGTGAAGGAGCGATTGTGTCTAGGATTGAATTGGAAGCTACCAGAATTTTTGCTCTTGAACAATTCCGAAATGGGGACCCGAGCCATCGAGCGGCAATTCAATGACGTCCAAGAGCTTCCGCCGATGGATGCTTAGGCAGGCAATTACTCGAGCCGTCTCTTTGCAATCGGCTCTATCCAGGCCTCTTTTCCGAAAGCCTGTGTGAGCGCCTCGATGACGGCCTTCATCTTTGAAGAATCTTCGGTTTCCAAAACAAGATCGAACTCGTCGATCAGCTTCAGCCTTCCGTGCCGCTGAAAAATTTCGATGGCCTTTTCGACGTCCACGGTGAACCATCCTTTCATGCGGCGCAAAAGCTCTTCTCCTTTGAAGGGGCGCTCGATGACCAGGTCGACCTTCCGGTATTTGGCTTCCCAGCCGATAACCGCCGGCTTTTTAAGCACCGGCCGAACCGGATCGTGGACCGCGGCACACGTGAACCACAAAAGAGCACGTTCCATGGCGCTTCCTTTTTGAATAAGTCATCGTGAATGATGCTACGGAGATGAAAAACCATAGGATTTATATTTTGAGAAGTCAATGCGGGTGGCAGTGGTTGTTTGCGGCGGACATTTCATGATAGAGGTTGGTGCATAGGCATCCGAAAGATTTAAACTGATTCTTGAAAAGGCCGGAAAATGGACTTATTCGAAGCGATACAAAAACGGAAAAGCGCCAGGGCTTTTTTGGACAAAACGGTGTCCCGGAAAGAGATCCAGGAGATTATCGCCTTTGCGGGGATGGCTCCCTCGGCCATTAACCTGCAGCCCTGGGAGTATGTGGTCACTTATGGAGAGGAAAAAGAACGGTTGGTCAGAAGGCTCTTAAAGGCCCGAACGGAAATGCAGGTCTCCTGCGGTCCCGGAACCGCAAAGCCGCTTCCCCGGCATTTTGCCGAAAGGAGCCGGTCCTCTGTTCGGATCATGCAACCATTCATCGATAAGACCGGAAAGTCATTTAATCAATTCATCGAGGAAGGAAGCTGTCGTTTCTACGGCGCTCCCGTGGCCATCATTGTGACCCTGGATCAGGTTTTTCCCAAGATCCGGTACCTGGATGTGGGGTTGAGCGTGGCTTATCTGCTGCTCGCCGCCCAGGCCAAGGGGCTTGCCACCTGTCCCATCGGATTGATCACGGCTTATGCCGATCACATCAAAGATACCCTCAGCATTCCGGAGGACAAAAAGATCCTGCTGGGCATCGCCCTGGGGTATGCGGATCCGGATGCGCCGGAAAATGCCTTTAAGATTCCGAGAGATGACCCATCGGCGATCTTGAAATGGTACGAATGATCCCACCATTTGTTGGCCTGATGAGTTATCGCGTTTTCCGAATCTGCTCGAATCCATCGAAAGAACGCAAAGAAAAATAAGGTTTATCATCCTTCATCGCTGAGGGTGGTATCGGTGGATACCCGCCTTGCCCCTGGTTCCGGTTCAGGCAAGAGATGGCGCGGTAAGAAAGCGATTCCGGCGATGAGAGTGGGAATCACTGCGCTGGCGATGACAGTGGCCACCAAAAAGGAGTACTGGCCCTGGCTGACGATTCCGTGCGAGAAGCCGTACAATGCGGAGATCGTGCCGAAAGTAAGCCCCGTGGACATCAGGAGGGTGTAATACCACCGCTCGTCATTCCTTTTACGAAACAGGCCGATGATGGGGTACAAACCGAAAATCTTTGACAACACCTTTCCTCCCAGCAACGCCAGAAAAACCAGAGGTGCGGACATCAAAGTCGGTAGAGAAACGAAAGTCCCCGCCCGGATGAAGTAAAAAGGCGTAAGAAACCCCACGGTCAGGGTTCGGAGGCGTCGCACCCAGAACGTGTCACCGTTGGAAAACTCGGCAAGGAACATTCCGGCAAGATAGGCGGGAAGCACGGCCTCGCTCCCCGACCAAAGCGCCAGGGCTCCCAACCCGAACAAAACGAGAATGACCCACTTGGTTCGGATCGCCGCCGTGCGAAATCCGTAAATCTGGGTGAAAAAGCGGCTGGAGGCAGGTAGAAAGATGAGAACGATTGTTGTGACACCGATAAAAACCAGCGTTTTAAATGTGAAAGGAGCGAACAACAAGCCAAGAGCGATGACGGTACCGAGATCGTTGATGAAGCAGGCGCCCAGGATCCCTTTGCCGAAGTCGGTTCGGTTGAATCCCGTTTCCAGCATCACCGCATACACTACCGCCATGGAAGTGGTGGAAAGGGCCACGCCGCAAAGGAGGCTTGCCCGGAGATCCCAGTTCAAAAGGTAACGAGCGATAGCCGCGCACCCTAAAAACGGCGCCAGAAAGCCAACCAAGCCCACCACCGACACCTCCTTCAATTTTTTCCGCATCACCTCCGGCTCGAGTTCGGCACCGGCTAAAAAGGTAAGCAGGACCGCACCCGAAGCTGCCAGAAATCGCAGCCACTCCAAATTGGAGCCCAGAGCATCTCCTTTTTGGATACAACCCGCGACGGCGGCAGCGATCACTCCCACGCAGATTTCAACCAATGCGATGGACACCCGTAAATGGTATGCAACAACAGCGGAGACAACAGCCAGTCCGAGCCACAGCGCAGCAACAGCAAAGATCTGTTCCATTCATCACCTCTTCGAATGCATGTTTCCTATTCAAGAAACGGGTAGCAGGACGAGACATCGTCGAAGTTGCGGCCGGAAAGGTAATCGGCGATGGCCCGATCGTAGGCAGCGGTGTGGGAAAAGGCTTTCTGGGCCAGCCGGAACCGAAGCTTCAGGGTTGTGGCGCCGTTGTTTGCCTCGAGTTCTTTGACAATGGTCGGATAATCTTCAGGATCCACCACGGATGCCACCCGGATGAAATTTTTAGAGGCCGCCCGGATCATGCAGGGACCGCCGATATCGATGTTGCCCCGTGCTGCTTCCACGGTGGTCCCCGGTCTGGAGATGGTCGCCTGAAAGGGATACAGGTTCACGACGACCATGTCGATGGGAACGCTTGCCGTACGCTTCAAGTCCCCTTGGTGTGCCTCGTTGTATGTTTCCGTCAGAAGCCCCAGGTAGACCTTGAAATCGAGGGTCTTGACCAGCCCCCCCTGGGTTTCCGGTTGCCCGGTGTATTCGGAGACTTGCCGTAGGATCGCCTTTGCCTTGTTCCCGAGGATTTCCCGGATCCGGCCGAAGGTGCCGCCCGTCGAAAAGATCCGAATGCCCGGACAGATTTCGACAAGCCGGCTCACCAGGGTTTCAAGCCCCGATTTGTCCGAAACGCTGATCAGGACGTGATTCACCTTGACCCGGTCGTCGATTTTTTCTACCACGTTGATAATCATTGTCTTCACCTCTTTCCTGAATGTTCTTCTTGAAATTGCTGAAAAAAGACTTCCATGAACCGGTGGCGGTCTTCCGCCAGCCGCCTGCCGGTTTCGGTTTGCATACGATTCCGTATTTTTGACAGCTTGACTTGGTATTCGCGAAAGCCGGTGTCGTTTTTAGAATAGGGCCGTGCGGCTTCAATTTTCACGAAAGGATTGTGCAGCCGGGCCCCGATTTCTCCGGCAAAGAGATAAGCCCGGGCGATCCCCACCGCCCCGATGGCATCCAGCTTGTCCGCATCAAAAAGGACCTTGGCTTCGATGCTTTCCGGTGCATGTTTACCGCGAAACCGGTGGGAACGGATGCAATGAAGGATATTATCGTGACGATTCCGGGAAAAGCCATAAGGGGTTATGATCGCCTCGGCCATCTGAGCCCCTTTTTCCGCATGACAGACTCTGCCTTTGGAGGCGTCCTGGTAGCATCGGCCGATGTCATGTAAATAGGCCGCTGTCAGAAGAACTTCCATATCCGCCCCTTCAGGAGGGCCCATGCGGCGGCACAGGCGGCAGACCCGCTGCGTATGCTCCCAGTCATGACTGGCCCGGGCACCGATAAAAAGTGCTTTCACCGCAGTCGGAATTCGCTTTAAAGATAGGATCTCTTCCTTCCGATCTTCCGGCATCAATACGACTCCGGAAATGGCGGTCTTAGGTTGCTTCATGTAAAAAGGCCTTCATCCTGAACGCTTGCCGGTCATGTTTTCGATGTCCACCCGGAGGATCATCATTCGCTCAAAGGCTTCGTCGGTATAGCTGAAGGGTCCATCGGCATAGTGCCTCATGATGATGTCCATGGCATTACGTTTTATAGCCGGATCATCAATGAAACGGACCCTTCCAAAGGCCATGACGCTTGAGTAACGCATGGAGAATCGACACGCCCTTTCGTTTTTAACGAGAACGTCATCCGTATCGAATTCCACGCAGACATTTGCGTTTTTTTTGAGAATATCGATTTTCCGGCCCGCTTTGGCGGAGTGCAAAAAGAGCGCACCGGCATCATAACCGAAACACATGGGAACAACATATGGCCGATCGCCGTCCACCATGGCGACATGGCATATCTCGGTTTTTTGAATCACCGATTCGATCTCTTGAATATCCGTGATCTCTTTTTCTTTTCGTCGCATGCTCCGGATGGCCCTATTCAAAACGATAATGCTTTTTGACGCTTTTGTGGATTTTCCAGGTGCACGACATTCCCTTGGGGAACGTGACGAGATCCCCTGTTCCGATGGAAACGGGCTGCCCTTCCTCCGGGGTGACGATCACTTCTCCATCGAGAAAGTAGCAGGTTTCTTCGGTGTCGTAGGTCCAGGGAAACTCCGAGACCTCTTTAGTCCAGATGGGCCATTCAAAAACTCCGGCCTCTTGGAGCGTCTTCTGATCAGGCTTGCGTTCGATTTTGATTTTCTTCATGACCGGTCCCTTTGAGATCGGATCTTATGTAGTTTTGGGCTCTTCGGGTGTTCCGCATACGTTGCAGCGATCGTCGGAACCGATGACGCCGATACAGGCTTCGTCCGAACAAAGTCTGCGGCTTTCCCAGTAGGCATCCAAATCCGTTGTTTCCTCCTCGGTGTCGGGTTTGGGTTCGTGCGGCCGGTATGTTCCCTTTGTATCATCGATGGGTTCGGTTGTTCGGATCTGATGGCAATTCGGATCTTCAGGTTTTCCGCAAACGCCGCAACGACCGTCAGGGCCGATGACGCCGATACAGGCTTCGTCCGAACAAAGTCTGCGGCTTTCCCAGTCCAGCTCTTCCTGGGATTTTTCTTTTTCGTCTGCTTCCAAAGCGCCCCCCTTTGCTCCACATTCATTGAAAAAAATTCATCCTTTGGCGGGCCTTCATAGCAAGAACCGCCAACACTGTAAATACGCCGGCGCTCTTTTTAGAAAACATTGATCCGATGACCGATTTAGCGATTTGAATCACCACATTGCTCCACCTTGATGGAGGTGCCCCCGATTTATATTTAACTTCATCGAATTATTATAAAAAATATTGAGTCGAGGTCGTATTTTTTCCTTGACATTCGATTAAAAATCGGTTTTTATGCGCAACAAGTGGTATAAAGTGGTATAAAAGGGTGAATTTATGTTCAGGGGGAGTTCCTTTCATTCCGTTGATGATAAAGGCCGGTTGGTCATTCCCGCTCGTTTCCGGGAAAAAATAGGGAACAGCGGGGCGGACCGCCTGATGCTGTCGAAGCTGGACAAATGCCTCCATGCATACCCCTTCGATGAATGGAAGAAGATGGAAGGCAAGATCCTGTCTCTGGTTGAAACGAGCGACAAACTGCGCCGTTTCAGACGGGTTTTCATCGGCGGTGCTTCGGACTGCCCCATAGACAAGCAGGGACGCATGTTGATCCCGCCCCTCTTGAGACAGTATGCGGGGATCGAGAAGGAAGTGGTCTTGGTGGGCGTCCTCAATCATTTCGAGATCTGGTCCCGGGAGAAATGGGAAGAAGAAAATAACGAAATGGAACAGGATATGAAGAAGGAGGAAGTCCGGAACGAGATTGCCAAGCTAGGGATATGATCGATGCCGTTTCATCATGTTCCCGTCATGACCCAGGAGATCCTCCATTATCTGAAACCCGAACAGGGACGCATCTTCACGGATTGCACCCTTGGAGGCGGAGGACATGCCAGGGCAATTTTGGAAACCCTTCCGCCGGAGGGGATCCTCATCGGCATCGATTGGGACCGGGAATCAATCGCCTACGCCCAGCAGGTCCTGAAACCCTATAAAAACCGGATGCATTTGTTTCACGGCAATTTCACGCAACTCCCGGACTACCTTCAGCAACTGAAAGTTCCGGCCGTTGACGGCATACTCCTCGATCTGGGTGCTTCCCTGCAACAACTCGAATACGCCGGAAAAGGTTTCAGTTTCAATAAGGATGAGCCTTTGGATATGCGGATGGATGATCGAACACGCATACGGGCTGAAGACCTGGTCAATGATCTGTCGGAAAAGGAGCTGGCGGATCTTTTCAAGAGTTTCGGCGAGGAGCGATGGGCCAAAAGGATCGCCAAAAATGTGGTTCGGGTCAGGATCCGCCATCGTATCCGCAGCAGTCTTGAGCTATCCGAGATCGTATCGGCGGTCGTTCCTTTGCGGACTCCGGCCGCCCGAAGGATCCATCCGGCGACCCGTGTGTTTATGGCCTTGCGCATCGCCGTAAATCGCGAACTGGAAAACCTGAAAGCCTTTTTGGATCGGGCCATCGATGTGCTCAACCCTTTGGGGCGCCTTTGTATCGTCTCTTTTCACTCCCTGGAGGATCGGATGGTAAAGACCCGCTTCAGAGAGTTGGAGAATCCGTGCACATGTCCGCCGGATTTTCCCTGGTGCACCTGTCATCGGAAACCGGTTCTTCAAGTTCTCACGAAAAGACCGGTCAGACCTTCGGATGCAGAAATCCGAAAAAACCATATGGCACGAAGCGCCCGGCTGCGAGCTGCCGTACGGATCGGTACGGATGTATCTCCGGTATATGGGGAAGGGATAAAGGATGATGCCCATGCCTGAGCGCACCGGGAAAAGACCGGGGAGACGGATCGCCGTCATCCCCTGGTTGGTGATCCTGAGTCTCTTTGTGATGGAGCTTTTTTTCTACACTTGGTGCGGCGTACAATCCATGAAAGTCAGCTACGAAATTTCAAATGCCATGGATCGACACAATGAGCTCGCTATGCTTGAAAAGAGTCTGACCATCGAGCTTGCCCACCTTCGTTCGCCCCAGAGCCTTTCCGAGTTGACACGAAAGCAGTTTGAGTTGCATATGCCGACACCAGAACAGGTGATGATGTTTCCATGAAAGAAAAGCGCAAAAACAAAGTCGGGTTGCGCATCAACGTCATCGGGTGCCTTTTCGGGATGTTTGTGGCCGCCATTGCAACCAAGGCTGTTTATATTCAGGTATTCTGCAATGCCATGCTGTCGGAAAAGGCCGCGGATCAGTACAAAAGATCAATGATCTCCCGCGGTAAACGGGGGACCATTTACGATCGCAATTACAGCGAATTGGCCATGACCAACGAATCGCCGTCTATTGCCGCATACCCCGGGCATATCCAAGAAACGCAACAGATGGTGCGCTCCCTTGTCAAGGAACTGCGTATCGAACGAAAAGAGTTGGTCCGGAAACTGTCTTCCAAAAAGAATTTCGTGTGGGTTAAACGTCAAGTTTCACCCCGGGAAACCCTTAGTGTCAAGGCCCTGCAAATCGAGGGCATCGATTTTATTCCGGAACACAGCCGGTTTTATCCGAACCGAGCCCTGGCCGCCCAGGTCGTCGGTTTTTCAGGAATCGACGGCCGCGGCCTGGAAGGGATCGAATTCTATTACGACCGGTATCTGCGGGGAGAAGACGGTGAATTCGAAGTCGTCAAGGATGCACTGGGCCGCAATCTGGAAGACGGGGCAGAGAATGATCGGGATTTCAGCGGTAACAACCTGGTTCTGACCGTCGATAGAACCATTCAATATATTGCGGAAAACGCCGTTAAAGAGGCGGTGGAGACTTTTTCGGCCAAATCCGGACTTGCCGTCGTGATGGAGCCGGCAACCGGCCAGGTTCTGGCCATGGCCCACTATCCATTCCTCAACCCCAACGATTTTCAGTCTTTCAGCCGTAATACGTGGCGCAACCGAGCGGTGACGGATGCCTTTGAGCCGGGTTCCACCATGAAGATCTTCACTGCTGCGGCAGCCTTGGAGACCGGAAGCATTTCCGGAAAAACGATTTTTTTCTGTGAAAACGGGAACTATCAGGTCGGAAAGCACACTATTCATGACACCCATCCCCATGGATGGATGACCCTTAAAGATATCGTCAGGTATTCAAGTAATATCGGGGCGGCTAAAGTGAGTCACGCCATCGGCGCCGAAGCTCTGCACGGGACCCTTCGCGCTTTTGGGTTTGGAGAAAAGACCGGCATCGACTGTCCCGGCGAGACCCCGGGAAGCCTGGCGCCTCACGAAAAATGGAAAAGGATCGATGAGGCGGTCATTGCTTTCGGCCAGGGAGTTTCCGTTTCGGCCTTACAGCTGATCACCGCGGTTTCGGCCATCGCCAACGGCGGGGTCCTCATGAAGCCGTATCTGGTATTAGGGATTACCAACAAAGACGGTCGCCTGTTGACGACGTTCGGGCCCCAAAAGGTTAGCAAGGTCATTTCAGAAAATACCGCCCTGGCCGTCCGGCAGATGATGCAGGCCGTGATCGAGGAAGAGGGGACAGGGGCAAAGGCCGCCCTGGACGGATACTCCGTCGGAGGTAAAACCGGTACGGCACAGAAGGTAGATGGAAAAGGGGCATATGCCAACGGGAAATATGTTTCTTCTTTCGTTGGATTCGCCCCATTTGAACATCCCAGAATCTCTGTTTTGGTCATTGTGGATGAGCCGAAGACCGCCTATTACGGCGGCACAGTGGCCGCCCCCGCCTTTCGGCGGATCTCCCAGGAGACCCTGGGATATCTGAATGTGCCGCCGGATGAAAAACCGGAAAAGCTGACTGCCTGGTCCGGGCCCGGGGAGGCGGGATGAATCTTTCTCGGTTGATCGAAAGGATAGCGTCGGTGCAGCCGGTTCAGCGGGTCGGTCCATCGGTTGAAGACGGGATCGATATCAGCGGCATTCATTATCGCGCCCAAGCCGTTGAAAAAGGGGGGATGTTCGTGGCCGTCAAGGGACAGAGCGCCGATGGACATGACTTCATTCATGAGGCGTTGAAACGCGGAGCGGCTGCAGTGGTGACTGAACAGCCGGTTTCCATTCATGTCCCCTGCCTTACGGTCAAGGACACCCGGAGGGCCCTTTCGAGTGCCGCCGCGGAGTTTTATGGAAACCCGTCCGGAGACATGACCCTTGTTGGTATTACCGGCACAAACGGGAAGACGACCACAGCCTTTTTGGTGGAAAGCGTATTTCAAAAGGCCGGTTACCGCACAGGACTCATGGGAACGATTTTTTGCCGATATGCCGGCCGGAGCATCAAAAGCCCCATGACGACACCCGAATCCCTGGATCTCCAGCGGATGCTGGCGGAAATGAAAAAAGGCGGTGTGACCCACGTTGTGATGGAGGTCTCCTCCCATGCCCTTTTCCTCTCCCGGGTGGAAGACTGTTGGATGGATGTAGGGATCTTTACGAATTTGAGCCAGGATCATCTCGATTTTCACAAAGATTTGGAGAGCTACTGGGAATCCAAGAAGCGCCTCTTTTCGGAATTGCTGCCGTCCGGCCCCAAAAAGGATCGGGTTCGATCCGTGTTCAATTGCAACAATCCCAGGGGCAGGGAGCTTTTGGAGCAGTTTCCCCGGTCAGGCATCGGTGTGGGGTTTGATCCGGAAAACGCCATTTGGGCAAAAATTGTCAAGTCGGATTTATCCGGGATTCAGGCGATGGTCCACACTCCGGCCGGACCGTTTAAGGCAAGTTCCCCCCTTGTCGGTCTTCACAATCTGGAAAATATGCTTTGTGCGACAGGCGCAGGGTTTGCTCTCGGCCTTTCCTTAGAGACGATCCGGAGAGGTCTTGAAGCCGTAAAGTGTGTTCCCGGGCGATTCGAAACGGTCCCGGATGCCGCCGGAAGGCATGTAGTCATCGACTTTGCCCATACCCCGGATGCGCTGGAAAATACACTTAAAGCGATCCGGGGCCTGAACCCGGGTAGAGTCATCACCGTTTTCGGGTGCGGCGGAAATCGGGACCGGGAGAAAAGACCCCTCATGGGAGAAATCGCCGGCAGACTCAGCGATTGCGTCATCATTACTTCGGACAATCCCCGGAATGAAGATCCGAATGCCATCATCGAGCAGATCCGGAAGGGAGTTATTCGGTCCTGTCCGAAAGAAGGGGATTGCATAAAAGATGTGGGTACGGTTCACAAAATTTTTTGGATCGAGCCGGATCGAAGGTCGGCCATTCGGATCGGAATCCGGGCGGCGCGTCCGGGGGATGCGGTCCTCATCGCGGGGAAAGGGCACGAAACCTATCAAATCCGCGGGGATGAAACGGTTCATTTCGACGATCGGGAAGAAGCCGTGGCGGCCTTGTCCCAAAAAGAGCGGGAATGTCGGTACAATGACTGAACATAGTGCAAAAAAGCAATCAAAGTACCTTTGGACCGTTTCCCGGATCCTTAAGACCACCGGCGGCAGACTCCTTTCGGGGAACGAGGGGCGCCGATTTTCCGGCGTTTCCATTGATTCCCGGAAGGTTTCCCCTGGGCAGCTTTTCATCGCCATCATCGGTGAAAATTTCGATGGGCATCGGTTTGCCGCCGATGCGGTGGGAAAAGGGGCTTCGGGTGTTTTGGTGGAAAGGCGGAATGTGCGCCGGTTACCTCTGAAGCGGTTCCAAAATCAGGGAGTCGTCTGCGTGTCGGTATCCGACACCGTTAAAGCCCTCGGAGATATCGCGGCGGATCATCGCCGCCGATGGGGTGGAAAACTTGCAGCCGTTACAGGATCCAACGGGAAGACGACGGCACGGAAGATGACCGCGGAAGTCCTGCGCCAGGGTTATGCGACACTATCCACCCTCGGCAACTATAACAACGAAATCGGGGTACCGTTGACGCTGTTGAACCTTTGCCCGGAACACCGTTGGGCTGCCGTGGAGCTGGGGATGAACCATCCCGGCGAGATCCGACGACTGGCCCGGATCTGCCGGCCGGATGTGGGCGTGATTACCAATGTCGCGCCGGCGCATCTGGAGGGGGTGGGATCAGTGGAGGGGGTTATAGCGGCCAAGGCCGAACTTTTGGAGCATATTCAAGAGAACGGAACCGTCGTATTGAATGCCGACGATCCGAACGTCTTAAAGATCGCGGACCGAACCGCCGTGGATGTGCTCCTTTACGGGACCACAAAAAGCTCCGCCGTCCGTGGAACGGCGATCCGGGAGACCCGTCGGAAAGTGCATTTTCTTTTACACGTTTCCGGAGCGCACGTTCACGTAGTGCTGAATACGCCGGGAAGGTTTATGGTTTCCAATGCCCTGGCTGCTGCCGCGGTAGGGCATCTGGCGGGCATTTCACCGGATCGGATCCGGGCGGGTCTGGAAGCGTTTGCTCCGGAAAAGGGAAGAATGATCATCGTGAATTTGAAGCGCGCGGTTCGTCTCATCGACGACACCTATAATGCCAATCCGGGATCCATGAAGGCGGCCATCGACACCCTCATGCGCCTGAAAAAAAAGCAGGGTCGCGCGATATGCGTGCTGGGAGACATGCTGGAATTGGGAGACCATTCAGAATCGTTCCACCATTTGATCGGAGCGTATGTGAAAAATGCCGGAGCGTTCAGGCTTTGCATAACCGGAAGATTCGCCGATTCAGTGGCGGCGGGTGCCATCGAAGCGGGAATGGATAAAGAGTCGGTTTTAACCGGGACGAAAGAATCCATACTCGAAGATCTTTATGCGATCTTAAGATCCGGCGACTGGGTACTTGTCAAAGGGTCGAGGGGCATGGCCATGGAGACCGTGGTGCAGGCTTTGAAAGCCTGGGCCGAAAAAAATGGGAAATGAGACGAAAATTGCTTCCTGATAGAAAAAAGGCCGGATAGCATGTTATACCATATTTTATATGCGTTTCAACCTTATGTATCCGCATTCAATGTTTTCAGGTACATTACTTTCAGAACCATTTATGCGAGTCTGACGGCTTTCTTGATTTGTTTTTTCTTGGGGCCGTATATGATCCGCAAGATTGCAAAGCTGCAGGTGGGCCAATATATCCGGGAAGACGGTCCGAGCATGCACCATCAAAAGTCCGGCACCCCAACTATGGGCGGCATCCTGATCCTTATCTCTGTTGTCTCGTCCACGCTTTTATGGGCCAACCTGACGAATTATTACATCTGGATCCTCCTATTGATCACCGCATCTTACGGTGCCATCGGTTTCGTTGATGACTATCTCAAACAGATCAAGAAGCTGAACAAGGGGCTGACCGGGAAACAGAAACTCTTCTTTCAGATCGGCGTCGCTTTGCTGGCTGCCCTGCTCATTTATGCGAATTCCGGCTTTGATACCCGGATTATGGTTCCTTTTTTCAAGAATATTTCACCCGACTTAGGGTGGTTCTACATCTTTTTTGCCGCATGGGTCATCGTCGCGGCTTCGAATGCCGTGAATCTCACGGACGGGCTTGACGGATTGGCCATCGGCCCCGTGACTATCTCCGCAGCGACCTATATGGTATTCACGTATCTTTCCGGACATGTAAAAATCGCAGATTATCTCCAAATTCAATACGTTTCCGGCTCCGGAGAGGCGACGATTTTTTGCGGGGCCCTGGTCGGGGCCGGGCTGGGCTTTTTATGGTTCAATACCTATCCGGCACAGATCTTCATGGGTGATGTGGGCTCCCTTTCCCTGGGGGCGGCTTTGGGTGGCGTGGCGGTGATCAGCAAACAGGAGATTCTTCTGGTTTTGGTGGGAGGCCTTTTCGTCATAGAAGCGCTTTCGGTGATTTTCCAGGTCGGATACTTCAAGATGACCCATGGCCGCAGGATTTTTCGGATGGCTCCTTTGCATCACCATTTCGAACTCAAGGGATGGCCTGAGCCGAAGGTCATCGTGCGTTTTTGGATTATCGCCATCGCCCTGGCGCTATTATCCATGAGTACGTTGAAGCTTCGATAACTCGGGCATCGGATCGACAGAGGCCAGAATGGTTGTGAAAAAACTTCCTGATTTAACGGCTCTGGAAAACCAGCGGGTGCTCGTGGTGGGATTGGGACTAACGGGAATCGCATTGACGCGATTTCTGGTGGGAAGAAAAGCAACCGTGACCGTGACGGATCAAAGCGGTGAAGACCGACTCGGGACTTATCCTGAGGAATGTCGCCGTATGGGAGTGACTCTCGAACTGGGGGGGCACCGGGAAGCTACTTTCAAGAGCGCTGATTGGGTGGTCGTCAGTCCGGGGGTGCCGCTGACGATTCCCCCGATTGCGACGGCCATAAAGGCAAGGGTTCCAGTGACCGGTGAGATGGAACTGGCCGCCTGTTATATACAGGAGCCCATTGCCGCGGTAACCGGAACCAACGGAAAAACCACAACGACCGCCTTGTTGGGAGAGATGTTGAAGAAATCCGGAAAACGGGTTTTTGTGGGAGGAAATATCGGATCCCCCCTCATCGGACATGTGGACCAAGGCCGACCCGTGGATGCGGTGGTGGTGGAAGTGAGCAGTTTTCAGCTGGATACGGTTCATTCATTCCGTCCGCGTGTGGGGGTCTTGCTGAACGTGACCCCGGACCATCTGGATCGATACCCGGATCTCATGTCCTATGCGCGGGCCAAGGGGAGGCTTTTTGAAAACCAAACGGAAGAGGACGTGGCCGTATTAAACGGTGGGGATCCCCTCGTCCGGGAAGTCACCGGCTCCATCCGGAGCCGGCGGCTATTTTTCTCAGGGCGATCGGGAAAAGAATCCGGGGCAATCCCGGCCGGGAATCGGATTCTTCTTAAAGGGATTTCAAAAGCAAAAAAAGATGTGGATATCCATCCCGGAGATGGATTCAATCTTGAAGGAACTTATTTCACCGGGAGGTACGGACAGGAAAATGCCGCGGCTGCCTGCCTGGCCGCCCTCTCTGCGGGCGCTACCCATGAGGGGATCCAGGCGGCCTTGAACGCTTTCAAGGGGCTTCCCCATCGCCTGGAAACCGTGGGGATCATCAACGATGTCCGATTTGTCAACGATTCCAAGGCCACCAATGTCTATTCCGTGCTCTGTGCGCTGGAGGCCTTTGCTTCCCCTCTTGTTCTCATTATGGGCGGCAGGGACAAGGGGAGCGATTTCACGCTGCTGCGGGAAGGGATCGGTCGTTTTGCCCGAAAAATCATTCTCATCGGGGAGGCGGCCGGACCGATTCGAAAGGCCCTTAAAGACGTGGTTTCAATGGAGGATGCAACGGACATGGTCGCCGCGGTGAAGGCTGCTTTTCGGGCGGCCTCACCCGGGGATGTGGTCCTGCTGTCCCCTGCCTGTGCGAGCTTTGACATGTTTTCAAACTATGCTCATCGCGGCGAAAATTTTCGAGAGGCGGTTAAAGCGTTATCATGACGGAGCATCTACCATTTCAGGCAGCGGCTCAAGAGATATCTCAGCCCCAGAAGGCACGCTACGACATTGCCCTCCTTTTTCCGGTGCTCTTTCTGGTAGGTATAGGAATCGTTATGATTTACAGCTCGAGTTCCGCCCTGGCCTTGAAAAAATTTGGAAGTGACCTCTTTTTTTTGAAAAAACAGGGAATTTTTGCCATTGTGGGCATTGTTGCGCTGGTCATCTGTCGGCATGTGCCGTATCACTGGTATCGATCTTTGGCCTACCCGTTCATTCTGATATCCATCGTCCTGCTGGCGGCGATCCATGTCACCCCCTGGGGGTTTTCGGCCGGAGGAAGCGCCCGATGGCTTCGATTCGGAGATTTTTCATTTCAACCCTCCGAGTTCGCCCGGCTGGCCCTGGTAATTTATCTCGCTTATTCGCTGAGTAAAAAAGGGGAAACCATCCGCGAGTTTACCATCGGGTTTCTGCCCCACGTCGTGGTATTTGTCGTCTTTGCACTCCTCATCCTGTTCGAACCGGATTTCGGGTCGATGGTGATCCTGGGAGCAATTACGTGGATTATGCTCTTTATCGGGGGGGTGCGCCTCCTTTATTTAAGCGCCACCGTGCTCCTGCTTCTCCCGGTGGCGTATCTCTTCATGATAAAAGCCCAATATCGGATCCGTCGCCTGGTGAGCTTCATGGATCCCTGGGCATATCCGGGGGATGAGGGGTATCAGATCATCCATTCCCTTTTGGCTTTTGGAAGCGGGGGGATATGGGGGGTCGGCATCGGCAACGGGTATCAGAAGCTGTTCTACCTGCCGGAACCGCATACCGATTTTATTTTTTCCATTGTGGGCGAAGAACTGGGGCTCGTGGGGGTCCTTTCCATCCTTGGGCTTTACGGGCTGATCGTCTGGCGGGGTATCCGGATTGCCAAAAAAACGGTGGATCCTTTTGGGGTGTACCTGGCTGCCGGGTTGACCGTGGCCATAGGGATGCAAGTATTCGTGAACATGGGAGTGACTCTTGGGCTCCTCCCGACTAAGGGTTTGACGCTTCCCTTCATGAGCTATGGAGGGTCATCTTTGCTTTTAAACATGGCATCCATCGGGATTTTGATGAACATCGACGCCTCTCCCAACAAACTGACGGTAGGGATCAATGGCCGATGAATGCTGTTTCAAGGCCTATCCGCGTGCTGTTCGGGGGAGGAGGAACCGGCGGACATCTCTTTCCCGGGATCGCCATCGCCCAGGAACTGATGGAGAGAAACAGAGAAAATGAAGTCCTTTTCGTCAATACGGGAAAACCTTTCGAGCAGAGGGCCTTGGAAAACGCCGGGTTCCGGCAGAGTGTTATTACCTCGGAAGGAATCAAGGGGCGACGCATTCTGGAAAAGTTCATATCCCTTGCCAAGATCCCTAAAGGGGTGTGGGATTCACTTAAAATCGTTTTCCGATTCAACCCGGACGTGGTTGTGGGCCTGGGAAGTTATTCCGCCGGAGTCACGACATTGGCCGGTTGGCTTTTAGGGAAAAAGATCGTGCTTTGCGAACAGAACCGATTGCCGGGAATCACCAACCGCATTCTCTTTTATTTGGCGGATCGATGTTATGTTTCTTTTCCTGGCACAAGGGAACGCATGAAAAGCAAAAAGGTCGTTTTTACCGGAAATCCGGTCCGCAAATCCGTTTTGAAGGCGGTTGGGGATGCGGCCCAAAAACCCGGCCGCTCTTTTACGATCCTGGTTATCGGGGGAAGCCAAGGAGCACATGCAATCAATGTGGCCGTGACCCAGGCCCTTTCCCTGCTGCCGGAAAAACAGCGGTTTCATTTCATTCACCAAACCGGGGCCTCGGATGCATCCTGGGTGGAGGAGGCTTATACTGCTGCGGGGGTTTCCGGCACCGTTGCCCCGTTTTTCGACGATATGGAAAAGCGGTACGCGGCATCCGATCTGGTCATTTGCCGCTCAGGAGCCTCGACCGTTGCCGAATTAACGGCCCTGGGGAAGCCGGCCCTGTTCATCCCCTTTCCCTTTGCCGCAGATGACCATCAGACTCAGAATGCACGGGAACTGGCGGACGCGGGTGCCGCCGAAATGATCCCCCAGGCGACTTTGGATGCCGGGACATTGGCCGAAAGGATCGTACATCATGCCGCTCACACGGAGGATCTATTACGGATGGCATTGCGCGCAAAAGAATTTGGGCGGCCCGACGCCGCCTCGGCCATTGTCGACGATATGCTGATGCTCTTTGGCAACGAACCGGCAAAAGGATTGGGCTCGGACCTGGTGGTGAAAGGATAAACTCAACCGTATGTATTTGAAGAAGTATCATATCCATTTTGTGGGCATCGGCGGCATCGGCATGAGCGGCATAGCCGAACTGCTCCTCAACCTGGGATATAAGGTATCGGGATCCGACCTAAAGGGATCCGATTTGACCCAGCGGCTCCGGAGGCTGGGCGGCATCATCTACGAAGGGCATGCGGAGCACCAGATCGAGGGCGCCGACGTGGTGGTGGTCTCTTCGGCGGTGCGACCCGACAACCCGGAAGTTTCAGGGGCAAGGAAGGCATCCATTCCGGTGATTCCCCGGGCAGAGATGCTGGCGGAGCTGATGCGCCTGAAATACAGTGTGGCCGTGGCGGGTGCCCACGGAAAAACGACCACCACGTCCCTGGTGACCTCGGTGCTGGCGGCGGGAGGCCTGGACCCCACAGTGGTCATCGGCGGGAAGCTGAAGGGGATCGGGTCCAATGCCGTATTGGGTAAAGGGGATTTCATCGTTGCCGAGGCCGACGAGAGCGACGGCTCCTTCTTGAAAATGTCGCCCACCATTGCGGTGGTCACCAACATTGATCGGGAGCATCTCGACTATTATGAAGACATGAGCGCCATCAAAGAGGCGTTTCTGGCCTTTATTCACCGCATTCCCTTTTATGGTCTGGCGATTTTATGTCTGGACAACGAGCCGATCCAGTCGCTGATTCCTCGCATCGGAAAACGGTTTGCCACTTACGGGATGAGCGTCCAGGCTGATTTTCAGGCCAAGGACATTTCCTTCGAAGGGCTCAAGAGTAACTTCCTGGTTTTTTTCAAGGAGCGGGAACTGGGCCGAATGGTCCTGAACCTGCCGGGGATCCACAATGTTTCCAATGCGCTGGCGGCCGTTGGTGTAGGGATGGAGCTGGGAATCGGTTTCGAGAAGATTCGAGAAGCCTTGGCGTCGGTGCAGGGGGTTCAACGCCGCCTCGAAATCAAAGGAGAAGTGCGGGGAATTACAGTGGTGGATGATTACGGTCATCACCCCACGGAGATTAAAGCCACCCTGGATGCGGTCAAGCAGAGCTGGCCGGACCGGCGCACCGTGGTGGTGTTCCAGCCCCATCGTTATACGCGTACCCGCGCGCTCTTCGAAGAGTTCACGCGGGCCTTTTATCAATCCGACATTCTGCTGGTTTTGCCTATATACGCAGCCAGCGAATCGGAAATCGAGGGGGTGAACGGCCGCATACTCTCCGAAGGCATCCAGGCCCATGGACACAAAGAGGTTCAATATGTGGAAGACCTGGAGACTGTTCCAGCTGTCCTTGATGGAATTTTACAATCCGGGGATCTCTTGCTCACCCTGGGAGCAGGGGATGTGTGGAAAGCCGGTGAGAAGGTCATAGAAAGGCTGGGATGAAGGGGGCGGCGTTAAGCGGTTTTACAGGGATGATGATGGCAAAGGGATCACCTGAAAAGACAAGGCGAGAGAGAGGAGCCCTTGGATGGCCGATCAGGAAGTGGTTGGTCGATCATTTTGGGGACCGGGTGGCCTTCGACGAGCCCATGTCCCGGCACACTTCCTTTCGAGTGGGCGGCCCGGCCGACGCCTTTATTTCCCTTAGAGGGATCCGGGAACTCACGATGATCGTGCGTTTTTGTAAGGAAAAGGGGATTCCGTATCTTGTCATCGGAGACGGGACCAACCTTTTGTTTACCGATGCGGGGATCCGGGGTGTGGTGATGACCCTTGCAGCGGGTTTTCGCGAAATCAAAATGATTAAAGACGAGGGTCTCGAGGTGACGGTTCAGGGTATGGCAGGGGTGCGCACCCGGATGCTTTGCCGATTTGCAGTCAGGGAAGGATTTGCCGGGCTCAATTTTGCCGTGGGGATCCCCGGGACCGTGGGCGGGGCTCTCATGATGAACGCCGGAACCCCAAGGGGGTGCATGGCCGATGTGGTGGAGTGTGTCGAAATTTTTCATCCTGAAGGAAGAACAGAAAAATATCCGCGCCATGACCTGCACTTTGCCTACCGGAAAATGACTTGGGGTTCGGAACCGATCGCCGACAAAGGGAACTCCGTCATCATATCGGGCTTTTTTCGGCTCCGCCGATCCGATGCACGGCTTTTGAAGATCGAGGCCGACGCAATCCTTAAAGAGCGCAGGGAAAGACAGCCCTGGCGGTTGCCGAGCGCAGGATGTTTTTTCAAAAATCCGATCGGCGATAAATCTGCCGGAAATCTCATCGACCGGGCAGGACTCAAAGGAAAGAGCATCGGCGGTGCCCAGGTGTCCAAAAGACATGCCAACTTCATTGTCAACACCGGCAAAGCCACCGCCTCGGATATACTGGCGCTGGCCGAAGAGATAGAAGAGACGGTGTCGAAGGTTTTCGGCGTGAAGCTTGAACCGGAGGTAAAGATCATTGGATCCTAAACTTAAAAAGAACCGTTACAGGGCCGATCGGAAAACCCAAAAGGAAAAGACCGGTCGCTTTTTCATCAACACCCTTTGGACGATTTTGGGGTTTTCCGGAGTCATCATCCTGAGTGCGGCGCTCATTTTCTTCCATGACCTGATCACCCAGGTAAGCTATTTCAAAGCAAAGACCATCGTGGTTGAAGGCAACCGGCAGCTTTCAAGGGAAATGGTACTCGAGCAGGCGCAGATCCGCATTGGGGAAAGTGTTCTCGCCCTGAACCTGAACGTGGCGAGGAAGCGCCTTGTGGGGCACCCCTGGATCGTTGATGCGACCGTAAAAAGACAGCTTCCGGATACGGTGGAAATCCGGATTCAGGAAGAAGCACCTCTGGCCCTCGTGGATCTCGGAAAGCTGTTTCTGATCAACAAGGAAGGGGAAATATTCAAAGAATGGTCCCCTTCCGACCCCGAAGATCTGCCGGTCATCCGAGGATTGGATTTCTCGGACATAAAAACCCCGGGTTCTTCCCCGAGTGCGGCATGGGAAGCGACTTTGGCCGTTTTAGAACTCGCGCAGACCCCTGACGCCATGATTCCCCTCCACGTGGTCCGGTCTATTCATGCGGACCCTGAGACCGGGATCACCCTGTGCCTGTTTGATGGTGGGAAAGCGGTTCACATGGGGTTTGACCATTTTGCCGCCAAATTGCTGGGGCTCAGGCAGGCCCTTTTCCGGTTGAAGATGATCGAAACCATCGAAGATTTCGATGCCATCGACGTGATGGAAAAGGATCGGATCGTCGTGGTTCCTGTTCGGACCGGACAGGCGTCCGGAACCCACAAGGAGGCCTAAATGCAGCGGGAAAAAGAGATTGTGGTCGGGCTGGACATCGGTACCACCAAAATATGCGCTGTGGTGGGTGAAGTCGATGGGAAGGACATCAACATCGTGGGCATCGGCACACACCCTTCCGTCGGCCTGCGGAAAGGCGTTGTCGTCAACATCGAGTCGACGGTGGAATCGATTAAAAAGGCCATCGAGGAAGCGGAGCTGATGGCCGGATGCGAAATTTCGTCCGTATATGCCGGGATCGCCGGGGGGCATATCACCGGCTTCAACAGCCGGGGCATCATCGCCGTCAAAGGGTCCGAAATCACCCAGCATGACGTGGACCGGGTGGTGGAAGCAGCCCGTGCCGTAGCCATTCCCATGGATCGGGAAGTCATCCACGTGATTCCCCAGGAATTCATCGTGGACGATCAGAACGGAATTCAGAACCCGGTGGGCATGTCGGGAGTTCGGCTGGAGACAAAGATCCACATCGTTACAGGCGCGGTGGCTTCCGCCCACAACATCGTCAAATGCGCCAACCGAGCCGGGCTCGATGTCTGCGATATCGTCTTGGAGCCGCTGGCCTCCGGGGAGGCGGTTTTGACGGAAGAGGAAAAGGATCTGGGTGGCGCGCTTCTGGACGTGGGCGGAGGGACCACGGACCTGGCGGTTTTTAAGAATAAAAATGTCAAGCACACCTTCGTTTTGGCCCTTGGGGGAAACAACATCACCAACGATATTGCCGTCGGACTTCGGGCGCCTATGGTTGAGGCGGAAAAGATCAAGCTTAAATATGGCATTAGTGTCGCGAAAAATGTGAAAACGGATGAGATGATCGAGGTCAGGGGGACTGGGACCCATGCACCTAGAAAACTCCCACGGCAAATTCTGGCCGAGATCATCGAACCGCGGATGGAGGAAATCTTCAATATTGTGAAACGGGAGCTGTATCGGGCGGAGATGGAAAACGCCATCACCTCCGGGATGGTGATCACCGGAGGTACGGCTCTTCTGGAAGGTGTGGTTGAGGTTGCGGAGTCCATTTTCAACACTCCTGTCCGGATCGGACGACCCCAAGGTATCGGCGGGCTCACGGACGTGGTGAACAATCCCATGTATGCCACCGGTGTCGGACTGGTCAAGTACGGGGCGAAAAACATGAATCGAAAAAAGTTCAGGATCCGGGATCAAAATATTTTCAACCGGATCATGGATCGGATGCGGAGATGGTTTAAGGATGTTATCTGAAAATGAATCCGGAAACAGATCAAGGAGGTGGGGAAATGATGTTTAATTTTGTGGAAAGCTCGAAGTCCGCCAAGATCAAGGTCATCGGGGTGGGCGGCGGGGGGGGGAACGCCATCAACAACATGATTTCGTCCAACCTGAAGGGTGTGGAATTCATCGCGGCCAATACCGACTGCCAGGCCCTGGATGTGTCCAAAGCGCCCATCAAGATCCAGATGGGGGAATGCCTCACTCAGGGGCTCGGCGCGGGTGCGAATCCCCAGTTGGGACGAGAGGCCGCCTTGGAAACCTGGGACACCATCAAAAACACCCTCGATGGAAGTCACATGGTTTTTATCACGGCCGGATTCGGAGGCGGGACCGGCACCGGTGCCGCTCCGGTCATTGCCGAAATCTGCAAGGAAATCGGTGCGCTGACTGTGGCTGTGGTGACGAAACCCTTCTCTTTCGAAGGAAAAAAACGTGCCAAGCAGGCGGAAGAAGGAATCGAGAAGCTCAAAGGTGTGGCCGACACAGTGATCACCATCCCCAATGACCGGCTTCGGGGGATCGCCCCCCGGAATGCCACTCTGCTGGACATGTTCAGAAAGGCCGACGAGATTTTGTTGCACTCCGTCAAAGGGATCACGGATCTCATCATGGTGCCCGGCCTGATCAATCTGGACTTTGCCGATGTCCGGACCACCATGTCCAAAGCTGGAATGGCCATCATGGGGATCGGTTTCGCCACTGGAGAGAATCGAGCGATTCTGGCCGCCGAGAACGCCATCTCCCACCCGCTGCTGGAGGACATTTCAATTTCGGGCGCCAGGGGGGTCTTGATGAATATCTCTTCCTCAACGGGCCTGACCCTGGAGGAGACAACCGAGGCTTCCGAACGGATCTACAAGGAAGTGGGCGAGGATGCTGAAATCATCTGGGGCGCCGTTCTGGACGACAGCCTGGGAGATGAGATGCGGGTGACCGTGATCGCCACAGGCATCGGGATGGAAGTGATCCCGGCCCGGCAGGAAAAGATCGAAACCCATTCTCCTAAAGGTCGTATCCGGGATGTGACTTCTACCGACCTGAAACACAGTGTGGATTTCGACCGGCCCACTTTTATTCGGGTCAAAGAAGCCTCCGGTGAGGCTTCCGGGGCGGTGTACCGGGGATACAAAGGCCTGATCATCGACAACGGCGACCTCGAAGTCCCCACGTTTTTACGAAAGAAAGCGGATTAGAACCGTCCGCGCTCCTGGTTTGAGTTTAATGGCGGGTTCATAGGGCACCCTGAGGGAGTCGGTGATTCGAAGCGGTCAAGGAATGGATTTACATGACGGGAAAGGCAAAGCGCTTTGCGCCCGAAGAAGTCGGAGCCGTCCGAAAACCCGACACCATCGGGATCCATGTGGCTCTGGTATATCCCAATCGTTATTTCCTTGGGATGTCGAGCCTCGGCTTTCAAGCTGTATATGCCCTGTTCAACGCACACCCGTATGTTTTCTGTGAACGGGCGTTTTATCCGGAGCCGGACGCTCCGGAAAACGCCAGGATCCGAACCCTGGAGACGCAACGACCGATTTCAGATGTCGACATTATCGCTTTTTCGGTTTCATTTGAAAACGACTATCCCAACCTCCTGTCCATCCTTCAACAGGCCGGACTCCCCCTGCGATCCACCGAGAGATCCTTCCCCCACCCCTTGGTGGTTGCAGGAGGAGTCGCCGGCTTCCTGAATCCTGAACCCATCGCGTCTTTCATCGACTGTTTCTTGATCGGAGAAGCAGAAGAAATCGCGCCCCATTTCTTTGCCTGTTTTTCGGATTCCGGATCCACAGTATTGAAAGATCGGGAGTCTTTTTTGCTGCGCATGGCTCGGGAAGTGCCCGGTGCCTACGTCCCTCGGTTCTATGAACCGTCATACCGACAGGACGGCACTCTGGAAGCCTTTCAACCGAACGCCGATGTGCCCGAAAAAATTCGCAGGGTTTATTCCAGGGACCTTTCCCGGCATCCGGCACACAGCGTTATCGTGACGCCGGATACGACTTTCGGCCGTTCCTTCCTTTTGGAAGTGAGTCGGGGATGTCCCCATGGGTGTCGATTTTGTGCCGCCGGGTACGTCTACCGACCGCCTCGCTTTCAGAGTGTGGAATCTTTGCAGGGGTCCATCGAGTCGGCAAAAGGTTTGACGGATAAAGTCGGCCTGGTGGGCGCGGCGGTTTCGGACCATCCCGAGATCGATGCGATCTGCGCAGATATCCTGGTACGCGGCATGGAGGCCGGTTTCAGTTCGTTGAGGGCCGACGCCCTGACCGGGTCGATCTTTGCCCTCCTGAAAAAAAGCAAAACCAAGACGGCCACAATAGCACCGGATGCAGGCTCCGAGCGGATGCGGACCGTGATCAACAAGGGGATGACCGAGGTGCAGATCCTCGACGCGGCCCAAGCCCTGGTAGAAAACGACATCCTGAATCTGAAGCTGTATTTCATGGTAGGGCTTCCCACGGAAACCATGGAGGATGTGGAAGCCATTGTGGATTTATGCAAGCATATCAAGCACCGGTTCCTCAAGGCCAGCCGATCCAAGGGACGCATGGGAACCATTACGGTGAGCCTGAATTCCTTTGTGCCCAAACCGTTTACCCCGTTTCAGTGGTCACCGATGGACTCGGTTGGAATACTGAAGGAAAAGATCAGGAAGGTGAAAAGCGGGTTGGGTAAAGTGTCCAACATCCGGGTTCATGCGGATGTTCCCCGGTGGGCCCTTGTCCAGGGGCTCCTTTCATTGGGGGATCGGCGGGTTTCGGAAGTTCTGGTTTTCGTGCATGAAAACCAGGGGAATTGGTCTCAGACCCTTAAAACCTCCCCCATCAACCCCGGATTCTATGTTCACCGGCAAAAAGATCTCGGTGAACTCCTCCCCTGGGATTTCATCGATCATGGCATTCAAAAGGAATTCCTGAAAAGGGAATTTCGAAGGGCCATGGAGGCAAAACCGTCGCCGCCGTGCCCCATGGAATCCTGCCATGCCTGCGGGGTCTGTTAAATCGCTCTAGTGCCGAATCGGGACAATGAATTGTGTCCCGGCTTTCCCTTCCAGCGCTTTTTCGATGGCGTCGATGGAAGTGATCATGGCCCTTTTCCCGCTGTTTTTTAAGAATCGGATGCAGGCATCCACCTTCGGTCCCATGGACCCGGCGGGAAATTGCCCGGCAACCAAATATTGCTCGGCTTTTTCGAGGGTCACCTTTTTCAGAAACCTTACCCGTTCCGTGCAAAAGTCAAGCGCCGCGCCGGGGACATCGGTGGCGATGACGAAGATGTCAACCCCCACTTCTTCGGCAAGCTTTGCGGAAGCCAGATCCTTATCGATCACGGCGTCCACCCCGGAAAAGGCACGCCCTTCCCGGATGACCGGAATCCCGCCGCCTCCGCAGCAGATGACGATGAAGTCCTCCTCGATCAGGCGCCGGATCTCCCGTTTTTCCACGATGGTCACAGGCCTGGGGGAAACCACCGCGCGACGATACCCCTTCGGGGTTTTGATGATGGGATATCCGGAAGGCGCATCCTTTTTCCTTTTATAAATGGGGCCGATGGGCTTGGTGGGTGAGGAAAACGCCGGGTCCTTCGGGTCCACCACTACGTAGCTGATGAGACTCACCAGCGGATGGAAGGGAATTCCCAGTTCCATGAGGTGGCTGTCCAGGGTGGATTCGATCATGTAACCGATCCATCCCTGGGTCTGGGCCACCAGGATCTCCAAGGGGAGTTTCGGAACCGATGGGCAGCTTTCCTGCTGCAAGAGAAGGCTTCCCACCTGGGGGGCGTTGCCGTGGGTGATGATGATCTTATGGGTTGTCGAAAGACGGGCGATCTGGCGGATGGGAACGGCGAGGTTTTGAAATTGCTGGGAAAGGGTTCCTTTTTGTCCTTTTCGGATCAGGGCGTTTCCGCCCAGGGCCACCAGGAGCACCGGCTTTCGCATTGGGTTTTTCATCCGGCTTTGATGCTTTTATGTGGGGCGGCCCATGGGGTCGAGACCTTCAATAAATTTCCTGAACCAGGGTGGATTGGCAATGAGGATGTAGGCCATAAAGAAAGCGGTCAGGGGCAGGAAAAAGACGGCCAGATCCACTGTTACGATGACCAGGGCAAGCAGGAATCGCTGAATTTTGCTCATTAAAACTTTCTTGAAAACGGGTTAAGGCTTTTTTTCGTCCTGCTCCGGTTCGATGCCCTCTTGGACCTGCTGGGCTTTGATCCGGCGCTCCATTTGTCTTTGTTTGTCGGTGCTTTTCCGAATCTCAAGTTTGTTTTTCAGCCGGGTCATGGTTTCGGAATCCGGCGGTTTCGGAGTTTCAGGCGACTTGGTTGCCTCGGTTTTGGTTTCGGTTTTTTTAGTTTGAACCGGGGCCTCCGAAGACTCCGAGGGTTTTTCTTCCCCAGGTTTTACTTCCGCATCTTCAGGGGCAATTTCCGTGGGAATCTCCTGGAACTGTTGGATATCCCGGGCGCCTTCGGGAGGAGAACTATTGGAGAAATGGACAATCCCCTTTTCGTCGACCCAGCGGTAGACATCGGCGATGGTATTTGATGGAAAGAGAATGAGAAATGAGATCAGGGCTGATAAATGGATCAAAAACCGGATGGTCAATCGATTTGATCTCAGTTACGGCTCTATATTGAAAATTTTTCTTTGAGACATCGATCAGATCATGATATTAGGAAAACTCAACCATTATTTTATATGAATTTAGAAGGGTTAAGTCAAGAGATTTTTAGGCAAAAAGGTGTTTTTTCGGAAATACAAAATTTGAAGATTTATAAAAAAATATTGACAAAAATACAGGATTAGGGTTTTAAAAGTTATTTTGATTTCATGCCCTTTCCACGGATACAAATCTTTTCCGGGGACTGAAAATGAAAAAATGGTTTTTCGCCATACCCCTGAAAAACCATACTCAATGTTTTCGTCAACTTTATGCTAAAATGACAGGGCGGCTCCCTTTTTGCCGTCTTTTCTTTTTATCCCTAGTCCTTATGCCGATTCTGGCCGCAACGGTGCCTTCCTGGGCAGACCTGGCGGCGCCGTATGGCCTTTCACCCCAAAAATGGGGGAATCCTGGTGACTTTAGATGTACGCCTTTCTTGGGTCATCGATCCGGCGAAGTGCGACAACTTTACTGTCTCGAGATTTATCAAGATGGCATCGTCGATTTGCAGCAGCCGATTTTTGCCGATAAAGCGGATGGGTTGAATTATTCCTTAAAAACGGTGAACGCTTCTGTGAAGCTTGCTGGAAATACGACGTATCAATGGAGGGTGGGGGCTTGCGGTAAAGATTTTTGTGACGGGGACGATTGTGAATGGTCGGATAATAATTTCTTTTACGACCCCTCCGGAATGTAACAAAACCCGTGACCGGGATTGCGACGGGATCCCGGACGATGTGGAGAGCAAACATTTTAAGACCGACCCTAATAAGAGGACTCTTTTCGTCAAACCTCTTCATAAATCGGAAAAAAATTCGTCGCGCGGAATTCTGGGAAGAAGTTCAAAACGCTTTTTCCGGGCAGCAGGGGCGGCCGGGTGAAAATTCCTGCATTTGAGGATGCCAACATCGAGGTGGTCGTCATCGGGGATGCAGAAAATGAATCGGAATTTCTAAAGGACAGAGAACTATAAACCCGAGGATCATCCGGACTGGCCCTGTGATATCCTTGAGATCACACTGATAAAGAATAAATTTGGTGATAACGATGGGCATATTTTTTTGCTCGATACCAGATGGACCTGGAGCAGGAAAGGATGGTCAAGCGAGTTCGGACCTCTGGGTGAATATGGTGAACCGGAACTTTATGGGATTCCTCTGGAAAACTACTTTAGAGAGGGACCTTATGAACAAATTGGGGAAGGGATGATGCCGGTTATAGACATTCAAACAAGTATTTAACGAATTGTCAAATGGCTCCTTCCTTGTGCGACAAGTCCAGTGTTCTCAACCTAAACCAGAACGATTCGCGCCCCGCTAATGGAACATTTTCCGGCAGACCGGACGATACGGTAGAATTCAATGCAATAACCCTGGACGTTGATGGAAAAATTGTGAAGATCGATTTCGAAAAGACCCCGGGGAAACCTTATACACGCGACAAAGTATTGGCGCGCACGATCGTTCACGAGATGGGCCATGCTCTTCTCGGCCCGCAACACTGCAATAACCCATATTGCATCATGTATGAAAAAACCCTGGATTGGGAGCAGCGCCTTTTCGGCAGATGCCTGGAACAAGATCCCTGTAATTCGAGCACCTGCTTCCATAGCCCAGGGGAATCGCGTGACATTCGACGCGACGGGGTGATTCACAACCGTTCCCATCCCCCACACGGGCCATAGGTGTTGAAATGGATCTCCAAGCGCATATTGAATTTAAGCCTGATCTTCTGGATTTGCCTTTTCGGGTGGATCCATCAGGCAGTCGCGGAAATTCGTGTGGAACTGGATTTGAGCAATGGGAAGGGCCCTTATTCATGCGCAGACAGCGTTGGCGTTTTGATCCGCGTCAGAAACGGCCCGTCCGATCTCTTTGTCAATAAAAGTTTGTTGGAGAAGCGTTTTTTTCTCAATATGCTCATTATCGACCCGGCCGGAAGATCCCTGATTCCAAAGTGGACGGAACCGAGCAAGAATTACCCCGATGCCCCACCGGTTCCCTTTCTGCTGAACTCCCGATCAAAGCCGGCGCCTGCCTCCGAATGTGTGAAATTCGGGGAAAACGAAGTTTTGACCGAAAAGACATGCGAATTGGGCGATTACTACAATCTCGAACTGCCTGGAAGATATGTCGCCCAGGTTCATCTTTCCATCATGGAATTTAGAGGGCAAATCGGGAAGGAAAAGGGCTATTGCAGCCTTGAGGACTTCAGGTGGTCGGGAGTATTGAAATCCAGCGCCCGGGAATTTTTTATTCAAAACAGAACCCCGATCCGGATCATTCCCGGCGTATGGTCTATTGATTGGAGGGATAATGAAAGGATTACGATTCAAATTCCCATCCCAAACGGAAAGCGAATTCGAACCCAGAATCGGGTTGAAAAGTAACAATACAACAAACTGGATTGATGCAAAGGAGGTCTCGTTTACAAAGGCCGCTGTATATGGCGCCAGGCAGAATCTACAGGAAGATGCTGGAAGCCAAACCCACCCTCAAAAAATGCAGAGAAAGTCTTATTAAACCTCCTGAACCGGATCGATGTCAAACAATTATCGGAGTAGCACCTGAACCGGATCATTCTTATCGCTTGACCGTGTTAGTAAAAGAGGTGGGCGGTGCTGATCTCTGTGGAAGTCAGAGAATAACGTTCAAATAAAAAGATGGGAGGGAAATGAAAATGAAAAAAGCGATCACAACGGCAATGGGCTTGTTTTTTTCTGTAGCATTTTCAGCATTTGTCTGGGCGGACGGCGGCTGGGAACCTTTAGCAGCAAGTCTTACGGCCACGAGTTACGATCCGGTGATCGAAGGGACTTTTACAGCCCGTTACAAGTTGGACAACAACAACTCAAAGGGCTATCATATTTTTGCAAAATTGTGCATGAAACAGTTTATAGACGATAAAGAAGTTGAGGTTTGTCGAGTCTTCGCTTTCGACCATGATAAAATCACCCAAAACAAATGGTTGAACGATTTTGCAGAAACAGAACTGATTAAGAGTTACCAAACCCATGTGAGCTCAGAAGCTGTTTTGGCCCGATTTGGCTTGGATGATGAAGCAATACGATGCAAAGCTGACCAGTATCAAGGTCAAAAGCACTGGAGGCGATCGGGGCGATTACAAAAATGGATTTGCCGAGGGAACTGTGATGTTAAGGGTGATTAAAAAAACGAAATAACCGACGCATTCTGGGAAAAAGGTTCCTCGAAGATTCTTCAGCACGTTAACCCATGGCACATATTACGGAATGAGGAGGTTTTTCAGGGATACCGGGCTTTGTCTGATCTCTGGTGTTTTACTGGTTGTTTCGTTTCCTAGCCGGGATATCGGGTACTTTGCCTGGATTGCGCTTGTGCCGTTTTTCCTGGCCCTTTCAGGAAGGGGCTTTGCCGGTGCGGTACTTCTTTCGGTTTTTCTCGAATCCATTTTTATACCGGGAATTTTTTCCTGGATTCTTGAGCTCTGGTATTACCGGTGGTACCACCATGCCCTGCTGGCTGTCTATTTTGGCATTTATTTCGGCTTGTTCGGGCTGGCAACGGCGTTTTTATCGAAACGCCTGGGGCCTTTTGCGGCTCTGTGGTCCGCTCCCTTTTGGTGGGTGCACGATGGAATACCTTCGATCCCACTTTCTTTTTCTGTCCCTGCCCTGGGGACTGCTGGCCCACACCCAGTATCGGTATCCGGTCAGTCATTCAGATGGTTTCCATTTCCGGCACCTACGGTCTCAGCTTTGCGATCGTTTTTTTCAATGCGGCGCTTGCGGTCACGATCCTGATGCTTTCAAGACGCTGGCGGGCGGCGAAATACGGAACTGTCCAATTTCAAGAAAAGCGGCAATTTTTTTCTTGGAGCAACGGCCGGCATCTGCGTTCTTTTAGTGCTGATTTATGGTGTTTTTAGCATCCGTGAAACCCATCACCGGAAAGCCACTTGAAATCGCGGCAATTCAGGGCAACATCCCCCAGGAAAAAAAATGGGATCCCGCATACGCCGATGAGATCATGGCCATATATTCGGAGCTGACCCTCCAGGCGTCCGAGGTAAAACCGAACCTGGTCATCTGGCCGGAAACTGCCACGCCCGGCTCCATCGCCGACAATGAAGAAATTTTCCGGCATTTGAAGAGCCTCATCGCGAAGACAGGAATTCCGCTGGTTCTGGGTAGCGCCCAGTATCAGAAATTCCAGGAAGCCGAGACTACAAAGATCGGTCGGGCGAATTCTGCGTATCTCATTTTCCCTGAAAACGGGAAAGGTGATCTTCAGCGGTATGACAAAATCCGCCTTTTCCCTTTCGGCGAATATCTGCCTTATGAAAAGATTTTGCCCTGGGAATGGATCCGTGTTTCGAGTCTGGGCGATTATCTGCCGGGAAAGGAATACACTCTTTTTGAGCTTTTTCCCCATCGTTTTGCCGTGACCATCTGCTGGGAAAACATTTTTCCGGATCTCGTGAGGCAATTTGTCAAAAAAGGGGCCCAGTTCATTATTAATATAACAAACGAGGCGCGCTTCGGGAAAACCGCCGCACCTTACCAGCTCATGGCCATCAGCGTTTTCCGGGCCGTGGAAAACCGGGTTTTCGTGATCCGTTGCGCCAATACGGGTATTTCGTGTATCATCGACCCTTACGGAAGGATTGTCAAAAGGCTTAAGGACGAAAAGAGTCAGGATCTGTTCATCCGAGGTTTTTTGAAAGAAAAAATTGTTTCTATGGATTCCAAGACCTTTTACACACTTTATGGGGATGTGTCTCCCATGACGGCTTTTGCGGGTTGCGCCATATTCATGATAGCGGCGCTGGGAAAACCGGGAAAACCAAAAACGGAAGGGAATCGCATTGATGGCTCAGGATAATAGATCGAGTCTATTCCTGGGGGGCATTCGGATTTATCTTGGCGATTCTCCTCTCCGTTTCAGGGTTCTATTTTTATAATATGGTGCGATGGGGTGATTTCTCGGAGCATGGGTTTTTATATCGATCAGGAAGCGGTTTAAATATCGTTGGCAACTTGAATGAAAATGGGCGATTTGCAGGTCTTTTTGCCGGGGATCAAGTTTTAAAAATCAACGGAAAGCCGTTTTCAACATTAGAAGAAAGGCGGAGTGCAACAAATTACCTTGCTGGTGAAAAAAACGTCTTTTTGGTTGAAAGGGACGGAAAACAATTTGAAGTCATCATCACCAACAACCGATTGGGCTTCAAGAAGGTCTTTGTTCAAAGCGGACTTCCGTTTTTAGCGGGTTTAAGCTATATTCTCATCGGAGTCCTGGTCTTTTTAATGAAGCCTCATCGGCAAATCGGGTGGGTATTCTATTTATTTGGGGCATGCGTTGGATCACTAATTATTTTTTTATTAAAATCCGGTTTGTTATGGCCTTCCTGGCTGGGAGCTGTAAACCTTTTTGCGTTTTGCTTTGCCCCGGCCACGGTGGTGCATCTCATGCTTTCCTTTCCGGCAAGAAGCAAAGTCATCGATCGACATTCCTGGAATCCAGTTTATTCCCTATGTCGGCTCCCTCGTTCTTTTCATCAGCATCCGTATATCGACCCCTGAGATGCTGGCGATCCCTCGCACTGGGTATAAAGTTGTACTGGTTTATCTAGTCTTTTTCCCTGATCGGATTTTTTGTATCCTGCATCCATGGATGGCTTAAATCTTCGTCAGAGATCGTCAGGGTGCGCGCCAAATCTGTTTTGCTGGGAGCTTTCATCGCCGCTTCTGTTCCGGTTCTGGACCTGATCGGCAACGCCTTTTTCCATGTATTTATTAGTTCCCGGGATTCAATTATTATCTCCCCTTTTTGGTCCTTTTCCCCTTGTGCGTTGCCTATTCCATTGTCAAGCACAACCTTTTCGATATTCAGACGGCTGTTCGGCGGACGTTCGGGTATGTTCTGATGACCGCCAGCATCGCCTCTCTTTATGTGATCCTTGTGTTCATACCCGCGATGGCGTTTGGAAAAAAGGGTCTTGCAGATTATCCGGGAATGGCCGTTGCCTCCATCCTGGTGATCTTTTTTATCTTCAACTTTTTCCGGCAGCGGGTGCAGCGGGTAGTCGATCGGGTTTTCTACCGCATGCAATACGACTACAAAGAGATCATGGAAAAGATCGGGCAGACGATGCGCACTTCCCTGATGCTGGATCAGATCGTCACCCGCATGATGGACATCGTCTTTAATTCCCTTTTCATCGAAAAGGGATACGTCATGTTGAAAACCAAAGACGGAGCATCTTATGTGAGCGTGCTCCACAAGGAGCCTTCAATTTTACTTCCCGTTTCAGATCCTTTTGTTCAACTTGTCGCTGAAAGAAAGAAGGGGATCACCCGGTATGATATCGAGGAGGATCCGGCATTTCAAGAGAACAAAGCAACTTTTAGCCGCACCTTTGATCAGTTGGAAGCCACGCTGGTCCTTCCGACCCTGTTCGAGGATCGGCTTTTCGGTCTGCTGGTTCTAGGCGAAAAAAAATCCGGCAGGTTCTATCAAAGGGAAGATTTCCTTCTCCTGAATTTTCTGGTGGATCAGGCTGCGATGGCTATGGAGAACGCCAGGCTGCAGCAAGCCCGGATGGAAGCCCTGGAGCAGTCCAAAAAGGAATTGGAGCAGCTCAACAAGGCCAAGAGCAAGGCTCTGAATCTGCTTTCCCATGAACTCAAGACGCCCCTGTCGGTAATTTCCGGAAGCTTGCAGGTCCTAAAACGTGCGGGTGAAAAAGACTCGGACACCGATCAGAAACAAAAGATTTTTCAACGGCTGGAAACCCATCTGGGCCGCCTTTATGATATCCAGGATGCAACCGATAAAATCATCCGTTCTCACCGGGAGAACGAAAGCCGGATCGTAGGTGGGGCATCTAACGGAGTTGCTCAAGACGCCTTAGAGCGGATCGACCTGTATCCCTTTGCGCAAAAGGTTCTGTCCGATGTCAAGTCCAAGGCGAATCATCGGGAGGTTGTTTTTGAATTGAAGGCTCCTGAGAATTTATCGGTGAGAACAAGCCCCGTTGTCCTCGAGGATGCAGCGGAGTCTTTGATGAGAAATGCCGTTGAAAACACCCCGGATGAGGGATTGATCCGGATGCTTCTTGAGGCCAAAGATGGGAAGATCGTCTTGAAAGTGAAAGACTTCGGCGTTGGAATAACTGAAGAAAATCGTAAGAACCTTTTTGACGCCTTTTTCCAGACCCAGGAAACGGATCGATACGCCACCCGGAAACCCTATGATTTTAATGCGGGGGGCAGGGGTTTGGCCTTGTTCAGGGTCCGGTCTTACGCCGAGCAGTTCGGATTCGGCTTTTTCATGAACAGCAAGAGATGCACCTTTCTTCCCACCGACCGCGATACTTGCCCGGGAAGGATCTCTGCTTGCCCGCATTGCAAGCGCCGCCAAGACTGCCTGACTTCCGGTGGAAGCACCTTCTGGCTTGCCTTCCCGCCTGCTGAGCCAGGCTGAAAGAATTGACACCAACTTGTGAATTTGCTTTTGTCCTGGGCGGGTATCAGGGACGCTGAGATTACAAGGCAGTCAATGCCATCGTTAGTCAATCTGCTATAGCGATCAAAACCTCAAGCCCAGTTTTTTAGTCGATACGCAGGGAGTTGACTCTCAACTGAGCCGGATTTTATTAAACCACCATTATTGGGTCTCTATGGAGTTACCGCCAAAGCAATGGCATCTTCGGAAAGGGCGGAAGGTCACCGGGATACCTCGTGGATGAAAATGCCAATCGAAATCGTTTTTTATTGAAATTGATCCTGTTTCTTTTTACTTTTATGATTGTGGGGGGATCTATGCTTTCCTAGTGATGGATCTATGCTTTATAACGAAAAGGGGTTTTCCAAAAACTTAAAGAATTTCATCGTCTTTATCGATTCTTCAAACTGTTGGCCAGAACAGGTGGAGCTCGACACGTGAGGGAGGATGCATGCAACCGGATATCATCGCCATCGGAGAACCCATGCTGGAGTTCAACGCCGAGGAGGAGGGCACCCTCTCGGAAGCGGGCCGCTTCATCGTCGGCTGGGGCGGGGACACGTCCAATTTCTGCGTTACCGCCAGCCGAGCCGGTGGCCAAGTGGGATACCTGACGCGTCTGGGGGATGACGAGTTCGGCGAGAGCTTCCTCAAACTCTGGCAGCGAGAGGGGATAGACACCAGCCGTATCGTGAAAGACCCCGACGCCTTTACCGCCGCTTACTTCATCTCTCGCAAGGGCAAGCAACATTATTTCACTTACTTCCGGCGAGGTTCGGCCGCCAGCCGCATGACGCCAGGCTTTCTGCCCAAAGACTACCTCGCGCGTGCCAAGCTGCTGCACGTCTCGGGTATCAGCCAGGCCATCAGCCAAAGTGCCTGCGATACGATCTTTGCCGCCATCGGCATTGCCAGGGCGGCAGGGAAGCTGGTTTCCTATGACCCCAACTTCAGACCCAAGCTCTGGCCGCTGGACCGCGCGCGGGCGGTAATCCACGAAACCTGCCGACAGGCGGACTTGATTTTCCCCAGCTTGGACGATGCTCGCCAGCTGACGGGACTTTCGGACGTGGAGGAGATCGCGAAGTTATACCTGGCGCTGGGGCCAAAGGTGGTGGTCATCAAACTGGGACCCGAAGGCGCCCTACTCGCGACAGCAGACGGCTTGCGCACGTTTCCCCCTTACAGGGTCGAGTCCATCGACATGTCCGGGGCGGGAGACACCTTCGACGGGGCGTTTGTGTCAGGCTATCTCGCGGGGCGGCCGGTGAATGAGTGTATGCGCTTTGCAAACGCCGCGGCGGCCATCACCACCACCGGCCTGGGCTGCGTCACCCCCGTACCGCGGCGCGAGGCAATCGAGGACCTCATGGCCCGGCAGCCGAAAGTATAATTAAGGGATAGGCTCAAAAAACCCTGGCTCAGGACGCCCCAAAATCGTCCAGAGTATTTCCCGCATCTTACGGCTGTGCCTGATGAACCAATAGTGATCCTGCCGCCATGATCTGGGCTTCAAACATCTTTCTTGTCTGCATTGGATTATGGACATGTAGACCCTCTTGGATCGGTTACCGGATGCGGGCGTGATTTTAAAGGTCCGGACACACAGATGAAAAGACTGACCTCATAACGGCAGGAAGTGTCATTTTTTCGCTTGACTTTTAATCCCACACAAGGCAAAAGAGTTCAATATATAAAACTAAGTTCTATATATGGAACTTTTGACATCTTCATCCGAGGCACTCCTGATGAATTCATCCGAGCGAATCATCCGGGTGATCGAAACCGTGGTCTCCCGTCAGCATACCGGCATCCGGTTCACTGAGGTTGTGGAGGAGACGGGAATCGCGAAAGCCACTGTTCATCGGCTTCTCGGCGAGTTGATCGATCTAGGGATCCTCACTTTCAGCACCGAAAGCAAGCGTTACCGGGCCAGCCTCAAACTCGCTTCTTTAGGGGCGGGGGTCATCGCCAACTTTAACCTCCGCAACCACGTGCACCCTCAACTGATCAAGTTGCACCAGGAAACAAAGCACACCTGCAACATGGGAATCAAACAGGGAGACGTGGGCATTTACACCGACAAGATCGAATCGCACGATTACGGCATCAAGCTCTTTTCGGAAGTCGGTAAGACATTCCCTCTTTACTGTACCGCGCTGGGCAAAGTGCTGCTCGCCTATGGACCAGCGGCGGAACGAAAGAGGGTCCTCTCACGGCCCATGAAGCCTTTTACACCCAAGACCGTGACGGATGCGCGTCAGCTGGTGCAGCAGCTGACGACGGTCCGCGAACAAGGCTTTGCGTTGGATTGCGAAGAGATTACCCGAGGCATTATCTGTATCGCCGCACCCGTGTTCGGCCCACACGAAGACATCCTCTGTGCCATCAGCGTCACGTTTCCAGCCTATCTTGCCGAGGAACGCGGCATCGCATCGGACATCGAAGCCGTCAAACGACATGCATCCGCGATTTCGGGCATCACGACCGATGCCCTGCATGTCACCACGCATTGAGAAAGGACAGCCAAATGGAAATACGGCATGCCATCCATCCGGATCAGGCCGTGTATCTCGACACGGGGGAACTGCGCGGGCATTTCCTGATTCAAGACCTATTCATCCCGGGCGAGATCAAGATGGTTTATACCTACTACGATCGGCTCATCGTCGGCGGGTTGTGCCCGATTCGGGAATCGACGCTCGAGGTGGACAAGGCCATCATCGGCGGCGCCAGCCTGCTCGAGCGGAGGGAGATGGGCATCATCAACATCGGCGGAACCGGGACCGTGGCTGTCGACGGAAAACGGTTTGAGCTGGCGACTAAAGACGGGCTTTTCATCGGCATGGGCGCTCGGGACGTGGCCTTCACCAGCGCGGACCCCAACACTCCTGCCAAGTTCTACTTCAACTGCGCACCCGCACACACCGAATACCCGACTGTAAAAATAACACCGGTCGAGGCCACCCCGGTCCAGCTGGGGTCCCAGGAGAAGAGCAACCGCCGCGCCATTCGTAAATACTTCCACCCGGACGGAATCAAGAGCTGCCAGTTGGTCATGGGCATGACGACGCTTGAATCCGGGTCTGTATGGAACACGATGCCGGTGCACACGCATCAGCGTCGAATGGAGGCTTACCTCTACTTTAACATCCCTGCAGAGGATGTGGTGATGCACATGATGGGGGAGCCGTCAGAGACGCGGCACATCATCGTGCGCAACGAGGAAGCGGTGCTCTCGCCGAGTTGGTCCATCCACTCGGGAGCCGGCACCTGCAGCTATTCATTCATCTGGGGGATGGTCGGTGAAAACCAGACATTCACGGACATGGATTCCGTGCCAATGACGATCCTGAAATAGGCGCCATTGGCCGCTCACACAGAACAAAGGAGGAAAAAGATGAAAAAAGCGCTGGTGGTTCTAATCTTGTCGGTCGTCGTTGTTTCGTTTGCCCACGCCCAAACCATTCAAATGAAACTCGGCCACTTTGCGGCCGAATCCCATCCGGGTAACCTTGCGAGCAAGATGTTTGCAGACGCCGTCGAGAAACGGACGGAGGGAAAAATCAAGATCACCATTTACCCCAACAATGCATTGGGATCGCCGCCCGAGGTCCTTGAGCAGAACATTCTGGGCGCGGTGGACATGAGCCTGCCGACCCAGGGCCAGCTCGGCAAGTATTCCAAGAAGTTCAACTGCGTGATGCTGCCGTTCATGTACTCGAGCTATGCTCACGCGGACAAGGTGCTGGACGGCCCGTTCATCACTTGGGCCGTACCGGACCTCGACCAGGCCGGCCTGGTGTTCCTCTCCAACTGGGAGTGGGGTTTCCGCAACCTCACCAACAGCAAACGGCCGGTGAACACCCCCGACGACGTGAAGGGACTCAAAGTGAGAACCCCACCGGAGCTGCCGACCCAGGCGGCCATGGAGGCACTGGGCGCCGTTGTTGCGACCATCAACTTCAACGAGCTGCAGATGGCATTGAAGCAGGGCGTGGTCGACGGCCAGGAGAACCCCGTCGCGGTGATTTATGCGAATCAGCTCTATGAGTCCCAGAAACACCTGGCCATGACCGGGCATAACTACAACACGATGGTGCACGTGATCAGCAAGAAGGTCTGGGACAAGCTCACCCCGGAGCAGCAGAAGATCGTCAAGGAAGAGAGCGCCAAAGCCGGCAACTGGATGCGCAAGGCCGTGCGGGACGCCGAGGCTGATCAAATCGAGAAGCTGAAACAGGCCGGGGTGCAGGTGACTTACCCGGACAAGGCCAAGTTCAAGGCCCTGATGAAACCAGCCTATGATCGGATGAACGCCATCGCCGGCGAGGAGAACATCACGGCCTTCGTGAAGATGGTGGAAGCGGCCAAATAAAATGCATTGGAAGCAGATGGAGGGGCGAAGCGATGAACCATCGCGAGAACGCCCCTCCCGGCCGTCGCCAAGGCCTATCGGGGATCGCTGCGCTGAACCGACGCAGACAGGGAAGGCCACATGCTGACATTGTTTATCTTCGGGATCTTGCTGGTTCTGATCATGATCGACCTGCCGATCGCTGTGGCGATCGGCCTCACGGCCATCGCGTTTTTCGTGGGGCTCGGCAACGAATCCCTTCTGACCATGCTGCCCCAGAGGATGTATGCCTCCACCACCGGTTTCACTCTGCTAGCCGTCCCCTTCTTCATCCTGGCCGGAAACCTCATGAACACGGGCGGAATCACCAATCGCATCTTCCGTTTCGCCAAGGCCATCATTGGACATTTACCCGGAGGGCTGGGACAGGTCAGTGTCATCGCCAACGTCATCTTTTCCGGGATGTCCGGCTCCGCCATAGCCGATGCGGCCGGCCTGGGGCAGGTCCTGCACAAAGCCATGGTGGACAACGGTTTCAAGCCCAAATTCTCGGCTTCCATCGTCGCGGCCGCCGCCACCATCGGGCCGGTGATCCCCCCCAGCATCCCCTTCGTCGTCTATGGAGCCCTGACGGGGGTTTCGGTCAGCAAGCTTTTTCTAGCGGGTTTCATCCCGGGCGGCATGATGGCGATAGCCATGATGGCCGCCATCGCCTTCAAGGCCAGGCGCTACAACCTGCCGAGGGAACAGAAAGCAGGTTCAAAGGAAGTGGCCGCGAGCATTCGAGAGGCGTTCCTGCCGTTGCTGACGCCGATCATCGTCATCGGCGGCATCCTGATCGGTATTTTCACGCCGACGGAAGCAGCGGTGGTAGCCACTCTTTACGCCTTGTTCCTGGGGTTCCTGTACCGGGATATCACGTTCAGTGATTTGCCCCGGATCTTCTGGACTTCCATCCGGCAGACCGTCAGCCTCTTATTCATCATTGCCGTTGCAGGATTCTTCGGCTGGTTCACCATCCATCAGCGCATCCCCGATGAGATAATTCAGAACTTCACCACCATGAGTGCCACGCCATCAGGTATCGTCACCATGGTCATTGTCGTGGTGCTGGTTCTCGGACTTTTTCTGGAAGGCAATGCTATCTTCATCATCACCATCCCCATTTTTGCGCCGGTGGCGCAAAAATTCGGGATCGACCTGATCAACTTCGGAGTGGTGATGACGCTTTTAATCATGGTCGGTAACCTGACGCCGCCCGTGGGGATGTGCCTGTTCGCGGTTTCCAACTTCAGCAAGGTCAGCCTGGGGGAGCTTTCGAAGGAAGTGTGGCCGTATCTGGTCGGGATATTTATCGTGACCGTCATCATCGCTTACGTCCCGGCCATCGGGTTGTTTCTCCCGAACCTGTTCGAATAAGACACCGATGAGGAGCGCGGAATGGTTTTCTTGAAGTGGATGGACAAGGTCGTTCTGCAGGCGCTTAAGACGTTGACCATGGTGTGTTTCATCGCTCTCACGGTCCTGGTTTCCGCCAATGTCTTTGTGCGCTTTTTTCCGGTGGCCTCGCTGCACTGGTTCGATGAGATCATCGAGCTCCTATACGCCTATCTGGTTTTTTACGGAGCGGCGGCGTTGTGGATCACGCGCGAGCACTTCAGCGTCGGTGACTGGATTGGTAAAAAAGTTATTAAGGATGCATCCGCCCGGCATGCCTATAGGCTGGTTGTTGAGGTACTGACGCTGGTGTTTGTTCTGGTTTTCTTTTACTATTCCTTTCGGCTCACCGTCATGGCCCGAGACGTGACCAATGTCTTTGCCATGCCCAAGAGAATCCTCTACTCCTGCATGCCGATCGCTGCCGCGGTAATGGTCGTTTATTCCATTCGCAACATCATCCATGAGATTATCCCTTTGGTCCGCTGGACGACGGACGAAACAGAAGTTCGGAAAACCTAAATTTCGATGCATAAGGGGTCATGCACATGACACTTGAACATTTCAGCTTGGCGGGGAAAGTCGCTGTCGTCACCGGCGGCACGATCGGGCTGGGCGAGGCCATGGCCTTCGGTTTGGCGGAGGCCGGCGCGGATATAGCCGCCGTTTACTACCTGGATTTGCCTCGGGATGTGGAAAAATTCAATCGCCTGGGGAGAAGGTGGCTTGGGGTCGAAGCCGACCTTTCCAGCATTAAACCGGTCAACGACATCGTCAATAAGGTGGTGGACGCGTACGGCCGCATCGACATCCTGGTCAACAACGCCGGCATCATTCGGCGCAACCGGTCCATCGACTTCACGGAGAAAGACTGGGACGAGGTCATGGACATCAACCTGAAAACCCTGTTCTTCCTGTCCCAGGCCGTTGCCAGGCAGTTTCTCAAGCAGGGTAACGGCGGCAAGATCATCAACATCGCCTCGATGCTGTCCTTTCAGGGCGGCATCCTCGTGCCTTCCTACACCGCCAGCAAAAGCGGAGTCATGGGGTTGACGCGGCTGCTTGCTTGCGAGTGGGCGCCGCACAGGATCAACGTCAACGCGATCGCCCCGGGGTACATGGCCACTCGGAATACGCAGGCCATTCAGGACGATCCCGTCCGCAGCAAGCAGATCCTGGAGCGCATCCCCGTCGGTCGGTGGGGCAAGCCGGACGACCTGAAGGGAGCCGTCGTTTTCCTGGCCTCCGAAGCGTCGAATTACGTACAGGGGCACACCCTGGCGGTGGACGGCGGCTGGCTGGCGCGCTGATGGTCCCGGAGCACGTGCTGAAGACATCTGAGCAGCTGTTTGATGAAAAGATCAACTATCTTTGCAGAAACCGTTGCCATTAAGAAATAGGATATCCGCAAGATTATGATGGCAGACCCTTCAGCGGGTTGATCCGGGCCTGCCGGACCTTCCAACGGCTGTTTTTCTTTGTCAGGGTCAACTCGAGTTCATAAATGTCGGCCTTTTTGCCCACAGCCGCAATCCATCCTTCCGGATCGTCGTAAAGCGTCTTGAGGTCGGGAAGGACATAGTCTTTTCGAAGGATTACAAAATACACCGTCGCGATGGCCGTCGTTTTTGGTTCGCCGATATCTACCAGGGGTCGGGGATAGTAGAGTTTAAAATTCCCGTAATGCTGGAAAGCCCTGAAAAGAATGCCTCGAACGGCTTTGGGACCATGGTCTCCGGGCTGAGCTTTGAAATCGGGCGTTGCATATTCCATCAAGGAGCCTATGTCGTGCTTTTCCGCAAAACCGGCTCCTTCCCGAATCACTTGAAGAATCATGGACGCTTCGTCGCCTGAAGCGCAAGCAAAGAAAAGTAAAAAGAAGCATATGGCAGGTGCAACTTTTTTCAATTCGACCTCAGCGCGATCAAATTCTGAAAAAAATATAGCGCGTTTGGAAAGCCGCTTCAAGAAAGAATATCGGGGTCTTGCAAGAGTCGGATTCGGAAGTGCCGTTGATTTTTTTTAAGATATTGACTTAAGTCAAGGCCAAAGGTTGAAACATCCAATAAGATCCTTTCCAGACAAGCGAGAAACCTGAAATGAAATCCCGTGCTCGGTTCAGCCTTTTTTAAAATCGAGCCGGAAATGAAAATCCCAAAAGGAGGTTTACCATGTTTTGTTTTCAGTGCGAACAGACGGCTAAGGGAGAAGGGTGCACCAAACTGGGCGTATGCGGCAAGCAGCCCGAGACGGCGGTGCTCCAGGATCTGCTTATTTATACCATGAAGGGGCTGTCCCAGGTGGCGGTGGAGGGACGCAGGAAGGGCATTGTTGACGACGCGGTCAATAAGCTGAGCGCAGAGGCGATCTTTTCCACCCTGACTAATGTGGATTTCGATTCGGATCGTTTCGTGGCCCTGATCCGGGAAGTGGTTGCTCAGAGGGAGACCCTCAAGAAAAAGGTCCGGTCCGCCGGCGGGAATACCGATTTCGGCGGCGGTCCGGCCAATTTTATGCCGGCAGCCACTAAAGAAGAGATGATCGCCCAAGGAGAAAAAGTCGGTGTCAAATCCGATCCGAGCATCGACCCGGACGTTTTAGGACTGAGGGAACTCTTGATTTACGGCCTCAAGGGGGTGGCCGCCTATGCCGATCATGCTCTGATTCTGGGACAAAAGGACGATGCGGTTTATGCGTTTATCCATGAGGCGCTGGCCGCCACGATGGACAAAGGCCTGGGAGTCAATGACTTCGTGAAGCGGGTTCTGAAATGCGGTGAGGTCAATCTGCGTGCCATGGAACTCCTCGACGCAGGCAACACCGGGACTTTCGGACATCCGGTACCCACGGCCGTTCCGCTTGGCCATAAAAAGGGGAAGGCCATCCTGATTTCCGGCCATGATCTCAAGGATCTGGACACTTTACTCCAGCAAACCCAGGGAAAGGGCATCTACATATACACTCACGGGGAGATGCTTCCGTGCCATGGGTATCCCAAGCTCAAGAAATACCCGCATTTTTTCGGCCACTATGGAACGGCATGGCAGAATCAGGCTAAGGAATTTGATACATTTCCCGGCGCCATCCTGATGACCACCAACTGCATCCAGAAACCCCGGGATTCCTATAAAGATCGAATTTTTACCACTGGATTGGTGGGTTGGCCCGGGGTGACCCATGTTTCCAATGGGGATTTTTCACCGGTGATCCGAAAGGCCCTGGAGCTTCCCGGGTTTGTCGAGGACAACGAAACGAAATCGGTCATGGTGGGCTTTGCCCGAAACGCTGTACTTGGTGTGGCCGGAAAGGTCATCGAAGCCGTTAAAAGCAAAGCGATCCGCCACTTTTTCCTGGTGGGCGGGTGTGACGGCGCCAAGCCGGGACGGGATTACTACACGCAGTTTGTGGAGCAGGTGCCCAAGGACTGCATGGTGCTCACGCTGGCCTGCGGAAAGTTCCGCTTTTTCGACAAAGACCTTGGAAATATCGGCGGAATCCCTCGCCTGTTGGACATCGGGCAGTGCAACGATGCCTATTCGGCCATTCAGATCGCATCGGCCCTGGCCGGAGCCTTCAACTGCGGGGTCAATGACCTGCCGCTTTCGATGATTCTGTCATGGTATGAGCAGAAGGCGGTCGCCATCCTCCTGACGCTGCTCCATTTGGGGATAAAAAACATTCGCCTGGGGCCCAGCCTCCCCGCATTTGTTACTCCCAACGTGTTGAAAGTTTTAGTGGAAAATTTCAATATCATGCCCATCAGCACCCCGGAACAGGACCTGAAAGCCATTCTGGGATAAATCAGATAAAAAAGCCGGAGGGGGTCATCCCTTCCGGCAATTAAACACGCCATGATTTCAATAGGCGCCTGATCCCTGTCTATTCCTCAAATTTCAGGAAAAGCACACCCTTTTCATTATCCACCGTAAGGCCGGCTTCTCCCCATTCGTAGATCTTGCAATCATGGCTTTCCGGTGTCGGATGCGAACAACCGATGAACGGCAAAACCGGGTCTCCGACCTGAGACTTGAAGTTGAGCATCATCGCCGATGTTTTTGGGAAACGTTCCACCCCTAATAGTTGATGAATGAAAATGGAAGATCGGCCTTCGAAAAAGCCTCCCGATTCTCTGATTGATGAGATTTTTTCCCGGAAGCGGTCGATTGCCTTTTCGGTGGTTGCCGCATCCACGATGAGGGTGAATTCCCCGTGACGGCGTTGGGACTCCTCGGACTTTTCCTGATCGGAAAGGTATATAAAACTCCCTGCGTAAATCATGTCATTGCCTCCCTTTTTCGGATTCAGTCATTTGACGATCCGCAACACGTGGGTCTTTTTGAGCTTTTTCCACAGCTCCCGGATGATGACCATCGAGGCCTCGTCCCGGTTGAGGGTGGTTTTACCGGCATGGTTCATACAGGACTTCAGCAGCCCCGGAGTAACGCACCACAGTGTCAGTCGGTTCCGGATATATTGGCCCAGAGTCGATTTTAGAATCGGGAGGTTGTCTTCCGTCATATTGGCCAGGGTGGTCTTATCCCTCAAAGACATGACCGGCAACAATTGGTTCACCGCCTCATCGACGGTTTTGGGAAGGGTGTTTACCTGTCGATCTGCTCCCTTTCCTGAAACCGGTGCTTCCGTGCTGGGTATTGGCTTCTTTTCCCCCAGATTCAGGGTGTATGCGGCTTCAAGGATTTCCAGAACATTATTGTAAATGGCCGGGTCCCGGCTGGCCCTGGGGCCGGCCACGTTGAGGATTTCCACGCCGTTTTCTGCAACCCAGGCGCTGATTTTTTGGGCAGCTTCGAATTTTGACATTTTATTCAAGTCGATATGAAGCCATGGACGCGCGTGCTGAAGGGCCATGTCCCGCGTGTAAGCCGACCCACCCGAAAGCTTGCCGTGGGAGAGGATCACTGTTCCATCCGAGTCGATGACGTTTTGCTCGGTACGGTCCTGGTAATTGCCCGTAGGCATCTCTTCCAGATGATATTTCTCAGGAAGCGGACCGTCTTCCGTGAGTCGCCCTCTGGGGGCCCATCCACCGTGGGGAATGTCCAGTTTGATGGCAACATCCAAGGCGGCCTGGTCCGCCCCGGTTTGACCACCCGATACGATCTTCTTAATCATGACTGTGTTCCTGTTCGAAGGAAAAAGAATAACAGATAAATCCGTTCTATTTTGACTAAATCGTAAAAAAGCTATTATTGCTCGCTTCGTGACCATTTTCGGGAGATGCTCACGGCTTCTCTAAATTTCAAGAACTCGGCGCAAGCGCCTCACACAGCTTGAAATTATTAACGCTCAGCCATTCGCATCTCTTTTTCCGAAAATACTCAAATCTCGCTTGCAAAAGCTTTTTACGAAGACCTCAATTTTTATCCCAAGTTTCCACCATGGTCAAGGGGCTGTAGAACCGGCAAAGATGCGTCGTACTTTCAGGTTCAGCATCTCGACGAAGACCGAAAACGCCATGGCAAAGTAGATATACCCTTTGGCGATATGCTGGCCGAATCCCTCTGCGATCAACGTGACGCCGATGAGGAGCAAAAATGCGAGGGCGAGCATTTTAATCGTGGGGTGTCGCTCCACGAAATGACTGATGATCGAAGCGAAAAACATCATAAAGATAACCGCCACGATGATGGCGGTGATCATGATGCCCACGTGATTGGCCATACCCACCGCGGTGATGACGGAATCCAGGGAGAAGATGATATCGAGCATCATGATCGCTACCAGAACCCCCACAAAGGAGGCAGCGGCTCGGGAGACGGTTTTGTCCTTAGGCCCTTCCAGGCGGCCGTGGATTTCATGGGTACTCTTTGCCACCAGGAATAATCCGCCTGAAAGCAGAATGAGATCCCTTCCGGAGAAGGGTTTTCCCCAGACGGCAAACCAGGGGCTGGTCAGCTTCATGATCCAGGTGATAGACAACAGAAGCAGAATCCTCGTGATCATGGCAAGGGCGAGACCCAGGGTTCGGGCTTTTCCCTGCTGGTCGGCCGGCAGCTTTCCCGCTAGAATTGAGATAAAGACGATATTGTCGATACCTAAAACGATTTCCAGGGCGGTCAGGGTCGCCAGGGCGATCCAGGATTCGGGTTGGGTGATCCAGTGCATGGGTTTTCTTCCTTATTCAAAACGGATGATAATAGAAACTCTGTTAATGAACCGGATCTGAGGTATCCAGAAAGGAATTGCCTCAAATCGCCGATCATTGCAAGTGCTCTATTTTAGATTATCCGGAAATTTTTCCGATTCAAAAAGGTTAAAGGCGGACTTGAAAGATATTGACAGACCGGGGTCCGTTTCGATAGTCAAAAATGCTTATTAAGATAATATGTTTCACCAGATCAACCTCATTCAACCATGGACTTCGGGATGCTGTCGGATACGGAAAACAAGCTTCAGGCCTGCCTTGAAATCGGCAAAACCCTCATCGCTACGTTTAAAATTCAGGAAATCCTGGAGCTCATCATGACCAAGATCAGCCAGTTGATCCCGGCTCACAACTGGTCGTTATTGCTGGAAGATGAGTCAACGGGCGAATTGCGGTTTGAAATCGTCGTGGGGATCGACAAAAGCGAGGTCAGAAATATTCGGATCCGGCCAGGGGAAGGAATTGCCGGCACCGTTTTTTCCTCGGGGAAACCGATTTTCATACCCGACGCCCAAAATGATACAAGGTTCAACCGTAAGGTGGACCAGGAAACGGGTTTTGTCACCCGGTCGATTTATTGTGTTCCTGTTCAAGCAAAAGAAAGAGTCCTGGGGGTCATCGAAATCATCAATGTGAATGATGTGGACACCTTCGAGGATCGGTATCTTTCGATACTTACCATCCTATCCGATTATGTGGCCATCGCCGTTGAAAACGCTCAGCTTTTTGCTCAGGTGGAGCGGCTCAGCATCACGGACGAATATACGGGACATTACAACGCCCGGTATCTGCACCAGAACCTCGGGAGGTTTATCGCCGAGGCTGACCGGTCCGGGAAGGGCTTGACGGTGGCCTTTGTTGATATCGATGATTTCAAGGCCATCGTTGATACCCACGGTCACCTGGCGGCCGGACAGGTCTTGAAGGAAGTGGCCGGCACCATTGCCTCCCGGCTTTCCCGACAGGATGTTTTGATCAAGTACGGCGGAGATGAATATGTCCTGATATTCAGGAATAAGGGGCGGACCGAGGCGGTGGAACAAATGGATTCAATCGTACAGGCCATTAAAGAATCCAGGTACCTGATTTCCGAGACTCCGGACCTGACACTCACCGCCTCCTTCGGCATGGCGTTTTATCCCGAAGACGCCAAGACGGAAAAGGATCTGCTCATCCTTGCGGACAACGCCATGTTCGCCGCGAAACGGGCCCGTAAAAAGGGCCATTTACGTTGAGACTGCACGTAGTGTTGTGTATGTAAAGCCGTTACTGAGACACAATATTAAGTAATTACCTTATAACTTCGCTGCGTCCCTTCAGGCTTAACTTCCGATTTTTCGGGCCTTTTTAGCTGCATACAGCGCTTCGTCGGCCTTTTTGAGAAGGGTTCTGGAGTCGCCGATTCCTGCATCTTCCACCGAAGCGACCCCGTAACTAAAAGAAACGGGCATGCTCTTCCCCCCTAACTGGAGGGGGTGATCCGCAAAATGAGCACATATCCGCTCCATAAGAAGCTGTGCACTCTTTTTATCCGTTTCCGGCAAAAGGATGAGGAATTCATCCCCGGCATACCGGGCCACTACATCGATCTTTCGGCAGAACCCGGAAAGTTTTTGGGCCAGGTATTTCAGGACTTCGTCGCCGACACCGTGGCCTTGGATGTCGTTGACTTCTTTAAAGTGGTCCAGATCCAGAAAGACCAGTGAAAGACTCGTGCGGTAGCGTCTTGCCCGCAGGTATTCCCTTTCCAGGACGGAATCCATCACGCGTCGATTGAGCAATCCGGTCAAAGGATCGTGGAAGGCGAGAAACCGTACTTTCTCATGGGCGATCACGTTGGAAAGGCAGAGCGAGACCTTTACGGCAAGCTGTTCCAGGAGACTCGTGTCGATGCCGGGACGAAATCGGTCAGGGGAAGGATCGCCCTGATTCATGCTGCCGATGATGTTCCCGTCTAGGGCAATAGGAGCGATGGCGATGGAGCATACCGGGAATACTCCGCGCTTCCGGGAAAAGGGGAATAAACCGACTCAAATCTCCGTTGACCAGAACCGGTTCGCTTTGCATTCCGGTCAGATTCTCAAAGGTTTTCTTGTCCACGATATTCAGATGTTTCTTGAGTTTTTCGGAAGCGCTAAGCTTCTCGATGAAACCGGCAAGTTCGCTTTTTCCGATCAGCGATATCCAGGAGTAGGGGATTTTGAATTGATTGCGGATCTCTGCCAGAAGGACCTCGACGAGACTGGAAAAGTCCAGTATGGTCAGAATCCGCTTTTCGATCTCGAAAAATTTACGGGCGATTTCTTCGTTGTTCCTGACAATTTCCAGTATCGTTTTCAGATCCGGCATGGAGTCTTTTCAAGGGGGATGAGAAATCATCGCCCCTCCTTTATCGCACTGGCCGCGCATTCGTTTTTCCGAGATCCATGGCGTCCTGCTCCTCTTCGTCTACCTCGATCAATCCGGCGTTGATCTCCCGGATCCTGGCGCTTTGGCGAAATCCGCGTAGGCATCGATGTTTTTCGCCGGGTCGAATACCATCATCTGAGAGTCGGAAATCAACCCGTAGCTGCAGGAGGCTTTCCTCGATCTGCGGAGCCCTTCCACTCGTTGAAAAAATATATATCAGGATCTTCGTTCTTGTCAAAAGCAGTTAGTTGTGACCCAATAGGGCGGAAAACCTTTTTTATCTTGAATAAATCATATCTAAAAAGGTTTAAAAATCAGGGCAAGTAGCCGCGAGCCAGGGTTGTGAAGCGTTTTACCTGCTCCAGACACCAGGAGTCGTCCCTTCCTAAGGCTTTAGACAGAATTTCCGCTACCCTGGGCGCCATCCGGATGCCGGCAGCCGCGTCACGGATCAAGACGCGCCTCCTGCGGGATAGAAAGTCTTCCAGAGTCCGGACCATCTCGTTTTTAACGGCCCAAAGGATTTCTCCCGCGAAAACGTCCAAAGCAGGGTCGATTTTTTCCCGGGAAGCATCGTTTTGGTTAATGCACTCACGGACGGCAGGGGCATCGGAGCCGTAAATGGCAAGGTTTCCGAAAGGTGCAGGGTCTTCGTGGTATCCGTGAATTTTCAGCTCCTGTGTGGTGCATGGCTTAGGGTCAAGCTGGCCGATAACGGCGGCCTGGTCCACCGTTTCCTCGGCCATTTTACGATAGGTTGTCCATTTGCCGCCGGTGGTGGTGATCAGGCCGGAACGGGAGATGGAAAGGACATGGTCTCTCGAAAGGGCAGCCGTATCGGAACCTTGCTGTCCTACCAGAGGGCGGATTCCGGCGAACATGCTCCGGATATCCTCTTTTCCAGGATCCTTCGTGAGGTAGCGGGAGGAGTGTGAGATCAGAAAATCGATCTCCTCCGAGAGAGGGGCCGGCTCGAGGCTCACCTTTTCAAGGGGTGTGTCGGTGGTGCCGACGATGACCCTATCGTGCCAGGGAATGGCGAACAGGACCCGACCGTCGTCCGTATGCGGCACCATGATGGCACTGTCCCCGGGCAGAAACGATTTATCCAGGACGATATGCACCCCCTGGCTCGGCTGAATCATGGCGTGTGAGGCCGGATCATCCATCCTGCGGATACTGTCACAAAAAGGACCTGTGGCATTGATCACCGCTCTCGCCTTGAGGGTGTATTCCGTTCCGGTTTCGACATCGCACGCAATGACGCCGTCGATGAAGTCATCTTTCTTTAAGAGGGCTTCGACCCGCATGTAGTTGACCAGGACAGCACCCTGTTCCCAGGCGGTCTGGGCGAGGTTGATGGCCAGGCGCGCGTCATCGAATTGGCCGTCGTGGTAAATCACGCCGCATTTCAGGCCGAGCGTTTCCACCGTCGGGATACGCTTCAGCGTTTCTTTCCGGGACAAAATCTCGGAGCTGCCGAATCCCTCTTTTCCGGCCAGCATGTCGTAGATCTTCAGACCGATGCCGTAAAACGGTCCCTCCCACCAGTCATAATTGGGCACTACGAAGGGCAGATTAAACACCAGATGCGGCGCATTGCGGCGAAGACGCCCTCGCTCTTTCAGGGCCTCCACGATGAGGGAGAGATTTCCCTGCTGGAGGTAACGCACCCCGCCATGAATCAGTTTCGTGCTCCGGCTCGAGGTCCCTTGGGCAAAATCCCCTTGCTCTAAAAGGAGCGTGGCATAGCTCCGGGTGGCGGCATCTAAAGCCGTTCCCAATCCGGTTGCGCCGCCTCCGATGATGATGAGATCCCATCGCTTCGCTTTTTCCTTAAGCTGCGCAATCCCCGTCTCCCGCTCCATATAATTTGAGCCATCCATAATTTTTTGCATTTCCATCAGCTTGCAATCGCTTTAGCTATCGCGCGATGTGCTGAAGAAAAAAATCGAACTCTCACGGATTCCTTAAAAAGGATTCCAGAACCCGGGCCATCTCCGGGGTGCGCAGATAGCCATAGTCCTTATGGGGGTTTCTTACACCCGCCATGGCGTAATCGTTTCGGACATAGGTGTCCATGGGCCGCACGCCATAGATGTTGGGCTTAAAATCGTCGAACAACCGGTGGTCTAATGCGACTTTGTCTTCGATGTCCGAAAAATTAAACCAGCGCTTCCGGATGCTGTCCGGACACCGGATGCTGTCCGGAACGAAAGATCCTTTTCCGGCATAGTGTTCCGTGTAGATACGATGGACCACCACAGGTAATCCCAGCGGAGATCCAATCGTCACCAAGGTATCGACGGCCACTTCCGAATATGCCGAAAGCAGCACATCGAAGGCGATGACCGACCCCATGGAATGCGCGATAAGGAGGATCTCGTTGTTCCGATGGCGTTTCAGTACCTTCAAAAGCCGTTGTCGGATTAAAGTTTTTACCGGACGGTCTCCTCCATTTTTTGTGGGGACCGTTTTGGAATAGTAGGTCTCGAATTCGGAGAAATACCGGCGGATGATCAGATCGCTGATGAAAGTGAAGTTCGGCTTAAACTCATGATCCCAAAAAATTTTTTCCAGGCTCCGCTCAACGGATTCAATAAATTTTTCCTTTAAGGGTGAAACGGGTTTTGGTTCTTTGCGGGGCGGCTTAACGTATTTTTCATCCAAAAACAAGGGATGACCTGTGTCTTTTTGCCATGGGTCCAGGGGAATCGGGTTCAGGATATCGGCCCAGTATGCCGGCTCGAAGGGAAAGGAAATCTCGCGGGTCCCGATCTTTTTCAACCCGTCCTGGAGGGATCGCTTCCACCAGGTCTTAAAAAGCCTCCTGGGCGGCTTGTTTCCCAGTCCATGAATACCGATGACGATTTTTTTCATGAAAATACCGGAACCTCGGGTTGATGATCCGAATCTTCAGCAAAAACAAACCCCGATACCTTTCAGGATGCTTTTCCGGTTTGATCCTCCGGATTTAAAAAACCTCATTTCCTTTCTCTTTCACGAAAATCGGAAGCAACGAAGACCCTGATCCAGCGCCTTGGCATCCTTCAAAATTGCCTCGAGCATTTTCCAGAAGCGCAAGCCGTGATTCTTGACTCGGGTATGGACAAGCTCGTGCAATATCACATAATCGATAAGTTTTTCCGGGAGCAGAGAAAGGCGGATATTCAAACTGATGTTGTTTTTTCCGGAGCAGCTTGCCCAGAGGCTTTTCTGATTACGAATAAATGCGCGGTGATAATCCAGCCCGTGAAGGCGGGAAAGCGCATCGAGACGGCTCAGGAGCCGTTTCCGTGCCGATCTTTCATCCAAGACAGCTGCAGAGTCCAATACTTGGGTATGCCTCAGTCGGGTCAGTTGTTTGGCAATCCAGCCCCTTTTCGATTCGACAAACGCTTTTGTCCGGCTGAAAGATTCGCCGAAAGGCACCGTCACCCGAACCGTATCCGGATCGCACACCAAGATGCGGATCCGCCTGGCTCGAGGGCTCCGCCGGAGCATCACTGCACCGATACCCGCAAGTTCGACGATTTTTTCGCTCATCCGATTAAACGGCTAAAAAACGGTTTGGATTCATCGGAAAGATACCTTACAATCGAAAACAGATCAATCGAATTCCGGGGTTGGTGAAATAGAAGAGAAAAGGATTACACCATGAAAAAAAGAGCGGACATCGGTGTCGTCGGGCTGGCGGTGATGGGAGAAAACCTGGTCCTGAACATGGAAAGCAGGGGATTTACGGTGGCCTGTTATAACCGAACGATAAACAAGGTGGATGCTTTTATCAAAGGACGTGCCTTGGGGAAAAACATCATCGGCTGTCATAGCATCGGTGAATTGATCGGGACGTTGACCCGACCGCGAAAGGTCATGTGCATGATCCGGGCAGGATCGGCCGTGGATGCCTTTATCGCATCGGTTACACCCTACCTGGAGGCGGGAGACATCCTCATCGACGGCGGAAACTCCCATTTTCAGGACACGATCCGCCGTCTGGAAGAAGCGGAGCGCAAAGGGCTTCAGTATGTCGGTGCCGGAATATCCGGCGGCGAAGAAGGTGCCCTTCTGGGACCGTCCATCATGCCCGGCGGTTCAGCGGCCGCATGGGAAGCGATCCGGCCGATCTTTCAGAAAATCTGCGCCTACACCGACGACGGCAAGCCCTGCTGCGACTGGGTGGGCGAGAGCGGTTCGGGCCATTTCGTGAAAATGGTTCACAACGGCATCGAATACGGCGACATGCAGCTTATCTGCGAGGTCTATCAGATTCTAAAAGATGGCCTATGTCTTTCCAACGAAGAGATGCAAAAAGTCTTTGCCGGGTGGAATCAAGGCCCCCTGAATTCCTATCTGATCGAAATCACGGCCGACATCCTCGGCTATAAGGATGAACAGGGTGAAGCGGTGATCGATAAAATACTCGACACGGCAGGCCAGAAAGGGACCGGCACGTGGACAGTCGCCTCGGCTCTGGATCTCGGTCAGCCGCTGACCCTGATCGGAGAGGCGGTTTTCGCCCGATACCTGTCCGCACTCAAAGATGAGCGCGTGGCCGCGTCCCGGTTGCTCACAGGTCCACACGTAGGTTTTATCGGCAACCGGACGGCTATGATCGCGGATCTCGGGGAGGCGCTCTACGCTTCCAAGATCGTCTCCTATGCGCAGGGTTTTCAAATCATGCGCGCCATGGCAGTTGAACGGGGATGGAGATTAGACTACGGGGGGATCGCCCAGCTTTGGCGGGGAGGATGCATCATCCGTTCGGTCTTTCTTGAAAAAATCAGGGAAGCCTTCGCCGCCGATTTCGACTTTTCGAATCTCTTGCTCGCTCCGTTCTTTCAACAGGCCATTGAAAAGGCACAACCGGGTTGGCGGCGTGCGGTTGCTGCGGCGCTGCAATGGGGCATTCCCATACCGGCGATCAGCGCGGCACTGGCCTATTATGACGGTTATCGCGCCGCGAGGCTGCCCGCAAACCTTTTACAGGCGCAGCGGGATTATTTCGGGGCACATACCTATGAAAGGATCGATAGGCCGCGGGGTGAATTTTTTCACACCCGTTGGAAAGATCGCAGGGGGGCCACCTCATCTTCCGCCTAATCCGCCGGCCCCATTTGATTGATGAGACCGGCCTGGAACCCTGCGCCGAAACCGTTGTCGATATTGACGACGGATACTCCCGAAGCACAACTGTTCAGCATGGCCAAGAGGGCGGCAAGGCCGCCGAAGGATGCACCATAACCGACACTGGTCGGTACCGCGATGATCGGGCACGAAACCAAGCCTCCCACAACACTGGCCAAGGCGCCCTCCATACCGGCCACAACCACCGTTACACGGGCTTTGAACAGCTTTTCCCGAACGCTGAGAAGGCGGTGAAGCCCGGCCACTCCGACATCGTAAATTCTTTGAACACGATTTCCGAGGACCTCGGCCGTTACGGCCGCCTCTTCTCCCACCGGAATATCCGACGTTCCGGCACAGAGCACGGCAATGTTGCCGGTCCTTTGGACGGCCCGGGGTTTGATGACGACGATTCGGGCCGTTTCGTGATATTCGCAGTCCTCGATAGTCTCGCGGATGCCTTCGTAAACGACTCTTTCAGCCCGCGTGGCCAGGATGTTGCGGTGATGCTGCATGATTCTTCCGGCGATCTCCCGGATCTGGTCGATGGTTTTCCCCGGGCAGTAGATGACCTCCGGAAAACCGGTGCGGAGGGACCGGTGCAGATCGATCTTGGCAAAATCGATGTCTTCAAAAGGCAGACCCCTGAGTTGCTCCATGGCGGCCTCCACCGTAATCCGGCCGCTCCTGACGCCATCCAGGATCTGTTTAAGGTTTTCGATATCCATTTGGCGATTCCTTTTCTTTGTCGGTAACAGCCCGGTTGAGGTTCCCCGTGGAATACCCTTCAAAATCGAGGGCTACAAATAAAAATCCGATGGATTTGAAATAATCTACCACACGCACCCTCATTTCTTTTTTAAGGAGTTTGATCATATCCTTAGGCGGGACTTCGATTCGCGCGATATTCCCATGATGCCGAACCCGGACCTGTCCCGAGATGTTCCATTTCAGTAAAAAGTTTTCCCCCTGGTCGATCTGCTCAAGTTTTTCCGGGGTTATGGGTTGATCGTAGGGAATGCGCGAAGCCAGACAGGCGCAGGACGGCTTGTTCCAGGTGGAAAGCCCGAATTTCTTGGACAGGCTTCGGATCCGGGCCTTGGTGAGACCGGCCTCGCGGAGGACACTTCTCACTCCCAGTTCCCGGGCGGCGATGGATCCGGGACGATAATCTTTGGAGTCATCGGCATTTTCACCATCCAGGACAAAATGAAATCCTCGAAAAGCAGCAAGGTCCACCAGGCTTTTAAAGCGATTTTTCTTGCACCAGTAACATTTGTCAGGGGGATTGGCCGTGAAACTGCGGATCTTCCATCTCATGGCTTTTCACGAGCAGATGTTCGACGCCGATTTCCCGAGCGATCCGGACGGCGGCCTCCTTTTCGCGTTGCGGCAAAATCTCAGAGACCGCGGTGACCACCAGTACGTTTGCTTTGGACAAGGTCTCTACGGCGGCGTGCAGCAAAAAGGTGCTGTCCACACCCCCGGAAAAGGCGACAAGCACCCGTCCCATCCTCTTTAAAAGGTTTGCCAGGTTCCGGTACTGTGTTTCGATTTTGTCGTCGGATTTTGCTTTTGGCATCTGCTTCTCGAAGCTTCAGCTTTTCCGCACGGACATTTCTCCTTTGTGCAAAAAAGCGGGTTCTTTCCTCCCTATTTTTCGTGATATTATCAGAAAATGCGTTTGCAGAAAAGCCGGGAAGACTGAATGAGTTTGAAAATCAAGGTTTGGATCGCATAAAGAACTTGCAAATATAAAATGAATTTCTATAATGCAGACTCATGATCAGAGGCCGTTTTGCCCTGCTCATTAAGAAATCATTTAACATCTTTAAGGCGGTCATCATAACCCGAATCCCCTCTCAAACCCTTTGAGCAATCTGATCGGATCCGATAAATCGTCCCTCTAATATGAAAGCGTTATCTGAAAAAATTAAAAAAGAAATCCTTACCCGGATCCAAAAGATTCCGATCGTCGATACGCTTCAGATCCGGGTTGTTTCCTTTTCCGACGGATATTGTGAAACGCGGGTGGCCCGCAAGCAGGACTATGACGGGGTTTTTGAATCTTTTCACGGCGGGTTGCTGATGACCATCGCCGACAGCACAGCCTGTTTTGCCATATTGACCCGGACAGGGCCCGCAACCCGATTGACAACCACGGACATGAGCATCCGGTTTCTGGCCCCCTGTTTGACGGATGTCACCGCAAAGGCGAAGGTGATTAAATTCGGAAAGACCTTGTGTCCGGTTTCAGTGGATCTTTTCGATACGGCGGGAACCTGCGTCGCCGTCGCCCAGGTTTGCTATATGCTTCTGGGTGATGCTGAAAAAATAAAATCTTTAAAAAGCTAAAAGCGTATCAAAACGGACATCCCATGTGGCAGCTTTTTTAATACAGGCGCAGGATCATCAAAAAGCCGACACCGCTAAGGTTCATCGCCTGTCAAACCCAGCTTATCCGGCCTTCTTTCTATTCGATCGATGATAGCATATGGGCTGTACTCGGTTTTTCTGCCAAGCAGCGTCTCTACTCTTCCCTGAATCTCGATTCTTTGCTGGTTTGAGTGCCAATTATTCCAATCTTCCTCTGTATCCCATGCCCGAACAACAAGATATTCTTCCGGACGATCAAGATGCCTCCAGGTTTCTTCGTATTCGAAACCCGGTTGAACCATGGCCATCTTTCTCAATTGAATAATCAGGGGCATGACCGATGACTCTTTTTCTGGGGTCAAAATTCTCTTGCTGACGATTTTTACTCCCACCGGATCCTCCTTTTCATGCAAAATACCCTGTTATCATTCTTTTTTTCTATACCTTGTCATGTTTTTTATGCAGCTGCAGGGTAAAGAACATCAGTCCGGAATTTTCATGGCCCGGGTGTCAATCCAGAAGATCGAGAATCTTCATCGGCTCATCTATCAAGACTTTGGATCCGCTTTCCCTAAGTTCCTCTGCCGGCCGGAATCCCCAGCAGGCTCCGACGGGAAACATGCCGGCGGCAATAGCCGTTTTCATATCCACGGCGCTGTCGCCGAGATAAAGAAAATCGGAAGGCGCCAAATCAAGATTTCCTGCGATTTCAAGAGCCCCGTAAGGATCAGGCTTTGGAGGGACACCCGGTCTTTGCCCCAATACGGCGTGAAACTTCCAATGCGGCAAGAGTCTGGCCACAACCGTTCGGGTGAGATCATGGGCTTTGTTGGACAGCACGGCCAGTTTCAGGCCGCGATCGATAAGACCATCGAGCATGTCGGCGATCCCGGGATAAAGTTTGGTTTTCCGATCCCAGTGTTGCCCATAGTCGGACCGGAAGATCTCCATGCATCGATCAATGGTTTCCGACGTGCGTTTATGTTCCGGTAAAGCCCTAGTCATAAGCTTGAGGAAACCGTCGCCGATGAAAAGTCGGTACGCATCCATTTCATGAATCGGAAACCCTTGCCCGGCCAGTGTCCGGTTGACGGCATCCCCGATATCTTCGAGGGTGTTAAGCAGGGTGCCGTCCAGGTCGAATACGATACCTTTAAAGCGCATGACTCCCGATTTCAAAAAAGCCGTCAAGCATCCGGATCCATGCTTATGCTATCGGCCAGCTCTGTTTCTTAGCCTTTCTTCCTAGTTCTTGGCGCATGAGCATGGATAATAAGATTCAGAAACATGTCTACCACGGCAGATTTTGGGTGCTTCATCAAATAGGCTTTCATCACGGCCCGATCTTCATCGGAAGATTTCTTGTGAAACAGGATATCGCCTACGGACAATTGATTGGTTGCGGATCCGATCGACAGGGAAACGTTTTTATCCTTCAATTGTGTTTCAGATACTGCGTAAATCTCATTCTTGCGGCTTGCCATGGCGTTCTCCTTTGTGGGGTCAAATTATTTGGGAAAACAATGAGCTTATGAACATCCTTTTTTTCATAGCATCTTTTTATTCCAAATCTCAAGTAGATTGAAGGGAAACGAAATGACTCTGGTCCCGGCGGCAAGCCGTTCATCCCTGACGCGCTGGGCGGCATTCCTGACAAAGTCGGCCTTCATGCCGATCTGCCAGTCCGTGGTGTGAAGAAATTTCATGTCTTTTGGCTGAAGACCCGTTGCAAAAAATCAAAAGGTAATGATTTCATATTCTTGTTCCCGGTACCGGGCCATGCCGGGATGTCCGCTCATGTCGTCCAAAAGCGCAAATCCTTCCTTTTTGACGTCATCCAGGGTCCCCATTTTGCTGGAGCAGGCCTTGCAGGCACCCTCGATGAGGCCGAGTTCCTTCGCCTTTTTGTAGAGCCCATGTATAGGATTTCCCTCTTTAGCCAGATCCGGGATGAGTCGCGTGGCGGATCCTTCGATCACGATTTTAACGTCATAGCCTTTGGCCTTCATGTCCAGGGCATTCAAGAGGACATGGATGAAACACATGAATTCGCCGTTAAACGCAAACAAGGCTGCTTTTTTCATGACTGTACCTCCAGGGTTTTCGGTTTCGTCGTCTGATTCATTCCGGAAGCAAATCGTAGAAGTAATGCATGACATCCGAGCGGGAGATGATTCCGATTAATTGCCCGTTATCCACCACCGGCAGACGCCCCACGTCGTGTTTGACCATGATCTGGGCGGCCTGCATAGGGCTTTTCCCCGGCTCGATGATTTGCGGATTCACCGACATAAATGTTTTCACCGGCCTTGTGAGTTGAGATTCCTTCTTCAACCGGCTGAAATCCCGGCGGGAAATCATGCCGACGACCTGACCGTTTTCGACCACCGGGATTCCGGTGACACCTTTCTTTCGCAGGATCTTGGCCGCTTCCTCCATGGTGGTGTAAGGCGAAATCGTCCATACCGGGAACGACATGAGATCGCTGATTTGCACCGACGCCTGCTGATTGCCTCTTATCAGCTCAAGGATCCACTGCTCCACGGCATCCGGATTGACATCCTTTAGCTGGACCGAGGCGGCCCGGGGATGGCCTCCGCCGCCCATGCTGCGAAGGATGGAACTCACATCGAGTTCGGCGGACTGACTGCGGCCGATGACGATGCATCGGTGCTTCCCGATATCATTGAAAAGACCGAACGCGGCGTCCACGTTCATGATTTCCATATACATGCGGACGACCACCGCCAGATTGTCGATGTGTCCGTCGATGAGGACTTTGCTGATGCTGATGTGGTGTCCTTTGACCTTGCTGCGCCTGGCGTGCTGAAGCATCTCAAACAGAATCGCTTTATGCTTCTGGCTGTAAGCCGGTTTCAGGAAGGTGCTCAGGATACTCAGATCCGCATGGTTCTCCAGAAGCCATCCAGCGGCATGAACATCTTCCGCCGTGGTGGAAGGAAAGGTGAGATGCCCAGTGTCTTCATATATTCCCGTAAGGAGGAGGGTGGCCTGTATGGGCGTAAGGGGGATGTGTCGGTTTTTCATCTCCCGCACGAGAAGCGTGGTCGCAGCGCCGATGACTTCCCGGCGCTCCATCGAAGCCTGAATCGACCCCAATTCGTTATGATGGTCATAGATAAATATTTCCAAACCTTCGCGGTTTTTCAGCGCATCCATCCGATCTAAGCGGTTCCAATTACAGGTGTCGACGACGATGAGCCGCGTTACCGCCTTTAAATCCACATCGTCGGGCGTTAGGATCGGAAAGAGATCTTTATGAAGGGATACAAAGGCCTTGACGTTGGGGTTCAGGGTCTTGGGAAGCACCGGCACGGTTTCGGGATAAAGCAGGGTGACGGCGATGACGGAGGCCAACCCATCAAAATCGGTGTTTTTATGCGTCGTGACAATGTGCATTTCGCTCGGCTTACGAAATATGCCAATCCCTTCGGGCGATGCTATACCACGGACCGACGCATTCCTTCAAGACACATGAAACGATTCGGTAAACCCTGCAGTTGCATAAAAACATGACAAGGAATAGAAAAAAAGAATGATGCAGGAGCGGATCAGGCCATTGATCATTTTTTTGGAGCAGATAGAATGGTGCCGATCATGATGCTCCCCACGATCAAAAGACCCCCGAAAAGGGTTCGTAATCCAGGTCTTTCCCCCAGCAGCAGGAAGGCGAAGGCCGTGCCGTATACCGGCTCCAGCCCGGCAATGATGCTGGCGAGCTGAGTCTTGATGAACTTCAGACTCCGGATAAACAGAGCGTGCGACAAGGCCGTGCAAAATATTCCCAAGACCGCCAGAAGCATCACATCCTTTTGCGACAGAGAGAAGTCCAGGAAGAAGCAAAACGGAAAGAGGACGGCGGCGGCCACTCCGTTCTGGTACCCGGCGATCACCAAAGGAGAATACGTCGCCACAAACTTGCGGTTGAGGATCGAAAGGAGCGCAAAAGACACACCGGAGGCCACCCCCCAAGCCGCTCCCCGGGTGATGTGATCGCCCAGATCTAACGACGGCACGATGCACCAGAGTCCGGTCAGAACTATGGCGGCGGTCAGGATGTCGATGGGTCGAAGCCTTTCTCTGAAAAACACGGGCTCCATGAAGGTCACAAAAATCGGAAAGGTTGAAAAAGTTAAAAGCCCCACCGCCACAGTGGAGACCTGGATGGACTTGAAAAAGGCGATCCAGTGGCCAGCCAGCAGGATGCCCAGAAAGAAAAGGGCTAAAAAATCTCCCGGGGAGCGGGGACGGATGTCTTTCTTTAAAAAAAAGACAGTCGCCGAAAGCACCGCAAATGCAAAAGAGGTTCGTCCAAAAACAATAATCGACGACGGCGCGGCTACGAGCTTTCCGAACAATCCCGCCAGCCCGAAAAGAAAAACCGCAGCATGAATTTCGATCATTCCCGTAGAATTTTTCATGACTTTAGGTTTTTGGTTTTCAAAAAATGGATCATATTCGAGGGGTTTGAGATAGGCAAGGAAATAGCGCGTGCTTATCCGGAGGAGGCCGCAAAAGATGTGGATGGATCGTTTGACAGAGTTGGGAAATTCTCTTATTTTAAAAATTCTTTGTGCAAATGGATAGGTCCAAGACAATGTTATAGTTGCACGAGTTTCACAGGATAAAGGCTTTGGAAAACATGAGAGATAAGGCGATTGTCGTTTTATTGTGTGTGGGGTTTTCTATTTGGCAGTTGATGTTTGGGGTGGCACCCATTTTTTCCCAGGGATCACCCCGGGTTTCCTTAACCCTTGAACAGGCTGTTGAACAGGCGCTTTCCCAGCACCCCCAGGTCAAAGCCGCCCAGTACCATCTCGAAGCGGGTGATGCAGGGGTCGAAGCAGCCCGCTCCCTTTTGTATCCCCATTTTCATCTGACGGAAAGATTCAACCACACCAATAACCCCATGTGGGCTTTTGCGACCCGGCTCAACCAGAAAACGATTACCCGTGAAGACTTCGATCCCGATCAATTGAACGACCCGGATGCCATCAGCAATTTTACCACCTCCATTTCCGTCTCTTGGGAGCTTTTCAGCGGAGGTCGCACCCAAGCCGGGCTGGAACAGGCGAAGCAGAATCAACAAACCGCCTCAGTTTCCCTGAAAAAGGTCCGGCAGGAAATCATTGCGCATACCTCCAAAGCCTACATCGGCCTTCTTTTAGCAAGAGAAAACCTGGAGGTCATCGAACAGGCCGTGGAAACAGCCCGGGCCCATTCGGCGTTCATCGAATCCCGATATAAAGGGGGTTTTGTGGTCAAGAGCGATCTCCTGAGGGCTCAGGTTCGCCTGGCGGAATTGGAGCAGGAACGTCTTTCGGCCCAAAGCCGGGGGAATGTCGCCCAGGCGGCGCTCAATGCGTCCATGGGGAGTTATGACAACCCGGAGGTTCAAACCACAACCCCTTTTCAGAAATGCGTGGAAACACAAGGCTCATTGGAAGACTGGATTGAAAGAGCGATTTCAAACCATCCGGATCTCGAGCATCTGGATCTTTTGGAAGGAGTGGCTAAATCAGAGATCAAGAAGGCCAAGGCGGGCCATTGGCCTTTCTTGAATTTGGTGGGTTCTTACGACATGGATACCGAGGGTTTCAGCGATTTTGGAGAAAGTTATGCCGTTGGTGCCATGGCACAGATCCCTCTTTACAGAGGCGGACAGACACGCTCGGGTGTCCTTGCCGCAACAGCAGCCTGGAAACAGGCACAGGAAATGAAAAGGTCGGCCCGGCTATTGATTACTCTCAAGAACCGACAAGCATACTATGAAACCCAAAGCGCCTGGAAACGCATCGCCGTGGCGAAAAGTGCCTTGGAGCAGGCCGAAGAGGGCCTTCGCATCGTTGAAAACCGGTACCGAAACGGAATGCTCACCCTTGTCTCTTTGCTGGATGCCGAGATGGCACGCCGGGAGGCACGGGTCAATCACTTTAAAGCCCTGCATGACTACAAAGTGGCCAAAATCGACCTGATGCTCGCAGCCGGAGTTATCGACACAGAATGGAAGAAATAGGGGAAACGGATGAAAACGCTCAGAGAATCGGTTTGCCTGGCCGCCGTCCTTGCGGCGATAATGGTTTTTTGGGGCTGCAAAGATAAGATCGAACCCGGACACAGCCCTTCGAAAGAAGCCCGCCTCATCCAGGCGCCGGTTGCCGTCGTCGAGACCGGAAGCACTGCCGAGCAATATGAAGCCGTGGCTACGGTGACTGCACGGGTCTACGCCGATCTTGCCGGAAGGCTCATGGGTGTCGTCCAGGAAGTCCGCGTGGAGGAAGGGGATACAGTTAAGGAAGGAGATGTGCTGGTGGTCATCGATTCCCGTCAGGCTACAGCCCGCCTGGAGCAGGCGCAGGCCGCCCTTGAGGAGGCGCGGGGGGGAGAGGCGTCGGCCGAATCGGCGAAAATCGCGGCAAGGGTTTCCGCCGAGCTGGCCGAAACCACCTATCAACGCTACCAGCGTCTCCTAAAAGAGGAATCCGCCACACAACAGGAATTCGATGAAATGGGGGCACGCCACCGACAGGCTCAGGCAGCCTTTGCACAGGCCGAAGCCATGCTGGCGGCGGCTCGGAATCGGGTGCAACAAGCCGAAGCCGCCGTCAAGACCGCAACCGTGGGCGAGAAGGACGCTTCCATTCAGGCCCCCTACGACGGCAGAATCACCCGAAAGCGGGTCCATGCAGGGGATCTTGCTTCCCCGGGGATGCCCCTTCTCACCATTGAAAAAGAAGGTGGTTATCGTGCGGAAGCCGTTCTTCCGGAAAAATACATGAAAGAGATGAGCTTGAAACAAAGGGTGTCCGTTGTGATTCCCGCCTTAGAACCGGTCCCCTTGGAAGGGGTCATTTCGCAGATTATCCCCGGTGCCGATCCCAAGAGCCGTTCCTTCCGGATCAGGGTCGACCTTCCGAAGCATGAGGGCTTGCGCTCCGGGATGTTCGCTCGCGTTTCCATGCCGTTGGCCGCCTCCGAGACCGTTACGATACCGAAAAAGGCGATCCTGTGGCACGGCCAGCTTTCCGGTGTTTTTGTGTTGGATGAAGCGAATATGGCTCGATTTCGGCTGGTCAGAACCGGAAAAGAGATGGAGGATGCCATCGAAATCCTGTCCGGCCTCAAAAAGGGGATGCGCTATGTGGCCGATCCCCCTCCCACCCTTGAAGACGGTATGAAAGTTGAGGCTCGTTCATGAGCCGGAGGATCGGACTATCGGGTAAAATCGCGGCGTTTTTCATAGACTCCAAACTCACGCCCCTGGTGATCGTCGCGTCCATTCTTCTGGGAATCGCGGCGGTGGCGGCGCTTCCCCGCGAAGAGGAGCCGCAGATCATTGTACCCATGATCGATATCTTCGTGAAGATGCCCGGTGCAGATGCAAAAGAGGTGGAGGAGCGCATCACCTATCCCATGGAGAAACTCCTGTGGGAAATCCCCGGCGTAGAGTATGTCTATTCGACTTCCAGTCCGGGAATGTCCATGGCCGTGGTGCGGTTTTACGTCGGACAGAACGAGGAAGAATCGATTGTTCGGCTTCAATCCAAGCTCATGGCGAATTATGATCGGATCCCCTGGGCCGCATCTCCTCCCCTCATCAAACCCCGGTACATCGACGATGTCCCCATCCTGGCGTTGACTTTCTGGAGCCGCGAGGCGGATCATTATCTTCTGCGTCGGGTAGCCTCCGAGGTCGAAAACAATATCAAACGGGAAAACAATGTTTCCACCACCACCGTGATCGGCGGAGTTTCTCGCCAGGTCCAGGTCCTGCTCGACCCGGTTCGGATGGCGGGCCGGGGACTGTCGACGGAATCGGTGGCCATGATGGTTCAAGCCGCCAACCAGGAGTCGGATACCGGAGAATTTCCCTCCTCTGATGGACAAGTTCTGGTCCACACCGGCACCTTCTTAAAGACCCTGCAGGATGTTGAACGCCTGGTTATCGGTGTCCATGACGGCAGGCCGGTCTATCTCGAGGATGTGGCTCAAGTGGTGGATGGTCCGGGTGAGATCGATCAATACGTCTTTTTTGGGGCGGGGCCGGCAGCCGAAAAGGAGTTGGCATCTGCATCGTCTTCCACCGGCGCTTTTCCTGCGGTTACTCTCACCGTGGCCAAGCGAAAAGGGACCAACGCCATTGAGGTGGCCAATAACATCCTGGCCAGAATCGAGACGGTGCGGGGGAGCCTCATTCCGAACAACATCCACATGACCGTCACGCGAAACTACGGTGAAACGGCCAAGGAGAAATCCGACGAGCTCTTATACCATATGATGATCGCCATCGTGTCGGTTACTATTTTGATAGGGGTCACTTTAGGCCGTCGGGAGTCGGGTGTGGTCGCCTTCGCCATCCCGGTCACGCTGGCCCTGACCATGGCCATCTTCTTCATCTATGGGTACACGCTGAACCGTATCACCCTCTTTGCCCTCATTTTTTCGATCGGGATTCTGGTGGATGACGCTATTGTGGTGGTGGAAAACATTGTCCGGCATTACCATTTGCCCGAAAATCAGAGCCGCTCCCGGTTGGACATCGCCATCGAGGCCGTGGATGAGGTAGGGAACCCCACCATCCTGGCCACGCTGACGGTGATCGCCGCTATCTTGCCCATGGCCTTTGTGGGAGGGCTCATGGGTCCCTATATGCGCCCTATTCCAGTGGGGGCATCGGCGGCAATGGTGTTTTCACTGCTGGTGGCTTTTATCGTCACCCCCTGGGCTTCCAAACGACTGCTTCGAAAGAAAGGGCACTCCGGCGGCAAACAAGTCCATGACCATACTCAGGAAGATTGGAGTACGAGACTGTATCGCAGGGTCATGGGACCTCTCATCGCCAACCCTCTATGGCGCTGGAGCTTTTTGATAGGCGTCGTGGCCCTGCTGATCCTGTGCTGCACCTTGGTCCTTGTCGGGTTTGTCCGGGTGAAGATGCTTCCCTTTGACAACAAGAGCGAATTCCAGGTCATCATCGACATGCCCGAAAAAGCCACACTGGAAGATACCGCTGCCGCCGCCCTGGAGATGGGCGCCTACCTGAAGACGGTCAATGAAGTGACCGATTACCAGGTTTATATCGGAACCTCCGGTCCATTTAATTTCAACGGCCTGGTCCGCCATTATTATCTGCGGCGGGGAAGCCACTTGGCGGATATCCAGGTGAACCTGGCGGAAAAAGGACATCGAAAAGATCAGAGCCACGACATCGCGAAAAGGGTCCGTCCCTCCCTTGAGAAGATTGCTGAAAAGTACCAGGCCCGGATCAAGGTGGCGGAAGTGCCGCCCGGGCCACCGGTCCTGTCCACCCTGGTGGCCGAAATCTACGGACCGGATTATGAGCGTCAACGGGAAATCGCCAAGAAAATCAAGTCAATCTTTGAATCCACACCGGGAGTGGTGGATGTGGACTGGTACATGGAAGAAGATCGGCCCCGATATCATTTCCAGGTGGATAAAGAAAAGGCGGCCCTCCACGGCATCAGCGTATCGAGCATCACCGCCACGTTGGATACGGCCTTGAGCGGAAGACAGGTCGGGCTTCTCCATGACAGCCGCGAGAAAGAAGACGTTCCTGTCCTGTTGCGTTTTTCCCTGGCGAACCGTGCCGGGATCGAGCGCCTCGAGGCGCTGAAATTGACTGCAGCCGATGGAAGCCTGGTTCCCCTTTCGGCTTTCGTGACACCCATTCCGACACCCCCGGATCGAAGCATCTATCACAAGAACCTCATGCCGGTGGTCTATGTGATCGGGGATGTGGCCGGCGTCAAAGAAAGCCCGGTCTATGCCATTTTAGAGATGCGCAAGAAGATCGAGGCCATCTCATTGCCCGAGGGATACACCATCGAGCAACGCACCGCCACCCTTCCCAATACCGATCGCCGGTTCGCCATGAAATGGGATGGAGAATGGCATATCACCTATGAGGTTTTCCGGGACTTAGGGATCAGTTTCGGCGTTGTTCTGGTCCTCATCTTCGTCCTGGTAGTGGGGTGGTTTCAATCCTTCAGCACCCCCCTGGTCATCATGGCGGCCATCCCGTTTTCCCTCATCGGGATCTTGCCCGGCCACTGGGGAATGGGGGCGTTTTTCACGGCCACCTCCATGATCGGGTTCATCGCGGGGGCCGGCATCGTCGTGCGAAATTCCATCATCCTGGTCGATTTCATCGAGCTGCGGCTCAGGGAGGGGATGCCGCTGGCCGAAGCGGTGGTGGATGCCGGTGCGGTTCGGTTCAGACCCATGATGCTTACCGCTGCAGCCGTTGTCGTGGGGGCTTCCGTAATTCTTTTTGACCCCATCTTCCAGGGGCTTGCCATTTCTCTTATGGCCGGAGAGGTCGCTTCTCTTCTTTTTTCCCGGATGACGGTACCTATCCTTTATTTTCTGGACAAGCGATGGGAATTCGCCCACGGACACGACATCGCTCATGCGAAAGGAAGCGCCGCCAATGAGTAGCCCCCGTGGAGTGGACTCGTGAGGCGGGGGAAAGCACGAACGAGCCCTGGTCCATCAGGCCGCTTTTTCATGTCGCAGAATCTCGCCCCGGACGCTGACGACCACCTTATGCAGAGGGATATGCTTTCCCGCCATTCCCATCCCCTTTTTAACGATTGCGGGAAGACTGCTGCAACAGGGAACTTCCATGACCACGACGGTCACACTCTGGATACCGGCGGATTTAAAAATTTCAGAAAATTTTTCGACATATTCCTGAGTATCGTCAAACTTGGGACAACCGATCATCACAGCTCTTCCCCTGATAAACTCCTGGTGTAAAGCCGGAAACGCCACGGGTACGCAATCGGCGGCTACCAGCAGATGAGCCCCTTTAAGAAACGGGGCCGTGGGTGGAACCAGCTTGATCTGAATGGGCCAATGGGTCAATTCCGACTGCTGTCGTGCTTCCAGGTTAGCCGGTATATTTGCTTTTGCACAGGGATCAGCCGCAGAAAATAATTGAATATCAGCCGATGGGCACCTTTTGGGATCCTCATGTACTCTCCTATCCTTGTTTTCGAGGTGCGATTCCACGGCGTGCTCATCAAATTCCTCGGCTTCGCGTTCAATAATATGCAACGCCCCCTGAGGGCATTCGCCGACACATGCCCCCAGACCATCACACAGGTTTTCGGAAATCACCCGGGCCTTGCCGTCAATAACTTCGAGGGATCCTTCCGCACACGAAATGACGCACTGACCGCATCCGTCACATCGTTCTTCGTCGATCTCGATGATTTTTCTCATGACTTTCATGCTTGAACCTTTCATTCAGATTTAAAATGGGTATCGTGCACGAGGAAGGGCTCTATTCCAGCAGCAGCGCCTCGGCCGTATGTTTTCCGCTTTCGGTCAGAAGGGTTTCCTTGATCGTTTCTTTCAACCGATCCTTTTCCATGGGCATTTCCTTCAGCTTTTCTTCGAGGTTGGCGATCTGGTCGGCATCATATACCACCTTGAAATTGAGCGTTTCCTCATTTCGCGGATGGTGATGGCAGGCGATGATGTCGCAAACCTCTTGGATGACCGGCTCTTTGGCCTTGAGCTTTGAAAGGATCGAGCGGGCGATAGGAGGGCCTTCCTGTTCCTGATATTCAGGCGCCGCACTTTGGTATTTGCGTTCGGCCTCAGGGATTCCGATGTCGTGAAGATAGGCCGCACAAAGGATCACCGCCAGATTGCCGCCCTCGAGCTTCCCTATCCGTTCCGCATGACGCGCTACCCGGCTGGCATGTCCGATCATCTTGAAATCGTTTTTCAAGTATCGCTTCACCTCCACCGCCACGCGGTCCTTGAGCAGATCTTCTTTTCGGGCCAGCAACTCCTCCGGAAGTGTTCCCAGACACTGCTCGGCATGTTCGCAATACGATGCACACCCGAAATCCATCTTGGGATTCACGAATCGATAGCCGCATTGGCCGCACTTTCGGGTGGTGTCGTCCTTGAAAAACTCCACGATGTTTTGACACTTGGGACACCGGGCCTCAAAAATAGCCCCCGGTTTCCAGTATCGACTGTCCTGTCCAGGGCATTTCATGGGTTTACCTCCGTTTTCATGTTGACTTGCCTGGCTTTATACCGTTGAATTCAGGAGGCCGCCTTGACTTAGGTCAATAGAAAGCAAAATTTTTATAAAGGAGAATGTATGACGGTTTCAGCAGACGCCCTGATGCACTCTCCCCTCTTTGAGGGTCTCCCTGATGTACAGATGGCGGAGATCAGGCGCATCGCCGTCTCCCGGCAAGTCAAAAAGGGTGAGATCATCTTTTCTCAAGGGGATGCCGGCAATGGGTTTTATATCATCGCCGTCGGAGTGGTTAAAGTCTTCACGGTATCCGCTGAAGGCAAAGAACAGATCCTTCACATTCTCAGCGACGGGGAGCCCTTCGGGGAGGTGGCGGTCTTTATCGGGCGTACGTTCCCTGCCCATGCCGAGGCCCTGACCGATTGCAGGCTCTGGTATTTCCCCAGGGTTGCATTTGTAGGGCTGGTGGAAAGGACCCCGTCTCTTTCACTCAACATGATCGCCCTGCTCTGTTTACGGTTGCATCAATTTGCGGCCCAGGTGGAAAGCCTTTCGCTGAAAGCCGTTCCCTCCCGGTTGGCCGCCTATCTGATTTATCTGGCCGAAGAACAGAAAACCGAAGACCGGGTCTCGCTGAAGATCTCCAAGGGGCAGCTCGCCGGCCTTCTCGGAACCATACCGGAGACCCTCTCCCGGGTCCTTGCCCGATTGACCGATCAAGGGATCATCTCGGTGGACGGCAAATCGATCCGGTTGAGGGACATCGACGCACTGCAGGAACTCTCGGGTCAATGAGAGATCAAGAATCTATTTCTGAGTCCTGATAAGCTGACGGCTGAGGGCTTCGAGGTGACCCATCTCTTCCTTGATGATGATGTCGATGCGGCCTTTGCCGAACTTTTCCGGAACCAGGTCCCGAATTCCCAGATAAAACACGATGGAATCTTTTTCCGCGCCGATGGCGGCCATGAAAATATCTTTTAAGGTGGACGGATCCATCTTCTTTTCGAAAAAGACTCGGGTATCCGCCAGGGCCCGCAGATAAGCCAGGGCTTCTCCTTGCGGGTCGAAAACAGTGGATGCCTGGTCTTTCTCGCTGAGATCGGCCATCATTTTTGAAAAGGCTTTTTCATGCCCTTCTTCCATTGCGGAAAGCTGCAGCAGCAATTTCTTAGCTTCTGCATCATGGGATTTCTGCGCGGCGTTCTTGTAAAAGGCCGCACCGTTTCTTTCGAGCTGTAAAGCCATCTCAAAAACATCCTTGGCGTTGAAATCGTACATCATGGTTCATCCTTTCATTCCCATAAGCAAACGGGACACTTCATCCCGTCGTTTAAAATTAATTTTAAACATAAAACCGAACCGCCTATTTGTAAAGCGCATCCCTCGTTTGTATCGGATTATGGCCAAGGGGTTCTTTTGCAAGCACAATGCGTCATGCCTAAGCTTGACACACTCCGCACCTTTTCCTATAGTCACGGCGGCATTTTTGGGGAAAGGCGCGTGGGCGTTTCATCGGCTGCCCTCCGAATCCCCCCTTTCTCCCGGGTTCAGATAGATGCATTCACGCTTTCGATGAAGACTAACCCTTCAATAAACTCACCCTCGCCGCCTATCCTGCTCCTGATTGCCGGGGCCAAAGGAGCCGTAGGATCCACCATTGCCGCTGCCGTGGCGGCCGGGGAAACAGACCCGGATATCATTATAAAAAGCCTGACCAGCCGAAACCGGTTTTCCGCCGACTTCCCCTCGATGCGCTATAAAATGGCGGGGTGGGACGTTTGCCTGGAACCTTATTCCGCGATTTGGGAGAAAAACGGCGTCCTCCCGGAGGCGATTCGGTTGCGATATCAGGAGTATGCAGAAGCGATTCCGGTCCGGAAACCCCCGGATCCGACAATACCCCTCAAGGACCAGGTTGAAGCGATACGGCTTGATCTCGCGGTATTCATGGAAAGCCACCCCGGCGCATGGCCGGTTTTTGTCAACCTCCTCCCAGCCGCTCCATGCCCGGACACTGCGGCAGGTCCGAAATCCGGATCTTGCCTTCCAGGGTGTATCAAAGACTGTCCGGACAGGGCTTATGCGCTGGCCGCCGTCGATTCCGGCATCCCCATGGTCAATTTTTCGCCAAACTTACTGGAATCCCAGGAGCTTCTCGCTACGGCCCGGCAAAATCGCGTGCCCATTGCGGGGCGGGACGGTAAGACCGGCCAGACATTCCTGAAGGTCGTCCTGGCCTCTGCCCTCAAGGCCCGGGCTTTTTCCGTGGAGGGCTGGTACAGCTTGAACCTTTTAGGAAACGCCGACGGAAAAAACCTCATGATCCCTGAGAATGCCTCCGGAAAATTGGCCAATAAGACCGCCGTCCTCGACAGCATTTTGAGCGCATCCGGGGAAAGAGGAGACTCTGGGGTTTTCCATAAAGTCCGCATCGATTACTACCCGCCCCGGGGAGATGCCAAGGAAGCGTGGGACCTCATCGATTTTTCCGGCCTTTTCGGGCTGCCCATGAGCCTGCGTGTGAATCTTTTAGGAAGGGATTCCATTTTGGCGGCTCCTTTGGTCCTGGATCTTTCCCGCTGGATGGTGGCGTTAAAAGCGGCCGGCCGCGGCGGACCGGTTCCGGAATTGGCTTTTTTTTTCAAAACACCGGTAGGAGAAACCGCCCCAGCCACGTTCCAGGATCAACTTTCCGCCTTGGATTTGCTTGAAAGGGAGTGCATGGAATCCTTTGTTCTCTCTAATGGGCGGCATGCATGATATTCGGTTACAGCACCAACGCCTTCGTCAAGTTTTCCCTTCCTGATGCCGTCTTGAAAATCGCCGATCTCGGTTTCAACGGTATAGAGATTATGGGGGACCGTCCCCATCTATACCCGCCCGACTATGATTCCGGGGCGATTTCCGCTTTAAAGGACCTGGTCCGGGAATGCAATCTGACCGTAACCAATCTTAATAGTTTCACTCTTTTTGCAGTCGGGGACACCTACCTTCCTTCCTGGATCGAGCCGGAGAAAGCGCGCCGGAACATCCGCATTCACCACACTCTCGATTCACTCAAAGTCGCCTCGGCCATCGGGTGCAGGAACATTTCCGTGCCGCCCGGCGGACCGTTGAACAACCTGTCCCGTAAAGAGGCCTTGGCTTTCTTTTACAAAGGTATGGAGGCAGTGATCCCCTTGGCCGAAACATTAGGGGTCCGCATACTCGTGGAGCCCGAACCGGATCTGATGATCGAAAACACATGGCAATTCAGGGAATTTATCGCCGGGATCCGATCTTCTGCCGTGGGGATTAACTTGGATATCGGGCATTTTTTCTGCGCCGGCGAGGCGCCGGAGGAGGCCTTTGAGGAGCTTTTCGAGTGGGTAGGGCATGTCCACCTAGAAGATATCGCTGAAAGCCGCGTCCATCGCCATCTCATTCCAGGGCATGGAGCCATCGATTTTCCACGTATCTTGGAGACCATCGTCCGCTTGAAATATGATGGCGCCGTCAGCCTGGAGTTATACCCCTATACGGATATGCCGGAAAAAGCGGGAAGGGAAAGCCTGGAATATCTCAAGCCGTTATTCGATTCCGCAGGTATTGCGCTGGGTTAACCGCCGTGCCCTCGGCGTGGCTCTTGGTGGATTGAACCGAACCATCAAAATCCAACGTCACCCGCGGCAGGTGTTCGCGTTGAAGCCCCTCCAGTACTATGCCACGGGACAGCTGACAGACCTCTCAACCCCATCGGCATCCATTTTATGACGACCAGCGGCTCTTGCATCTGCCACGCTGCATTCAGACTGTAACGGTTCGCGCAAAAAAAAGTAGAGGGGGGCATTTCGCCCCCCTTCTACTCACTTGATCAGGCAAGAACAACCGTTATTTAACTTCCTTCATTTTCGTCACGGTCAGAACCTTCTTGTCCTGCACCGTAGCGATAGTGCCGGTTGCCTCTACCTTCTTTCCTAACATGGCAGCAATTTTCTCGCCCTTCATTCCACAGGTCTCGGTCTCGGTCTTGAGGGCGTAGCCGGTGACCTTGCCCTTAGCATCCTTGACCTCTTCCACCACACCGGTCAGCGTGACGGGTTCCACCTTCTTCGCTGTGACCTCAGCGGCCTTTGCAGGCGCGGCGGTGCAGCAGGCGCGGCAGGCGCGGCGGGAGCAGCAGGCGCAACGGTCGCAGCAGGCGCAGCAGGCGCGGCGGGCGCAGCAGGCGCGGCGGGAGTGGCAGGCTTAGCCTGCTGAGCAGCAACAAGCACAGGCGCTACCAAAAATGCAGCGATCACCAACATCGAAATAACTCTTTTCATTTCTTCCTTCCTCCTTCTGAGTCTTCTTGCCTTAACGGCGGTTACTAAAATAATACCCTGCTCTCCTTGGCACTTGCCTGTACTTTGAGAGCACTCTTCCCGGGGCAGATACCTGCCCCGGATCTTTATCCTTTGTCCCCTATAAAATCATGATGACGATATCTGCCGAATCCCCTTTCCACAGTCTTACCGATGGTCTATTTCCATAACCGTTCCTTCGAGCGGGCTGCTATGTATCAAGTCTGAAGAGCTTTAGCAAGAAAATATTTCCTTAAAAACATTATAAAATTAATTCAATAGGTTATAGTTTAATTTCTTAGAAAATGTGAGATTGAAAATTTCATCAACATGCCGATAAAATTCCGGTTGACAGCACATTCACCTTCGGATAGTTGCAAATTCATAAGCCTTGTCAACTGCAGATTCCCATATCTTGGGGCGCAGATGATGGAAAAACACAATTCAGTCCCGCGCTTAATCCGCCAACAAAAAAGCGACTTCTTATCAGTTGATACTTGACAAAATAATTTCTATCGGATAGGCAACAATAAAAAAACTAAATCGAATTCATAATTTTATGGGAATACAGCAACACAGGGAGCAGAAAAAGGAGCGACGACACAAGCAGATCATCATGGCGACCAAGCGAATCTTTTTCAACAAGAATTTCGACTGGTCACTGTTTTCGGGAATGGTCCTATGGGAGGAGAGCAAGCGAATTTTCGATGCGTAAAAAGATTTTCTCAAGGAAAGATTGGACATGGCTTTTGGTATGTTCTTATGCGGGATCCGTCGCGCCGGTCGGGGGTTTGCAGAAATCGCCGGATATCCGGATCGGGAAAACCCGGTGCGAAGCGATGAGCACACAAGCGATCCACGGGCGAGCTTTAAGGCAGATCCTTCGAGCCGAGCCGTCCTTTTCCATGTAACCCTTCGGGGGGCATTGCTGGTAACAATCTTTAAGGAGGAGAAAATGGCAGAGAAAGAAATCATCGAGACTTCGGAAGCTGAAATTGCCGTTCAGTGGAGGGCAAGGAGCCCGACCTGTATGTGGCCATCAAGACGGGATTCCATCCGAGCGTGGAGCCGGAAAAGCGCATGTGCTAGGCCCTGTCCATCGAGATCGGGCCTATCGTCAAGACGTGCAAGGTCTGGATCGTGCCCGGCATGACCAAGACCCGCTCGGCAAGATCATGCGTCGCGTGCTCGGATTGCTCTCCAACAAGAGCGACATGGGCAAAGTGATTACCCTGGCCAACCCCGAAATCATGGAAGCAATCAAGAAGATGGTGCAAGGTTGAAGGTGAACCGCCTGATTTCTAAATGTTCTTTGCCGGGGCTGCCTGTTGAGGAGGGCTAGCCCCGGCGATTAAAAAAAAGCCTGCGGAATTATCGGGGTGACGGATTGAAGAGAAATTGTCAAAGAAATGCCGGAAAATGTGCCGTCCTTGGTCGGATGAAACGGCCTTCACAGAACAAAAAGAGTTCCTGACAATAAAAAAGGAGAAATGAAATTATGGCACAAGAACTCGAAAAAGAACCAACGCAAGCGTGGATCACCACATTTGCAGGCACGGCCATCAACCTCTGCTTAGGCATTCTCTATGCCTGGAGCATGTGGAGCAAAGAATTGATCAGTGTTGAAAAGGCGGGTCAAGTCATGGAAGGTATGAATGCCGGCTGGACCTATTTAACCAACGCCCAGGCGGCAACGCCATTTTCACTTTGTGTTATCGTTTTCGCACTTTTCATGATACCCGGCGGCCGAATTCAGGACAAAGTCAGCCCGAAGTTCGGTGCCACGCTGGGCGGGCTGTGCCTGGCGGCCGGGTGTATCCTATCGGGCGTCATGAAGAGTTATGCCGGTTTGATCATCGGTTTTGGGATTCTCGGCGGTATCGGGATGGGAATCGGTTATGCCGCACCGACACCCGCGGCCCTGAAGTGGTTTGGGCCGCACCGAAGAGGATTGATCGCGGGTCTTGTGGTGGGTGGGTACGGTGGAGCGGCCCTTTATATCGGCCCGCTTGCCAAATACTTGATCTCCAATTTCGGACTCTCGGGAAGTTTCATTTATTTAGGGATCTTTTTTGCGATCGTCGTCGTCATCGCAGGTCAATTGCTGAAGACCCCCCCGGCCGGTTACACTCCGGTGGCTGCCAAGGTGGCGCAAACCGCTGCTCAGGCCGCCGCCTCAACGAAACATAATTGGGTCTTCGGCGACATGGTCAAGACATGGCAGTTTTATGCGCTGGTCTTCATGTTCATACTCACCACCCAGTCCGGATTGCTGATCATTGCAAATGCCGCCGGGCTTTTGGCCTCGGCCGCCAAGAAAATTCCCTTTTTCATTGAAAACGCGTGGCTGTTGGTCTCTTTCGGAGGGCTTATAAACGCTCTCGGACGGGTCGGAACCGGTATGTATTCGGACAAGATCGGACGCGTGAACGCCTATATGCTCAATTGTTCCGTCTCGGCGCTTTGTCTGTTCGCCATTCCTGCCATCGTCGCCAGCCAGAATGTGTTCTTTCTTTTTGTGTTAGTGGGTGTCGGCTACTGGCAGTACGGCGGTGGTCTGGCGTTGATGCCGGCTTTCACCGGCGATTATTACGGCCCCAAAAACCTCGGCTTTAACTACGGTCTCGTATTTCTCGGTTGGGGTTGCGGCTTCTTCATGGCCCGCATCGGTGGATGGATCAAGGATGTGACCGGCAGCCTTAACTATGCATTCTATATTTCAGCCTGTCTGTTGATCGTAGGCGTTATTATAGCCAAATTAAACAAGCGACCGTTGCATACCGAATTCGTCAAAACCCAATAGCGGTCTGCTTTTCAGTCAAGCAAGACTATCAAAACACTTCCTCCCGCGAAAGCCGTCGACGCCATCAAACGTCGGCGGCTTTCATCCAGAAAGATCCAATGGGTGTCCATCCCCCTCCGGCTCCGAATCGGTCCATCGCTCAACCTTTTCCAGGAGTTTCCGAGGGTCGATCGGCTTCTGTGTATAGTCGTTCATGCCCGCTTCCCTGCAAAGCTTCATATATCCTTTGATCGCATGGGCGGTTAAGGCGATAATGGGAATTTGATGGTTGATCACCCTCGATTTGGGATCGCGTATCACCTTGGTGGCTTCGAACCCATCCATTTCCGGCATTTGAACATCCATGAGCACCAAGTCGTAGGGAAGCATTTCGAGCGCGCTGACAGCTTCCTGTCCGTTGGCCACCACATCGGCCCGATAGCCGTGTTTTTCCAAAATATGGACCACCACTTGCTGGTTGACGACGTTGTCTTCCACCACGAGGATGCGAACATTCCGTTGTTTGGACTCCTTGATGGAATGTATTGTCACGAGTTGTTTCTGTTGCTCATCTTTTTCCAGATTTTTCTGCGAACAAACCGTCACCAAGCTGTCGTATAGTATAGAGGCCTTCACCGGTTTTGTAAGATACGCGGCAAACCCTATTTTTTTGACCCTTGCTCCGTCTCCCAATTGACCCAGAGAGGTGAGCATGACGAGAATCGTTTTTTTGAGGACTGGGGATTCTTTGATCTTTTTACCGAGTGTTTCCCCGTCCATGTAAGGCATGTGCATGTCAAGGATGGCGATATGGAAAGGTAATCCCTTTTTTGCTGCTTCGTTGAGTTTCACAAGAGCCTCTTCCGGCCCCGCCGCCTCTTCGAATCTGCAGCCCCATGAGGTTAGCAGTTCTCTCAAGAGGCGACGATTGGTAGCGTTATCGTCCACTATGAGAATCCGCTTTTCTTGAATATCTTCATTAATCACGGTCTCTTTCTCAGCGGCTTTAGGCTGTTTTTCAAGCTTTGCGGTAAACCAGAAGGCGGAACCCTTTCCTTCCTGGCTTTCGACCCCGATCTCGCCTCCCATGAGTTCCGCAAGTTTCTTGGAAATGCTCAGCCCCAATCCCGTGCCTCCATATCGGCGGGTGGTGGAAGCGTCCACTTGTGAAAAAGAATCAAAAATCAGATTAATCCGTTCCTTCGGTATTCCAATACCTGTGTCCGACACTTTGAAACGGATGAGAGCCGATTGGTCATCTTCCCTTTCAAGGGACGCACGGATGACAACCTCGCCCTGTTTGGTGAATTTGATGGCGTTGTTTCCCAGATTGATAAGGATCTGACGGAGCCGGCCTGGATCGCCCTTTACCAGCGCAGGAACATCCGGATCCATGGAACAGACAAGTTCAAGGCCCTTTTGGTTGGCCATGACCGCCAAGACATCTACAATGTCCTCCACCGTGGAGCTTAAGTTGAAGTTCAATAAATCAAGGTCCAATTTTCCGGCTTCAACTTTGGAAAAGTCGAGGATGTCGTTGATAACCCGCAGAAGCGATTCGGCGCTGCTGCGCACTGTTTCTGCGAATTGTCGTTGCGGTGGCGTCAATTCCGTGTCAAGGAGCAAGCCGGTCATTCCCATGACGCCATTCATGGGTGTGCGAATTTCGTGAGACATGTTGGCCAGGAACTCGGACTTGTATTTACTTGTCTTTTCCAAATCTCTGGCCTTTTGTTCGATTTCCCGGCGGGCCTTGTTCAATTCCTCGTTTTTCGTCTCCAGTTCCTCTTTTTGTTTGATCAGGATCTGTCTTTTCTGTTCCAGTTCTTCATTCGTCTGCTGAAGCCGATCTTGCTGGGCCTGCAGCGTTGCTTCCGACTGTTTGAGTTGTATAGCCTGTTCTTCCAACTCCCTGTTGGAGAGCTGTAATTCCTCTTGTTTGCGCTTGAGTTCTTCCGCCTGAAGCTGTGTTTTCCTTAGCAGTTCTTCCATTCGAAAGTGCGATTGGGCCAAGTTGAAGGCGATGGCGATACTTTCCAAAACATCTATAAAAAAATCGATCGTCTTGTCTGTAAATGTTTGAAAAGAAGCCAGCTCTATAACGCCCTTTGTTTCCCCGGCATACATAAAAGGGATCACCAGGATATTTCGGGGGGCCGATTTTCCCAGGCCCGATTGGATCGGCATATAATTCTCCGGGGCTTCTGTGACGAGAATATGCTTCTTTGCCAGCGCTGCTTGTCCCACGAGCCCTTCGCCGAAATCAATCTTTTTCATCAGTTCCTTTCTCTTTTCATAGGCATACGTACCCACCGGTGCAAGTTTGTTTTCATCATCCACCAGGAAGAGAGCTCCCACCTGAGCACCCAGATACTCCGACAGGAAAGAAATGATGCTCTCCGCTAAAGCGGGTATATTGACTTCACCGCGCATGCGGTTGTAGAGTTCCGACTGTCCTGTTTTCAACCAGTTTTGCTCCTGCTGTTCTTCTGTAGCCGTTCGTAATGTGGCCGTCATGCGGATAATGGCTCTTCCAAGGAGGTCGTTTTCTCCTTTCTTTTCTATGGACCGTTCGAAGTCTCCTACGGCCACTCCTTCACAGACCGCGATGAAATCTTGAAGATAGCTTACCAGCCGGTTGAATGAGATAGCGGCTTCTGCGAATTCATCTTTTCCGTGAATGTAAAGCTGTTCTTTAATCTCCCCCTGGCTCATGTTTTCAAACACTTTGAGAAACTTGTTGAATTTACTCCGTATATCCCAACGGAAAAAGGCGGCCAAGATGATGATGACCAGCGTGCCGATGGCCGCGATGGTGATAGAGAAAAAGAGGACGCGCCGGACGCCTGCCATGGTCTCTTTTTCCGGGATAAATGTCGCCAGGCGCAGTTCGGATCCGATACTGTACCCTTGCAGTAAGCTCGCTGTGCTTTTTACCGGGCTAAAGGTGGTATAGTATGCTTCATTTGTCAGGGTGAATCGCTGAATCCCCTCTTCTGTCGATGAGTGAAACCAAGAAATCAATGTATCACTGGTTGGAATCGTTCGGCCGATGAATTCCGGATCGGAGTGACAAACAGCCCGCCACGATTTCACATCGACTAGGGTAACTTTGGTGCCGCTAAATCCGTTTTCCAGATATCTTCCAAAAATATTGACTACCTTTTCCTGGATTTTGTCCCAATCCAGATATGCCAAGAGAAAACCGTTGGGCTTACCATCGGTCCCCCTTGTCTTTAGACTAAACAGGTATGTCTGCCGTTGGTTCTGCCCAATCGTGGTCTCTAAAGGATTGCTCGTGTATGTGGCGCAAAGATCCTGTTTATCTATTAATAGGAGAACATCCTTGATGAGCTGTTCTTTCAACGCGGCCGCATCCCCCTGGTTTTGTTGTCCAAGGGAAGCCGCGAGCACCTTGCCTTCCAGGTTAGTCAAGACCAGATTATAGAAGCCCTGATGCGTACGAAGCAAAGATATAAAGTGGTCCTCCAATTCCTTGATGGTTTGAAACTCGATGGCCATGCCGTATATGTCTTCTCTGGCCCAGTTGGCAAATATTTCTTCTTGGGATTCGATATAGCTGTTGATCTCCTGGGCTCCCTGCCGGCTCACGAGCTTCATGATGCGCTCGTTGTTTTCCAAAGAGTTCTCGCGAATCGTCCGGAACGAGTGGTATGTTATAACCAGCATGGGGACGATCGATAAAAGCATCCCCAAAAGGATTTTGGAGCGAAGGCTTAAGGACGTGAACCGACGAAAAGGGCCCATGTAATGACTTCTCCTTGGTTTGCGGCTTGTTGCCGATCAATAAAGCATCGCGCGCTCTGTATACAACGCCCCCGATCTTGCGATAGCTGGAAACATGCAACCAGGCGATACCTGCTCTTGCCTTATCTTCGAAATATCGACGACACCGTGTCGCTACGTCTACAATCATTGGTCGCCGTGGGGTTCATCGATTCGGTTTTTCCCCGGGAAGGGCTTCCAGATACGGAGGTTTGCCTGCGGCTGCACGCTCGGCGTTCCACTCTTCTCTGGTTTGCGCCGCCTTCTCTCCAGGCATGCTGCTCAGGATTTCGAAGTAATCCAGTTTATATTTATCTCTGAGCACCACGGCTTGGGGATTGCATCTAACGGCATAGACCGTTTGTACGGACTGATGATCAAAATACCGCCAAATTTGTTTATCTTTAAGCAGTACGTATTCATGCCCTTCCAGCGCCTTGATAACGGCGGGCGTGTCAAACGTACCGGCTCTCTTCACTGCGTCTTTATATTCGTACAAGATGGTGTAGGCGGAAGCGCTGGAAGTGCTTGGATAGCGGCCATATCTGTCTGAAAACCGCGTGACGAATTTTATTCCTAACGGATAGTTGTACTTGTACGGAACTTTCCAAGTCCAGGGAAGCGCGCCGATGACACCTTCCATGACTTTTGGCCCTCCACCTTCCGCCATTCCCAATGTGAGATTCGGAACGACAATTTGCATATTGTTTTTTAATCCCATAGCGGTAGCAATACGGATGGCTGTGGACATGTCAGAACCGAACAGAACCAGTACGAGTACCTCCGGTTTGACTATTTTCGCGAAGGCGAGAGCTTTTTTAAAATCATTTTCAGTGGCATTTGGAAAAGGCGTCAGTACGCCTCTGTGTATAGATTTGTCTTCCGTGTTGCTGAATTTCCGCACAGACTCTTCCGTGGTCCAGCCCCACGTATAATCGGCTGTTATGTAGAAATATTTTTTTCCTGCAAAGTTATCGTTCAAGTAACTGGCGATAGCCTTGGCGCCCATCCATGCATTGTAACATTCTCGAAAGACATGGCGGTGTCCATCACTTCCCGTTGTCGCGTTGGAGTACGTGAGGGTCCCAAAAAAAATAATCCCTTTTTCCTGGCACACCTTCCCTGCGGCTATAGCAACACTGCTCGCTGAACCCCCAAAAACCATCTTTACGCCCTCTTTATCGATCATCTCCGTGACATTAAGGGTTGTAACATCATCTCTGGACTTGGAATCTCGCCAGACAATCTCCACCGGTCGCCCAAGAATGCCTCCAGCGGCATTGATTTCTCCGACTGCAAGTTCCGCCGCACGCCACTGGTCCAGTCCCTGTACAGAGTAAGGACCTGTTTTCGGATAGTTTAAACCGATCTTGACGGGTTTACCCCAGGCAATAGCGCAAAAGAAAAATATATGCATGCTCGACACCATCGCCATGATGATAATGGACGACTTGTTGATCCTAGTCTTCATATTGCACCTCAATTTGGTTGTCGATCATGCAATCTCAGGTTTTGCGCCCCTTATGCCTCTAATTGATTTTTTGAAATAACTTTACCAGATCGAGTCGGTTAACCACTTCAGTTAAAAGTTCCCCAAGAACAACTTCTGCCTGTTCTTTTCCAACAAGCTCAAAGCGCTCCGCTTCACCGCTGATGATTTCGTTGGACAGCTCTTTACCGTCCTTCATCAAACGGGCGTCATATGCCAGGAACACCCGCCATTTCCGGTCCAAACGATCTAGTAAAAAGGACCTCAGCGCAAGGGAAATCCCGGCAGATGTCTCCCCTTCCGGAACCACCTGAATTCCTTCATTTCTCAATCGGCTTTCCATGGCTTCTTTAAGTAGAGCCGGAGCATTATATATCCCTTTTTTACTACCTTCCGCCGCTCCCTTGGCAACGGAGAGTGCAATATCCTCCGATGTCTTTTCAAACATTTGCCGGGCTCCTTTTCCAAAAGTCTGCTTCTCCTTTCGTATGTCTTCGGCTCTTATAAAAACCTTTTTTCCTGCCAAAGTTTTCCCTTCTATCGGCAGTCGATAAGTTAAATGGAGATGAGGGATCGTGGCGCATGAAACCAGAAGAAGAAACCCTGCAATGCCGAAAGCGTTTTTCATTCTTTTCATTTGCTTTTTTTCCTCCTTTTCTAAATCCGGTTAAGGGAAAATTCAGAGGCTATACTTCTCGGAGTTTATCATGGGCTTGATTTCCGATATCCGTTGAAAAGCGGTTTGCCATATTCGTGTATCGACCGTATTCCGCATGCCGTCCCCGCTTTAGACACCCGGCGGCATAGACGGTACATTTTTTCCGGAGCATGGCCGCAGCTGCACGCTTTTGAGATTCAGAAAGTATGCCGGCTTCAATAATTTTGACCAGCGCGCGAATGCGAAACCGATCCAGGCCGGTCGCTCGGGAAAGCTGGTCAGCGTGTCCTCCGCGTTTGACGGCCAGCGGTTTTGGAATCAAGGCAACGGTGCACCGGCAACTGATCCGAAGCCAAAGGTCGTAATCCTCGCAGGCGGAAAGGCCTTCGTCGAAAAGCCCCACCTCACCGAAAAGAGACCGTTGCATCATAGCGGCCGAGGGGCTTACCATGCATCGCTCAAGAGATCTTAAAAACAGGTTATCCGACGATTTGAGATGATATCTCTTGGGATTCACGCGGATCCCCCGGCGGATCCAGATCTCATCGGTCTGGCATACCCGTGCATCCGGATTCGACGAGAAAAAACCGACTTGGGCCGAAAGCTTTCCCGGAAGCCACAAGTCGTCCGAATCCAGAAACGCGACATACCGCCCAGCGGCTTTTTGAATCCCGGAATTCCGGGCGGCACTGACTCCCCGATTGGGTTGAAAGTATGCCCGGATGCGAGAGCCGTACGCATCCAGGATTTGACCGGTTTCATCCGTGGAACCGTCATCGATGACGATGAGTTCGAAATCGTCAAAATCCTGGCCGATAACGCTATCCAAGGCCTCTTTCAGGATCCATCCCCGATTATACGTCGGGATGATTACACTGATCAGCGGGTGTCCATTCTTTTTTTGCATTCTCGATAGGTATCTGCTAATCTTTTTCTGATGATCCTATTCGACGGCACCTATCGCTTGGGAAAATACACCAAGAAAACGACTCGCCGGTCCAAAGACATGGGGCCTTCCTGGCGGATTCGCATCATCGATTTGTCCTCGGACACCCCGGATTTGCGACATCTCAGGCCCGTCATCGTGCATGTGACCCGAAACCCGGGTAGCGTCTTTCCATCCGATTGTGCCAATTCCCTCGGAGCCAGAATTCTGCGGGATTTCGATCTTGAAACCAAAAAGGTACTCTGGATCGAAGAGTGCGGAGATGTCCCTCATGCCGTGAGGGTAGCCATATTCCGGCCGAAACAGTTTTTGGGAGACCAAACATTTTATTCCATCGACTGGCGCCCAATCCAAACCAATGAACGTCAGGCACTCCAGAGGTTTATCCCTGAAGCAGGTCTTCCCTCCCTTTAAAGGCCGGGCTCACGTTGTTTCCCGAAGATATTCCAACACCGAGTTCAGATTTTCCGGAGAAACCACCAAAAGCGGTGCATCCACTTTGCCCCGCCCCACATGATCGTTGAGATAGAATGCGTTTCCATCCATTTGATAAATTTTACCACCCGCCGCCTCGATGATGACCCCGACGGCGGCCAAATCCTGATACGATTCATTGAAAACAATGGCCCCTTCCGCCGATCCCATGGCCACATAACAAATATGGGCGGAAGTACACCCAAGGCTCCGGATTTTTCCGGGGAATCCGGATCGATATCTCTGGTGGAAGCGGGAATAGATCAACAGGAGGCTTTCATTATTCAGTGATTCCTGCTCCGATATCCGAATCTCCTTTTCCCCCAGGTATGCTTTTTGTCCTCCCACTGCATGAAACAGATCGCCGGTGGCCGGCATATAAAACGCTCCGAAAATCGGCCAGTAATTTTCAAGGATGGCAATGGACATCCCCCAGATGGGGATCCCGGCCTGGAAATTGGCGACTCCGTCTATGGCATCGAATACCCATAGGAACTTTTCTGCTCCATGGGTGTAGGCTTCGATTTGCTGGTTATTCTTGTAAACCTGATGGGCGGGAAATCGGTCCTGGATCTGCGTTTCGAATAAGTCCACCAGAAGAATTTCCGCCTGGGTGACCAGTTCGCCATCAAACTTCAGGTGAATCCTCCGATTTCCGTAAAAAGAAAGGGCTTCATCCCCCAGTTGATGAATCAATTCGGTTGCAAATCGAGTCAATGTCTCCAGATTATCGCCTTGATCCATTGCCATTTTGCCTCCTTTTACAGCGTTTCAATTAAAAATTTCCAGCATTCATAAAACAAATTATCAAATAACTATCCAATATGAAAATAAAAAATGAAAAATTCGCTGCTGAAATGAAAGCCGACAGAATATTTAATTAAACATCCGGAGGCATCGGGTTCATAGGTTTTCGTTTATCAAAGGGCGATGTCTTTGAGCATGGGGATGAATTTCCGGTTGGCTCCCGGGATGGGGTACCGTTGGAGATCCCGGATCCGGACCCAGCGATGTGCGGTGGAACCTTTTCGGTGAACCCTTCCACTGAGATACCGGCAAATAAAAATATCGGCCACAATTTTGAAATGCGTATATCCGTGCCGAATCCGGGTGAGGTGTTTTTCCAGCCCGACAGAAAGGTCGACTTCCTCCCGGATCTCCCGAAGGCAAGCCTTCTCAGGGGTTTCATCCGTCCGGATCTTGCCTCCGGGAAATTCCCACAGCCCGCCCAGCAAACCGTCATCTTTTCTCCGGAGAATCAAGACTCGCCCCTTGTGAAAAACCACACCGATGACGACCGCATACAGGGGAACCTTGGAACGTTTGAGACGCTTCGGGTAATCGCTCACCTGCCGACGTGCCAGCGCCTTGCAAAAGGGCTTCAAAGGACATGAAAAGCATTTGGGATTTATTGGCCTGCAGATCCGCGCCCCGAGCTCCATGACAGCCTGATTGAAATCCCCAGGATGGGCGGGATCCAACAGGCGTTTTGCACGGCTTTCAAATAGGGCATTTGACCCTGAAACATTCACCGGATCATCCAACATGAACAGACGGGAAAACAGCCGTTTGACGTTTCCATCCACAACGGCATGGGGATGTCCGAATACGATGCTCATAAGGGCGGAACCGATGTATTTTCCGATTCCCGGCAGACTTGAAAGCGCTTTCGGCTCTGATGGGACTTGCCCGTCATGATCGACCAAAACCATCTTTGCGGCCCGATGCAGGTTACGCGCCCGGGCATAGTAACCCAACCCCTCCCAGACCTTAAGCACCTCCTGCAAGTCGGCCTCGGCCAGGGTTTTGATATCCGGAAATTCCCGAATGAAGGCTTCGTAATAGGGAATGACGGTGACGACCTGGGTCTGCTGGAGCATCACCTCCGACACCCAGATCCGGTAAGGATCCTTGGTTTGTCTCCAGGGAAGATCTCTGCGGCAGGCCTGATACCAGGATAAAAGGGCAATTCGGATTCTTTCGATATTGACACCTTTCGAGCCGTTTTTCATGCGACAAGACGGAGCGAAAAAATAGATCTACACAGTCTTCAATAGCGGCAGAGCGTTTTTTAACACCACGGAATCCTCTGATTTTTTATAGTCGATCACCGACCGCCGAACTCGTTCAGATGAATGAACTCTTCCTTTTCCCGGCGTTTGGGCGCTTCGGTCTTTTTAGCCGGATAGCCAATCGGGATATAGGTCACCAGTTCATAACCTAGGGGCACATTCAGGATCGCTTTCCCCCGATCCTGATCGAAGAGGCCCACGATCACTGTTCCCAGTCCATAGCTATGAGCGGTCAGACATAGCGTTTGGGCGACGATGCCGAGATCGAACATGAACCAATCTCCGAACTTGGTGGTAACTTGATCCTTATAGTATCCCGAACTCTTCAGCTTAGCGCATAGCGCCAGAACGACCGGGGCATGGACCATGGCGCTTCTCGCCGGGTTTCCCTTTTCAGGGAGGGTGGCCTGGAGCTTTTCCTTGACGGCGGCATCTTTCACCACCACCACTTCCCAGCATTGGGTATTGGCCCAGGATGGCGCCCATCGGACGGATTCCAACACCTGACCCAGGGTTTCTTCCGGGATGTCTTTCTCCTCATATTTCCGAACACTTCTACGTTCCTTGACGATTTCCATGAAGTCAAACATCATTTCTCCTTTTGAATTTCGTTTCATCACGACCGGTCTTTTTGGCAGATGCAATCGTGCTCTCCACAATGGGAACAGGTATAGGTCGCGACTTTTTCTTTTGACTTTTCCCTTCTCGACAAAGCCAACCACAACAGGATCAACGCGATTGCAAATCCAATGATCGCAAACAGATAACCCCACATCATCGATTTCCTATTTTTGCAGAATTTCCCGGAAAGCCGATTCGATATCCGGGTATGTATATTGAAAATCCGCCGAAACGAGCTTTTTGGGAACACATCGTTGGCTGGAAAGCAAAGCGGAAGCCAATTCTCCCATCACCATTCGGATGGCGAAAGCAGGCGTAGGTATGAAGGTGGGTCGATCCAGGATGCGTCCGATGATCTTTGTCATCTCTTTGTTGCGAACCGGATTCGGGGCACAGAAATTGACTGGGCCTTTCAATTCCTGATGTTCGGTCACCCAGATCATCGCAGCGCACAAATCATCGATATGAATCCATGAGAACCACTGTTCCCCGTTTCCCAAAGGTCCTCCGATGAAAAATTTAAAGGGGGCCAGCATCTTGTTCACGGCACCGCCCTCTTCCCCCAAGACGATCCCAAAACGCGCACAGACGACCCTTATGCCCTTCTTTTCCCCTTCTAAAGCCGCCGACTCCCAATCCATGCCCACTTCGCTTAAAAAACCAGAGCCGGGCGGTGCATCCTCGTCCAGGATAGTATCGCCCTGACTCCCGTAAAAACCGACCGCCGAGGCGTTGATCAAAAGACCTTGACGGGACGATTCCAGACTCTCTACGATATTGTGGGTTGTCAGAATACGGGATTCACGAATCTGCGTCTTATAGGCTTTGGTCCACCGACGAAAAATGGTATTCCCCACCAGGTTGACTACCGCATCGGCTTCCGCCAGGGATTCCTGCCACCGGCCTTTCCGGGTCAGGTCGGCTTGTACGTAACTCAGACGGGGGTGCGCTTTCAGCGGAAAATTGGAACGGGTCCCTGTTGCCGTAACGCGATTCCCTTGTTCCAGGAGCTTCTTCGTGAGGCATTTTCCGATGAATCCGGTCCCACCTGCAATATAAACATGCATAGATCTCTCTTAGCAAATCTTCGCTTTTTTTGCGAATTTCGTGTACTTTTTTAAACCGATGAGCAAATCAGGTCAGCGATCGGATGAAAATGAAACAGGGGCAGCACTCGCTCATACTGCCCCCAGTGAGAGAATCGATTGATTAATGTCCGCAGGAATCTGATGAACAACTGCTTCCACAACCGGCATTTAACCGAAGGTTTGAGGTTAATTTAAATCCAACTTCCTGAAAATCCACCTTGATCGGCTTGGCTTTTTCTATGAAATCCTTGTTCACAAGGTATTTGAATCCATCGATTTCATAAACATCGTCTGCATCTTTCGGCTCATCCAGAGCCATCGCTAGTGACGGCCCGCCTCAACCGCCTTCGTATAAAAAGATCCTGATGGGGGAAACCGATTTCCCCTTGAAATATTCGGCAATCTGGCGGGTTGCTGCTTCTGTGACCTCTATCATGATGATCCTCCTTTTAAACGCCTAACACTTGAATTTTATAAAAAACCTTTTGAAGGTCGTTTCAAACAAGTAAAGGTAAACTAGACACGAAACCCGGGTTTGTCAACGGAATTATCTTCATAATTGAATTTGGAAAAAAATTAGCCTTAATTATTAAGAAATATCAAGTAGTTATTGTAAACCTTGGCATCGTCTTCGGAAAACAGGATAAAAATAACCTGTTTGATGCCAGGGTACTTCCCGAGATGTTCACAAGTCGTATCCATGGCGATTTTACAGGCGTATTCGATTGGGTATCCATATGCCCCGCAGCTGATGGCCGGAAATGCTATGGAAGAAAGGCCGTTTTCATCAGCCAACTTCAGACTGCCGGCATAACATCGGGAAAGAAGGGTTGCGTCCTGCGCCCTCCCGCGATACACAGGGCCCACTGTGTGGATGACATGTAGGGCAGGCAGGTTATATCCCTTGGTGATTCGAGCCTCTCCGGCGGGACACCCGCCCAGGGTCCTGCATTCGGTTTGAAGCCCCGGACCGGCCGCATGATGAATGGCGCCATCTACACCGCCTCCACCCAAAAGGGTGGTATTGGCCGCATTCACGATGGCATCCACTCCCAGATGAGTGATGTCTCCCCGGCGCACCTCAATGCGGTCTAAAACCATTTTGTCGATTCCCGGCCTTGCCATGACTCCATCCTTCTCTGTTTTAATGGCTACAGGTCGTATAGGGTTTCATCCCTTTTGGGAACAATCCTTCTCATTGCACCGGCCTTACCTTTTTTCTCGGGCATAAGAAATGGTTCCTCTTCTCCCAAAAGATCCCCCATCTCGGCCTCCACTTGTTCAGGGTCCTCTCCTTTCTCCATACGAGTCAACGCCTCCTGCATTTTTGGGCTCAACTGCATGCCGGTCATATCCGTGAGCTTGCGCATGAGATTTGCCGCCTGCTTCGGATCATTCTCATCGATTTTATCCGCCTGCCCGGCCAACATGTTCATGGCCTGTTCCATCTTGGACTCGTCAAAGGGCAAATTGTCCATCTCCCCGGGTTCCTTTGCCTTTCCGGTAAAAGCAAAGCGCGATATTTGGCGTGTCAGCTTCTGATCTTTGCATTTAGGGCAATTGGGCTTTTTGGAGATATTGACGGTTTTTGAATAGAAACTGTAGATGGTGTTACACTGTTTACAGAAAAATTCATAAATCGGCATAGCAGAATCCCCCCAATTCGATCGATGGTCAGTAGTAGGAAATAAAATTAGCTTGGATCTTTTTTTGTGTCAACCCCGCTGCTTCCATACAACATCGTGCCGTCTGCGCAAAACGCAAGTTGTTCCGGTCGTTGACTTGTCATCAGACGTCTGCTATTCCAGCCCAAAACTATACCCTGCAGTTGCATAAAAAACATGACAAAGAATAGAAAAAAGGATGATAACAGGGCATTTGAATAAGTTTAGGCATGGCTTGCGAATAAACTTTTGATGACTTCTAAAGCAAATAAAAAATTTATCATGTTTTTTACCCGGAGGGAAAGTCGAAAATGTCCCATCTCCTTCGTTGCCGAGGGCTCGCAGTAAAATACTACGGCTTCGCCCTTGGACGCCTTGGATCCGGGGCATCCTCGGCTTTTACAATAGTAGGGTATCTAACCCTTGAGAAAGGAATTGGTCTTAATGGAAAGAACGCTTTCGATCATCAAACCCGACGGGGTGTCCCGGGGGCTGATCGGCGAAGTCATCAGGCGATTTGAGAAAAACGGCATCCGGATTGCCGCCATAAAAATGATCCATATGACCCGGAAACAAGCACAAGGTTTTTACGCCGTGCACCGGGAGCGCCCCTTCTTCGACAGCCTCACTCAATTTATGTCCTCCGGTCCCGTGGTCGTTATGGTTCTAGAGGGTGAAAACGTCATCGAAAAAAATCGGGCCCTGATGGGCGCTACCGATCCTGCTAAAGCCGCCGCAGGAACGATCCGCCGAGACTTTGCGACGGAAATCGAGAAAAATGTGGTTCATGGATCAGATTCCCCGGAAACCGCTGCGTTTGAGATCGGGTATTTTTTCAATCGGTTCGAAATCGCCGCCTGATGCCGGAAAAGGTGAATCTGAATCATGTAGCCATCGTCTTACACCGGCCCCGGTATCCGGAAAATATCGGGGCCGCTGCCCGGGCCATGAAGAATATGGGAATCCGGAACCTGGTAGTGGTGGACCCCCAGGATTGCGATCTGACCCGGATCTTGAAAATGGCCACTCACTCCGCCATCGAGGTGGTGGAGGAGATGGAAGTCGCCGGACACCTGAAAGAAGCCCTTGGGCCTTTCGGATACGTGGTGGGAACCACAGCCCGCACCGGAGGCACCCGCCACGGCATCCAATCTCCGTCGAAAATGGCTCAGACTTTAATCCCCATCTCCAAGGAAAACCGTATTGCCGTCGTCTTCGGTCCCGAGGACAGAGGCCTTAGCAATGCAAACCTCAGACTTTGCCATATGCTGGTCACCATCCCCACTTCCTGCTTTTCCTCCCTCAACTTAGCCCAAGCCGTGATGATCATCTGCTACGAGCTGTTTTCTGCCGGTTCCCCGAAAGCAACCGAGGTTGCCGACCGCCTGGCCACGCGGCATGAGCTGGACGGCATGTATGACCAAATGAAAGACATCCTGGTCCGAATCAATTACATCAACCCGGAGAACCCGGACTTCTGGATGGCCAAAATCCGCCGGTTTTTCACCCGGATGCAGCTTCGGGCGGGAGAGGTCTCCATCCTCCGGGGAATCTGTCGACAGATCGACTGGTACAGCCGAAAATGTTATCTGGACGGAACGAAAGATAAGGAGACGAGGCCATGAGACTGATCCGATTCGGACCCAAAGGACAAGAGAGACCGGGACTTCTTAAGGGAAATCGCATCGTGGATCTGTGGACGCGTTTCCCGGATATGCCGGATATTGGAGAAGATTTTTTTCGACGTGGCTGGCTGGAAAAAGTCCGCAGGACAACAGATCCCGGCAAACCCCTGGATACCCGTTGGGGATGCCCCGTCATTCGACCCTCGAAAATCATTTGCCTGGGTAAAAACTATCCTGAACACGCCCGGGAAGGCGGTTTTGCACCTCCAAAAGCTCCGCTTCTGTTTGCTAAAGCCCCTAGCGCCCTTACCGGTCCCGGGGATCCCATCCTGCTTCCTATCAGCAGCGGCCAGGTGGATTGGGAGGTGGAACTGGCTGTTATCATCGGAAAAGAAGGGAAGCGGATTTCAAAAGAGTCCGCCTTGGAATTTGTTGCCGGTGTCTCGGTCATGAACGACGTGTCCGCAAGGGAGGCCCAGTTCGGCGACTCCCAGTGGTTCCGGGGTAAATCCTTCGATACCTTTGCACCCCTCGGCCCATGTCTGGTCACCCTCGATGAGATCCCGGATCTTCCCAAGCTTAAACTGACCACAAAAGTGGACGGGGTCCTCATGCAGGAAGGTCTTGCCGGAGAGATGCTCTTCGATATCCCGATGCTGCTTTCGTTCATCAGCCAGGACATCACGTTTTTGCCCGGAGATGTTCTATCCACCGGAACGCCGAGCGGGGTGGGGATTTTCCGGGATCCGCCCATTACGCTCAGGGCCGGAAACGTGGTTGAATGTCACATTGAGGGGATCGGATCCCTGGTCAACCCGGTTGTCTCGGAAACGTAATCCCTGAACCCTTTAAACTACAACAACGAGCCCATTTCCCCGTTTCTGAATTTATGTTCCAAAGGTTGGATTGAAATAATCTGCATGGCATGATGAAAAGACTGGGGGTTATGAACCCTTTTTAGTCTTTTCCAGATTTCAGAACCGAAAGGAAGGCGGACTGGGGAATCATGACCTGACCCACCATCTTCATCCGTTTTTTTCCTTTTTTCTGCTTCTCTAAAAGCTTCCTTTTTCGCGTGATGTCCCCCCCGTAGCATTTTGCCGTGACATCTTTGCGGAAGGGCGAAATGGTGGTCCGGGAGATGATCTTGGAACCGATGGCCCCCTGAATGGCCACCTTGAACATCTGCCGGGGGATCTCCTCTTTGAGGCGTTCGCACGCGAATCGAGCCCTTTCTTCGGCCCGCTCCCGATGAACCAGCTGGGAAAGGGCATCCACCCGCTCGCCGTTGATGAGGATATCCACCTTCACCAGTTCGGTCCCCCGCCAGTCGAGGATATCGTAATCGAAGGATCCGTAACCCTGGGTGACGGACTTGAGCTTATCATAAAAGTCGTAAATGACTTCAGCAAGAGGAAGTTCGAAGCTCATCTCGAGGCGTTCACTGGTCAGATACTGATAGTTGATACTGATCCCCCGACGATCCATGCACAACTTCATGATCGCTCCCATATATCGTTCGGGGGTAATGATGGTGGCCCGGATAAAGGGTTCTTTTGTTTTTTCGATTTGACTCGGATCCGGATACAACGCCGGATTATCGATCATGACCGTTTCGCCGCTGCGCATAATGATCTCATAGCGAACCGTAGGGGAGGTCAAAATAAGGGAAAGGCCGTATTCCCGCTCCAAGCGCTCCTGGACCACCTCCAGATGAAGCAGCCCGAGAAACCCGCATCGAAATCCAAAGCCGAGTGCCGCCGAGGTGTCTTTTTCGTAAGTCAATGCAGCATCGTTGAGCTTGAGCTTTTCGATTGCAACAGCCAACTCTTCATAATCGTCGGACTGGATCGGATAGATCGATGAAAAAACCACCGGTTTCGATGCCTTGAATCCAGATAAGGCTTTGTCGCACGGCTGATCCCGGTGGGTGACGGTATCCCCGCACCGCGTATCACTGACGGTTTTGATCCCCGCGATAAAATATCCCACCTGACCCGCTTTCAGTTCCTTTTGGGGGACCCGAACGATCTGAAAAATCCCCGCCTCTTCAACCCGGTAGACCGCCTGATTGGACATGAAGAGGATGGAATCTCCTGGCTTCAGGATCCCCTCAAAAATGCGAATGTGGACAATGGTACCCCGGTAAGGGTCGTAGTTGGAATCGAAAATCAGCGCCTTCAAGGCGGCCTCGGGATTCCCTGTCGGCGGAGGAAGCTTTTCAACGATCCGTTCGAAAACCGCCTCGATGCCGATCCCCTCCTTGGCTGAAATGAGGAGGACATTTTCGGCATCGAGCCCAAGATCTTCTTCAATCTGCTTTTTGGTCCGCTCAATGTCCGCAGACGGGAGATCGATCTTGTTGATGACCGGGATGACTTCGAGATTGTGCTCCAGGGCCAGGTAGAGATTGGCCAGAGTCTGGGCTTCGACTCCCTGACTGGCATCGATCAAGAGGAGCGCGCCTTCGCAAGAGGCCAGGGCGCGGGAGACCTCATAGGTGAAATCCACATGACCAGGAGTGTCGATGAGGTTGAGGATATACGATTTTCCGTCTTGGGTCGCGTAGGGCAGGCACACGGTCTGGCTCTTGATGGTGATGCCTCGCTCCCTTTCGATATCCATGTTATCCAGAATCTGATCGTAAAAATCCCGATCCGAGACGATATGCGCCTGCTGGATCAATCGATCCGACAGGGTGGATTTGCCGTGATCGATATGGGCAATGATGCTGAAGTTGCGGATATTTTCCATAGTGTGTTGTGTCTTGACCCAAAAGCCGATTGACACCCTCTGCGCTTTCGGTTATCAGTCGGGGAGTTTTCTCTATCAGAGGCGGAGACGTTGTGTCAACCTAAACCCGGGAAGCCTGCAACATAATGGAATCACGAATCCTCATCGTCGAAGACGACGCTATTTTATTGAACTTTTTAAGCGACTACCTCGAAATCGCAGGATTTCAGCCCACTGCGGTCACCAACGCTGAGACCGCCCTAAAGCTCTTGGATGAAAACGGGTTCGAAGTCGTCGTCCTCGATATCATTCTTCCAGGAATGAGCGGCCTGGATATGACGACAAGCATCAAGAAAAAATGTGATGTAGACGTGATCCTCATGACTGGGTACCAGGACGATCACTCCTATGAGATGGCCATTAAAAGCGGAGCAAGCGACTTTATCATCAAACCTTTTCGAGCAGAAGAGCTTTTACTGCGCATCAAACGTGTCATCCGGGAAAGGGAGCTGAACAAGGAACGCGGCCGGATCATGGAAAAATTGAAAAAACTGGCCACAACCGACGGTCTCACCAAGCTTTTCAACTCCCGGCATTTCTACAATCAGCTTCGACTGGAAGTGGAGCGCACCATCCGATACGCCCACCCCCTTTCCCTGCTGTTCATCGATATCGACAGGTTCAAGGTTTACAATGACCGGTACGGCCACCTGGAAGGAGACAAGGTCCTTGCCAGGCTCGGTGAAATCATTAAGTCTTGTCTTCGGAGGATGGATTCTGCGTATCGGTACGGGGGCGAGGAATTGACGGTAATCCTTCCTGAAACCCCGGCCGACGAGGCCCGGGTGGTGGGCGAACGGATCCGATCCACTATCGAAAATGAGCTTTTCATGGTGGGATCCGAGGTAACCGGAAAAATCACAGTGAGTATCGGCGTTACGGAGTATCGGCCCCCCGAACCTATCGCCGAGTTCATCAACCGATCCGACCGGGCCATGTATGATTCAAAACTCCAGGGTCGAAACCGGATTTCGATCCATACCGCAAAAATCGGCTCCACGCAGGATCACTCCTGACACTATTGAGCGCTTCTTTAGGATTCTATCTCGACTGTCAATAACAGGTCTCCCCGGGTGCCGTCCGGCATCTGCTTTCCCATGCCCTTGAGTCTCAGCCGGCCTCCTTGACGGGTATCAGCCGGAATCGAAACCCTGAATATCCGCTTTTGAAACCCCCATGGAACATTGACCAGCTTCCGAGTCCCTACCAGGGCTTCGAAGGGGGTGATCCTCATCGTCCCGTAGAGGTTGGGATCCTCCCCGGTCCCGGTGGGCTGTACCATTTGAAGGCGATGGCCGGTCTTTTTTTCCGTGACGCGGTTGACTATATTGCTGATGCCCGTCAACGGCAATGCATCAAAGAGTTTCAAAAAGAGCATGCCGAAGACAAACCCTCCGATGTGGGCCCACCAAGCGATACCGCCCCCGGCACCCTGGCTTCCGGCAGCACTTAAAAACTGAAAAAGAAACCATATGCCCAAAAACAGGTACGCCGGCACCTCGATAAAATATGGGATAATCAAGATGGGGATCAATGTCAGCACTTTGGATCCCGGAAAGGCTATAAAATAAGCGCCCATGACCCCGGCGATGGCGCCACTGGCCCCGATGGTGGGAACATTCGAATGGTAGTTGATCAACAGATGTGAAATGCCCGAGGCCAGTCCGCAGAGAAGATAAAAAAACAGGTACCGCAGGGACCCAAGCCGGTCTTCCACATTATCTCCGAAGATATATAAAGACCACATGTTCCCCAGAAGGTGGAAAAACCCGCCGTGAAGAAACATGAATGAAACCAGGGAAAAAAGCTGCTGTCCTGTGGAAAAATGGGCGGCAATCTGGTCCACGGAATATCTGGCCGGTACCAAGCCGTAAAAATAAACGAACCGATTCAGCCCCGGGCCCAGCCCCGTTTGGATGAAATAGACGAAAACATTAAGCGTAATAATGCCGTAGGTAACGACAGGATATTTTCTGGAAGGAATGGTGTCTCGAATCGGAATCATGGACCTTGGCCCCTGTTTGGGTCAAGCAATCGGTACAATATCCATGCTCAGGTCAACGGATCGCGCCGAATGCGTCAAGGCGCCGATGGAAATGAGATCCACACCGCATTCGGCAAGAAGAGGAAGATCCTTTTTCTGGACCCTTCCCGAGACCTCCACCAAAGCCCTGCCGGCAATCAAGGCTACCGCGTCGCGGATCTTCGGAATATCCATATTATCCAGCATGATCACGTCGGCTCCGGAATCCAGGGCTTCCCGGACTTGATTAAGATCGGTCGCTTCAACCTCGATCTTGTGCAAGTGAGAGACGTGTTTTTGGATCTGTGTGACAGCCTCGCGAACTCCGCCGCACATCTGGATATGATTGTCCTTGATCAGGATCCCGTCATAAAGGCCCATCCGGTGGTTTTGCGCTCCTCCCATCCGAACGGCATATTTTTCAAGGTAACGCCAGCCCGGTGTGGTTTTTCGGGTATCCACGATCTTGGCTTTCTTTCCCTTAACCGCCTTCACGTAGCCGGCGACATGGGTAGCGATCCCGCACAGACGCTGGAGAAAATTGAGCGCCGTGCGCTCTCCCGTAAGTAGGGCGCCCAGATTCCCTTCGGCCTCAAAAACCACCGATCCGGCCTGCACGGATTCCCCTTCCTTTCGGGAAGATCGAACTTGGACGCCGGCATCCAGCATGGAAAAGACCTTTGTTACCACAAAAAGTCCTGCCAGAATCATGCGTTCCTTTGCAACGATTTTAGCAAGTCCTGTCTGATCAGGGGAAACCAGCGGGAGCGTAGTAATATCCCCCGGTCCGATATCCTCTTCCAACGCCATTTCAATCAACCGTCGAAGGGCCGGGCTGTCCATTTCAGCGGATAATCTCCTGGATGCGTCTTAGATTTGTTTCGAGCTTCAGATGTCGTTCAGCCATAAGCTCGCGCTTCTCTTCAACCTTTTTTACGATTTCCGGAGGTGCTTTCCTCAAGAAATCCTCGTTGTTGAGCTTTGCGGATAGAGTTCCCATCTCGCCGGTCAGTTTGCCGATCTCCTTTTCGAGTCGTTGGCCTTCCTTGGAAAAATCGACCACGCCCTCCAGGAGCGTGAAGACCGTGGCACCATCCACAACCGTGATGGCCGCCATTTTAGGCTTCGGGCCATCGACAGACAGAGAAAGTTCTTTCAGTTTGGCCAGGTTAACGAGGATATCCCGATGATCCTGAAGGGAATCCAACAACTCTGCGTCATTGGCATGTATCACGACTTCGAGAGGCATAGAGGGTGGAAGCCCCATCTCTCCGCGAACATTACGCACCCCGGAAACGATCTCCATGATACGAATCATCCGACTTTCCGATGACGGATCGAAAAATGCATCGGTCGGATCCTTTGAATCTCCCGGGAACCGGGCCTTCATGATGGAACCCGTTACACCGGGAAGCTTGTTCCAGATCTCTTCTGAGATAAAAGGCGCAAAGGGATGGAGCAGGATCATCACTTCACCCAGGACATGGTACAAAACAGCCTGGGTCTCGAGTTTTTTCTTTTCATTAACTTTCCCGTAGAGAACCGGCTTGACGATTTCGATGTACCAGTCGCAGAACTCATGCCAGACAAACTGGTAAAGAATCCCCGCACCATCATTAAAACGATAAGTGTCCAGCGCCTCGGCGATTTCCCCGGCAACGCGGTTCTTCCGGGATAGGATCCATCGATCGGGAAGGGAAAGTGTTTCCGGATCCGAAACAGGTAACTCCTTTTCGATGTGCATTAGGGAAAATCTCGCCGCGTTCCAGAGTTTGTTCATGAAGTGTCGATAACCTTCCACGCGTTTTTCAGACATCTTGATGTCTCTCCCCTGTGCTGCAAAGGCCACCAGGGTGAAGCGAAACGCGTCGGTGCCATACTGTTCGATGATGTCGATGGGGTCGATAACGTTGCCCGAAGATTTGCTCATTTTCTTCCCCATCTCGTCGCGTACCAACGCATGAACATAGACATCATGGAAAGGGACCTCTTTCATGAAATGAAGACCCATCATCATCATCCGCGCCACCCAGAAAAAGAGGATGTCGAAACCGGTGACGAGAACGGATGTGGGGTAAAACGTCTTCAGAAGAGGGTTTTCCTCGGGCCATCCCATGGTGGAAAAGGGCCACAGCGCAGAGGAAAACCAGGTGTCCAGCACATCGGTCTCCTGAACCAAGCGGTCGGACCCGCAAGAAAGGCACCTTGCAGGTGTTTCCATTGCTACCGTCACTTCCTCGCAGGATGCGCAGGTCCAGGCAGGGATTTGGTGCCCCCACCAGATCTGGCGTGAAATGCACCAGTCCTTTATATTACGCATCCAGTCGAAATAGGTCTTGGTCCAGACCTCCGGTATGATGCGGGTCTTTCCGGTTTCAACCGCAGCAATGGCTTTTTCCGCCAAAGTTTTGGTCCGGACAAACCATTGCCTGGAGAGATTCGGTTCGATGAGGGTGCGGCAACGGTAACAATGCCCGATGCCGTGCTGATAGGGCTCCATTTTTTCGAGCAGCCCCTCTTTCTTAAGCGCCTCCACAACGGCTTTCCGGCAGGCAAACCGGTCCATTCCAACAAACCGACCTGCCTCTTTTGTCATGATGCCGTCGTCTCCGATGACTTTAACGGAGGCAAGATTGTGTCGAGCGCCGATATCGAAGTCGTTGGGATCGTGGGCCGGGGTGATCTTGAGGGCACCGGTGCCGAAGGCACGGTCCACGTAATCGTCCTTGATGATGGGCAGTATCCTTCCGACCAGGGGGAGGCGAACAGCGGCAAAAGGCAGATTTTGATATCTTTCATCCTCAGGGTTGACGGCCACGGCCGTATCTCCCAGCATGGTCTCCGGCCGCGTGGTGACGACCACTAAACCTCCCTCGCCGGTCTCGGACGGATATCGGACATGGTAGAGGTGTCCTTCGTGCACTTCGTGTTCCACTTCTAAATCCGCCAGTGCCGTCCGGCATCTGGGGCACCAGTTGATGATATAGTCGCCGCGATAAATCATTCCTTCCCGGTAAAGCTCCACGAAAACCTTGCGCACAGCTCGGGAGAGTCCCTCATCCATGGTGAACCGTTCACGCTTCCAATCGCAGGACGCACCCAGACGTTTTAGCTGGTTGATGATGGCGCTCCCGTATTTTTTCCGCCACGCCCAGACCGCCTCGATGAATTTCTCCCTTCCCAGCCGATGGCGATCCGTTCCTTCCTCGGCGAGTTTCTTTTCAACCACATTCTGGGTGGCGATTCCCGCATGATCGGTGCCGGGCATCCATAGGACATTATCCCCGCGCAACCTCCGATAGCGGCAAAGCACGTCCTGCAGGGTGTTGTTAAGGGCATGCCCCATGTGGAGGACCCCTGTCACATTAGGCGGGGGGATCACGATGGAGTAAGCAGGCGCTGAGGATTTCTCTTTTGCCTCAAACAATCCCTCTTCTTCCCAAAAGGCATACCAGCGCTTTTCCACAGCATGCGGATCATAACTCTTTTCTAGCATATTGATACTCATAGAGCTTCACTCCCGTTCATCCGGTAAAAAATCCCGGCCAAACGGATGGATTCCATGAATCTGATCATTTTCATATTCCCTCTTTTTACCACGCCGCCGTCAAGAAACCTCTCTGACGAAGCCTCTCTTTTCCCGGGTCATGGCGTGGTCGTTGATATCAAGGCATCTTTTTAGGGGTAAACCTCCACCGCACTCCGTATCGGGTTTTCAAATCTCTCCGCCTCGAGGTTTCCTAGGATCTGGTCGGGTCACCGGGATAATTCAGCTTGTCCATATCAACGATAAATCCGTTAAAATGAATCGAAAAATGCTATCAAAGAGACTTTTTGGTGTCAAGGTATTTGCTTTTTGAACTCGTTCCCTGTTAATTTACCTGTCACTGTTTCGTTTAGGAAATTAGCCATGCGCCGCTTTTTCATTTCACCGGAAGAACTCAATGCAAACCCTCCAGCCATAAGCGGTCCAGAGGCCACCCACATCACAGCCGTGCTTCGCATGAAGGTGGGTCAACGGGTCACTCTGTTCGATGGAACCGGTCGCGATTACGATGCGGCAATCCTTTCTATGTCTAAAAAGCGCGTGGTATTTCGGATTTTGGGACAGGGTTCTTTCCCCGGAAAGCCATTCGCTCCCGTCACCATCGCCCAGGCCTTGCTTAAAGACGGGAAGATGGACCTCTTGGTCAGGCAGCTAACCGAACTGGGAATTTTCGAACTGCTCCCCTTTTCCTCCGAACGCTCCGTTGCCAACCCTGATCCGGTACGCATGGCCACCCGTCGAAACCGATGGGAAAAGATCGTGCTTGAGGCCATGAAACAGTGCGGAAGAAATATACCGCTACACATCGGGCCCTACACTTCTTTCCCGGAAATACTTGTCCAGGGAAATCAATTTGTCCACAAGATCCTTTTTTGGGAAAAAGGGGAAACACCCCTGCAATTCCCATCCCCGTCATTTCAGAATGAAACCGGACTTGTTCTTGCCGTCCTGGGTCCGGAGGGCGGCTTCAGCGATCGGGAAGTGTCTTGTGCCCGGGAATACGGATTCGTTACGGCATCCCTCGGGCCCCGCATTTTGAAGGCCGAGACCGCTGCGGTGGCCGCCTCGGCCATCCTCCAATATCTGTTCGGAGATTTATTCCCGAAGGGTCTTTCTTAATTTAGTATGCTTTTCTTCGTGCCTCTTTACCCTGCAGTTGCAGCAGGGTTTATCGTTGACATCTCTTAAGGCCATTGTTAATGTAAAATTATAATGGTTTCATGATGATAGGGAGGAAGCACCCATGTACGGTCTGACTGCTTGGAAGGAAAATGAAATCAACCGGCTGCGTAAAGACCTGGATGCCATTTTCAAAAGGCGCTGCAAGGACTTTGGGATTCCGATTTTCATCGAAGGCATGGAAATACTCTTCGATTTAGCGGAAACCGACACCGAGCTGATCCTAAGCGCGCAGATTCCCGGAATCCGTCCGGAAAACATTGACATTTCTGCCTCAGATGACAGCATCACCATTGAGGCCACGTCCCAATCCCGAAACGTTACGGAAAACAGGCAGTTCCGAAAAATCGAAGAACAATCCAATACGTTCAGGCGCCGCATTGCCCTGCCGGTCCGTGTCAGAGTCGAAGACATCAAGGCCGTTTACGAAAACCAGAGCTTAAAGATCGTCATTCCAAAATGCGACTCATCCAGAAGACGCAGCATCAAACTTCAGGTCCGATAGCACGGCCTTTTTTCTTCTTTTTCAGCCCCGGTAAGGAGGATGTACATGACGGATACGATTGAACGTTTTAAAGTCGCTATTGAAAACCTCAGATGGCGTCTGGACCCCAAAACACTCCCCTTTGACTCCACGGAAGAGTTACAACCCCTCAAGGAAATCATCGGGCAGGAAAGAGGCGTTGAAGCCTTTCGCTTCGGCAGCCAGATGAAGAAGTCCGGATACCACATCTTTGTTACCGGCCAACCGGGTTCGGGAAGACGAGCAACCGTAAAGCAACTCCTGGAAGAGATCGCCGGCGAAGAAAACCGGCCCGATGATTTGTGCTACGTCAACAATTTTCAAAACCCAGAGGCGCCGATATTGCTACGTTTGAAAGCCGGAGAAGGATCTTCCTTGAGACAAGAAGTCAAGGACTTGATCCATGTCATTAAGAGAGAGATACCCAACCTGTTTTCCAGCGAGGAATATATCAACGCTAAAAAAGAGATCGTTGAGACTTCTGAGCGTAAAGCCAAAAACTTTTTTAAAAGCCTGGATCAAAAAGTCAAAGAGGAAGGATTCGCCCTAGTTGACATTCAGGTAGGCCAGATTAAAAGACCGGAGCTGATGCCCATAGTCGACGGTCAACCCATGCATATAGACCAACTCGAAGAACTGACGGAAAAAGAGCGGTTTCCCAAGGAAGAATATCAGGAAAAACGGGAAAAATACGAACAACTGAAAGAGCAAATCGAGCACATCTTCAAAGAGCTGCGAGGACTTCAGAAAGAGGTCCAGGCCAATGTAGAGAAAATGGATCGGGCCGCTTTTGTAAAAACGGCATCCGATCTTACAGAACCCATCGTCAAGAAATACGAAAATGCAAAGGTGCAGGAATACCTGGGATCCATGATTCAAGACATGGCCGATAACCTGAGCCTCTTCCAAGAGCAACCCCAGCCTCAGATCATGGGGTTTTTTCCTCTCATGCCGGAGACCGACCGTTTTGCTCCCTACGCAGTCAATGTCCTGGTCGATAACAGTAAGCAGCATAGGCCACCGATCCTTATCGAAGAATTTCCTACTTATAAAAACATCTTTGGGAGCATCGATCGGATCGTGGACCGTTCCGGGATTTGGCGTTCTGATTTTTCGAAGATCAGGGCCGGCTCACTAGTGAAGGCAAACGGCGGTTTTCTGGTGCTTTACCTCAACGATGCCATCGTCGAACCGGGAGTCTGGCAGGGATTGAAACGAGCACTGAAAAGCAAGAAGCTGGAATTCCACACCTATGATCCATTTTACTTCTTTTCGGCCAGCGGCCTAAAACCTGAAGCCATCGACCTGGATGTGAAGGTTGTGCTCATCTCCGATTTCTATCTCTATCAGCTTCTCAGATATTATGATGCGGATGTGGGTAAAATCTTTGAGGTCAGGGCTGATTTTGCCACCATCATGGATAAAACGGATGAAAACATTACCCGCCTGACGGAATTCATCAAAACCATCACCGAAGAAGACCAGCTTCGCCCCTTTGACCGATCTGCGGCGGCGGCTCTCATAGAAGAGGCGGTGCGCATGACCGGACGACAGGAAAAAATTTCCAGCATGTTCCCGACTCTAAAGCACCTCATTCTGGAAGCCGACTATTGGGCCGGCCAGGGCGGATCCGAACGCGTTCAAGCCTCCCACGTGGATAAAGCGGTCGCCGCTAAAATCTACCGTTCAAACCTTATCGAAGAACAGATTCAGGAAATGATCACCCGTGGAACCCTGATGATCGACGTAGACGGAAAGGCGGTAGGCCAGGTCAATGGGCTTGCAGTTTACTCTTTGGGTGATTTTTCCTTCGGCAAACCTTCACGAATTACCGCCACCACATCCATGGGTCGGGCCGGTGTCATCAACATCGAGCGTGAAGCCGACCTTTCCGGGAACACTCACAACAAAGGTGTTCTTATCTTAAGCGGGTATCTGAGGGGGAAATATGCCCAGGACAAACCGCTGACTATGAGCGCCAGTATCGCCTTTGAACAATCTTACAGCGGGGTGGACGGTGACAGCGCCTCATCTACAGAAGTTTATTCGCTGCTCTCGAGTCTTTCCGGAGTCTCCATCCATCAGGATATCGCCGTCACCGGTTCCGTAAACCAAAAGGGGGAAGTCCAGGCCATCGGGGGTGTCAATCAGAAAATCGAGGGTTTCTTCGACTGCTGCAAGTGTTTAGGATTCACCGGAAAGCAGGGAGTGATAATCCCCAATGCCAATATCAAGGACCTAATGCTCAGAAAGGATATCGTCGAAGCGGTCAAGGAAGGCCGGTTCCACATTTATTCCGTAAAAACCATCGATGAAGGAATTGAAATCCTCACCGGTCAATCCGCCGGCGAAAAAAGAGAAGACGGCACCTTTCCTGAAGGCACCATTAATGCTCTGGTAGATAGCAAATTGAGAGCCCTTGCCGAGGGACTCAAAGAGTTCGGTACCTTTGAAGAAGGAGAAAATCGGAAGGAAAAAAAGAAAAATCATACCGACTGATCTTTCCTGCTCAATCTCTTCCTCGAGCCTTACCCGCCCTTTTTTGTGCGATGCCTGCGGATAACCTGCCCTTTCCGCTAATCAAAGGTTACGCCCGATTGACTTTTGATCTATCTTGCTTATTTTTTATCCCAATGATCCGGATCCCTTCTATCCCTTATCAAAGGATCAAAAAGCAGGTGAATCGTGAAAAAACGAAGACGTTTCTTTATGGTGGCGTTATCAATTGCCGGAGCCTTGGTTATTGGTAGCGTTGCTCTTGATAAAGCAGGTGAATCTATGGATAAAGCACTGCAAACAGAGCTTGAAAGCGCGGTTTTCGCCGGAGGTTGTTTCTGGTGCATTGAGTCGGACTTTGAAAAAGTAGCCGGCGTGATCGAAGTCTTATCCGGGTATACCGGAGGTAGCAAGGAAAATCCATCCTATGAAGAAGTGTCGTCGGGGGGAACCGGCCATGCGGAGGCAGTCCTGGTACGATACGATCCGAAAAAAATTACTTATGAAGCGCTTCTGAAAGTCTTCTGGAGGCATATCGATCCCACCGATTCCGGGGGGCAGTTTGTGGATCAAGGAACCCAATATCGATCCGGTATATTTTATAAGGACGACTCGCAAAAACGCCTGGCAGAAAAATCCAAAAAAGAACTGGAATCCTCCGGACGATTCGATAAACCCATCGTCACCCAGATTCTCCCATTGACACACTTTTATCCGGCCGAAGACTACCACCAGGACTACCACAAGAAAAACCCCATCCGATACACGTGGTACCGACGCGGATCCGGGAGAGATGCCTTTCTGGAAAAGACATGGAAAAAACGATGGGAGAGCGAGAATCCATCGGCCAAGACTGCTTATACCAAGCCGGGGAATGCCGAACTTCGAAAACGATTGACGCCCATGCAATACAACGTCACCCAGGAAGAGGGGACCGAACCCCCTTTTAAAAACACTTATTGGGACAATAAGAAGGCGGGCATTTACGTGGACATCGTATCCGGAGAACCGCTCTTTTCGTCTCTGGATAAATTCGACTCCGGCACCGGCTGGCCCAGTTTTACCCGTCCCCTGGTTTCCGAAAATATCGTTGAAAAGACGGACCGCAGTCTTTTTACGGTGCGAACCGAAGTTCGCAGCAAACACGGGGACTCACACCTCGGTCATGTGTTTACCGATGGTCCGGCCCCCACCGGGCTTCGTTATTGCATCAATTCTGCGGCATTGCGGTTCATACCGGCCGAAAACCTGGAAAATGAAGGATATGATCAGTTTGTCGGCCTCTTTTCCGGCTCATCAAAGACGGCTGGGCAGTAACGACGGATTTAACTCCGAAGGCTGAGGTTCCTGACACGGACCTCGGTGAAAAAGTCCACCAGGTCCTTGCGGGACAGATCCTCCGTCTCCAGGGCGAAGGCCGAAGACCGATACAGTTCCCAGTTATCTTTAAGGGTTTCAGGCAAAAAGAGGCGATCGTATAGAGCGCTTCCCGGGGGAAGATAGAAAATCGACGGGCCGACTAAAACCTTTTGGTCAAAAAGATAGTCAATGGTATCCTGGATCTCCTTTCTGGTCTGTCCCGGAAGCCCGATGATGAGATACACGGTGATATAGAATCCGAGCCGGTGGGCTTCCCGGATGAGCGATTCTATGTGTTGACCACTCCCCGGCCTGCGGAAGATTTTCTGTAAAGCATCATCCCGGGTGACAAGAGAAAGATTGAGCCGTTGAAACCCGGCTTTTTTCATCCAAACGAGTATTTCTTCATTCAGTGTGGAATGGCACAGGCCGTTCATTGCGGTCAGCTCGACGTCCTTCAGGTCGGATTCCTTTGATACCGCCTCCAGGAAAGCGCAAAACCATTTCTGGTTAAAGGAAAGATTGTCGTCTTCGAAATTGAAAACCGATGTCTGATTCTGCACCCGGCTTGTCCGCATTTCATCGATAACCGCATTCGGATCCCGATACTCGATGCGTCGGCCGAACATGGCCGCTACACTGCAAAACTCACAGGCAAAAGGGCAGCCTCGGCTGGCGGAAAGGGAGATGTAGGCTCTTTTCCCGATTCGGTATGCCCCGCCGGAAATCAGCCCCCGGTCCGGCAAGATTTCCTTCCAGTCAATCCTCGACGCGGCTACTCCCATTTCCTCCAGGAATCCGGGAATGCAGGTTTCCGCCGGACCGGCAAGCACCCGGTCGATGTGGGGGCAGCGCGTAAGGATCTTGTCGGCAAAAACCGTGGCATGGTTTCCGCCGATAAATACGGGAAGATCGAAATGCGCCTTGATGGCAGCCGCCACATCGGCGACACTCTTGAAATAAGCCGTATACTGGGATGAGATGCCCACGGCATCGGGGCCAAATGACCGGATCTCCTTTAAGACCTTTTCCTCCTCAATACCGAACCGGTAGTATCCTTTAAAAAAATAGGGGTTTTCCTTTAAAAAAGGCTCAAGATACCCAAATGTCGAGGGCAGCGGAATCCGACGTTTCTTTAGGGGATTAAGGCAATCGAGGATCCGTACATCGACACCGTTGAGCTGAAATACTTTAGCTGCATATAGAGTCCTAAAGGATAAAGACGGATGGGGGTGGTGTAGAAATCCTCAAGGGGCGGCTGGATCAAAAGGATCTTCAAGGTTCAGGCTTTTTCTAAGACTCTGCATTCAAGAGGGCTAAGAAGTCTTCCCACGAAGCGATTCTTGGAATTTCATCGTCGGAATTCTTCGGACTTTCGGAAAAGACTCCCGATGTAAACGGTAGACTTCTATCCCACGCATAGGTCATCCATACAGGGGACAAGTCCTGATTTCATGGCTCCGGTGAGATCCGCTTCAGGGTCGTCTCCCACGAAAAGGATCCGTTCTTTCTTTTCTGAAAGACCCTCGGCCAAGGCATTGAAAACGCTCGAATGGGGTTTCCGGTATCCGTTCTCTCCGGAGATGACAATCGTTGTGAAATATTTGTCGATATCCAGTATCGTCAGGATTTTTCGGGCAGCCGGCGCATGGGTGAAATTGGAAAGAAGCCCTAAGGGGAAGCGCTTCTGAAGCTCTTTCAGCATCGCTTCCGTTCCGGGAATCAGTCGGACATTGGAATAAAAAGCGCTGAAATACGCTTCGACGGCTGCGGCAATCCGGGGATCATCCGGAGGAAGTCGGTTCCCCAATCGATTAAGAGTATCGCAGATCCAGAATTGATTGTGAGTCTCCTTCCCGCTTTCCCGGGAACGTTCAATATGCCAGGCAACGATCGTTGCGTAATGCTCATCGAACGCTTCCTCGTCCATATCAAACCCGCTTTGTCTTAAGCTTCGAATCAGGCGATCCATGGCTTCGTCGAGGGTATGCTCTTCGGCAAAAACCAGGGTATTGAAAAGGTCGAATCCGATCGCCCCGATGCCATCCCGGTCATTTTTAATCTTCATGGGTCAATCCGGCCTCCATTAAAATAGCGGCAAGCTTTTTTTTCTCATCTTCTTCTAGAGGCATCAGGGGTGACCGAACTTCGCCTCCGAAATATCCCAGCAAATCCAGGGCCGCCTTCAACCCCGCAACTCCGAAAATTGCTGTTACGGCCTTGTCCACAGGGATCATCCTGATCTGAAGGGATCTTGCCGCCTCATAATCACCGGCCTGAGTCCGTTCGAGTATCCTTACACACGCTTCCGGTGCAATGTTGGCAAGGGCCAGAATTCCCCCGGCACACCCAAGAGAAAGTCCGCCGAAAAGCGCTCCGGCAGTCCCCACGAGAACGTTAAATCCATCCGCTGATCGGCGGAGATACTCGCCTATAAGGCTCACATCTCCCGAGCTGTCTTTGATTCCGATGATGTTGGGATGTTCGGAAAGCCTGAAAACAAGATCCGGCGTCAATACCAGGTGAACGAATTTGGGAACATTATAAAGCAGCAAGGGGATTGCGGCCTCATCGGCTGTCTTCCGATAATGGCTATAAAGAGCCTTATCATTCATTTTGGCCCCGAAGAAGTGCGGAGGAATGACCAGGGCGGCCTTGGCGCCCAACCTGGCGCAATCGTTAGTCAGTCGAATGGTTTCCGACGTGGATTCGCATCCCGTACCGGCGATGACGAGAATGTTCTTCGGCGACACGGATACCGCAGCTTGCATCAGTTCCCGCTTTTCCGATTCCGAAAGATAGGCGGCCTCGCCGTTCGAACCGAGAACCACGATCCCTTTGATCCCTGTTTTCGACCACCGGGTGATGTTGCTCTCCAGCTTCTCCAATGCCAATTTCCCATCGATAAACGGCGTGGCAATGGGTGGGAAAATACCCTTTAAATCGAGAGAATTCATTCCTTAGACCTCTTTTTATTTAAGGAATCCGTGGAACGGCGGTTTTATGGATTTAAGATACGTTGCGCGGCTTTGTTATCTGAAAAACGGAAAACCATTACTGCGGTCCCGGATTTCGTGCCGGCAGCGATATAACTGTACTCGATCCGAATGTCGGAATCTTTGAAAAGTTCCAGCATCCGACTCAATCCACCGGGTTTGTCATCCGTTTCAATAATCACCACTTCATTGGTCACAGCGGCCAGCTTGTTTGCGCTTAACACTTCCAGGGCCTTATCCGGATCGGATACGACCATCCGCAATTTGCAATATCCGTCGCCGTTGTCTACAAGGCAATGACCACGGATATTGATCCCTTCCCGGCCCAAAACCGAAAAGACATTTCCCACCCGCAGGGCGGAGTTACCGGTTAATACGGTCAGTTGTTTTCCGATCATGACGTTTTCCTCTTAACACTTTTCTCCATCGCTTTTCTAATGGCAGGCGGCCTGATTGGGCTGGGCTTTTATAACCTGTCCCGTATTGATTTTGCAATGCATTTCCCTTCGGATCATAAACACATCGAAAACGCATAAGCTTTCTTTTGGTATCGAAAATTTTGTGACTTCCGGGTATTTTAATCGCGATTTTTCTGTTAGATTAATCTAAAAATGGTAAGGAAATAATATGCGATCTCGGCACCAAATCTATTTTTCAGATTCCCGTCACATGGAGGATGTCCCTGATGAAAGCATAGATCTTATCGTCACTTCCCCTCCCTATCCGGTGATTGAGATGTGGGATCCGGTTTTTATCAAACAGGACCCCAAGATCGGGACGGCTTTTCAAAACAGAAAATTCGGGGAAGCTTTTGAAGGGATGCATCAACAACTCGACGGGGTATGGAAGGAAAGTTTCAGGGTATTAAAAAAGGGAGGGCTGGCCTGCATTAACGTGGGGGATGCCACCCGCACCCTCAACGACGATTTTGCCTTGTATTCGAACCATTCCAGGATCCTTGCCTGTTTGCAGAAACTCGGTTTCACCGCCCTTCCATGCATCCTGTGGCGCAAACAGACTAATGCTCCCAACAAATTCATGGGATCGGGAATGCTTCCTCCCGGCGCCTATGTCACCCTGGAGCATGAATACATCCTGATCGCACGAAAAGGGTCCATCCGGGAGTTTAAAAACGCCGTGGAAAAGAAACACCGGCGTGAAAGCGCCTTTTTCTGGGAAGAGCGAAACGTTTGGTTTTCCGACATTTGGACGGATCTAAAAGGGGCATCACAAGATCTTTTTGATAAAAATACCCGGAAACGCAGTGGGGCTTTTCCTTTTGAGCTGCCCTACCGGCTGATCTCCATGTTCTCCGTCAAGGGAGATACGGTCCTGGATCCTTTCCTCGGTATCGGCACGACCCTTATGGCTGCTATGGCTGCGGCTCGAAACAGCATCGGATACGAGTTCGACCACCATTTTCAAAAGGCAATCCGCTCCGGAATCGCAGGAATTGAAGACCTTGCAAACCGCCGGATTCTGGAACGTCTTCGAAATCACATTCGATTTGTTGAAAACCGTTTAGAAGAAGGAAAATCCTTAAAGCACCAAAACGTGTATTACAGCTTTCCTGTCATGACGCGGCAGGAAACCGAGCTGATCCTAAACGAGGTGGTCTTTGTAGAAAAATCGACCGGGAACCGCTTTGAAGTAGAGTATACAGATAAACCCATAGGTGATAACGAGGATGCGGCGGCATGGGAAAAACCCGGTATGGAGGGGAAAACTCTTAGCCTGTCAAGATCGAAATCAAATCGGTCCCGAACGCCGAAACAAAGATCTCTTTTTTAATGCGGGGAAACGCCGGGGGGCTGCTTGGGGAGCATCATTTCCTCATGTATCTTTTTGGCACACGAGTAGCAGACCCAGTAATCGACATAACGGTTGCGACCGCTTGCTCCTTCTATAAAAGGTTGCCGGAGGATGTCCCCGACACTGATATGTTTTCCACAGGAGGGGCAAGAACCGGGCCAGAAGGCGATTTTTCGAAGCATCTTATCATAAACGTTCTTTTTCATTTGAACCTCCGTCAAAACGGAGCATTGGTTTATCGGCCGTTCTTGCCTTGAGCATCTTTCTGAAATACTTTTACGGATATAAATACCGTATTATGGATCGGTAGTCAAATCCCTTTTTCAACCCTCTGGTTTTAAGAAATGAGCATGGAACCATAGTGCATAAGCCGTTCAAGAAAAATGACCTTTCCTTCACCCCCTTGACGTTTTAGGCGCCCTGCTGATAAAGGGTTCGAAGTAATTTTCACGATCTCTGCCGTCAAAATCTGATCTCTGGAAAGAACCGGGATGCTTTTTCACACCTCCGGGGTTGAAGTCTCCGTTTGGGTGCCCCCTGTAATCGCGTTTGTGATTTCATTTTTCACTTCCATGGGAGGTGTTTCCGGTGCCTTTCTCCTGTTGCCGTTTCAAATTTCGGTTTTAGGATATACCCATCCTTCAGTGAGCGCTACCAATCAGTTGTTCAACGTCGTGGCCATCCCCAGCGGCGTCTATCGGTATTGGAAAGAAGGGCGAATGGTCTGGCCGCTGGCCTGTGTGGTGGTGGCCGGAACCCTCCCCGGAGTTTTCATCGGCGCAGTCATCCGGGTGGCTTATTTTCCGGACCCGAAAAACTTCAAGATGTTTGCTGCAGGGGTCCTGCTCTATATCGGCCTTAAAATGGTATATGACCTGCTTCGAAAAAAGGGGGAAAGATCCGTCCAGGCTGTTCTTGAGGACCGCTTTCAAAAACAGGTTCGAAGCTTACGGAAAACAACCGACACATCAGCGGAAACTCAAGAGGACTTTCGATCGGCTGTCCAGGTCACCCATTTCAACCTGAAGAGGCTCGAATATCTTTTTTATGGCCGGTCTTTCAATGTCTCTTTCTGGGGCATTTTTTTGCTCAGCCTTGTCGTCGGCATCGTCGGCGGCATTTACGGCATAGGCGGAGGAGCCATCATCGCCCCATTTTTCGTCACCTTTTTCGGCCTTCCGATCTACACCGTTGCAGGTGCCGCCCTGATGGGGACATTCGTAACCTCGGTTGCAGGTGTTGTATTCTACCAAGCCATAGCTCCGCTGTATCCGAACCTGTCGGTGGCCCCGGACTGGCCCCTAGGGGTCCTTTTCGGAATCGGAGGCATGGCCGGCATGTACCTGGGAGCCCGCTGCCAGAAATTCATTCCCGCCAAGGTCATCAAATGGATGCTGGCCGGCATCCTCCTGTTCACAGCGGCAAAGTATGTGGGGGGCTTTTTCGGAATTTAGAGGGCTTCCTTGCAGTCTTTTTAACCCCACCTCCGATGTTCGCCGCTTTTTCATATCTAGAGACCACGGTAGGGGAAATTCTGGAGCAAATCATCCGGATGGTGCCGCCTGCAGCAGGGGCCATTTTTTTACCCGGAGGGAAAGCCGAAGAAGTTTTGGGCTATCGGATCATGGCCTTTTCTATGCGGACCCACCATTGCCGCATTTCTTTTTTATCGGATACCTTTATCGCAGTGGCCACTCTATAGTAACCATTGGGGGCGATCTCTTGCTGGACCTGCATACGAACCTTGTCTTTTTCTTTCCATCCTTTTGATAAAACGACGGTAAGATTGGATACGGCCACCGTGGTCGGGTTGTTGATGAAGACATGGATCCGACCATCCTTTTCTTCGAGATAAGACGTCAGGTAGCGATCCGGGTTTTTCGGAAGATCGAGTCTATGCAGCATCCCTTTCGCCTCCTGCCCAGCGGCAGATCGGGAACCTGCGGCTTTTTCGAAATTGTCGATGGCTTTTTGCACATCCCCTTCGGCAGCAAACATGCGTCCGAGGGATAAATGAGCATCGGCTGTGGGAAACAACTCGAGACTCTGTTGCAGGTCTTTTCGGGCAAAGATCTCATTTTTCATTGCCTCGTAAAGCTGACCCCGCTTGAGGTAATACCGGAAATAATTCGGGTCTTTTTCGACGGCGCTGTTGTAAGCATTCAACGCACCGCCCTGATCTCCTTGAAGGAACAGCGACTCCCCGAAAAGACAATAAAACAGAGCTTCCCGCGGTTCCATTCGGATTGCCTCTTTCGCCGATGAAAACGCTTCCGCAGGCCTTGATTGATGGATCGCCTTTACCCCTTTTTCGTACAGCGCATAGGCCGGCCGGACTTTCAACAGGAAAGCGGTTTTTTCTCGATAGCGCTCTGAACCGGTTTCACCATCCCCGAAAGATAGGTTGATAAGTCTTTCCCTGTTTTTGTCCACCCGTTCTTCCGAGGGCGGATGACTGGCAAAAAGGCCATCGAGCCAGTTGGATTTCTTCTCTTTGGACAGCTTCACGAATTTCTCCTGAAGATCCACGGCCGCCTTGGGGTCGTATCCGGCCCGGACCATGTACAACATGGAGTAATGATCGGCTTCAAGTTCATCCTCGCGTGAGTATGTTTGTTTGATCAGGCTTGCGCCGACGACGGCGGACCCGACAGCCAACGCAGAAAAGTCACTGCTTCCGGCAGCGATAGCTACGATGGCCACAAGTCCTTGCAGGATCAGATGTCGCTCCGCACTTTTCGCACCGTGTCTGGCGGCCGCATGTACGATCTCATGGGCAAGCACTGCCGCCAGCTCCGCCTCATTTTGCAGCTCCACCAGTAATCCCCTATTGATAGCGATCTTCCCCCCGGGAAGTGCCCAGGCATTTGGGGTTCCGTTATTGAGAATCGCGAATTCATAGGGGAGCTTACGATCGCTCACGGCCACGATCCTGTTGCCGACTTCGCTGACATACCGGTTGAGTTCGGGATCCAAAATATAGTCGCCACCCTGCATCTGCCGGGAAGGGGCGTACTGTTTTTGCCCGATGCCCATTTCCATCGATTCGGAAACCAGCACCAGTTCTCTGTTTTGCGTCACCGGATTGATGGCGCATCCGTTCGGAAAGAAAAGAATGAGGGCAAGAATCATCAGGCGGAATATTTTCATGGTACTCCTGACTATAACATCCCTTAATGGTTTGACTTTTCCCAAGAGGATGATTCTCGATGGCCATCCTTAACCATGCCTCACCCCTTGGGAGCGGAATTGCCTCAAGAGGACTGACTTTAATCCCTTACGATAGACATGACAATAAAAACAACCGTAAACCATGTGTTGTCATCAAACATTATATTATCAAATATAAATAATATAAATAGTAATGATACGTTCATTGACACTGATTCGTATGTGATTATTTTTCGCTCAAAAAGACAGGGAATTGCCCGATGCAAACGAATAGCCAAAGAAAGGTTTTAAAGAATTGATCAAGAAGGCGTATAATGGCCATTACCTATAAGGATTATTATAAAACACTGGGGATTTCCCAAAACGCTTCTCAGGAGGAAATCCAGCGCGCCTATCGGAAATTGGCCCGAAAATACCATCCGGACATCAACAAGGCCCGGCGAGCTTGATCATTGGAGGAGATTACAATGGACATGAACAAACTGACCGTAAAATGTCAGGAAGCACTTCAAGCGGCTCACACAAAAGCGGTCCGCTTCAACCACCATGAAGTGGACGGCGAGCATCTGCTCCTTGCGCTGTTGGAACAAACGGACGGATTGGTCCCCCGTCTTCTGAAACGCATGGAAATTCCGGAGACGGATGTTCGACGGCGGCTTGAGCAGGAACTGGACAAAAAACCCAGGATCAGCGGACCCGGAATCGAACCGGGGAAGGTATATATCACCCAGAGACTGAGCCGACTGCTGGTGCAAGCCCAAAACGAAGCCGACAGCCTGAAAGATGAATACGTCTCTGTTGAGCATATCCTTTTGGCCTTCATAGAAGAAGGGAAAAAGACAGCCTCCGGTAAGATCCTTACTGAATTCGGCATCACGCGGGAATTGTTGCTTAAAACGTTGACCGCTATCCGAGGCCACCAGCGCGTGACAAGCGCTGATCCTGAAGGGACTTACGAGGCGCTGCAGAAATATGGACGGGACCTGGTCGAAGAGGCCCGATCCGCCAAGCTGGATCCGGTGATCGGGAGGGACGGCGAGATTCGGCGCGTGATCAGAATCCTTTCCCGAAAAACCAAGAATAATCCGGTTCTGATCGGTGAGCCGGGTGTCGGGAAAACCGCCATCGTCGAAGGACTGGCCCATCGGATCGTTCGCCAGGACGTCCCGGAAGGCTTAAAAAACAAGACCATCTTCGCCCTGGACATGGGGGCCCTGGTGGCCGGCGCCAAGTTCCGCGGCGAATTCGAGGAGCGTCTGAAGGCGGTCTTAAAGGACATCAAGGAATCCGAGGGAAGGATTCTGCTTTTCATCGATGAGCTGCACACCATTGTAGGGGCCGGCAAAGCCGAAGGCGCCATCGATGCCGGCAACATGCTCAAACCCATGCTGGCGAGAGGCGAACTCCATTGTATCGGAGCCACGACTCTGGATGAGTATCGGAAATACATCGAAAAAGACAAAGCTTTGGAACGACGGTTTCAGCCGATCGTGGTGGATGAGCCCTCGGTGGAAGATACCATCTCCATCCTGCGCGGGCTGAAAGAACGTTACGAAGTGCACCACGGAGTGAAAATTCAGGATAGCGCCTTGGTCACTGCTGCGGTCTTGTCCAATCGGTACATCAGCGACCGCTTCCTTCCGGATAAAGCCATTGATCTGGTGGATGAAGCCTGCGCCATGATCCGAACCGAAATCGACTCCATGCCCACGGAACTGGACGAGGTGTCCCGAAGAATCATGCAACTGGAAATCGAAGAAGCCGCCCTTAAAAAAGAGACGGATCGTTCCAGCCACGAGCGTTTGAAGGCTCTCCAAAAAGAACTGGCCGACCTCAGGGAAAAAGCCCATGGGATGCGTGCACAGTGGGACATTGAAAAAGAAGCCATTAAAAAGATCCAGGTCATCCGGGAGGAAATCGAAAAGATGCGCCATGACCTCGAGATGGCTGAACGCAGCTACGACTTGAACCGCGCCGCGGAATTGCGGCACGGCAAGCTTCCGGAGTTGGAGCGTAACCTGAAGGCAGAAGAAGAAAAACTGGCCGAAAAGGAGACCGGAGAGCGGTTGCTTCGGGAGGAAGTGACCGAAGAAGAGATTGCGGAAATCATTTCGCGCTGGACCGGCATCCCGGTTGCCCGCCTCATGGAAGGCGAGCGCCAGAAGATCCTCCGCCTCGATGAGGTGTTGCACGAGCGTGTCATCGGACAGGATGAGGCGGTCCAACTGGTGGCAGATGCGGTGATCCGTGCTCGTTCCGGTGTCAAGGATCCCCGAAGACCCATCGGAACCTTCATCTTCCTGGGTCCTACGGGCGTCGGAAAGACGGAACTGGCTAAAACACTGGCCGAAGCCTTGTTTGATACCGAAGAGAACATGATTCGGATTGACATGAGTGAATACATGGAAAAGCATACCGTTGCCCGGCTGATCGGCGCACCCCCGGGGTATGTGGGGTTCGAGGAAGGCGGACAGTTGACCGAGGCCGTGCGAAGAAAACCTTATTCCGTGATTCTCTTTGACGAAATCGAAAAGGCGCACCAAGATGTCTTCAATGTGCTGCTCCAGATTTTTGACGATGGCCGGCTCACGGACGGTCAAGGCCGCACGGTCGATTTCAAAAACGCCGTCATCATCATGACCAGCAATATCGGGTCGCATCATCTCCTGGAAGGGATTACCGAAAGCGGAACCATCAAAAAGGGGGTGGAAAGCCGGGTGATGAGCGAACTCCGCCATCATTTCCGTCCGGAATTCCTCAACCGCGTCGATGACATCGTGATGTTCAAACCGCTGACTCTCGAAGAAGTGCAACGGATCGTAACCTTGCTGACCCGGGATCTTTCCAAGCGGCTCAAAGATCGAAATGTGGCCGTTGAAATTACGGATACCGCCCGGGAATTCATCGCAAAAACCGGCTACGATCCGGTTTACGGTGCGCGACCCTTGCGACGATACATTCAACGGGAGCTGGAGACGCGCATTGGCCGGGCTCTCATTGCCGGAGACATCCCCGAAGGAGCCGTCATCAGGGTGGACATGAAAAACGACGCGCTGACTGTCAGCCACGCAGTCAAGCCTCCGGAGCAATCGTGACTTCAAGACCAGGCTTTACCGTCCGATAGATCGAGGATCCCGACATGACTGCATCACACCGTGATCCGAAAAAGAGAATATTTCCTGGAAATTTTTGGCGCTGGCTGACTCAGGATTTTTTCGGCATTTTCCGGGAAATGCGGACAAGCTATATTCCACCGCTTATGGTGTACCTGGCCGCCGGAGTCTCGGGCTTCACGGGAATCATCGAGAGTTTCTACGTCAAAGAGGAATTGGGGCTTTCCGCCGCCTTCTTAGCCGGACTGGGGTTCTGGGCCGGTCTTCCCTGGGCTCTGAAAATGCCGCTGGGCCACCTGGTCGATCTGTTTTGGCATCGAAAAGCCCTTTTTGTTTATCTGGGCGCCCTGCTCATGGCCATAAGCCTTATTATCATGCTGGGTTTGACCGGGTACAAGACGTGGATGGAAGCGATGCTGCCGGCCGGGACATGGTACGTCCTCGCGGTGCTCTTGTCTCCTGTCGGATACGTATTGCAGGACGTCGTCGCCGATGCAATGACCGTGGAAGCCGTTCCTCGGTTCCAATCGGACGGCACGGCATTTCCGGATTCCGAGCTGCAACGGATGCATATCACCGTGCAGACGCTGGGACGGATCGCGATCCTCGGAGGAAGCGCAGCGGTAGCCGGTCTGGGAGGATGGCTGGCCAAAACTCTTTCTTACTCAGCCATGTATCGGATTTCCCTGATCATCCCGGTGATCTCCGTGGTGGGTGTGCTATTCGGAGGCCTGATGGTGAACATGCAGCGCAGAGCATTTCAACGCAAAGGGTTTTCCGAAACGGACATCTTTAAGATGATGCGGCCGGAAAAGACCGACTTAAAACCGAGCATTTCCATATTGGGGGGAAGCGGCATTTTTATTCTCATGACTTTATCCATCGGGCTTTCCGGACTCCCTCTGAAAGAAGAAATCATCTTCTTCGGTTCTCTGCTGATCATCGGATACCTTATCCACCAGCTGCTCCAGCCCCTTGAAACCGAAAAGCGCCGGGAGATCATCGGTATCGCAGTGATCGTCTTTGTCTTTCGGGCCATGCCCACCCTCGGGGCCGGTGCGTCCTGGTGGGAGATCGACGCGCTGGGATTCGACGAAGCATTTTTCGGTACCCTGCGCCAGGTCTCGTCGCTGTTGGCCATCATGGGAATGTTTGCCCTGCGGGCCTGGATGAGCAGGCGGCCGATACCTTATCTGGTCGTGTTCCTGTCCATATACAGTACCGTCATGTTTCTCCCTTATGTGGGAATGTTTTACGGCATGCATGAGTGGACCGAGGCGCATCTTGGATTCGGCGCGCAAACCATCGCCATCGTGGATACCATGGCCGACTCCCCCCTGGGGCAGGTCGCCATGATCCCCATGCTGGCCTGGATCGCCAAGGAAGCTCCTGAAAATCAAAAAGCCACGTACTTTGCCATCATGGCGGCGTTCACAAACCTGGCTCTTTCCGGCAGTCAACTGTTCACTCAGGCGCTGAATACCGTGTTCGTAATCGAACGCGGCCGGTATGCTGAATTGGGCACGCTGATGTTAATCGTCCTCGCCATCGGACTGATCGTCCCCATCGTCACGGTGTTCTTTTTCAATCCCAGCTCTAAGAAACTCTCAACTGCTCAATGCATGAAACCATGGACATCCCTTATTACGATTCTTACGACCGGCGATAAAATATCTCAACGCATTGACATCGCTAAACAATCGGAATAATATCAATTCAAAATCAATCTCAAACAGATCTGCGTAGCAGCTCTTTTTCTTCCAGCTACATTCAAAAAGGCACCAAACGCCTTCCTGAAGCTCTCCGGATTTCCACTGCTATTTGGTGTGTGTTTTTCAAAACTGAAAGGAGGGTTATATGAAGATAAGAGTGACGCCATTGTTCATTTTAAGCCTGCTTTTTTCGATGATCCCCGGCATCGAATCGGCATTTGGGCGGGGGTTTGTTTCCAATCAGACAGGAAACTACCTTTCGGTTTTTGAAACACCCGGGAATACGATTGTCGCTCAAATCCCGATAGGGAGCGGTCCGAACTTTTTGGACATCACCCCGTCTCATTCAAAGGTATTTATCGCCAACCGGGATTCAGGAAATATCTCGATCGTTGAGACAACCGGCTATTCCGTCATCGGAACCGTCTCCGTGGGCTTATATCCTTACAGTGTGGCGATATCGACGGATGGATCATGGCTTTACGCGAGCTGCTGGATGGGCGGGTTATATGGCATTCATACCGCAGACCACGGCGTCTATTTCAATATCGACGGCGGTTATGGCTACTCGGATTTGGAGGTCTCTCCAACCGGAAACCCGCTTTATATTGCCGATGCGGGAAGCAATGCCGTCGTCGTTTTCGACACGGCCGCACGATCCGTTTCAGGACGAATCCCAGCCGGGCAGGGTACAATGGGAATCGCCATCAACCCGACCGGAACCCGCGTATATGCCATCAATAATGGGGATTCTTCCGTAACCGTCATCGACACCGCCTCGAATTCCGCCATCGCCACAGTCGGAGTCGGCAAATGCCCGATTGACGGAGTAGTCCATCCGTCTGGGAGTCCCGTCTATGTGACCAACGGAGACAGCGGCACCATATCGGTTATTGACGCCATCAACAATACCGCAACCTCCGAAATTCCTGTTGGAGTCGCACCAAAAGGACTCGATATCACCCGGGACGGAACGCTGCTTTATGTCGCTGTCGCAGGCGATGGTGTAGCCGTCATCGACACGGCCACGCTCCAGGTGCTTCGCAATATTCCCGTCGGGAGCGGCTCGGTAGGGGTTGTGCTTGAAAAATGATGTAAACCTAAATTGAACGTTTTCAATTTAGCAAAAAAGAATTGTGTTTGAATATCCTTTTCTTGGAACGGAGTTGAGCATTCGAGTAGCCCACTCGTCGGGTGTACTATAAAAGGCATGCAGTGGAATGATTTGCCAAATTGAAAACCCTTTGGGATTGCGGAATGAAATGGTGTTCTGAGGAAACGGGTTTTCGACGCATACGAATCGCTTTGTACAGGTGCTATTGATCTGATGTCATGAGTACGCGACCCCGAGAGGTGAAAGAAACGCCTTGCTGAGATTGGGTTCCGATCATGATGCATTCAACGATAGGTGGATTTACTTTCTTTTCGGACTTCCACTCAACCATAAAATTTGCACCGGATCCCCCGGCCTTATCTCTTTCCGCTATGACATAACGTATCGATCCAAGTGGATCTAAAGAAACCGGGTTTTCGAGATATTTTTTTAAGAGCTTCCCCTGCGTATCATAGTAATCGACCAAGGTGATATGGATAGATCCTTTTGGATCAATATTTCGAATGCTAAGTGTTACCGCCAATAAAAAAGGTATTTCACGATCGCCGCTGTAGATATGGGAATAAGCTGGAACATAAATCTTCTGTCCGTCGGATAACCCTTTTACCTCATTAGCGTCTAAAGACATGGGATAAAAAAACAAAGGGCGAACAAAAAAAGCCGGCAAGCAAAAGGATAAGGCTTTTTCATACTTTTTCTCCATTTTTACTTATTATATCTCTCGATAAACGAGGATGCGGATTCGCGGAGGTCATATTTACCAAGTGCTGCATTGTTCTAAATTTATAAAGGAAAGTTTTTTCGATGTCAAAATTTTTATATTTTGAAAGGGATGAAGGGATTTGGAAAATCCCGATTTGAAAGAAGCTACTGTGGTTCGATCAAAGCGAAGCTCGCTTTATGTTTTCAGTTGCCCAATCCGTCTCATCAGCTCTTCGACAAGAGCGAGATCCTTTTGTCCCGGACGCTTTTCGACACCGCTGTTGACATCAACGGCATAGGGTCTGACCATCCGAACGGCTTGTTGAATGTTTTCAGGGGTCAGCCCGCCTGATAGAATGATCGGGATACCATGTTTCCGGGCTTTAACGGCGAGCTTCCAGTCGAAGGTTTCCCCGGTACCCCCCATTTTTACACTGTGGTAGGTGTCCAATACAGCTCCTTTGACAACCCCGCGGTAAGAATTTATCGCTGAAAGGCTTGAGGGGTTCTGTATCCGAAATGCCTTGATTGCCGAAAAAGGCAGATTGCGACAATAATCGGGGGTTTCTTCTCCATGAAGCTGAACCAGATCCAGACCACAGAATGTCGCAATATCGAGAAGCGTCCTGGGCCGCTCATCCACAAAGACTCCTACAGACCGGACAAACGGCGGGAGGTTATCGATGATCGCCTTCGCTTTTTCCGGAGACACCCGCCGGGGGCTTTCGGCGAATATGAATCCCAGTGCGTCGACTCCGCAGCGCACGGCCCATAACGCATCCCGGATGCGGGTGATCCCGCAGATTTTGACTCTGACCATACCCTACATTTTTCCTGCATGGACAAGGGAACGAGTTTTCGAAACGATATCCTTGCTGTCCATGAGTGAAGTCCCGACCAAAACAGCCTGAATCCCCAACGGCTTCAACTTCTCGATATCCTCCGCACTCCGGATTCCGCTTTCACTGACGATAACGCAACCCTTAGGGATCAGGGGAGCAATCCGGATCGAGACGCCGATATCGACCTGGAAGGTATCCAAATTGCGATTGTTGATCCCGACAACGAAGGCGTTGCATGCCATGGACTTTTCAAGATCTTTTTCATCGTGAATCTCAACCAAAGCCGCCATCCCGAAGTTTTTGCAGATGCCGAGCATTTCCTCCAATTGCTCCTTGGATAAGATCCGGGCGATTAAAAGAACTGCATCTGCGCCGTTTATAAAAGATTGAGCAATTTGCACCTCATCGATAATGAAATCCTTCCGCAAGACCGGAAGGCAAACCGCTTTCTTCAGGACAGAAATATCCCGGATATCCCCTTCGAAAAATCGCTTATCCGTCACTAGGGATATCGCGGCCGCCCCGGCGGTTTCATAGGCTTTTCCGATCCGGGAGCTGTCCCGCTTTATAAAAAAACGACCCGAAGAAGGAGAGGCGTATTTGACTTCCGCGATCAGATTGATCTGTCCGGTCCTGCATACGGCCTCCTTGAAATCGCGGACGGGAAGCAAATCGGCGTTCCGGTTTTCTCCGACGCCTTTCGCTCTGAGCATTTTGACTTCTTCGACTTTTTCATCCATGATCTTTTTCAGAATGGGGTTCATAACTCTTTTATGCTCTTTTTCTTAAAAATGGGTTGCATTGTTTTGTAAAGGCGATGAGTTGGTCAAGCTTTTGCTTCGCACATCCGGAATCGATGGATTCTTTGGCCCTCTCAATGCCGCCCGGAAAATCATCTTCCAGGCCTGCTGCCATGAAAGCCGCAGCAGCGTTGAGAAGGACCATATCCCTCTTCGGCCCCTTTTCGCCGTTTAAGATCTCCCGGATGATTCGGGCATTCTCTGTCGCATCGCCTCCCTTGATGGTTTCCGGTAAAGCCCTCGTCATCCCCACGTCTTCAGGTATCATAAAAGAGGTGGTCACGCGGCCTTCTTCCAATCTGGAGATTTTGGTGGAGCCGCAGATACTGATTTCGTCGAAGGTCCCTTCTCCGCAAACCACAAACCCGGCCTTGGTTCCCAACCTCTGCAGGACATGCGCGATCTTTTCCGTTAAATCCATGTCATAAACACCGACTACCTGGGCGTTGGCGCCTGCCGGATTGCACAGCGGTCCCAGGAGGTTGAAAATGCTCCTCAGGCCGATTTCCTGTCTCGGCCCTGCAACAAATTTCATGGCGCCATGAAACAAGGGCGCATACAAGAAACCGATTCCCACCGTATTGATGCAGCTTTCCACATCGGAGGTATTGAGATCCAGGTTGAGGCCCAGACCGGCCAGGACATCGGCGCTGCCGCATCGGCTGGAAACCGCTCGATTGCCATGCTTGGCGACTTTAACGCCGGCCCCGGCTACGACTAAGGCTGTGACAGTGGAAACATTGAAGGTATTTGTCCCGTCCCCTCCGGTTCCGCAGGTGTCAAGAACGGTCTCCTCCTCGATGTTGATTTCATCGCGGTCGATACTCACGCTCTTGCAATGGTTTCGGGCATTGACCGGGGTCGCGTGGGCCCGCATCATCCTGGCTGCCCCGGCGATCTCCTCGACGGTCTCCCCCTTCATCCTCATGGCGGTCATGAATGCACCGATTTGCGCCGGCGTCGCTTGTCCCGTCATGATGATTTCCATGACGCGCCCCATCTCCTGTTCCGTCAGATTCTCGTGCTTGACGAGCTTGGCAATGGCTGTTTTCATTGTTTTTTTCCTCCTTGTTGATGAGTTGAACAAAGTTTTGAATGATTTGAAAGCCTCCGTCGGTTAGGATCGACTCCGGATGAAATTGAACACCTTCAACTCGGTAGCGTTGATGCCGAAGGCCCATGATTTCATCATCTGAAGTCCATGCACTCACCGTGAGACATGCCGGCAGGCTTTTATGATCCACGATCAGGGAATGATAGCGCGTGGCTTCAAAAGGGTTGGGCAGAGTCCGATACAGCAAACTCCCGTCATGATGAATCCGTGATGTTTTTCCATGCACGAGACGTGCTGCAGAGACTACCTTGCCGCCGAAAGCCTGGGCGATGGCCTGATGCCCCAGACAAACACCCAGAATCGGAACCTTTCCGGAAAATTGATGAATGACCGCCATGGAGATTCCGGCTGTATCCGGACAGCCGGGACCCGGCGATATGACGATTGCAGACGGCTTCATGTCGGCAAGGGTATCGACGTCGATGGCGTCGTTTCGAAATACCCGTACATCCGAAATCAATTGCCTGAAATATTGAACCAGGTTGTAAGTGAATGAATCATAGTTATCGATAATCGCGATCATGTTTTCCTTCCCCATCTGCAGATTTTAATTACCGAATCAGCTTAAGGGCCTGATTCATGGCCTCGGCCTTGTTGACCGTTTCCGTCCACTCTTTTTCGGGATCCGAATCCGCTACGATTCCGGCGCCGGATTGAAGAACCAATCTTCCCTTTTCGATCTGTGCGGTCCTTATGGTAATGGCCAGATCCATGTTGCCTGAAAAAGAAATATAGCCTACGGCGCCCCCATAGGGCCCTCGAGATGACTGCTCCATCTCATTGATGATTTCCATGGCGCGAACCTTAGGCGCGCCTGTCAAAGTTCCTGCCGGGAAAACAGACCTCAATAAATCCCAAGCATCGGTTCCCGGAGATAAATTGCAGCAGATATCGGATACCAGGTGCATGACATGGCTGTATCGCTCCACGTGCAGCAGTTGGGTCACGTGAACGCTTCCGGTCTCCGCCACACGGCCCAAATCGTTGCGACCAAGGTCCACCAGCATGATGTGCTCTGCTCTTTCCTTTTCGTCTTTGAGGAGATCTTTGGCCATGGCTATGTCTTCTTCCTCGTCGATTCCCCGCTGCCGGGTGCCGGCGATGGGACGAAGAAAGGCTTTTCCGTGTTCCAGTCTCACCATGGTTTCAGGAGAAGAACCGATCAGCATCGTTTCTCCCATGTCTAAATAAAAAAGGTACGGAGAAGGGTTCACGTAACGAAGGGCCCGATAAAGCTTTAAAGGATCCGGCGGATTTTCACATATAAAAGGATGGGAGATTACTGTCTGGATGACATCTCCGGCACGGATGTAGGATTTGACTCTCCGGACTTTTTCAAGAAAGACTTCTCTTTTAAGGGTCGGCATGAGCGTATGACCCGTATCCGATCTATTCGCTTCGATTTCAGGAGACGGATTTAATGCTGTTTCACACAGATCACTCAGTCGCTTCCTGAGTAGACGGTAATCGGCGGAGGCATGTCGGCCCGGTGTTACAAAGTATAGGATCAAAATGGAGATTGTCTTCCGGACATTGTCGAAAATGATCAGAGCATCCGGTACGATGAACTGGGACAATTCCACTTCCGGATCCATTCGATTCGGAATCTTTTCAAAAAAAGAGACCATCTCGTAATTCAGGTAACCGACCATTCCGCACCAGAACCGAGTGGACTCAAAGACCGGCGCCGGCTTGAACTGTCTTGTGAACGCCTTCAGATAGCCCAAAGGATCCCCCTGGTGATTGTATTTATGGATCCGGCCGTTTTCTTCTACCTGGATCCGATCTGAAAAAATCCGGATCCGACTCCTGTTCGAAATCCCCATGAAACTGTATCTTCCCCATTTTTCCCCTCCGGTAACGCTTTCAAAAAGAAAAATCGGGGTCTTCAGGCGGCAGAATTTGCTCAACAGGGTAATTGGAGTCTCGGTATCACATAAAATTTCCATACAAAGTGGAATCACATTATATTGTGATGCCATCCTATTAAATGTGGTTTCATCCGGAAATTCTTTCAGGTACATCGCCGAATTCCTTCCTTGTATCGGTTATGCTCAAATAGAAAGGGCCGCGATTTTCTCACGGCCCTTTCTTGAAAAAAATAAAACCGTGAGCGTCTTCCCTGCCTACGGTTTTTATCTGTTTTATTTTTTTGCTTCTTTACTTTAGATCAAAAATTACCTCCCGCCGACAAGGCTCCAATTTTCGCCTTGCCATCGCCAGAATCCATCTCCATTCAGCGAGGATGGATTTATGAATATCCTTTTCTTCAAAGCTTTATATCTCTTTATATCTTTCGTAAAATATAACCCTCATGGGTGTCAAGTAAAAAAATCATTTGTTTTCGGAAATCATATCGCCCATGGCCCGAAGCGCCATCCGATAGCCCTCTGTTCCGAACCCCGAAAGAGTTGCTGTGGCAATATCGGAAATCATGGAGCGATGTCGAAAAGGCTCTCGTTTATAAATATTGGATATGTGCACCTCCACAATGGGGATATCCAGACAAAGCAACGCGTCTCGAATCGCGATGCTGGTGTGGCTGAAAGCAGCAGGATTGATAATGACCCCGGCATAGCCCTCTCTGGCTTCCTGGATTCTGTCGATGATAGCGCCTTCATGGTTGGACTGAAACATCTCAACCTCAATCCCCAGCCGCCTGCTGTCATTTTCCAATTCTTTCCGGATGGTCTCCAGTGTCTTTTTTCCATAGAGGCGGGGTTCTCTTTTGCCTAAAAGATTCAGGTTGGGACCGTGAATCACCAATACCTTGGCTTTTTGTTTCTTCACTTTCATCAATTCTCCAATTTTAAAGCACCTTCCTCTGATTTTTTTCCTGCCTGGCATCACCGACTGCCTTGGTGTAGCTCCCTAAAATTTTCACAAACAAAGCATGGGATGAAAGCTCCTGAACGGCACCGGCGACAGCAGATGAATCCCCCCCGGCTTCAACATCCGCGTAAAAAACGTACTCCCAGGGATTATCCGGTATGGGCCGGGATTCCAGCTTGGTCAGGTTCAATTGATTTTCCTGAAAGATTTTAAGGCAATCCACAAGCGCCCCAGGCCGATGCCGGGTTTTAAAGGCCAATGAAGTCTTTTCCTGAAAATCACTGATTTCCCCCTTTTGATTTTTTGCGATGACAAGAAAACGCGTCGTGTTGGTCTGAGTGGATTGAATATTCTTTTTCAGGATATCCAGGCCGTAGATCTCCGCGCATAGTATGGAAGAAATGGCCGCCCACTTTTTTGAAGAGCGCTTCGCGACCTCCTTTGCCGCACCGGCCGTATCATAGGCCGGGACCGCTTTGAGGCCATGCTGTCTGAGAAACGCCTTGCATTGATTAAGCGCATGGGGATGGGAAAGCACGCGGGAAATATCGACGAACCGCGCTCCTTTTTTGGCTAAAAGCATGTGGGCAATAGCCATATAGACCTCCGCCCGGACCACGACATCATGACTCAGCAAAAGATCGTAGTTTTCTACTACCGTCCCCGCAATGGTGTTCTCGGCAGGAACGAATCCGAATTCCACCTTTGCTTCCATGACGGCCTTAAATACTTCTTCAAAGCTCGCACAACTCACCGGTTGCGCCTCTGATTTGAAATGCCTTTTCAGCGCCATTTCACTGTAGGCTCCGCGGATTCCCTGAAAGGCGACTCTCATGCTTCCAGCTCTTTTGCAATCTCCTGCATGGCATTCACGAATGCCATGCGGATTTTCCCGGCAAAGGGGTTATATCGGTGCATGTCGTAAAAAAGCTCCCAAGTATCGTTTTGAACTACATTCAGGATATGCAGCAGGCGTTTGTACCCCTCGGTGTCCATCTGCAAGGGTTTTGCTCCGCAGGCAGAGAGACTGCGTCCGATGAAGTGCGTTAAAGAAAGGCTGAAAGCAACCTCACGGTCGTGGGCTTCTGGAGTGGATTCGATGAGGACCAGCCCCTTCGCTTCCAAGTATGCTTTGATTTTCCGGTAATCCGGAGTCTTGAGCCGAACCGGACAAAGGAATATTTTATGCCCGACCAAGGAATCCGCAGCGCTGTCCGGACCGAACATGGGATGACACGCCAGTATGGACGTAAAATGGGGCAGGATCCTTTCCATCCATTGAACCGGATAAGTCTTGACGGAGCACACATCGATTACCAATGCATCCTCCTTCAAGTGCGGTGCCATTTGTTCGAGTAAAAGCTTCATCTTGGAAATGGGAACGGCCAGTATCACCACATCCTGTTTGCAGACCTCGGGAAGGTCGACAGGAATCGCGCCGAGGGAGCGAATAGAATCCGCCGAATCGATTTCATCATAAATATAAATTTTAAAATCTTCCATCAGATGTCTGGCCATGAAGCGACCGAACCGGCCGAAACCGATGATGCCGATCATTATCGCCTTTCGATTCTTTCCGATTCCTTCCAATTCAGAACCTCCAGCCAAGTCACCGGATCTTTTGCCTTGCGGCCAAATCCGCAAGGACCAAAGCCGCCATGCCTTCAACGATCGGCACGGCCCTCGGGAGGACACAAGGATCATGCCGGCCGGCCCCTTTCAGCACCACAGGATTGCCGTCGTAATCCACAGTTTCCTGGGGCTTGGCGATGGTCGAAGTAGGTTTGAAGGCCGTTCGAAAATAAATGGCTTCTCCGTTGGTGATTCCTCCCTGGACTCCTCCGCTGAAGTTGGTTTTTGTTCCCAGACGACCGTTGCGCTTGACAAACAAGTCGTTGTGTTTCGAGCCCGGCATTCGGGTTCCCTCAAATCCCGAACCGATGTCGAACCCCTTGCATGCCGGTATCGAGAGCATGGCTTGGGCCAGCATGGCCTCGGTCTTATCAAAGACGGGTTCTCCGAGGCCTGCGGGAACACTGCGGCACACACACATGATGATGCCGCCCAGAGACTCGCCGGCATCACGGGCTTCACGGATGGCCCGGGCCATTTTTTCGGCGCAGGGCCCTTCCGGGCACCGCACCGGGTGGCGATCCGCATCAGCCCGTGTGACGATCTCAGGATCCACGGTTTCGCACGAAATGGATCCGACAGCCATAACCCATGCCACGATCTGTGTTCCATAGCTCTCAAAAAGGATTTTTTCGGCTACGGCGCCGGCGGCGACCCTGGCTGCGGTCTCTCTTGCGCTGGCCCTTCCCCCACCACTTTTTGACTGGATGCCGTACTTTAAGCGATAAGTGTAGTCGGCATGCGATGGACGGGGAATGTTCGCTAATTCCCCGTAGTCGGACGGGCGGCTATCCTTATTATCGATATAAAGGGCCACAGGCGTTCCCAGCGTCTTTCCGTCCTCTACACCGGAAAGAATCCTTACCCGATCCGCCTCTTTTCTGGGGGATGTAAGCGTGCTTTGTCCGGGGCGACGCCGATCGAGTTGGGGCTGGATATCTTTTTCCGAAAGGTCGATCCGGGGAGGACACCCCTCGATGACCACTCCGATGCCCGGCCCATGAGATTCACCGAAGGTCGTGATTCGGAACAATGTGCCGAAGGAACTGGACATGATATTATTCCTCAAGAACCGTTACTGATGGCTTCGTAAAAAGTCCATCTCTCGCTTGCAAAAGCTTTTTACGAAGCCATCAATTTTGAGTTTTTACGATTTCATCATTACTGACGTCGCAAAGGTTTTTTGGTTTAACCGGATGGATCGACTCCCGATTTCGGATCAGACAAGCCAGAATTTCTCCGGCCGTTGCCGCCGCAGAGCGTACGTCGGTGGAAATTGAAATATCCGCAGCCCATGCGTACAGCGGCGTTCGTCCGGCCAGCTCCAGATCGATTTCTTCTGCAGCCCCTTGTGAAGTTAAGGCCGGACGGAAAGCATCTGTTGCCGGATCCGCCATCATTCGGGATCGGATGGTTTCGGATCTGGCTGTCAGCCAGATGATTTTTCCGTTTTTTTTCATGAGAGTGATGTTTCGGTTCTCCAGGACAATCCCTCCGCCGGTGGCCACGACCTGCCGATTTTTCTGAATGATGTCTATCAAAGCCCTTTGTTCCCAGTACCTGAAAACCGGCCATCCTGAGATTGTGACGATCTCTTTGATGCTGCATCCGGAAGCCGCTGTCACCCAATCGTCGGTATCGACAAAAGACCATTCCATTCGGTCGGCCAGGACTTTTCCGATGCTCGTTTTTCCCGAACAACGGTATCCGATAAGAAAAAGGTTCATCTCAATGCAGCCCTTCCCAAATTTTCCAGAAATCCGGAAACGATTTTCCTACGCAGGCATCGTTATCGATATAAACACCTGGTGTCTTTAGGCCGGCTGCGGCAAAGCTCATGGCGATCCGGTGGTCATCCTGCGTAGCAATAACCGCCCCATGCGGAATACCCCCTTGAATGCTTAACCCGTCCTCATGGGCCGTAGCCTCAATGCCCATCTTCCGAAGCCCGGTAACCACCGTATCGATACGGTCGCTCTCTTTTCCCTTCAAGTGGCCCACGCCTTTAATGACGGTCCGGCCCTTTGCATAGGCCGCAACCACCGCAATCGTCGGCACTGCGTCCGGGAGATCCGACATATCGGCCTCGATGGCATGCAAGGATCCACCGATCACGCATATCCCATCGGGTTCTCTCACAACCGTGCAGCCCATCTCCTCCAGCAAACTTACAATCCGCAAATCCCCTTGCCGGGTATCCGGATCGATACCGGTTGCGGTGATAGTTCCGCCGCTGATGGCCGCAGCCCCCCAGAAGTATCCGGCCTGGGAGCAATCTCCTTCCACCCAAAACCTTCGTGAGCGGTAATGCTGGCTTCCCGGGACGATGAAACGATCGTACCCGATCCGCTGAGAATGCACTCCGAAGGCTTCCATGACTTCTAGTGTGAGGTCTACATAGGGTTTGGATACCGGTCCGTGTGTGACCTCTATCTCGAGTCCTGCGGGTATACAAGGTGCCATGAACAAAAGACCGGAAAGGAACTGGCTGCTTCTTCTGCAATCGAGTCGAACCCTGGAGGCCAAATGGGAGCCGGCGACGATTTCAACCGGCGGGCATCCGTTTTCAGCCAGAGAGCGGGCCGGAACCCCCAGCTGATTCAAGCCGTCGATGAGCTCTTGGATGGGTCGCTGTTTCATGCGGTTGTTTCCCGTGAGCCGATAAATTCCCTCTCCAAGTACCACAAGGGCTGTCAAGAGCCGGATGGACGTTCCTGAATTCCCGAGATCCAGAGTTTCCCTGCAGGATCGAAAGCGGCCATCGCATCCGACAACTTGAAGCCGATTTTCGTCTGTTTGTGTAATAGAGACACCGAGACGATCCAAAGCCTGAATCGTCAGGTTTGTATCTTGGCAGGATAAGGCATTGTCGATAATGGAAACGCCATGGGCCAGTCCCGCCGCCAACAAGGCCCGATGCGTCAGGCTCTTGGATCCCGGCACCGTGATTCGGTTTTCCGTTATGGGGCGAGGCTCTATGGGCTTCATGTATTTTTCCCCGCAACGCACAGATGCTCCAATACGACCTTGCGCATCTCAGCCACAGGAGCCTTTTGACCGGTCCATAATTCGAATTGCCGGGCGCCCTGATGGACGAACATAGAGACACCGTCGATGGGGATCGCCCCGTGTTTTTCCGCCGCCTGGAGCAGCCTTGTCCGGACCGGATTGTAAACGATATCCATGACCACGCTGCCCGGCCGTATCGCCTTTTCCGGAATCGGCATCTCTGCTTCATGGGGCCACATCCCCACCGGAGTGGCATGGATCAGAATATCCGGGTCCTTGCCGTCGAATTCCGACAGCAAGCGGAAGTCGGCCCCTAGGTTGCGGGCCAGCGCTTCTCCCTTGGTCCTGGAACGGTTGTAAAGAATCAGCTGCGCCCCGAAGCGGACGAGTTCCAAGCCGATAGCCCGGGCTGCGCCCCCGGCTCCGATGATCGCCACGATCTTCCCTTTGACCGGCGTCTTTTCGAGCAAAGCCCTTATCGAGGCCTCGCCGTCCGTATTATATCCGATCAGGCGTCCCCCATGATTCAAAATCGTGTTTACAGCTCCGGCCGATTCGGCCGATTCATGGAGTTCGTCCAGATACTCCATGACGGCGATTTTAAAAGGAAGTGTCACACTGATCCCTTTCGCATAGAGGCTTCTTAATCCTTGGATAGCCGTAGCAATTTCCTTTACCTGAAACGCCAGGTAGACGCCGTTATATCCCGTCACTTGCATAGCTCGGTTGTGCATGACAGGGCTCAGGCTGTGGAATACCGGGTTCCCGATGACGCCAAAAAGCTCTGTCCGGGCATCTGCCGGATGCAGATTGCAGGATATGGGTCTTTCGCTTTTCTCCGGCCTCGGATCACGACAGTTCGATCCGTTTTCTTCCTGGACCGCGCGGGAAGCGTCTATGAGGATGCGCATGATTCGTTCCAGGTGGTCCTCTTTCAAAGGTCCCCGGTTTTTAGACGCCAGGCACCTGACAATCTCTTCTTCCCGTTTGGGATCGATAACGACATCTCCACATTGCTTCTTGAGCTTCCCGATCCTTCCGGCGATCCGGAGTCGACGATTGGCCAGTTCCAGAATCTTTTCGTCGATGGCGTCGATGGATTTACGCAGATCCGACAGACTGCCAAGCCCGTCCAGATGGTCTTTAGGATTTTCCATGGATATCCGACATCAACCGTTTCAGTTTTTCCATTGAAATGCGTTCAACCCGGGCCTCTCCGAGTCGGTTTAAAAACACGAAGTGAATCCCATCTCCTTCGCGTTTCTTGTCCTTTCCGAGCACTGGAAATAAGCGATCACTCTCCAAATCGATGGCTACAGGCAGGTCCAAACGTTGCAAGAGTCGGATCAGCCGCTGGACCTCGGTTTTACTTAAAGATCCTTCTTGAACCGAAACCCCGGCAGCCATGACCATGCCGATGCTCACCGCATGGCCGTGAGGCAAGCCCGTGATTGTCTCAATGGCATGGCCGAACGTGTGGCCGAAATTCAGCTTTCGGCGTTCTCCGGCTTCCCTTTCATCGGCCTCGACGATCGATGCCTTGATCTGAACGGATTCATAAATCAGTTTCTCAAGAATCGGGGGCTCCAAGGCCAAAATTTCATGCGCGTGGTTTTCCATGAAGCTCAACAAGGGTTCATGAGCAATGGCCGCGTGTTTGACGATCTCGGCCAACCCACAAGACACTTCCTTTTCAGGCAATGTTTTTAACACTAAAGGATCACACAGGACGAATTCCGGCTGACGGATGGTCCCCACCATATTCTTGTAGCCTTCGAAATTCACCCCGTTTTTTCCTCCGATGGCGGCGTCCACCTGGGCCAAAAGGGTCGTTGCAACAAGACCGAACCGGACGCCCCGCAGGAAAGTCGAGGCTGTAAATCCCGCCACATCACAAACGATCCCTCCGCCGATACCCACCATAAAACTGGAGCGGTCCGCCTGCAGCCGGATGAGTCGGTCATAAAGATCGTAAACGGTCTTTAAAGTTTTAGCGGATTCTCCGATGCCGATCGGAATTACCTGTCCCTTTGGAAACCGATTTCCATAATACTTTTGCACCGTGGAATCCGTGATGAGGATGGGATTTTCGACGGGGATATGCCGGGCCAGATCAACGAGCCCTTCGCCGATCAAAAGACGTGAGGAATTCGGATATCCTTTTAATTGAATTGTCGGCATTGCTTTTAGGCTCTTGATGAGGTCTGCATCAAACGATCGTGCGTGTTCGTAATGAGTGCTTCCGTCGTTTCCCATGAGATGCATTCATCGGTAATCGATACGCCGTACCGGAGGGTGCTCCAGTCGCCGTTGAACGTCTGGTTTCCTTCATGCAAATTGCTTTCGAGCATGAGCCCGATGACGGCCTCGCTTCCGGCAAGGCACTGGGCGATGACGTTTTTCCATACTACGGGTTGTCCCTGATATTTTTTCATGCAGTTGCCATGGGAACAATCCACTATGACGGCCTCAGGCAGCCCTTTTTCGATCAGTTTCAACCGGGCCTCTTCAATGGTGATGGGGTCGTAGTTTGGCCGCTTTCCCCCTCTCAAGACGATGTGGCCCCAGGGATTGCCGGCCGTTTTCACGACACACGTAGTGCCTTCCTGATCGATTCCCAGAAAACTTTGGGGGGCCTTCGCCGCAAGCATCGCATTAATGGCCGAGGTCGTATTCCCGTCGGTACCGTTCTTGAAGCCTACCGGCATGGACAGGCCGCTGGCCATTTCCCGGTGGGTTTGAGATTCAATGGTGCGTGCTCCCACCGCGGCCCAACAGATTAAATCGGCTACGTATTGAGGGGTGATGGGGTCTAAAAATTCGGTGGCGGTGGGAAGTCCCATTTCGGTGACCCGAAGCAACAGCCACCGGGCCATGCGCAATCCCTCCGACATATTGCAGGTTCCGTCCAGAGAAGGATCGTTGATGAAGCCTTTCCAGCCGATCGTAGTACGCGGTTTTTCAAAATAGACCCTCATCACCAGAAAGAGGGTCTTTTCAACCTTCTCCTTTAAAACAGATAGTCTCTGGGCATATTCCAGGGCGGTCTTTTCATCATGGATGGAGCACGGGCCAACAATCACCAAAAGCCGCTTATCTCTTTTGGAAAGTATACCCTCGATGGATTCTCGCCCCCGGTGCACGCAATCGACCGCCCGATCGCTGAGCGGCATCTGTTTCTTTAAGACACTTGGAATCATCAACGGATGGTACCCTTTCACCCTCAGGTCTTCTGTTGATTTCATAATACACACCCTTTGCCGCTTGTTTTTTCGTTGAAAAATCGGATCACGCATGATCCCCATGAAGCCCTAAAAAGCAAAAAAGCCGTGGGGGCTTTTTTCATCCACCCACGGCTTTTTTCTTAAAAGGCTATGCCATCAATCCATGGGCAGATGTCTCCTGCTAAAATAAAACCAATAAAAATTCTGCCAGGATCGATAAATATACATTATAAGATTCCTTTAACTGATGATGGACCTTTATATGAGCGTCGATCCCCCTGTCAAGAGAAAAATGTACTTTGTAAAAAATTCTCTGAAAATTCCGAACCGTTTCATACGGATTTAAGATGAACAGGACTTGCAGGTCTTAGGAAGTGGAAACATACCATTCGCATGCTGTTGTCGATAGGGAGCGGGGTTGGCTTGGTGTCAATAGGTCGAGGACCAGCGACTTTTTCTGGGAGAGGAGAAAGCCCCAAGAAGGGATTTTCCTTCTTGGGGCTGGAAAGTTAAAAGCAGTTTATTTTTTCTTTTGGGGTAGTTTGGTGGCGGCAGCCTTTATCAATTCTTCAGCCTTGACCTTGGCGTCGGCGATTCCCTGCTCCAACTGTCCGAGCTGATCTTTGATCGCGGTGGCTTTACCCTTGACTTCATTAAATTTTCCTTCGGAAATCATCCCGCTTAACTCGCCGATCTCCGTTTCTGCCGCAACCAGTTGATCTTTAATGGGTTGCAGCAAGTCAGCGGGTATCTTTGCAGCCTCCGCCTCCGTAATGAGACCTTTCGCTTTTTCAACTCCCTGGTTGATTTCATTCACAAGGGCATCGGAGGTTTCCTTGGCTTTTGCCTTCCCCGCCTCGATGGCCGCTTTTGCTTTATCAGCGGCGTCTTTTACCTGAATTGCAGTTTGCTTTGCCGCTTTATAATCCTTCTTTTCAATCTGCGAATCCAGTTTGACCATCAAATCCTGTGCCGCTTTCAACGCATCGGGAGCGAACTGTTCCGCTCCACCGGATATGGCCGCCTGGAGGGCTGCCTTGGATGCATCAATTTCTTGTTTCGGCGGTTGGCCTCCGCAAGCTGAAATGAAGGCGATCGTCAGTATACAGCAGAAAAATACGCTTAATTTCCGGATGAAACTTTCCCTTTTCATTGTGATCTTCCTTTCGCAATTTATAATGGTTACAGTTACATAAAACGACCGGGATCTGGATTTAAAAAAATAGATTCGGAGGGGGCCTTTCCTGCATGACCTTGGAATTTCGAATGAATAAAAGCATGAGAAGTATCCATGAAAAGCAGGTTGTTGAAGCTTCCATCTTTATCCGTTTCAATCAGTTGCTCAGGCTAAATACACCTATCAAGAATTAAGAGTCAAGTTTATTAAGATTCAATAGCGGCAGACGGCTTGAGTCCTTAGCCGAATTGGTTCAGCCGTCCGGTTTTCATGCACACTGAAAAAGCTTCTTCCCTATTTTCCACAGATCGCTGAAATCTCAACCCGTGCATCCTTGGGAAGCCGGGAGACTTCTACGGTTTCCCTGGCTGGAGGATTGTCCCCGAAATGCCTGTCATAGACGGCGTTAAATCGGGCAAAATCGTTCATATCAGCCAAAAAACAGCTGCATTTCAACACATTCTGCAGAGTCAAATCCGCCGCCTCGATGATGGCCTTGAGGTTTTTTAGAACCTGTTCGGTCTGCTTTTCAATATCTCCCTGGATGAGATTTCCGGTTCCGGGATCGATGGCAATCTGACCCGAGACGAAAAGGAGTCCTCCGCAAACGACAGCCTGGGAATATGGACCGATGGCTGCCGGCGCCTTATCCGTGGCAATGATCTTTTTCATACTCTCCACCCTTTGCCTCTGGATGTGATACCTATGCACCAATATTCCCTTCAACCATAAGAACATCTATTTTTCAAGACCTATTGCAAGATTTTTCCCCTCACTTGTTTGCTGATCGGTTGCAAGGTTAAAATTGATGGCTTCGTAAAAAGTCCATCTGCCGCGTTTCACTGCATCCTTCGTCATTGCGGCGTACCCATATGTACACCTCATTCCTCAGGATTTGCGCGCCTTGCATCTGAAGCTTTTTACTTTGCCATCCTAATTTTGAGTTTTTACGATTTCATCAAAATTGCCGTGCTGAAAAAAACTCAGACAGATTCTTCCGGGTCGTTGTAGGGTTCAGAAATGACACCCCGGACAAAGCGGGCTAATCGTACAAACGGGTCAGTTCATCCCGTTCAAAACAGGGCCAGGCCACACGGGTCCCGCCGGATACCGCTTCCACGCCCAAGCCCGTCTCCAGAACCTCACCGATACAAGCAACCGGAACCCCGGCCTCCTCTATCCCTTTTATTAGTTTTTCAAAATCCACCGGGCTGCAGGCGATGAGCAGGCTCCCCGAACCGATGAGTCCCAAGGGGTCTAGTCCCAGGACCCGACAGATTTTTTCGGTTTCCGGAAAGACGGGAATTTTATCCACCTCGATGCGGAGGCGGTGCCCACCGGCTGCACTCAGCTCGGCTGCCGCCGTTGCCGCACCCCCCTCGGTGATGTCGTGCATGGCATGAACCCCTTTGAAACCGGATGCGATAGCAGCCTCCTTCAGGATGCTGATCCCTGAAATCAGATTCCGACATTTTTGGATCTCTTCTTGCGTCATTCCGGATTCTGCCAGTCGATCCGGAAATTCGCGGGCAATGATGGCCGTTCCTTCTAAAGCCACCGACTTGGTGAATAACAGCAGATCACCGGTTTTCATATTTTTCTTGTCGATGAACCGAGCACTGGAAACGGTCCCTACCACCATCCCCGTCACCACGGGCCGAGTCACGGCATCGGTGATCTCCGTGTGACCTCCGACCAGGGCGATTCCGCACTCCCGGGCGACCCCGGCCAGTTCCGTCATCACTCCCCGGATCTCCCAGGGAGTCACATGAAGGGGAAACAGCAGCGTTGTCAATAACCAGCGGGGGGTTGCTCCGCAGGTGGCGATGTCATTGGCATTAGCTGCAACCGCGTAGCGACCCATGGATTCGGTGACAAAGGTGATGGGATCTGATTTGAGAACGATCAAATCCATCGCGGACCCGTCAACCACCGCCACATCTTCGCCCACTCCGGGAAAAAGTACCACCGAGGGATCGTCACGGGGCAGGATTTTGAGAAAGGTGTCCAGAATGTCGTTGGGGAGTTTGCCGGCTGTCAGAGGGAGTCCCAGGCGCACGATTCCGGCAAGTTCCGCAAGGCTGGAGATGGTGAAATCACTTTGGAGATCATCGGGGATTTGCTTATCTTTGCTTTTCAACAAAGCCGTCCAGGCCCCTGCACGATTTCCGGCCTCTACGTCAAAAATATAATCTCCTACCATGAGAGTCTGCCAAACTTCGGCATTCAACCTTTGGGCGGCGAGGAACACCGAGTCCGGACTCGGTTTAGGTGCCACCGATTCTTCCCTTGAAAGGATAACGTCGAAATCCGAAGCGCTTAGATTTTCAAAGTTTTCAAGGCTGCGCAGGATGGAGCGCCTGCTGTTGCGGCTGATGATACTGATTTTCAGACCAATGGCCTTGAGGGTCCGGATCAAGTCCTCGGCTCCTTCATTCGGAACGGCTCGGATCGCTGCTTGCGCTTCGAATTCGTCCAGCATCCGATGAGCCCTTTCTCTTTCGAAGGCCGTGGGAAGAGATGCAATAAACTCCAACAACGGCTGGTCTAAAGGACATCCGATAGCCTTTTTAATGCCGGGAAAATCGAGGGCACCCGGCCTGGTGAGGGTACCGTCGAAGTCAAAAAGAACCGCTTTAAGTCTGAAGGACTTGGGCTTCATTGGTATAATTTCGCAGAAAACGTTTTCCCTATCCGGCCGACAGAAGTTTTCTTAATTCAGGATCTGGCTTAAAAAAAGTCGGGTCCGCTCATGGCGGGGATTCTTGAAAAATTCATCGGGGGTATTTCCTTCTACGATCTGTCCGTAATCCATGAAAAGTACCCGGTGCGCCACGCTTTTCGCAAACCCCATTTCATGGGTGACCACGATCATGGTCATCCCTTCCCGGGCCAGCTCGATCATGACATCGAGAACCTCCTTGATCATTTCAGGGTCCAAAGCTGAGGTCGGTTCGTCGAAAAGCATCACCTTAGGGCTCATGCACAAACTCCGAGCGATGGCCACACGCTGCTGTTGCCCGCCGGAAAGCTGCCCTGGATATTTTTGCGCCTGGTCTGCAATATGGACCTTTTCCAGGACATGCATGGCCAGATCCTCGGCATCTTTTTTCGGTGTCTTGCGCACCCAGATAGGGCCCAGCGTGAGGTTGTCCAGGATGGTCAGGTGTGGAAACAGGTTGAAGTGCTGAAATACCATTCCCACTTCCTGCCGAATGCGTTCGATATTCTTCAGGTTATTGATCAATTCGATGCCGTCCACAACGATTTTACCGCGCTGATGTTCCTCCAGACGATTGATGCACCGGATCAGAGTGGATTTCCCCGATCCGGATGGACCGCAGATCACAATTCGTTCCTGCTTTTCAACGGTCAGATCGATCCCCTTAAGCACATGAAATTCGCCGAACCATTTGTGCATTCCGACGATCTCGATCATAACCTCTTTTCCAGAGGGCTGACTCTCGGGTGTGCCTGGCAGTCGATTCATGCTCTTCCTTTTGAAAGCGGTTATCGTCCGGTGGAAAGTTCCTTTTCCAGTTTTCGACTGTAATTAGCCATGGAAAAACAGCCCAGGAAATACAAGATGGCGATAAATATATAAGCCTCCTTGCTGAATCCCATCCACTCAGGGTTGGACAGCACCGATTGGGTCGTCTTCAGCAGATCGAAGAGTGCGATGATCACCACCAGGGATGTATCTTTGAATGCGGAGATCAGGATGCTTACCGTCGGCGGAATCACGATCTTGAGTGCCTGAGGCAGGATAACCAGCCGCATGGTCAAATAGTAATTCAATCCGATGGAATCCGCCGCCTCATATTGGCCTCGGGACATCCCCTGCAACCCGCCCCGAACGACTTCGGCGATATAGGCCGCTGTAAAAAGGATGATGGCAACCTGAGCCCTCAGGATCTTGTCGATGGTGATCCCTTCCGGTAAAAAAAGCGGGAAGATGATGGAACCCATGAAGAGAAGGCTGATGAGGGGAACGCCCCGGATCAGTTCGATATAGACCACGCAAAGGGATTTGATCATGGGCATCTTAGACCGTCGACCCAGCGCCAGGAGAATCCCCAGCGGATATGCAGCCGTAAGCCCGAAAACCGACAAAAGGAGCGTCAAAGGCAATCCACCCCATTTGGCACTCTCCACCTCGGAAAGTCCGAAAAACCCACCTTTCATGAGGAATCCCATGGCCAAAAGTCCGAAAAGCCAGGCATATCCTAAACGCTTGCTCCAGCGGCTTCTATCGTGGCTATAGAAAAGTAGTCCAAAGAGGATCAGCATCGCTGCGAGGGGCCGCCATTGCTGGTTGTAAGGGTAAAATCCGAACAGGATAAACCGTAAATTAGACGTAATAATAGACCAGCAGGCGCCGGTGACCTGACGGCATTCCTGGGATGAACCGACCCATACACTGTCAATGAACATCCATCGAAAAAGCGGGGGGATGACCCGGTACAGGAAATACATGATCAGCAGGGTCAGAAGGGTGTTCAACCACCCATCGAAGAGATTCTGCCTGATCCAGCCGATCATACCTACGCTGGTCACCGGCGGTTTGATTTCGCTATCCCGGCTTCGCGGCGTTTCAGGTTGCATTTTTCAGCGCTCTACCAGCGCCACCCGCCGGTTGTACCAGTTCATGAGAGCCGAAGTGGCCAGACTGAAAAAAAGGTAAACGACCATGATCAATGCAACCCCTTCGATGGATTGGCCTGTCTGGTTGATAGTGGTATTGGCTACGGAGACAAAGTCCGGAAAGCCGATAGCCACAGCCAACGAACTGTTTTTGGTCAGGTTAAGCATCTGGCTGGTCAAAGGCGGCAAGATGACTCTTAAAGCCTGGGGCAGGATCACCAGAGTCAATAACTGTCCGGATTTTAACCCGATGGACATGGCGGCTTCCCTCTGGCCTTTCCCTACTGATTGGATTCCGGCCCTCACCACCTCCGCCACGAACGCCGCCGTATAAAGAGTCAGCCCCATGAGCAACGCCATGAATTCCGGGCTCAAGGTCCATCCGCCTTCAAAATTGAAACCTGAGAGTCTAGGAATATTCATCTTCATGGGTGCGCCGAATGCCGACCAGACGATCAGCGGAAGGCCGATGATCATCAGTACGGAGGATTTGAATACCGGAAAGAGCTTTCCTGTCATCTCCTGCCGCTTCCTGGCCCAGTGCCTCAGACAGAAAGATAGGAAGACGCCCAGAATAAAAGCCGACAGCATATATAAATAGGCCGCGTGGAATTCAGGGACCGCGAACATGACGCCGCGATTGCACATAAATACACCGCGCATGGGATTCAGGGCTTGCCGCGGCGGAGGGAGGGATTCGTAAAAGATGGCATACCAGAAAAAGAGCTGGAGGAGGACAGGAATGTCCTGCATGACTTCGATGAAAGATCCGGCGAGCCTGGAAACCAGCCAGTTTTTCGACAGACGGGCAATCCCGATCAATGTCCCGAGAAAAATCGTCAGCACGATCCCGACGAAGGCCACCTTGACCGTGTTCAAGACTCCCGCCAACAAAGCCTTTGCGTAAGTGTCGGCGGCGGAATAGGAAATCAGGGATTCCCCGATTTCAAATGCCGACTCCTTTTTTAAAAAACCGAAACCGGTGGCGATATTCTGTTTTTCAAGATTGTTGAGAACATTGGAAATGAGGTACCAGGAAAGCAGTCCCACCAGGCATAACGTGCCGATCTGGGCCGCAACCGACCGCTTTTTCGGATCGAACCAGAAGGGAACGCTTTCAGGAGACATTCTATTTGTCATCCTGGCCATTTCTTAAAATCGGGTGATCAAACAAGAAGGATTTAGCCTGCCTCCATCCTTCTGATGGAAGCAGGCTTTTGATCCAATCAACTCAGAAGATGCCCGGAAGGCACCCCCGGCTCATCGATTATCTTAAGGGCGCGGCATACATTAGGCCGCCTGCCGTCCAGATGGCATTGAGTCCGCGCTCCAGTTTCAGCGGCGTATTGACACCCACGTTTCGCTCAAAGATCTCCCCATAGTTACCCACCTGCTTGATGATATTGTATGCCCAGTGCTCATCCAGCCCCAGGGCCTTGCCCAGGCCGGGCGTTACACCGAGAAAACGCTGGATTTCAGGATCATTGCTCTTGAGCATTTCATCGATGTTCTTGGAGGTGATGCCGAACTCTTCGGCCTGAATTAGCGCCATCACCGTCCAGTTGACGATGTCGAACCACTGATCATCTCCATGACGAACCACAGGAGCAAGGGGTTCCTTTGAAATGATTTCCGGAAGCAATACATAATCATTCGGATTGGGAGCCACCGATCGCTGGGCAGCAAGCTGGGAGGCGTCGGAAGTGAGACAATCGCACCGGCCGGCAAAAAACGCCTTATTCAGTTCCGCGTTCTGCTCGATGACAACCGGTTTCCACTCCATCTTATTCTTTCGGAAAAAATCTGCTGCATTCAATTCGGTGGTTGTGCCCGGCAGAACGCAAACAGTGGCCCCCTTGAGTTCTTTGGCACTTTTTACACCCAGCTTTTTCGGGACTAAAAATCCTTGGCCGTCGTAATAAGTGACATGCACAAAGTTCAGTCCGTTAATGGTTTCCCGGGTAAGGGTCTGGGTGGTATTCCGGCACAGCACATCGATTTCCTTGGATTGAAGGGCAGGCAGACGCTGCACAGCGGTCATTGCCGCATACTTTACTTTCCCGGAATCTCCGAAAACAGCAGCAGCAATGGCCTTGGCCGTGTCTACATCGAGTCCCTTCCAGACCCCCTTTTCATCGGGCATGCTGAAACCGAACACTCCGCCATTAACCCCGACGATGAGATGCCCCCTGGCCTTGACCTCCTCCAGGGTACCCGAGTATGCCTGACCAGCGGTAAAAATCATTACCGCCAATCCCAAAACGAAAAAGAACGCCGATTTTCTCATGCTCCCTCCTCTTTTTTTGGGTTTTCATCCTGTTCCGCCCTCCTGCCTTTTCCTAACGGTCGATCTGTGAATTCTAATTCAGGCAACATCTTTAAAAGATTCAGCCTGCGGTAAAGGAGTACGCAAGAGGGTGCTGTATATGCCTTCTATCAAAACCGATGGGAATTGACAATGTGAAATCCGGGTTCCGGTCGAATGCTTCACCACCGGAACGATTTAATCAAAGGAACTTCAAAGGATTCAGGTCGAGATACATGCCATGAGTGGAATTGAAAGGCTTTTCCGTCCGAGTTTAAATATAGCGATCCACCAGTTCGGTAATGAAGGCCTCCACTCCGACATCCCCTCCCTTGGTACGAAGATCGGCGACGAGATTTTGCAGCTTCCGATAGGTATCCGGATCCCCCTTTAAATCGTCCATGGACTGGTAGGCGCCGCCCCTCCTTCCGATACGGTAGATCAAACGGTCTTCGCTCGGGAGGTCCTGGTACTTGGCGATGACCTCCAGCATCTTAGCTTTATCCTCCGGAAGCTTTCCGGAAACCTCTTCCAGCAGGTTCATGATGTGATCGCTGGTAACCGTGGAAGTGATGCCCTCCAATGCCTCGATGAAGCGTTTGATCTCTTCGGCCAACCCGTCGTCGGTCTGCATGGCAAATGTGCCGTCGGCCACTTTCTCATAAAGAGGCACATGACGAGGAATCCTGAGACTCCGCAGTCGGATAAAATGAGGGTTGATCCGGTTGAGGACATCAGCCGTGGCATCCGCGTGCTCCCGCCACATCTGTTGCCCGCCAAGCCCGGGCATCATATATTCCGAAAGCTCCATTCCGGCTTCGATCAGCTTCCTTCCCGCTTCCACATGTTGATCCGCATTTACCCCTTTTTTGATCAACTTCAATAAAGGGTCATATCCTGTCTCAAGACCGATATGTACCCGGTCCAGGCCGGCTTCCCGAATTTTTATCAAAGCCTCCACCGATTTTCGGATCACGGTTCGGGAACGGGAATAGGTGGTCACCCGGGTGATCTGGGGAAATCGATCCCGAAGAAATTCAAGGATATGGACCAGGTCGTCCGTTTTCATGATCAGGTTGTCGGCATCCTGCAAGAAGCACGCGCCGGTGTTGTAGTACAGCCAGATGCCCACACTGCGGTAGCTGCTGCTGTATCCGCCGTTATTGAGAATGGCGCTGACGACGGCGTCATTGACCTCCCCGCTGCATCCCATCCGCCAGGAAAGGGCACGGATGTCGTCGGCGATATCTTTTGCGATTTGGATATCCGCCCGGATCTCCTCCACGCTCCTTAAGGAAAACTTACGCCCTTTGTACACCGGACAAAAGAGGCACTGGTTCCACGGACAGTTGCGGGTCACCCGCAACAGCAGGCTCCTGGCTTCATTGGGAGGCCGGATGGGTCCCTGTTCGAATCTCAATTCCCTTCGATTTTTTTCCATGTCGTTTTCCATACCATTCTTATACCTCCTATACCTGATCGAAAAAATTGGTATGTGAGTAAAATCGAGATGCTTAACATTCCTTATATTAAAAATTGTTCCGGCAAGACCGATCAGCAAATGAAGATTTCGATTGGCACCTTGCTGATAAGCCGGGATCCGTTTTTGGTAACCTGAAAAACACTCTCCACACCGGCTGCATAAGCATCCTGGAAAACGATTTTAGGCTCCAGGGCGAAGGTCATCCCCGGTTCCAGGACATCAGCCTTATCCTTGGCGATGATGGGAGGCTCAATGAGTTCAAGACCTATGCCGTGCCCGATGAAACGGACTTGATACCGCTGGGGTCCCAGATATTGATCTGCGAATCCCATCTTTTTCGCCAGATCCACCGAATGCTGAAAAAGCTCACCGGTGGTTACCCCCGGATTTGCCCTTTCTAAAACTGCGTCATGAATCTCGATGACGGCGCGGCAAGCTTTTTCTGCTGATTTGGGCATTGAACCGATGGCGAACATACGCGTCTCATCCATGTGATAACCGTTCAAAATCGAACCCAGATCCACCATAATCGGCTCTCCCGGAGACAAAAGCTTGCTTCCCGCCCCGGATGGAAAAGCGGCCGAAGTCCCCTCTCCGCTGGTGGAAGCGTCCAGGACTCCCGGCATGCCGCCGTTTTTTCCGCTGAGCACATGCCACGGATAGGCACCGCCGCTTTGGAATTTTCGATCCCGCAGCATACCGCCGTGGCCAAGCTTGCGGGCAAACGTTTCATACATGCCGGCAAACTCCATCTCGGAAATCCCCGGCCGTATGACGGAACGCATGTATTCAAAGGTCCGCCGGCTCATTTCGGCCGTATTTTCCATCTGCTCGATCTCCCACGGAGATTTGATGTTTCTGACCCTCAGGATCAAGGGCGATGCATCCATAATCCGTTTTGCCGGTAGCAGACCCTGATAAAATTCAAAATCCCTTACCGGAAGCACGTCCAGCTCGAGACCCATTACTGCAGGGAGATGGCCGAAGGCATCCCGGATCAGTTCAGGCACCGATCTTACGGAAGGAATCTCAAAAATATGGTGTATGGAAGATTCTTTTTTTGCCCGGGGAAAATAACGCTTGATCATCAAAAGAGGCTCCCCTGTCTGAGGAATGTAAAGGAATCCGTTTTGCGCGGTACCCGAAAAGTAGAAAAGATCGACCCGCTGGATGATTAATATCCCCTCGATTTCGGATAAAGCCATCTCTTTTTGGATGGTCTTGATCCGGTTTTCGACTTCGCTGTCCGGTACCCGAAATGTCTCCGTTTGGGTCACGGTCGATCAATCCCCTTAACGATTTTTACCGCAGGACTTTACCCCCATCTGCGAGCCATTATTTGCCAAGTACAAAAAACGATTCTCTTTTGCTCGGGGTATCCGCTTCGGGGATGCCTTATGGAAACTCTGCCGAGGCAATCTGTCCTTTTTGCACGGCTCCAACCCCGGGATTTTTTAAACGGGATCGCTCCCGGGAAACGGTTACAAAAAAGGAATCGGCTTCCCGGTTCGATACAGCAAGGCCTGGCAGGTCGCAACAAGGGCCTTGGTCGAATCCGTCACGTTGATTTGATAAATGGCGGTCTTCTTTGTCCGGCCGACTTCGCGTGCCTCTGCCCTCAACCGAGTTCCGGAAGGAGGGCTGGAGATGTATGTCACATTGACATTGAGGGCCACACCGATGGTCCCATCCCATTGACCCACGGTCTGAAACGCCTCATCGATGAGGGCAAAAATGGCGCCGCCGTGCATACGATCGTATATATTGTTCATCTTTTCCGGATCAAAGACCATTTCGACCGCGGAAAACCCTTCCTCCAATTCAACCAATCGGATATTCAGGGTTCTGGCAAAAGGTTCCGATGACACCCTTTGGAAAATAGCCTTTTTGACTGTCGGATCCATTGACGGTCCTCGTTTCTTTATCCGGTTTTCCCGAAGACTCCCCCGCTCTCCACCTCGGCGATACAGGCCATGAAATCCTCAGCAAAGGCGTCCTGGATCTGTTCTTCTCTCCCAAATTCCGAGACTTCGGTGGCCACGTTTTTCCCGATTCCGTATGTTACATTCCATCCCTTCTTGCGGAGCAATTCAATGACTTTTTCGGTCTGCTCTCGAGTGGCATCGCCCCCTATATTTTGCGGTGCAATGAAAAATTTCACCTTAGATTCCTTTCTGTGTATGTGGCTTTTAACTGATAATTTTGATACAACGACTCAGGCCACATCCGGCGGAGAGTCGTTTCGTTCTTTAGGCTTGCAAGCTTTTTCTTCGGTGTCACTTTTCAGATAATCGTACCAGCTGCCGGTATAGCTGCATTGGATGATCTCCCTGATTTTTTTGATGAGGTAGGCGTTGGTTTCTGCTTCACCATCCTGCCGCAACCGGAAGGCAATGAGTCTCTGGAGGTTTTTATCCTCCCGCTGTCTGTCCGGTACCATTCTCATGGTCCTTTGAAGAATGGCTTGAAACGGCCCGTCCTGCTCCTCAATGGCGATGATTTTAGCTACCATGGCCCCCCCTTTCCAAGATGCATTCAGTGATAAATAATAATGCGTCTCTTTCCTTCTGGCAAATAAAAATGCCTCACCCCGGGATCCCTACGGATTTTAAATAGGATTTGTAATCCTGAAACCCGTAAATCCGATCATTAAATTTAAGCATGATCCTGGCTTCCTGACGGATTGAATATCTCTTTTTCCTGTGTTAAAAACCGGTGCAAAGGTGGTTGCCGCTGGGATTAAAGTGATCGATAAGATCCGACCCGCTTGGTGGATCTTGACAACCGCCTTTATTTTTGGATCTCAACGAATGGGAATGACCCCGTGACTCTCAGAACCTCAAACATCCATTCAATCGATAACCCGACAAAGGCCTCGGACCAGAACTCCCGTCTGAAGTTACAGATCGGTGTCGCCACCCTGTGCAGGCTGACGCTGAACACGGCGCGCCGTTTTGCCTATCCTTTCGCGCCTTCAATCAGTCAGGGTTTGGGGGTTCCCTTATTCGCCGTCACTTCCCTCATCGCCATCAATCAGGGAACCGGACTCCTGGGGCTTTTCTTTGGTCCTTTTGGAGATCGTTTAGGATATCGCCGTATGATGCTCGCAGGCCTGGCAGCCCTTTCCATAGGGATGCTCGCCGGAGGCTTCATCCCGATCTACACGGTTGCCATCGCATCCTTCTTCCTGGCCGGACTCGGGAAAAGCGTTTATGACCCGGCTATTCAAGCTCTGGTGGGCCTCCGGGTTCCTTACTCCCGGAGGGGATGGGCTATCGGGATCATTGAGATGAGTTGGGCAGGGAGTTCTCTCTTGGGAATCCCCGCCATCGGCTTTCTGCTCAACCATGCCGGCTGGAGGGCTCCATTTTTTGTTCTGGGCGCTTTGGGTATCATGGGTTTTCTCGCCCTTATCGCCTTGCTTCCGGCAGATAGAAAACCGGATGGTTATTTTCATGGACCATCCGGGTTTTTTCGTTCGTGGGTCGTGTTGCTGCGGAAAAGACGTGCACTGGGAGCCGTGACCTACTCATTTCTATTGAGTGTGGCCTACGACAATTTCTTCGTGGCCTATGGATTGTGGTTGGAAGGCGCCTTTGATTTAGGGGTTGCCGCCATCGGGTCGGCTACCATCACCATCGGCATTGCCGAGTTTCTCGGAGAAGGACTCACGGCCACACTCGCGGATCGATTGGGTCTTTTCCGATCCGTCTTTTCGGGCATTATCGTGTCGAGTCTGTGCTTTCTGTCATTCCCCTTTGTCGGCAAAAACCTGGTTTTCGGACTGGTCCTCCTCTTCTTTCTCTTTCTGTCGCTGGAGTTTGCCATTGTCTCTTCCATGTCTCTTTTCACCGAGTTTTTCCCGGAAAGCCGGGTTTCCATGATGTCCGCCTTCTTTGCGGCGGCCAGTCTGGGACGGGTTCTAGGAGCAATGATCGGTATTCCGGTCTGGGTTTTTTCGGGTGTTTCCGGAACAACCGGGGTGTCGGCCTTATTCCTTTTGGGATCCATGGGAATTTTAGGGTGGGGTGTTCGGGGATGGAAACCCGGAGCAGGACAACGGGCTTAGTGGTTCAAGATCCGGACCGGACCTAATTCCCGGCGCTTCAGCAAATCGAAAAAACCGACAGAGAGAAACTCCGGCGGGCTCACCCCTTCAACACCGAAGCGATGCGCTTTAAAGCCCAGTCGATTTCCGACCGGGTGATGACAAGGGGCGGCGTCAAACGGATCACGTCCTGGTGGGTTTCTTTGCAAAGAAGCCCTTTTTGCATCAGGGCCTCGCAGAAACGACGAGCCCCGCCTGCTGTTTTATGCAGCTCCACCCCGATCATGAGTCCTCTTCCCCGTACTTCTCTGACAAACGGGCTGTGAATCGCCTTAAGCCCTGCCATGAAATATTTGCCCATCTCTTGCGCGTTTTCGATCATCTTTTCTTTCATCAGCACCCGGACGGCGGTGCGGGCCACGGCGCAGGCCAGGGGGTTTCCTCCGAAGGTACTTCCGTGATCCCCCGGCAAAAAGACGCCCAGAACTTCCATGTTGGATAACACCGCAGAGATCGGATAGAAGCCTCCCGAAAGGGCCTTCCCCACCAGGGTGACGTCCGCTTCGATCCCTTCGTGTTCCTCAGCCAGAAGCTTTCCGGTGCGCCCCAAACCGGTTTGAATCTCATCCAGGATCATGACCACGTTGTGCGCGCTGCAGATCTGCCGCACCTTTTTCAGGTAGCCGTCGGGCGGCACAATCACGCCTCCTTCTCCCTGGATCGGTTCCGCCATGAAAGCCACCGTATGGGGGGTGATGGCCTTCTCGAGGGCAGCGGCATCCCCGAAAGGGATGACCTGAAAACCGGGAGTAAAGGGACCGAATCCTTCCCGGTACTGGGGCTCGGTGCTGAAGGAAACGATGCCGATGGTTCGGCCGTGAAAATTATTTTTACAGACGATGATCCGGGACTTGTTCTTTGGAACGCCTTTGACTTGGTATCCCCATTTGCGCACCGCCTTGATGACGGTCTCCACCGCCTCGGCGCCGCTGTTCATGGGAAGCGCCTTGTGAGAACGGGTCAGCTCGCAGATTTCCTTGAAAAACGGGCCCAACTGATCGTTTCGAAAGGCCCGGGAAGTCAACGTCAGTTTCTGCATCTGCGCTTTTGCCGCAGCCAGGATCTCCGGATGGCAATGCCCCTGGTTGACCGCCGAATAGGAAGCCAAGCAATCCAGGTAGCGTTTTTTATTAACGTCCCACACCCAGATCCCCTTTCCTCTTTGCAAAACCACATCCAGGGGCTTGTAGTTGTGGGCGCCATATCGATTTTCCAGCGCAATATATTCTTCGGGTCTCATGGACTCAATCTCCTTGTCTATCCTTCGGCACGAATTTTCCCGGCTTTAGGAAATCGGGTTTCCGGGTTTTCGATATGTCTTTTTTGAAAATATCCCCTTTGATGAAAGACTGTTGTTTCCGGATGATGGCTTTTCTCTTTAAATCTCCGTATTTTCCAAATCGACCGCCCATAGCAATTCCGTCATCGATTCTCCGGACAAGCCTTATCCCGCATGAGTCCCGCAAAAGGGTGACCGTTTCTCCAGAGTGAGGCGTTTTTCATCGGTCAAAGCCGAATCCGGTATGTAGGGCACCTTTGTGTGGCTATCCCTTTTTTTGATCATCAACCAGTTCTTGGGGTCTTTTCCTTTCATCCGCACCAGGGAAAATCCACCCTTGAGACGCTTTCCCTCCAGCGAGATGACGAGCTTGCCGTTTTCCAGGGCATGGAGGAGATCTCGGTCTTCCATGAGGGTGTAGGTACCGAAGTCCCAAACTACTACGATACCGGCGCCGTATTCACCCTCCGGAATAATCCCTTCGAAATCGATATACTCGAGCGGGTGATCCTCCACCTGGACGGCCAACCGTTTATCCGCCGGATTTAAGGAAGGTCCCTTGGGAACCGCCCAGGACTTGAGAACTCCCCCCATCTCCAGGCGAAAATCCCAATGGAGTTGCCTTGCATGATGCTCATGTACGACAAAACGACGATTATTTTTCACATCGATTCCTTCGCGTCAGACAGTCTTTTTGTCTTTAATTTCACGATCACCCATGAGATACTCTTACCACAAAAAGGTCGGTTTTTCCATCTCATAACGGAGGTTCCTGTATGAACATTTTCTTCCAAACACCCCTGAGTTCCAGGTGGATCGAAGCAATGGAAACAATCCGAAAGGAATTTCCGGAAGTGTCCCTTGCGGTTGACGACGCAGAAGGAAGGATGAATCTGAAGCATGCCGATGCATGGGTTGCCGGACAGCTTTCGGTCTCCACGGATGATCTTCAGGCCGCCAACAATCTTAAGATTATCTTTGCCCCTTATGCCGGTGTGGATATTTTGCCTGTTGCCGAAATCCAAAAACGTCGGATCCGTATTGCCAATGTCCATGTCAATGCGCCTTTTGTAGCGGAACGCGCCATCGCCATGGCTCTGGCTTTTTATGGAAAGATCATCGATTATCATAATGATCTAAAGCGTTCTATATGGCACGGATACTGGGCCGGCTCCGGTATCAAAGACACCTGGAATTCCATCCGAGGAAGAAGCTGTGCCGTCATCGGCGCCGGAGAGATCGGAAAAGCGATTGCACGGCACCTGAAGCTCTTCGGTTGCCCGGTCTTCGGATTTAAAAAACATGCTAAAAACGAATCGTTGGAAAACTTTGACGCCATTACCATGGATCTTTGGGAGGCTCTTCGAAAAAGCGAGCTGGTCTTTGTTTGCCTCCCGTTGACTCGCGAAACCCGTGGGATCATCGGGGAATCGATCCTTAAGAAAATGTCCGGGAAATTTATCGTCAACGTGGGCCGGGGAGATCTGATCGAAGAAAAGGCTTTTTTTGAATCTTTAAAGGATGGCATTCTAAAAGGAGCGGCCATCGACGCATGGTATGCCTACCCACAGCCTGGAAATCCGAAGATGCCCCCTTCAAGATACCCTTTCCACGAGCTTCCCAACGCGGTCCTTTCTCCCCACATTGCCGGATTCACACCGGAGTCTGCGGCACTGAATATCAAGGCGACCATCGAAAATATCCGCGCTTATCTCACAACCGGCCACCCCCGAACTGAAGTGGACCTGGACGCTATGTACTGATTCGGCATTCCGGGTATGCCTTGCAATTGTCAGAGGAACCGTGATGAAAAAAGAAGATGCCCACTTAAAACTCTATCGGGAAATGGCCTCGCCTTCGTTTTATCCTCATCCGGTCTCAAAGGTCGCTCGCAAGGAGACCCACATCTCCGTGGTGTTTCTAACAGGGGATTTTGTCTATAAACTCAAAAAGCCTCTGGATCTGGGTTTTTTAAATTTTCGATCCCTTTCCGACCGGCATCATTTCTGTGAGCAAGAGATTATTCTCAACCGGCGCCTGAGTTCCGGGATCTACCTCGATGTTGTTCCGATTTTCCGGAAACCCAACGGCTCGTTTTCCCTGGAAGGTCCCGGAGCGATCATGGAGTACGCGGTCAAGATGCGGCAGCTTCCCGATGCCGCCGCCTTCAGAAACCGTCTCCAGGCCCGTAAAATGAGGCGGGGACTGATCAACGCCTTGGGGAAAAAGCTTTCCGCCTTTTATGAAAAAAGCGCCAGCAGCCCTATGATCGATCGTTTCGGCCATCGCGATATCATATCGGCCAATATGGAGGAAAACTTTACCCAGTTGTCACCTTTTATGGGAACCGTCATCGATCCGGAAAAGTGGGAATTCATCTGTCAGGTCAGCCGGACCTTCCTAAATCTGCGGAGCGATCTCTTTGAAATCCGGATCGCCTCAGGCCTGATCCGGGACGGCCATGGCGACCTGCGAACGGATCATGTCTATTTCTACCGAGGCATCCAAATTATCGACTGTATCGAGTTCAACGATCGGTTTCGTTATGGGGATGTGATTTCTGACATTGCCTTTCTGCACATGGACATGGACCATTACGGCCTGCCTACCTGGAGTTTGGCTTTCCTGAAGGCTTACGTCGAATTCTCGAAGGACTGGCAAGCTTACGCCCTGGTGGATTTCTACGCCGTCTACAGGGCCGTTGTGAGACTGAAGGTCTCCTGTCTGAGCCTGTCTTCCGCTAAACCGAAAAAACGAAACGAATTGATTGCGGATGCCCGCCTCTATATGGACCAGGCCTATCGGTACGCCGTGCAGTTCGGTATGCCGACAATCTGGATGACCTGCGGGCTCCCGGCTTCCGGGAAATCCGCCTTAGCCCAAAGCATCGCTGAGGCCCTGGCTTTGCACAGAATCCAATCGGATGCCGTCCGAAAGGAGCTATTCGACAAAGCCGATGAACAGATCGTTCCCTATGACGATGGAATCTATCGATCCGGGATGAGGGATCGGGTCTACGCTCAGATGCTGGCAGCAGCGCAGGACAAACTTCATGCCGGAGAATCAATCATGCTGGACGCTACCTTTTCCCGCCGGAAATGGAGGGAAGCCGCACGCCTTTTGGCCCATGATCTGGACGCCAATCTGATCTGCGTGGAATGTATCTGCCGACGGGAAACCCTCCGAAAACGGCTTAAAGCGAGGAAAAAAGGATCCGGTTTGTCTGATGCCCGCCTTATGCATCTGCCAAAAATGACGGCCGAATTCGAGCCGGTGGATGAAATGCCCTCGGATATGCACCTGAAAGTCAATACGGATCAGGACTTTGAAAAAAGCCTGAATATCGCCTTGTGCGAAGGGTATGACCTGAAATGCCGCCAGATAAAACAACGGATCTAGGGTGCTCCGATGAATGGTCAATGATCGCCTACAATTTTAAAGCTCTCGAAACCCAGAAAAGCTTTCCATTTATTTGTTCTTTCTGATAGGGGTAAGCGCCGGAAAATAAAACCCTATCTCGCTAATATGACAAGATTCTTTAGGGAGGATGAGTGCCATGAAGCTGGAAAAAGGAAGATTCGGAGGACGTGTGATGAAGATGGGAAAAGCCGAATGGCTGGTTGCGGTTTTCTTCTTATGCTTGCCATGCATCAAGGTTTCGGCGTCTGACCTGCCAGGGGCCAAGGACCATCCGCTGCTCAAGCGCTTCGGAGGTTCCGAGATCGTGGGATATGAAGTAAAGCGGTTCGAAGAGTATGAGCTCCAAACGTCCGCCTTCAAGCGCTACAATCTGGAAACCAAACGGCGTGAATTTGCAAACCCGCCACTTAAGCTGGAGGGTGGTTTGACGAGGATCTGGTACGAAGCAGCGGGGGACACAAGTGCTACGGAGCTCATCCGTAACTATCAGAATGATCTCAAGGCACAGGGATTCCAGATTCTCTACGATTCTACTCAGGACCCGGCTTCTAAAACTTGGGTCAATTTCCTGGCTCCTTTCAGCAGTTCGGACATCAAGACTACTCGCAGCTATTATGTCTTCTTTGCTGCAGAACAAAAGGGCATTCGTGTAACCAGCGCGAAGCTGGAAAGACCCGAAGGCGATGTATATGTCTATCTCACAGCCATTGAATGGGGAAAGGATGATGCCACTTACAAAGCAAAGCGCGGTGCTTATATGGCGGTCGATGTCATTGAAGTGCGAGGTATGACACAAAACATGGTAGTTGTTAGTGCCGACGATATGTCCAAGTCAATTAGCTCAGCCGGGCGCATCGCCCTATATGGCATTTTATTCGACACCAACAAGGCGGACATCAGACCCGAGTCGAAGCTTACACTGGAAGAGATCGCCAAGATGCTTAAGAAGGAACCGGACCTGAAGCTGCACGTGGTTGGTCACACAGATAATGTTGGTGGGTATGAGTTCAACCTGGGCCTGTCCAAGCGACGAGCTGATGCAGTAGTTGCTTCGCTCACTAAGGAGCACGGTATTGCGGTCAATCGGCTAATTCCGAATGGCGTGGCCTATCTGGCACCGGTCGCAGTTAATACGACCGAAGAAGGAAGGGCGAAGAACCGGCGTGTAGAGCTGGTACCGCAGTAAGAGTAGTCTATCTATCACGCCGCGGGGCGCCTTCTGCCGCAAAGGTCAAGGCCATTTTCGAAGCGAAATGGAGCACGGCGTGTTGTTTAAGATGGGCAGAACCGTTATTTTATTCTTCTCAGAGGAATTGAGAAAGTCAAAGGCGAGTTCAAATTGGTTTCCGCCGCCCATAACCTCAGAAAAATTTGGCTGTACCTTAAAAACCAGATGAAAAGCCTGTCCGAAATACGGGTTCAAGTCGGCTTTTCAGAAACGGTTTAGAGCCATAGTGATTTTACAAGGATACATTTTTGCAGTCATGATTTCATCAAGAAAATCCCTGCCAGAGACATCCCGATGAGGGCTGCGGCGGCAGGGAGCATTCCTAAAAACGGAATCAGCCAGAGGCTACCTACGACCGCCCCGACACATCCTCCCGCCAAATCGGCGGCGTAGATTTCCGAGGTAGCCCGCTGCTGTTCGGCCGTGCCGCTCCTGCCGGTGACCACAAAGATGCCGGCCACGGCGGCTCCGCTCGCAAACAAGAGAATCGATGCCGTTAAGAGGCCGGCATGCATGTGAGCCAAAAGCATTCCGGAAAACAACGCTGCAACGATGCCGATAATTGAAAAGAGTACAGCGCCGGTTGGCGCCGTACGCATCCGAGATACAGACAGACGGGAAATTCCGTAGGCGCCGGCCCAGAGGCCGACCATGAAAGCCATGATCAGACATCCCATGTTTTGATAGAGAACCCCCCGGCTGGCTTGGTAATAAAGCAGAATCAGGGTTTCCAGAACCATTCCCGCAAATCCGGCCGCACCCATCCAAAAAATGTCACGAAAGCGAGACGTTCGTCTCAGGAGCCATCCTGCTGCCACAAAAATCGAGAGAAGAAGGATTAGGGGTATGATCGAATCTGCCGGATCGGCTGGGTGGACATGGATCATGGATGGAATGAATTTGGAAAGCCAGATCAGCACCGAATAATGGTAGCTGATGGGATGGACGTCGCTGTTGGGGATCGCCATGGAAGCGTTCAAAAGGCGTTCCATCTCGAAGAATCGGTCATTGGTAAAAAGATATCGGATATAAGGCGGCGAAACCAAACGGGTCTGGATACGTTGTTCTTCCAACCTGCCGATGAGCACTTCAGGATCCGTTGGAACCGGAGCCTGGGAAGCGCGCATAATAATAGAGACTCCAGGCAGAGCTGAGGCATGGGAAAATTCGCGTTTTAACGCCTGCCAGACCGAGGCGTTTTTTAGGGTCATCATGGAAGACCAGAGATTTTCCGAGGAGCGCAACCGAAAAGCCAGGATTCCATTCGGTTGAAGATGTCGGCGGCAAAGCCGGAAAAATTCGCGGGTGTAGAACCGATTGGCGACGCCGGAATCGGGCTGAGGCATACCGATCAGGATCAGATCGTAACGGTCGGCGGTTTCAAGAAACCTCCGGGGATCGTCCTGAACGATGCGAACCGATGGTCGGTGAAGTACGGTGGTCCAGTCTTTCGGAAGATGCTGTGAAAGCAAATCGATCAGCACAGGATTTATTTCCACATAGTCGATGGTCCTGGGATGATGCTGGATCAGTTCATGCAGCAAGCCTTCCATCCCTCCGCCGAGCACCGCAACGGCGTCCATACGCTCAAGGCTCAATGCCGCCAGATGAACAAAGGATTCGGCATCGACGCTTTCGGTTTCAAAACTGAGCACGTCGTTTTCGAAAAGCACGAATTGATCCGCTCGTCGGGTAAGAGTCAGTCGACCGTAAGGCGAATCCTTCGAGGCAATAAGGTCCGGATGATTCCAACGAGTGGTTGTAGGATCCAGCCAAGGAAGAAAGAAAAAGCCGGCAGCGAACAGAGATATCGCCATCCCACCCGTTGCCCAGCGGTGAAGGTCTTTACAACAAAGCAGGAGCCAGGTCATCGCGGCAAAACCGACGCAGACCCATGCGGCCGTGAGATTTTGAATGCCGGCAAAAAAGAGCAGTGTGGCACCGCCGCCCCCCACAACACCTCCGATGCTTTCGATGGCATAGGCACGGGCCAGACGGCCGCCTTGAGCCACTGAGATTTTTGCCGACCACTGGAATAGCAGGCCCATCAAAAGACCTGCCGGGAAAAGAGCGATTCCGATGGCGGCGATCTGGACAGGAAAAGAAAGAAAGGTTCCTGGAAAGGCTCCGGCAAGGGTGCGGAAATATCGGATGAATAAGAGATCGGCAAAGAAAACCAGGGAAAATGCGGCAAAGGTCCAACCCACCGCCTCTTTTTGAGAAACCCGGAATCGGGGTCCCATTAAAGCGCCCGCGGCGGACCAGAAGAGCCAGACAGCCATGGCCAGAATGTAAATCAACTCCACACCGTACAGGGAGACGGCCAGCTCCCGAAGGAGAACGACCTGCCCCAGAATCGAAGTAAAGCCGACGGCAAACAGGGCTAGTGTCACGGTCGAGGCGAACTTTCGCTGAAAACCTGGGCCTGAAAGATATAAAGGGAGGCGCCTTCCTTCCATGCACTTGGGGAAAGCCCCGCTTTCCGGCTCAGTTGCGCCAGCATTTCATCGCGTCCCCATCCCTGCTCCGGCGCTACCTGGGGCAGAAACACCGCCGACCGTCCGGCTTTTTGAAGCATCACCCCATCCCGGCCGACGACGATGCGGCCAGGGGCGTCTATCCGTTGAAAGGGTGTCAGGACCGACACTTCGATTTCAACCGCATCCAGTTCCGCGAATTTCAGGGGAGAAAACCTTCTGTCGTTGAAGGCAGCCTGAAGAGTCATATGGCCCACGACCTGGCCAAGGGGAAGATCGTTCTCCATGTGACCGATGCAGCCCCTCAGTTCGCCGTGCCGTTTCAGGGTGACGAAAGCGCCTTGGCGAGCATACAACAATGGATCTGGAAATCGTGGTAAGGGTATGGTCTCGGTCTTCAAATACTGGATCAGGGTTTTCCGGGCAAACTGGAGAAGAACCTGCTGTTGACTCGTCAAAAGGGGCTTAGGGTTCATATCGGCAGGCGGTTCCGGAAAGGGATTGCCGCTGCTTTTTGTTGGATGACGATAAAACGCCACGGCTCCATATCCCACCACTTGATCCCGTTTTCCCCCAAGGGATTCACCCGAGTTGGCATAGCTGACGATACGGCCGCTTGAAGCACCCAGATGCTTCGCGGCAGCCATGGCCGCCGCCACCGGTCTATCTCCGCAGGCACAGGTCGACAGGCCGGAAAGACTCAAAGATTCCTGGTTCCGGACAACCTGTTGAAACCGACGGATATCGAGGCTTGCCATGGCCTGAAGGGTGCTGCGGTCTACCCGGCAGGCATCGCCATATTTCGGATAATGGGATAGATCCGAACTGGCTACGATGAGGGGGTTTTTATGCACGAGGCTTTGGGCCAGAGACTCTCCGAAACGGGTACAGGCCTTGTCGTCTCGTAGGCTGACAATAACCGGCAGAATCGGAGTGTCCGGAAACAGCACCTGGACAAAAGGTACAAGGACTTCGATGGAATGCTCGTTTTGATGAACCGGTTTATCAATAACCGCCTCGCGAAATCGCTCCATGAGCCGCCGTGCGGCTTCCGAATCGATTGCGGCGATACCCAGGGGGGTTTGGAACCCGCCGGTCGCAAAAACCGAAACGCCGTCGAAGCCCGGGCGGGAATGATTGACACCTAAGATAACAATCAGGTCGTAAGCATGGCCTTTTGCCTGGGCAAATGCATCTGCCATGATCTGGCCGGAGAAAATATATCCGGCATGGGGGGAGACAACGGTGATGGGAGGCTCGGATGCAGGCGGCACGGAATCCGATAAAAACATCTGGATGGCGGTTCTCAGTTTATCCGGGTTTTCCGGATAGAAGCGTCCTGCAACCGCCGGTGAGCGGATGTCGTCCTGGATCGCAATAGCATCAGCAAAATGCCCGAAGAGGGTTAAAAAACAAACGGCGGACATTGTGACGATACAAATCCAGGTCACTTTTGGCGGCAAACCGTTATTGATAAAACAGACCCGGCTGGGAGGGGTTGCAGAAGGCATCGGTTGCTGATCCACGGGAATCTCCTTGAAAAACGAGGGTTCTCAGGTCCAGATACCGGCGATGGGCGTTCGGCAATACCGGCAGAGGCCTTTTTCAATCTGCATTTCGGTCATGAAAAACCCGGTCCGACGAATCACCGCCTTTCCACACGCCGGGCAGTAGGTGTGATTACCGGGATGACCCGGTACATTCCCCACGAAGGGATAACGAATTCCGGCGGCCTTAGCCAGATCATAGGCTTTCTCGAGCGTCCCGACCGGTGTGGGCGGAAGGTTTAACATCTTGTAATCCGGATGAAACCGGGTGAAATGGATGGGCACATCGGGCCCCACCTCATCCAGCATCCAACGAATGAGACCTTTCAGCATGTTGTCGGAATCATTCAGGGTCGGCACCACGAGATTGACGATCTCCAGATGCACCCCCCGTTTCGCGACGGTTCGGATGCTTTTCAGCACCGGGTCCAGTTCGGCCTTACAGACGTTGCGGTAAAAGGCGCGGTCAAATCCCTTGAGGTCGATTTTGATGGCATCCAGCGCCTGGCACATATCGTTGAGGGGTTCCGGATTCATGAACCCGCAACTGATCAGGACACTGCGGATCCCTTTGGGTTTGGCTGCAGCAGCGATGTCCAGCAGGTATTCCGCGAAGACCGTGGGTTCGTTGTAGGTAAAGGCGATAACGGAAGCCTGTCGCTGTTTTGATGCCGCCACGATCTCCTCCGGTGCTACGAAAGGGACCGTGAAGTCCTCGGGCTTTGCCTGGGAAATTTCCCAATTCTGACAGAACTGGCAACTTAAGGGACAACCTGCTGTTGCCAGGGAAAAAGCGGCGGAACCTGGCAGAAAGTGATATAATGGTTTTTTTTCGATAGGATCCACATGCATGGAGACAGGACGGCCGTATACCAGGCTTTTCAACACACCATGGTTGTTGATGCGGGCCCGGCATCGGCCGCGATCACCGGGAGCCAGGAGGCATTTTTGAGCGCATAGCAAGCACCGGACATAGCCCTTCTCATGTTGAAAAAAAGTCCCCTGGACTTTTTCCTGCGGTAGATGGCAGGCCAGACAGTCCACGCCTTGGGCATTTGACGAAACCCAGTATCGGGCCGGTGGCATATCTCTCTCTCCCTGGGGCAGGCCGGATCGAACGGATGCTTGGATATGGCCTTTTGGAGCTCCGTTTAAGAGAATCCATGCACACGGGGTGCAAACCCCTAAACGAACGGAAGCCCGGATGGTTCGTTGAAGAAACTGCCTTCGGGATAGATTGATGAAATCACGGCGATAGGGGGGCGGCATGGGGAGTGATCCTCGTAAAAAATTGCACCTGAACATCACTATAGCCAAAATGCCGATTCTGTCAAGGATCACCAATGTCGGACACAACGCTTCGATCCGGAATGGGATGCCGGAAGTTTTTCAGGCCGTGAGGGCATGAGCTGGTTTTTCCTGGCCCTGATCGCAGCGTTGGGAACGGCCACCGCCGACTTTTTGCTCAAGCGCTGGTTCAGTGATCGGCCCGCAGGCGAAATGGCCATGGCCCGCATCTTCAGCGTTGTCCCTTTGGGTGTGATCCTGTTGATATTCACCCCCTGGCCGGAGCTTAGGCCCGGTTTCTGGCAGGCCATGGGCCTGGCCCTGCCCGCCGAGGTGGCGGCCACCCTGCTCTACCATCGCGCCATCAGGCTTTCCCCCCTTGCTCTGACCCAGCCCTTTCTCTCTTTCACCCCGTTTTTTTCGGTACTCACCGGGCTGTTCTTTTTGGGAGAGTTTCCTTCAGCCTGGGGGATCATCGGTGTGGCGCTGTTGACGGGCGGGGTCTACGGCCTGTACTTTGAACAAGTTCGATCGAGCTGGCACCAACCCTTCGTGACGGCGTTTCGAGAGCCGGGTTCCTGGATGATGCTCGCCGTCAGCGCGCTCTATGCCTATACGGCTGTTTTGGGTCGCAAGGCGGTGTTGGCTTCCACACCCCTGTTTGCACTGGCAATCTATTCGATCTTGCACGCCCTGGCATTGGGCGCGGTGATGAGCTGGAGTCGGCGGCTGAGTTGGGGCTGGTTGAAGCGTCCCCGGCCTCTTCTATGCCTGGCTTTGGCCATGAGCGGAATGGTATTGTGCCACTATTGGGCTCTGGAATTGGTACAGACCGCATATATGATCTCCGTCAAGCGGCTCAGTATCTTGTTTGCCATGCTCTACGGCGGGATTTTTTTAGGGGAAAAGCGGCTCATCCAGCACCTGGGCGCGGGTTTGGTCATGGTGGCAGGCGCTGCCCTGTTGCTGGTTTTGGGATGAGTATCGGAGATTACGGCAAGGGAAAAATTCTGCCGGGGGGTTATTCCGACAGGGTGCAGGCATCGGAGGCCTTTTTCATCTCTACGTAGTGCGCCCCGGCCAAGGCGGCGGTACAGCCATCCCCTGCGGCGGTCACAATCTGGCGGGCGTATTTCTGTCTCAGATCGCCTATCACGAAGAGACCCGGGATCCGGGTTTCGCACTTCTCGTCGGTGATGACATATCCCTGGGCATTCATATCCACACCGCTGGGAACCAGCTTGTTATTGGGCACGAAACCGATGAAGACGAAAACGCCGTCTGTAGACAGATGTCGTTTTTCACTCGTTTTGGTATCCTGCAAGGTGACGGCGTTTACCCCTTTATCATCAGCCTTGATTTCCGTGACCACAGTGTTCCACAAAACCTCGATCTTGCATTCGGCCATAACGCGCTGCTGAAGGATGCGGCTGGCCCTGAAGGCATCACGGCGATGGGTCAGGTATACCTTTTTAGTGATCTTGGCCAGATATAACGCTTCCTCCATGGCGGTGTCGCCGCCGCCGACCACAACCACCGTCTTACCCCGGTAAAAAAACCCGTCACAGGTGGCGCAATACGAGACCCCCTTTCCGTAGAACTTATCTTCGCCGGGAACGGCGAGTTTGCGGGGTGTGCCGCCGGAGGCCAGAATGACCGAACGGGCATTCAGGGTTTGGCCGTCATCGAGTCGAACCGAGTGGAAATCGATACCGGGTTCGATGACAATCACCTCTTTTTGATGTATTTCAATCCCATAAGACTTAACATGATCGGATAATTTCTGGCAAAGCTCGAAACCTGTAATGGTTTCGAATCCTGGGTAATTTTCCACGCTGTCCGTATTGGCGATCTGTCCGCCATGGACACCCTTTTCAATCAGAACCGTATCCAGAGCCGCCCGCATGGCGTAAATGGCGGCGGTCAATCCTGCCGGTCCGCCTCCGACAATGATGAGATCGTAAAGTTTGCTGTCTGACAAGTCAAAACCCTCCTTTAGGCAACAGTAAGTACTTCATATGATCCCGAAAAAGCTGAAGGATATGAAAGGGGGATCTTTTTAGGCTAATCTTAAACACAAGCCGTTTTTTGTCAACAGCAGCTTTCCGGTTAAAGACGGCGATGGGCCTTTCAGAAGCCGGTCGTTACGGGTTCTTTTAACACAGGTCCTAAAATGACAGGATCAGGCACCCTTGGAAGAAGGGAACTTTTCGGGGAGATGATAGACGAAAAAGAGACTGACGATGGGGATGACCGGCAGCCAGTAAAGGACGGCCTTGAGAGTATAGAGATCCGCGAATTTTCCGACCAGTGGACTCATCACGCCTCCCACACCGAGGGCCAGTCCCATCATGAGGCTTGCCACCATGGATTTTCCCTTTGGAGCGATTTCTTGTCCTAGAGCCACGCCTAGCGGAAGCGTGGCCAATGAAAAAAACCCGGTTAGAAATGCCAAGGGAAAGACCCAGTTACCGCCCAGGTGAATCGAAAGAAGCAGCAACGGGGCTGTGAAAAGACTGCTGGCGTAGAAAATGGGTTTGTAACCGAGTCGATCCGCAAGATGACCGGCAAGGAGTCCGCTGAGGGTCCCGGCGAGGGTAAATAGGGAAACAATGAACCCCACCGAAATCAACGAATGACCTCCTCTGGCGAATAGAACCGGTGTAAAGGTGAGCCAGGTCTGGCTTACAAACGCCCTTAAAACCATCACGATCCAGATCACCACAATCCCTTTCCAGGCACTTCCCAACGACTCCTTCAAGGAGTCGAAGAAACCGTGGCTGGTCAACCCCTCCCCTTCCGGCTTCGGAACTGTTTTGAAGAGAACGACCATGAGAGGAAGTCCGATCAGCATCGAATAGACAGCTCCTTTAAGACCCAGGTAGCGTACGATTGTCGTGATCATTATGGGTCCCACCGCAAAGGCAAAGGTACCGCCTACATTGAAGATGGACATGGAGAAGCCGAAATGGCGGCCCGAATAACCGGAGATCATTCCTGCCACGGGAGGGTGAAACAGGGCCTGGCCGATGGATCCGATGGCAATAAACGCCATAAGAAATAAAAAACTCGGGGCATACCCCACGATAGGGATGAAAACCATGGTCAACAGGGGGCCGCCCAGTACAAAAAGGCGGCTTCGGTAATGATCAGCGAAGTATCCGGCCAACGGTTGGACCACGAACATGAATAACCTGTTGACGCCGGCGAGCAGCCCCACCTGGGTCATGGACAAGGAAAAGGAGTCGGCAAAGACAGGGAGAAGGGGGTTGATGAATGAGGCGTAAAGGTCGCCAGTAAAGTGGACCAGAGTCAAGGCGGCAATCACCCCGACGTTAGCTTTTTGATTCGCTGTCATTTAAAATACGATTACTTGTTCGAATTGGAAAAGCGTGAGGAGTAAATTCCCTCGGTTTCATAAAGTCAAGGAGTTTGTAACTTAAGATCAGCGATAGCCAAGCATTTTCTTGAGAAATAAATTGAAATACCTTGTCGATTCATGTAGATAGGTATTGCTCAAACACCACACGACCCGAACCAACGAAGTGAAAGCGATGATAAAACAAACGTTGCTGCCATTCAAGCGGGAAGATTCCAAGGATCTGACCACGGCATACGCGGGCTTTTTATATTGATGAAATCGTAAAAAGCCCGATTTTTCTCGCGCCGCAAGTCTTTTCGGAAGATCCAAAGGGTTTCGCTAAATCTCAAGAACTCGGCACAAGTGCCTCAAACAGCTTGAGATTTTTAACGCTCAACCCTTTTCCTCTCTTTTCCGAAAAGACTTGAATGGCGCTCATAAAACCTTTTTACGAAGCTATCAATATTATTTTTCGCATAATCAATCGCGGATTTTAGGTGGCGCCAACTGGTTGCATCGGTTCATTAGAAAATGATATGGGGAATTGGGCTGTCGCTTCCGAAAAACGTACTGATACCAGACTCCGACATCCAGAATATACCCTGCAGTTGCATAAAAAAACATGACATGGTATAGAAAAAAGAATGATAACAGAGCGTTTGAATACGTTTAGGTATGGTTCGCGAATAAACTTTGATGGCTTGTAAAAAGGTTTTGTGAGCGCCATTCAAGTCTTTTCGGAAAAAAGAGGCAAAGGGATGAGCGTTAAAAATCTCAAGCTGTTTAAGGCACTTGTACCGAGTTCTTGAGATTTAGCGAAACCCTTTGGATCTTCCGAAAAGACTTGCGGCGCGAGAAAAATCAGCCTTTTACGATTTCATCTACTTTTCCCAAAATGGATCAGGCCCAGGAGATCGAAAAAGACTTCACCCAGGAGATGGCAATTCAGGAAGCCCGGCGGTGCCTCCAGTGCGGTTTGATTTGTTATCAAGATGTCCAGCCTGATTAAAACGACATTTCAGTTGCGGCATCCTGAGGACACGCCATACCGGTTCAGGGCTTGAAGAGAGGGGGTTGTGCTTGACCACGGAAGAAGGGATCGTTATTGACGTTAAAGGGGAAATCGCACGCATCAAGACTCAAAAGACCGGTGCCTGTGAATCATGCTCGGTCAAAAGCTCCTGTCATACCTTCGGCGGCGGAAAGGACATGGAAGTGGATGCTATTAATGTCGCAGGCGCCCGGATCGGCGACCGAGTCGTAATGGGATTCGAGACAGGTTCACTGGTTAAAGCTTCCTTTCTCTTGTACTTATTACCTATCCTGTCGATGATGGTGGGAGGTTTCCTGGGCCAGGAGGTTGCGCCTGTGTTGGGTTTTAAGCCTGCCGGCCTCTCAGTCGGAGCCGCATTTTTATTCCTGGGGCTTTCCTTTATTTTTGTCAGGGCCAAGGGTCATCGCATGGGCCTGAAAGAATCCTATCAACCTAAAATCATTCGTATTTTAGAAAGAGCATGATGGCGGGGAAGGTGCATTGGGCCGATTTTGAACGGCTATCTTAGAGGGCGGAATCAAGCATTTTTTTAGATCGATCATTTCTGATAAAAAATAGGAATTCACAGGTCTTTGTCCGTTTTTTCATCAGCCTCGTTTTGAGAACCCCAATCGTTTGTTTTTCTGCTTTTTCTAGAGTGCTCCTCCCATTACACAATTTCTTCCCTCTTTCTTAGCTTCATATAAATAGTGATCTGCCATGGAAATCATCTTTTCAGGTGAGATTTTATCATCAGGAGAATCCGCAGTGAAACCGGTAATTCCAAAGCTGATTGTCACCCCTACGCTTGTTTGGTTCAGATCGATGGCTCTATCTGCGACTGTTTGTCGGAGCCTTTCGGCGGCTTGCAAGGCAAAGCGGAACTCGGTTTCAGGAAGAACCAGGAGGAACTCCTCGCCGCCGAATCGAACCACCCAATCTATTCCCTTTCGAACAGATTCATTAAGACAATTGGCAACGTTTTTAAGGACTATGTCCCCGGCTGCATGTCCGTGGGTGTCGTTGACGCTTTTGAAATAATCGATGTCACATAGGACAATGGAAAGGGAACGTCCGTATCTTCTGGATCTCGTGATTTCCTGGGGAAGACGTTCGTTGAGGTATCTTCGGTTATAACATCCGGTCATGGGGTCGGTCATGGAAAGAGCCTTGATCTTCTCGGCGGCGGCTTTGAGGGATTTTTCCAGCTCAAGAATACGGATGCCTGTGCGGATGCGCGCCGTCAGCTCGGCGTGGAGAACGGGCTTGGTGAGATAATCGTCGGCTCCGGCTTCAAGCCCCTCGATGATGTCCGCCTTGGAATCCTTTGCGGTGAGAAGAACGAAAAAGATGTATCCGGGCAGCGACATTTTGCGGATGGCCCTGCACAACTCAACGCCGTCCATTCCGGGCATGAGCCAATCGCTGAGAATAATAGGGAAAAACCGATCCCGGAATACCTTCAGGGCTTCATGGCCGTTTTCGGTGGCAACGACATCATATCCGGCATTGGCTAAAATTTTATAAAGAATGTTACGGGAGACCGGATTGTCTTCCACGATGAGTATGGGAAATGGCATAGATGACTTCTTTTCTATAATCGGAACCCTTCTGGCATTCTCATTAGATCATACGGCACGAGCACACATTTCTGATTCGGGTTCCGGTTCACGGATGAAGCATTGCCGCGATATCCCGTATCTGATCTTTGAGTCGATGAATCGGTATCAAGATCTCCTCCCACCGGTTGTCCCGTGCGTCGGCTTCAAGCTTTCTGGCCGCTTCGTATATTTCCATGAAGCCCAAATTTCCGGAAGCGCCCTTGATGGAATGAATAGCCCTTGCCGCCGTTTCCGTATCTTTCGCATCTACGGCCGAAAGGGCCTTGTCCAGATCAGCCGTGGATGTATCGACGAAAAGCTCCAGTAGTTCTTTGAACTCATCCAAATTCAATCCCAAGTCATCCGCCAGTTTATGAAAGTCCATATCCCCTCCTCAACCGGGTGCAGTACCGCCTGCCATCGATTCGTCAAGGCAGAGTGCAAACATGGATTTGAATAGATGTCCATGAAGCGACAACCACCCAAAACACCTTTTTTGTCTATTTTTTTTAACCTGATAGCGCATGGTCACGGGAATTTCAATATGAAAGAGCGGTCATGCCAAAGACTTAAAACACCCCTGTGTAAACTGACGACATCACTTTTTATGATCCATAAGGGCGGCTAAAACGTGCCAAGACCGCCGCCTGCACGCCACATCCATCAAGCAGCATCAGTATCCAATTGCGAAAGGTTCTTGAAAGAATCCCTTCCCTTTCCCACCGCCTTGCGGAAGTGAATGCCCGGGCATTTAGGATGACGATCTTTCCACCCATCTTTCGGATTCGGTGTATGAACGTTATATCTTCCATGATGGGAATTTCCGGATATCCGCCGATTCGGTCGAAAAAGCGTATCGAGATAAATATAGTATAGTCGCCGTAAAGGAGCTGTGCCCAGCAACTCCGGAGGCGCAAGCCGTATTCGATGATTCGAAAGATCCGCCTGCGGGATTATATGGCCTGATGAAAGGCACCGGCCGTGATATTTTTTCGACCGAATGCCAGCACGACTTTTTCAAGAGTACCGGTTCGTAAAAGATACTTTTTCAAGAGTACTTTTCAGCGAAATTTATATGGATCATGAGGCGGACTAGATCGTCTCATCTCATGTTGATTTTTCGCTTGACCTTTGAAAATGGTTTGCATAGTGTCGCTGGCGGTGGAGCGGCCCGATGGCAGGCTTGGGAAGGATTTTCAAAGCCGGCGGGGCTGGGCGGTCCGGTACGATGAGGTCGATTTCGCTTGAAGGAACGGTTCCTTTGCCGGCGTAACGACCAAACGTCTGGTTCAACTTTGCAACGCTTGAAAGGAGGTCAGAGCTTTGGCAGTAGGAACGGTTAAATGGTTTAATGACAGAAAAGGGTACGGCTTCATTAACCAGGAAAACGGTCAGGATGTATTCGTGCATTACTCCTCCATCGATACCCCAGGCTTTAAAACCCTCGCGGAAGGAGACCGGGTAAGCTTTGAAGTGGAGAAGAGTGAAAGAGGCCCCGAGGCCAAGAACGTAAAAAAGCTATAGCCTGTCCCGACATATCAAAGGCATCTGTGTTTGAACCCGGATGCCTTTTTTATTTGAAAACAATATCCATCCTGTGTGCGCTATTCTCAGACAACTGAACGTTGATTCATTTTCTAGCCTGATCCATCAGGTAATCGACCATTCGATATTTCCCCCCGGCGTGTGCTATCTTAATATGAAACCGGTTTGAATAATTAGATACAGTTCATTTTCCCCTTGACAGGATGATTGAGGGGCTGATAAATGAATGAACATTCATTCATAATCCTTGCCGTTTAAAGAGGAGTGTACCATTTACAGTCAGGAGAAAAGAAACGATAAATATCACCGCATCCTCGAAGCGGCAATCAAGGTGTTTGCCGAACAGGGTTTTTATCAATCCTCCGTCTCCCAAATTGCCAGAGAGGCCGGTGTTGCCGACGGAACGATCTATTTATATTTCAAAAACAAAGACGATATCCTGATCCAATTTTTCCAGCACAAAACCAAGCAGGTCTTCGAACGTTTCAAGGAGGCGGTGAATAAAGGGGATAGTGCCATAGAAAAATTGCGGAACCTGATCCGGTTACACCTCAAGGCTTTTCAGGATGACCGGAACATGGCTGTTGTTTACCAGACGGAAACGCACCAGATCAACCGATCGGCGGAAGAACAGATCAAGGCAATGTCCAAGATGTATTTGGATCTGCTTTCCGAGATCATCGACCAGGGTCAGGAAGAGGGAAGTGTTCGAAAAGATTTATATCTTGGCCTGGTGAAAAGGTTTATGGTGGGTGCCATCGACGAAGTGATCAATACGTGGCTGCATTCTAAAACCGGATACGATCTGGTTTCCATGGCGGATCCGTTGGTGGAATTGCTGATCAACGGGGTCGGTACCTCCCGGGACAGCCAATAAAGTTTTAGGGGAAAATCGATGAAAGGGATATCTGAGATGGAAAAGAGAAAAGTGTTTGCAGGCGGAGAATTCCTCATTGCGGACATCAAGCCGGAGGATATCTTTGTGCCTGAAGAGATGTCCAAAGAACACCAGATGATCTATCAGGCGGCCGTGGATTTCGTTAAAAAAGAGATCCAGCCGAACATGGATCGTATCGAGGAAAAGGATGTATCGTATATCCGCTCCCTCTTTAAAATGGCGGGGGAGTTAGGCCTCAACGGCACCGATATTCCGGAAGAGTATGGCGGCGAGGGAATGGACAAGATCAGCACATGTCTGGTAACTGAAGCCATTGCCAGCTCCACCGGAGCGTCTTTTGCGGTGGCACACGGAGCCCATACCGGCATCGGCACTCTTCCCATTGTTTATTTTGGCAACGAAGACCAAAAAAAACGGTATCTTGGAAAACTGGCCACCGGCGAGTGGATTGCCGCCTATTGCCTGACTGAGCCCAATGCAGGTTCCGATGCGTTGAATGCTCAGACAACGGCGGTGCTCTCCGAAGAGGGGACGCACTATCTGATCAACGGCGAGAAGATTTACATCACCAACGGCCAATGGGCCGATCTGTTCATCGTGTATGCCAAGGTAGACGGTGAAAAGTTCACCGGCTTCATCGTCGAGCGGAACTTTCCAGGGGTTTCCCACGGACCGGAAGAAAAGAAACTGGGGATAAAAGGATCCTCCACTACCCCGATTGTGTTTAAGGACTGCCGAGTCCCGGTGGAAAACGTTTTATTCGAGGTGGGCAAAGGGCACAAAATCGCTTTCAATGTCTTAAACATCGGCCGATACAAGCTAGGGGCGAGCGTGGTGGGTGGTTGCAAGATCGGAGTTGCTGAAGCGGCCAAGTACGCCACCATGAGGGAACAGTTCGGGAAAAAAATCTGCTCTTTCGGCATGATCAAGAATAAGTTGGCCGATATGAGCATTAAAACCTACATCGCAGAATCGATGGTGTATCGCGTGTCTGCAGCCTTAGAAGATATCTTGAGCGCCAGGACTCCCGAAGAGCGAAAAAATCCCGATGTCAACGCCCGTACCATTGAGGAGTATGCCATCGAGTGCTCCATTGCCAAGGTCTTCGGCAGCGAAACCCTTGATTTTTGCGTCGACGAGCTGTTGCAGATTCATGGAGGAAACGGATATACGGCCGAGTATCCGGCGGAGCGGATGTACCGGGATGCCCGGATCAACCGCATCTTCGAAGGGACAAATGAGATCAATCGACTGTTAATAGGCGCTACACTCTTCAGGCGGGCCATGAAAGGGAGGCTCGCTGTTTTAGAGGCTATTCAAAAGGTCCAGGAGATGTTGACAAAGGGATCCCCGGAATCCGCCGGAACAACGGACCCTTCACCCCTTGCCTTGCAGAAGCGTTATATGCTGTCGAGCAAGAAGATCTTCCTTCTAGCAGCAGGAATTGCAGCCAACCAGCTCATGATCAGGCTGGAGAAGGAGCAGGAGGTCGTCGCACTGTTGGCGGAGATAGTGATGGAAATCTATGCCATGGAAAGCAGCCTGCTGCGGGCACAAAAAGTTCAGCAAAAAAAGGGCGCTGCCGCAAGTGACTATCATGGCGCAGCGGTGAAGGTCTATATCAACGACGCCATGGCCGGCATCGTATTCCGGGCCAAACAGGTGGTTGCCTTCGCGGAGAAAAAGGATCGACTGCCCCGATTGTTTGCCACCATCGATGCTCTGGCCGACTACCAGCCCATCGACACCATACCGTTGAGGCGATTCATCGCCGATAAAGTGATCAAGGGGAAAAAATACCCCTTTTAATGTTTTTGCAAGACAAACGCACGGCGGCGATGCTTTCATGCACCCCCGGATGTTTGTTTTTCCATTCCAATCGTTTTGCCGTTTTCGGTGCGGTATCGTCGATTGTCTAAGAAGCCTTACGCCTTTTGATCTCTTCGCCTCTTAATTCTTTTCTCAATACTTTTCCTACCGTGGATTTGGGGAGCTCTTTTCGAAACTCGATTTCGGTGGGAAGCTTGTATTTGGCCAGGCGGGTTTGACAATGGGCCATCAATTCCTCGGCGGTCGCATCCTCCCCTTCTTTGAGCACCACGAAAACCTTGATCGCCTCTCCCCGGGTCGGGTGAGGGATCCCGATGGAGCAAACCTCCAGGACTTTGGGATGGTCATAAAACACTTCGTCGATTTCTCTCGGATAGACGTTGTACCCGCCGGAGATAACCATATCTTTTTTCCGATCGACGATATAAAAGTACCCCTCTTCGTCCATTTTGGCGATGTCGCCGGTGTGCAGCCAACCATCTGTCAAAACAACCTTTGTTTCTTCGGGCTTGTTCCAGTAGCCCTTCATGACCTGTGGACCTTTGATGAGCAGTTCCCCTGATTCTTGCACCGGCATTTCCTTCTGCCAGTCTTCGAGAGCCGAAATGCGGCATTCCGTGTCGGAAATGGGCAAGCCCACACTTCCTACCTTACGCTGGCCCCCGCTGAAGGGGTTGATATGGGTGACCGGCGTAGTCTCGGTGAGGCCGAACCCCTCAACAATCACCGCTCCGGTTTTGGCTTCGAAATCGTGGATGACTTCCACAGGCAACGGCGCACTTCCGGAAAAGCACCCCTTGATGCAAGTGAGATCGGTCTTGTGAATGTCCGGGTGGTTGAGCATACCGATGTACATGGTGGGAACCAGGGGAGCAAAGGTGGGTTTGAATTTCCGGATGGCTTCCAGCAGAGGCTCCGGCTGGGGTTTTGGGATCAGGATTTGCCCCCATCCCATGTAGACGGCAAAATTCATGGAGGCCGACAGCCCGAAAACATGAAAGTAAGGTAACGCCCCCAGCATGATCTCCTTGCCTTTTTTAAACTGGGGAAACCATGCACAAGTTTGCTGGACCTGCTTGCTCAAGTTTTCGTGGGTCAGCATGACTCCTTTGGAGACGCCGGTGGTTCCTCCGGTGTATTGCAGCATGGCAATCTCGTCAAAGGAAAGCATTACCCGGGGCGGATCCGGGGAATGGGTTTCCAATACCTTTTTCCAGCGGTAAAGCCTTTCGGCAGGCTTGACGGTTGCCGAAAGCTTCTTCTTTTTGGCCACCAGCGGAAACAGGAGATTTTTCGGAAAAGGAAGGTAGTCGCCGATGGAAGTGTAAATGATTGTTTCAATATGAGTTTTGGGTCGAAGATCGATCATGCGGTTAGCCAAAAGATCCAGAGTGATCAAGATCTTGGCTTGGGAATCATTGAACTGATGCTCCAGTTCCCAATCCGAATAGAGGGGGTTGTTCATCACCACGACACCGCCGATCTTCAGTGCCGCATAGTAACTGATGACGCAGGGGATCAGGTTCGGCAGGAGAATAGCGACCCTGTCGCCCTTTCGGATACCGAAGTCGTTCAACGCCCGGGCAAACCGGTCGACCATCTCGTTCATTTCCCGGAAAGAGATGGAATAACCCTGAAACAGGAGTGCCATATGGTCCGGGAAATTCCGGGTCGAGTCTTCTAAAAAACCAGGCATGCACTTGGTTTCATAATCGATGTGTTCCGGAACGCCCGGCTCATAATGGGAAAGCCACGGTTTGTCTTCGTATCTGACTTTCTGGGTCATGTTTCCTCCTTCCGCTCCTGTTGATGAGTGTTTCTCTGTCCGCCAGGGTGTCCCCTGAAATTCCGTAGAAATCTTTACTAGCCAGATTCGAAAGATTTGTCAACGCGATGGCGCATATTGATTGATGCGCTTTTCCCGGCCGCATTTTTTTCTTGACAGGATCACCCGGCATTGCATAAATGAATGAGTATTCATTCATTGCCTTCTAATTTGAAAGACATCAACAGGAAAAGATACGAATGAAAGTCGAGTTCATTTCCCCGGCAAAGGCCTCTTTTTTAGGTATTCCCGCGATTATTTTATGGTGGATCATTCCATTGGCGGGGATCGGTATCTTTTCTTATATCCTCTACAGGCGGACGCGCCCATTGCTTGTGGCATCTTCAGATCCCCGCATCAACCGGTTGGCAGAGCGTATCGGGGCAACAATCCGGTATGCTTTGGCCCAGTATCGGCAGCCTCGATATCCCTTAGCCGGAATTTTGCATATCTTTTTATTTGTCGGCTTTGTTATTCTTTCCTTGCGTTCCATTACGCTGGTTTTTTTGGGGATCATCGACGGCTTCACGCTTCCGATTTTGAAGGGAACTCCAGGAAATATTTACATGGTAGTTAAGGATATTGCTGCCACTATAGTCTTGATCACGTGCCTGATCGCGATGATTCGGCGGGGTGTGTTCAAGCCGAAGCGATACGATGTCCCGGCTCAGTACGGAAAAGATCACACAGCCGAAGCGGTTTTCGTTTTGCTTCTGATCAGCGGCCTTATGGTTTCCGATGCGCTGTTTGAAGGCAGCCTCGTCGCTTATCAGTTCCAGTCCCATCTAGAAACGGAAATGGTTCTTCCCATGACTCTGAAGGGGATGGCCGCAGTGGTTTTAGCACCAAATGCGACGTCGACCCTGCAGGCCGTTCATCTGGCCGCTTACTTGTCGCACGAACTGATCTTTTTTTTCTTTTTATGCTTTCTGCCGTTGGGAAAGCATTTTCATGTTATCACCTCATTTTTCAATGTCTTTTTCATGAAGCTGGATAAGGGGAATGTAAAACCGGTGAAATGGGACGTTCCTGAAGAGCAACTGGACGGCCTGGAATCCTTTGGTGTTAAAAAATTGGAGGATTTCACCTGGAAGCATATGCTCGACTTTTATTCATGTGCGGACTGCGGCCGGTGTTCCGACAACTGCCCGGCCAATGCGGTGGGACGTCCCCTTTCACCCCGTTTCATTTCCATCAAATGCCGTGATGCCCTGTTCGAAAGGTACCCGCTCTGGTCGGGGGCGGAAAACAAAAAGACCCTGATGAACGGCGTTTTAGAAGACGATGAAATCTGGTCTTGTACAACTTGCGGCGCTTGCGAGGAAGAGTGCCCTCTGGTCATCGAATATATCGACAAGATAGTGGACCTTCGACGAGGACTCGTCGACGAGGGCCGGGTTCCCCAGTCCCTTCAAAAGCCCTTTTCGGCCTTGGAAAAGCGAGGCAACCCTTACGGAAAAATGGAAAAAAAGCGATCCGAATGGGCTAAGGATCTGGGGTATGTCAAGGTGTTGGGGAAAAAGGCGTCCGCTCAGACTCTCTATTTTGTGGACAGCATCACCTCTTTTGACGACCGGATTCAGGAGATTGCCCGTGCAACGGCCCGAGTGCTTCGGGGCGCCGGTGTCGATTTCGGAATCTTGGGTTCCGCTGAAATGGACAGCGGCCATGAGGTTCGGCGCTTCGGGGAGGAGATGCTTTTTTTAGAACTGAGAAACCGGAATACAGAGGCCATCCTTGAAAGCGGCGTGAAAAAAATTGTAACGGCGGATCCCCATGCATATAATGCGCTCAGGCATGATTACAAGGGTATTCCGGAGGTCGAACACATATGCCAAGTCCTCGAACGAATACTTGTTTCAGGGAGGTTTCGATTGAAAAAGATCGAAGATCCCCATGCGGTATACACCTATCACGATCCATGCTATCTTGGACGGCATAACGGCATTTATGAAACACCCCGACGTGTATTGGATGCGATTCCAGGGATCCGCCGGGTGGAAATGGAACGGTCCAAAGACCGAAGTTTCTGTTGCGGTGGCGGCGGACTGATGCTTTTTTATGAACCGATAGAAGAAACCCGGATGGGGAAATTGAGGGTGGAGATGGCCCAGAACGCCGGGGCCACCGTAGTCGTCACGACCTGCCCCTTTTGTATGGTCAATATCGAAGATGCCATCAAAACCAGCGGTCTGGAAGGAAAAATGAAAGCCATGGACCTGGTGGAACTGGTACATCAGCAAATGGACTGGGATGCCTTACCAATTTCGAACCCGACTGCGGAAACGCGTTCGGAATCGAAAAACGGACATTGACGGTTTGGGAGGAGATTCATGGAGATTTTAGTGTGTATCAAACGGGTTCCGGATACATCTGAAAATGAAATCACGGTGAACAAGGAGGGTACCGATATTGAGCGGGAGGATCTCGTCTATTCAGTGAACGAATGGGACAATTACGCCGTTGAAGAAGCCATTCGCATCCGTGACAAAGTGGGCGGCACCGTTACCGTGGTTTCCCTCGGATCTGAGGAGACTGAGGAAGTGATCCGGCGTGAAATGGCCATGGGTGCGGATAAGGGCATCCATCTCATGGATCCGGCTTTGGAAGGTTGCGATGGCCGGGGGGTCGCCGTCGCCTTGAAGGCCGAAGTGAAAAAGGGGGGATTCGATCTGGTTCTCACTGGGGCCCAGGCCGACGATGGTGCGGGACAGGTCGGCGGGATGCTCGCCGCCATGCTTCAATGGCCCTTTGCCGCTCTGGTCAACCACATTGAGGTTACCGGCGCTGACACCCTCATAATCGGACGTGAGATCGCCGGTGGAAACCAGGAGTTCAGTGAGATCCGGCTTCCCTGCGTCCTTTCCATTCAGACCGGGATCAACGAACCCAGATATGTCGGTATCCGTGGGATCCGCAAGGTGGCTTCCGTGGAAATCCCCATCCACGGAATCTCGGATATTGCTGTTGCACCGGAGACTGTTGGAAAGACAGGTGCCCGGGTCAAGCGGATCGATTACTTCACCCCCCAGCTCGGAAAAGGCGCCGAGATTCTGGAGGGAAGTGATGAGGAAATCATCGACAAGCTCGTTGAGATTTTAAAATCCAAAGGAGGGATCAAGTGATGGCCCCGATGATTGCTTATATTCTGCATAAAAACGGCGTGATCGACGACACGGCCCTGGAGCTGAAATCGGCGGCGGAAATGCTTGAACAGGAAGCTGTCCCCGTGGCCGTGGTCATGGGTTCAAAAAAGATGTGGAAGGCGTTTGTCAAGAGGCAGCCCGGTCTTTTGCCACCGTATGGAAGATTGAGAATGAAGCGCTTTCCTATCCGAATGCCGAGGTGATTCGGCCCATGCTGAGCCGCATTCTACCCAAGGGCAGCATCGTTCTGATGCCCCATGAACATTTCAGTATGGATTTGGCGCCCGGGCTTTCGATTTGTCAGGAAGCGGCTTATCTCCCCGATGCGGTTGGTCTTGAAGCTAGGGAAGGGCAGAGGTTAAGGGCTGTTCGTGAGGAGTTCAACGGAATGGTGAGGACCCACGTGGTATGCGACGTGACCCAAGGTGCGGTCATCACACTTCGACCCGGTGCTTTCTCCCCCAATGAACGAAAAGATCAAAGCGGGCAAATTATCGACAAGACGCCGGAAGCTTTTCAAGAGAGGGCTCCGGCTCCTCCAAGACGCTTTATAGAACTGGTGGAGGCCGAGGCCGGCGATGTGGACATCACGAAATCGGAAGTGCTGGTATCCGTAGGTCGCGGCATCGAAGAGCAGGAGAACCTTGAAATCATTCATGAGCTGGGAAAAGTAATGGGTGCAGACGTGTCCTGTTCCAGACCTATCGTGGATGCCAAATGGATGGAAAAATCCCGGCAAGTGGGAACCTCGGGCAAGACTGTCAAGCCTAAGGTGTATCTGGCCTTGGGAATCAGCGGATCTTTTCAGCACCTGGGAGGAATCAAGGGCTCCCCCTTCATGGTGGCCGTCAACAAGAACCCGAAGGCCCCCATATTTCAGGTGGCCGATGTGGGAGTCGTGGCTGATATCCTCGATTTTGTCCCGAAACTTAGCGAAAAAATCGGTGAGGTGGTGAAATAAGCCTATCTTTGGCTTCGAAAGGAGGGAGGATGCCCCAATTGCTGTCTGTGGTGGGAAACTCTGCATCCGGGAAGACGACCATACTGGAAAAGCTGATTGTCGAACTTAAGCGGCGGGGACATCGAATCGGTGTCATCAAACATGCCCATCACGGATTCAATCTCGATCAAGAAGGAAAGGACAGCTGGAGACATAAAAACGCCGGTGCAGACACGGTCCTTATTGCCTCTCCGGGCCGGATCGCCATAATCAAGGATGACGAAAAAAGCGAATCCCTCAGCTATCTTAAGCAATACTTTAATGACGTGGATCTGATCCTTATTGAGGGATTTAAAAGAAAGCGGTGGCCCAAGATCGAGGTATTCAGAGCCGCTGTTCATGAAGCGCCCTTGTTTGCGGGAAACTCCGACCTGGTGGCATGGGTGACCGATTCGAATCTTGACTTAAACGTTCCCAAATTCGGCCTGGAGGAGATCCCAGCCCTTGCTGATTTCATAGAGATGCGTTACATTAAAAGAGTAAGGAATTGAATTGACTCCGATATTTTAGCAAGACAATTCCGAAAGGAAAAACTTGATGAGCGAAATTGTCATTCTTCTGATCGTCGTCGGGGCATGGATTGTGCTTCAGGCCTATATTTTGCCAAAAATGGGCATTTCCACATGAGTCAAAGACGCCTGCCAGGTGACGGGCAAAAAGAAAGGGCCTTCTAAAGAGCCTTCAGAATAATGCCACGTCGATAGACGGATTTTGCAGAAAGTCCGGGGCGACAAAAGTCCATATTTTATTCTTTTCGAATCAGTCAAAAAATGAAAAAGGTCGGCTCTTGGCCTGCCTCTCGGGTGTCTTTCATGAGCCCGTATAGACAGAGGGTTTTGTTTTGTATTTTTTCCGAATTCGGCTTAGGTTTTTAATCAATTATCCTGCAGTTGACAAAGAAAAGTCGATGCCCTAAAAGGATTTGCTTATGGCTTTTTTTTGGAAATGAAGAGAAGGAGTATGTTGCCGCTTCTTTTTTAGGAGAAAAGCCTATTTTTTAGGGGGAAGACTGTGATCAAAATCGTAACGGACATCCGCGGTATGCATGAGCGGTGTGACACCCTGCGAAAAAAAGGGAAGAAGCTTGTGCTCATTCCCACCATGGGTTATCTCCACGACGGGCACCTCTCCCTGATCCGGGAAGGACGGAAAAGGGGCGATTTTTTGGTGGTCAGCATCTTCGTCAACCCCACTCAGTTCGGACCGCGGGAAGACTTAAAGGCATATCCCAGGGACTTGAAACGGGATGTGGAGCTTATAAAGCCGGAAAAGGTGGATGCAGTGTTCTATCCGGATGCCCAGGAAATCTACAGGCACGGCTTTCAGACAAGCGTGCGCCTTTCCAAATTGCCGAAATACCTTTGCGGCCGCTCCCGGCCTATCCATTTTACAGGGGTGGCCACGATTGTGGCCAAACTTTTCAATATCATTCGACCTCATGTGGCCCTGTTCGGTCAGAAGGACTTCCAGCAGCTGTTGGTCATCCGGCAGATGGTCAAAGATCTCAATTTCGACATTGAGATCGTCGGAGTTCCCACGGTAAGGGAGCCGGAAGGCTTGGCCATGAGTTCCCGTAACGCCTATCTGACTGCCGAACAGAGACCTGCAGCTCAAAGCCTTTTCCAGTCTCTAGAAGAGGCAAAGAAGCAGGTTCTCTGCGGCGAAACCGACACGGTTAAAATTATCCAAAGCGCCTCCGAGCGCATTCGTGCTTACGTGGAAGCGGTCATTGATTATATCGTCGTCTGCGATCCGGAAACCCTCGAACCGATGGAACGCATCACCAAGCCTGCGCTCATGGCGCTTGCAGTTAAAATTGGAAAAACAAGGCTTATCGATAACATGATGCTTTTGCCCGAAAGCGGGGCAGCTCCGAATCCGGGACGCTGGGGGTCTTTATGACCAGGAAATTCTAATAGGAGATCTTGTATGGAAAAAGAAAAGTACTTATTCACCTCCGAATCGGTAACTGAGGGACATCCGGACAAAGTGGCAGATTGCATTTCCGATGCCATTTTAGACAGCATAATGGCCCAGGACAAGAAATGCCGTGTGGCCTGCGAAACACTGGTCACTACCGGCTTGGCATTCATTGCCGGGGAGATTACCACGGATTGTTATGTAGACATGCCCCAAGTCGTTCGGGAGACCATCCGGGATATCGGATACCATTCTTCCCAGATGGGTTTCGACTGGCAGACGTGCGCGGTAATCACCAGCATCGATCACCAGTCTCCGGATATCGCCCTCGGGGTCAACGGAAAAGGATTGATGAAAGAGCAGGGTGCGGGTGATCAGGGCCTCATGTTCGGGTTCGCTACGGACGAGACCACAGAGCTCATGCCCATGCCGGTGACCTATGCCCACAAGATCTGCCACCGGTTGGCTTCGGTAAGAAAGAGCGGGGCGCTCGATTTTTTACGACCGGACGGAAAGTCGCAGGTCACCATCGAGTATGAAAACGGAATGCCCAAACGCGTAGATACGGTGGTGGTGGCCGCCCAGCACAAGCCGGATATCGGATATGATGAGCTTAGGGAAGCCATCATCGAAGAGGTGATCAAAAAGGTTATCCCAAAAGAGATGCGGGACGGCGATACCAAATATTTCATCAATTCCACCGGACGCTTCGTCATCGGAGGGCCCATGGGGGACTGCGGCCTGACGGGACGAAAAATCATCGTTGACACCTACGGCGGTCAGGGTAGTCATGGGGGTGGAGGTTTCTCAGGAAAAGACCCCAGCAAAGTGGACCGAAGCGCATCCTACATGGGTCGGCATATTGCAAAAAATATCGTGGCCGCCGGCCTTGCCAGAAAATGTGAAATTCAGGTCGCCTACGCTATCGGCGTGGCGCAACCGGTATCTGTGATGGTGGATCCCATGGGAACCGGAAAGATCCCTAAGCAGCGGATTGAAGAAATCGTCAAGGAAGTCTTCGACTTCAGGCCCGCGGCCATCATCGAATACCTGGACCTGCTGAGGCCCATTTACCGGAAAACCGCCACTTATGGACATTTTGGAAGAAACGAACCCGAGTTTACCTGGGAAAGGACGAATATGGTGGATGTGTTGCGGGAAAAGGCCGGTGTCTAGCGGCCCCCTGTATCCGGAAAATATCGGGAGGAACCTCATGAAATACGATGTCAAGGATATCCGGCTGGCCCGGGAAGGACAATTGCGTATCGAATGGGCCAACGAGAGCATGCCGGTCTTGAACCGGATCAGCAAACGATTTGAAAAGGAAAAGCCCCTCCAAGGGATCCGGGTGGGGGCTTGCCTGCATGTTACCACGGAAACCGCCTCCCTCATGCAGACCCTCAAGGCAGGCGGTGCTCAGCCGTGCCTTTGCGCCTCCAACCCCTTGAGTACACAGGACGATGTGGCCGCTTCTCTGGTGAAAAATGATAAAATACCGGTTTTTGCCATAAAGGGAGAGGATAACAAAACCTACTACAGGCACATACATGCGGTACTGGACACTCTGCCCCATTTCACCATGGACGATGGCGCTGATCTCGTTTCCACCCTCCATTCCGAGCGCCAGGATCTTATTGACGAGGTACGGGGCGGAACCGAAGAGACCACTACCGGAATCATCCGTTTGAGAAGTATGGCCAGAGACGGGGTCTTGAAGTATCCCATCATCGCCGTGAACGATGCCCAGACCAAGCATTTGTTTGACAACCGGTACGGCACAGGCCAGAGCACCATGGACGGTATTATAAGATCCACGAACCGACTCATGGCGGGTGCCAACTTCGTGGTCTGCGGTTATGGATGGTGCGGAAGAGGACTGGCCATGCGGGCGAAAGGGATGGGAGCCCATGTGATTGTGACCGAAGTGGATCCGGTGGCCGCCTTGGAGGCCGTTATGGATGGATTTGTGGTCATGCCTATCGCCAGAGCGGTTCGGATCGGCGATTTTTTCTGTACAGTCACAGGCAACATCAATGTCATCCGAAAGGAGCATTTTACTCTAATGAAGGATGGCGCCATTATCGCCAACAGTGGGCATTTCAATGTGGAGCTGGACCTGGAAGGGCTCAAATCGCTGACCCGAACCGTTAAAAAAATGCGTCCCTTTGTGGAGCAGCATCTGCTCAAAAACGGCCGTAGGGTCAATTTGCTGGGAGACGGTAGGCTAATCAACCTGGCGGCCGCGGAAGGGCATCCCTCCAGCGTGATGGACATGAGTTTCGCTAACCAGGCATTGAGTATCGAATACATGGTCAAAGCCCACCGGAATCTGAAACAGGATGTCTACCCGGTTCCGGAAGCCATCGATCGGCAGATCGCTAAGGAGAAGCTTGCGGCGATGGGAATGGCCATCGACCGGCTGACACAGGAACAGAAACGGTACCTGGTGTCGTGGTCTATAGGAACCTGATCCCTTAAAGGGGAATGGGCCCGGACTTACTGGAAAGCGGACTTTTTCAGTTTTTGAATGGTCGCGTATTCCCTGTCGGCGGCCTCCACAAACCCCTTCCCGATTTCAAACACACGGATAAACTCGGTTTCAGCTGCATCGTATCGACCGGCCTTCTTATATGCCATTCCCATGAAAAAGTGGGGACCCGGGGCCTCGCGGTCAAGCGTTTGGGTCTTTTCAAAAGCCTGCTCCACTTCTTGGAGCCAGTTGGATTTCATCCGTGTGTTTCCGATGGTGTAAAGGCGCATGAAGCCAGTGAGCGCTTCGATATGCTGGGCCGGAATGGTTGCTTTCAGGCGTGCGGTTTCCAAAGACCCCAAACCCTTCTCATATTCTTCCCTGAATCCATAGGCTAATCCCATACCAAGGTAGGCGGCCGCATACCCCGGATCGAGTTCTTGTGCCATCTTGAATTCTTGGAAGGCTGCGTCGATTTTTTCCATCTCGAGCAATTTGAAACCGTTTTCCACATGATGGGCAGGCGAGCCCAACCGGGGTTTGGGAGCAATCATTTGAGAGGTGCACGCCAAGGGCAGAAGTCCGGCCAAGATCACTGCTATAAAATTTCTTATCATCATAGGTTTCATGGAATCTCCTCAGGGTTTAGACTGGTCGGCTGCGATGATCACAAGGCATTTACGAAGCAGTTGGAGATGCTCCGATGCGCTTTTCAGTTTGGCCGCATCCGCGGTGCTGATGATGATGGTGGTTTTTTCCCCGTCATCGGTTTTCAGACCTTTGACCACCAGAGGGTGATTTCCTACACGTTGCTGCTTGCGGGCTGCCTCCAGATCGGGAACGTATCGGACCATCCCTTGCTGGACCGCCGACTCCCGGCTGGCGAATGCGGATCCAAAGATTTCTTTATGGCTTTCATCCATGATTTTAGGAACCAATGCCGGTTTCAACTTGATTCCTGTGGCGTCGACGATCAGACCGGTGAAAGGGGCTGGAATATTTTCCGGGGGAACGATAGGTCTGACAGATTCGATCTGCTTGAGCTCCTGGGGCAGGACAAGTTGAGAAAAGGCGCCCAGCAGACTCAATTCCATAATGATTTTGGCTGTTCCGTCCGAGAGATATTCCTGCGTGACCATCCGTGCGTTTTGAATGAGCTTTAGGATTTCTTCTTCGATCCTATTGTTTTTTTCCGAAATTTGGAAAACGGTTTGTTTGCGGTCGACACGAAGGCGCCGGATTGTCTGGAGAATGTTTTTTTTGGCGTCTGCTTGTGCCGCGGTGAGGGTGATCCGGGGTGCGTTTTCGTCCCGTTTTTCGGTGAGCTGTCCGACACCGGTAGCCCGAACCGTAAGTTGGGACCAGTTTATGACGCCGAAATTGGTGCGTTCGATGAAATGGGATTCATTTTGTGCGAAAGCTGGCGCGAAACAACAAATGAGGATGAACCAAAAACAGACAATGCATCGGATCGGTTTTTCCAACATAACCCCCTTGAGGAGATAGGTCCCTGCAAAAGACCGAAATCCCGGCATGCGCTCGTTGCCTAGTTTTTCGATTTTTAAGCCTTACGAAAAAAAAGTACAAGGCTTTTTTACAGAGAGCGGATTTCTTGCCTCATGAAAACCACAAATGAGACCGCAAAGCAGACAAGTGTCAGGGCGACGAGAAAGATCAGATGGGGGGCTACCACCATGATGCTCTGGCTCAGCGCAAGAGGCCCGGAAAATCGGGACATGGAGATCTGTTCCATGGGGCCTATGGCAATGACGGAGCGGGCGGATTTTCGCCTGGGGTCGATGATGACGGTTGTGGCATCCGAGTAGAGTTCCATGGGCGAAAGGAGGGAAAAGGCTTTCACGATTCCGGCCTTCCGGACCAGGGATTCCGTGGTATCGGTTTCCGCGCTCCCTGCAAGAGTGTTTCCTAAAACCGATGCTCCAAGGGAAATGAAAAAAGAGAAAAAGATCCAGACCGCCAGCGCAGCCAACGCCGAGGTTGCCGTGCTGCGGAAAAGAATGGAAAAGAAAAGGGCGACCCCCAGCCAGAAGGCGATGTATATAATACTGAGGAGCAGATAGATGACCATCCGTAAGCACTCCTCGAGCCCGGGGACGATGCCCACCAGCAAAAGCCCCAGCCCCGCAATGACCAGGACTATGGAAACCATCATGACGGCGATCAGGATCACGCCGGCCAAAAATTTTCCGTTGATGACCACATCCCGGTAGATGGGCTGGGAAAGAAGCTTACTCAATGTCCCCTGGTTGCGTTCCCGGTTGATGCCGTCGAAGCCCAGCATGAGTCCCACCAGAGGCCCGAAAAAAGCGACGAACTGAACCAATGAAAACATGGCGCCCGGAGAAGTGAAGAGCATCAAAAAGACAAAGCGGGGTTTGGCAATCCCTTTCAATTCATGCCGGATATTAAGGCCCACCATGTACACGGTGATCAGACTGACCATAGTGATGAGGGCAAAGATTATGATAAGCCGATAGCTGCTGAAATGATCGGAAAGTTCTTTTTTGATGATCGCCTTGATTCCTTTCACGGTTCAGTTCTCCTGAAAATATTTCATGTAGATCTCTTCCAGGGTGAAGGTTTCCTTCCCGACGCCGAACTTCTCCTTGGCCAAATAGGCGAGTGGTCCATGGGCCACCATTTTCCCTTTGATCATGATTCCCACCCTGTGGCAAATCCGTTGTATCTGGTGGAGGAGGTGGCTGGAGATCAGTATTGTCATTTTCCGGTCTCGGCATAAGGATTCAATGAGTGAAATCATTCGGTTGGAGGCGTCCGGATCCAGGCCAAGGGTCGGTTCATCTAAAAATGCGATCTTCGAATCTTTGATCAAGAGCTCGGCCAGTCCCAAGCGCTGACGCATCCCCCTGGAATAAGCGCCGATTTCTTTTTTTTCCTCTTCCGCCAAGCCCACAGTGTTCAGGGCCTGATCGATCCGTGCTTCAACGCTTTCAGAGGGGATATCGTTCAACTCGGCGATGAATCGAAGCATCTGCCGGGCATCCAGGTCCGGATAGAACCCCATGTTTTCCTGGAGATATCCGACCCTTGCTTTGACCTGGATGGGATTTCTCGCCGGATCCAGGCCCAGAACCCGGGCTTTTCCACTCGTCGGCTCGGTTAAACCCATCAGCATAAGAATGGTGGTTGTTTTACCGGCGCCATTCGGCCCTAAAAATCCAAAAATTTCTCCTTCAAAGATCTGAAGGGTCAACTGGTCTACAGCAACCTGATGGCCGTAAGCCTTGGTCAACGCCTCGGTTTCGATCACAGCTTGCTGGTCCATTTCATCGCCTTCCCAGCATCCGAAACAAACTGAAAAGACCGGCGATCACCAATACGATGATACCGATGCCGATCCATCCCCAGGCGGTTGATGCCTTTACGGTTGTCCTGAATTCAATGGATTTATTCGCTTTTTCTCCTTCCACACTCACACTGACCGAATAATCCCCAACCAGGGCTTCCTCATAAGGGATGAGAATTATTTCCACCTGCTTGAGGTCACCTGGTTCAATGATATCGATGCTTTCGGGCTTGAATTCCACCTTCCAGTTTTCAGGCTTGAAGGAGAGAAATTTAACATCATGGTTGGGGGTTGACCCGGTATTCTTGACATAGAAAGAGACATTCGACGATTTTCCCTGACGGGCTTCCAACGACAAAAGACCGCTGATCGTTCCGACTTCCAGGCCATAGGTGCCGGTGAGAATCACCTTGAGTTCGGCTTCGGCTTTAGCATCGCCGGAGTTCACACGGATCTGAACAGGGTATTCCCCGGCCTTCGTATTTACGGCCGGTTTGACTTCCACGGCGATGGTCTGGCTCTGGTTGGCCTTCAAACGCAGGCTGGTAATATATTTAGACTCGTAAGCGGGTTTGAAGTTGATGTCCCAACCGTTCGGACCTTGGGCAAAGAGATCGAAAACCGCATCTTTATCCAACTTGCTGTCGACTTCCAGAGAGAATTCGAATTTGGCGTCCGAAGGACCCCGGATTTCCGGATACGAGGTGGTGAGCTTAATTCCCCGATCTTCCTTTTCGATCCCTTTATCTTCTTTCATCGTTACACGGATGTCCTGGGCCATTTTAAATTGACCATCTTCGGTCTTGGCCTCAATACGGAACCGGTAGTCGCCAGGACCGGTACCCTTATCCGGAATCGCCTCAAAGGTGACACGCTTGGTTTCATCGGCAGAAACGTGCACGCCGGTGATAGTAAATCGATAGGTTTTAATTTTGACCTTCCATCCCGGAGGTTTTTCAGAAATCCAAACGTGAAGCGTTTCGCCGATGCGTCCCTTGTTGTGAAAGATCAGATCCATGCTGACTTCTTCACTCTTCGGAATCACGATTCCGGGATACTCCGCAGACATTCCGACCTGTCTTTCGGGTTTTTTCTCCTGGCTCTTATCTTCCTTTTCTGAAGCATCAACCAGTCCTGCGGAGGTTAACAGGAAAAAAGACGATAGGAAAATGACAAGGGGCTTTCTCCAAGGATTTATCATCAGCATTCCTCCCCGTTTTTATACGATGGCCGTATTCACAAAATATATGATTGGCCCATTTATCGAAAAAGAAACCGGACAGCAGGGATTTGTTCTAAATTCTTCCGATGGGTTTAATCCTCCTGTCCGGCAATGGGATATATTCCGGACAAGCCGATTCGCGGTGTGTGGGCCGGATAATCCACGGCGGCGGCTCATGACATGAGTCCCGTGGATCACCGGCCCTAACGTGAATGGGAGTATCAGATCAATACATGTCTTCGTCCATGCCTCCCCCTGGCGGCATGGCGGGTGCTTTCTTCTTTTCCGGTTTTTCAGCCACTAAAGCCTCGGTTGTCAACATGAGCCCGGCCACGGAAGCCGCATTCTGCAGGGCAAACCGTACCACTTTGGTAGGGTCGATAACGCCGGATTCGATGAGGTTCTCGTAGGTTTCGGTCACCGCGTTGAATCCAAAATCATCCTTGCCTTCAACAACCCGGTTAAGGACGACGGATCCTTCGAGGCCGGCGTTTTCGGCGATTTGCCGCAAAGGTTCCTGCAAGGCCCGCTTCAAAATTTCGAGGCCGTGCTTTTCCTCTCCGGTTACCTTGACTTTATCCAGTGTATCCAGGCATCGGATCAATGCGACACCGCCCCCCGGAACAATACCTTCCTCCACAGCGGCACGGGTGGCATTCAGGGCATCTTCCACTCGGGCTTTCTTTTCTTTCATTTCAGTTTCGGTGGCCGCTCCGACACTGATGACCGCCACACCACCGATAAGTTTGGCCAGGCGTTCTTGGAGTTTTTCGCGGTCATAGTCTGAAGTGGTCTCCTCGATCTGCGCCCGTATCTGTTTCACGCGGCCTTCAATGTCTTTTTTGTTTCCTGCGCCGTTGATTATGGTGGTATTTTCCTTGTCGATCTTAATGGTCTTGCACTTGCCCAGATCGGTCAGAGTGATTTTTTCTAGCTTGATACCGAGGTCTTCGGAAATCAGACGGCCTCCGGTTAAAACGGCGATATCCTCGAGCATCGCCTTGCGGCGATCCCCGAACCCCGGTGCCTTGACCGCGACGGCCTTGAGGGTCCCGCGAAGCTTATTGACGATCAAGGTGGCCAGTGCCTCCCCTTCCACGTCCTCGGCCACGATCAAAAGGGGTTTTCCCTTCTTGGAAATCTGTTCGAGAAGGGGGATCAAGTCTTTCATGTTGGAGATTTTCTTTTCATGGAGCAGGATGTAGGGGTCTTCCAGGATGACTTCCATTTTTTCTGCATGGGTGACAAAGTATGGGGAGATATATCCCCTGTCAAACTGCATCCCTTCAACAATTTCCAGGCTGGTTTCCATGCTCTTGGCTTCTTCCACCGTGATCACACCTTCTTTGCCCACTTTTTCCATGGCTTCTGAAATGAGCTTGCCCACCGTCTCGTCATTGTTGGCCGATATGGTACCGACTTGCTCGATTTCTTTCTTATCTTTAGTGAGTTTGGACAATTTTTTGAGCTTTTCCACGACGGCCTCAACCCCCTTGTCAATACCCCGTTTCAAAGCCATAGGGTTGATACCGGCTGAAACCAGTTTGTGGCCTTCCACACAAATAGACTTGGCCAGCAGAGTCGCGGTGGTAGTTCCGTCTCCGGCGACATCGCTGGTCTTGCTGGCTACTTCTTTGAGCATCTGGGCGCCCATGTTTTCGAACTTGTCCTCGAGCTCGATCTCCTTGGCCACGGTAACCCCGTCTTTGGTAACGTTAGGGGATCCGAAGGTTTTTTCCAGAACCACATTGTTGCCCCGCGGCCCGAGGGTAACCTGAACAGCGTTAGCCAGCGTAACTACGCCTTGAAGCATTTTTTCCCTTGCTTTTGCTCCGTATGCAATCATTTTCGCAGCCATGATGCGTTACCTCCTTAGTCCAAAATTCCCAGAATATCATCTTCTTTCATGAAGACATGTTCGACACCATCGATTTTGATATCGGTTCCCGCATACTTGGAAAACAGGATCCGATCCCCTTTTTTCACCTCCAGTGGGGTGCGTTTCCCATCCTCGTCCAGCTTCCCGGGTCCTACAGACACGACCTTGCCTTCCTGGGGCTTTTCCTTGGCGGTATCGGGAATGATAATTCCGCCGGCTGTCTTTTGTTCTTCCTCAATCCTGACTACTAATACCCTGTCGTTTAATGGTTTGATACTCATTGCCTTAATCCTCCTTGGTTCAATTGCGTTGACAGATATAGGGAGTCCCCTTTATCGAAAAACGGCGCGGGAGGAGTCGTTTTTGAAAAAGGGAATCCGATTCGCAAGTGGTACAGCATGAATTCATGCATTCCGAAACGATGTTTTTTTCGATTCGTTTCGGATGTCCGGAAAAGATTTTTTATTTGTGTGCCACATGAAAGCCCGGAATTAATAATTACAGTGGCGTGGATTCGATTTAAAATTTCGGGTAAAAGGTAATGCAAAATTAAGAGTTGTCAAGGGGGTAGAGTCGGTCTTTCGAACAAAAAATTAAAACATACAAGTTGACCTTGAATTTGTAAATCATGGGTTTAAAAAACAGAAGGTGATGTGAGAATTTTAATTAAATTCTTTAGGTTACTCACTGCTCAAAATCCACCCGGAAACCGTTCACCCGCTGACTTGCCGTGGAGAATTTTTAGCCTTTAAAGCTTTAATAGATCGGAGATTTCGCTTAGAAATTAGAAATATGATGGCATGGTTATCGGCGGCCCTATGGCCGAAAAGTCAGACCCATTTGAATTCCGAAGTCCGGGCTGTTGTCATAGACAATGAAATTTTCAATGAGGCCCAATTCAAAAAGCCAGCCAGAAAAAAACTCCCACTTCCATCCAAGGGTAAATTCGTGGGAGACATCCGAGAAAGGCCCTAGATCTTCGGCTTGGCCCTCTGAAGCCAGGTACTGAAGAATCAGACTCTGAGTATTGAGGTATCGCCATTCCAGAGCGAATAACCCCGAAAGCTGAGTCCGTTTCAACCGGATTCTATCGAGCTGGTCCCCGCCGAACCAGAGGTACCCGCCTGTCAGATAGGCGTAGACAGGGCCGAATCGCTTGGAAAGCATGACGCTTGCTCCGAAATCAACGGGTATGTCCCGTTCCAGAGGAGTGCTACCTTCTAATTCATAGCGAGCCGTGAGCGCGTAGGCAAAGGCCGGCCAAAGCTTTTTGCCGCAGGTGATATTGTGCTGCAGCGTTAACAGAATCCCTTGTGAATAGACGCCGCTCTCTCCGTCTTGCTGCACCAGAGGATTCCCCTGATCGTCCCGAATGTCGATGAAGACCCGGTGGTTGGGAAAAACGTCCCGGCCGTCCTGATCGATGCCGAAGGTCTCATGAAAATCCGAGATGAAGCCATCCATGATTCCTCCGAAAGTCCGTCGTTCATCGTATGCCAATTCCAGAGTCCATCGATCGCTGAGTCCATAATTGACATGGAAGGTGGAATGAAGGCTTTCATAATCCAGGGTAAAGCTTTCCTTTTCAAACGCCCAAATATTGGCCAGGACGGAGGCAACCCCGAATTCCCACTTATTTTTAGAAAGGGTTGCCGGAGTCCTGGGTGTAAAACCGAGACGAAGGGATTGAAATGGAGATTGAGAAGAGATTCTTAAAGGGCCGTAGCCCACCTCTTCCAGGCAGAAATCCCCGGACCGAAAACCCACGATGTCTTGAACTGAAGTTTGAGGAGGGATCTCTATCTGGACTGGATTGGAGACATCGGGCGGATCGGCCGGCTTTTCGGCAGTGAACCCGCCGGAAATAGGCAGAAAAAGGAGGGGCAAGAGAATACAAAGACCCCTTCTCAGAGATCGGACCGAACAGGCCGTCGAAGAGCAGACGGGGTCCTTGATCACTTCAGATTCCCCCGCATAATTAGTCTAAACCCTGGTAGGTATGTTCAAAGGTCAGCCCAGGCTGTAGAAAAAGCCTCTTTAATGCATCCTCCAAAGTTCTAACGAGATCTGTCGGCGACCCAAGAGCCTATTTTAGGGCCTTCAGAAAGAGCGTTGATACACAATGCCCACATATCCGACAAAGCTTGTGCCGGGACTCTTGTCATAGCTGGTGGCATAGGCGATGCGATGTCCGCGGTTTGCCCCCAGCGACTTCGAGGCGACGACGGCCGTCGCCGCCGCACCGGCGCAGCAGGCATTTTGGCGGGATTCCGCTACCAGAAGGACCTGTTCCGGGTCCATCGCCAACAGAATTTCGATGATTTCATGGTCGTTTTCGGTTTTAACCCAATCCAATGCCTTTGAACCGGTCCCTTTGGGAGTGAAAGCGTAGTTATGGCCATAATGAGTCAGATCGGTGGACCCTACCACCCGAATGCGTTTTCCCGTTTTTTTGGCCAGATCCACCACCGTCTTTCCGATGGCAAGGGAGTTTCGATGGGGTGGGACCCCGATAGGCACCAATTGGGCATTATCAAAAAAGTACTTTATAAATGGAAGCTGAAGCTCAATGGTGTTATCCGGAGTGAAATCATCTGCATGTTCTACCTTGAACACAAATTGTTTGGTGAGCGACCGGGCCAATTCCGAATCGATCCGGATGGACCCAAAGGGGGTTTCCCAGGCACCCGAATCCATAATGTAATTTGGAGACGACGGATGCAGGTGCATCCCGAAAACGACAACAGTGTCCACCGACCCGGCTTGAGACAGTGCATGAATGACATTACAGGCAATTGCACCCGAAAAGAACCATCCGGCATGGGGAACAATACCGCTCACTGGATTCTCCAACTTTTCCCTGGAGATGGAAGGCTCCTTGAGGAATTGTTGAATCATTTGTTCGCATTCGGAAGGCTGTGACGGGTACCAGGTTTCGGCAAAAATGGCGTTTCTGGTTTCCATGGCATCTCCATTTGCTTGGTTAGCGATATATACACCCCACAGCCGGAAATCACAACTTATTAGTTGCCAAGGATATCTTACATATCGAAGCTCCCTCACCCTTACTTTTCCCCGCAAGGGGCGGATCGGGTCATGAGAAGAGGTTTTTCCAATCCCTGAAGGGAGGATTACCTGCCCATGCGTAGCGCCATGCAGACACGGAGTGCGGCAATCGCAGGCCTTGATATGATGTTGGGAATCTTTATAAAATCCGATTTCTTAGAAAAGTTGACAGGGCATTCTAAGGGAATTATTTTAATTTAATGAAGTGGCTTTGGAAATTATTTTTTCGCTTCTTTATGGAAATGAATTGAAGGTATCTTTAATTTGGCTGAAGCAACGGTAAAGGAAAGCGGGATGGATACCCACCAGATGTTTACCGTGGATCTGAACGTGCGTTTCAGGGACATGGATGCTAATCGGCATGTGAACAACGCGGTGTTTTTCACCTATTTCGAGGAAGGCCGGAGAGCCTTTTTCCAAAAGCACTTTGAAAGGGTTTTTGTTTTTCCCTTTATTTTAGCCCATGCAGCGTGTGACTACAAAAAGCCCATCACCCTAAACGATGACATCCAGCTTGCCATGTGGGTGGGTGATATTGGGAACAAGCGCTTCGATTTTATTTATCGCATCATAGGTCGTCAGGACACGACGTTGGTTTACGCATTGGGAAAATCGACCCAGGTTTCTTTCGATTATCAAAAGCAAAAGTCCATCGTTATTCCAAAGCATGTCGCCGAGCTCCTGGTCCCTTACCAGGATATTTCATTGCAAAAAGAACGCTCGACGATTATTAAAGTATAAAAAAATAATTCGTTAAGGAAATCATTAATGCCAATCTATGAATTTAATTGTCAAGCGTGCGATCATTGTTTTGAAAAATTGGTCTTTGTGAGTGAAGACGAGCCTGTCAGATGTCCGAAGTGCAACAGCGCCGATGTGAAAAAGCAGGTCAGCTGCGCAAGCCTTATCGGCACATCCGGATTGTCGAGATGTGCGCCGGGCTCCGGAAAGGGTTTTTCCTGAGCCACCTGATGACGAAGCGGCGGTCGCCGCATCAGGATCTTTCTCGCCATGGAGGCGCCGGCGCCTCACTATTACCCATCGATGGTTGACAAGGCTTCCCCTTTGTAAAATCGTGGTTAATTTACTCAAGAAAAAAGGTGTGAAAATTTATAAACGCCTCTAATCCAAGCTGGTAAAAGAGTGCGACTTGAGGTTCTGATGAGTCGAACAGGAGGTCTACTATGTGGGAGTATACCGATAAAGTCAAAGACCATTTTTTAAATCCGCGTAATGTGGGGGTACTCACAGATGCAGACGGCATTGGAGAGGTCGGATCTCTGGCCTGTGGGGATGCACTCAAGCTCACCTTCAAATTGGACGAAAATAGGCGGATCCGGGAAGCCAAATTCCAGACCTTTGGATGTGCCAGCGCCATTGCCTCTTCCTCGGCGCTGACCGAGATAATCAAGGGTTTAACCCTCGAAGAAGCCGCAAGAATCACCAACGAGGATATTGCCCGGTATCTTGGAGGGTTGCCGAAAGAGAAAATGCACTGCTCGGTGATGGGGAGAGACGCCCTTGAAAAGGCCATTGCGCATTATCGGGGTGAAGCGGAAAAGAAAAAGGAAGGTCGTATTGTCTGTGAGTGCTTCGGCGTCACTGATTTGGAGATCGAACGAGCGGTCCGCGAGAACCATCTCCATACCATAGAAGACGTTACCGACTACGTGAAGGCCGGTGGCGGATGCGGCAATTGCCATGAAGCCATCCAGGAGATTATCGATACTGTCTGGAATAAAGGCCATATCCAAAAGGAAATTCCCCTAAGGCTTACAAATATTCAGAAAATCAAGCTCATCGAAGAAACGCTGGACCGTGAAATCAAACCGGCCCTTAAAAAGGACGGGGGAGACATCGAACTCGTCGACGTGGAGGGAGACCGGGTTTTTGTGAAGCTTCGAGGCACATGCGCCACCTGTGCCGCATCCCAGGTGACTCTTAAAGGGTATGTGGAAACCAAACTGCAGGAGCTGGTTTTACCGCAACTGGTGGTGGAGGAGGTGCAATGATGGATGTTATCTATGTCGACAACAATGCCACGACCCGGGCAGCCCCCGAGGTCATTGAGGAGATGCTTCCCTACTTTGGCGATTTGTATGGTAATCCCTCCAGTATGCATACTTTTGGCGGAAACGTGGGCCGGAAAGTAGGAGAGGCGCGGGAAAAGGTGGCACACCTCATCGGCGCTTCGCCGGAAGAGATTATCTTTACCGGGTGCGGGACAGAAAGCGACAATACTGCCATAAACGCCGCCATCGAATCCAACCCGGAAAAAAAGCACATCGTCGCCACCCGGGTGGAACATCCTGCAGTGAAAAATCTGTTCGAGCATCTCTCAAAAAAAGGATATCGGACCACCTTCATCCCGGTGGACCGCCAAGGTCGTCTCGACACCGATGCCTTGGAGAGAAGCCTTACCGACGACACGGCCGTTGTCAGTATCATGTGGGCCAATAATGAGACCGGCGTCGTGTTTCCCATCGAAGAAATCGCCCAACGGGTTCGCGAAAGGGGAATCGTTTTTCATACCGACGCGGTGCAGACAGTGGGGAAGATCCCCGTCGATGTAAAAAAGGCTGGCGTAGACATGCTGTCATTGTCCGGTCACAAGATCCACGCGCCCAAAGGTATTGCCGCATTATATGTCCGCAAAGGCGTCAAATTCTCCCCGTTTCTCATCGGGGGACATCAGGAGCGCGGCCGCAGAGGCGGGACCGAGAATGTCGCTTCCATCATCGGGATGGGAAAGGCTTGCGAACTGGCCCTCGATCACCTGAAGGAGCAGGCCGGTCGCGTCAAGACTCTTCGCGACAGACTGGAAAACGGTCTATTGAAAGGCACGCCCAAGGCGCTGATCAACGGGGACCGGGAACATCGCCTTCCCAATACGACCAGCATCAGCTTCGAGTACGTAGAAGGCGAATCTATCCTCCTCATGATGGACCGACTGGGTATCTGTGCCTCTTCGGGGTCCGCATGTACCTCCGGATCCCTGGAGCCCTCCCATGTTCTAAGGGCCATGGGAGTTCCCTTTACTGCAGCCCACGGGTCGATCCGGTTCAGTTTGAGTGTCTATAACACCGAAAAGGAAATCGATTTCATCATTAAGGAGTTGCCGCCCATCATTGCAAAGCTCAGAGAAATATCTCCATTTTGGAAACCTTAAATTCCATCATTGGATCGAATTCAAAGAGAAGAGCCTGTCTTACACAAAAGGAATAAAAAAGAATGCTTGACAGGAGGATCCGTATATCCTATAGGTGCCCGAAAAGCTTGGGGATACTGAATCAGGATGATGGATCGTCGGGAATTTCTGAAAATCGGTTTTGGGTGTGTCACGCTCGCTGCGGCGACGTGCTTGATTCCCGATCCCCTTCTGGCGGCCGTGAGACAATCATCGGTCCCAAGAAGCCTTTCGTTTTATAATACCCACACCGGAGAGTCTTTGGGTATCACCTATGCCATTGACGGTGCATATATTTCGGACGCACTCGAAGAAATCGATCATGTCTTTCGTGACCATCGCACCGGAGAGGTCAAGGTCATCGATCCCAACCTGCTGGATCTCCTTTATGCCGTTTCAAAAAAAATGGAAATTTCAGCACGATATCCGCTCCATATCGTTTCCGGGTATCGCTCCCCGGAAACCAATGCCTTATTGCGCGGAAAAAGCCGTCGGGTGGCGAAAAACAGCTATCATGTAAAAGGACAGGCCCTGGATTTCCGGGTGCCCCGGATCCAGCTTTCCCAACTGCGTAAAGCGGCTTTAAGCCTGCGCGCCGGAGGAGTCGGCTACTATCCCCGGTCGCAATTTCTGCATCTCGACGTCGGGGATTTCCGCTACTGGTAGGTTTTGCTGACCGGAGATTCGGTGCTTAGCGGGCGCTCCTTCAGGGCACGATCCAGAAGCAGGTCTCTTCCGTAGATGTCTTTCCGGAAATGGATTGCCCCGTCCGGCTCCACCCATGCGGTCCAGTATAGGAGATGAACCGGGACGCGGTTTTTCAGGATAATGATCCGATTTTTGTCGGAGATGATCGCTTTTTCAATCTGTTCTTTACTCCAGGCAGGATCTTCCTTGAGCAAGTAGGTCGCCAGTTCCAGAGGTTTTTCGACACGGATACATCCGGAGCTGAAAGCACGGACGGTGCTGTTAAAAAGCCTGTGCTGGGGGGTATCGTGGAGATAGACGGAGAAGCGGTTCGGAAACATGAATTTGATGCGGCCTAAAGCGTTTTGAGGCCCTGGGTCCTGTCGAAGACGATATAAAAAATTTCTTGGGGTGATACCCGACCAGTCGATGTTCTCCGGTGCAACTTCTGTGACATCGCCTTCCCATCCGTTTAAAACGCGGTAACCGTTTTCTAATAGATAGGAAGGGTTTTTCCGAATCAAGGGGAGCTTGTCTTCGACGGCGATTCGGAAGGGGACGTTCCAATAGGGGTTGATTACCAGGTATTTCATGGTTTCACTGAAGACCGGTGTTTTTCGATAATGGGTACCCACAACAACCCGCATGGTCAAAATCGAACGGCCTGATTCCATTACGTGCAGTTGAAATGCGGCGATGTTGACGAGTATATGACGCTGACCCAATTTATGGGGGAGCCATCGCCATCGCTCCAGATTGAGTTCCATCTGGCGGATACGTCCGGCCACCGGGCGATTGAGCTGGTTCAGGGTCTCTTTTCCAAGGATGCCGTCCGCTTCGAGACCGTGACGGCACTGGAACCGTCGTAGCGCAGAGTCCATGGGTTTATCGAAAAAAAGGCTCGTTTCATCAGCGGTATTTTCTAGATCTCCCGTGACTTTAAATAACTTTCTCAGTAACGCAACGCGGGCATCGGTCTCCCCTGTTTTCAGGGCAGGCCCGGAGGGTATTTGAAGCCACCGTTTCTCTGCGGCAATTTCTCGGTAGGTCAACAGAGCCGCTTTCAGCCGGCGGTAGCCTTCGTCTGAAGGGGTAAGGGCGGTAAGTTTTTCGGCGATGCGGCCGGTCGCCAGCGCTTCGGAGAGTTCCCGGGCGAGGTCGATTTCAGGATGAAAGGCCACCCAGGCGGTGTGAATGGTTTCCGGATCGACCCGGCCGCTGAAAAGATGCGTTGCGTAAAGCAGGAAAGCATCAGTGAGTAGGATATCCAATTCTGCAAGGGTGGAAGGGGTGGCCGTACCGGATCCGGAGTCCGATTTCCCGAGTTGAGCCAATATGTTTTGGATTTCCGAGTAGTGGTAGATCTCCGGAGAAAGCCCCTCATCCCTGGAAGATGCAAGGGATGAAAACAACTCCCTGGCATGAGGTGTGGGGTTTCCCTCAAGGGTCCAGGCCGGTGCGTAACCCCTCTTTCGGTAAAATTCAGGGATGGCCGAAATGCCGCAGATCCTCTCTTTCCGGCAGGTGAAAATGTTCGTCTTTTGACCCGCCTGAATTATGACAAAAATCTGACGGGCTACCGGATCTAGCTCCTGAGAAAATGCGATGCCCGAAATTGCCCAGAGAAGGGCAAAAACCGTACCGATGAAAGCAAAAAGGTTATTCACGTGAACAGCATCTCCTGTTTTCTCCGAAAAGAAGGCGCTCTTTTTTCCATTTGTTGATCAACCATAATGCGTGATTGCTTACGGGTCAATCGGTTAGACAAATGTTCATTGAAGAAAACTCGGAAAAGGGACACCTAACTTGAAGCAATAGCCTGCTCGTGTTATTTTCCTTTTATGTGATGATGTACAAAGCCGTCAAAACTGGTAAACAGGAATAAATTCCGGGCCGTGTCCCTATAAACCGACGAAGGTCGGGAGGAGAAAGGAGCCGGTGATGGAGAAGCACCAAAAATTTTCAGTTTGGTATGTCCTCTTGGGCATATGGTTCGTCTTGATCCTGCAAAATGTTCTCTCGGGCGCTTTTGCCGTAAAGGTCATTCCCTATAGCCAATTCTTGAATTTGCTCAAGGAAGGACGCATCGTGGAAGTGGCTATCACGGCGGACAAAATCCAGGGAAAAATGAAGGAGGCGGGAGTTCCCGACGGGACGGTTATCCCTTTTAGGACGGTTCGGGTGGACCCCGAAATCTCCACCCTCCTGGATCAGTATAGCATAACCTTTAAGGGAGAGGTCGAGTCCACACTCCTTCCGACGCTTCTGTCATGGATCGTCCCCACCGCGCTTTTCTTCGGGGTATGGTTTTTTTTCATGAAGCGCATGATGGGGCAGCAGCAGGGATTCATGACGCTGGGGAAGAACAAGGCCAAAATTTATATGGAAAGCGATCTCAATGTCACTTTTGAAGATGTGGCAGGCGTGGACGAGGCCAAACAGGAGTTGGTGGAAGTGGTGGAGTTTCTCCGTCATCCCGGAAAATATTCCGAACTGGGTGGAAAGCTCCCTAAAGGGGTCTTGCTGGTTGGACCACCCGGCACAGGGAAAACACTTCTGGCCAAGGCGGTAGCCGGGGAGAGCGGCGTGCCGTTTTTCAGCATGAGCGGCTCGGAGTTCGTGGAGATGTTTGTGGGATTGGGGGCAGCCCGGGTGAGAGACCTTTTCGTTCAGGCGAAACAGAAAGCCCCCTGTATCATCTTCATAGATGAGCTGGATGCTTTAGGAAAGGCTCGGGGATTCGGCATGATGGGGGGTCACGATGAGAGGGAGCAGACGCTCAACCAACTCCTGGTTGAGATGGACGGGTTCGATCCCAAGGCCGGTGTTATCCTGATGGCCGCTACCAACCGGCCCGAAATCCTCGACCCGGCCCTTTTGAGACCCGGCCGGTTCGACAGACAGGTCCTGGTGGATCGACCCGATAAGCAGGGGAGGGAAGCTATCCTGAAAGTACACCTGAAAAATATCACAACGGCATCCAATCTGGACACGGGAAAGCTGGCTGCCATGACGTCGGGGATGGTCGGAGCGGATTTGGCGAACCTCGTGAACGAAGCCGCCTTGCTGGCTGTAAGAAAGAACAAGAAAGAAGTGGAGATGGCGGACTTTGAAGAGGCCGTAGAACGGGTGGTGGCGGGTCTTGAAAAGAAGAACCGGCTCATCAATCCCCGGGAACGTGAGGTTGTGGCCTATCATGAGATGGGGCATGCGATCGTGGCGTTTTCCCTGCCGGGGACCGATCCGGTCCAGAAAATCTCCATCATCCCCAGGGGGATTGCGGCCCTCGGATACACCCTTCAGCTCCCAACGGAGGACCGATTCTTGATGAAAAAGACCGAGCTGTTAAACCGGATCGCCAGCCTTCTCGGAGGCCGGGCGGCCGAGGCGCTGGTCTTTGACGACATTTCTACCGGCGCCCACAACGACCTTTCTCGTGCCACCGATATCGCCCGAAGCATGATCAAGGAATACGGGATGAGCGAGAAATTGGGCCAGGTCTATTTTGCACGGGAAAAACGCAGCCCTTTCCTGAATCTGATGCCGGAAGGCCCGGAAGCTTACAGTGAATCCACTGCGGAGCTCATCGATGCCGAAATCAAAGAAATCATTGATGCACAATATGAAAAAGCGATGGAAATGTTAAAGGCAAAACGTGGTATTCTTAACAAGGGAGCCGGGCTCCTCCTGGAAAAGGAAAAGATCGAGGCCGAGGAAATACGTACCCTCATGGAGCTGCCGGAATAAGAAAGAAAAAGATCTGCCTTTTACAATATAACCTGTGTATTCAAGTGGATATGGTACAGCTAGGGATCATAAGGGTTCTGTTCTTCCCGTGCGCTTTTTTCTACCTCCACACCTTCGCCGCGGCTCAATGATTTGATCCCCTTTTTGAGTATGCTGAACCCCGACTTGACCCCGCTTTTAATGGTTTTCGCAGACAGTAGTCGTATCCTTTTTCACGGATTGTTTCAGGTTCTGGGCGTGCTCACCGGCCTTGGCAGCCTCTTGGGAGGCTTCCTGTTTCGCATCTTCGATCGTAGCCTTTTGTCCTTCTTCGGCGTACGCCAACATGGCGGGGTCAAAGAAAAAAACGGCAACCTCACAAGATACCGCTGATAAAAGGAGGATCATGCCGCAGGCCAACCAAGCGTTTTTATTTGGCATCTTTATGTAAGAACCTTCGATTTCTTCGGCATGCTCGTTTTCTCTCCAACCCATTTCTAAAGCGATCCCTTTGGATATGTAAGCAGGGTCAAAGAGGGAATTTTAACATGATATATCCCCCTTAAAAAAACCGACCATAACCTTGCTTTAAACTATGACAGACGTTTTTTTTCCTGTCAAGAAAACCGAACCCGTTGATTAAAAGAGATCCATGCCGGGAAAAAATTTCGCTGATATCTCATCATATGAACAAACCGATCCGTTTGACGTTTTCAGAGTCCGGCAAATGAGATATAGAAAAAAATGGATAATAGAAGGATAAGGATTTCTGATGGGATCGCAGAGCACACAAAAGATGGGTCTGGCAGCAGCGATCATGATGACCTCAGTATTTTTCAGCCGCGTGATCGGCCTGGTCCGTGAAATGGTCATCGCATACATCGGAGGGGCCGGATCTGCCGTGGATGCCTATCAGGTGGCCTTCATTATTCCTGAGATTCTCAATCATATAGTGGCCTCCGGTTTTTTATCCGTGACGTTTATTCCGATTTTTTCACGGTACCTATCTTTAGATCAGGAAGAAGAAGGGTGGCGCGTCTTTTCCATTATCTTCACCGGATTCGGGACTTTATTATTTCTGGGGATCCTTTTGGCCATGGCCTTTGCGCCGTACATCGTGAGCATGGTTGCCCCCGGTCTCGGCGATCCCTCGGTGAAAGCCCAGGCCGTCCGCATGACCCGCATCATTCTTCCGGCTCAGATGTTCTTTTTCACCGGGGGGCTTTTAATGGCCGTTCAATTTTCAAAAGGGCATTTTACCTTCCCTGCCTTTGCCCCTCTTTTGTATAACATCGGAATCATTCTAGGAGGAAGATTCCTGGGAGGCCATATCGGCATGGAAGGCTTTTCCTGGGGTGTTCTGGCCGGCGCCTTTTTAGGGAATTTTGTTCTTCAATTGTGGGGGGCATTGCGGGTTGGAATGCGGTTCACCCTGAACCTGCATTTTCAACATCCGGATCTGAAACGATACGTTGCGCTTACCCTGCCCTTGATGGTCGGGCTTACCATGACCTTTTCCACGGAGATTTTCTTCAAGTTGTTCGGCAGCTATCTTACTCCAGGAAATATTGCCGGGCTCAATTACGGCCTTCGGGTCATGCTGATTTTAGTGGGGGTATTCGGCCAGGCCGTCGGGGTGGCCTCGTTTCCGTTCATGGCGCGCCTCGCGGCTGAAGGCAGACTTGAAGAAATGAATCGCCTCATGGATCGGACTCTGCGGCATCTTTCCCTGGTCATTCCGGTTTCCGTGCTGGGTATGGTATTGCGGAAAGAGATCGTCATCCTCTTGTTTCAGCGCGGCCGATTCGATGAGGCAGCCGTCGATATCACCTCTCAGGCGCTGCTTTATCTGCTGGCGGGAACGTTTGCTTTTGCCGCCCAGACCATTGTCGTCAGGGCTTACTACGCCGTTCAGAATACATTGTTCCCGGCACTCTTCGGATCCCTGGCGGTTGTTTTAAGCCTCCCCCTTTATTGGCTGGGAATGCATTTCATGGGAGGACGAGGTGTGGCTCTGGCGGTTTCGATTTCGGCCATCTTACAAGTAAGTCTGTTGTACCGGATCTGGAATGCGCGCAGGCCCGATCAGGAACATCGAATGGTCTACCGGGCTTATGCCCGTATGATCGGCTTGGGGCTGGCTCTGGGTTTGATTTTAGAGTGGCTGAAACGATACGGCTTGCCACCAATCAGCGCCTTTCCTTGGATCCAAAGCGCCTGGACCTGCGCGGTGATCGGCGCCACCTTCTTAGGTTTGTTTTATCTTATCAGCCGCCTCTTTCGGATACCGGAAATCGAGATGTTTGCGGCAGCAAAAGAATCGAAACCCAAAAAGGGTTGATCCGTCGAAAAAGTATTGTAAACCGGGGTTGCTTTTCCTATATAAGCCCTGATCTAAAAGCATTTTAGATGTAAAGGTTTTCGCCCAAACCCGTGCAGCCCGAAGGGGCCGTTTTTAAGGGGGCAAAGATTTGCTCGGAAAGGAGGGGACCGTTGTATAGGATCGTACCGAAACGGATGTTTTTTACCAAAGGAGTAGGCTATCATCGCAACAAGCTGCAAAGCTTCGAGCTTGCGCTGCGGGATGCCGGAATTGAAATCTGCAACATCGTCACCATCTCCAGCATATTTCCCCCGGCGTGTAAAATCATCCCCAAGAAAGAAGGACTGAAGGACTTGGTACCCGGACAGATCACTTTCGTGGTAATGGCCCGGGAAAGCACCAACGAACCCAGCCGGCTCATATCCGCGGCGGTGGGTTTGGCTCAGCCGGTCAACAGGACTCAATACGGATATATCTCCGAACATCACGGGTTCGGGCAAATGACCCGACAATCCAAGGACTTTGCGGAAGACTTGGCGGCCACCATGCTGGCTTCTACCCTAGGCATCGAGCTGGATATCGACAAAGCGTGGGATGAGCGCAAACAGCTTTATATCGCCGACAAGAAACGCCAGTTTACCAGCCGGAGCATCGCCCAGAGCGCCCATGGCCACGAGGAAGGCCTGTGGACCACCGTGGTGGCCTGTGCCGTCATGCTCATCGTTTAGTCTCCAGGGTAAAGTCATGCCCCGATCCCTTTTTGAATCATCTCCGGATATTTGCCCAAAACGGCTTCGGCCGGGACTTAACATTTCCGACCTGATGGAAATCATGGGCGGGACCTGTTTCGAGGCGCGCAACGTTTTCCGGGCAGCGCATCTTTTGAAGGCCATGATCGAGCAGGGAGATACCCTATGGCTGGGAATTGCCGGTGCGGGGATCGCCGGCGGCATGGGGGGAATGGTGATTTCACTCATGGAGGCCGGCTTCATCGATGTCATCTGTTCCACAGGGGCGCAGGTCTATCATGATCTGCATTTTGCCTTTAATCTGCCGGTCAAGGCGATTTCCCCTCGCTGGGACGACGATTTGCTCAGAAGGCACGGCGACACCCGGATCTACGATATCGGCATCCGGGAAAAGGAAACCCTTGAAGCACAGGATGCTATCATAAGACGGTTCGTGCAGGAATCTTATGCGGTTCTGGGCGGCGGACCCATTTCCAGTTGGGAGTTCAACCGGCAACTCGGTCTTTGGGTGAGTGCCAACGCCCCCCATCCGGAACGGAGTTTTACGGTCCTGGCTTCAACACTGGGAGTGCCCATTTTTTGGGATTCCCTTTCCAACCACTCAATCGCCATGAACCTGAGTCCGAACCGACCATGAGGGTTTCCCGGTTCAGTTGTCCGCCCAGAAAGACATTCTACATTCTGCTGCCATCGCCTTTTGCTCCGAAAAGACCGGGTTTTTCGAACTGGGCGGCGGCGGACCCAAGAACTTTATCCAGCAGACCGGTCCCACCATCAGCCAAATTCTGGGGATCCGTTACGAGGGTGCGGATCGCGGCATCCAAATCGGCACGGCCGTGGAGCGTGAGGGAAGCCTTTCAAGTTGTACCTTCGGGGAGGCGGTCACCTGGGGGAAATATCAGCATGCCGACCAAGAAGTATTAGTGCAGATCTGGGGGGAGTACAGTGTGATCTTTCCATTGCTTGCCGCCTATGCGCTCGACACCTGTAACCCGCGCGAGCCGAAACGCTGGTCGTCGCGAATTCCGGATAGTGTCAAAAAATTGACTGCCGTCCCGTGAAATCGAACTCCACCCCATTTCTGGCGTCTCCTGCAAAATTCCATGACCTTAACCGCGCCAAAGTCGTCGTAGTTCCTTTCCCATATGAAGGCGGTATCTCCTACGGCACCGGAACGTCCGGCGCTCCTGGAGCGATTCTGGAAGCATCCGGCCAGCTTGAATTCTACGACGAGGTTCTCGGTGCCGAGCCTTTGGATGTGGGTATTGCCACGGTGGAAGCCCCCCGAATCCCTTCCGATCCCGAGGGTATGATCGAAACGATGGAAAAAACAATAAGGGATTTGCTGAAACGGGATAAATTCGTCGTGGTGATGGGTGGGGATCATTCCATCACGAGTGGACATGTCAGGGCCTTGAAAGAAAGATACGGTTCTTTAGGCGTAATCCAGCTGGATGCCCATGCTGATCTCCGGGAGATTTACGACGGGAGTCCTTTGAGCCACGCCTGTGTAATGGCCCGTATCCGTGAGATCACTCCGTACACGGTACAGGTCGGAATCCGCAGCATCTCCGCTGAGGAAGCCAAGCTCGTTCATCAGGAAAAGCTTTCGTTGTGCACCATGCATCAATGGCGAACCGGTATGTTTAATCTGAAGGATGCATTGAAACGCCTTCCTGAAAAAGTGTTCATCACCGTGGACGTCGATGTCTTTGACTGGAGCGTTATTGCGAAAACGGGGACGCCGGAACCCGGAGGTTTTTTATGGGATGAAGCCATGTCGATTTTGAAATCCATATTCAACACCAAAGAGGTGGTGGGCTTCGACGTGGTGGAACTCTCCTCTCGGGATGGGGACCTGAATGGTCCTTTTGCGGTTGCCAAACTCATCTACAAGATGATTGGATTCAAATTCGCTGAGCAATTGACCCGAACCTTTTAACCGCATTTCCATTTCCTCGACCCTGGATTGGCTCTGCCGCCGAATCGATATTGATTTTGCTTGTCGTATCTGATACCTGGATCAAAAGTGAATCATCTATACGGGGGTTTTTTAAACACGCTCCAATGTAGAACCCGAGAAAATCCATGTTTCCTTAACCCAAAAAAACAGGAGGCGCTATGGTTAGAAAAATTACGATTTTAACGATCCTTTTAGTACTGGTATGCGCCGGAGCCGCCCTGGCGGCGCCTAAACCCGGAGGAACACTGATTTTCGGACGGGGCGGCGACAGCGTAGGTCTGGATCCGGCCTATGAAACGGACGGCAATTCCTTTATGATCTGCGACAATATTCTCGAAGCCCTGGTGGAGTACAAGGACGAGTCCACGGATGTCGAACCTGGGCTTGCCGAGTCATGGACAATTTCTCCCGATGGATTGACCTATACCTTTAAGCTGCGCAAGGGGGTCAAATTTCACGACGGCACCTCCTTCAACGCGGATACGGTGGTCTTTTCCCTGGGCCGCCAGATGAAGGAGCGCAAACTGAAATTTTTCGGCAAGGGTTGGGAAATCCCGGCTCAGGAACGTCCACCGGAGTACTGGGTAACCATGGAGATGGATAAAACCGTCGATGCCATCGAAGCCGCCGATGAATACACCGTGGTTTTCAAGTTAAAGAGGGTGGAAGCCCCTTTCATCGCCAACCTGGGCATGGATTTTGCCGACATCATCAGCCCCGAAGCTTTCGTAAAAAACCCCAAGGAATTCCTGCGCAACCCGGTGGGGACCGGTCCCTTCAAGTTCGTGAAATGGGTAAAGGATGACCAGATCCTTCTGGAAAAAAATAAGCAGTACTGGAACAAGACGGGTGGACCCTACCTGGACAAGGTGGTTTTCAGATGTATCCCCGAAAACTCGGTACGTTTCCTCGAACTCAAGACCGGAAACATTCATGTCTGCCAGTTCCCCAATCCGGCGGACATTCCTTTAGCCCAGAAAGACCCAAAGATGAAGCTTGTCTCCCAGCCCGGCATGAATATCGGGTATCTGGGATATAACCATAAAAAGGAGCCCTGGAAAAGCAATGCGAAGCTGCGCAAGGCCATTGCCATGGCCGTCAACCGCAAGGCGATTGTGGACAATATCTACCAGGGACAGGGACAGTTGGCTAAAAACTGTATCCCGCCCACCATGTGGGGACACAACGATGCGGTTCCTATGATCGAATTCAATGTGGAAAAAGCCAAGGCTTTGCTGGCAGAGGCAGGTTTTCCGGAAGGAAAGGGGCTTGGCGAAATTACGTTGTGGTCCATGCCCGTGGCCCGGCCCTATAACCCGGAGGGGATGAAGGTGGGTGTTGCCATGGCGGCGGATCTTGCCAAAATCGGCATCCAGGCCCGGGTGGTGACCTTTGAATGGGGAACCTACCTGAAGCGGCAGCGGGAACAACCGCCGGATATGGACCTTTTCCAACTTGGATGGACCGGCGACAACGGGGATCCGGATAACTTCCTCGCGGTTCTCTTCGACGGCATGGCCGACCCTGCGGTCCGGACCCAGTGGCACAATCAGGCTTATCACGACCTAATGCTTCAGGGAAAGCAAACCATCGACCAGGCCAAGCGGGCCGAGATTTACAAGAAAGCCCAGCAGCTCATGTACGATGAAATGCCGGTGATCCCCATCGCTCACAGCACCCAGACCTGGCCGCTCTTAAAAAAGGTGATGGATTTCAAGCTCCATCCGACCGCTTCCATCAGGCTGGAAAACGTCTGGCTGGAAAAATAAGATAAAAAATCTATGGGTCGAGAGGGTGAGGTAAAGAGTCGTCATTGACCCTCTTTGCCTCCCCTCGAACCTTCGATCCTGTTAACCTTCAAGGCCTTTTTCAGTATGGCCGCCTATATTCTTAGAAGAATTCTGATTCTCATCCCGACCCTTCTTGGCGTCTCGGTCATCGTTTTTTTCATGCTTCATATCACCCCCGGAGACCCTGCAGAGCTCCTTCTCGGGGAGCGCGTTTCCGAGCAGGCACTTAAAGAGATGCGGGAGCATCTCGGGTTGAACAAGCCCGTGTATATCCAGTACGGCATGTTTCTCAATCGTCTGCTTCATGGGGATTTGGGGGAAACCATCTGGACCCGTCAGAAAGTCACCGTGGAGATTCGGCAGCGATTTCCCGCCACCATCGAGCTTTCCATCGCCGCCCTTTTCATCAGCTGCACCTTGGGCGTTTTATTCGGGATTGTTTCAGCCACCAAACAGTACTCCCTTTTCGACTATTTGAGCATGCTCGGCGCCCTGATCGGGGTCAGTATGCCCATATTCTGGCTGGGGCTGGTCTTCATGCTCATTTTTTCCATCAACCTGGGGTGGCTTCCCATTTCCGGGAGGCTGAGCGTCGGGGTAGATCTGGAAGTCATCACCAATTTTTACATTCTGGATGCCCTTTTGACAAAGAATTGGGTCGCTCTCAGAGATGCGCTATGGCATATTATCATGCCGGCATGCGCCCTTTCCACCATTCCCACCGCCATTATAGCCCGGATGACCCGATCGTCGATGCTGGAGGTCCTTCGCCAAGACTATATCAAGACCGCCCGTGCCAAAGGGCTTTCCTGGTTCAAAGTGATCTTCAAGCATGCCTTTAGGAACGCTCTCATCCCCGTGGTGACCACCATTGGGCTGCAGTTTGGAGTCCTTCTCGGAGGCGCCATCCTCACCGAAACCATCTTTGCCTGGCCTGGGGTCGGCAAATGGATGTACGATGCGGTTATGCAACGGGACTACATGGTGATCCAGAACGGTACTCTCGTTATCGCCAGTCTTTTTGTGGGGATCAATCTGATCGTGGATGTCTTGTATGCGGTAATCAATCCGAGAATCAGTGTACGATGAGGATGAAAGGCTTTGGATTAACGTTGGTTTCGGAAATCCGGTCCATGGAGAAGGCCTTATGATGGTGAGATCTCCTGAAGATCGCCATCCGATGCTGGACCAGCTTTCGCAGCTATGGCGGAACAAGACCGCTATTGCGGGGCTGATCATTATTACGATGTTTACCCTGTGCGGAATCCTTGCCCCGATCATCAGCCCCCACAATCCGATCGAGACCGCCCTGTATGACCAGCTCAAGCCGCCGGCATGGAAGGAAGGCGGTTCCGCGAAAAACATCCTGGGTACGGACGATCTCGGCCGGGATATCTTGTCCCGCATCATTTATGGCGCCCGGGTTTCCCTGATGGTGGCAGTGGTCAGTGTGGGGTTGGCCTTTTTTATCGGCACGTTTTTCGGATGCATCGCCGGTTATTACAAAGGAAAGCTGGATACCGTCATCATGCGGGCAGTGGATATGGTTCTCTCATTCCCCTATATCCTTTTAGCCATCGTCGTGGTGGCCTACCTGGGTCCGAGCCTTCAGAATGCGATGATCGCCATCGCCATCACCTACGTCCCGCGCTTTGCTCGGATTGTGCGGGCGAGTGTATTGGAGGAATGCGAAAAGGATTACGTCATGGCTGCCAGGAGCATCGGCGCCAAAGACTTGAGAATCATTTTCATCGCCATACTTCCGAATTGTATGGGTCCTCTCATCGTCCAAACTACCTTGAGCTTTGCCTCGGCGATCCTGGATGCCGCAGCACTGAGTTTCCTGGGTCTGGGAGCCCAACCCCCCATCCCCGAGTGGGGCGCGGACATCGCCCGGAGCCGCGCCTTGATCCTGAGGGCTTCCTGGGTGATGACGTTTCCAGGGATGGCGATTCTTTTTGCCGTATTGGGTTTCAATCTTTTGGGGGACGGCCTGCGGGACGCCCTGGATCCCCGATTAAGGGACTGATGCCATGGCAGGTCAGGCACTGCTCCAGGTTCAGAACCTGAGTACCCATTTTACGGTACGCGGCCATACGGCCAAAGCGGTGGACGACGTCAGTTTCATCATTGCTGCCGGTTACACCTTGGGTCTTGTCGGTGAATCGGGATGCGGGAAGAGTGTGACGGCCCACTCCATCATCCGACTCATCCCGGATCCGCCCGGAAAAATTGCTGGAGGCAGGATCCTGTTCGAAGGTGAGGATCTCCTTTCATTTTCCGAATCCCGGATGCGCCGCATCCGGGGAAACCGCATCTCCATGATCTTCCAGGAGCCCATGACTTCGCTGAATCCTACCTTTCCCGTGGGAGACCAGGTGGCAGAAGTGATCCGTTTGCACGAGAAGCTATCCCGATCCGCCACTCGGGACCGTGTGTTGGAGATGTTTCATCGGGTCGGCATCCCGGCCCCGGAAAAGCGGCTCGAGGATTATCCCCACCAAATGAGCGGCGGCATGCGCCAACGGGTGATGATCGCCATGGCGCTTGCCTGTCGGCCCAGGCTTATGATCGCCGATGAACCGACCACAGCCCTGGATGTGACTATCCAAGCCCAGATTCTCGATCTCATGAATACGCTCAAGGCCGAAACCGGCGCTTCCATTCTGTTCATCACCCACGACCTTGGAGTTATTGCGGAAATGGCCCAGCATGTGGCCGTCATGTATGCCGGCCGTCTCATGGAATTTGCCGACGCTAAAGCCCTCTTTGCCGATCCGAAAAACCCGTACACCGTGGGGCTCCTCGGATCGATCCCGATTCTGGGAAAAGACAAGGAAGGCCTTTTGAAGACCATACCCGGGGTGGTCCCTTCCCTGCTCAGGCTTCCGGATGGATGTCTTTTCAGCGACCGGTGCCCGGATGTATTTGAAGATTGTCGACGGATTGCACCCACGATGGTTCAAACGGGTACAAACCATTTTGTGAGGTGTCTCAAGTATGCCTGACCTTAATTTCGAAAAACAGCCGTTGCTTGAGGCCAGGGATATCGTGAAACATTATCCGATTTACGGAGGCGTCTTCCTGAAGCAAAAGGCAGCGGTAAAGGCTGTTGACGGTGTAAGCCTGACCATCCGAAAAGGCGAGACCGTAGGCCTCGTGGGAGAGTCAGGGTGTGGAAAAACCACATTCGGAAGAGCCATTCTGCGACTGGAAGAACCCACCTCAGGTAGGGTTCTGTTTGAAGGAGAAGACATTCTCGCTTATGACAAGCAGCGGATGCAGTCGTTGCGCCGTAAAATGCAGATTATCTTCCAGGATCCTTTTTCATCTTTGAATCCGAGAAAAACCGTCTCCCAGATCATCGGTGAACCTTTACAGGTTCATGGAGAAAAAAAGCGACAAAAGAGGGATGATAGGGTTCTGGAGCTTTTAGAGGTGGTGGGTCTTCGCAAGGAGCACATGAGACGCTATCCCCATCAGTTTTCAGGGGGACAACGGCAGCGCATCGGCATTGCCCGTGCCCTGGCCTTAAACCCTCAGCTCATCGTCTGTGACGAGGCCGTTTCGGCCCTGGATGTATCGATCCAGGCTCAGGTCATCAATCTGCTGAAAAAACTTCAGGAAGATTTTGGATTAACGTATCTCTTTATTTCACACGATTTGAGTGTCGTGGAACATGTGAGCGACCGGATTGCGGTGATGTACCTGGGAAAAATCGTCGAATTGGCGCCTGGAAAAGATTTGTATCGAAATCCATTGCACCCTTACACCCAGGCCTTGCTTTCCGCAGTACCGATTCCCGACCCTTCCTTTGAAAGGCCCGGGCGCATCATTCTGAAAGGAGATGTCCCCAGCCCCATTGATCCGCCTTCCGGATGCCGCTTCCATCCCCGCTGTCTTTACATGCAAAAGATTTGCATGGAAAGCGAACCGCTGCTGGAAGAGACTACGAACCGCCATTGGGCGGCCTGCTTTTTTGCCGGAAAAGCCGGGAAATAAACAGAAGCCCCTCTCGGGATCTATTTCGAAGTCTCACCGCCAATCCGGAATCATGCTCCCCGAAGTACCCGGACGATAAGGAAGCCACCCCAGTCCAAAGATCTTCAGATGAATGTCCGTGCCCGCGGGATTCAACCGCATTTCTTCGATTTCCTGAGCGGCCGGGTCGAAAGAAGTTTCAAGGGCGGCAATGTCTTCCTGGAGTCTGGTTTCCAATTCTTCGAGTTCCCGCTGAATGGTCTGTGCCGTTTCTGTGGCCCGGGCGACATCCATCTGTTCCTTCCCGATGCGGCTGGCCGATTTCATGGCCGTACCCACGCGGTACGTAGAGGTGGAGCTGATCGCTTTTCGACCCAGCAGGGCGCCCAGAATCGCAGACCCGAAGGAGATCGCCGTTTCTACCTTCTTGCTCTTGGCCTGATCCTTTTCACGTTCTACGGCCTGTTCGGCCCGCAGGGACCGATTTTTCAGTGTGGTGAATTTTGAGGCGTACTTTTTCCGGATTTTTTCCACCTCAAGGTCTCGCTTCTCCCGCAGTTTTTGGGAGAGCCGAGCCCGGAACTGGCTTTCCGATTCACCAGGCCGGCTTATTTCATTGTATGTCCGGGAATGATATAGCACCAAGGGTCGGTTTTGGCGGATCCATTGAATCCACTCTTTGTTCATCCTGCGATAGATCGTCGGGTCTTTGCCTGGGGAAGGAATATCGGAAAACACGGCTCCGGCAAGGGGTTGATCCTGAAGCCCGGAGGGGTCCAAGGATAGCTCCATGGATTGATTCCAGTCCACAAGGACAGGACCATCATAAAGTTCGGCAGCCAGAAAAACCGCTTCGTCTGTATAAAGATTATGCTTGGGGCTGGAGTAATGCACTTGCGCATGGCCGATGAAGGCAGGATGATAAACAAGACCTTGACCGGCACCGGATGCCGGCAGGTAAAAAACCGGTATTTCCGGTGGGAGCACAGGCGGGGCGTTCAAGGCCTGAGGTTGAGCCGGGGTAGAAGGTGTGAACGAAGCAGGCGACCCAGGCCGGATCTCCGCCGCAGGGGCTTGAGAAGGAAATGCCTCCGGCAGGTTCTGGGTCAATGCTTTAATCTGTTGACGGGTCATGGGGCCCCGCAAATATGAAAGGGCCCAGCGGGACTGAAATATAACGGGAGCATTTTCATGGACGTTATGAAGGAGAAATACCCGCTGACCCAATCCGGACAGCAGGTTTTCCATTTGACTACGCCCGAAACTGGCTCTGGAAGCACCCTGGAGGCCGTCCAAGACCCGGGCTTTGTCTTGTTCCGTCTGGAGTCGTCCTAAAAACCAAGTCCCGGTGTTGGAAAGCCCTTTATAATCCAGGTCCACAGGATTTTGAGTCGCCAGGACCACACCCAGGCCGAAGGCCCGCGCCTGTTTGAGGAGGGTTAAAAGCGGCGCTTTGGAAGGCGGGTTTTTCACCGGGGGAAAATATCCGAAAATCTCATCCATGTATAGGATAGCGCGGAGGCTCGGAGTGCCGGGCTGGGTACGCATCCAATTGAGGACTTCATTTAAGAGCATGGAAACAAAAAACATCCGTTCGGTGTCCGACAGGTGACTGATGGTGAAAATGGAGGCGCGTGGTTTGCCGGAGGAAGTGTAAAGAAAGCTGCCGATGTCCAGGGGAGCGCCCTCCATCCAGGCTTCAAATCCAGGAGCTGCGAGAAGGCTGTTCAGCCGCATGGCCAGATTGAAGCGCTCTTTGGAGGGATAGAAGGATTCAAGGTCCATGATGCCGACGCGCTCGAAGGGAGGCGTCTGGATGGCGTGAATCAAACCGGCGAGATCGACCCCTTTTCCGGAAGCCCAAAGGGCGCTGAATATATTGGATATCAGGATGTGTTCCCGACTTGAGATGGGGTCGGCCTCGATATTCAGAAGAGACAGAAGGCTCGTAGCCGTGTTTTGGATCCGTTCCCGGAGAAGATCGGTATCCTGGAGAACAGCAGGGCTCGGGGGGTTGAAATTCCTCAAGACGCTTACCGGGAATCCGGCATTGCTTCCCGGGGTATAGACTGCAAAATCGGCGCTTTCCCTGAGCTTGGCGATCCGTTCAGGTGCTTGATGCCAATCTGCCAGCCCTTTTTTCCAGGTTGCGGCCTGTTTTTCGGCGTATTGCTCCGGGGTGAGACCGTTTTTAACCGCATTTTGCTCGTCGATCCAGGGAAGAAAATCCGCCCCTTTCAGGGAAGGAAAAGTCAAAAGAAGGTTGGGAAGGTCCCCCTTGGGGTCGATGGCGATGACCGGAATGGCATCGATGAGGGCTTCTTCGATGAGTCCGATGGCAAGTCCGGTCTTGCCGCTTCCGGTCATGCCGATGATGACGGCGTGGGTGGTCAGGTCTTTGGAATCATAGAGGACGACCTCATCCGTCAATCGTTTTTCATCCGCATTGTAAACTTTACCCAGATAAAAGGCGCCAAGCTTTTCATAATCGAGCATGTTTCCCTCCTTCTGGTGCGTTAAGATCGAAACGTACAACAATTGTCGCATATCGGAAGACGGACAGTTCTGTCAAGATCGGTTCATGATTGAGGATATTCGAAACAGTCTGTTTGTTCTCTACTCACTTATGGTGTAGGAATAAAATTCTCGTTCGTAACGCAGTAGAATCTAAAAAAATCGGATCTCAAAGATAAGGCCGTATGCTTTGTTTTCCCATCGTACCCTTTTCCCACGGGAGGAAATCATGGATTCTGATTTGAAACACGCGTTGTCTCCATTCCTTCAAATTTTAGGTATGGATGAAGAACCTATGGGAATCTATTTTTCTGAAAACAAGGTTCCAGATAGTCTTTCTCCGGGCATTCTGGCCCTTCCCACCCGGGAAAAGGAGATGCAAAACGCCATCGACTGGCAATCCGTTTTCGGCGGCTTTTCTTGTGTCATGGGGACCCTTTGGAGGGCGCGGAAAAAGAGGGTTCCGGCATGTTTTTCCGCAGAGCAATTCGGTTGTCCGGGAGGGGCTTTCTGGATGGGTTTCTTAAAGCCCCAGACCGAAACCATCATCCATTATGTGAGCACCGGAGTGCCGGGGCAGATGGAGGGGGAACGTTACTGTAATTCACCCGATTCCCTAAGAGCCATGTTCGAATATGTGGACCCCCGACCGGCCCCGAAGCCGTTTTGCGTGATCCAACCCCTATCTCTCTTTCCCAGCACAGAAGACCCGGAGTTGGTAACCTTTTTTTCCCGGCCGGAATCCCTTTGCGGGCTCCATCAGCTGGCGGCTTTTGTCACCAACGATCCGGAGGTGGTCTGCTCTCCCTGGAGCGCCGCCTGCGGCAGCCTGGTGGCATGGCCTCTGCATTACCTTGAAAGAGGGAAAAATAAAGCCGTGGTGGGAGGATGGGACCCATCGGCGCGCAAATTCTATAAAACTGATGAGCTTTCATTTACGGTTCCTTTTCCCATGTTCATGCATATGATCCGCCAATACGAAGAGTCTTTCCTGAAAGAAAAAACCTGGCAGACTGTATTAAAAAAAGTGGATAGATCAAAGCGGGCTTGGGGTGAGGCGCCTGCAAAGTGAGGTGTTATAAAAACTAACGGATATACAACTCGTAGATTTTCCTGAAGTGATGGCCGTAGATGGAGAGGGTGATGGCCAGAGGAAAAAGCCGGGGCCTCCGGAAAAGTGTCCATAGGATGAGATACCAGTACTGAAACCGTTCCCTCCCCCAGAAGCCGAGTCTCACCGCCGAGCGGAAAAAAGCAAGAATCCTCTGGAAGTCTAACGGAACACGGACTTCCGGCGTTTTAAATTCCTTCAGAAAGGTTCGAATTCGCCGGTAAAAGTTGCGGGGAGAATAAATATGACGCATGATGGACCGGTACCCCTGCATAAGCGTTTCCAGTCCCATTTTGGGAATGATGTTGGTGCTTCCGTCCACGTTGTCGCCTGAAAAGGTTCCGACGACCCGATTTTCCCGGCGGAGCCGATCGAATAGGCGTGTTCCCGGCGGCGCCTGGAGGAGCCCCACCATTGCCGTGACAATCCCGCTTTTCTGAATAAATTCAATCTGATGCTGAAATGTGGACTGGGTGTCGCTGTCAAAGCCCACGATGAATCCGCCCTGGACCTGCAGCCCGTACCGCTGTATGGTTCTAACACTCTCCAACAAATCCCGATTCTTGTTTTGGCTTTTTAAACATTCCGTCAGTGAGTCTTCATCCGGGGATTCGATGCCGATAAACACGGAATCGAAACCGGCTTTGACCATCATCTCCATCAGTTCCGGATCATCGGCCAGGTTGATGGAGGCTTCCGTGAAAAAGATGCACCCTTTTTTATCTTTCCGCCATTGTATCAATGCAGGCAGCAATTCGGTCTTCAGGTACTTCTTATTGCCGATGAAATTGTCGTCGACAAAAAAAATATTGGCGTGCCATCCCGTTTCATAAATGGCATTAAGCTCCGCGATGATCTGTGAAGCGGATTTCACTCGAGGCTTTCGACCGAATAAAACCGTGACGTTGCAGAAATCGCAGTTGAAGGGACATCCCCTGGAAAATTGGATGCTCATGGAAGCGTATTTATTGATTTTGGCCAGGCTCCAGAGGGGAATAGGAGTTTGAGCCAAATTGCAGTAACCGTCGGCCCGGTAGATTTTTTTTGCAGACCCTTTTTCAAGGTCCTGAAGAAACAGAGGCAGTGTAATTTCGGCTTCGTCGAGAACCAGATGATCCACTTCTTCAAAGGCATCCGGCTCACAGGTGAAAAGCGGGCCGCCGGCGACCACCCTCAGTCTCCTTTCTTTGCATCGGGTGATAATCTGTTTGGCTGACTTGTGCTGGATCATCATTCCTCCGATGAAGACGATATCCGCCCAATCCAGATCGTCATCGGAAAGCCGTTCCACATTGAGATCCACCAAGCGCTTGGACCAGGATTTAGGCAACATGGCCGCTATAGTCAATAGGCCGAGAGGCGGATAGGCGGATTTTTTGCGAATAAAAGTCAGTGCATAGGCGAAACTCCAGAAAGTATTAGGAACAGCGGGATTCAGAAGAAGTGCATTCATTGGAAAACCAACCCTTTAAAAGGGGTTTCGAAATAGATATCAGTCTCACCGGAAAAATACCATAAAAGCACATATCAATCCTATCCGGCCATGTCAATTCAATTCTGAGCATCTTCATATAAACCCTGCTGTTGCAACTGCAGGGTAAAATCAACCGGAAATGCCGGTTAAAATGAATAACACAGTCACAAGAAATCATCGACACCATATGAAAAAATCATTAAAATGACCGTTGAAAAAAAAGGGAAAGCGCTTGTATACTGATTGGAAAGGTTGCAAGGGGAAAAACGGTGGCAAATTAAGTAGAATGGTTGTGCAGGGAGGATATCTCGATGGCCTCGAAACCGACCGATGATGAATTAAAACAAAAGATTAACAAGCTTGAGAAGGAAGCTTCCGAGCTGAAGCAAACGATTGAATCGCTGCGAGGCAGTGAGAGCAAATTCCACGCTTTTTTCGGGAATAGTCTGGACGCATTGTTCATCACGATGCCGGATGGTCGGATCCTGGAAGCAAATCCCGCAGCCTGCAGGATGTTCGGTTACACGGAAGAGGAGCTAATCCAAGGAGGAAGAAATTTAGTGGTGGCCCTGGATGATCCGAGATTGCCCCCTGCTTTGGAAGAAAGACGCCTGACGGGTAAATTCATCGGGGAACTGACCTTTAAGCGTAAAGACGAGACCAGATTTCCGGCGGAAATCAGCTCTGTGATTTTTAAAAGCAGAGAAGACGATGAACGGGTCAGCATCATCATCCGGGATATTCAAAGGCGCAAGGCCACGGAGCAGGCGTTGCGGGAAAGCGAGGAACGGTTTCGTTTTCTGACCGAAACCGTATCGGATATCATTTGGACGGTGGATCTAAATTTGAGCACCACCTACGTAAGCCCTTCCATCGAGAGGGTCCTGGGTTTCACGCCGGAGGAACGAAAAAGACAACGGGTGGAGGAGGTTTTGACACCGCGATCCCTGAAGTTGATCCAAGTATTGTTTGCCGAGGAACTTGCAAAAGAGAAAGACAAGTCGGTGGACCCGGGTCGTTCCATGACCATCGAAGTCGAGTATTATCACAAGGACGGGACGACTGTTTGGCTTGAAAACGCCATGAAATGGATCCGTGATAAAAAAGGCGCCATTATCGGGATTCATGGGGTGTCACGGGATATTTCGAAGCGCAAGAAGGCACAGATCGAGCGCGATAAACTGCATGCTCAACTCATACAGGTTCAAAAAATGGAATCGGTGGGCAGGCTTGCGGGAGGGGTGGCCCATGATTTCAACAACATGCTGGGGGTCATCCTGGGTCGAGTGGAAATGATGCTCATGGGAATGAAACCAGGAGATTCTTCTTTTGAGGATTTGGAGGAGATCCAAAAAGCGGCTCGGCGTTCGGCGGATCTTACCCGACAGCTTCTGGCTTTTGCACGAAGGCAAGCGATTGCGCCCAAGGTATTGGATCTCAACGATGTGGTGGAGGGGATGCTTAGCATGCTTCGGCGTTTGATCGGAGAGAATATCGACCTCGTATGGCATCCCGATACCCGGATTTGGCCGGTGAAGATGGACCCGGCCCAGGTGGATCAGATCCTTGTCAATCTGTGTGTGAATTCCAAAGATGCGATTGCCGGGTCAGGAACCGTCACCATCGAAACGGAAAACGTGATCTTCGATGATGCCTATTGCGAAAAACATGCGGGGTCTAAGCCGGGGCAATACGTCCTGCTGGCGGTCAGCGACGACGGCTGCGGAATGGATAAAGAAACACAATCGCATCTTTTTGAACCTTTTTTCACCACGAAGGAAGTGGGAAAAGGGACCGGCTTGGGTCTGGCCACCGTTTACGGCATTGTCAAGCAGAACAACGGCTATGTCGATTTCCAGAGTGACCGGGGTCAAGGGACCACCTTTCGGATTTATATCCCAAAAAATGAAGGGGATGTTGTCAAGGAAGCGGCGGCAGGTTCCACGGAAAAGCCCAGGGGTCGTGGAGAGACGATTCTTCTGGTTGAAGACGAACCCGGGATACTGGCCATGGGAAAGGCGATGCTGGAGCGATTGGGGTATGCCGTTTTTTCGACCTCGGATCCGTATTATGCCCTGGATTTGGCCAAAAAACATTCCGGAAAATTTCATCTATTGATGACCGATGTCGTGATGCCCAAGATGAGCGGAAAAGACTTGGCCGAACAGGTGAAGGTCCTGAACCCGAAGATTAAGATTTTATTTATGTCCGGTTATACCGCGGACGTGATCGTCCACCATGGCGCAATCGATGGAGGCACGCGGTTCATCCAGAAGCCTTTTTCGATGAAGGATCTTTCCGCAGCCATTCAGCAGGCGCTGGGATAAAAATAACACATTAAAAAAAAGCATCGGTTCGTTAGAAAATTGGTCACGGGGATAGGTTTTGAAATTTCCAGACACTTGCGGACCTTCAATGCGTCGGATTCCGCCTTTTCGCTTAACACATAAAAGTGGAGAAATCGAAGTGAAAAAGATTATCCTTGAAATCCTGTCCATGTGGGTCCTTGTTTTATGTTTCGGGCTGTCATTTGAGGTCGGCACGGCGGAGAGCGCAGACCAGCAGAAAAATTCAGTCAAACTGATTTTCATTCATCATTCCTGCGGGGAGAACTGGCTTGCCGACGAAAACGGAGGGCTTGCGCGAGAACTTGAAAAAAACCATTTTTTCGTCAGCGACACGAACTACGGATGGGGATTGGATTCCATCGGGGATCGCACGGATATCATCAACTGGCCCGAGTGGTTCGTCGAAGAGCGTTCCGCGAAAATACTGAACGCTCTTTATAAAGAAAGCGGCGTTCACTCGCCATACAGGAGGAAGATCGGCGATCCCGGCGGAGAGAACGAAATCATCATGTTCAAATCCTGCTTTCCGAACTCGAACCTTGAGGGGAATCCGAAAGATCTGCCGTCGTCGGGGATGGACGGGGAACAGACCGTGGCGAACTCGAAAGGAGTCTACAACCGACTTCTCAAATATTTCGCCGCAAGACCGGACAAACTCTTCATCGCCGTGACAGCGCCTCCTGTCAGCGATTCCAGACACGCGAAAAACGCTCGCGCCTTCAATCTGTGGCTTGTCCATGACTGGCTGAAAGACTATCCCCTCAAAAATGTCGCCGTATTCGATTTCTACAACGTTTTGACGGGAAGAGAGAATCACCATCGTGTGAAAAATGGAAAAATCGAGCATGTCTGCATCACCGGAAGAAACACGCTTCAATATCCCGCAGGACCCGGAGACGACCACCCCTCAGCCGAAGGAAACCGCAAGGCGACTGCGGACTTTGTTTCGTTGCTGAACCACTATCATGGGGAATGGAGGGCTTCAAAGCCTGAGCCTCTACGGACCTCACAGTCCCTTCCTGCACCCCAAGCGCAACGTGACACCAGCGAAAAAGCACCTCAAAAACAAATTATAACACCGGAAGCCGAAACAGAAAAAAAGATCGGGAAAAAAGACGATCCCACACAGGCCGCGGATAGTCTGATCGACAGCTTTGACAAAGAGCTATCCGGCTGGGAGGTGTTCAAGGATGACGGCAAAAGCGGAACGAACCTTGTTTTCGCACTGAATAAAGGCGATAAGGCGGGCGGGACCGGCTCTTTATCCATCCAATATCATCTGCCGCCGCAAAGCTGGGCGACTTGCGCCAAAGTCTTTTCCGAATCACGAAGCTGGAAGTCATGGAACGGCATTTCATTCAAAGTCAAAGGGGCCGGGGATTTCTGTGTTTTCTTATATGAAAAAGAAAAAAATGGAGATGGGCTTTTGATATTTGAGCGAAAGCTGAGCCACGCCGATCGGAAACCCGATGGTTGGACCGAAATCAGGACACCCTGGAAAGACTTCAGACAGCCGGAGTGGCAGGGAGATCCCTCGGTCACTTTCAAACCCGAGGAAGCCAAGGGGCTCGCTTTTCATTTCACCAGTGCCGCTGAGAGCCAAGAAGGAAAAGTCCATATTGACGATGTGATGTTGTTTAAATGAGGCATCTAAGGAAGATTCTCGAAGTACCCTTGGGATTCAAAGAGTTTCTGCCAGCAGGTAACTTTCAGTACCCAAAGCGACCGGCGTTTGTCGGGAAGTCAGAAATCCGATATATTCAAACAGTGATCCTTAAATCTGTATAAGGAGGCTTTATGGCATTACAGCCGATCCCCGTCGATATACAGCAACACCTCTTTGCCCAAATGGTCTTGATCCGTCGGTTTGAAGAAAAGATCATCGACCTCTGTCAGAAGGAAGGCTGCCTGTCTGGTATGCAGATTCTTGCCGTGGGACAGGAAGCCGTTGCCGCGGGAATCGTTGCCGCGCTCGATCCGGACGATGTCATCGTGAGCAACCACCGCAGCCATGGTCATCTGCTGGCCCGTGGGGCGGATCCTAGTGCGTTAATGGCTGAAATCATGGGCAAGGCCGACGGCGTCGGCGCGCGGCAAGGCCGGCACCCTGCATCTGTCCGTACCCGAAGTCAATGCCCTGATGACCTCCACGGTGGTGGGGGCGGGCCCGCCCATGGCGGCAGGAGCGGCCTTTGCCCAGCAGTACCGTGCCACGGGCGGTGTGACCGTGGTTTTTTTCGGCGACGGGGCCGCGGCCGAGGGGAGCGTTCATGAAGCCATGAACCTGGCGGGTCTTTGGAAACTGCCGCTGCTGTTCGTCTGTGAGAACAACTGCTGGGCCGGGGCCCAGAAGCCATCCGAGCACTGTTCCACCCAGGATATTTCCAAGAGGGGCAATGCTTATGATATGCCGGGAGTCAAAGTCGACGGCAACGATATCGAACAGGTCTATGACTTGGCCAAGAAAATGGTTGCGCACTGCCGCAGCGGCCGGGGGCCTGCGTTGATCGAAGCCAAAACCTACCGAATGCGCGGCCATGGCGAAAAAGACCGGCAGCATTACGTGGATCGAAGTGAAATCGAGTACTGGGCAAAACTCTGTCCGGTGGCCAGGTATCGTCAAAAGCTGCTTGACGGAGGCGCCATCAGTGAGGCAAAGCTTTCGGAAATAGAACGGCAGGCTGTCGAGAGAGTCGAAGCTGCTGTGGCTTTTGCCGAAAAAAGCCCTTACCCCGAACCCGAATCCGCCCTTTCCGATGTCTGGACGGCGCCTGAAACCACCTGAAAGGAAACCGAAAATGCCTGAGATGTCCATGGGACAAGCAATAAATGCCGCTTTAACCCTTGCCATGCAGGGGGATGATCGGGTTTTTCTGGCCGGAGAGGGGGTGGGAGTTTCCATCCACCAGGATCCCAACATGCCCACCCATGGTCTTCTGGAAAAGTTCGGCCCCCGGCGGGTCAAGGATACGCCCGTCAGCGAAGCGGCCATTGCCGGACTGGCCGTAGGGGCTTCAGTCATGGGGCTGCACCCGGTGGTTGAAATCATGTTTTTCCCCTTCATCACCCTGGCCAGCGATATGCTGGTCAATCATGCCGGAAAGCTGCGCTATATGAGCGGCGGCAAATCCAGCTTTCCCCTGACGGTGCGTGTCAAAGCCGGGGTCGGCTTCGGCGCCGGCAGTCAGCATTCCCACAACCTGGAGGCCTGGATCGCCCACAGCCCGGGACTGAAGCTGGTCTGGCCGGCAACACCCCACGATGCCAAGGGGCTCCTGCTCAGCGCCATTTTCGACCCTGACCCGGTGATCCTGGTTGAAGATATGATGTTGTACTGGATAAGAGGCGATGTTCCGGAAGGGGATTACCGTATCCCGATCGGTCAAGCCCGGCAGGTAGCCGAGGGAACCGACTGCACCGTGGTCGCTTACGGTGCCGCCCTGTATACGGCATTAAAAGGCGTCCAGGCTTTGGCCGTCGAGGGCATAACTTGTGACATCATCGATCTGCGCAGCCTAGTGCCCCTGGACAAGGCCTGTCTGTTGCGTTCGGTGCGCAAGACCGGTCGTCTGGTAGTGGTGCATGAAGCCAATCGGTTCTGTGGCTACGGCGCCGAGCTGTCTGCCATAGCCGCCGAAGAAGCATTCAGGGACCTCAAGGGTCCCATCCAGCGGGTGGCCGCACCCCAGATCCCGGTACCGTGTTCTCCGCCTCAGGAGCAATTTTACAAGCCGAGCGCCGAGAGTGTGGCGGAAGCGATCCGTGCTGCCATCCGGGGATGATGCCGGATAGACTCGCTGGATCAGACGCGACCCATTTTTCCGGCGCCGTCACCCGCCTTGCGATGAAGTTCTGCCGGATCGCTCATTCCTTTTTAATCGACCATGTTATATGCTTCAGTATCAAAGTTGAGGTCTTCGTAAAAAGCTTTTGCAAGCGAGATTTGAGCATTTTCGGAAAAAGAAATGCGAACGGCTGAGCGTTAATAATTTCAAGCTGTTTGAGGCGCTTGCGTCGAGTTCTTGAAGTTTAGAGAAGCCGTGAGCATCTCCCGAAAATGGTCACGAAGCGCGCAAAAATAGCTTTTTTACGATTTCGTCAAAGTTAAAAAACGCTTCGGTGCTGTCAGCATAAGAGCGGTGCCCAAAGCAGCCCTTAACCTTTACTTCTTGACCAGTTCCACCCGCCGATTTTTAGCGCGGCCCTCTTCGGTCTTGTTGTCGGCGATGGGTCTTTTTTCTCCAAAGCCTGCGGCTGACAATCTTTGCTGGGCGATGCCCTGGGCTACGATGACCTGCACCACCGCTTCTGCCCTTTGCTTGGAGAGCTTCGGGTTGGCATCGTCGGCGCCCACATCGTCGGTGTGGCCCTCCCACCAGGATATTCAGAAAAAACCCGAATCGGGCGATTCTGCAGCTTTCTTTATAATAATAAAAAACGACGATACGGCCGAAGTGGATCGTATCACAGGAATTGCAGAAAAAAAGATGGCTTGATTTGAGGGGGGTCAAACTACTCCCCGGTCAGGCCGTCGACATCGTGACCGGCCTTCCGATAATCCTCGATGGCCCGGGCTTTCAATCCGGCATCTTTTGTTTTTTCGGCACAGGTGTCCGCCATTTCGGCCGCATGGCTCCACATGCCGGCTTGTTCATAGTCCCGAATTTTTCTTTCGTTTTGTTTAATCGCTTCCGAGGTCTCCATGACAACACCCAGGCATCGAGAAATGAGTTTTTTAACTTCGGTTCCGCATGCCGGACATCGACCCAGCGGGCGTTCCTCTATGCCTTGGATGATCTCAAACGCCTTACGGCAATGGGAACAGCCCTTGTCGGGATTAATGGCCTGGTATTCGTAGATCGGCACAATCGTCTTCCTCGGCATCGTCATTCAAAAAATCGACTCGGCAATGAGACCGGTGATCCGGCAATCCCCAAAAAAATATAGTCCATGAAAATCACGGGATCAAGGATCTTTCTACAATCAACATGCTTGAAATATCAGACCGCTGTTGCTATGATTTCGGTCATTGGTGACCTTTAATCGCCTCATTTTTTCCCGATCCGGAGTTTATTATGGTCCATTCCAAAGCCCTGGAAATCAACCTGGCCGACTATCACGTCGATGTGAAGATGGATCCAAAGTATCAGGTCGTTCAAGAGATCATGGAACGATACTATGGGTTGGCTGAAGGACTTAACACTTTTCTCAAAGAAATCTCCCATCCTTACCGAAACTGGCAATTCATCGTCACAGAGGCCAGAACATATGCCCTCGACTATTTCCACATCTTCAAAAGCCATCCGAAAGGTGCTGAGGGTGCACACCTTTTCATCGAAATCTTCTTGAATGCCATAACGCAGTCCAATAATCCCGAAGTTCATCTGGATGCCACGGACAACCTCTTATTATATTTACAAAAGATCATCAAAGATGCCGGACCGGAAATTCCCCGATTTCTTCCGGTGGTTCAATCGGCCTTCAAAAAAATCAGGGAGCTTGACGACAAGACTTTTTTCCTGTTCGTGAAGAGCTATTACCCTTTAAAAAAACATGGGGAATTTTTACTTAAATATCCGGAAGAAACGATCGGCGACCCCAGAGAAACCTGCCTACTGTTGCATCGATATTTCGAACAGACCTATGCCTACTGGTTGAGCGAACCGGACCCGGAAGCGCTATTTGAAAAAGAACTCCAGGAGGATCAACCCCCGAAAGACTTATCGCATCTTTTTAATGAAGTATCTCATGCCCGCCTCCGGGAGCTTGCAGACCGGTCGAATACTCTATGTGATCCGAATTCAATAAACTTCAGGGATCAGATAGGTCAACACCTCACCCTTCCGGGATTCAACCAGATCGCCGAAGCTTACCGCAACATCCCAAGACGCCTCCAGGAGGCCGGTGCTTCCAAGGGATGGGGAAACAGATGGAAATTGATCTTTTTATTCCAGATCATGAACATTCCAGGGCTTTCCAACGCCCATGAAGAAACTTTACGGGAAATCAACCAGACTGTCGGGCACCTCATCCAACACGAGAAGGGATGGAATCTCGAAAAGCTCATCCGTCAGACATTTGCCCTCCTGAAGGACAGCATCGAAAAGTATCCATCGGCCGCCCTTAACGGCATTTTGAACATGGGAAAAGGGGTTTATCAAACCGACGATCCGGGACTCATCCGATACTTTATCGATTCCGTCATCGACCTTGAATTCCAAACCCCCGGCATTTCAGGGGTTGGAAACGACTGGCAGATTCAATCCAACAGCGCTCACCTTCTCAATATCCGAACTTGGCTGGAGCTTATCGAACTCAATCCGAAACGATCGGTCCGGCTCCTTTCCAGCCTGGCGAGCTACCTGGCCCTTTGCGGAGTCTTCATCAAGGATACGGATCTTTTTTCCCGGGACATTACCCGGCTTTTAAATTCGGACATCCGGCCGGTGTATAATCTGGTTAAACAAACAACCCGCCTGATGCCGGTCTTCTTCAATGATATCGGTGCGGAAGGAATCCTCCGCGACATCTCCACGGAGATCGACGAACTGTCCCATAGAAAAGACATACTGATTCATTTCTTGAGAAAACAAAGCCATGTGGAAAGCAGCAACCAGGTCATCGAATTCATCAAAGCGGTTTTCCAATTTTGGGCAACCCGGGACAAGGAATGCCTGAAGCCGTTTCTCCCGCCCAGCATCTACGAACAGGTCGAAGAAAAAGGGATCTATGTCGATGGATTCCATCGCATCATGACCACCCTTGAAAAGGAAAAGAATGCTTCTGCTGAAAATCTCCTCTTACTTGAAGATGCGCGGCTGGAAGATGTCCTGAGGCAGGTTCCGCAGGTATCGGATATGGACCGACGACGATTCCGCCTGGCCATCGATTTTTATCGCCTGCTGATTCAGAAATACAGCTTCAATTTCATCGAATTCGATCGATATTTATCCCGTCTCAATGATGAATCGCTTCCGGATATCAACCGGCTTAAAAATGCCCTGACCGAAACCAGTTTGAAGAAAAAGCTTTTTGGACTTTTAGAATACCTCGAATTACTCAAAGGCGTTATTTTGTCCGGAAAAACTTATGATGCCAAAGAGGACATTTATAAGAAACGCCATTTTACCGTGGACATCCCTTCCACTTACGGCAGCTACAGGGAACCGAAATTCGATGCTCTAGGCCTTTCTTTCAGGCTGGAAAGCCTGGTGAACACGCTTTTTGAAGAGATTATCCATCAATTCGACTTCAGCCTTATCACCAAGGCTACTTTTTACCAGATCTTCGATGTATTGCTCCTTTTAGAAAAAGCCTTGAAACTGGATGGCATCTCTTCCCTGGAAATGGAACGCCATCTGGACCTCATTTATCATTCTCTAGAAGTGAAAGGATTCACCTTCACCCAGTACATGGATATCTTTAAAGGCCTTTCCCAGACGGTCTCCAACGTGATTCACGATTATTTCAACACGGTTTATGAGCAAAGCCTGAATCGTGTTTTAGCGCGGCTGCCGATGGATCAGATCCTTTCAAAATACCTGGCTGCAGACAAGGATCCAAATTTCGAAAATACCAAACACCGGGTTTTTGAAATCTTTTTCCGGGATCGAATCGCGCTCTCTCCGGGTCTCCAGCAACTGGATCTTTTCATCAGCCGCATCTTGAGCACTCTCTTCCATCAGGCCAATCAGTTGCCTAAAGAAAAATTGCATCAGCTGCTTCTTTATGATCCCGAACGGGCCATGATGTCCATTAATAAGGCCAAGAGCCGCGTTTTAGGAGTCATATACCTGGGAAATAAAGGCTTCAATCTGGTCAAACTCCATAATCTCGGGTTCCCGGTCCCTCCCGGATTCATCGTCACCACAGAAGCGTTTCGTTTCAGGGAAGTTGTCAGCGGATTTCCCCCGGCAGCCAAGAATCTGAAAGAACAACTCCGCCTGCACCTGAGGTATTTGCAACGACTTGCCGGAAAAACGTTTGGGGACCCCAAAAATCCTCTTCTCCTTTCCGTGAGAAGCGGGTCATCCATTTCCCAGCCCGGGATGATGGACACCTTCCTGAATGTGGGAATGAATGAAGAGATCGCCGTAGGAGTCGCGGCAAAAACCGAAAATCCATGGTTTGCCTGGGACAATTATAGACGCTTCCTGCAGTGTTACGGCATGTCTTTCGGAATGGACCGGGACGATTTCGATGCCATCATCAACAGCTTCAAGCAATATCTGGGAATCCCTTTTAAACGCAACTTCAGCGGGGATCAGATGCGCCTGGTGGCCCTGGCCTATAAAAAAACGATTCTGGATATCGGGATCAAAATTGCCGAAGACCCCTTCGAACAATTACTGGTCACCATCCAGCGGGTGTTCGATTCGTGGGATTCCCATAAAGCCAAAGCCTATCGCAGGATATTGGGGATTTCGGACGACTGGGGGACCGCCGTCACGATCCAGGCTATGGTCTTCGGCAACCTGTCCGGCAATTCCGGAACCGGCGTCCTGTTCACTCACAATCCCCGATGGTCCGGGGAAACCCTCGGACTCTGGGGAGACTTCACGACCCAGAACCAGGGCGAAGATGTGGCCCTGGGATTGGTGAGGACCCTTCCCATATCCATCCGCCAGCAGGATACGGAGCTGCGAGATACCGATATCACCCTGGAAACCCATTTCCCGAAAATCTATCAAACCCTGGAACACAGCGCCAACGATTTGATCGACAAAAAAGGCTGGGGACCGCAAGAAATCGAATTCACCTTTGAATCCCCATCTCCAAAGGATCTGTATCTTCTGCAGGCCAGGGAAATGTTTGTCCGTGAACGGACCGAAGCCTTTTCTTTTAACTTTTCCCAAATTTCAGAAGATCGATACCTGGGACATGGCCTTGGCGCCGGGGGCGGCGCCATGACCGGCAGAGCGGTGTTCAGCCTGGAAGATATCGATTCCTGGAGACGATCGGAACCGGACACCCATCTGATTTTAATCCGATCCGACACGGTTCCCGATGATATCCGCGAAATTCACGCCGCCGACGGTCTGTTGACGGGACGGGGCGGGGTGAGTTCCCATGCTGCCGTCGTGGCCTATCGTCTCGGAAAGACCTGCGTGGTGGGATGCGACGCCTTGACCTGTTATGAAAAGGAAAAGGAGTGCCGCCTGAACCAGAACCTCATCCGGTCCGGAGACTTTATCAGCATCGACGGCCGGGAAGGTTCGGTATATAAAGGGCTGATCCCCGTGATGAAGAATTAGCCTTCTTTAAAAGGACTGGTTTTTTTCATCGGTACTGGGTTTGAAAAACAGAGCAGGAGGAATGACGACAATGCAGGATTCTCAAGTTCTGAAACTCGGCATCAACGGCCTTGGGAGAATCGGAAAGCTGACCTTGTGGGATCAAATCGGCCGCAAGCACTTTAAAGAGCTGGTCATCAACATCGGGAGGCCGGCTGGTACATCCTTGCAGGATATCGCCCATTACGTGGAACGGGACTCCACTTACGGTATGTTACACACCCGGCTTTACGGCCGCAACGCCAAATCGCTCATCACACACATCGACGACACTTCGGGGACTTTGCGTATCGATGGCATCCGGATCACTTTCCTTCGAACCCACCGAAATCCGGCCGATATCGATTGGCAAAAGCATGGAGTCCGATTGGTGGTGGACACCACCGGACAATTCTTGGACCCGTCCCTTACCGACGATCATTCCAAGGGGTCCGTACGCGGGCACCTCCAGGCAGGTGCAGAGAAAGTGATCGTTTCCGCTCCTTTCAAGATCAAGGACAAAGGAAAAGGGATGCCGGAAGACAGCGTGACTACGGTCATGGGAATCAACCATCATGCCTATGATCCGAGGCACCACCGAATCATCTCAAACGCTTCCTGCACTACCACATGCCTGGCCCACATGATCAAACCGATCCTGGATCATTTCGGGCCCAGGAAGCTCTTGTCCGCCTCAATGGCCACGGTTCATGCAGCCACAGGTTCCCAGGAGGTTCTCGATCGTCTTCCCAAGGCCGAAAAGACGGATCTGCGTAAAAACCGCAGCATTATGAACAACATCATCTTAACCACCACCGGGGCCGCCAAGACACTGGGCCTGGTGATTCCGGAGATGCAACGCATCGGCATCATCGCCGAATCGGTGCGCATTCCCACATCCGCGGGATCTCTGATCATCCTGGTCATGAATCTGCAGGAAGACATCTCCGGAAACGCCATCCGCAAAGAGCGGATCAACAATATCTATCGACAGGCCTCAGAATCCGATCCGAAGGGGTATCTTCATTATACGGAAGACCAAAACGTATCCTGCGACATCATCGGCTACCCGACTGCTGCTGCCATCATCGAGGGACATGAAACTCATACACGAACCGCCGAAGTTGCCATTGATTTAGAGACGGTCCCTGGGCTTGATGCAAAGATCTTCTCCTCCCTCCCGGACCATCAGATCCGGATTCCCGTGACCCAGGTCGTGGCGTACGGCTGGTACGATAACGAAATGGGAAGTTACGTCCACATGCTGGGCGACCGGATTATTTCCATAGCAGAGGATCTATAATCGAACGTTTTGATTTGTCGAAACATCTTTAAATCCTCAAACCCGGCCAAAAGATAACATCCGGGCCAACGCTCAATTTCACAGGATCGTGGCAGGGAATCTGCTCTCTCGATTGATGCGATATCCGGGGCAATACATAACTTTAGGAAGCGGAAGCTTTCTTCCCGGAGCACATCCATGACCACCGAACCCCATAAAGGAGAAGCCGGTTCCGATACCCTCCGTAAAAATGGAGAAAAGGACTCGACGCTGTCGAGTTCCGTATGGAACCGGGAAATCGTCTTGCTTTTTGCCGTTGTTTTCCTTGCCTATGCAAATATCTCTGTCTTCTTCAGCTTCTATGAATACCTCCGGACCCTGCCCATCGACCCCAAATGGTTCGGCCTCCTCATCGGTGCGTACTCGGCCATATCGCTCGTGGTGCGGCCCGTGGTAAGCCCTTTTTTCCATTCCGGCAACGCTCGGCGCTTCCTGTATGCAGGAACGGTCATGGCCATGGCCGCTTTGTCTTTCTACAGCCTGACTTCCGGCTTTATCAGCATGCTCCTTGCGAGATGCTTCCATGGAATTGCTTTCGTCGTCATGGGTGCCGCCCTAACGGCCTTGATGATCGACCATATCCCAAAGGGCAGAAGCGCCCAGGTGTTCGGACTCATGGGCATCGTCACGCTCCTTCCTAATACCGTGGTCCCTCCCATGCTTCCCTTCCTGGAAAGTCTCCTGGGCGGGTTTCCCCGAGTCCTCCTCTTTTTTGCCGGAGTCACCCTCTTGGTATTCCCTTTCATCCACGGGATGTCTCCCTCTTTGCCGAGTAAGGGGACATCTTCTGTTCGAAGTTCCCTGAAAGCAAGAGACATCCGCGAGGACCTTGGCAACCCCGCCGTTTTGCTCCTTCTTGGGGCCATGCTATTTTTCTATTGCAGTCAGGCCCTGATCTTCTTCTTCCTCGATCCCTTTGGTAGCAGTGTGGGGATAAGAAGCACGGGCCTCTTTCTGACCCTTGCTACAGCGGGTGAGATCGGGATTCGGATTGCGGCGGGAAATCTCTTTGATCGAGCGGACAAGGTGCGTCTGGTGGCATGGACCACGGCAGGGCTTGCCGCAGCCTGTGTCCTTCTGGGTCATGCGCGAAACGAGGTGGGCTTCTTTGCCCTGGGTGTGGCCTTCGGCCTGGGATGGGGGATCGCCATGCCGGTCTTCGGCAGCCTCATGTTCGACCTGTCCCCGGCCCGGTTCCGAGCTTTCAACACAAACCTGGGGATGCAGATGTTCCAGGCCGGATATTTCCTGGGGCCATTCATGGGTGCTTCGGTGATTGCCCGTTGGGGCTTTGTCGCCTTGTTCTACTTCTGCGCGGTGTTCAGTTTAGCATCCTCCTGTTTGGCCTTCCTTTTGGAATGGAGGATGCGCAGATGAATCACCCGTCAGAGGCGCTGTAAAAATGCGCTGCGCGTCATCCCAGCTCCCACGCTGTCGCTTAAAATCGTTTTGGCATGTTTGAGTTTTTCCAGATTTCGATTGATGGGAAACCGCTGGATCGTATCCGGCTGCAGAACCCCTCTTTGAAGGTCGTAAGGAAGACGCTGCATGCAGACCACGGAGCAATTGCCGCGGGTATGGATGTTGGTTACCATTTTATTGGCGACAAAATCTGCCACGGTCTGTTTTAAATCGACCGGGCCGCCGTTGAACACCTGCTCAAGGGTCAAAGGGATGATGGCGAAATTGGCCTGATGTTCGATCAAAAGATCCATATCGGCGAGCGTGAGTCCATGAGGGCTAAGCAGGCTCGACAGGTGGCCCGGGGCGCTCCGGGTGGCATAGAGAAAGACCCCCTTTCCATCCATCTTCCCGAAAACGCCGTCGGCCTCCTCTGAAATATGGATGTAGTCTGCAAAGCATCCGTGGGTCCGGGTCAGAGTGTCCACGATCCCTTTTGTCGGCGGTCGAAATACGTATCCCATTCCTTCGTGAACGGCGATTGTGACGTGGAGGTCTGTGGAGAGAAATACAGAGGCCACACGCCGGTACTTCCCGGATTGGACATATGCCTTGGCGATCTCTTCGACGATATGAGATCTTTGATCCAGCGTCATAATATCAAAGGCAAAAAATGAGGTATAACGGTCATAAAAGTCTAGGGCATCTTTGAATCTTAAGAATTGTCCTTGATCGGCCGCCTCCGGATGCAGACGTTCCATCAGGGCATGCTGAACCCTGGCCGCTGTGGCCGGAAGGCGATGGACGAGCGTTCCCAAATGATTGTCCAAAATCAGGCCGTCCAGGGGCCGGTCTCCGACAAGAGGCAACAAATGCTCCGCGATCTCAATCACCGGATCTTTCCTTATGGTAAAATCGGAGATCTTCTTCGACTCGAACGTTCCCTGCGAATCCAGCGCGCCCCTGGTCTCCAGGGCCGTGGCCATGGCATCATCTCCGAAAATGATATGGGACGTATCATCCGGTCGAAATGCCTGGGCCCGGTGAATGTTCTCGGCCCCAACGATCACGGTGATATCGCCCTGTGAAAGACGACCGCTCAAAGAGAGCATGAAAGCCAGTTCCACCGCCACGTTGTAGCCGGGACAACCGGCATAAAGGTCAAAGACCAGAGCATCGGGACAGTCGCCTTTCAAGATTTCATACGGATACCGGATCAAGGGTCCACGGTCGTATTTATCTTCCCCCACGTTTGTGGCGCCGATGACCACCTTGATCCTTTTCGGATCTACAAAGCCGTTTTCAAGCAGGTTTTTCAGGGCCGCCACCCCGATCCGCTCATCAGGATGAGCAGCCACCCGGGTGCGGACACCGATCCGATCCTCGATGGTCTGATTGTTGACGGGAATATTCCCCTTGAAAAACATGTTCTTGTTTTCAAATATGGAATTGTCCACAACGGTCCCGCCGTTCCACTCACCCTGGGCAATCACCGTTAAAATCGTATCGCGTGCCAAAAGGATCTCCTTTTCGGTAGTATTTACTCTTTTCTAAATCCGCTAAAGACGCCAGTAGCGCATCTTCTTCCGTTTGTCATCGGTGGGATTAAAACCGCCCTTGACATCCACAACCAAAGGCGTGGCGTTGGCACACAGGCCGGCGATCTTTTCAATGCCCATCTGTCTATAATAAGTATGGATGACCGCCACAATAACCGCGTCCACACCGGATAAAGATTCCAGCTTTTCCAGCTGTATCCCAAGGTATGCCAGGGATTCCCGCGCATCCGCCAGAGGATCATGGATCCGCACCCGTACGCCGTAATCTTTAAGCTCATGAATAATGTCCACCACCCGGGTATTGCGGATATCCGGGACATCTTCCTTGAAAGTGACCCCGAGTATCGCCACCGACGAGCCCCGGACCTGACGTCCCTCCTCGATGAGGAGTTTGACGGTGCGCTCGGCGATGTATTTTCCCATATTGTCGTTGATGCGACGTCCGGCAAGGATCATTTCCGGGTGATACCCCAAAGATTCGGCCTTGAAGGTCAGGTAATAGGGATCCACACCGATACAGTGTCCACCCACAAGGCCCGGTGTGAAGCGCAAGAAATTCCATTTGGTTCCTGATGCTTCCAGTACCTCTCGGGTATCGATGTGCATTCGGTCAAAAATCATGGACAGCTCATTCATCAGCGCAATATTTAAATCTCTTTGGGTGTTCTCAATGACCTTGGCCGCCTCCGCGACTTTGATGGAGGATACCGGATGAATCCCCGCAGTGACAACCTGTCCGTAGACCCGGGACAACAGATGGGTTGTTTCCGCGTTGCTTCCGGAGACGATCTTGACGATGCTTTCAAGCCGGTGCTGCCGATCCCCCGGATTGATCCGCTCCGGCGAATACCCCACCGTGAAATCGCGCCCCATCAAAAGGCCGGATTCCTTTTCCAAAATCGGGATGCAAACCTCTTCGGTTGCACCCGGATAGACCGTCGATTCGTACACCACGCAGCTTCCCTTGCTCAAGTGTCTTCCCACCGTTTGCGATGCGCTTTTCAGGGGGTTGAGATCCGGTATCCGGTATTGATCGATGGGGGTGGGCACCGCCACGATGAGGAATCGACAGGAATCGAGATCCTCGGGATTGCTTGTGTACTGCAGCTTCACTTGAGCCAACTCCTCCCGGGTAACTTCTAGGGTCCGATCCAATCCGGACTGCAGCTCGGCGATGCGATCGACCTTTAAATCGTATCCCACTACATCGAAATGACGCGACATCGCCACGGCGAGCGGCAATCCGACATAGCCCAATCCGACTACGGCAAGACGGTCCTTGCGATGGATCAAAGACTCATAAGTGACCAACAAACACCTCCGTCAATTCGATTGAGTATTCCTATTCAAAGCCGTCGGCTTGTTGCGCCGCGGTTTCCTTTGATCTCGCCGTTTTTCATCCAACGACGGCCCATGCCCAAAGGCGGTTTTGGAGTGTGCCCGGACCTTGGACAGCCGGATCGGTTCCTTCAAGCGCCGGATCTCCCGAGGCGTCAGGAAGCGCCATTTCCCCTCGGGAAGGCCTCCCAGGCCTATGCCGGCAAACCGGATCCGTTTGAGATTCCTCACTCGGGTTCCCAGTTTCTCGACCATTCGTCGGATCTGCCGATTTTTCCCTTCCTTGAGCACGATGCGAAAGCATGAAGGCGAAATCCGTTTGACGCGTGCCGGCCGGGTAATCTCCCCCATTAGAGGCATGCCGGATTCCATCCTGGAAAGCGCATCGTTATCCACATCTAAAGACGTGGTCACTTCGTATTCTTTTTCATGATCAAAAGACGGATGTAATAATCGATGGTGAAGGCTCCCGTCGTTGGTTAAAATCAGGAGTCCCGTGGAATCCTTGTCGAGACGCCCCACCGGAAAAAGACGTGTTTCAAGTTCCACCAGGTCAAGGACGAGCCGCTCCCCCCGCTGCCTACAACTGCTGACCACCCCTTTGGGTTTGTTTAACGCGATATACACCCGGGAACCTACAATATCCACAGGTTTTCCGTCCACTTTCACCCGATCTTTTGACGGATCCACCGGGATACCCATCACCGTAACTGTCTTTCCATTGACCGCCACCCGACCGTTCCGGATCAGGGCCTCTCCTGTCCGCCTGGAGCATACCCCGGCTTTGGATAAAAACTTCTGAAGGCGCATCAAGGGCATTTTGAATTTTTCTCTTTGAAATTAAATAATCAAGAAGATTCCGGGGCGATGACAGGCTAACTCCGGTAATGAGCGTTGATCTTCACGTAGTCGATGGAAAAATCGCAAGTCAACATGGAGGCGGTGCCGGATCCGACCCCCAGCTTGATCTTCAGGCAAAATTCCGGTTTTTGCAAAATCCGCGTCGCCTCGGCCTCGGCAGCCTTTCCGCATCCGGCGCCGCCTTGCACCAAAAGGATATCATCAAAAGAAACATCGATCGTTTCCGGCTCTATCGGTACTCCGGACCTTCCGACAGCAGCCAGTATCCGGCCCCAGTTGGCATCTTCTCCGAACAGGGCGGTTTTGATCAGACTCGATGTGGCAACCGTTTCTGCGACCCGGCGTGCCGCTTCGGGTGACGATGCGCCCTCTACCACAATTTCCACCAGTTTTGTGGCTCCTTCCCCGTCCTTGACAATGATCCGGGCAAGGGTCATCAGGACATCCTCTAAAATATGACCAAAAGCGTTAAGGGATGCTGGGTCGGTGACGACGGCACCGGATACGCCGTTGGCGAAAAGCAAGACCGTGTCATTGGTGCTCATATCGCCGTCGATGCTGATCCGATTCAAAGACCCCTCCACCGACCTCGCCAGCGCCCTGTTTAAATGATCCGGCGTCGCCTGCAAGTCGGTGCACACAAAGCACAGCAGCGTAGCCATGTGCGGGTGGATCATCCCGGCCCCCTTTGCAATTCCTGTGACCGTGTATTCAGCCCTCCCCAACATGCCTTTTCTGGAGACCACTTTCGGTACCGTATCCGTGGTGAGAATCGCTTCGGCGAAATCCATCAAGCCCTCGGATTTTAATCCCTTAACCAGTTCCGGTATTGCCGCTTCAATCCTTTGAATCGGAAGCGGTTCTCCGATGACACCCGTGGAAGCCACCAGGACCTGTTCCTCATCAACCCCTAATATCAAAGCGGCAAAACGGGCCATCGCCTCGGCGTCTTCGAGCCCCTTTTTACCGGTACAGCAATTGGCATTTCCACTGTTGACGATAACAGAGCGGCATCGTCCGGACCGGATCCGCCGCCGATCCAATAAAACCGGTGCGGCTTGTACCCTGTTGGTGGTGAACACCCCGGCGACATAGGCGGGCACGTCGGTGTACAGCAGACCGAGATCCTTTTTCCCCACACCTTTGATTCCGGCACATATACCCGATGCGCGAAAACCTTTGGGCAGCATCTGTTCCATATTCTTCCCTTTTTTGATATACTTTATCAAAAAAGCCGATATTGTCAAATATGGTCGGGCTCAAAGGGCGGCTCGCCCGAAATCACTAAAAAGAAGCTTGATTTCAAACCATAAATCGCTCAGGATGAGGCGACGATCAAAACGATCGAAACGCGTGCGAGGAAAAGAGAATGGAGAATCCCGGAGCAAAATGCCCTTCATGCGATAAGGAAATGCTGCTCCAGAAAACGTGAAGGCGGGTATTTTTTCTTTGCAGGTCCTGCAATCAGATTTATCCTATCGATATGTTTATCCATTCCTTGGACGATGCCCTGGAATACGATTTAGGCAACATCCGGTGCGACCGTCTTTAGCGCTGGGCGTTACAGGCCCTTTCTTTAGAAGCAACCTGGGACATTAACCCTATCAATCGTTCATCGAAGATGCCGAACTTCAAGCTTTTCATTGAGTATGACGGCACTGCCTACCATGGATGGCAACGACAAAAAGCGCGCCCTACCGTCCAGGGCGAGATCGAAAAAGTCGTCCAGATCATGGCCGGCAAGGCGGTCACCGTCATCGGCTCCGGAAGAACCGACGCCGGTGTCCATGCACTGGGCCAGGTAGCCCATTTTCATTGCGAAACGCGCCTTTCTCCGGAAACACTTCTCTCCGGGCTCAACAGCCTGCTCCCCAAAGACATCGTCATCCATCGGATCGTCAAGACCAAAAGGGACTTCCACGCCCGTTACAACGCCAGAACCAAGACCTATCAATATCGCATTCTGAACCGACCGATCCGTAAAGCCGTCGGTCGCTTTTATACCTGGCATGTTCGAAAGCCCCTGGATCTTCCCGCCATGCGTTCGGCCGCCGGATATCTTACGGGAACCCACGATTTTAAATCGTTTGAAGGCGCTGGAAGCCCCCGCTCTCATACCCTGCGGACGGTGACAAAAGCAGCTCTGTCCAAATCAGCCGGCGGAATCATCCTGTTTGAGATCCAGGCCGACGGGTTTCTCAAAGCCATGGTCCGAAACATCGTGGGAACCCTGATCTATGTGGGCCTCGGAAAAATCCGCCCGGAAGAAATGGAAGAGATCCTTCGTTTGAAGGACCGTCGGAAGGCCGGACCCACCGCCCCTTCCTCCGGCTTGTTCCTGAAGAAAGTTACTTATTGACCGCCGACCGGCCTTTCATTTCCTTAATGCGTTCATTATAAAATGCGATGACATCCCGCCGGTTCAACATGCCGATCAACTTGTGGGGATCGTCTTCTTCCACCACCGGCAGGCTGTCGATATTCTTTTGGGTGAACTTTTGAAGGACGGAATTCAGATCATCGGAGACGGTTGTTGAGATGATGTCTGAAGTACCGATATCTCCCATCACCACCAAATCCTCGATCTCCTGGGAGAACAGAACACTCCGTATATCGTTGCTGGAAAAGATTTCAATGAATCGCCCTCTATGATCCGTCACCGGGAAATAGTGCTGTTGAGTGGTTGAAAAAAAGCGCTTGAATTCGGAAAAAGGCATGCTTTCCGGGACCACCTGAACCTTCTTGACCCGTTGTATAAGATCCTTGACCCGGAATGCTTGAAGGATATCGACAAAAAAATCCCCCCTATGCGCGGGCGAGTCGATGCGGCTTTTGACCTGTTTTTCATAAATGGTCCAGCGTTTAGAAACCAGGTATGCGACCGAGCAGACCAGCAGACTGGGTAGAAGAAGATGGTAGGAGTTGGTCATTTCACTGACCATGATGATTGTGGAAATGGGGGTATTGGAAACCGAAGTGAAGAAACCGGCCATCCCCACCACTACGAACGCACCGGGTTCCGTAACGACGCCCGGCATGATCCCATGGAACAGCCTCCCCACAACACCCCCCATCGCTCCGCCGATGACGATGGAAGGCCCGAAGACTCCGCCGCTTCCTCCGGACCCGATGGAAAAAGATGTGGTGAAGATCTTACCGATTGCCAATGCCAGAAGAAACAGCAACGGCAATTCATTGTTGAGTGCCTGCTGAGCGAATCCATATCCGAAGGACAGGGTCTGGGGAAGAAAATAACCGATGACGCCTGTACAAAGACCCCCGATGGCCGGTTTAAAGTGTTTGGGAAGGGGAAGTTTCTTAAAAGATCGGGTGATGCCGTAAAAGGATTTGACATACAATGCACCCATGGCCGACAAAACAAAAGCGAGCACCAAATAGGGACCGAGTTCCAGGGGATTTTGAAACATGAAATAGGGAGACTCAAAGAGCGTTCCCCATCCAAAAACCAGGCAGAAGAGGCAATACGCGACAACGGACGCGATACCCGATGGAATGATCACCTCGTATTCGAATTCCGGATCCCGATAAAGCACTTCAGCGGCGAAAAGTGCACCGGCAAGGGGGGCCCTGAAAATACTACCAACGCCGGCACCGATCCCGGCGGCCATCATTATTCGGCGCTCCCGTTCTGAAACCTTTAAAATCGTGCCTAAGAAAGAGCCGAAGCCGGCGCCGATTTGGGCGATGGGTCCTTCCCTTCCGCCGGATCCGCCGCTGGTCAGCGTAATGGCCGATGCAATGGTCTTGATGATGGGAACGCGTCCCCGGATGTATCCGGCCTTATTATGGTATGCGTCTATGGCGGCATCGGTCCCATGCCCCTCCGCTTCAGGAGCAAAGGTATAAACCAGGATTCCGCTCAGGATTCCTCCCAGTGCCGGCACCAGCAATAAGATGTATCGATTGAAAAAACTGTTGGTGGGCAAAAAGAGAGAGTGTTCCCCTGCAGGAGCCGGCGGCCGATACCCGGCCATTAAATCCAGGAAAACGTGGGTGCCGATCTGGCAGAGAAAGTGAAAGGTGATAGCACCCAGGCCCGCGATGATCCCGATCAGGACGTAGTACGCTGTCCACTTCCCGGCTCGGGTGATGTCCAGGGAACGCGCCTTACTGAAGCTGAGTTTCAAAGTGTTTAAGCTGTCTATCAAAACCGCCGCCGGGTCTATCCCGAAGTCAGATCCCGGACGCCGGAAAGAATTAAATCGAAAAGACCGGGAATTTCATTTTCCTCCAGGCAGGAAAAGGCCACCCGAAGATCCGTATTACCGATGGAGATCAGGCCGACACCATATTTTTCCAAAAGGTAAACCCGAAGCTTCTCCGCATCCACGGATTTGAGCCGAAGGCACATGAAATATCCGGAATTGAAAGGATAAACATCCCAGGCGTCTTGATACCGTTCGGCCTTTAGTACCTCCCGCACGCGTTGAGCCCTTTGTTTCAGGATTTCATACTTTTCATTTTTTTCCCGGGCATATCGTTCATCGGCCATGGATTTCAAGATGAGGGTTTGGCTCAAGTGGGATGCATTGGAAATCGTTCCCCGGATACATCCCGCGGTTTTTTTCTCCAGTGCCTCGTACACCTGATCGATATTCCCATCGGCCCAGCATCCGTAAGTAATAAAGCCGACGCGAAGCCCCCAAACGAAATTTTCCTTGGTGGCGCCGTCGAGTTTCACCGCCAAGAGCCTGGGATGGCTTTGGCTAAGTTTCGCAAAAAGGGATTCCGTGAGCACGGCATTGTCATAGAACAGGCCGAAATACGCATCGTCGAAAGCCGCGATGACCCGTGTCTCCTCCCGGGCCAAGCGCGTCAGAACATCGACGATCGCCTCTCCTTCCGCCCGGGTAGGGGAATAGCCCGTTGGGTTGTTCGGAAAGTTGAGGATTGTGATTACTTTTCCGGATTTCGCCTCCTGCCGGAGCGCTTCTTCAAAGGCTTTGAGGTTGAATCCCCCTCGCTCGGAAAAAAAGGGGAATTGAACGATTTTCGCCCCTTTTTTGACGTTCAGGATCATGGTGTAGTTACCCCATATTTTGTCCGGCAAAACCACAGTATCCTCCGGATCCACCCACATGTCCGCAAATGTACTGACAGCATGAGTCACACCACAGGTCACGACAGGAAGGCTGATCCTTTTGCCGGCAAGGGACGGGTTTTTTGAATAAAGCTCCGTCTGCCATGCTTTTCTCAGTGCAGGAATTCCAAAGGAAGGCGCATAGGTCAGGGATTCCTCGGGAGAAATGTCCTTCACCCGATCCATGAGGGACCGAAAATGCATGGTCTTATGATCTTCCATGGCGATTCCGATGGTGGCGTTGGTCTTAAATGCCTTTTCCTTAGCCTCAGCGCTTTGAGTCAGTATCCCCTTGGGAAAGAAAAGGCGCTTCCCCATATGGGACAACATCTCGAAAAGATGAGGGTTTCCTTGTGATAAATTTTCGTTGAGCTCATGGGCTAAGGGGTTCATCGATTTCTCCTGGTTATGTTTTTGCAGTTTTCGGACTCAATGAAGTATCCCGATTCAATTGGGCAGTCTTATAGTTTGATAAAAGAGAAAGTCAAGGAAAAACGGGAGGTAAGACGTATGAAAAAACCCCGCCTGAAAACCAGGCGGGGTTTACCTTAAGATCGTAAAAAGGCTACTTTGCTGCGCGTTTGGATGCTTTGAGCGGATTCACCTTGATCTTGGACTCCGGCGCGGCAGCCTTCACCACGTGGCTGGCCAGGTTGCAATTTCCGGTTTTCCATTTCTGGGAAGGATCCGGATATGCCGTGCAATACCATCTGGAGGAAAATCCGATCTTGCGGTTGCACCCCTCACATTTCTCCACGATCTCATGGCAAATCCCGCCATTGAAAGAACACCCTTTCTTGCTCATAAACGGGCAGTCCTTTCCGTTTCGAACCGTTAAACAAACCAACTGAATCACCCCCTTTCCTCTTTACTATTGATGAAAAACCCACAATAAAAAACCGGGCGGTACTGATCCCGGCATATAACCCTTTTTTATTAAAGAGATTAATATAATTTCTTATCTTGCGCATGTCAAGGCATTTTTCATGATTGGCGAATTGTGATGAAATCGTAAATACTCAAAATTAGGATGGCAAAGTAAAAAGCTTCAGATGCAAGGCGCGCAAATCCTGAGGAATGAGGCGTACATATGGGTACGCCGCAATGACGAAGGATGCAGTGCAACGCAGCAGATGGACTTTTTACGAAGCCATCAATTGTTATTGATCTATCTGGGCACCTGCGGTAAGATATCCAAAATTAAAATTGGTCAGATTCACCCATAAATATGAAATCGCCCATGACTCGAAAAAATTCTTCAACCCTCCTTATCGAACAGGCAAAAGAAGTTCTTAGGATCGAAGCGGAGGGTATTTTAAGCCTTACTGAAAGGATTGATGATCGGTTTGCGGAGATGGTGAATGCGATCTTTCAGTGCTCCGGCAGGCTCATCATCTCTGGAATCGGTAAATCAGGCACCGTAGGCCGAAAGATCGTGGGAACGCTCAACAGCACCGGCACCCGTGCCCTATTTTTGCACCCAGTGGAAGCCATGCATGGAGACCTGGGCATGGTGAGCAAGGATGATATTTTTTTGGCCCTTTCCAACAGCGGGGAGACGGATGAACTCAATATCCTGATCCCCAGCATCCGAAAGATCGGATGCAAAATCATTACCATGACCGGAAATATTTATTCCACGATGGCTAAAAACAGTGACATCGTCATCGACGTCAGTGTACCTAGGGAAGCCTGTCCTATGGGTCTGGCCCCCACGGCCAGCACCACAGCCCTGCTGGCCGCCGGAGACGCCTTGGCCGTGGTCCTGATCAACAAGAAGCGATTTAAATCCAGCGACTTTGCCCGCATTCACCCGGGGGGCAAACTCGGCCAAAGGCTGGCCTGCAATGTGAGACAATTCATGCTCACTGGGGACTCGATTCCCTGTGTGACCAAGGGGGTGACCATGAAAACGGCCATCGATGAGATCAACCGTCTCCAGCTCGGAGTTGCTCTGGTGGTGCAATCCGACGGGAAAACGCTGGCCGGGATCATCACAGACGGAGATATTCGGCGCCGGATTACAAGGGAGGATCGACTTTTGGAGCTTCCCGTGGAAGCGGTCATGACCCAGAACCCCCGAACCGTCGATCCCGAATCCCCGGCCTATAGCGCCTTGAATTTAATGGAAAAACACCAGATCACCGTCCTTCCCGTTGTCGACTCGAAAGATCGGATTTTTGGAATCCTGCACCTCCACGATATCCTGGGCAAGGGTGCCTTTAAATTCAACGACGTCCAATGAACGAAAAAGAGAACAACTGCCTCGAAGATCTCGACGATTACCCGGAAACGGCCATTCCTTTTTTAGGTCCTTGCCGGATCCCTTCTCCCGCACACCGGATGAAAAGAGAACCTTTCAGGAAATGTTTCGTCACGGATTACGACCGGGTCCTCCTCGACGTCAGTCTAATCCGCGTGGAGACCTTATTCAAAACAGGAGAGCCCCTGGCCGCCTTCGAAATGGCCGGACCGCGTGAGCAGATCTATTTCGACCCATCCAAGCTCAAATGTGCCCTGGTGACCTGCGGCGGACTCTGCCCTGGACTCAATGATGTCATTCGGTCCATCGTCCTGGAGCTGTATCACGGATATGGTGTGGACAACATCTTCGGCATCCGATACGGATTGCGTGGCTTCATCTCCCGCTACGGTCACGACTTGATGCATCTGAATCCTGAGGCCGTAAGGGGTATCCTGGACACCGGGGGTTCGATTTTGGGCTCATCCCGAGGCCCCCAGCCCATTGACGAGATCGTAGACTGCCTGGAGCGTCTGAACATCGGGATTCTTTTTATGATCGGCGGAGATGGAACCCTGCTGGCCGCTGCAAAGATTGCGGATACCATTGCCGGGAGAGGACTGAAGATCGCTGTCGTGGGAATCCCCAAGACCATCGACAATGATATTTTTCTCGTCTCCCGTTCCTTCGGCTTCGACACCGCCGTGGATGTGGCCACTCAAGCAATTCGCGGCGCCCATAAGGAATCGGAAGGGTATCCCAACGGGATCGGCCTCATCAAGCTGATGGGCCGCTATTCCGGTTTTATCGCGGCCACCGCCACCTTAGCCCAGCAGGAAGTCAACTTCGCCCTCATCCCGGAAGTGGACTTCGACCTGGAAGGCCGCAGCGGACTCCTCCAATCGCTGGAAGCCCGCCTGAACTCACGTGCCCATGCGGTGATCGTGGTCGCCGAAGGGGCCGGCCAGAAGTTTTTTGAAGACACTCAAATAGACCAGGATGCTTCCGGAAATATCAAGTTGAAGGATATTGGGCTGTTCTTGAAAGAAAAGATTTCTGAATATTTTGTTTCCAGAGGAATCGATATTTCGCTAAAATATATCGACCCCAGCTATATGATCCGCAGCCTTCCGCCAAACACCAACGATCGGATTTTTTGCAGCGCGCTGGCACGAAATGCCGTCCATGCAGGGATATCCGGAAAAACTCGAATGATGGTGGGGTATTGGAATGATCGGTTTGTCCACATTCCCATGAAAGCATCGGCAGGACGTCGAAAGCAGGTTAATCCCCGAGGAGGGCTCTGGCAAAATGTCCTAGATGTCACCGGCCAGGGATCCCTCAAAAACCATTGAACTATTGCAGCGATCGTACAATTCAAGCTGTCGACTTGAGTCGCCAGTAAAACGCGGCTTCTTCTTAGAAGGAAAATAGGGGCAAACGAATCGTACGGCTTGAAAAACGACGTCCTCTTTGAAGGCATTGTCATAAGCAGAGCGTTTTGTTATATTTCGAAACTCAAAAAAATAATTAATTAAGAGGATAACAAATGATGTGGAAAAAATTGAAATGGATAAAATATCTGCCTCTAGTCTTATTACTAGTCCTTTTCTGGTCACTATTAAGAGTCAACAATGTGGTGGACTTTTCCGGAGGAATCGCGGCTTCGATACTCACTTTGGTCTGCTTTGTGGTTATTGCCATTGAATTTTCAAAGAGCGGGGATATCACTCTTGGTTTTTTCATTTGGGAAGTCATAACCTCTGTAGCAGCCACCATTGTGGGAACTGCAACCTTTACCTTAATATTTTCCCACAACAGCAGTTTTTACCTGCAGGATGTTTTTATGGGTCTTCTGATCCTGTTTGACGCTGTATTCAGTGTCGTAAACTCATTCAGGACCGCCTTAAGGAACTGGGCAGCGTCGATAGGCCCTGGAGCATGACATCATTTGAGATAGTCAGAGGCCGTGCGTATTGAGTGTCTAGAGTCCGGGTCGGATTGTAGCGCGTTGCTACAGTCAAAAGGATCCGTTTTTGTGCATACATTATCAGCAAGGAGATTCAAATGAAAAAATGGATTTGCATTCTGTTAGTTGCACTGTTCGGGATCGCTCTGCCGGCTATCGCCGCGGATCCTGCTAAGTCTCCAACCATTCAAGGAAAGATCAAGATCAAGTACAACACTCGGACCCAAATCGATGACGCCGGCGCCCCAAAAGTCGGGGTAAAAGATGTTTACACCATTGATATGGCTGTTACCGATACCTTGCTGTACCAGGGTTCCGTGGAATTTCTCCCGCTTATACCGGGGACTCTATCGGCGAAGCAGCCGGCGACCCTTACATACAATCTAAATATGCTGGTGCGTAACCCTGCGAATCTTAGTGAAACCCGCTCCGTAGGGAAGTTGGTCGGTGGAGTTCCTATTACCGCCAAAGGAGTTTACGAGTATGAATCCGGTACGTTAAGAACGGCTGTGGAATCCATGGGTAAATCGGTTGGTTTTTCCAGCTCTTTCAAGGGAAGTGCCGAAGGGCGTCCCCTGGGTGAAGCCGGGTTGCTCGAGCGGGCCAAAAATAAGCTTCAAACCATTAAAAAACAAGTTAAGGGAAAAACAATCACCCTGACTTTGACCAACTATGATTTGATGACTTATAATAGTTTGATACTTGCAGCCGGCCCTTTGAAGAGCTATCCCGATACGACTGTGAACGGACAAATGTTTTATGATCCGGAACGCGGTGTGTGGTTCTTTAACGGTGTGACTTTGGCCTACGTAGCTGAAGGCAAGAACATCACGGACAAACTCTCCGGTAACATCCGATGGGTGGAAGACCCCCAAAGAAAAACAAACGGCCTTGGAGAATATCAATTTGATGTCAGATTCAACGAACCGGAAGTGAAAACCACTGAATCGGAGGTTTTTGCAAAGGCAGATGATGAGGCCGCGTTCTTCTCCACGGACACGAGTTTGGCATGCATGACCGGTACCGCTAAGTATAAAGATACGATGCTCCGGGACACGGTAACGGCTTCTGAAATCGATATTTCTCTCGTCGGCAACAACCTCAACAAGCAACAAGTCGTCAATGCTTTCAAGCTGATTTGGCTGGTCAATATTGTGCCGATGAACGCGGAGTAATCCGTTTTATTGTAAGGACCCATCAGGTACTTTAGAGGTTGTTAAGGAGAGGCTCTTAACTTGCTGTTTATGCGGAAGGGCGGAGCCTCTCCAAAAATCGACCGGGTCGGCATGTCCCTTTATATTCACTTTCATACTCCTTCTCCCTCAGAATATAGCAGCTTATATGCACCTTAACCCTCTTTTCAGTTCTTCTGGAGCATTATTAACCCAACCCGGAATAAAGGAGATGTCAACAATGCAGCGATTTCCAACGACACCGACGCGTTTCATCAGCTACCTGAAACGATACGCCGATTTCGGGTTGTTGATACCCTGGGTTGCTCTGATCCTGCTGGTAGGATTCGGTGCCGTTCCGGCACACGCCCAAGTCTCCCGGACCCCGGATCCGGTGAATGCCTGTTCTCTTTTGGTTGCTTCGGAGGTTGAAGCGATAATCGGCGGACCTGTCGGCGAACCGAAAAAAACGCATAAGGAACAAAAATCATCCGGCTTCTGGATGTCCATGTGCCAGTACTATAGCGAAAAAAAAGAGATCAGCGTGGGCATCACCGTTAAACCCCATGGCAAAAAGGTTGACGGTGCGCAAGCATTTACCCAACATGAAGCCGATCTCAGGAAAGCACTCGGCAATAATTACAAGATGGAAATCGTGCCGGAAATCGGCGATCGCGCAGGATGGGAAGCAAGCACCAAACAATTGACCATCTTTCAAGGTCCTTTAATGGTTATTGTCGGAATTGTCAGCCCAAAACTCGGGGGAAAGGAGGCCTTGGATATGAGCAGCCGTTTTGCTGAAAAGGTAGTGGTAAAGCTTCCCCGCCAATGATCCCGACATAGACGCCATGACGGTCTGAAAGAGGCAGGCATTTTCTAAAACCCGCCTATGCCCCCAGACATATCCAGAAAGAAGGATCTCTCTCTGAGACTTCAGCTAAGCAAGGGAGGCCCCTGATAACCTCCAAAATCGGGTCGTCTGAAAAAACCAGATCGTGAACAAGGGGTCGAAGGTATGAATAACGATACAACCGAAAGATATGATATCGAACCCGGCCAGGATTGGGAAGTGGGCCTCTTCCGGCCGGAGGATGCGGAAGGCGTTGTACGCATCTTTCGCTCGGTTTACGGAGATGGGTATCCCGTCAGGACCTATGTTGATTCACAACTATTAACCAAAGAGAATGCCGCCCGCACGATCATATCGAGTGTAGCCAGGACCCCGCGAGGGGACGTGGTCGGCCACAACGCTTTGTTCAACAGCGCCGCACACCCGGGGACTTACGAGGTCGGGGCAGGGGTGGTGCATGCGGCCTACCGCGGAGGAAAAGGGATTTTCACACGGATGGTGGACCACGGCCTGGAAGTGGCAACAACCTTTCCCCAAGTAAACGCCGTATTCGGCGAACCGGTCTGCAACCATATTTACAGCCAAAAACTGGTGGACAGGGCGGGTTTTGTTCTTCGGGCGCTGGAGGTGGACCTGATGCCTGCTGCAGCTTTTGAAAAAGAGGCCAGCGCCGCAGGCCGTGTGGCTGCTTTTCTAGCCTTTAGGACATATCGGCCCAAGCCCCACATGGTCTATCTGCCGGCTGTATATTTAGATATTCTCCGTTTCCTCTATGACAATCTGGACGATGACCGGGATTTCCGCTTATCCGAAGATGCGGTCCCTCCCGGTACCGTTTCCGATATCAGGCCTCGGGTCTTCGACTTTGCCGGTGTGGCACGGGTTGCGGTCCATAAACCAGGGGTGGATTTTTCATCCGAGATGGACGGATTGGAAAGGGAACTCCGGGAAAGACACGTTCAGGTGATCCAGATATGGCTGAACCTGGCATATCCCTGGGTGGGAGAGTCGGTCGAGACCTTGAGAAGACGCGGCTATTTCCTCGGAGGCGCGCTTCCCCGCTGGTTTGACAGCGATGGTCTATTGATGCAAAAAATTCTCAAGAGGCCGGACTGGGAACAAATCTGCTTATACGGTGACCGTGCCGCGGAGATCCTGAAACAGGTTCTCGCAGACTGGAAACGCAGCATCCAAGAAGAAAATAAACCCTGCAGTTGCATAAAAACATGACAAGGAATAGAAAAAAAGAATGATAACAGGGCACTTGGATACGTTTAGGCATGGTTCGCAAATAAACTTTTGGTAACTTCTACAACAAATTAAAAATTTGTCATGTTTTTTACCCGGAGGGAAAGCCGAAAATGCCCCATCTCCTGCGTTGCCAAGGGCTCGCAGTAAAATACTACGGCTTCGCCCTTGGACGCCTTGGATCTGGGACATCCTCGGCTTTTGCAACAGCAGGGTAAAGATTACGATCCGTTATTAATATGATTGCACAGGTTTTGTATCCATTCTCCTGCCCAGTGGGTGAGCAGAATCACTATAACACCGATGAAAAGGTGTTCGCCGATAATTTTCCAGGCAGGCTCATTCTGTGATTTGGCGATCCTGTAGCTTAAAATCGTGAGAATCAGCATGCCCCAAACCAAGCTGATGACAATGGCTGTAGAAAGGGGAAAAAAGAACACCGGGACGACAAAAGTCATGGCGAATAAAAATTTGGCTAAAAAAGTCGCCACGGTGGCCGCCCAGACCTGAACGGGGGTATGCACGTTCTCCGCTTCTTCCGAAACGTGGATTCCCAGAGCATCGGAAAAGGCGTCGGCGATGGCAATCGTTAAGATGCCGGCTAAAACTACGACCTTGGAGTGGGTTCCGGAATGAAGCCCCACCATCAGGCCGAGAGTGGTGATGACCGCCGACGTCAGCCCGAATGTAATTCCCTTTCGTAATGAATCCTTCATGGCGTTTTCCCGGCTTATTAAACCTGCTGCCGCAAGGGATTTCGGTTAAAACGGTGCCGTTTCATCCAATCTTCTTTTCCTTGTTGAGGCGGGCCCTGATGTATGGCCAATGCAGAAAAAGATGGATTCCGATGATGAAAATAAATGCCAGCGCCGTCCACTCATGGACTCCCATCAGGAAATGCCGCAAGGAAAAGAGAAATCCTCCTTCGCCCCGAAAGCCCCTCGGAAGCAGGAAGGCGTTGATCAGGCCGGTTGTTGCTAAAATTGAGAATAGAACAAAAGACACGATGTTGACCTGCCAGAGTTTTGCGGCCCTGTTTTTCATATTTTCCATTCTCTCATGTTCCTTTCCATATCTTCACGGCAGCGGCTATAGGTCGTTCATCCCTTTTCCTGAAGCCTAACCTCTCCTCCACACCTCTTTCTTCCATTTTTACTCAACAGATTCCGGATGACATCGGCATGCCTTCTGGCGGCTCCCCTGTTCAGGGCCAGAGATTGACCGGCACGGCAACCCATGGCGCGGGCCTGGTCAGGATGCCGCAACAGGTGAAGCGCTTTTACGGCCAGTTCGTCGATATCCTTGACCTGGATACCACCGCCGGTTTGATCCAGAATCTCTTTGGCATCCAGGAAATCCTCCATGGAGGGCCCATATAGGATCGGCTTTCCCCACACCGCCGCCTCCAATACGTTCTGTCCTCCCGTCGGAACGAGGCTTCCACCGCAAAAGACCACGTCCGCAATACCGTAAACCGACTGAAGCTCGCCGATCGTATCCAGAATCACAACCTGGGCCCTTCGCGGAAATCCGCTTCCGAAAAGTTCGGTCCTGAGTTGACATGAAAACCCCCGGGCCCTGACCCTTTGTGCGATATGCCGGACCCGTTCGATGTGCCGTGGAGCTAAAATGAGCACAGTATTTGGGACCTCACGCACGATTCGGGCATAGGCGCTCAAGACCATGGCATCCTCTTCGCCTCGGATGCTCCCTGCAATGAATACCGGAGTCTCCTCGGAAATTCCATACAGGGTTCGCATGCGGTTTTTTCCCGAATCAAGGGCATATTCTGTCGGGATATCGAATTTGGCATTGCCGTGGATCTCAATACGATCCGCCGGGGCTCCCATCAGGGAGATCCGCCGGGCGTCGGACTCCCGGATCATGCTGAAGGCATCCATCCGGGCTAAAAGGTCTTGCATCAAGGGCCGAATCTTCAGGTATCTATCGATGGACCGGATCGAAATCCGGCCGTTGACCAGTGCTGTTCTGATCCCCATTCGGCAGGCCTCCATCAGCCAGTTGGGCCACAATTCCGTCTCTACGCACGCCAAGACATCCGGCTGCAGGGAGGCCAGAGCCCGGCGTGTGGTCAATACCAGATCGATGGGGGCAAATACGCAGGTGGTCCGCGCTTTTAAAGAAGTGCCGGCAATCCGGTTTTCGGCATATCTGCGGCCATGCTCTGTGATGGTGGAAAGAATCAGTCTGCATCCGGGAACAAGATCCTGAAGGACATGTAAAATGGAAAAGGCAACGCTGACCTCACCCACGGACGCTGCATGGATCCAGATCCTCGGTGCGACGTCCCCCCGACGATGCAGGTTTTCCGGGTAGTGTCCGAAGCGCTCACTCATCCCGTCGCGATATCGACCGCTCATCCTGGAATAGATCCAAAATGGGGGGAACAGGGCAAGGAACAGTCCGGATGTAATCCCGTTATAGGCCATGTGATAGGGATTCATACATTCTCTTCGTTCTCAATGGACTTCGACGAACCGGTCTCCTTTCACACGGAATGGAAAAAGTCTCTTTATGGCTTCACCCTCGGAGTCGAAAGACGTGGGACCGGTCAAACCCTGGAACCCCGAAAGCCTGAGGATTTCGCCTTTCAACTGGCTTCGGGAACGGATATGCGGCTTCATGGCTGCTTCGAGAATGATCCGGGTGGTGTCGTAGGCCACGGCTTCCATAAATCCCGGTTTTTCTCCGTACACGGCCTCAAAGCGTTCCACAAAGGACTTCGTCGGTTCGGAAATGCTGTGCACATTGAAGCCGTCCGTCATCATGGCACCCTGGGCGTACTTCTGAGCCATATCGAGAAGTTTTTGGGAATGCCAAAGGTTGGTTCCCAAAAGATAAACTTCCCGGATTTCATTGTAGGTAAGCTGTGGCAAAATGAGCCCTGCTTTATCGGGTGCATCCGGAATGAACAGGGCTTGGAAATCGATGTAGGGAGCACCCTTTTTTCTGAAGCGGACCATCGGAGATGCATGAACCGTCCCGGTTTCTCCTTGCATCTCCCCTGTTTCAGCATCCACTTGCGGCTTTAATTCCCATTCAGGCACCGCGGTCCGCTCTATTTCATCCGGTACATGGTAATAAAGCCCTACCAGCTTCTTAATGGGATCCGAGAAATCCGTCTGATCCGCAGAATAGGATTCCACTCCCACCATCGTGCCGCCGTGAGTGATGACTGCATCCCAAAAAAGGTTCATGAGGGTATCCCCGTAACTTTCTTCGGGGTACAAGACGGCAAACCGGGTCAGTCCCAATTTTTTAGCACAATAGCCCACCAGGGTTTCCACCTGCATTCTAGGGGTCATGAAGTTCCGGAAAACATAATCCCCGGATTTGGGAATATTCTCTTTTTGCGTCAGCGTGATGATCGGGATCTTCAGCTTCTGGGCCTCAGCGGCGGCTGATTCAGCCTCGGCGATGGGGCCGATGACTGCGGCTACCCCGGCCTGTACTAACTCTCGAATTCCGGTTTTGGCGCTCTCCGGATCGGAACGGGTATCCTTAACGATCAATTTCATCTGCGGATGTCCAGGGCCGGTGGAACAGTCGGCCAGGGCCATTTCAATGCCCCTCAAGGCCTTTTTACCATAGGTCTGGTAAGACCCGCTGAGGGGCAGGAGACAACCCACCGAATGTCGATCAAAGGCGATGGTTGAAGTCAGCTTCTCCATAAGCACCCGGGCTTTTCCATCCGGATCGTGCCCAGGATTTCGATCCAGGAAATCCTTGAGGGCATCTACGGCCTCCTCAGAGTTTTCCGAAGCCTCGGCATTTATCCCAAACGCAACCACGAGTCGACTCTTCAGGACCGGATCATCGGTGCGCCGCATGAGAATTCGGATGGCATCATTGTCCATCTTTCCAATGGCCTCTTCCATGCGGGAAAGGATCTTATCCCGGTCAGACCCGATGGCGGCGGCGTGAAATCCCATCAGGTAATATCCGACGGCGTCGAAAAACAATCCTGAAACAAGATACGTATCTCCTAAAAGTGTGAAAAGCCGCCTTTGCATTGAATCCGGCAGGTCCTTTAGCAGCAGAGCAGGGGCTTCCCGGATCACCCGATCATAGTTTCCCTTTTGATAATCGGACTCCAGGACCTCCACCCGGGCCTCCGAAATGAAACGGCTTTCCGGATACGTCTGAATCAGTTTTTCATACGCCAGGCGCGCGGCGTCGGAATCCCCGAGCATCTTTCTTATTGTCCCGATTCTCATCAAGGCTGTATCCGCATCCGGTTCCCGGGGAAAGCGTTTCATGTAGGATTCAAAGGCCACCAGTGATTCCGGATAGGATCCGGATTCAAACAGATTTTCGGCTTTCTGGAATAGGTTGTGCCCGGTCCCTTCAGCCGGCGGAGTTCTTTTGGCCGGTTCGACCGGAATCACCACTTTTTGCATGCAACCCGAAAGCAAAAATGCCAAAAAAAGGATCCCCCAGGTCAGCCGTCCAAAAATCATTTCCTTTTCGTTTCGAAGCCGGCTAAACAAGGTGGCTCCGGTACAACGCCTCCTGTTCATCCAGAACGGCGTTTAAGGTATCGAGAGTTGTCATGGGATTCATGATGACGCAACGCAATACCACCCGCTCTTCTCCGTAAGAATCCATCCCTCCCAGGGTGGTTCTGGATACAAAGCTTCTCCCGGCCTCTCGCTGTAACCGCTGGAGGGCGATGTTGATTTCGTTGACGGTTCGGGCGGTGCGTCTTGCTTCTTTTACATCGCCTCCTTGGAGTTTTTCACGCAGCTCCGGGGGGCAAAGCCGATAGGTCAAGATATTGAGGGTCGGTGGTGTGACCAGTTCAAACAGGGACCTTTTCGATATCTCCTGGGCAAAGGCCCCGGCGGTTTCGATGCCGTGTTCGATGAGAAGGGCGTATCCTTTGGACCCCATGATCTTCAAGGCGCTGTGCAAAACCAGGGAATTGGCCTCCCGGGATCCGGATATGGATTTGATGCCCAGGTCCACCGAGCCGGGGCGGTTCACATACCGGGCATAATAGGCAACGGCGTCCAGTGCAGACGGGTCCTTGAAAAAGACCATACCGCAGGTCATGGGCATATAAAACTGCTTGTGGCCGTCGATGGTCACGGAGTCGGCCTGTGCGATCCCATCAAGGAGATATCGGTATTTCTCAGACATCAGCGTGGGGCCTCCCCATGCCGCATCCACGTGGAAGTGAATCCCATTTTTACGACAGATGTCCGCCATCCGGTCCAGAGGGTCGACGGCTCCGGTTTCCGTTGTCCCTGCAATCCCCACCACGGCCATCACCCGGGTGCTTTTTCCGGATTCCTGTAAGACCCGAATCATCCGATCAAGGGCTTCAGGATCCATTCTTCCCTTCGCATCCGTATCCACGGCGATGACGTTTTCGTTCCCGATCCCTAAGAGTCCGGCGGCTTTATTGAGGGAAAAATGACCGAACCGCGTAGCCAGGATCACACAGCGATCGATCCCATAGGACCTCAGGGCCGCTCCCACTCCGGATTGTTCCACGCCGGCAAAGTCGCCCTTGGGTTTCAGCAATTGGTTTCGGGCCACCCAGAGGGCGGTATAGTTGGCCAGGGTCCCGTCTTCCACAAAACAGCCTAGTGCGGTTTCGGCGTTTTGAACATGTTCCCGATAAAATGCGTCGTCGCTATTGAAAATCAAGCGGTGAATCTTGGCCAGGACCTGCTTTTCCACTATGGAGACCAGTTTGGAGGTTTCGATCTTCACCACGTTCTGATTCAACGCCGCTACGATGGTTTTCAAATGAACCATAAAATAAGGAATGGCGGAAGTCATATGACCGACAAAGAAAGGGGATGCTACATTGACGGCGTGGGGAGCGATCCCTTTGATGAGGTCGACAATGACATGCTCGAGCTTTTTTTCAGGGTGATCCGAAATCCGAGTGTCCGTGAAGCGTTCGGACAATTCCTTGAGGCTGATTTCTTCGGTGATCCCCACATGCGTCTTCAGAAAATCATGGAGTCCGAAGAGGATCTGCTCCATATACTTAATCAGGGCCGGCCGGCCGGTGTCACTTTCCGGACGGATAAACGTCCGCATCAACGCCTGCCAATCCGCAACCAGTCGGGTTCCGGCAGGATTGGTATCTTTTATGTGTATAATCGATGTGTTGCCCATTTGGTGGTCTTGCATTCGGCTTTGCTTCATTCCGGCTTTAAGCGTATCTGCAAACCGGGCGATCCGTCAAGGAGATTCATCGGCGATCCTCCTGACAGATGCTTTACAAATCACCCCTGTTTGGGATAAAGAAGCAAGGATCAAAGGCGATTCTCCCAAAGGACCCTTTGCCGACTGCACAAGGGCCCAATTTGACGGGTACGATGCTCACCGAACTTTTCATTAAAAATTTTGCCATCATCGACGATCTGCACATCCGTTTTGCAGATGGACTCACTATTCTGACCGGCGAAACAGGGGCCGGAAAATCAATCATTATACAGGCCTTCAACTTGATCCTCGGCGACCGGGCCACCTCGAAAATGATCCGCTCCGGCGAGGAGACCGCCGAACTCGAGGCGCTGTTTCATATCCAGCTCAACAGCGAGCCGGCAAACCGGGTTAAGGCTTCCGGATACGATGTGTCCGAAAATCTTTTGGTTAAACGGGTGATTTCCCAAAATGATCGGCATCGTACTTACGTGAACGGTCACATCGCCACGATCCAGGTTCTGTCCTCTATCACCGAGCATCTGGCCAACATTTCCGGCCAGTTCGCTAGTCAGGGGCTGTTAAAAGAAGACCAGCAGCTTTGCGCCCTCGATCAGTTCGGAGGCCTGACGGCCTTGAGGCAACAGGTCGGTGCAGAGTACCATGAAATCCTTCCCCTCATCGAGCATCTCAAGGACCTGGAGAAAAAGAAGGTTCACCAGGCCGAACGCACCGAGTTGCTGCGGTTTCAGAAATCAGAGATCGCCGGGGCGTCCATCATTCCCGGCGAAGACGCCGCATTGGAACTGGAAAAAATCCGGCTGAAAAATGCCGAATCCCTTTATCAGGCGATTTACGATGGAGTCGAATCACTGTATGGAGCTCCGGGCGCGGTGATTGAGCGCCTCACCGAAATCCATAAAGGGCTGGAGCGGGCCTGCCGCATCGACCCGTCGCTCAAAGATCGTATCCAGGGAATCGTCGACGCCGCCCTTCGACTGGAAGATACGATTTCCGCGATGAGGGGTTACCTAAAGGGGATCCAGATGGATGAAGGCAGGCTGGAAACGGTGGAATCCCGGCTGGACGTCTTGAATAAATTGAAACGAAAATACGGGCCGGATCTTAACGCTGTTGTTTCCCATCTTGGTGCCGTCGAAAAAGAACTTTCCGGGATCGAGGATATCCCCCTTAAGATCGAACGCACAAAAAAATCCCTTCTAAACCGGCATGAATCCCTGGCAAAAGCCGCCAGGAACCTGTCCGAAAAAAGGCTTCAAGCCGCCGGAAGCCTCTCCAGAGCCATGGAAAAGGAGCTGGCCGGACTCAAGATGGGAAAGACCCGCTTCGATGTCACGTTTTCCAGGCTTCCGGCAGGACGTGATGTCAGTCCTTACCTGACGGCGGACGAAGCCGGTATCCAGGAGACCGGAATCGACCGCATCACCTTCATGATCGCCCCGAATGTGGGGGAGCGGTTGAAACCGTTGGCTCAAATCGCTTCAGGGGGCGAGCTTTCCCGCGTCGTCCTCGCGCTAAAGGCGATACTGGCCAAAACCGATTCGGTAGAAACCCTTGTGTTTGATGAAGTGGATGCCGGAATCGGAGGCGGAGTCGCCGAAGTGGTGGGGAAAAAACTGGCTGATCTTTCCCGGTACCACCAAGTCATTTGCATCACCCATCTGCCGCAAATCGCCGTTCATGGAGAACACCATTTCAGAATCGAAAAAACCGTTTTCGGCGGCAGAACCCGAACAGCCATCACCCCCCTTGGGACAAAGGAACGCATCGAGGAAATCGCCAGGATGCTGGGCGGCGAAGAAATCACTTCGACCGCCCTGGACCATGCCCGGGAGTTGTTGAAAAAGGGCTCCACAGTAGGATGAAATCCATTAACCGGCATGATAGGCGACAGAAACCCTCCTCGCATCACACCGCCGCTTCATTGAAATCCGATCCATTCTTGACAGAACAAAAAAATCCATAATAAAATATAAGGTTCTAAATAAAGATTATGTTCGAAACATTCCATAGCCGTTATTTCGGCTGAAAAAACAAAGGAGCGCGATTTTTATGCCGATCTATGAATTCAAGTGTCGCACATGCGGCGAACTCGTGGAATTCTTATTTAAAAACCCAGAAGAATCCGTCGCACTGAAATGCCCCAAATGCGGTGGTGAAGAACTGGAACGGGTTTTAAGCACGACCCATTATGCCATGGGCTCGGATTACCCGAAGGACGCCGGCGCCACTTCTCAAACCCGGACCTGCCCCGGCGGCAGTTGCACGACCTATGATGTCCCGGGGCCGACCCGGTAAGTAACCGGGTGATCGGGTCGCTTTTCTCCCTTTGGGTTTGAATACGATACCCCGGATGCTCTTCTTAGGGATTGCATTCCAGCCTTGAACAAGCGAAAATTTCGACTTTGTCCGATGATTTGCTTTGGAAAACATCTATGAAACAGATCCACAACCAGGAACAGGAACAGTTTAAGAAGCTCTTCCAGTCCGAAAATGTCGATCGCTTCGAAGACCGGCTCAAGGTTCTCGAGGTTTTTTTAAGCATGGAAACCCATATCACGGCAGATGACATGGTAACACTCCTGGAAAAAAAGGGACATCGATTCGATCTGGAATTCGTGAAATCGACCCTTCACCTGATGTCCCGATATGGATTTGCCCGCGTCAACCGGTTTGACAACGGACGCCTTCTCTATGAACATCGACACTTGGGGCACCACCACGACCACATGATCTGCACCAAGTGTAAAAAGATCATCGAGTTTGAAAACCCCTCATTGGAGGACCAGCAGATCCAGGTCGCCAAGGCCCACGGGTTTCATTTGCTCCAGCACAAGATGGAGCTTTACGGGATCTGTGCCGAATGCCTCAAGGAACGCCAGGCGCTCTTGCCGCTTTCTATAGCCAAGCAAGGAGAACGGTTGATCATCCGGGAAGTTCACGGAGGCGGCACCGCCCGGGCCCGAATCCTTTCCATGGGGCTTCGGATAGGTGACGAGATCGAAGTGCTTTCCAACCAGGGTCAGGGCCAGATGGTCATCGCTGTGGACGTCAAACGCTTTATCATAGGCCGGGGAATGGCGGAAAAGATCATTTGCGAGCCTGTCCGCAAGAATTAAAGAACGAGCCGAGCAGGCAATATGGCGAACCGGATGCCTTTAAAGAAACCCGATTATATCGAAGCCCATGAAAAGGGCCTTCTCAAAAAGAAGCGGGAAGATGCCTTCAAACTCTTGAAATCGTGCGTGCTGTGTCCCCGACAATGCAAGGTGGATCGCCTGTCCGGCGAGACGGGAATATGCAAGACAGGGGCTTCCGCCATGGTTTCCAGCTATGACCCTCATTTCGGGGAAGAACAACCCTTGGTTGGCCGACACGGTTCCGGCACGATATTTTTCACCTATTGCAACCTGTTGTGCAATTTTTGCCAGAATTACGACATCAGCCACCAGGGCATTGGGAAAACGGTTTCTGATCGCGAGCTTGCGGCCATGCTGCTGGAACTCCAACAGATCGGATGCCATAACATCAATTTCGTGACCCCTACCCACGTGGTTCCCCAGATATTGCGCGCTCTGGAGATCGCCGTTGAAGACGGCCTGTCCATTCCGCTGGTATACAATTCCGGGGGCTACGACAGCGTCCACACCCTCCGGATCCTGGAAGGGATCATCGATATCTACATGCCGGATTTCAAGTTCTGGGATTCAGACATCGCAAAAAAAACCTGTGACGCCCCGGATTATCCGGAAGTAGCCCGAGAAGCCATCCTCGAGATGCATCGCCAGGTTGGGGATCTGGTGATGGACAAAGATGGGATCGCGCGCCGGGGTCTTTTGTTGCGCCATCTGGTCCTTCCCCATGGCCTTGCCGGAACCCGGGAGATCATGCGGTTTATCGCCACCCGGATATCCACAAACACCTATGTCAACATCATGGCTCAGTACCGTCCCTGCGGATGCGCCGCGGAAATTCCCGAGCTCGCCGAAGCGCTTTCAACCCAAGACTTCCAGGCAGCCCTGACCGCCGCCCGGGAAGAAGGGATCCATCGGCTCGACAGCAGAAGGCGCGTTTTCATGTTGAGGTAGAAATTATTTCATGGAAAAAATATTCGCCGTGGGCGATATCCACGGAACCCCGGAAAAAGTTATCGCCCTGATGGACAAGATCGACATGGATCGAAAACGGGACCTGTTGATTTTCATCGGGGACTACGTGGACCGAGGCCCTGGTTCTTACGAAGTGGTCGATTATCTGATCGATCTGAAGCGGCAGGTGGAAAATATCGTATTTTTGAAAGGCAACCATGAGGACATGCTTTTAAAATACCTCTCCGGTCACGACCGCTTCACTTATTTGATAAACGACGGGCAAATCACCCTGGAAAGCTACATTAAGCGCAAGAAACCGGGGGATCGACACCTCATCCCCGAGTCACATATGGAATTTTACAACTCCCTGGTTCTGTACCATGAAACCCAGGACTTTTTATTCGTCCACGCCGGGATCCGGAAAAAAATCCCCATCAAGAAACAGGATATAAACGACCTTCTCTGGATCCGCAGTGAATTCATCGAGTCGGATTACGATTTCGGAAAAAGGGTGGTTTTCGGACATACTCCGTTTCCTGAACCCCTGGTGATGCCGAATAAAATCGGCATCGACACCGGTGCCGTTTATGGCAACAAACTGACCTGCGTGAAGCTTCCGGATATGGTCTTTTACCAGGTTTAAACCGCCACAGAACAAGGAGCAGCAATGAAAAAATGCCTTTTGACGATCCTGGCCCTGCTTTTGGCCGTCACCGCCCTGGCCGGTCCCCAACGCCTGGCCGTTAAGGTCTCCGCCGCCAATGTACGGAGCGGTCCGGGCGACCAGTACGAGACCATTTGGCAGGTGGGGATGTATCACCCCCTGCAGATCACCGAGAAAAAAGGGGAATGGTTACACTTCATTGATTCCGAAAAAGATGAGGGGTGGATTCACCAATCCCTGGTCGCCAATATACCATCCGTGGTTACAATCAGCGACAAGTGCAACATCCGGTCAGGTCCGGACGCTCACCAGACCGTGGCCTTCACGGCCGAAAAAGGAGTTCCTTTTAAGGTCCTGGAGCGGAAAAAGGAGTGGATCCACGTCGAACACCAGGACGGCGAAAAAGGTTGGATTCACCAATCCCTGGTCTGGTAAGCACTGACATGCATCCTGAAACACATCCATAGTGGAGAAACCATGAATATCTATGTCTCAGGATCCCTGGCCTATGACCGGATCATGGATTTTCCCGGAAGGTTTTCCGATCACATCCTGCCTGACAAGATCCATGTCCTCAACGTTTCTTTCAATGTCAACGGTCTTGCTGAAAAATTCGGAGGAACCGCCGGCAACATCGCCTACAACCTGGCCATGCTGGGAGAAAAACCCCTCATCCTGGCATCCGCGGGGAAAGATTTTTCGCACTACGAGGCGTGGCTGAGGGAAAACGGGCTCTCCCTGGAAGGGATCCGGGTCATTCCGGAGGAATTCACGGCAGGCGCCTACATCACGACGGATCGAGGGGACAACCAGATCACCGGATTCAACCCCGGGGCCATGCGTTACCCATCCGGCTTTTCCATCCCGGATTCAGGTCAAGGCGCCGTCGGTATCCTTTCACCGGGAAACATCGAAGACATGCTGACCTACAGCCGGGAATTCAAGGCCAAACGCATCCCGTATATTTTCGATCCGGGGCAGACGACATCGGCTATGTCCGGAAGCCAGGTCCTCGATATTTTGACCGAGTGCGATATCTTCATCTCCAACGACTACGAACTGGAGATGGTTGTGCGGATGACAGGCATGACGAAATCCGATCTTTTGGCCCGGACGAAACGGGCCATCATCACCACCTTGGCGGAAAGCGGATCCCTGCTGACGACCCATGAAAAAGAGGTGCGGATTCCGGCGGTTCCTCCCCGACAGGTCGTGGATCCCACCGGCGCAGGGGATGCCTACCGTGCCGGATTGATCAAAGGGATCGTGACGGAAAAACCCCTCGAGGCGGCAGCATGCATGGGAGCCACCTCCGCCAGTTATGCTGTGGAGCACAAGGGAACCCAGGAGCACCGATTCACCCCGGAGGCTTTCTGGGCCCGTTATCATGCATTTTTTGGTAGAAAGGATTCTTGACAACTGCCGAATCCTCCATTATTAAAAGCATTTCGAGCGGATCAGGACGAACTTTTCGCCTGACGCGCGTATAAATTGATCCCCGGTAGCTCAATCGGCAGAGCGGGTGGCTGTTAACCACTAGGTTCGAGGTTCAAGTCCTCGCCGGGGAGCCAAAATTCAACCCGCTGATTTCAGCGGTTCTTATTTAACGCAAGACCCCGTGGGTTGATCCCCTCGGGGTCTTGTCGTTTCAGTCGTGTCCACGCCGACTTACGCCTGGCTGCGAACGCCGCCCGGGACGGTGCCATGGATATCGAGCGGTTCAAGGCGCGGCTCCGGCGCTGCCGTGGGCAGATCACCGCCGTCATCGCCTGCCGGACCGACCCGAGCACCGTCTTTGTGCTCAATTTGAGCTTCGACATAATTGCAGTACGCTTTTTTGGGGGCCGGACAACCTGTCAGCCAGGCACTCAAGGGTGGAAAACGGCATCTTTGCGGAGGCAAGTTTTATCGGGCTGCTTTTTGAGGCTCGCTGTTAGGATGGCACTTGAATAGGATAGGCGATTCAGTGCCGGTTGATGGGCACTCGGCCGGGATCACCCACGAACGGAAGGATCAGAAGGCGAGGCAGGGAAAGCTTTTGCGGATCACGGAATTGAGACAGACCGATCACCATATCATTGTGCCCCTTGTCGGGCTGGTCTTTGTAGGTACCAAAAAGCCGATCCCACCAGGGCAGGTTGAATCCGTAGTTGCTGTTGGTCTCGCGGATGATGACAGAGTGGTGGACCCGGTGCATGTCCGGCGTTACCACGAGCAGCCGGAGTATCCGGTCCATTTTTTCTGGGATGCGGATGTTGCTGTGATTGAACATGGAGGTTGCGTTGAGGACGACTTCGAATATCAGCACGGCCAGCGGTGGCGCTCCGAGCGCGGCCACGGCCGACAGCTTGATGGCCATGGACACAATGATTTCGATAGGATGAAACCGCAGCCCAGTGGTCATATCGAAATCCAGATCCGCGTGATGCACCATATGCAGCCGCCAAAGCGTTGGAATGGCGTGATGCAAAACATGCTGCGCATAAACCGTAAGGTCCAGCGCAATCACACCCGCAACGACCTGCATCCATTCGGACATGGATGTGTGATTGAGCAACCCCCAGTTCTGTTCGGACGCGATATGAGCCAAACCGATAGGCAGAATGGGAAAAATCAAAACTACCGACAAGGGATTCAAAACCACGATGGTCAAATTGGCGAACCATCGTCGGACCTTGGAGGTAAGCAAGCGTCTTCTTGGAGCAAGGATTTCCAAAACAGCGAGTACGACAAAAATAACCATAAACGCGCCGAATCGAACCACTGTTTCATTTGTCAGGAAAATACATTCCATTGCCTTGTCTTCGATAAGAATGGTGTGATTGCTTCTTCGATTAAAAAGCGATGACCTTTTCCGCCCTGACCGTAAGATCCGTCAATTCAATCAGAGTGCCGCGCCGCGCGCCCTCGGCGATTTCTTCATCCTTCATTCCCCTCGCGTCCATGCACGTGCCGCACAGGATGACCTCGCCCTTGCGAACAATCGGTTTCAACATGCGTTCTATATTGTAGTACCCTTGAGGGGTCTGCTGTCCGGTCTTGGCGCATAGAACGGCATCGCCCAGCAAGAAAATGGACAGTTCCACAGTTTCACGAGCAACAAGCTGGTCTGCCAAACGCAAAGCATTGTAGCTGCGCTCACTGCCGTATGGTGGATCGTTTAGGATGATGAGCATTTTCATTTTTTGTCCTCCAGAGTCGATAGAGATTTTCAACTTTCACAATCTATGTGGTCTGGCCTTACGCGAATGTGGTGGTTAAACCGTCGCAGTATCTTTTGACACCCGCGACACTTTCAGGAGCTTGGGAATGAAAAAGGAAAATATGAAAAGCGCAAGGGAGAGAAGGACCTTCCAGCTCAACAGCTCCTCCCAGCGGCCGGCGGCCCATATGTCCTTTATCGTTCCAACGAAAAAGGTAAATATGAAGGTGCCCACCATGATGCCCAGCGCCGTGCCGGAAAAGTAGTCCCAAAAACGCACCTTGGTCAGCCCCATGCCGAAATTCATTAGAGTAAACGGGAAATAGACCAGCCGCAAGTAAAGGACCGTGGCAAAGCCGTTGCGCCCGATGGCGTCATCGTATCGTTTCAACCTGTTGCCGACGATGGAGGCGGCGAAATCCCGGCCCAAGTAACGCCCGATCAGAAAGGCGAGGCTGGCGCCGATCATGGCCGCAATCCAGACATATAGGAAGCCCCAATAGGGTCCGAAGATGGCGGCGCCCAAAGCCGTCAGAAGCGTGCCGGGAAGGAAAAGACACACACCGGCCGCGTAGATAAACACGAACGCCAATGGTGCCCATATTCCCGCGGCTTTCAAAAACAGCCCCAGTTGTTCGGCAGTGAGGTACTGTTTGGCTGGCGAAAAACGGACCAGGTAAATCGCCGCCACAACGAACAGGATCAGGATGGATACCTTCATCAGCGCGCTTTTTCTTTTTTCATCGGTTTGCATGACGAAACCTTGTTGACACACCTTCCGGATGTCCACGGTCTATTGGATTATTTGTAAGCTCTTCGTCCATGCCTCGGATATATCTATGTATTATCGTATTTGCTGCAAATGATCGTTTCAGGATCAGCTTATTGCCACATGGCGACGGATCGCGGCCTCGAAAGCTTCCCCGCTGATCGGACAGCCCTGGATGATAATCTCATCGGCAAGCATCAAGGCCGGTGCGGCAGGCAGACCGGATGCAATGAATTCCGTCGTGCTGTAGTATTCCCTGGGCTTTGACAGTGTCTCGATTTCCAAAGCGTATTTTTTTCCCAACCTGGGAAGCATCTCCATGAAGCCGCCTCAGGTTTTACCCATCGGCTCGTTTAAAAAGACGCGCAGCTTAACCATTTTATTTCTCCGATCAGACGCATTAAGGTTTCTTGAAAAGACGCCCCAAGATTCCTTTATGCGGTGGCTCGGGCTCGGCCAGACCCAACTGGCGGCAAATGTGAACCTCCACCTCATGTTCGGACACATCGGCTCCTTCGACGACAACTTCATCGCCCACCATGACCGCCGGTGCCACGGGCAAATCTAGCTCGAAGTACGCGTCGGTCTGATATTCCGCCTTGGCTTTTGAGGTGACGTCGATGTCGATGGCGTATTTTGCGCCCAACCTGGGCATCATTTGCTTGAAATGCTTTCAGGGTTTGCCGTTGGGCTCGTTAAGAAAAAACCGGACTTTGAGCATGATCATCTCCTCTATTGTTTGGTTTCTCATGGATCACTGTGCGGAAACGGACCTCTTTAATTCGGCCATGCGGCTCAGGAAGGGTTCGGGAGGCAAAAAATCCACCAGGCGCAGCTCGGTGCGTTCTTCACCCCGCGCATCCAGAAATACGATGGTGGGGACTCCCTTGACACCGTATTGCCTCAACAGTTCCTCATGAAATGGGTTTCCTCCCTGGGTCACATTGATTTTAACCATTATAAAATCCTTTTGCCGCGCTTGCCGGACTACCTCGGGGTGATGAAAGGTCACATTTTCAAGCTCCCGGCACGGCGTGCACCAGTCGGCGTAAAAGTCGATGATGACCGGTTTCTTCTGCGCGGCCGCCTGCCGCAGGGTTTGTTCCGAATAGGTGTGCCACTCGATGCTTGGTCCGCGCATGGCCCAGGTGGTCACCCAAAAAGTGGCCAGCACAATGCAGGCTGTTCCCACGAAGGTCTTGAGCCAGGGAAAGGCCCTGAAACTCGCCTGGTTTTTATCGAGCCAGCCCAGGTGTAACCCGGCGGCGAAGGCGACCAAAACCGGCACAACAATTTTAAGCGCCTGGGGCAGGATCGGCCGAATGAAGTATGCCGCCATGCCAACCAAGACCCAACCCATGAGTTTTCGCACCCAAATCATCCATCCGCCGGCCCGTGGTAGTCGCTGTAATTGACCGGAAAAGATCGCCAGCACGAAAAGGGGAAGGCCCAATCCCAGGCTTAGGACGAAAAAAATCAAAAAACCAAGCCACGGGTTTCCCATCCCGGCCACCCAGGTAAGGAGGCCCAGCACGAAGGGGCCGATGCAGGGCGCGGCCACAACGCCAAGGGTGAGACCCATGAACAGACTGCCGAAGTACCCGGTGTAGGATTTGCCGGCGGCCTGGGTCAGGACGCCGGGTAGGCGCAGTTCCCAAAGGCCAAAAAGGCTGGTGGCGAATAGGACCAGGATGCCGGCCACCAAGGTCAACACGATGGGATTCTGCAGCATGGCCCCCATCAACCCACCAGTTAGTGCGGCCACCACCCCCAAGGTTGAGTTTGTCAGAGCTAAACCCATCAGGTAGCAAATCCCATGCAAAACAAGTTTGACTTGGCCGGGCCTGTCTTGGGCTGTGCGGCCTCCAAAAAAAGAGACCGTGATCGGAATCATCGGATAAACGCAAGGAGTCATGTTCAGGGCCAGTCCGCCGGCGAAAATGGCCAAAAGGGTCCAAAGCATGGACCAACCCTGGAGGGAGCGGTCGCCCATAGGTTCATTTGACGCTTCGCCAAGCGATGTTAGTCCCGCCGGACTACTCGCGATTGGTAAACCCTGTTCCTGCCATTTTGGGAATCCGTAGGGGTCGCGGTACACATTTTTATAACCAAGCGATGCGGCCACCCGGGCCGCCGAGTCGCTGCGGACTCATGTCAGCCCCGCTCAGTAAAAGACAAGTACGCGCTCCTTGTCCGGGCCTAAAAATGTATTCAGTTCCCCGGCCTTGCGCCAACGCGCCCACCAAGTAGGCTCCATTGAAAAATTGAGCGCCCCCTTGATATGCCCTGTGCGATATTCCCACTCCTGGCGGGTGTCGATCAGCAGCAGTTCGGAGGGCTTTTTTTCATATCTTTCGGATAGCGCTTCGGTGGTGATGATCTTGTACCCGCCGGCGTCAGCCTCGGCCATAACATCTTCCCATGTGGCCTGCCCGGGTGCGATGGGGCGTTGCGCGTACCAGACAATACCAATGGTGAACAATACGGCCGCCAGCGCGAGAAAATATGATCTTTTTATTTTCATGTCCGATCCCTGATCCCGCTACATTTTGCCAGATAGAAATGTATCCATTTGAGTTTTGTCGATAGCCACAATGCGAAAGGTGGCTTTTAACCGTCTCTTCTGAAAAGGAGTATTGATACTGATGGCAGTAATCCATGATCGTTCGGTACGCCGAAACAATCTTGCGGGTCATTTCAGCGCATGACTCCCTATCCTCGACGCATTTGTCCGGATGCCATTTGGTCACCAGTCTCCTGTATCTTGATTTGATCGATGCCATGGTGGCGGTTTCCGGAAGCTCCAAAATTCTTTTTGCATCGATGATTTCCTGATATTTATGATCCATCCTCGGCGATTCGTTTCCCTTCTCTCAAGAGTTTCGTGAGCAAAAATTTGGCCCCTCTGCGCGATAAACCAAGCCGTTCCGCCAATTCTTTATCGTTCAGAGTCCCATGCGTTTTTAAAAGCGTACGCACTTCCGCTTCCAGTTCCTCCAGCCAATCCTCAAACAGCACCAGCAGATCAGGATCGGCTATAGCCATTAGTTGTTTGGACTGCGCGACCTTGTCCACCAGGCTTTGGCACATCTGCGTTGGGTCGACACCTTCGCCCATGCACTCGGCCAGTCACAAGTGCACCATGCTGGACACCTTATCCCCCTCGGACTGATTGATCAGGTTCAGAAGAAAACGCTCGCGGGCATTATCATCCAGGTCCGCAAGAAGACTTCCCGTGACAGTCGTGATTTTTGACAAGGCCTCTTCCGGAACCATGCGGGCAATAATTTCAAAAAGCTCATCCATAGGAATTGGTTGCCTCCTATTGATTAAAAAGTTCTTCGTGTGGATAAAAGGTCCGTCGCCACATCGTTTAAGATTTTCAAGACATTCAGAATTCTTTCATCTGCCAATTCATAATAAATGAATGGTCCCTCGCGTTCCACCTTGACCAGCAGAGAGTGCTTCAATTCCTTCAAATGGTGGGATACCAGCGGTTGGGACAGATCCAATTCCTCGACAATGGCGGATACTGACTTCTTGCTTCCGCTGATGAGCACCAAAATTCTTAGGCGGTTGCAGTCCGACAGACTCTTGGCCAGAAAGGCTGCTCTTTGAAGCTGGGCAATATCCGACTGGCATCGAGTCAGAAACCCTTCGTTTAGATCCGCTGAATTCCGCATGTCTTTGTCCATTATTCAACGACACTTCGGCATGTCTGATCACCTTTGCGGGTTTCAACATAGTGCGCGGCCGCCAAGGCCGCCGTACAACCATCCGCGGCGGCAAGGACAATCTGGTTGGCGTATTTTTGCCGGAGGTCGCCCACGGCAAAAATGCCGGAAATGTCGGTTTCGCATTTTTCATCCGTGATGACATATCCAGTACTGTTGACCTTGATCCCTGCGGGAACCAGTTGATTGTTCGGCGCAAAGCCGACAAAAATGAAAACGCCTTCGGTATCAAGATCCCGCTGATCGCCGGTTTGCGTGTTTTTCAAGGAGATGTCACGGACGCCGTTGTCATCGCCATTGATTGTGGTGACGACCGTATTGTATATGATTTCAATCCGATGCTCGGCGAAAACGCGCTGCTGAAGGATGCGGCTGCCTCGAAAGGCCTCCCGTCGGTGAATGAGGTAAACCTTACGGGTGATTTTTGAAAGGTAAAGGGCATCTTCCAGAGCTGTATCGCCGCCACCTACGACAGCAACGACTTTATCGCGGAAGAAGAAACCGTCGCAGGTCGCGCAATAAGAAACCCCCTTGCCGAAATTCTCGTTTTCGCCTGGTATGTTCAACTTTCGGGCGGTGCCGCCGGCTGCCAGAATGATCGCGTGGGCTTTTAAAAGAGTGCCGTCGGCAAGACGCACGGAATGGTATTCAATTCCAGGTTCTGTCGCGATGGCCTCCTTTTCCAAAATCTCAAGGTTATACCGTTTGGCATGCTGCAGAAATTTATCGCAAAGATCGAAGCCGCCGATTTCAATAAAACCAGGATAATTCTCCACTTCCTTGGTGATCGCCACTTGCCCGCCAAAAACACCCCTTTCAATCAGCACGGTCTTCAGCGCCGCGCGCATGGCATAAATCCCAGCGGTTAAACCCGCGGGGCCTCCACCGACAATGATCAAATCGTAAAGCTGATTATCCGGCATATCGTCCTTCCTGTGCTTGACCAATAAGAGGTGAACTGAATCAGTTAGCAAACAGCATATAGATATTTATTTATATGTTGTTTTAAATTTTGTCAATATTTTTCCGGATTCTGGTCGACCCAGCTCGTAGGAAGCATGAAGAAGGTCTGCTTTTACAACAGCTCATTGAAAAGAACCACACGACGGTTGACATCCTTTCATTTGGCCGAAGACCTGGCTACGGCCTGGTATCGCGACTATATCAAAACGCCGGTGAAGTGATTTGTACGCGTCTTGCCCGGATCAGCGCATTGGGGGCTATCCCTCGGAAGGGGCGGTCAGGGTCTCCCAGATATCTTCGACAAGGAGCGGATTGAAAATGCGGACGCCTCGGACGTTGAACCGCTGCTCGCCGTTATAGAGGACCGCGCCGGCCGTGACCCGTTTGATTTCCAACGTCTGAAAACGCTCCAGTCCCTTGATGAAATCCACGGAAAACGTGCTGGCGGACTTGATCTCGACCGGCGTGAGCGCGCCCTTTTCCCTGATGAGCAGATCGACCTCGTTGCCGTGGGAGTCGCGGAAGAAATAGATCTCCGGCCTGATCCCCTTGTTGAGAGCGCCCTTCACGATGTCCGCAATGATGAGGTTCTCATACAGATTGCCGCGCAAGGGATCGCGGGATGCCTGTTCCTGCCGTGTGGATGCCCAGCAGAAAGGCGGCGAGACCCACATCCGTGAAAAATATCTTGGGGGACTTGATCACCCGCTTTCGGACGTTCTCGAAAAACGGGGGCAGTTCGAACACGACATACGAGGCTTTCAGCACGGAGAGCCAGTTTCTGATCGTCGTGCTGGAAGCGCCCACGTCGTTGCCGAGCGAAGCGAGGTTGACGACCTGTCCCACCCGGCCGGCCAACAGGGTGAGGAATTTCTGAAACTGCGACAGATCGCGCAACTGGATCAAGGCGCGCACATCGCGTTCGACGTAGGTTTGCAGGTAGCCGTTGAAAAACCTGCGCGGTTCGAGACCCTCTTCGTGAAGCCGCGGAAAACATCCGCGGCCGATCAGGTCGAAGGGGTCCCGTGCCGACTCATAACGGCGAAGTTCATGAAGGGAGAAAGGCCACAGGGTCAGCATGGCGGTCCGGCCCGCCAGCGACTGGCTGATCGCCTCATGCAGTTGCGGCTGATGGCTGCCGGTCAGGATAAACCGCCCGCGTCTTCTGTTCTTGTCGACCATTCCCTGGATGTAGGAAAGCAGAGCCGGGAGACGTTGCACCTCGTCCAGGATGCCGCCGCCTTCCATCTGGCCGAGGAATCCCCGCGGATCGGCTTCGGCCGCCATGCGGACATCCGGGTCTTCCAGGGAAAAGTACGGTTTGTCCGGAAACGTCATCCGGGCCAGCGTGGTCTTGCCCGATTGGCGGGGACCCAGGATGGTCACCACGGGATACTCCGCGGCGGACCGGACCAGTTCTTCTGTGATGTCTCGAGTGATCATGGTGTGATGATAACGTATGTTTGTGCAAAAAGCAAGTTAAAATTCTGATTTGCACAATTTTTCTTTCATGGTTTGGCCTCCGTCGTTCTCGAGGGACGAAACTGACGGGACACAAGGAGACGCGTCATGTTTTTAAAGTTCCTTGTTTAACGGGGTGGTGGCAATGGGGGTAAACTGAATCTATATCTTAAAGCCAAATTCCCCGGTGTGAATCAAGTCATCGTCGCAAACCTGAGCAGCAGCCAGATCGTTTATGATTCTGATGCGGTGCAACGCAGCAGATGGACTTTTTACGAAGCCGTCAACTTTAAAGCGTTGTGGCTCTATCCTGATTCCTGCCGTACTCTCCATTCTCCTGAAAACTCACTTTTTCGTATAACTTATTGAATTCGTGGCTATAAAATGGCTTTTTGACCACGGAGCGGACTCCGAATTCTGCCGTTCTCCATTTTTAGAGCCGCCTTGTTTAATGCAGCCAGTGGTGGGATTGCATTCAGGTGCCCGTTTGATGGTCCGAAAATCGATTGACAATAGAATGATTTGACGTATGATAGATCATCTGATCAATCGCGTGATATGAAATCTGTTTATTCCAGATCTTAATCAACTTAATAAGGAGCGTGCCATTGAATGCCCAGGCAGACATACCTCGCTTAGTCCGCAGGCTTCGGGAACGAACCGGGCTCACCCAGGAAAAGTTTGCGGCCAAACTTGGCGTGACGTTCCCCACCATCAACCGCTGGGAAAACGGCCGGGCCAAACCGTCGCCGCTGGCGTTGAGGCAGATTGAGAAATTGCTCCGGAGCTTGGGCGACCAGGGCAAGGATCTCTTGGAGGAGTTTTTCCCCGGAGAGAAGAGCTGATATGGCCAAGGAAAACAGTGAGCTGCCGGCGCCCAGGGATGGTGAGGCGGCGCGGCTTGAGCTCAGACAGGTGGTATGCGCATGAATAGTGACACCTTCAAGGACATCGAGAAGCTCGAATCCGACCTCTGGGAGGCTGCCGACAACCTGCGGGCCAACTCCAAACTGACCTCCAGCGATTACTTCATGCCGGTGCTTGGTGTGATCTTTTTACGTCATGCGACCAATCGTTTCGACGCAGCCCACCGACAGATCAAGGCCGACCAGACCGGCGGCAAGATGCCCAAGCGAAAGGTCCTGCCGGCCGACTACATCGCGCGTCGAGCACTTTACCTTCCTGAACCGTCGCGCTACGACTGGATCATGCAGCAGGCCGCCGTCAGCGGCGTCGACCTACCCCGGATAGTCACCGAGGCCATGACCGCCATCGAGGCGTCGTTCGAGCCGCTCGTGGGAATCTTGCCCAAGGATTACGGCATCTTCGAGCCCAAGGTGCTCGAAGACCTTATGCGCCTATTCAACAGCGAACGCATCCGGCAGGCCAACGGCGATGTCTTTGGCCGTATCTACGAATACTTTCTGGCGAAGTTCTCGATCCAGAAGGCCCACGACAACGGCGAGTTCTTCACGCCGTCCTCGCTCGTGCAGACCATCGTCAACGTGATCGAGCCCGACCATGGTACCGTGTTCGATCCGGCCTGTGGTTCGGGCGGAATGTTCGTACAGTCGAGCCACTTCATCGAGCACGAGGGCGGCGACACGGCCAAGAAGGTCGTCTTCTACGGCCAGGAGAAGAACCGTGACACCATCCGCATCGCCAAGATGAACCTCGCGGTGCATGGGCTGGAAGGCAAGATCGCCGAGGCCATCACCTACTACCAGGACGAGCACAACCTCGCGGGCCAGTGCGACTTCGTGATGGCCAACCCGCCCTTCAACGTGGATCTGGTGGACGCCGAGCGCATCAAGGGCGACCCGCGCCTGCCCTTCGGCCTGCCGGGCGTGAACAAGCAGAAGAAGGTCGGAAACGGCAACTACCTCTGGATCTCCTATTTCTGGGGCTACCTCTCCCCAAAGGGCCGCGCCGGCTTTGTCATGTCCTCCCAGGCCTCCAGTGCCGGACATGGCGAAAAGGAGGTGCGCCGCAAGATCGTGGAGACGGGCGACGTGGATGTGATGATCTCCATCCGCTCCAACTTCTTCTACACGCGGACGGTTCCGTGTGAGTTGTGGCACTTCGACCGGGCCAAGCCGCCCGAGCGCAGGGACAAGGTGCTGATGCTCGACGCTCGCAATGTCTTTCGCAAGGTCACGCGCAAGATCTACGATTTTTCGCCCGAACAAATGCACAACCTCGCGGCGATTGTCTGGCTCTATCGAGGGCAGCAGCAGCGCTTTCTCTCTCTGGTGAAGGATTACCTCAGCCGGGTCTGCGCCGAGAGCGCCGTCATCCCTGGGACTCTGACATCCTTCCAAAACACGCTCGCGGATTTACGCGACAGCTTCGATGCGCTGGCCAAGGCGACGGCGAAACACGCCGAGCTCGATGACGCGAAAAAACAGGCGCTCGCCGATGCCGTGGCGGAACTGCGCGAAGCCGACGCACTATACAAGACCGACGCGCAAAAACTCCTCGTGAGTTTCGCAGCATTCGGCCGCAAGCATATCAAGACGCTGCCCGGGAATAACGACGCCCAGCACGCGGCACGCAAAGCCTTCGACCCGCATGCCGAGGCGATTCGTGGCCTCGCCAAGCAGGTGGACCTGCTCTACAAGCTCGCCGCGCGCGTGGCGGACCTGGGCGCGGAACTGGCAGCGGAAGATACGATCTCCGCCGTTTACGACCGGCGCGCCACGGGGCGGCTGGTCAAGCAGCTCGACTCGGAGCGGAAGGCCACGGTCGAGCAGTTGAAGCGTGCCGTCTATTTCCACCGGCAGGTGGTGTGGTTGCAGGACCGTTTCCCCAAGACCGAGCTGCAAGCCGTGCCCGGGCTGGTGAAACTGGTGGACCGCGCGGAGATTGAAGCCGCCGACTGGAGCCTTACCCCCGGCCGCTACGTGGGCGTGGCTCCGCCCGAGGAGGACGAGGACTTCGACTTCGAGCAGACCATCCGCGACATCCACACCGAGCTGGCAGAGCACAACAAGGAGGCGGCGGAATTAGCGGCGAAAATCCAGGCAAACTTCGAGGGGTTGGGGATATGACAAAACCAAAGAATAGTGGATCAGACACCTCCGATGCACGCATGTCGCGTGGACGCATCCGCAATGGCGCATCTTTCCCTGCGCCGCCTTCCCGCGCGGGATTACCTGCGGGTTACGCTGCATTGCTGGAAAAGATCAAAGAGCGTATCAGCACTGAGCGGCTCAAGGCGGTCATGGCCGCCAACTCCGCCATGGTGCTGCTTTACTGGGACATCGGAAACATGATTCTGGACCGGCAACAAAAGGAAGGCTGGGGCGCGAAGGTGATAGACCGCCTTTCCGCAGACCTTCGCCGGGCGTTTCCGGACATGACCGGCCTGTCGCCCCGGAATCTCAAGTACATGCGGAGCTTTGCCGCTGCCTGGCCGGATGCGGCAATTGTGCAAGAGGCGCTTGCACAAATCACCTGGTATCATAATCTGGCGTTGATGGAGAAACTGGATACTCCTGAAGATCGCCTTTGGTATGCTGCAAAGACGATCGAAAATGGCTGGTCCCGTAACATCCTCGCTTTGCAGATTGAATCCCGCGCTCACGAACGCCACGGAAAGGCCGTGAACAACTTTGCCGTCACCCTGCCGCCCGCCGATTCCGACATGGCCGCCCAGGTTTTCAAGGACCCATACCTCTTCGACTTTCTCGGCACCGCCGATCCGCGCCGCGAGCGGGAGGTCGAGCAGGCCCTGGTGGACCACATCCAGCGATTTTTGCTGGAACTCGGGGCGGGATTTGCCTTCGTCGGACGGCAAGTCCATCTGGAGATCGGCGACCACGATTTCTACGTTGATCTGCTGTTCTACCACCTGAAGTTGCGCCGCTATGTAGTGGTGGAACTTAAAGCAGTGCCCTTTGACCCGGGCTTTGTCGGAAAACTGAACATGTATCTTTCCGCTGTGGACGATCTGTTGAAGCATCCGGATGACCAACCGGCCATCGGCCTGCTCCTCTGCCGCTCCAAGAATAAGCTCATCGTCGAGTATGCCCTGCGCGGCTTCACCCGACCCATCGGCGTGGCCGAATGGGAGACCCGCCTGACCAAGAGCCTCCCCAAGGAACTCAGAGGCAGCCTGCCGACCGTGAAGGAGATCGAGGCGGAATTGGCGGTGAAAATTCAGGAGAACGTCGAGGAGTTTGGAGCATGAGATGGCAACTTCATCAGTTGCAGGACCTTTGTGCCGAAATGACATCTGGAGGCACTCCGTCTACCTCGCAGTCTCAATACTACGGAGGGGATATCCCGTGGCTACGAACGCAGGAGGTCAATTTCAATCGAGTTACCGACACAGAGATCACGATCACCGAGGACGGCCTAATCAACTCAACCGCGAAGTGGATTCCAGAGAACAGCGTAATCATTGCGATGTATGGGAATTCTGCAGGGAGAGTGGCCACCAACCAGATTCCACTGACTACGAACCAGGCGTGCTGTAACTTGATCGTTGACCCTCGAAAGGCCGACTACCGGTTCATCTATTATCGGTTAATGCTCGACTATGACGTCCTGCATCAAATGGCAAAAGGCTCGGCTCAGAACAACCTCAATGCAGGCCAGATCAAGGCTTACGCAATCCAGACGCCGACAGTCGAAGTGCAAGAGCGCATCGCCGACATCCTCTCCGCCTACGACGACCTGATCGAGAACAACCGGCGGCGGATGGCGCTGTTGGAGGAGGCGGCGCGGCAGCTCTACCGCGAGTGGTTCGTCCGCCTGCGCTTCCCCGGCCACGAGCACACCCGCATCACCAACGGTGTGCCGGAGGGGTGGGAGCGACAGCCCTTCGAAACAGCTCTCGTCCTTCAGCGTGGTTTCGACCTGCCTATTCAAGAATAGAGAAGATGGCGATGTGCCGATTTATGGCTCAACCGGCATTAACGGATTCCACAGCAAGGCAAAAGTTACAGGTCCAGGTGTGGTGACGGGACGAAGTGGCACGTTGGGTGAGGTGCATTACATACCGCGTGACTTTTGGCCCTTGAACACAGCACTGTGGGTTAAAGAGTTTAAGCGTGTCACACCGCTTTTCGCTATGTTTTTGATGCGTGAGATGGACCTTAGGCAGTATAATGGTGGGGTTTCGGTTCCGACTCTCGATCGAAAAACGGTGCATAAGGCGGAAGTGTTGATACCTTCGAAGCGGCTGGTGATATCCTTCGAGGAGTTTGCCTCGCCACTTTTTCATCAGATCGGTACATTGACCGCGCAAACCGAGAAACTCCGCGCGGCCCGCGATCTCTTGTTGCCGCGCCTGATGAGCGGGGAGATCGCCGTATGATGGGAGCCACAGCGCCATGATCACCGATATCAACAGCGAAGACCGCCTTGTCCAGCAGACCTTTGCGGACCACCTCCGCGACCGGCTCGGCTGGGAAAGCGTTTATGCTTACAACGCCGAGACCTTCGGGCCGCAGGGCACTTTGGGGCGGGCCTCCGAGCGCGAGGCGGTACTGGTGCGCGATCTGCGTGCGGCCCTTGGGCACCTGAATCCGGGCCTGCCCGAATCTGCCCGAGAACAGGCTGTCGAAAAGCTGGCTCGCATCGATTTTTCCCGTTCGCTCGTCCAGCATAACCGCGAATATTACGGCTTCATTCGTGGCGGGGTGCCGGTGGAGTGGCGGGATGCAAAGGGCGAAACCCGGCACGCCCGGGCGCAGGTGATCGACTTTCGCAATACCGGCCGCAACCGCTTCCTCGCCGTGCGCGAGCTCAAAATCCAAGGCGTACGGGTACCGCACTATAACCGGCGCGCGGACCTGGTGTGTTTCGTGAACGGTCTGCCCATGGTCTTCATCGAGCTCAAGGCGGTCTACCGCAACATCCGCGCCGGCTTCGACGACAACCTGACCGACTACATGAGCGAACACAGCATTGCCCAGGCCTTTCATCATAACGCCTTTCTGGTGGTGAGTAACGGCGACCAGGCCCGCTACGGCTCGATCACCAGCCAATGGGAACACTTTGTCGAGTGGAAGCGAAACGCCGAGACGGATAAGGCGAGGCTGGATGCGCAGGCCCTCCTCGACGGCATGCTGGCCAAGGAACGGCTTTTGGACCTGCTTGAAAACTTCATCCTCTTTGACGACAGCCGGGCGGGCGGTACGCGCAAGATTGTTGCGCGCAACCATCAGGTGCTCGGCGTCAATAGCGCCGTAGGAGCCGTGGTGCGGCAGGAGGAGCTCAAGCGGCAATTCCCGCCGACCGAGCGGCTGATTTCGTACCGTATGCCCAAACCGGAGTTCCTATTGGCCGCGGATGCGCCTTCGGCCGATTCGGCCTATACGACGGCCGCGCGATCCGATAACGCCAAGAACAATGAGCTGCCGCTGGTGAAGCGGGCCCATGAAGATCTGGGGCGCCTGGGTGTTTTCTGGCACACGCAGGGAAGCGGCAAGTCTTACTCCATGGCTTTTTTTGCGGAGAAGGTGCGGCGGGTGGTGCCCGGAAACTTCACCTTCCTGGTGATGACCGACCGCGAGGACCTGGACGACCAGATCCGGCGCACCATGATCGGCTGCGGCATCACGGACGAGAAGACGCCGCGGGCAGGCTCAGGCAAGGAGCTTAATGAGATCCTGCGCGCTAATCACCGCTTTGTCTTCAGCCTGATCCACAAGTTCAACCAGCAGGTTGTAGAGCCCTACAGCGAGCGCGACGACATCATCGTCATTTCGGATGAGGCGCACCGGACCCAGGCGGGCAGGTTCGCGCGCAACATGCGCCTGGCGCTTCCCAACGCATCGTTCATCGGTTTCACCGGCACGCCGCTCTTCAAGCACGACGAACTGACCAAGCGCATCTTCGGCGGCTACATCTCGCGTTACGACTTCAAGCGCTCCGAAGAGGATCAATTCCACCGTCAGGCTGGTCTACGAGAACCGGGGCGAGAAGCTGGGAATCGCCCGGCTCGACCTGAACGACCGCATCGCCGACGCCGTCGAACAGGCCGATCTCGACCCGGATCAGCAAGCCCTGCTGGAGAAACTGCTCGGAAAGGACTACGAGGTGATCACGGCCGACGACCGTCTGGACAAACTGGCCGAGGATTTTGTGGAGCACTGCGCCACGCGCTGGGAGACGGGAAAATCCATGCTGGTGTGCATCGACAAGATCACCTGCGCGAGGATGTTCCAGCGCATCGAGCCGCGCTGGAAAGCCAAACTCGCCCGGCTGCAAGGGAGCATATTGGATTAAGGAGGCAACCCTTGCCGCTGCCAGCCGACACTGACCTCCGGGAGCGTTTGGGAGCGGAACTCGATGCCTTGCGGCGGACAGGTGCGGTGGATGGAGAGTACGATCATCGAGATCGTCATCAGCGAGGCCCAGAACGAGGTCCGCGATTTTGCGAAATGGGGATTTGACATCATCCCGCACCGGGTGGTGATGAAGACCGGCTTCGAGACACCCGACGGCAAGCGCGTGCCGGTGGAGGATGCCTTCAAGGACCCGCAACACCCTTTCCGCATCGCCATCGTCTGCGCCATGTGGCTGACCGGTTTTGACGTCGAGTGTCTGGCGACACTCTACATCGACAAACCCATGAAGGCCCACAACCTGATGCAGGCCATCGCCCGGGCCAACCGCGTGTTTCCCGGCAAAGACTGCGGCGTGATCGTGGACTACAACGGCATGCTCAAGAGCCTGCGCGAGGCCCTGGCGCAGTACGCCTTGGGCGACGAAGAAGGCGAAGGCGGGTCCGGCGGCATCGTGGCCCCGATCGAGGAACTGGTCGCGAGCCTGCTCCAGGCCATCGAAGCGGCCGAAAATCACCTGCTCGGCCTGGGCTTCGACTCCAACCCGGCTGAAGGGCGCGACCGGGTTTGACCGGATCGAGGCGCTGCGTGACGCGGTGGACGCACTCTACACCTCGGACGAAGCCAAGCGCCGCTTCGAGATCATGGCTCGGCAGGTCTTCATCCGCTTCAAGGCCCTGCTGATGGAGCCGAGCGCGTTTGCCTATGCCGAGCGCCACGACAACATCGAGGCCATCTACAAGAAGCTGCAGGACCGGCGCGACACGGCCGACGTGACCGAGGTGCTCAAGGCGCTGCATCGCATCGTCAACGAGGCGATTCGCGCGGCAGCCCCGGGCGATGACCACGCCGAAGGGTTGACGGTGGACCTGAGCCGGATCGACTTCGAAAAGCTCCGGAACGAGTTTGCGAGAAAGGTACGCCGCAAGCAGGCAGCTCTTCAGGACATCCGTGACGTGGTCGAAAAGAAGCTGGCGCAGATGCTCGCCCGAAATCCGATGCGGATGGACTATTACAAGAAGTACCAGGAGATCATCGCGGATTACAACCGCGAGAAGGACCGCGCAACGGTCGAAGACACTTTTGCGAAACTGATGGACCTTGCGGAAAGCCTCGATGCTGAACAGAGGCGGGCCGCGGAGGAAGGGCTGAGCGATAACGAGTTGGCGCTGTTTGATCTTCTGTTCAAGGAGAGCATCAGCAAGAAAGATCGTGAGCGTTTGAAGCAGGCCAGCCGGGGCCTGCTCTCGTCTCTGCGAGAGCTTCTAACGCCCATGCCGGGATGGCTGCACAACGTCACGACGCAGGCCGAGGTCAGAGTATTCATCCTCGATCGCCTGTACGATTCGCTGCCTCGTCCGCCATTCACCGACGATGAGACCGAGGATATTGCGTCCCGTGTCTATGACTATGTCTGGCAGAGAAGCGCCAGCGGAGAGCTGCTCGCCGCATAGCGCCGTGAAAAAAGGGCGGTCAGCCTTGAACTACGCCGCTGGATATATGAAAAGCATACGATGAAAGCAACGCTCAAGCCGTTTATCGGTAAATGGTTCATTGTGGAGATGGAGGCGTGGGACCAGGAATACGTCAATATGGAGGTTCCGGGACATTTCACATTCAAGAAAGACGGAACGGGACATTTTCAGTTCGGACTGGTCCAGGGGGAGATGGACTGCCGGCTGGAAAACATGGATGGTAAAGCACGGATCGACTTCTCCTGGGAAGGACAGGACGAGCTGGACCCCGTGAGCGGAAGGGGATGGGCCGTGATCGAAAATGAAGAACTGCACGGCCGGATCTTCTTCCACATGGGAGACGATTCCACATTCCGGGCTATAAGATCATAAAAGGCAAGCTTCCATGAGCGAATACCAATACTACGAATTTCTCGCCATTGACCGACCGCTGACGGCGGATGAGATGGCGGCGCTGCGGGCGATTTCCACCCGGGCGCGTATTTCGCCTGTGAGTTTTACCAATGAATACCATTGGGGCGATTTGAAAGCGAATCCGGAAGATCTGATGAAGCGGTTCTTTGATGCCCATGTCTATGTGGCCAACTGGATGACGGCCATATTCATGGTGCGGTTGCCCATCGAAGCGTTGCCGAAAGAAACGGCGAAGGCTTTAGCCGTGCCTTACACTTTGGATTTCAAGGCCACTCAAACCCATTGGATCATCGCATGGCATCTGGAAGAGTCCAAAAACTACGACCGCTTCGGCATGGAAGACGGCCGGGGATGGATGGCACGCCTGGCGCCGGTGCGGGACGAGTTGCTGCGCGGGGACATTCGCAGCCTGTATATCGGATGGCTGGCGGCCTTGTCCGAGAGATAATGGATGATGACGAATTGGAGCCCATCGCTGTGAATGGGCTGGGACAATTGACATCGGCCCAAAAGGCGCTAGCGGAATTTTTAGAGGTGGACCAGGACCTGCTGATCGGCGCCGGAATGGGTAATCCGGCTTCGCAAGATGAGGGGATATCCCAACAGCAGATGGATAAATGGATCGACGAACTGCCCGACGATGAGGTAAAGGCGGTCCTTAAACAGCTCCTCAATGGCCAGGGACAGCAGGCCGAGCGGACCCTTAAAAACCGGTTTGCGGCATGGCGGCGTGGTTTGCAAAGCGATGACGGCAAGTCACCCCGGCGGTCGATAGGCAGACCTTTTGGCCAACGCCGGGACGGCTGAAAAGATCCGCCTGGAAAAGCAAAATCGCGAAAAGCGGCAGCGGGAGGTCAAACGTCAAAAGGAACGCGAGGTATACCTTAAAAATATAGCCAAGGATTTTCCTAAGGCGTGGAAGTCGGTTCAGCGGACCGTCGAACGGGGATCGGGCTCGGCCTATGACGAGGCCTGCGGTGCTCTCGTCGATCTTTCCGAAGCCTATGCGCTTCACGCGAGCAAGGAGCGATTCCAAGAGGAATTGAAAAAATTCATGGCCGACCACATGAGGCGCAGGGCGCTGGTCCAGAGACTGGTGAAAGCCGGCATCTGGAATGATAAATGAGGCGGGTAGAATTTGGAGATAGCCGATGTCCGGGTCGAATATCAAAACGGATAAAATTGAATGGTCGGGCCGTATCGTGGCTGTCCAGCCCCACATCCGGCTCATGCGATCCTCCGATGAGCGGCACCACAGCTACCAGGACTTTGTGCTTCGTATGGACGGAACATGTGCCGGTGAGAGCGGCGAATTCATCATCGCCATCGGGAAGGCCGCACATCAAAAGCATCAGTTTCGCGTCGGTATGGAAGTGTGCGGCCTATCGAATCCTTTTCCCGATCCGCGAATGGAGATGACTGGATTTTACAAGACAAGCGGTCTTAACATACTGAAGAAGGTGGAAAATGGGTCACCTCCCGGTCCGCACGGAGGGGAAAGGCCATGATGACCCTGCGGCTGTTTTCCCGGAAGTTCGAATCCGTCCCCGCTGCCACATCCTGGTACCTTGCTGACCTCGGTGAGGCGCGGGGAAAGCAGGAATTATTCACCCGCCAATCGCCGCAGCGTCTCAAGGTTCTCCGTGAGCACGCCCTTATTGAAAGCGCCGTATCGTCCAACCGGATCGAGGGCGTGGAAGTCGATCAATCACGAATCGCCACCATCGTCTTCGGCCAGCCGCTCCTGCGGGATCGTGATGAAGAGGAAGTCCGAGGATACCGGCAGGCGCTGACATGGATTCATGAGCAGAGTACGAAACTCCCTATATCGGAAGAGACCGTTTTACAACTCCACCGCCTGACACGCGGAGAGATCTGGGATGCCGGGAAATACAAGGAAAAAGACGGCGACATCATTGAAAAGTTTCCGGATGGCAGGTCGCGGGTCCGCTTTAAAACGGTTTCTGCGGTGGACACGCCAATCTGCATGAAGGACCTGGTGGAGCTTTACGACGACGCCATCAAGGAGCGTAAAGTCCCACCTCTTGTTCTTTTAGCGGCCTTCAATCTGGATTTTCTCTGCATCCATCCTTTTCGTGACGGCAACGGTCGTGTTTCCAGGCTGCTTCTGCTCCTGCAATGCTACCATCTGGGGTTCGAGGTCGGCCGATATATCAGCCTGGAGCGCCTTATCGAACAGAACAAGGAACGGTATTACGAAACCTTAGAGCAAAGCTCCCAGGGCTGGCACGAGGGCAAACATGACCCCTGGCCATACATCAATTACATTCTTTCCATCATCAAGATGGCATATCGTGAATTCGAGCAGCGCCTTGGCCAACTTCAGAGTCCCAAGGGCGATAAAACAAGTCTCGTTCTTCACGCTATCGACAGAACTCTTGGTCCTTTCAGCGTGGCCGAAATTCAAAACAGGTGCCCGAACGTCAGTGTGGATATGGTCCGCCGTGTCCTGAAAAATTTGCGGGCGAAAAATCAGATTGAATGCCTTGGACGCGGCCAGAATGCCAGGTGGCAAAAAACCGAAAAGTGGCAATTGGGTAATGTCGAATGAAATGGGTAACGAATTGGGTAACGATAGGAGATCGTAATCCATGACAAATCTTCCGGACAAAGCACCTCGTTCCAACTTGCTCCTCTACCAGACGGAAGACGGCGGCACGCGCATCCAAGTTCGGCTGGAGAATGAGACGGTCTGGCTGACGCAGAAGATGATGGCCGAGCTGTTTCAAAAAGATGTCCGCACCATCAATGAACATATCCGCACCATCTACGATGAGGGGGAACTCAAACCGGAGGGAACTATCCGGAAATTCCGGATAGTTCAACCCGAAGGCACCCGACAGGTTTCGCGGGCAGTCGATTTCTACAACCTGGACGTAATAATCTCCGTCGGCTACCGGGTGAAATCCCACCGAGGCAGCGAATATGAAAAGTTCCGGAAACAGATGTTGGAAGAGCCGACTCCCGTGGAACGGCATTTTATTGAAGCGATCCGAGAAGTTAAAAAACTCGAGAGAAGCAAACCAGCAAGCGCGAAGAAGCAAAAGGATAGCGGCGCAAAGAGGTCAAAGGGGATATAGGGTGAAACACTGCGAAACGGCTCGGCCATGCGGATCAGCCCTATCACCCGGAAGTTTATGGAGATCCACGCGGAACGCGACGAAGCTAAAGCGTCATAGAAAGATTTAGGCCACCGAGTCGTTTACCTGTTGCTCAAGGATGTTTTAAATGCCATTCAAAATCAAAATGTATTGGATCCTTTGGATTTTCTTGGGTTTGATCCTTGCAGGAAGTTGGGGAAATTTTTCTTTTGCAAAGATTTACAAATACCGGGATCCAAGCGGAAACTGGCATTACACGGATACACCCTCCGATGAACAAAGAGCTGAAGAAGTTGAAGGCAACAAAAGCGAATCCCATCCGATCAGCTGGGATCTGGATCGACACCTCGAAGAAAAATTGCACCCGAGAAATTCACTGGAAAAAGCCAGAAATTTTACAGTCACGATTCAAACCCCCATCGGGCTGGGTTCCGGATTTTTCATCGATGAAAACGGTTCCATAGTCACCAATCGGCATATCTTCGAGGGAGATAGGAATCAAATTGCGGCCGCGAGTCAGGTTTTCAAGGTCGAAAAGGCCCGATTGGAGCAATTTAGAAAAGAATTATTTTTATTTGCCGTCAATTTGGTCCAATACGAGGGGCTCGGTGAGGACCCGCAAATGGCTCACAGCCTGAAAAATCAGGATTTGGATTCTTTTTTAAGGCTGTACAAGGAAATCAACCGAAAAGACGCCGCTTATAAAATCAACTCGGAACGTTTCGACAAGCTGATGAAGGATTATCATCAAAGGCAGGAAAAACTCGATAAACTGAAAGAATATCTTCAAGATGCAGAAGTTCAAGCCGACAACCCGCCGGGTTATGTGACCGTCATACTGGCCGATAATACGACTTTCGAGGCGAAATTCGTCACAAAAAGCCCTGATCACGATCTGGCCTTGTTCCAATTGTCCGGGTATAAAACGCCGATGCCGAAAATTGGAGATGTTCTCGGTCTTCAGGCTGGGTCTCGCGTTTTTGCCATCGGAAGCCCCTTGGGCTTGAGCCATTCGGTCTCCGAAGGAATCTTTTCAGCCTTAAGAAAAGATAAGCTGGGCGCATGGATCATCCAAAGCACGGCCAAGGTCAATAAAGGCAACAGCGGCGGCCCGTTAATCGATGAACAAGGCAGGGTTTTGGGTGTCAATACGGCAAAGGTGATGGGTCCAGGGGTCGAAGGCATCAGTTTTTCCATCTCCATCCACACGGTCATGGAAGCGTTTAAAAATGAGCTGAAATAAATGAACCTGGACCTCCAAAAAAAATTTAGCGAGACTGAAAAATCATTAAAAAAACTCCCTGAGAGATGCGCCGTGTGCGGAAACGACACGGGTTCGGTTTTGATGCGGCACGATCCATGGCGGGTTCTGGCCTGCACCCGATGCGGTCTCGGGGTTCTCGATCCGCGTCCTTCCGAAGACGATCTTCAAAAACTCTACGAAGCCGATTATTTTTTAAGACAATACGACGCCGGCCTGGATCCGTCATCCGCGGAGTTTCAAAAGCGGATTCAAAGCGAGGATCACCGGGTTCGATTCATCCGGAAAGCAGCCTTTTCCGGAAAAATTTTGGACATGGGTTGCGGATACGGGTATTTCCTGGAAGCCGCTCGGAAAGCCGGGTTCGAGGGAGTGGGCTATGAAATTGCGCAATGGGCTGCCCGGTATGCCTCTGATAGCCTGGGGATCCCCATCGCCATCGGCCCCTTATCGGCGGATTTGTTCGCGGCGAAGCACTTCGATATCATCTCCATGTGGCATTTTCTGGAGCACACTTCGGACCCGAACCTTACCATCGCTGCCGCGGCCGGCTGGCTGAAAGAAGACGGTGCGTTGGTGATCGACGTCCCCAACTATGAAGGGACGGATGCCCAAAAAAGCGGGGAATCCTGGGTCGGATGGCAGCTGCCGTATCACTTATACCATTTTTCACCGATTAGCTTGAAGGCGCTTCTCGAAAAGCATGGATTCACGATTTACGCGTCCAAGGATTACCACTCGGAAGTCGTCAAAAAGAAACTGGGTCGGATCCCTATCCTCCGATGGGTGGCCCGTCCCATCGCGAAATTATATTCGGGGACGAGCATCGCCGTCATCGCCCGGCGAAAAAATCCTTCGGCATAAAAGGAGGAAGACATGATCATCGATTTTCACACGCACCTTTTCCCGGAAGAGATCCGGAACAATCGGGAGCGCTTTTTCGACGGCGAGCCGGCGTTTCAACTCCTTTATAAATCCCCTTCATCCCGGCTTGCCGGGATGAATGACATCCTGAAGGTCATGGATGAAGACGGAGTCGGTGTCTCCGTGATATTCGGCTTTCCATGGAAAAACCTTGAGACCGCAAGGCGCCACAACGACTACATCATGGAAGCCGTCTCGAAGCACCCGGATCGGCTGGTCGGATTGTGCTGCCTGGAAACGATTTCGGATCCGTCCGGGCAGGAAGTGCGGCGTTGTCTGGACGGAGGGCTTTCCGGCGTGGGGGAGATCGCCTTTTACGATTCCGGTCTTGACGAAAAGGTTTTGGAAAGCCTCAATTCAGCCATGGAGGTCTGTAAAAACCGGGATATGCCCGTGCTGATCCATGTCAACGAACCCGTCGGACATGCGTATGCGGGAAAAACAAGGGTAACGCTTGCCCAGATCGAGACGCTTGTCCGGCGATACCCTCAAAACAGGATTGTGCTGGCTCATTGGGGCGGCGGAATCTTCTTTTTTCACCTTTTGAAAAAAGAAATCAAGGAAGCGCTAAAAAACGTTTTTTTCGACACCGCTGCCTCCCCTTTCCTATACGATCCCAAAATCTATCGGGTGGCATCCGACATCATCGGGCCTGAAAAAATACTTTTCGGAAGCGATTTTCCCCTCATCCGGCCCAAAAGGGGATTGCAGGAAATGGAAAAGGCGGGATTGAACCCGGAAGAAATCGTCCGGATTCAAGGGCAAAATGCGGCCGGGCTTTTGAAATTAAACCTTTGAATCCAGTTTCTTGATCAGGTCTTGGATTTTTTCCCGATGCTCCCAGGGGACCATGAGACGGCGCAAGGGACGATTGGGTATGACAACGCGCCGGACAGCCGATGGCTGAGTGAGATCTGCCCGATAAACGCCGTCGGATTCTGCAAGTTCCAGAAATACATCCGATAAGTTGCCCGAAAATCCTTTGACATCCAGGTGTTCGACATACTGCATCAAGACATGGGCAACGGTAAGGACAAAGGGATTCATGGTGGCATGCCCCAAATCCCGGCATGAGATTTCCGAGACCATGGATCGACACATGAAGGGCCGAAAGGCATAGATCGTGCATTTCCCTTCCTCCAGCAAGGGGCATATGTCCCAGTCCGGATTTCCCTCTTCGTCGGGCACGTCCTCTCCCGAATCAAGAAGATCGGCCATCTGGTTGAGGGTGAGAGTGGGTTGAAACCGGGGTAGGTTTTTCAGGCCGATGATGCGGTCAAAAAGGCCCCCGGTTGCTGAAGCATCCAGGTTCTGAAGGATCCACTCCCCTTCCAGAGCGGTCATCACCACATTTCGGGTGCAGCATGCCGCGCATCCTTTTTCACAGGCCAAGGGATGCGGCTGTATGAACCCGTCGAAGAGCCGATAAATTCGTTGCAGTTGCATCAGTCGCTCATTCATGTACAGGTTCAAGCTCCTTTCAGGGTTTTTTGCCGGATCGTCAAAGGGGAAAAAGGGTCAGAAAGTTTCCAAATGGAAACTGATAATTTCCAGACGGAAACATGGCGGTGTGTTTTGGGATGCTCTTTGGCTTTTCTTTGGGAGTTTCCGATAAATCCAAATCATAATTAAGATTTTGATATCATTGACTATTATAATCAATAAAATATTTTGGAGTCTATTTTAATGTTTCAGGCATGGTATTTGCTTGCTATTAATGGTACGTGCATTTCTTCATCTTCATTTTCTCCTTAACGGCTGGCCATGGTGACCGGCCGTTTTTATTTTGCACCCCCGATTTCTTCCTTGACCAAGGTGCTGTAGAAGGAATCCGGAAAATCGGCAAGGATTTGCTTGAATTTTTCGGACCTGGCTTCGGTGTTTCCCGCTTTTCCGGACAGATTTGCCAGAATAAAGAGGGCTTCGTCTTTCAGTAAAGGTACATCCCCCGAGGCGACCTGTTCGAAGTACTTGGCCGCCTGATCGGGTTGTTGCTTTTTCAAATAGGCATGGCCGATGCTGCTCAAAATGACGTTTCTCAACAAAGGGTTGTCCTTGTAATCATCGAGGGCATCCTGATAAGCAGTGATTGCGCTGTCCTGATCGCCACCTTGAAAACAGAGGTTTGCATACAAAACCCGTCCCATTTTCCCGGAGCCGGTGCCCGGATATTCTTTGAAAAATGCCGCCAGCATCTCCTTTGTCTGGCCCATCTTCTCACCGGAGACAGTGCCTTCATCGACCTGACGATAGGTCGCCATGATCTTTCCAAAAGCCTCGATCGCTTTTTTTTCTCTTATATTCCGGTAGTACATCCACCCGGAACCGGCCGCTGCAACGAAAATCAAGGCTGCCGCGCCCCAAAAAATCCGATCCTTGTTTTGAAGAATCCATTGAAGCATCCGGGCCGAAAATGTGAGGAATTCGTCCGGTTCTTTCAAAAGCTCTTTTCGGGTGATTTTCTTCTTTAACATATATCCTCCGGTCAACCGGTATATTCTGTGATTTTGAAGCTTCCCGCTAAAAAACGTGTGGCTTCCTTCCACCCCGTCTTTGAAGGCGGAGCTTGAGCGAAGCATGCCGATCAAACGGCTTTACAAACCTTCCGGCATCCTGTATATTTTTTATTATGCCTCATAGGATATTCTGAAGGTTGGGGCAATAGAAAAGCGACTCTCCTGGGCGTTTCTGCCTTTCCATTCGTACCCGCAGCCCCGATATTTGGGTGTGACTTGCTTTTTTCCAGGAGGTGATTATCGTGACAGGTATGAAAACAAGATACGAAAAAATGCCTGACCCTAAAGAGCTTGAAAAAGAAATCGGTGATTTTTTAACCAAGAAGTTCGGGGACTCGGTGAAGATTGCCGGTCCCATCATCTTTTCCCAGGAGCTTCCTTTTGAAAGTGAAAAACCCGGTCCGAGCAAGAAGAAGAAAAAAATCAACTTTGATCTTAAACCCGAAGACCTGATCGACTACCTGGATCGATATATCGTCAAACAGGACAACGCCAAGGCTATCCTTGCTACCAAGATTTGCACCCATTTCAACCGAATCAGACGGTCGCAAAACGGCGATGGCGACATCAGTGACATGGTGGGGAGCATCAAGAACAACGTCCTGATGATCGGGCCTACCGGTGTGGGAAAAACCTACATGGTGAAGTTGATCGCCAAGAAAATCGGGGTGCCGTTCGTAAAAGGGGACGCCACCAAGTTCAGCGAAACCGGATATGTCGGCGGAGACGTGGAAGATCTGGTGAGGGATCTGGTTCGCGAAGCGGATGGGGATATCGAGCTGGCCCAGCACGGAATCATCTACATCGATGAAATCGACAAGATCGCCTCGAGTCGCTACATCATCGGCGCTGACGTATCCCGGACCGGGGTCCAACGGGCCCTGCTCAAGCCGCTGGAAGAGACCGAAGTCGATCTGAAGGTGCCCCATGACCCCATCTCTATGATCCAGGAGATCGATCGCTTTCGCAAGACCGGGAAACGCGATAAGCGCAGCGTTAATACAAGAAATATCCTGTTCATCGTCAGCGGTGCCTTTACGGATCTGTCGGAAATTATTAAAAAGCGAATGATCGACCAGAAAATTGGTTTCGGCGCCAAGATCCAAAGTGGTAAAGACCAGATGGATATCCTCAAACATGTTAAATCGGAGGACCTCATCGCCTTTGGGTTCGAAACCGAATTCGTCGGCCGTCTCCCGGTAAGAGCGATCTTCGAGCATCTGACCGATGCGGATCTTTTCGACATCCTGAAAAATCCCAATAATCCCATCATGTTGGGGAAAAAATTCGATTTTGCCGCTTACGACATCGACATTCGTTTCGAGGAAGGCCTTCTTGCCCGCCTGGCCAAACTGGCATTTCAGGAAAACACAGGAGCCCGGGGGTTGGTCAGCGCAGTGGAAAAGGCGCTTTTGTTGTTCGAACGACGGCTTCCCTCCACCCAGGTGCGGCATTTTCCAGCGACGTCTGCCATCCTTGAAGATCCGCAAAAGGTCCTTGAGGACCTCGTCGACCCTGAAAACCGAGAAAATGTGCTGAAAACCCACGAGGTGCTCTTCCAGGCAGAGAGGGAGCACATTAAGGCCTATTGTTTTGCCAACCGGAAGGAACTGTCCGAAAAGTACAATCTGACCCTTTCCACATCCCGCATCGATAATATCGCCACCTGCTATTGCAAGAACATCATGGACGTGGGGAGCGCCGTAGAGAAGATCAAGTCTTCCTATGATGAGATCAAAAAGATAGAGCTTTACTTTTACAAGAGCCACGATATCAATATCGTTTTGGAAGAAGACGCCGTTGATTACATTATCGAACAATTGATCAACACCCCGCTTGATATCAAGGCATTTTATAAAAAGCTGACGACGGATTTTCAACTGGGACTCAAGCTGGTCAGAGAAAAGACCGGGAAAAACCGGTTTTTCATCACCCGTGAAGCGCTGCTGAATCCGGAAACCCATATCAGCACCCTTATCAGGGATGAACTTAAGCTGCTCAGCATCGATCGGACTCCCTGAGACGGTGGCCACCCCCCGGCGTTGCACGGATCCTGCCGAAAGACAGGTTGATATAAAGAACAATTCATCATGATCGGCATATCCAAATTATATTGCAATACGGTGGAGCCCTCCGATGCGCTGCGCTACGACAGACACTCCTCCCGCCTCCCGTCCCACTTATTGCAATTTTCCGAAGACAAACGACCGGTGGTGGTCTGGAATGTCACCCGGCAATGTAATTTGAGTTGCATTCACTGCTATGCCCATGCCAAGCATACGACCACCGAAAACGAGCTGACCCTGGAAGAAAGCCGGCAGATCATGGACGATCTGGCCCGGTTCGGCGTGCCGGTCCTCCTTTTTTCCGGCGGCGAGCCTCTGGTCCGAAAAGACCTTCCGGACTTAGCCGCCTATGCGGTTGAAAAGGGGATGCGGGCGGTGATTTCAACCAATGGCACCCTGATCACGCGGGACATTGCCCGTATCCTTCAAGAGATCGGGCTTTCATACGTGGGGATCAGCCTGGACGGCATGGAAGCGGTTAATGATCGCTTCAGGGGGATGACCGGAGCGTTTCAAATGGCTTTGGAAGGAATCCGGAACTGCCAGGAGGCCGGCATCAAGGTAGGATTACGCTTTACCGTCAACAAGTTCAATGTACAAGAGATCCCCAAGATATTCGCCCTCCTCGAAGAGATGGATATACCCAGGGTTTGCTTTTACCACCTGGTTTACGCCGGCCGCGGATCTAAGCTCTTGGAAGAAGATCTTTCCCACAAGGAATCCCGGGCGGTTGTGGACCTGATCATGAATCTGACCCGGGATCTTCACGATCGGGGAAAACCCAAAGAGGTTCTCACCGTGGATAACCATGCAGACGGACCCTATCTCTACCTGCGCTTGTTAAAAGAAAACCCGAAACGGGCGGCCGACGTCCTTCAGCTTTTAAAAATGAATGAGGGGAACAATTCCGGCAGGGGGATCGGGTGTATCAGCTGGAACGGAGAGGTCCACGCCGACCAATTCTGGCGGCATTACAGTTTTGGAAATGTCAAGGAGCGCCCCTTTTCACAGATCTGGACGGATCTTTCGAATCCGCTGATGCAAAAATTGAAAGAAAAGAAAAAGCACATGACGGGACGGTGCGCCAAATGCCGCTGGCTTGACATTTGCGGAGGCAACTTCAGGGTGAGGGCCGAAGCCGTGACCGGCGACGTGTGGGCCCCGGACCCGGCTTGCTATCTTACCGACGAAGAAATCGCTTGAGCGTTTCCAATTTGGAAACCCTTCGGATCGCGTAATCTATGCTGAAAGTGGATTCTTTTCCATTACAAAGTCTTATGAAACCTATTAACCCTCAACTCGTTTTAAAAGGAAAAACAGATGTTGTTTCCCGATTACAGGCCCAGGCGGTTGCGACAAAATCCGGCGTTTCGGCGGATGATCCGCGAAACCCGTCTCAGTGTCGATGACCTCATCCTTCCCCTTTTTGCCGCGCACGGCAAAGGGGTTAAAGAACCGATCTCTTCCATGCCCGGCCAGTACCACCTGTCTACGGACAACCTGGTCAAGGTCGCCAAGGATGCGTTGGATATGGGGATTCCGGCCATTTTACTTTTCGGCATCCCTCAGAAAAAGGACGCCCTGGGCACCGAGGCCTATTCCAAAGACGGCATCGTCCAGAAAGCAGTTCGGGCTGTTAAGGACAAGGTTTCCGGAATAGCGGTGATCACCGATGTCTGCTTATGCCAGTATACGGATCATGGACATTGCGGGATCTTAAACGGAAAAACGGTAGACAACGATGCGTCCCTGGAGCTTTTAGCCAAAGTTGCGCTTTCCCATGCCAAGGCCGGCTCCGACATGGTGGCGCCTTCCGACATGATGGACGGCAGGGTGGCGGAGATACGGGATACCCTTGACGAGGATGGATTTGAACATATTCCCATCATGTCCTACGCGGCCAAGTACTGCTCGGCCTATTATGGCCCCTTCCGACAAGCGGCCGATTCCGCCCCCAAGTTCGGAGATCGACAAACCTACCAGATGGATCCGGCCAATGCCCTGGAAGCCATCCGGGAGGTAACCATGGACATTGAAGAAGGGGCGGACATCATTATGATCAAGCCCGCCCTGGCCTACCTGGACATCATCTACCGGGTCCGCGAAGAGATCGATCTCCCTGTCGCCGCTTATAACGTCAGCGGCGAATATGCTATGATCAAAGCGGCCGACAAATTGGGAGTTCTCGACGGCAAAAAGGTAATGATGGAAACCCTGACAGCCATCAAACGAGCCGGCGCCGACATGATTCTCACCTACTTCGCAATGGAGGCCGCAAAGGCGCTTCAGGAGTAATTGTGCGTTGAAAGAGACAAACGGCATGACTGCAAACCGCCATCATCCCTCGCCCAGTCATGACCCTGGAAAAGCTCACCAGGATATGGGGTCCGGCCCGCGATTGGTGGCGTGGGAGATCACGCGCAATTGCAACCTCGCCTGCGTCCATTGCCGGGCGTCGGCCACCTCCGGGCCTTACAGCGATGAGTTTGACACTGATGCAGCCCTGACGTTGGTGAACCAGATCGCCCAGACAGGAAGCCCCATCGTCATTTTAACGGGCGGAGAACCCCTTTTACGGAAAGATATTTTCGAGATCGCCACTTTTGGGACGAAAAAGGGTTTACGGATGGTCATGGCACCCAACGGAACCCTCGTTACTGAGGAAATTGCCCGGAAACTAGCCGACTCCGGTATTAAACGGGTCAGCATCAGCCTGGACGGGGCATCTGCCGAAACCCACGACCGGTTCAGGGGTGTCGACGGTGCATTCCAGGGGGCCCTGAGAGGTATCCGCCATATCCAGTCGGCGGGAATCGAGTTTCAAATCAACACCACCATCACCCAGATGAACCTCGACCAGATTCCCGAAATCCAGGACCTGGCTGTCGAACTAGGAGCGGTGGCGCATCACATTTTCCTGCTGGTTCCCACCGGCCGAGGAAAATACATCGTGGATCGTGCCATCACCGCCGACCAATACGAATCCACCCTGAACTGGTTTTATGACCAGCGGAGCCGAACCCTCCTGCAACTCAAAGCCACCTGCGCACCCCATTACTATAGGATCTTGAGGCAACGCGCCAAACAGGACGGAATCTCGGTGACTTTCCAGACTCATGGCCTCGACGCCGTCACCCGAGGATGTCTGGGCGGGGTAGGTTTTTGCTTCATCTCCCACCAAGGCATTGTCCAACCCTGCGGATTTCTGAACCTCAATTGCGGGGATGTCACGAAAAACCCTTTCCCCGAGATTTGGAATCACTCGGAAATCTTTTTATCCCTTCGAGATTTCGGCAAATTGAAAGGGAAATGCGGAGTTTGCGAATATCGGAGGGTCTGCGGCGGTTGCCGGGCCAGGGCCTTTGAGGCCACCGGCGACTACCTTGCCGAAGAACCGCTCTGCAACTACCTGCCGCGTTCTCTCTCCTGAAAATGCCATTTCACTGCTCTTGTTATCCGCGGTAGTAAAAAGAAAGTCTTGCAATTTTTGCGCCATTGGTATTTATTCGATTCGGTCGCATCGTTATCACTCCTTGCGCTCAAAGTCCGGCCGGTCCCAGCACCCGGAATAAAAGGAACACCCAATGAAGATCAGCGAATTAATGATTCCGAATCCGATCACCATCACCGAAGAGGCCTCCATCCAGGATGCCATCTACCTCATGAAGACCAACTCCATCCGTCATCTTCCGGTTGTTTCCAGGGGCAAAGCGCTCAAAGGCTTCGTCACCCTGGCCGATCTGAAACAGGGCCTGATCCCTTCCATGGTTGGGGATCTTTCACTTTCGGATCTGATGATCAAAGATCCCATCACCGTGGACCCCGATGACGACATCGAAATCGCTGCCCAGCGGATCTACAAATACAAGATCGGGGGGATTCCGGTGGTGAAAAAAAAGAGGTTGGTGGGAATCATCACGGAAAGCGACATCCTGCGCGCCTTCATCGATATGATGGGTTTTCTCAAGGCGAGCTCCCGCATCGACGTCACCATCAATGACGTACCCGGCCTGTTCCGAAAAGCCCTCGATATCATCAATGACGCAGGGGGCGATATCATCAGTGTCGGTATGGGTGTTCAGCAAAAAGGAAAAAAAACATACTACTTTCGTCTTTCCCCCTGCAAGACCCGGCCCATCCGGATTGCACTGGAGGCCCAAGGGTTTACGGTCCCTACCGCAACGGATTAGGCGGCACCTCCGAACCGATGACCCTTCGGGACCGAATCTGCGGCAACATCAGACATTGAACCGGATTTGAATAATATCCCCATCTTGTACCTTGTAGGTCTTGCCTTCTAAACGGACCGTACCCCGCTTCCTGGCTTCCGGGAGGGACCCCACTTCCATCAGATCCTTGTGGGCGATCACCTCAGCCCGAATGAATCCCTTCTTCATGTCGGTGTGAATGGTTCCGGCCGCATCCAGGGCACTGCCCCCTTTTTTTAAAGTCCATGCCCGGACCTCGTCGCTGAGGACCGTGAAAAAGGAAATCAGTCCTAAAAGGGTATAGGAGCACCGGATGACCCGGCGGGCAGCGGGTTCGCGAATTCCGAATCCCGATAAAAATTGCCGGGCTTCTGTCTCCTCCATCTGGGCGAGCTCTTGTTCGATCTTGCCTCGGATCGCCAGAGTCTCTTCTGAAAAAACCGAACCCGGCGGCAGCGCCGGGGGCTCGGAATCGTCTTCCCCATTGTTGAAGACTACGAGCATCGGTTTTGCGGAAAGAAGGGCATACCCTCTCAGGCGGCCATGGGAAGCCAGTTCCGGGGCTTTTCTCAACGGCTGTCCGGTCTCCAGTTGCCGATGGCAGGCTTTCAGCAGGACCGGTTCCTCCTCGTCGGGCTTTTTCCCCCGCTTTCGATCCGCTAAAAGGTGGTTGATGCGGTTTTCCAGCACGATGAGGTCATTCAGGGTAAGCTCCTGATCCAGCCTTGCAAAGTCTTCAAAGGGGGAAGGATCCGGAAGGCCCGGAAAAGAAAAATTCCGGAGTACATGAATGAGGGCGTCGCAATCCCGTATGCGGTTGCCGATCCCCTGGTCGTAAACCCGGTCCTGCTGATGAGGCCCAAGCTGCGGCAAAAAGTAGGTGACCTGGGCAAAAACCACCTTTTTAGGCTTGAAAATACCGGTCAAGTCATTGAGACGCTCATCCGGTACGCTGACGGTGCCGATCCGATCCTGACCTTTGTGACCGGGCTCCTCCCAAGCTTGAGTGAGGGCCTCAAAAACCGTCGACTTACCGGAGCCCGGAAGACCGATGATCCCGATTTTCATGGGGCAGACCTCCTTTGCGGCTATAAGAGATACCCCCATTTCCTGCATACTCCATCCTTAACCGGGGTGCAAGCCATGACCGCCGTTTCACTTGCGCCACGAAAATAAAGCCGCCCCGGTAACAAGGCATACCACTGCGATGGATATCAACACGGTCAGCTCAAGGGCTACTTCGCTAAGACCCACACCGTCGTTCATCACTTTTCGGGCGGCTTCGACCATGTGAGTAAGGGGGAGCGCTTTGGAAGCAAGCTTGATCCATTCGGGGGCGCTGTCGATGGAAAACCAGACCTCGGATAAAAACATCATGGGCCAGGTGATAAAATTCAGAACTCCGTCTGTGAATTCTTCACTGGATCCCCTGGAAGCGAGCAGAAGCCCCAGGGCGCACATACTCAGGCCTCCCACAGCAAAAACGATGAAAAGGTCCAGGTAGGATCCTTCCACCGTAAAGGAAAAGAAGAGATTGCATCCGATCCAGACCACGGTAAGGGTGAAGATCAACAGGAAAAGGCGGGACAGGATCTGGGCTAAGAGGTATTCCAGGGCGGTGAGGGGCGTTGCGTGCAACCGTTTCAGCACCCCGTTTTTCCGGTACCGGACCACGATGTAGCCTACGCCCCAGAGTGCGCTGAACATCATATTCATCGACAGGATTCCGGGGAAAAACCAGTCGATGTAGCGGATTTTCTTCCCCTGGATCTCTTCTTTTTGCACCAGAGTTTCAACGTCCGCCGGACTTAGGCTTCCTTTGAACACCCCCTCTATGGCATATGCTTTCGGAGAAGAATCATCGATCCAATAGCGATGAGGTGCAAGACCGGTTTCAAGTAAAAAATCGATCCGATGGTGCCTAAGTTTTTCCAGTCCCTCCTCCAGACTGTGGATGCCGATGAATTCCGCATAGGGGATCTCCTTGAACCCTGCGGGGATCTCCACACGATCCAGGGAAACGATTCCGGACGGATGAGGGAATATCCCGATCCGGTACTCCTTGAACCCTTTTCCGCTAAAAATAACCCCGAAACCAAGCACAATCAGGAAGGGAAAGATGAAATTCCAACCCAAGGCGCTGCGATCCCTGAAAAATTCCAGGTTCCTGGCGTAAAACACAGCCCAAAGACGCTCGAATCTCATTTTTCGTTTTTCAATTGATGGCCGGTCAGGTTCAAGAATACATCTTCCAGGTTGGGCGAGCGAATGACCATCTCATCCAACCGAGCACCATTTCGCATCAGTACCGCCAAACATGAGTTAACGTCGTCCGTATGGATAACCACCCGTTCCCGGATCTTTTGAACCGGCCAGGGGAATCCTTCTTGGATTTCCGGAAACCCCGATTGCGGCAGGGAAACAGTCGCCCCTTTGCAGTGCGCAGACACCAGGGCTTCCGGGGTTCCCCGGGCGATGATTTTTCCATGGTCCATGATGGCCACCTCATCGCAGAGGTGCTGGGCCTCTTCCATGTAGTGAGTAGTCAGGACAAGGGTTTTTCCGAGGCGTTTCTGTCTTTCGATGATTTCCCACAGGTCTCTTCGGGCATGGGGATCCAGGCCGGTGGACGGTTCGTCCAAAAAGAGCAATTCGGGATCGTTGACAAGGGCAAGTGCGAGGAGAAGCCGCTGGCGTTGCCCGCCGGAAATCCTGTCGTTGTACCGGTCGGCGATCTCTTCCAGACGGCATTCCCGGATTAACCCCTTCAGGTCACGGCTCTTACGGTATAGCCTCTTAAAGGTCCGAAGGGTCTCTCTGACGGTGAGAAAGGAAAGCAAAGCGGTCTGCTGAAACTGGATTCCCACCTCCTCGCGAAAGGAAGCCGGACGGGATTGCCCCTTGTATAGAATCTCCCCCGCGCTCTGCGGGAGGATCCCCTCGATGATTTCCAGGAGGGTGGTTTTTCCGGCACCATTGGGGCCCAACAACCCGAAACAGGTCCCCTCGTCGACGGCAACACTGACCCCATCCACCGCGGCGATTTCTCCGTAGTGTTTCGTAATGTCGATGATCTCCAGAAGCGGCTGCACCATTCAGCTCATCGATAGGGGTTTTCACGCAAGAAGGCCGCCCAGAACCTGTGCCGGACGGCCTATCCGTTTCTTTTACTTCCCGGGGATATCTCCTCTTTAATCGAATGCCATCTCCGTTTTCCAGACTTCCCAGACCTTGCCGACCAGATCCGGACCCGGCTTGAGGGTCAATTTGCCGGGTTTCCAGCCTGAGGGTGTAGCTTCTTTTCCTTTGGAGTCTCTGACAAGCTGGAATGCCTGGACTTGCCGCATGGTCTCCTGGATGTTCCGGCCCACCGGCGGAGTCAACACCTCGTATCCTTGCACGACACCTTCGGGATCGATAATGAACCTGCCGCGGGTTTCGACACCGGCATCCTCGTCGAACACGCCGAAGACCTTTCCGACCTTTCCGCCGGCGTCTGAAAGCATCGGGAAGGGAACCCCGCCTTTCACCATTTTGGACAGCTCGTTGTCATTCCACATTTTATGAACGAAGATACTATCGATGCTCATGGAAAGGACTTCAACACCCAGCTTTTGATAATCCGCATATTTTTCGGCAACTGCCGAAATTTCGGTGGCTCAGACAAAGGTAAAATCGCCCGGATAAAAACAGAGCAATACCCATTTCCCTAAATATTCCGATAGCTTGACAGAAACAAACCCGCCCTTGTAGTAAGCGGGCGCTGCAAAATCCGGGGCTTTTTTTCCAACTTGAATCATAGCGGAGACCTCCTTTATCGATGCGATTGGCTTTTCTTTCTCTTTTTCAACGCCTTCTCCCACCAGTCCGCCGGTGGGCCGCGCACATCCGATCTTCATCTCTTCCGGCATAAGCACCTCCTGTTCTGAATTTTAACCCGAGACTATTTTCCCGCTTGACCAACGGCAAACCCGCTGGGCACCAGACCGGTTGAGGAGGGCGTTCCGGCGATTTTCGCCAGGAAGGTTTCCCCGAGCTTCTTGATATGGTTGTCGATATTGTCGAAATAGGTGAAATGGATCTGCTCTTCAGCAATGATGTCTTCGAAAAGCTTCATGCTGATGCTGTCGCCGCTGTCCCGACAGGTGAGGAGAAACTGATTATAGACATCGATGGTATCATCTTCGAGGGTGGCGTCGAACGGGAAGATCACTTCCACCTTCTGTCCTTTTTCAATCTTGCCGTCATGTCCGGTCACCGGCTCGCCGCCCAGTTCCTTGATGCGCTCGGCAAACATCTCCGCGTGTCTCATTTCATCGATGGCGATGAGCTTCATTTTGGCTGCCAGCTCTCCGTAATCCATATTGTCCAGATTGTAGTGCTGATTCATGTACTGATAAATCGCCTTCAATTCCATGGCGCGCGCCTGGTTCAACACTTCAATGACCTTTTCCTTTTTTTTCCCCCTTTGCGTGTTTCCCATTGTCTTTCTCCTTTGATCGATTGGCGTTTTGTAAATGGATCGAAATACTACCTTAAAAGCTTTCCCTGAACAATACCTTTCGCCTCGCTAAAAGGCCTCTACCGTCATGTCTGAAGGTGGAGACCTTCAGCCCATCCCAGCATTCAAGGGATGGTCGACGATATTAGATTTTTTTCTTTGCTTTGGCAAGCCGGGCCAAGGCCGCGCGGACCGGCGGTGAGCGCGTTTTGATTGTCCGAAAAAATCTAAACGATGGGTCAGGATCTGAAAACCGGTTTCCTCAGCCACCAGTTGCGTCAGGTCTTCAAGGTCGTCCAGTGCCGGATCGACGATGGTTCCGCACTTGATGCAGATCACATGAGGATGCGGATAGGGCCTGTTTCCGTCGTATCGGTTGCTACCGTCCGGAAAACCGAGTTCCAGGACTTCTCCAAAGGATTTTAAAAGAAGGATATTGCGATAGACCGTAGCGAGGCTCATGGTGGGAAAAGTCATTTTGAGCTGTTCAAAGATCTCCTCCACGCTCGGGTGTCCCTTGCTGAGAGCCAGTATTTTCGCTATGGCCAGGCGCTGAGACGTCAGCTTCAAACTTGATGACTTCGTAAAAAGCCCATCTGCTGCGTTGCACTGCATCCTTCGTCATTGCGGCGTACCCATATGTACGCCTCATTCCTCAGGATTTGCGCGCCTTGCATCTGAAGCTTTTTACTTTGCCATCCTAATTTTGAGTTTTTACGATTTCATCAAAATTCCCTTGCGAAACTTTTCGACGATTATCGCATATCGCTCTTCTGGATTAGCCATTTCGATGCTAGAAAAAATAAATAGTTATTATTCTTAAAAGATAATAATTATTATTTATTATTGAATTCAAATCAAGTCAAGCGGTTTTTTAGGGTGCTTGCGGATCCGTTCGAGGCGTTTTACCGGAACAAAGCTTCCTTAAGGGTTTATCGGCCCGGAATCCGGACGCGGTACCGGGAGGGTTGAGGCAGGCATTTCGATCCCATTATCATCGGCCTGGCGCTGATACAAGATGGATGACACCGGAACCAGCGTCACTCCTTCTGCAATTTGAGGAAGTCGGGCCTGAAGCACCCGGTAGGTCGCCTCATTGGGATGGGCGATCCCGATGGCCGTGCCCTTTCGCCGGGCGTATTCCAAGAGTCGATCGATCTGTTTTTCCACAAACGCTGTCTTCGGGATGTGATCCAAGAAATACATCGCGCTGGGCAAAATCAAGATTTACGGTCCGGGCGATATCCCCGGCCACGCTCCGGGGAGTGGTGAGGCTGTCTACAAAGAACATCCCTCTTTCCTTGAGTATGGAGAAAAGAATCGTCATTCGATCCCGATCCGAAGTGATCCGGGACCCCATGTGGTTGTTAACCCCCTTGATGGAAGGAACTGCCTCGAGATCGTCGAAGAGCTGTTTCACAAACGCTTCCGGAGTCATGTCCATGAGTAGCGCCCCCGGACCCGGGTCTACCTTTGGATACTCTCTGGGCTCCATAGGAAGATGGAGAATGATTTCGTTTCCAGCGAGAGACGCCGAACGGGTGATCTCTTTTTGAAAGGGGCTGTGCGGTAGAACGGAAAGGGTGAGCGCAACGCCCAGATCGATGAATGCCTGGGCCTGTTGTCGATCATAACCCAGGTCGTCGATAATGATGGCGACTTTTGGAATCCGGTCCGGGGTGTGGACTTCCGGAAAAGGAACATCATCCTTTTCCAGCGCCGTGTCTTCGGGAAAGATTTCGAATGGGGGAATGGCATCCGATGGCAATCGATCCCCGTTTTTCAGGGTTTCTCCAGGATGCGTCTTAAACGACACATGTTGCCGTTCCATTCCAAGCAAAAACAGCACGGACAGCGCCACCAACAGGAGGAGAACGGTCCAGGTCCCGATAAACAGAAGGATGGCCGTGCGTCGGGATTTGAAGCGCTTCAATCCGCCCGAAAGTCTATCGTCCTTTCCGGCAATCGTGGCCACCTCACGGGAGCCTTTTTTCCTATCCCCGGATTTTCTTGAAGATCTCGAAACTGATGAGGGTTTCAAGCGCCCGCCGGATCTGATAATCCTTTTTGAGCGCTTCGACGTCCAGGGACCCGAAGCGCGACCGGTTTTCTTTCATCTTTTCCTTATCCTGCATGGAATCCTCCTTTGAATCCCGGCCTTCTTCTTTCTCATCCGGCGCAGCCTCGAGATGGTTTTTCAGATCTTTTTCCCTTAATAGTCCGGATCCCGGCCCCTCTTTTTTCTTTTCCTGGATAGCGATGGGCTTGACCTCAATATCCGGGACAATACCCTGGGCCTGAATGGATCTGCCGCTGGGTGTGTAATAAAGGGCAATGGTGTATTTAAGGCCATAGCCGTCCCTGAGCGCTTCCACCGTCTGGACCGAACCCTTCCCGAAAGACGTCGTTCCCATGATCACCGCCTTTTTCTGGTCCTGGAGGGCACCGGCCACGATCTCGGAGGCACTGGCACTCCCTTCGTTGATCAAAACCACAATGGGATATTTTCGTGCTTCCGCGTCGCGATGGGCGTTGTAAACCTTGTTATGTTTTGCACCCCGGCCTTTGATGGAAACAATGACGCCTTCTTCAACAAACAGGTCGGTCACATCAATGGCCTGGTTCAACAGTCCCCCGGGATTATCCCGAAGATCGAGTACAAGTCCCTTGAATCCCCCTTTATCGGACTCCAATTCCTTTAGGGCAGCAATGAGGTCTCTGGTGGTATTTTCGTTGAAATTGGTAATCCGGATATAACCATATCCGGGAGACAAGATTTTGTGTTTGATACTTTCAATGGGAATGATATCCCTGACCAGAGTATATTCTTTGGGCTCGGCTTGTCCTTCCCTGAAAATGGTGATTCGGACGGTGGTTTTCTTGGGACCCCGCATCTTCTTGACCGCTTCCCAAAGCGCCATACCCTTGGTGGAATCGTCGTTGATTTTAATGATCTGGTCCCCGGCTTTTATTCCTGCCTTATGGGCCGGCGTCCCTTCAATGGGCGAGATGACGGTGAGAACCCCTTTTTCAAGGCTGATCACGATACCGACCCCTCCGAATTCACCTCGGGTGTCGACCTGAAGCTCGTTGAACGCTTCAGGGGGAAGAAAGGCTGAATGCGGATCCAGACTGTTCACCATGCCTTGAATGGCCTTGTTGATCAAATCCTTTGAATCGACCGGATCCACGTAATTTTTCTCGATCAGCTCGATGACGTCGGAAAAAATCTTGAGACCCTTGTAGGTTTCTTCATTCCCTGTCGAGGGATTGCGTGCCATCGATGGCGCGATTGCCCAGCATACCGCAACGATCCCGACAATCAGGCACCATTTCCACGGATTCATTTTTTTAAGAGTCATGGAATTCTCCTTTTAATTCATTTTCAGCCAGGTCAAAGGATCAACGGGTTTTTCATGCTGGCGAATTTCAAAATACAGGTTCGCCCTCTCACGGGAACCGGGGACTCCAACAGTGGCAATGACTTCCCCGGTTTCAACCCTTTCCTCCTTTTGCTTGAATAATTCCAAAGCATGGGCGTACACCGTGAAAAAACCATCCCCATGTTCGATGATGATCAGGTTCCCATAGCCCCTGAACCAGTCTGAAAAAATGACCTTTCCATTGAAGACCGCTTTTACGGGAAATCCCCTTCCTGCTTCGATTTCGATCCCATTACGCTGAGCGTCCATCTGGAGATGGGGAATCTTGTAAACCCCGAATCGTCCGATTATCTTACCTTCAACAGGCATTTCAAGCAACCCTTTCATGGCAGAAAAAGAGCCGGTTTCCGATATTGCCGGTTCGATACTTGTTGCTCGGCGCCGAAGGGCCTTCAGGGTGTCTTCCAGCCGGTCGGCGGAACACTTAAGATCTTGAACGGCAGCCAGTTGAAGGGTCTTTTGACTCCGGATTTCTTCCAGCAGGCTCGCCCGTTTGGCTTTTTCCGCGGCCATGGTTTGCATTTGAAGTCGGTGCGTCTGTTCCAGGGTTTGTTTCTCCTGTCTGTTTTTCTTTAAATCATTGAGTGTCAGGTTCAGCATCCGGCTCTTTTCGGAAAGAATGGAAAGGATGGTCTCGTCTTGTGCCAGAATCCGCCTGAACCCCTCTTCCATGTAGAGATATTCATGAACGGATCGGGCTGAAATCAGGTAATGAAAGCTTCCTACCTGGCTCAGTTTGTAAAGGGCCGTAAGCCTTTTTAAGGCATGATCCCGGATCCCTTCCACCTGTTGGGTTAATTTTAATGAATGCTTTTCAAGAGCATCAATCTTTTTTTGAAGCCCGTCCATCTGAGACTGGATGCGGATCCGCTGCTGATCCATGCGATTCAAGGCATGCTCGGTTTCGTTGAGGGTGTCCATTACCTCGGATTCTCTGCCTGAGAGATTGCGCACCTTCCCCTGGACCATTTCGATTTCATGCTCGATGTGGGAAGCCCTCTCTTCCAGCAGCCGAATACAGGCCTTGTCTGGATCTGTTTTGAGATCCCCCGAAAGGATTTTCATATATTCAGGCAAATAGCGCACATACCCCGTTGTTTGACCATGAAGCACTCGAAGCCAACCCTTTTTCTTACCCAATATCATCACACAGGTACCGGATTCCAGGATACCGACGGAAGAATGCATAATACCAGGGCCACCCCTCAAGATCAGCCGACTCGCCAGGACGATTCCCACCGGTGTCGCCTTCTCCGCTCCGAGGGATGCATACACGGTGCCGAGAACCACCAAGGTGCATGCGATCAGCGCTTTAGAAATCCTTTGAGTGAAAGGTAGCATCCGATCCATCCCACCAGCATAGTACACGCCATGATCGAAAGTATCATTATCGGGGAAAAATACCGGATGCCTTTAAAACCGATCGGAAGGTGTTCCCCGATGCGAATGGAGGCGACTCTGAATAATCCGTAAAGGATGGCAAGACCCAAAGCGCCGCCGAGAAAACCCTGAATCAACCCCTGAATATAAAACGGCAATTTAATAAAGTGATCCGATGCACCGATGAGACGCATGATCTCGATTTCCTGTTGCCGGGAATAAAGCATCAGCCGGATGGTGTTAGCCACGATGAAGATGGCGGCCATGATAAAAAGCCCCCCCATGGCCATCCCTGCGACACGAAAAAGATTCATCAATCCTGTGAATCGATCCAACCAGATCTTCCCGTAGGTCACCTCTTCGACCGATTCCATCTTTTGTATTGCTGAAAGGATCTCATCGATCCGAACCGGTTCCAGAAAGGCGGCATCCAGACTGACTTCAAAGGTATCGGGAAGCGGGTTTTTATCCAAATCCGCCAGGATGGCCTCAAGGATCTTCATCCGCTCCTTCATTCGGACCAGTCCTTCTTCTTTGGAAATAAATGCGATTCCTGAAATACCTTTTATCCGTCGGATTTGATCTTCCAGGGTCCGCCGGTTTTCATCAGACACGCCAGCCTTGAGATAAACCAAAACCCGAATGCCGTGTCGCCATTTATCCATGAGTTCGTTTAAATTGACCGCAAAAAGACCAAAGGCACTCACCATCATCACGGCCAGGGCTATCGTGATGATGGTGATGGTGTTTAGGAATTTCTTGGCCGAAATGTCCTTCTGGGCTCTTTGCCAAAAACGATACATCTTATTTATGGTCAGATCACCCGCCCCGTCACGGGTTGGCGTCCAGCCGTCCCTGATCCAGGTGGATCACCCGGCTGCCGGCGTTTCGGATCAGTTCTTGGTCGTGCGTGGCAATGACAAGAGTGGCGCCTTTCTGGTGATATCGGTTCAACAGTGCCAGGATCACACTTGCGGAATCCGGGTCCAGGCTTCCGGTGGGCTCATCGGCCAGGATAATTTTAGGGTCTCCCACAACAGCTCGTGCCACAGCCACCCGCTGCTGCTCCCCTCCCGACAGGCTTGCCGGAAGCGCATTCGCCTTTTCCTCCATCCCCGCAAACCTCAAGACGCTCCTGACCCTTTTTTCAATGAACCGACGATGATGTCCCGCCACTTCCAGAACCAGGGCTACGTTTTCAAAAGCCGTCTTGTCCGGAATCAGTTTGTAATCCTGGAAAATAATCCCCAGCTTGCGCCGAAGCTCGGGGATCCATTTTCGTGAAATTCGCGATAAATTCATGCCGTCAACCAGCACTTGTCCTTCCGTCGCCGACTCTCCCAGGTAGATCAGCTTTAAAAGGGTGGTTTTTCCGGCGCCGCTGGCGCCGCTGATAAGGACAAATTCATTCTCTTGAATTTCAAGGGAGATATCGGTTAAGGCCTTCTTGGGACCGTAAAACTTATGGACATGGTACATGCGGATGATCGGAGGCTTTTCTTCTCCGTCGGTCATTCCAGGGTTTCCTGGCCCATTGCCCGATGCAAAGATGCCTTGGCGATCTTGAAGAAGTAAAGTGCCCCGAAGTAGTTGGTCATCGCCCTGGAAAGGAGTGTCTGGGCATCAAAGACTTCCAGTGAAGTGGCCATCTGGGCCTTGTAGCGCTCCTGGGTGATCCTAAAATTCTCTTTGGCCTGTTCAATGGCTTTTTGAGCGGTGACGATGGCCTTTTCGGACTCGACGGTATTGAGGTAGGCATCCGTCACCTCCAGACGGATCTGGTCCAAAACCGCCGCCTTTCGGTGCCGAGCCTGCTGGAGACGACTCAACCTCTCTTTGACACCGTAATGTGTGCGGCCCCACTGCCACAAATCCCATGACGCCACCGCCTTCACATTCCAGCCGCTGGAGTCGCTGTAAAGGCCCGCGCCGCCGGTGGCATCCCAATCCGTTCCCTCCTGATAATAGGTCCAGTTCAAATACACCGATGGGTAATAATCTTTTTTCGCGATCTCCATGTCCTTTTCGGCGAGATCCGCCTCCAGGCCCGCGCGCGTGATCTCGACCCTGGAATCTTCCGCAGTTTTTAAACATTCATTCAGACCTGCGCTGAAGGACGTGTAGTCCGGGATATCTTCGATGTTCACCGGTTCGGTGACGGGGCGCCGCAAGAGGGTGTTGAGGTTGGCTTTAGCCACATCGACGCTGTTGGTGGCTGCGATGAATTCCTGCCTATCATTGGCGAGCTCCACCTGGGCCTTCAGGAGATCGTTGAGGGGCGTCATCCCCACTTCATAAAACTGCCGGGCCACCTCTTCCTGGTTTTGGCCGAGGGCCACCGCCTCCCGGGCCACTTCCATCAGCTTTTGGGACCGAAGCAGGGTGAAATAAGCCTTCTTGGCCGCCAGGATGACATCTTGACGGGTCAGGGTTTCGACAGCCTGGGCAACCTCTAGGCCCATTTTTGAAGCCTCATACCGCCTAAGAATCGAGAAGCCGCTAAACAGAGGCTGGCTGACGGAAGCGGCAAATGTGTATTTATTTTCAGGCGTAATGATACCAAACCCCGGGATGCTGAACTCCTCATCATTTCCCTGATACTGGTAGGAAAGATTCGCCGCAGGAAGGAAATAGGATCGAGCGACCCGCCTGGAATATTCAGCAGCTTGAATTTCCTCTTGGGCTGTCTTTAGGTTCAAATTGACATCGATGGCCAGTCGGATGGTCTGCTGGAGCGTCAGGATTTGATTTTTTCCTTCCGAGGCAACACTCATTCCCTGAAAGATCCAAATCTCTGCAAACAAGTATAACAGGAGAACAAGGGTCTTCATCAAAGGGCTCCGGTTTGACGCCGAAGACCGTTTTTTCATTTTTTTATCCTGTGTCTTTTTCATTTGACCCTCAAGTTTGCAGCTGTTATGGAAGATGCACGAACAGGGAGTGCCGTTATCGGTTTTCCCTGTGCCACGCCTCCACTGAAACCCAATCCATTGGCTTCTTCCATTTCGGTGGAGGCTTTATTATCCGATTGGTTCCTTTTAATCAACCCCTTCTTGAAGGCATTTGGTAAAGCGGACGGCAAAAATGAACACGTTGGATGCCATGAAGCAGGAACTGATCCGGCTGCTTTGCGACAAGTCCTTCCAGTACAGCCGGGAACCGAAATTCAAACTGGTCTCGGGAGGAACAAGCCGGTTTTACGTAAACTGTAAACCGGTCACCCTGAGCCCCCGGGGGATGATTCTTATCGGGCATTTGATTTATAGCCAAATTCAGGGATTATCGGCGGACGCCGTCGGCGGCATGACCTTCGGTGCCGATCCCATAGCATGTGCCGTTGCTTTTGTCTCGGGTTTGAAAGAAACACCGATCAAGGCCTTTTCCATCCGCAAGAACCAAAAGGATCATGGGATCGTCCGCTGGATCGAGGGCGACGTTTATCCCGGTGAGCGGGTGGTGGTCATTGACGATGTAGCCACCACAGGTGGATCTACCATTCAGGCTATTGAGCGGTCCCGCTCGGAAGGGCTTACGGTCGTCAGGGCGGTGATCTTGGTGGACCGGCAGGAGGGCGGCCTCGAGAATATCCGAAAGGTGGTTCCGGAGGTCTCGGCCGTCGTTACCCGAGAAGAGCTGATGGCCTGCCGGATATCCTTACACAAGACCGATTAGACCGACCAATCAATCGACAGCCACGGTATAGGTGGCACAGGCATCATCCGATTCCCATGCAGTAACCCGGGTCACCCGGAGGCCGGGTTCCCGGATGGCCGCCTGAAGTCGCTTCGCAATCAGGGCCGCAATGTTTTCCGAAGACGGTGCGACCTGATCCTGGAATCCTTCGAGCTCGTTTAAAAACCGATGGTCCAGCTCTCCAACAATTTCGGACAGATGTTTTTTAATCTCCCCGAAATCGATCAGCACTCCGGTATGGTTTAGATTTTCCCCCGCAACACAGGCCTCAATCTTCCAGTTGTGTCCATGCAGGTTTTCACATTTTTTGGACACCATTTTCAGCTGATGGGCGGCAGCAAAGCGGGTGATCACTTTCAATTCATACACGTCAAGGGTCCTTTGAAGGATCGGGTCTATCCCATGATACGATCCGGATGGATGAGGTGTTTTAACCGCCATCAATTCCGGGTGCTCAGGGTCTCCCCTTTAAGGATATTTTTCAATTTATTGGAAAACTTGCCGGCTTCCAGTTTGGCGAACTCCCTTAAAAGCGATTCCTGTTTCTTGCTCAAGTGGGTGGGGGTCTTGACAAGGACCTGCACAACCTGGTTCCCCCGCTTTCCGTTGCGCAAAGACGGGATTCCTTCTCCCTGAAGCCGGAAGATATCTCCCGGTTGGGTTCCCTTGGGAATCTCGAGTGATTTCTTTCCATTAAGGGTAGGAACACTGATGGTGTCGCCCAGGGCAGCCTGGACAAATGATAGAGGGATCTGGCAGAGGATATCCGTATTTTCCCGGTGGAAGAACTCGTGGGGTCTGACATGAATGAAGACGTATAGATCTCCCGGAGGTCCGCCGTACATACCGGCTTCTCCCTCTCCTGTGAGGCGTAGCCGGGAGCCGTTGTCCACGCCCGCGGGAATTTTCACAGCCACCTTTTTCCGGACTTGTTCCTTTCCCGAGCCTCGGCAGCCGGTGCAGGGATTCGGAATCGTCTGCCCGTTTCCATTGCAGCCGGGGCATGTCGTCCGGACCGTGAAAAATCCCTGGTTCCTGGAGACCTGGCCGGACCCCCCGCAGTAGCGACATTTTTCCGGAAAGGTGCCGGGGGCGCATCCGCTGCCTGAACAGGCAGAACAAACCTGTTCCTTTTCCACCTCGATTTGGGTGTCCACACCCCGTGCGGCTTCCATGAAGTCGAGTTCGAGGTCGTAACGCAGGTCCGTCCCACGGTCGGATCTGGATCTAGCGCTTCTATTACCCCCAAAACCGAAAAAGTCCTCGAATATATCTCCAAAGCTTGAGAATATGTCATCAAATCCCCGGAAACCGGAGAAACCGGACCCTTCAAGGCCCCGATGGCCGAATTGATTGTAAATGTCCCGCTTTTGGGCGTCCCGGAGGACATCGTAGGCCTCGGCCGCTTCTTTAAATTTTTCTTCGGCGGATTGGTCCCCGGGATTCCGGTCCGGGTGGTATTTCAAGGCCAATTTTCGGTAGACGGCCTTGATCTCATCTCCTGTGGCGTCGCGGCCGACACCCAAGACTTCGTAATAATCCCTTTTGGTTCCCATATTTTTAACGGTCTGATACAATTGAATTATAACGTATAATTCTTTAACTTAATGCATAAATGCCGGTTGTCAATTGAATCGGGTTATCTTAAAAAACGGCATGCTGGAATTTTAATGTCAGCAGGGTTTACCCCAGAAATGGCCGCCGTAAGATGGTATCTTTTTTCCATCGATGATCGTCCTGTAAGGGATAGGCGATGTTATAATGAAGTCCGCGGCTTTCCTTGCGATGCAAGGCACTGCGGATGATCAGTTCGGCCACCGTGGCGATATTTCTCAACTCAATGAGATCTGGATCCACCTTGAAATCCCAATAATATTCCTGGATTTCATTGACGATGAGTTCGATACGCCGCTTGGCCCTGGCCAGCCGCTTATCGGACCTGACGATACCCACGTAATTCCACATGAGCCTTCGAATCTCGTCCCAGTTCTGGGACACCACGATCCTTTCGTCGCTGTCGGAGGTTCCCATCGGATCCCAGGGCGGCAGGTCCGGGAAAGGTTCTCCGGGCAGCACCGCTTGATCCCGGACTGCCTGGCAGGATGCGTTGTGAGCATAAACGAGGGCCTCGAGCAGCGAGTTGCTGGCCAATCGATTCGCACCGTGGAGGCCCGTACAAGCAGTTTCGCCGATGGCATACAAACGGTGGATATCGGTCTTCCCGTTCATGTCCGTAACGATCCCTCCGCACATGTAATGGGCAGCAGGCACCACCGGTATGGGCTGACGGGTCATATCGATCCCGAATTCAAGGCACTTTTGGTAAAGGTTGGGAAATCGCTCGCGGATGAAATCCGAGTTTTTATGAGAGATATCCAGAAAGACGCAATCCTGGCCGCTGGCTTTTAGCTCTGTGTCGATGGCCCGAGCCACAACATCCCGACAGGCTAAGTCCTTACTTGGATCGTAGTCTCCCATGAACGCCTTGCCCGATGCATCGACGATCACCCCGCCTTCCCCCCGAACCGCTTCCGAGATGAGAAAGTTTTTAGCCTGTGGATGAAAAAGGCATGTGGGATGAAATTGCACAAACTCGAGATTGGCTACCGTGGCACCGGCACGATAGCCCATGGCAATACCGTCCCCGGTGGCAATATCCGGATTGCTGGTATACAGATAGACCTTTCCCGCTCCTCCGGTTGCAAGGACCGTGACTTTGGCCGAAAATGTTTTTACATACGCTCTTTTTCGATCCATCACGTACGCGCCACAGCAGATTGCTTCATGAGTGGTGGTGATAAGCCCCCGCTTCATCCTTGTGGAAATGGTGATCAGATCGACGGCGATGTGGTTCTCGAATAATCGGATGTTGGGGTGGCTTTTCACTCGGTCGACAAGAACCCGCTCCACCTCCCGGCCGGTCATATCACGGGCATGAACGATCCGCTTTCGGGAATGTCCCCCTTCCTGTCCCAGATGAAAAGGAAACGGTGAACCCGAGAATTCGCTCTGTTCTTGACCTTTCTGCAGGCTGAATGAAACGCCCATCTCCATCAACTCGCGGATCCGTTCTGGACCTTCTTTCACCACCATCTCCACCACGTCCGGATGACACAACCCGGCGCCTGCAGCCAGGGTGTCCTTAATATGCAGGTCAAAGGAATCCGTATCCCCAAGGACGGAGGCGATACCGCCCTGGGCCAGGTTGGTATTGCTTTCCACTGCCGCTTTCTTGGTCACCATGGCCACCCGGCCGTGATCTGCAACCTTTAAGGCAAAAGAAAGCCCGGCGATCCCGCTGCCGATGATCAGAAAGTCCGACTGAATCTCTTCTTCCATCATTTTTCAAGCCTGTTTCATCACAAAAAAGAAGACCGTTTCCGCTGGCGCTTCGAACTGAAGCCGATGAGAAATCCCACGACCAGCACGCCTGCGCCGCTCAGAAACCACCAAATATTTTGACGCAATTGCAGCCTTGTCAGATCTTTATCGTAATTCTCGGCCCGTTGAGTTATCTCTTTTAGTGCAGCCGCAGATTTTTCGTATTTGCCTTTCAGATCCAAATAATTCGAAGACCCCGTCTTCAGGGCTTCATGCTCCGATTTGAGTGCGGCCAGCTCGGCCCGGGTTTCTTCGAGCTCTTTTGTAAATTGCTTGACTTCCCCTGAAAGTCGAGTGTTTGTCGATGAAAGGTCGGCAAGTTTTTCCTTTTGACTTGTATTTTCCCGCCTGAGAGCCTCCACCAACAAGATGCTTGGAGGGTCAGTAGTCAGATGACGGGTCGACATCCACCCTTCTTTGCCATCCAATACTTGAACTCTATTCCAATCTTCACGTTTTTCCAGCGATTCCACTTTCTGGCCGGCATTGACCATGTCGATAATCCGATAATCCATCCCCGGTCCGGATCTTAACGGCATTCGTGACAGAATCGCTGACAAACAACGTTTCGCCCCATGCATTCCAAGCGATCAACATCAAAGATGCAAAGAAAACCAAAAGCCGTCTCATCACCCCTATACTCCTTTTGGATCCATTTTTTCTCTATGGGTTTGAATGTTTTACCTTTTATCGTTGACGCACCTTTCATTTAGCATTATATATAGAATTTGGTCAACCCCGCCTTCTTAAAAAAGGCGGGATATGAAGGGAACCCGATCGGTCCCGGCGCAATTTCCGGGAGAAATTTATTCATTTCAGCCCTATAAATCGATAAGACACGCTGAAACGCCATGATTATTTTCGATTTGAAATGTTCCAACGGGCATGTCTTCGAGGGATGGTTCGAAGATGCGAAAGCCTTTGAAAAACAGTGCCGCGAAAACCTTGTTACATGCCCGGTTTGTGAGGATACCGATATATCAAAAATTTTTTCTCCGTTTGCAATTAAATCGTCTCCCGGTTTCCAAGATTCCACCCCCCCGTTAAAAGAAATGGAGCAGATGGGGGAAAAAATCGCTGAATTCGTGGAAAAGCACTTCGATAACGTGGGGTGTAATTTTGCAAGTGAAGCCCTGAAGATTCACTACGGGGTCATCGAACCGAGAAACATCCGCGGCGTCAGTACGGAGCAGGAAGAAAAGACGCTCAAAGAAGAAGGCATCGAATTTTTCAAAATCCCCGCGCTTCCCTCGGAAAAAACCGACGCCTAGCCATGATGGCTTCGTAAAAAGTCCATCTGCTGCGTTGCACTGCATCCTTCGTCATTGCGGTGTACCCACATGTACGCCTCATTCCTCAGGATTTGCGCGCCTTGCATCTGAAGCTTTTTTCTTTGCCATCCCAATTTTGAGTTTTTACAATTTCATAAACCGTGACGGCTTTTAAATAGAATCCATTGTGCGGCGCCGTACAGATCCGGTGCCACATAGTCGGACATTGACCCTTTTTCCACAAGCCGCTTTTCGGTTTCGCAACCGCTTTCCTGTTCGAACCAAAACAGTATATCTGCAGCCTGCAGCCCTTGCGCAGAGGATATCCTTCTCGCTGTCCCCTACCATAAAAGCCGTCGACAGATCGATTTCATACCGCTCTTGTGCCGTAATGATGAGGCCGGGTTTCGGCTTTCGGCAGGTGCAGCCGTCCTCTGGGAGGTGGGGACAGTAAAAAACATCCCGAATTTTTCCACCGCGACTCTGAACGGCAGCAAGCATCTTTCGGTGAAGTATTTCCAGGTCCGGTGCCGTCATCAACTTCCGGTTGACGACTGACTGGTTGGTGATCACAAAAAGTTCCAATCCACCGGCATAAAGATCGGCGATGGCCTCCAGACTTTTCGGGATAAAGAAAAATTCCTCCCAGCTTTTTACATAGTTCGGGGAGTCCTCGTTGATGACGCCATCGCGATCCATGAAAACAACTTTTTTCAGCATGCCGTCCCTTGGCTGCTATTCGGCCACTACAAAAGCCTGGGTAAACCCGTTTTCAATGAGATAGGCTTCATACTGGGTGGCCTCTTCCAGATTATTGGTGCGGCCTAAACGAATCCTGTAAAAGGTAGAACGGCCGTCAAAATATTCCGAGATATGAACGTTTTTATACGTCTTGGAGAGCGACTGTGCCAGATGCTCGGCATTGGACCGGTCTGAAAAGGCCCCCACCTGGATCGTAAAATTACCAGAAAAGTAATTGGGTGCGACATAAGACCCCGTTTGAGGGGGCGCGCCAACCCCAGATTCCGGTTTACCTAGGGCCACGATCTCCACGGGTCCGGTTCCCGAATTAAAGATTCCGATCTCCTTTGCCGCCCGGGCGGAAAGATCGATGACTCTGTCCCGGACAAAGGGTCCCCGATCGTTGATCCGCACCTTAATTTCCCGCCCGTTTTCCAGGTGTTTTACACCTACCATGGTGCCCAGAGGAAGGGTTTTATGGGCAGCAGTCAGTGCATTCATATCGTAGGTCTCGCCGTTTGACGTGCGTTTTCCGTGAAAATCGTCGCCGTACCAGGATGCGGTTCCGTGCTGCCGAAATCCCCTGGCATCGGGAATCGGCTGGTACCATTTCCCCATGACCCTATAGGGTCTAGGGTATCCAGGTGGCGCCTGAGGGGGGGGAGCGGTACCGCAGGCGTGGAGAAAGACCGCCAGATATCCGGCAGCCGTCAGAATAAAAAATCCGGTAAGGAAACGACGCTTTCTCAAGTTAATCCCATAGACTACTTTTGGAGGGCCAGTTTGAGAACGTCCATCATCCTGTCGACAAATTGGAACTGGATCTGACGTTGGACCTTTTTCGGAATGTCTTCCAAGTCCTTTTTATTCTGCCTGGGTAGGATCACCGTCTGAATTCCCATACGATGCGCAGCTAAAACTTTTTCCTTTATCCCGCCCACCGGCAATACTTGGCCTCTGAGGGTAATCTCCCCGGTCATGGCCAGGTCGTTTTTAACCATTTTCCCGGTTAAAAGGGATGCCAGGGAGGTGAGCATGGTGACGCCGGCAGAGGGTCCGTCTTTGGGAATGGCACCGGCCGGCAGATGAATATGCACATCCATATTCGCATAGAAATCTTCAGCGATGCCCAGTTCTACGGCATGGGAACGGATGAAACTCAAGGCGGTAGTGGCCGATTCCTTCATGATATCACCCAGTTGTCCGGTGAGGGTCAGGCCGCCTTTTCCTTTCATGACGGTTGCCTCCACGAACAGAATCTCCCCGCCGGCCTGGGTCCAGGCCAACCCTGTGGCGACTCCCGGTGCCTGGGTACGAGTGGTCTCCTCTGTCGTGAATCTCACATGTCCCAGGTACCGAGAAACATCTTTGACCCGAATGGAGATCGCTTCGGATTCTCCTTCGGCGATCCGGCTGGCCACACCCCGGCAGATGGATGCGATTTCGCGCTCAAGATTCCTCAAGCCCGCTTCCCGCGTATAGCCGTTAATGATGCGGCGAATGACCCCCCTGGAAAATTCGATCTGTTTCTCTGAAAGGCCATGGGCTTCACGCTGCCGGGGGATCAGGAACTTCTTGGCAATCTTGATCTTTTCGTCATCCGTGTAACCCATGAGCCTGATCACTTCCATCCGATCAAGCAAGGGTGGAGGAATGGTGTCCAGGATATTGGCCGTGGTGATAAACATGACCTTGGACAGGTCAAAGGGGACATCGAGATAATGATCCGAAAAGGAGAAGTTCTGCTCCGGATCCAAAACTTCCAGCAATGCCGAAGACGGGTCTCCCCTGAAGTCGCTTCCCAGTTTGTCGATCTCATCGAGCATGAAAACCGGGTTATTCGACTCGCACCGGCGGATCCCCTGGATAATGCGGCCGGGAAGAGCCCCGACATAGGTCCGGCGATGCCCCCGGATCTCCGCCTCGTCCCGAACCCCACCTAACGAAATCCGATGGAATTTTCTTCCCATCGCCCGGGCGATGGATCGACCCAAGGAGGTCTTCCCGGTTCCAGGGGGACCGACGAAACAGAGTATGGGTCCCTTGGAGTCCGGTTTGAGCTTTCGAACCGCCAGGTATTCGATGATGCGTTTTTTGGCCTTATCCAGGCCGAAATGGTCTTCGTCCAGAATTCTTCTTGCCTTTTTAATGTCCAGGACATCCTCGGTGCTCTCGTGCCAGGGCAGAGAAACCAGCCAGTCGAGATAGGTGGAGGCCACTGTATATTCCGACGAAGACGGATGCATGCGGGATAGACGATTCAGTTCGCGATCGGCTTCTTTCCGGACTTCTTCCGGGAGATTTTTTTTCTCAATCTTGGCCCGATACTCTCCCACTTCGAACTGGGTTTCGTCCTTTTCTCCCAATTCTTCCTGAATGGCCTTCAACTGCTGGCGCAGATAGTAATCCCGCTGCTGTTTGTCCATTCCCTCCTTGACCTGGCTTTGGATCTTATTTCCAAGCTCCAGGATCTCCTTTTGACGGTTGGCCTGCCGCAGAAGTTCCTTAAGCCGTTGCTTTAATTCTAGGGTCTCCAGGATCCTCTGCTTTTCTTCGAGAGTTGAGTTGATGGTGGAGGTTACCATGTCCGCCAGAGTACCGGGCTCCTGGATGGACTTGGCCATTTGTATCATTTCCGACGGCAGACCCGGTGAAAGTTCCACGATTCGGATGAAAAGACCAACGAGGTTAGCCATCATGGCCTCGATCTCCGTGTCCTTTTTATCTGCTTCCTGGATGTACTCGACGCGGGCCTGGAGGTAAGGTTTTCCATCAACAAATTCTTTGACCCGAAACCGCTTCATCCCCTGAACCAGAAGCTGGGCATGGTTCTCATCGGGTTTGGCCATCTTGAGAATCATGGCGCTGGTTCCCATCTGAAATAAGTCTTCCGGACCGTACTTGTCCTTGGAAGCTTGCTTGGACACCAAGAGTCCGAAAATGCGATCCCCTGTCATGGCCTCGTCGACGAGCCGGATGGAATCCTCCTGTATGACCATCAAGGGAAGAACCATCTTCGGGAAAAGGACTGCATCAAAAAGAGGAAGAATGGGAAGGAGTTCGGGTAGCTTGTCGATATTCACATTAATGGGTGACTGCTGTTCGGTCATGGTTACCTCCGACCTTCAATATCACTTGAGTTCGCTTCAATCACATCTTCGGCCAACAAATCTGTTTGAGGCAGAATCGATATCATTATAAGTATTTCCAAATTGAGAGGTTACTCTGAAAAGAATGCCGCGCTAAAAATCGAATCGTTCGATAAACCGCTTTGATGGGAGCGCCAGCGTGAAATGACAGATACCATGAGCACCCAAGGGTCATGCTATCCTTCTGAGATAGGGATCTTTATGACAATATCCCGTGGAACTTTGGCCAGATGAATCCGAAGCAACCCATTGGAAAAGGAAGCGCTCACCGTTTCGGTATCAATAGGTGTAGGAAGAAATAAAACGCGCTCAAACCGGCCGTACTGGATCTCTGCCAGACGGTAGGTGCTATTTTCAACCTTGGACAGATATGATCGGTTGCCGTGGATCCTCACCGCCTTACTGTTGATTTCCACTTCCAGCTGATCCTTTTCCACCCCTGCCAATTCGGCAAGAATAATGATTTCCTCCGGTGTTTCGTAAATATCCATCTGGGGCAGCCAGCTTCGTTCCGAAGTGGTGAACATGGGGCTGACCGGCCGGGGTCGGAAGATATTTTGGAACGCTTTCTCAAAACCGACACTCAACCGCTCGAGGTCGTCTCCAAAGCGAATTTTGATGTAATCCATTTCATTCTCCTTGTCGCCGTCGGATTCGTGTAAATTCCCCGCCGGCTGAAACCGGTATCTTTAAGAGCCGGGGGATTCAAGAACTCAAGGATTCCTTTTTATTACCCATATTTCCTTGGATCTTGAACCCCTTTAGGACAAAAAACGATCAGAAAGCATCGTATTAGAGCCATTAAAGCAGATTTATTTCTCCCAATCTCCAAAAAGGACACCGAATAAATGGAACGAATAAACCTCAATAAAATAGCATCCCTTGTAGGATTTGTAAAGGGCAACACGCTTATGACTTTGCTCTGGAAGGAGTGCGCTTGGCCCTGGGTAAGATTCCGAACGACGGGCGTGATATCGGCTTCCGGACTGATTATCCATTATGAACCGGAGTGTTCCTCCTTGCTTTTGGAAGTCGAATACTCTATTCCCAAGCTATGCATCCGACCGTCTCCGGTTCCGGGCGCCTGATGCTCGGTTTCCAGTATTTCCTGCACTTCAGCGTTATGGGAATCGTCCTTCCTTATTTCAACCTATATTGCTTTCACATCGGCTTGACCGGGTTTGAAATCGGAGCGTTATCCGCCCTGCGTTCGGCGACCTTGGTTCTCTTCTCTCTGGTGTGGAGTACCCTGGCCGATCGGTACTCGGCAAGAAAACCCATATACATCCTCTGCATTTTTACCAGCACCGGAATTTGGTCCCTTTACCTTTTCACAGTCGACTTCTGGATGATCCTGGCCATCACGCTGATTTACGGCATCTTCTATTCCTCGATCATCTCATTTTTGGAAGCTTTTACAATGGATGCCCTGGGTGTCGAAAAGACGCGCTATGGATCTATCCGAGCCTGGGGCTCTGTTTCCTTTATCGCAGTGGTCATTTTAATCGGGAAGATCATCGACCTTTACCGTATCGACATCATCCTCGTTCTAGTTCTTTTAGGCACCTCCTTACAAAGTATGGCCTCTTTCAAGATACCGGAAGTCAAACGATCCCGAAAACATCAGCCTTTCCTTTTCCCCATCACCCTTTTTCGGAAAGAGGTCATCGTATTTTTAGGCTGCGCATTCTTAATGCTGGCCAGCCACGGCGCCTATTACGCTTTTTTTTCCATTCATCTTGAAAGCCTCGGTTATACCAAGACCTTCATCGGATTCGCCTGGGCCTTGGCTTCGCTGACCGAGATCGGGGTCATGATCCGTTCTAAAGCCATATTTGAAAACTACTCCCTGCATACCGTCTTGGTTTTTTCCTTCCTGGTGGCGGCCCTGCGGTGGGGATGCCTCATCTTTTTCCGGTCGGCCTTCACGATCCTGCTTTCCCAATGTCTTCATTCAATCACCTACGGTGCGTTTCATATGACCAGCATTCTTTACATGGACACCCTGGCCCCCGACGAGGCCAAGACCGTGGGTCAAGCCGCCAACAACGCCGTGACGTACGGACTTGGCCTGATGGCCGGTTTTTTCGTGGCGGGCGCCTTGTATGAACCCATCGGCGCTAAAGGCCTTTTTGCCATCAGTGGGATCATCGCTCTTTCAGCGGGGGCTATTTTTCAGACCATGGGAAAACGAATTAAAGTTTTTCCACCTTGACTTGACATGGCTGTCGGCATTAATATTCAATTATAGTCGGAAACCAAAATCCCTAATTCCAACTGAAAGGAGGAAAAGATGGGTGACAGTGTTTACAAGGTAATAGAGCTGGTGGGAACCAGCACGGTGTCATGGGAAGACGCGGCAAAAAATGCCATTGAACGCGCGTCCAAAACCTTGAGAGATCTAAGGATCGCAGAAGTTTCCAAGCTCGATATGAAGGTGGAAAACGGTAAGGTGGTCGCCTATCGGACCCGGGTATCGCTCTCGTTCAAATACGAAGGCGGAGAATAAAGCGAATCCCCAATGAACCGGTGATTTGGAAGCTGCCGGGCAACGGGGAATCCTCTGATGAGCGCCGGTTCAATACAATTTTTTTAGATTATACCCCAAAGGCTCTCCGGTACGCATACCGGTGAGCCTTTTTTATTCCTTATTCCAATATCCTTTCCCTTTTGCTTTGACAATACCACCGAAATTGCATATCCATTACATGACGAATATCCAGTCCGGCACCAAAAATAATTTGTCGGGGGGAAAGACCATGAATCCAAAAGCCTTTCGAAACGCTAAGTTCCTTTATATGGTTTTGATCGCCTGCATTTCCTTTTCAATACTTGGAAACCATCTCCTTGCTGCTCAACTTCCAGGCTCCCTCCCGGATATCGTGGTTAAAATAAGCCGTCTCGACAGAAGCCTGGAAGTGATCGATTCCCTTACGGCTGCCGGCGGCGGTGAGCCCGAAACTTCTCCGAGCGCCATGGTAAAGGGTTTACTCCATGGAACCGACTGGATCGACTTTTCCCGTCCCATCGTGATCGGAATCGAAATCAAGGACCCGAAACCGGATGCAACCCTTTTGATTCCTTTCAGCAAACCCAACCCCGAATTCCTGGCCGGCTTTCAAGGTATTGCCGGGCCCGATTATTATCTTCTTGCACTTCCGCCTGGAGGAAAAAAACCATCGGAAGCCCTGGGATCGGTCCTGGCGGCCGCCGCCCGGTCCAAACTCGGAGCGTCGGCGAGTGCCGAAATCGCCATGGATAACCTATTGAAAAAAGTCGACCCCAAGATTCAGCAGGCCTTGTCCTCCTTGAAGTCCCTCCCTCCGGAACAGATTCCTGAAAACATGCCCCTTTCACCGGACCAGCTACGGGCGATGATCGAAAAAAGTATCGACACCGCCAGGCAAATCAAGACGCTGGATATCCGCCTCGATCTTTCATCCGACACGGTTGCCTATGAACTATCGCTTATCACCAAGGCAGGCACCGAAATGGCCGAGCTATTCACCAAAGGGAAGGAAACCGGCCGGCTGGAAGGGTATCGCCCTCGGCTTCAGATGAACTTCAAATCCCGCTCTTTTCAGGCGGAAAAAATGCTTGCCCTCATCGGGAATACCTTCGGAAAGTTTTATCAGAGCATGGGAATCGATTTTGCCAAGAGTCGTTGAGCTTTGCACCCATTTCACCGGCGAGATGGCGGGAGGAATGTCTATCGGTGAAAAGCAAATCACCCTCGAAATGATCTACGTCCTTAAGGGAGAAAAACAAAGGGACGATTTTATCGAAAAGATCTATCTGCCCTGGCTGACCGATTTTGGTAAGGTCATGCAAGATGCCATGGAAAAACAACTCAACACTCCCGTGGAACCCATTTTTTCCCGGATGCCGGATTCCACGGTGGCCGGCCGTCCGGTCTATGGCATCCAATTTCGGGTACCCATACCTCCCGGCGCTCAAACAACACCCGATCCGCTTCTCTTCAAAGTACTTAGTAACTATGCATTTCGGATGACCATGGTCGACGACCTCCTGCTCGCCGCATCCACCGATGAGCAGCTGGGACGGCTGATTCAGGTTGCGGGCAAGTTACGACCTTCGCCGGAAAAGGGCCCTCTAATGACCGTTGACTACGATTTGGCCGCCTATGTCGAATCCCTCAGGAAAATACTCCCGGGATTTCCCGGCACAAACCAACCCCTTCCCCGGCTGGGAAAAATGGTAATGATACTCGACGCAGACAAGGGTCGGGCCTCCCTGAAGTCCACGGTAAAAACAAAAGACATTCAAACTCTGGCCGGCTATTTAAGGGGCGTTCCTCCTTCCGGTATCCATGCAAGCAAGAAACAGGGCACCGGTCCGGAACCTGCAAAAGCCAAAACATCTGCCTCAGACCAGAAGGCGGGGCAGACCCCAAAAACCGAGGCCTCCGGTTGGTTGAAAAAGGGGACCCTCGCTGTCGTTTCAGGGGACAATCCTTCGGCCGTAGCGCACTTCAATAAAGCTATTGAACTCGAACCGGAAAACGGCGATGCCCATTTTCAACTCGGAGTGACTCTCGGTGAGATGGGTGAATATTCTAACGCCATCGAAACCCTGAATCGCGCCATTTCCCTGAATCCGAAAAAAGGGGCTTATGCTTATGCCCGGGGTCGTGTATATTTGCTGTCCGGAGAAAAAGAAAAGGCCATGATCGATTTAAAACGAGCGGCTGAACTGGGAGATTTGGACGCACGGCACTATCTGGAAAAGGTTGTGACGTATCCTGGAAATTAGGGGAGGATTCCGGATGTTCTCAAGAATTCCCCCACATCCCTGAAAAAAACGCTCCAATCCGGCGGACAGTCATTATGCCCGGCGGGATAAGTGATCATTTTCCCTTTTTTTGCATTTTCAAAAAGGGTTAACCCGTGCCGATAGGGGATTGTTTCGTCCTTGTCCCCGTGAATGACGAGCACCGGACCTTCAAAGGAACGAACAACCGACAGGTTATCAAAAGGATCTCGGACCAGCACCGTCGGCATCAGATAGCGGCGTGCAAAGGAACGGATACTGGTAAACGTAGACATTAAAATAAGCGCTTTTACCGGCCTCTTGGCAGCCAATGCACAAACGGCGCCACCGCCGAGGGATCGCCCGACCGGAATGATCCGCTTGGAATCCACATCTTTTCGAGACACCAAAAAGTCGTAAGCCTGAACAAAAACTTCGGTAACCGCCTCCTGGGAAGGGGAACCCGCACTCTTTCCATATCCCGGGTACTCCACCATAAACACCCCCATTCCCAAATCTAAAAAAGGGTAAAAGACTTCGGGCCAGAAATCGATCCGTTCCCCGTTACCGTGGGCAAACAGGACCATGGGGACCGGTTCCTTTGCCGAATCCCTATCCGGAAGCATCAAATAGGCCTCCACAGGGCCGAAGGACGTTTCGATCCACACGACATGGACGTTTGGGGGAAGCGTCAGGTTCTCAGGCGGCGGACCGACCATAAAACGGGGAAAAATCATCTGGCGCTGGAGAAGAAACAATAGTCCGCCGTAAACGGCGTATAACCCACCGATTCCGATAAGGATTTTTGCCATTGTCGATCGCTTCACGAAGGGGTGAGTTCCGCTTGTAAAAGCCTTTAACAATTTTGATGAAATTGTAAAAAGTCAAAATTAGGATGGCAAAGTAAAAAGCTTCAGATGCAAGGCGCGCAAATCCTGAGGAATGAGGCGTACATATGGGTACGCCGCAATGACAAAGGATGTAGTGCAACGCAGCAGATGGACTTTTTACGAAGCCATCAATTTTTATTTTGCTATTAAAGACCGAAGCCGATCCAGATTAATGCGGTCATAATCGATGTCGCCCTCGAGTTTGGGCGTTTCGATGATCTTGGGAACCTTTTCAAATTTAGGATCCTGCATGATAAATCCGAATGCGGGAAGGCCGATGCTTCCTTCTCCGATGTGTTCATGCCGGTCCACCCGGGAGCCGAGTTCCCGTTTGGCATCGTTGAGATGGATCACGAAAAGCCGGTGCAGGCCGATGATTCCTTCGAACTCGGTCAGGGTCCTTTCATAGGCGCTTCTGGTGCGGATGTCGTATCCGGCTGCAAATATGTGGCACGTATCCAGGCAGGCTCCCACCCGCTTTTGATTCGCTATTCCATTCATGATCGATTGAATATGCTCAAACCGGCCCCCCACACTTGAACCCTGATCGGCCGTCGTTTCGAGCAGTAATCGTGTCTCCGATCCATGGATCGCATCGAAGATTTCGTTGATCCCGTCTGTAATCCTCCTGATCCCCTCGGTCACGCCGGCGCCCATGTGATTGCCGGGGTGTAAGATCACAAAGGGAATGGACAGAGCCGAAGACCTTGCAAGCTCCTGGGTCAGTGCATGGACGGACATCCGGAACTTTTTGGACTCCGGGGATGCCAGATTGAGCAAATACGCGGCATGGGATGCAATATGAGTGATGCCGGTTTCGATTTTTGCCCGCTCGAAGGCATCGATTTCCTTCTGAGAGAGGGTTCGCTCTTTCCAGGTGCTGGCGTTTTTCGTGAAAATCTGCAGCGCGTTACATCCGTAAGAAGCGGCCTCATAGACGGCCCTGGAAAGCCCGTCTGCGATGGAAAAATGGGCTCCCATCAGGTATGGGCGGAGTCGGGTTTTTCCGATTTTGTTCTCTGAGTGCTGAAAAAGCGTTGTCATTTATTACATTTTTGTATTATCTAAAAAACAGTCGGATACAAAACTTCTTTCCGCGGCATTGGCAAGCCGTGATAAAAGGAAACTCGGCAGAATATTCACCGGAGTCTTTGATGCAGCGTATTGAACAAGTCACCCTGTTGTATGAGATCAGCAAGACCCTCCACGAGCACCTGGACCTTCGCAAATCCTTATACAAGGTTTTGGAGATCCTGTCCAATTCCATGAACATGGCCCGGGGGACCGTTTCCATCCTGGATCCGGTCAGAGATGAAATCAGCATCGAGGTCGCTCACGGTCTTTCTCGCTCCGCCATCGAGCGGGGCAAATATAAACCCGGGGAAGGTATCACCGGGCGGGTCATCCAAAGCGGAAAGTCCGTTATCATCCCTAAAATCAGCCAGGAGCCCCAGTTCTTGGACCGTACCGCCTCCCGAAGATCGCAAAACGGCCAGGAACTATCCTTCATCTGTGTGCCCATCAAAAAAGGAAAACAGGTCATCGGCGCCCTAAGCGCCGATCGACCCTATGATCCGGAGTATCCATTGAAGGACGGACTTCAGTTACTTTCCGTGATCGCCACAATGATCGCCCAGCACGTCATCAACCTGGAAACCATCCGGCTGGAAAAAGACCAACTCAGGGAAGAAAACCTCCGTCTCAGAAATGAACTGACGGACAAATATCGGTTCGCCAACATCGTGGGAAACAGCAACAAGATGCGGGAGGTGTTTCAGATGATCTCGCACGTTTCCCAGAGCAACGCCACGGTCCTGATCCGGGGAGAGAGTGGAACCGGGAAGGAACTCGTGGCCAACTCCATCCACTACAACAGCCTGCGGTCCAAGAATTCGTTCGTCAAGGTCAACTGTGTGGCCCTTCCCGCTAACCTCATCGAAAGCGAGCTGTTCGGACATGAAAAAGGCGCCTTTACAGGTGCCGTCCGGCAAAAGTTCGGGAAATTCGAGATGGCGGACAAGGGCTCCATTTTCTTAGACGAGATCGGTTCCATCGATGTGGATGTTCAGGTCAAATTGCTTCGTGTGCTCCAGGAAAAGGAGTTCGAAAGGGTCGGGGGTCATAAAACCCTGAAAGTCGACGTCCGCATCATCGCAGCCACCAACAAGGATCTGGAAAAAGCCGTGGAAGAAGAAACCTTTCGGGGTGATCTATACTATCGCCTCAACGTGTTTCCCATTTATATGCCGCCACTGAGGGAACACAAAACCGACATACTCCTTTTAGCCGATTTCTTCTTGGAAAAATACGCCCGGGAGAATAAAAAGGATATCCGTCGCTTTTCCACGCCTGCCATCGACATGCTCATGCAGTACCATTGGCCCGGCAACGTCCGGGAACTCGAAAACTGCATCGAGCGAGCGGTGTTGTTGTGTGAGGAAGGAGTCGTCCACAGCTACCACCTTCCCCCGACACTACAGACCGGTACCGAATCCGACACGCTCCCGGCCCGCTCCCTGGAGGAGGCCGTGGAAAACCTGGAACGGGAGATGATCATCGACTCCTTGAAAAACACCCGGGGAAACACCACCCAGGCCGCTGCCCTCCTCAAGACCACCCTCCGCAGGTTCGCCTACAAGGCCAAGCGGTACGGCATCAATTATCGGCAGTATCGCTGAACCGAACGCTGGGGCAGTGGAAAAATACGGCTTCCTTCGAATCGGAACTAGCCGATCAGACTGTGATTTGATTCAGATGAAACAACGATGAGAATGGAAGAAGGGTCGGGTTTGTCCGGGCGGTCCGGTGATCGGGCCGCCCGAGACGATGGTGCTTAAATGTCGAAATACAGCAAAAATTCATGGGGATGGGGTCGCAGCCGGACCGGATTTATTTCATGTTTTTGCTTGTAATCGACCCACATATCGATGACATCCTGGGTGAAGACATCCCCTTTCATGAGAAACGCGGTATCTTCTTTCAGGGCTGCAAGGGACTCGTCCAGGGAACCTGGGGCGGATTCGATTTCAGCCAGTTCTTCCGGGGGTAAGTCATAGATATTTTTATCCAGGGGATCGCCGGGATCCATCTTGTTTTCGATGCCATCTAAAACCGCCATGAGAACGGCTGAAAAGGCCATGTAGCCGTTGCACGAAGGGTCCGGAGTCCTGAATTCAATGCGTTTGGCCTTGGGTGATGTCGAATACATCGGTATCCGGATGGCCGCGCTCCGGTTCCGGCTGGAGTAAGCCAGGTTGACGGGCGCCTCGAAGCCGGGAACCAGCCGCTTATAGGAATTCGTCGTAGGATTGGTGAAAGCGCACAGCGCCTTGCAATGTTTCAAGATCCCGCCGATGCCCCAGAGGGCTTCCTGGGAAAGGCCGGCATACTTGTCCCCGGCAAAAAGTGTTTTTCCCCCCTTCCAGATGCTGACATGGATGTGCATCCCGGACCCGTTGTCTTCAAACAGGGGCTTGGGCATGAAGGTTACGGTATGGCCGTGCCGAGTGGCTACGTTCTTGATCACGTACTTGAACCACATGAGCTGATCGGCCATCTCCACCAGAGGTTTAAATCGCATGTCGATTTCCGACTGGCCTGCCGTAGCCACCTCGTGGTGCTGGGCCTCAATGGGAATCCCGAGCTTCTCGAGGGTCATCAGCATCTCAGTGCGCAGATCCTGGAACTTGTCCATGGGCGGCACCGGGAAATAGCCTTCTTTTTGCCGGGGTTTATACCCCAAGTTCGGACATTCATCCCGGCCGCTGTTCCAGATCCCTTCCACGGAATCAATCTCATAAAACGCCCGGTTCCGCGACGATTCGAACCGGATATCGTCGAAGATGAAAAATTCGGCTTCGGGACCGAAAAAGGCCGTATCACCAATCCCGGTGCTTCTAAGATAGGTTTCCGCTTTTCGGGCAATGAAGCGCGGATCCCGCGAATAACTTTCCCGGGTCACCGGATCAACGATGTCACAGATCAAAACCAAAGTGGAAACCTCGAAAAAGGGATCCATTTTTGCAGTTTTAGGGTCCGGTATCACCAGCATGTCGCTGGCGTTGATGGGCTGCCAGCCGCGGATGCTGGAAGCGTCGAACCCGAATCCGTCTTCGAAACTGGATTCTTCCAGTTCGCCGATGGGCACCGTAAAATGCTGCCACAATCCCGGAAAGTCCATGAACCGAAGATCTACGACCTTGGCCCCGTTTTCCTGGGCCATTTTTAAAACGTCCGTTGATGTTGCCATAAAAGCACCTCCTTTATTGTATGTTATTTGGGTGATGATTCATTTGAAACCGTTCTCGCTCGTTTGTCATTTCAAATTCATTTGAAACTTTCCCTGTACCGATCTTGCATCAGATGGCGTCTGTCCCCCTTTCACCGGTGCGAACCCGGATGGCCTCTTCCACGGGAAATACGAAAATTTTTCCGTCCCCGATCTTGCCGGTGTTGGCCGCCTCCCGGATTTTATCCACCACCTGGTCGACCACCTGCGCATCAACGACGATTTCAATCTTGATTTTCGGAATGAAATCGACAACGTACTCGGCGCCCCGATAGATCTCCTTGTGTCCTTTCTGCCTTCCGTAGCCCTTCACCTCCGAGATGGTCATCCCCTTGATGCCGATCTCGTTCAGGGCTTCTTTAACGTCATCCAACTTGAACGGCTTGATGATGGCTTCGATCTTTTTCATGACACATGCTCCTTTACTCTTATTTTTGTACTCTATAAAGCTTTTTCAGACGATCTCAAATGCCCTCTCGCCATGAATTGAACTGTCGAGACCTTCGATTTCCTTCTCCGCCGGAACCCTCAGGCCGCCGGTTATCAAACTCGTCACTCCGATGACGATACCCGTACCCACGAGCGTGAACGCCGCGGTAGCCAGAATGGAAAGCACTTGGATCCAAAGCTGTTTCGGATTCCCATAAAAAAGCCCTTTCCCGGTTTCAATAATGGCCGGATTGGCAAAAAGGCCGGTAGCCAAGGCGCCCCACATGCCACACATCCCATGAACGCCGAAAGCATCCAGGGAGTCGTCGTACCCTGCCCGACGTTTCAGTATGGCCACGGAAAAAAAGCCCAAAAGACCTGCGACCAGCCCGATCACCAGGGATGCCGGAAGATCCACGAAACCGGCCGCCGGCGTGATGGCCACCAGCCCTGCGACGATTCCGGAGGCGATTCCAAGTACCGTCGGCTTCCGGGTGACGATCCACTCGGCGAACATCCACACCAGGGCTGCGGTAGCAGCCGATGTGTTGGTCACCAGAAAAGCCGATCCGGCCACCCCGTCTGCCGCCAACTGGCTTCCGGCATTGAAGCCGAACCACCCGAACCATAGCATGGCTGCCCCCAACGCCGTCAGGACGACGCTGGAGGGAAACATGGCCTCCTTACGATACCCGATCCGCTTCCCCACCACCAGTGCCAGAACAAGGCCTGCGAATCCGGCATTGATGTGCACCACAGTTCCGCCGGCAAAATCGAGGGCGCCCATCTTGGCCATCCATCCCCCTCCCCAAACCCAGTGGGCTATCGGACAATAAACCAAAGTGACCCACAGCAGCGTGAAAATGATCCATGAGGAAAATTTCATTCGGTCCACAATGGAGCCCAAGACGAGGGCCACGGTAATCCCGGCAAAGGTCATCTGGAAAAGGGCGAAAACCGACGTTGGGATGGTACCGTACATGCTCCCCACTCCGATATCTTTCATGAAGACATGGTTCAGCCCGCCGATGATGCCCGCCTTGTCCGGCCCGAAGGCTAGTGTGTAACCCCACAGCATCCAGATCACGCTGGCCAGACAATAAGCCACCAAGGTCATGGCAAGGGTGTTGAGCATATTCTTGTAACGGGACATGCCGCCGTAAAAAAGCGCCAACCCCGCCGGGGTCATCATCATGACTAGGGCCGTGGAAACGATCATCCAGGCGGTATTTCCGGAATCCAATCCCTCTCCGGCAAAGGCATATGATATCGGCATTGCGGATAAAAGGGCTGCCGACAGAATTTTTTTCAAACCAAAGTATCTCTTCACGACCGCTCTCCTTCTCAATTAATGGTTTTGGGTTTTATCTTCAAAATCGGGCCTGCTTTCCTTCTTTTTGTCCATCTCGCGCCGCCAAGGGGCGCTGCAATGCAGCCTCCAGCGCTTTCCGGATCGATGCTTCCTGTTCCTGACTGTCGACCTTTTGTCCCTCCAGGTCCTTGACGTAAAAAACATCCACCACCTGATCCACCTTCGTAGAAATCTTGGCCACTCCGATATCGAGGCCGCACTGGAAAATGGCATTGCTGACGACATATAAAAGTCCGGGGAAATCGTCGGCAAAAACCTCGATGAGGGTGAAAAAGTTGGAACTGGCGTTGTCCACCTTGATCTTTACCGGCCGCTTCGCCCCCCGAACCCGGGTCGGTCGACCGGAAAAAATTTTATTTTCCAGGGCTTTTGAAAGATTCAGTACTCCGGAAAGTGCCCCATCCAGATGTTTTCGAGCCCGCTCCCATCGTTCCTCTTCAAACAGGGTATCCGGCGGCGGCTTCACCGTGAAGATATCCAGGGCTGTTCCATTTTTCCAGGTGAAGGCCTGGACATCTAAAATATCGATGCTATTGAGCGTCATTACTCCGGCAATCTTTGAAAAGAGACCGGGACGATCCTTGGCGCACAGAGTGATCTCTCTTGTCTCTGGATCTTCCCCTTTGGCTACTTTCCAGATGAACTCTTTTTCGGCCAACCGCCGGTACATGAACACGTGACTCAAGATGGCTTCCGTTGAAACGGAGATCAGGTACCGGGGAGACATGACGCTCAAAAGCCTGGCCATTTCGGCTTTTTCTTCGGTGCTTTTGACTGTCTGAACCAGGGCTAATCCTTTGGACTCCACCCTTTCCGTGACCTCCCGGGTTGCCAGTTCTCCCTTTTCGAGAATCCTCAAGGTCTTTAAAAACAGATCTCTCAAAAGGGCGTCCGCCCAGCCTGTCCATGCCTTGGGGCCAGTGGCCATGGAGTCGGCTATCGTTAAAAGATAGAGCATCTTCAAGCATTCAGGATCCCTGATTCGGCGGGCGCAGAAAATGGCTGTTTCTTCATCCTGAAGATCGCGACGGGTGGCTGATTTCATCAGGAAGAGATGTTCCTTGATCAATAAAAAAACGGTCTCGGTATCCCCGGAGGAATAGCCTTTGTCTTCCAATACCGCCCGGGCCATGACAGCCCCCTCTTGGGCGTGATCCCCCTTCGAAGTCCCCTTCCCGATGTCATGAAGCAGGGCCGCCCAGAAAAGCAGCTTCTTTTTTTTGATCTCCGAAAAAAGCTTGGCTAAGATCGGATCCTTCGAACCGTTTTCTTTTTCCCCTAAACGATGCAAGGCCTTCACGGTGTGCAAAAGATGCAGATCCACGGGAAACAGATGATAGGCGTCATACTGAATGCGATGGATCACACCTTTAAGCTGAGGGATAAAAGCCGTCATGAATCCGGAATCCATCATCTCCTTGAGCACCGGAAAGGCCCTGGAGGATGTGAGGATGCGCTCAAAGGAACGGAGGATGATCTGAGAACTTGCGTCGATAAGATGGGCAAGGTCCTGAACCAACCTCTTGGCCTCCCCGCTCAAGGGTATGTTCAAGCGAAGACTCTCTTCAAAGATCTCAATCAAAAGCTTTGGAGATTTCAGAACCGCCTCGGTTGATGTAAAAGAGAGCATATCGTTTTCCACGAACAGATCTTGAATCCGCGCCTGTTTTCGGGACCTTTTCTTCCGGCCGGAGGGTCTGTCAAGGCCTTGTTCGTATAGAAATCGAAGATGCTGTTGTTTGATGAAATCCATCTGGCCTTGCAAGGTGCTCAGAAACACCTCCACCGGCTCCTGACCGTTGATTTTTTTAAACCCCATGGAATCCGCCAGGTGGATCTGATTTTCGAAAAGGAGTCGGTCCCATTTCCTTCCCGACATGAGATGGAGGCGATTCCGGACATCCCAGATAAAGGCCAGCGCCTTTTTCAGAGATTCGAATTCCTTGTGGGAGAGGTATCCGATATATTCCAGTTCCCTGGGCTCTTTGAGATCGAACCGAATCCGCGCAATCCACAACAGCGTGTGATAATCCCTTAAGCCGCCTTGCCCCTCCTTGAGATTCGGCTCTAAAAGATCGCTGGAATCGCCGAATTGGTAATGTCGGTTACGGTTGGTCTGGACCAGCCATTCGATTACCGCCTTTCCGTGTTTGGCCAGGACCTTCTCCCTAAGGCTTTCAGAAAGACGCGATGCCACCGGAGACATGCCGCAAACGAATCGGGCGTCCAAAAGGGGTGTCAGCATCTCGAAATCCTTTTTACACAATAAGAGACACTCCTTGAGGGTACGCACGGCATAACCGACGTCCATACCGATATCCCACAAGGGATAGACCACCTCTCGAATCAGGCCATCGGCCTTTTGCGGGATCCTGTTTTCAAATAAGAAAAGGAGGTCCACGTCGGAATGCACACATTGCTCCTGCCTGCCGTAACCGCCGAGGGCGATGATGGCGTAAGGATTGGCGCTGATTCGGATGGCAGGGCCGATGGTGGAGGCCTCGAAAGACGTCCGGAAATATTCATCCAGCAACTGAGCATGACGTTTTAAAAAATCCGGCGATGAAACGGAAATAAGCTCCTTGAATAACGCACTCCGCTTCTTTTTGAGTATGGCGGCGGCATCTGTCCGGGTTTCCCCTTTCAGATTGCTTCCGTTGAAGTCCGATTTTTCCCTTTTCATGCACACTTCGCCTTTGAGTTTCTTTCGAACCAATAACCGGTTCAATCAAGCAAACACCGTGCCAGAAATCATCATGTTCATTTTAATCAAGGACACCTGCATGTTAAGGCTCATTAAATCATAATGAAAACAAAATATAAATTACAATTATGTAATAAAAAATGATAAATATTACAAATATGGAAATAACTTCGGTCCGGCTATTCTTCCAGGAGTTCGGTCCAGATGCGGCGAACCCCTTTACGGAGCGCGACGAATCGGTCCGATGGAACCCGGTCGGGTTTTTCCTGAAGGTTGAGGCGGTGGAGGGTAGCGCGGTAGGTCAGAAATGCCCTCCTTAAGAAGTAAGCAGTTTGCTCATCGATGACCCCGCTCTCCATGAGAGACTGAAGGAGACGCACGTTATCGGTCCACTCAACGATCTGCGGATATCGGTTCGCACAAAGCAACACCAAATACTGGACGAGAAATTCCACATCCACCATTCCGCCCCGGCCTTCCTTGAGGTCGAACATTTCGGGCTCCGGCTTGACGTGTTCCTTACGCATGCGTTCCCGCATCTCCCTGATGGCCTTTTTCAGGATGTCTCCCTCCCGGGGCAAGACAAGAATCTCTTTCCGAATCTCTTCGAAGTGCTGCACCAGGACCGGATCCCCGCCGATGGCTCTGGCGCGAACCAGGGCCTGATGTTCCCAGGTCCACGCCTGTTTCAACTGGTATTCCCGAAACCCCTCGATGTGGCTGACTAAAATCCCCGAAGCCCCGCTGGGACGAAGGCGCATGTCTATCTCATAAAGCGTTCCGGCCCGGGTGTTCGCGGTTAGGATGTGGATGACCCGCTGCCCCAAACGAGCAAAAAATTGGACGTTCTCTACGGGGCGGCTGCCCCCGGTTTGTCCTTCGTCCCCGGCATGGATAAATACCAGATCCAGATCCGATCGATACCCCAGCTCAATACCGCCGAGTTTTCCGTAGGCGATCATCACAAATCCCCGATCGCATTTCTTCCCATCCAGGCGGCACCGAGGTTTTCCGTGTTTTTCCACCAAATGAAGCCATGCCCATTCCAGCACTTCACCCAAAATGACCTCGGCGATGTAAGTCAGATGATCGCTGACCTTCATCAAAGGAAGCACGCCGGTAATATCGGATGCCGCTACGCGCAGCATATTGACCTGTTTGAAGATACATAGGTTTTCGATCAAGTACTCAAGGTCTTCGGGGCCCAATGCCGCAATCCGATCTTTCAATTCTTTTTGAAGGGCCGCCTTCTGCGGCGGCTTATAGAGGACACGGGTGTCCAGGAGCTCATCCAGCAGCACCGGATGCTGCCGCAGGAAGGCGGCAATCCATGGGCTGGAGTTGATCAGATTCATGAGATGAGTCAGCGCCGCGGGATTTTCCAGAAGCAGGGCGAGATAACTGGTTCGGCGCTCTATGGTGCGAACGAGGTCACAAACCCGGCTCAAGGTCGTCAGGGGTGTGTCTCCGCCGGTGATCGCATCGAGAATCATGGGCATCAGGCGGTCCAGCCGCCTGCGCCCTTCATGACTGAGGGCCCTCGTGGCCGGATCGGCTTTGAGATGATCTAAAATCTTGAGAGCCTGATCCGGATCCGTGAATCCGCTTGCACTCAACACTTTTCCGGCCCGTTCAGGGCTCATCATTCCCTGCCACACACCCGCGAGGTCGGATAAATGCTCATCCGACCGGGAGGGGGCCATCCGGGCGTCATCGGCCCGGAAAAGACCCTGGAAATGTCTATGTACGGATCCCCTTTGTTCGTCCAGCCGCCCGGCAAAGGCATTCCAGTCCGGAAAACCCATGGAAACAGCCAACCGCAGTCGGTTAAGGGATTCTTGGGGAAGCTTATGGGTCTGCTGATCGGAAAACTCCTGCAGTCGGTTCTCCGTTGTTCGAAGAAAAATATATGCTTCGCAAAGGATCTCACAGGTATTTTGCGAAATGACTCCCTGTTCGGAGAGAATGTGCAACACGTCCATAATCCGGCGGGTTTGCAGGGCGGGGATAACACCGCCGCGGATGAGCTGAAAGACTTGTCCGAAAAATTCGATCTCCCGGATCCCCCCAGGACCCAACTTTACATCATCGCCGAGTCCTTTTCTTCTGACCTCCAGGGAGATCTTGTGCTTCATATCCCTGAGTGATTCGAATGTGCCGTAATCCAGATACCGCCTGAAGACGAAAGGAGTTAGCCGATGAAGAAGGGCCCTTCCCTCCGCAATATCCCCGGCCGCGGCCCGGGCCTTGATCCAGGCGTATCGCTCCCATTCACGACCGTGGTTCTGGTAGTAATATTCCATGTTGTCGAAACTCATCACGATGGGGCCGTTCTCCCCGTCGGGTCTGAGACGGATGTCCACACGAAAGATGAACCCGTCCGGGGAAGGGTTCCCGAGAAGCCGGATTAGTCGACGGCACAAGCGGCCGAAAAACTCGTCGTTGCTCATGTCCGTCGCTCCCCCTTGGGTATTGCCCGCTTCCGGAAAAGCGAAAATGAGATCCACATCCGAGGAAAAATTGAGTTCCTCCCCGCCGAGCTTCCCCATGGCGATGACTGCCAGGGACTGGGGCTCCCCCTTTTTGTTGATCGGAGTCCCACATTCCGTACACTGCCTCTGGTAGAGAAAAAAGAGGGTCTGATCGATAAGGGTATCTGCCAGGTTTGTCAGTTCTGCCATGGTCGCAAAAAGGTCGGAAAGGCCTAAAAGATCCCTCCATGCAATCCGAACCATTTCCCGGGACCGAACCCTTCTGAGGGATCGGGCCAGGTCCGATTCGTCGGAAACCCCATCAAAGAAATGCTTCACCCGCAAAGCATATTCCGTTTTCGGATACGCCCTGTCCAAATCGCCTGATTGAAATAAATCCATGAGGATTTCCGGATTCCGAAAAGCGCATCGCGTCACAAAATCGCTCATGGTGAACACACGGGCGGCATCCTCCAGAAATCGGGAAGGAGGGGACATTTGAATTCCGGCATTACGGGCTGCGGTCAGAAATGCCTTCAGCTTCTCCTCCCCGTCCGATCGGAGAGGCTCGGGGAGGCTTTTCAAGTTTTTCAGGGTTCCCTTTTCCATAAGATTTGCGTTCCCATAAAGGTCAGCGGCAGAAGGGACATGTAGGACCGCAATCAAAATCTTTTCGTGGAAAAATTGTATTGACAGCTTAGACAATAAAGGTTAAAAGGGCAAGAAATACGACGCACAGTGCCGTGCGTCACTTTGTGGCCAATGTCGGCCATACAGACAGGGACGTCTACCACTCCAAGGGGGAGGTAGGCGTTTTTTTTTTTAGCAAAGAACCATCGGGCCTTTTCAGGGGGAGAGGTAAAATGAAAAAATCCCATAAACTGTCGGTCTTTTTTTGTACCCGCACATTTGAAAATGAATCGGTCTTTTTGCCCAATGCTCCGGATTCTTTGGAGGTGCGGGGAGTCTCCATGGCATGTTCCAGCATGGTCAAAGACATTTTTTTGCTCAAGGCCTTCGAGGCCGGCGCCGATGCAGTGACCGTGTGGGTCTGTCCGGAGGGTGCATGCCGGCATGTCGAAGGAAATCTTCGTGCCCGAAAACGGGTAGAACGAGTCAAGGCACTTCTGGAGGCCATCGGCTTTGACAGCCGGCGCTTGACCTTTTTCAACATGGTCCCTGGAGATCTTGCATCGGCTTCGGACATCCTCGAAGGAATCGTTGCCGCATTCAACATCATCGACGGTAGTGCTTCGAAGGTATCGGGGTACTGTTTTCCCGGAAATGCCGCCTTGAAGATTCAAAGCACGTTTGGATCCAACCATTCGATTCAAACCGATTTAAGATAAAGGAGAATCGATTCATGATTGTCGGCGAACAGAAACCCGTAATGGAAATCCTTCAAATGGTTTCGCCCAATAAGAAGCTCCTTATTTTAGGGTGCGATACCTGCGTTAAGACGTGTTTTGCCGGTGGCGAAGACGAAGTAACGACGCTGGCTTCGGTTTTGAGATTGGCTTTGAAGACAAAAGGCATTTTCGTTCAAATTGAAGAATTGACGGTTGAGCGTCAGTGCGAGGATGCTTTTATAGCGGAAGCCGCCGACGCCGTATCTCGTAACGAAGAGGTTCTTTCCCTGGCCTGCGGTGCCGGGGTACAGGCGGTGGCCCGCAGATTTCCTCGATCTCTGGTGTTGCCAGGCGTCAATACCACTTTCCTCGGAGTATTAGAACGCCGGGGTATGTTCACCGAAGAGTGCTCCGGGTGCGGGGATTGCCAGCTGGCTGTGTTTGGCGGAGTTTGCCCTTTTACCCGATGCGCCAAAAAGCTGCTCAACGGCCCATGCGGGGGATCCCGAAACGGCAAATGCGAGGTGAATGCCGATACGGATTGCGCATGGCATCTCATCATCGAACGGTTGAGCGCCCAGGGGCGCCTGAACCAGCTGAGGGCCTATGTTCCCCCGAAGCAATGGCAGACCAGCCTTTCCGGAGGTCCCAGAAAATTGATCCGGGAGGATCATGTTATATGAAGACGGAACCGATCAGCCATCTGGAGCGCGTCCTTTCCGAGGGTCGGTTTGCCGTCACTGCGGAATGCGGCCCGCCCCGGGGAGCAAAGGCGGAAGTCATCCGAAAAAAAGGGGCCTTGCTCAAAGGGGTCGTGGATGCGGTGAACGTCACGGACAACCAGACCGCCATCGTTCGCATGTCCAGCATCAGCTCCTGTGCACATCTCCTTGCACAAGGTTTAGAACCGGTAATGCAAATGGTGACGCGGGACCGCAATCGCATCGCCTTACAGTCGGACATTCTGGGGGCTTATTCTCTGGGAATTCAAAACATTCTCTGTCTTTCGGGAGATCACCAGCGCTTCGGCAGCCAACCGGACTCCCTGAACGTCTTCGACATCGACTCCATGAACCTCATCCGCACGGTTTTCACCATGAGAGAAGAGGGAATGGACATGAGCGGGTACCTTCTTGATGGAGCTCCCCGGATGTATATCGGCGCCGCCGCCAATCCGTTTGCAGACCCCTTCGAGTATCGGGTCATACGCCTGGCCAAGAAGATTGATGCCGGAGCGGACTTCATCCAGACCCAATGTGTCTATAACCTGGAACGCTTCCGGCAGTGGATGAACATGGCTTCCGGCGAAGGACTGACCGAGAAGGTGCATATATTGGCAGGTGTCACCCCCATAAAATCCGCCGGGATGGCGCGGTATATGGCCAAAAACGTCGCCGGGATGGATGTCCCCGAATCGATCATCCGTCGCATGGCCGGAGTTTCAAAAGAAAAGGCCTCGGAAGAAGGGATCACCATTTGTCTGGAGACTGTCGCAGCGCTTCAGGAGATTTCGGGTGTCCACGGCATCCACATCATGGCCATTGAATGGGAAGAACAGGTCAAGACCATCGTTGAAAGGGCGGGCCTTTTACCGAGGCCTTAAGGTAATCGAGCATGCCGAAAAAATATCATGTCGCCGTTAAACCCGCTCCGCCGCGGTTCCCCGCCATCGGTAAATATGCGACCATCGAGTTTAAGGAAGACTGTGCGGGAAGCTGTCGGGAATGCGTCAAGAAAAAGTGCGTCTACGGTGTATTCAGGGAAACACACGAACATGCATTGAAGATGATCGAACCGGAATATTTGTACATCTGTCAGAGTTGTTTTCGATGCGTCCAGGAATGCACCAAGGGAATCTTTTCCCGGGTTATCAACCCGGCGTATCGAAATCTGGGAGACGACTATTGGAGCCGGGACATCCTCCATCGCCTTTGGTACCAGGCGCACTTCGGAAAAATTCCGGTCTCCGGCGCCGGCTACCGCGGCCCTTTCACCGGAAAGGGGTTCGACAATATGTGGACGGACATGTCGGAAATCGTCCGCCCCACCCGTGATGGCATCCACGGCCGGGAGTATATCAATACGTCTATCGAACTTTCCCGGAGGAACACGTTTTTATCGTTTGCGCCGGATGGCTCGCTGGACTGTGAGCCTCCTCCCATCCTGGAAATCCCGATCCCGGTTCTTTTCCAGTGGCCCGGGAACATCGTGAAAAATAGATCCCTCATCCTTTCCACTGCCATGGCGGCCGTCGAACTTGGGACTCTGCTATTTCTGGATCCCGAAGACTTTTCCGAAGCGCTCTACCCTTATGCCGGCAACATAGTTTGCCGGATCAACGGCGACGATTTTTCGGACTTCTTACCTCTTTTACAACAAAGCCGCATGGTGGAAATCTCCGATGGCCCAGAGCTTGCCCGCCTCATCGCAGATCTCAGAGAGTTACGGCCGGGGCTTATTGTGGCGGTGGGTGTCCCCCTCACCCCGGAAGCATCATCCACGGCTGCAAGGCTTGCCGAAGCCGATGTGGATTCGATCCACTTTTATGCCACGGAAAACGGATATGAAAAACATACGGCGTCCCCGCGGTTTCTCAAGGATTGTATCCGATCCGTTCACCTCGAACTCGTGGACCATTCCCTACGCCAAAAGGTCAACCTCCTTTTTTCAGGAGGGATCGCAATGGCCGAACACATGGCCAAGGCCATCATCTGCGGCGCGGATGGAGTCGTCGCAGACACCGTTTTACCGGTAGCCCTGGAGTGCCGCCTGTGTTCCCGGTGCCGGGAAGGTCTCTCCTGTCCGGTGAAGCTTGACGATGTCATCAATCCTCAATGGGGGAAGCAGCGCATCGTTAATCTAATGGGTGCCTGGCACGGCCAACTACTGGAGGTCATGGGCGCCATGGGTATCCGGGAAACCCGCAGGATCCGGGGAGAGATCGGCCGATCGATGCATTTCTACGAGCTGGAAAGAGAAATTTTCGGCCCCATTTTCGGGGAAAGAAAAGTGCCGGAGTGTGCTTAAAATGGAAGTTCAAGCGGTTGAACAACACGTTTTGCCGGAAACCCGAGTAACGCCGTCGCGCTTTCGCAACCCCATAGGCAAGCACATGATCATCCGAAGCGATCGATGCACCAACTGCGGGCTTTGCGCGACCCTTTGCCCTTACGATGTGCACCCCGAATACGATGCGTATTCACGAGCCCTCAAGCCGAGGAGTCATCGCTGCATCGGTTTTTCCTGCCGACAAAACGATTTTTATTGCATCGAACAGTGTCCTGAAGAGGCCCTGACGCTTAAATTCAACCCGATCCTGGAGACGTTGGGAGACTTTCGCTGGTCTGCCGAAATGCTCATCGGTCACTGGGAAATGGCTGAAACCGGGCGCTTGCCCTTGGTTGACCTGGAATATAACTTGGGTTGTTCCGGAGGCGGATTCGATAAAATGCGGTTCCGATACCCGGACCCTGAAGCCTATCTGGATCTTCCGGATGAGGCCATCGACACCGAGATCGACCTTAACCGGCGCAGGGACGGCCGTCCCGATAAGAGACTCTCCCTCCCCTGTTACGGCGGCGGTATGTCCTTCGGTTCCACCGCTTTGTCGGTTATCGTCGGCAGGGCCCGCGCCGCCAAGCGTCTCAACACGCTGACTTGCACGGGAGAGGGGGGATACCCGGTGGAATTCATCCCTTACGCTGACCATGTCATCACTCAGGTCGCCACCGGTCTGTTCGGCGTCCGGGAAGAGACCATCCTTTTTGCTCCCGTGGTGGAATTCAAGTATGCCCAGGGAGCCAAACCGGGTTTGGGGGGTCATCTTCTAGGAGACAAGGTCACTCCCGAAGTGGCCGCCATGCGAGGGACCGTGGTGGGTAACGCCCTCTTTTCACCCTTCCCGTTTCACAGTGTCTACTCAGTAGAAGACCATAAAAAACATGTAGACTGGGTCAAGGAAATCAATCCCAGGGCACTGATTTCGGTAAAGGTCTCCACACCTACGGACGTGGATATGGTGGCGGTGGGGAGTTACTATGCCGGAGCCCACATCATCCATCTGGACGGAAGTTACGGCGGCACCGGCGCTGCCCCCGACATCGCCAAAAAGAACATCGCCATGCCCATCGAGTATGCCATTCCCAAGGTACACCGATTCTTGATCCAGGAAGGCGTCCGAGATGAGATCTGTCTCATCGCCAGCGGTGGAATCCGGAATGCCATGGATGTGGCCAAGGCCATCGCTTTGGGAGCGAACGGGGTGGTCATCGGCACAGCAGAACTGGTGGCACTGGAGTGCGTTCGATGCGGAAACTGTGAAAGCGGCCGGGGTTGCGCCCGGGGCATCGCCACCACCGACCCGGAGCTAGGAAGCATGATCGCCGAAGAGTGGGCCGAACAGCGCATCGTCAACATGTATTCGGCATGGCGAAAACAATGGTGCTCTCTTTTGAGACAGTGCGGACTCAAGAGCATCAATGAATTGGTGGGACGGACAGATCTTCTTGTCCATCTCGATTATCTGGACGAGGCCGAATGCGCCACCTATGCGCCGTCACCTCAAGGACAGGTGATCATCTGAACCGCTTACAAAAATGCGGGACACAACCTGCAGCCATTCACGACAGGGAGTTCAAGACATCCATGGAACCAAGAGCATCCATCATCGACAACCTCTTCAGGTCTCGAAAAAACCTCCCCCGGCCGAAAGGAGACCATGAAGAGCCTGCCGAAGAAGGCGGGTGCGGGGTTACCGGGTTCATCGCGTCGGTACCGGTATCCGGCCGCCATATCTACGAACCCTCGGTCCAGATGCATAACCGGGGTAACGGAAAGGGAGGGGGTATCGCCGCCGTGGGCATTTCCGCCGAAAGCCTGGGGGTTCCCCAGAACATCCTGGATACCCATTACCTGCTTCAGATTGCCCTCCTTGACCCGGAATCTCGAAAAAGCGTGGAAGCGGGCTATATCGACGGGCTTCTGGAAGTATACAAAGCCGAAAAAGTGCCCACCATGGAAAATTATCGCGATGTGGAAGGCCTTACGATCCGGCCGCCCGACGTGTGGCGTTATTTCGTTCGCGTGAAACCGGCGCACCTGGATCGGTTTATGACCGAAAACAACCTTCAGGGTATGGACCCCTTGAGGGCCGAGGACGAATTCATCAACCAAAATTCCTTTCGACTCAACCGGGAATTTTACGCCTCCACGGGGAAACAGCACGCATTCGTCCTTTCTCACGGAAAAAACATCATGGTCCTCAAGATCGTGGGATATGCCGAACAAGTCGCCCGGTACTACCTTCTGGAAGACTTCAAGGCTCACGGCTGGATCGCCCATCAGCGTTATCCCACCAAGGGTCGAGTATGGCATCCCGGCGGCGCACACCCTTTCATCGGAATGCACGAAGCCCTGGTTCACAACGGTGACTTTGCAAACTATCATGCCGTCAGTGAATACCTTAAGCAGCATGGCATCCTTCCGCTCTTTCAGACGGATACGGAGGTCTCCATCCTCCTTTTCGACCTGTTGAACCGAACTTTCGGATATCCGCTGGAATACATTATCGAGGCCATGGCACCCACAACGGAATATGATTTCGACCTTTTACCTCCCGATAAACAGCGAATTTATCGGCATATCCAATCATGTCACCTGGCGTCGTCTCCGGACGGCCCCTGGTTTTTCATCATCGCCCGAAACGACGTGTGTAAGAAGCGCTTTCAACTGATCGGCATCACCGATACCGCCATGCTCAGACCCCAGGTTTTTGCCCTTCAGGAAGACGAAGTTCAAATCGGCTTGATCTGTTCGGAAAAGCAGGCCATCGATGCAACACTTCAAAGCCTTTCATCGGAAGACCCCCGCTTCGAGCCTATTGCGGATCGGTATTGGAATGCCCGGGGTGGAAGTGCCGCGGACGGGGGGGCCTTCATCTTTTCAGTCACGGACACGGAGGGGAAGGATAGCGGAAAACGGTTGACATGCACCAATAAATTCGGGGAACCGGTCAGGATCAACGGACATCTGACATCTTCTGCCGGAGCGATCCGCCTGACCGGGCCGACGGCCGACATGATTTTTAAAGAAGCATTTGAAAAGCCGACCTCCGGCTCCGTAGAAACGCTGATGGCACGCTGCCGAGAATTTTTGGGCACATGCGACGAGGATGGGCTCCGGGCTTTTTGCAGAAAACTCGAGGCAGCGGCTAAAAGCGGTGATTTCGAAAAAGAAAGAGGAATTGAAATATTATCTCATCTCATGGACCATCGCTTTCCCCTTGGACAAAAAAGGCGATGCACCGTGCTGCGGATTCTCCGGGAAAGCCTTTCCGCCATTTTCGATGCATCTGCAAGGCTTGTAGAATCGGGCTCCGGCGCATACCGATACATCGACTGGTCTCTTCGCCACACTATCCGGGAGCCCCGAGACGGAGAAAGCACACTGGTGATCCACACCGAAGCGTTTCCGGCCGAGGGAGAAGAATGTGATGCCACTTTCATTCGTCGCGCCTATCATTTGGGATGGAAAAGGTTCATCTGTTATGGGTATCGGGGACAGCGGTTTTGTGGGTGCGGGCTTTCAAAAGGATCCGACGGCGTCCGGATCGATGTGTATGACAACCCGGGGGATTACCTCGCCTCCGGCATCGACGGCCTGGAAATGGTCGTACATGGCAACGGCCAAGATCAGATCGGCCAGATCATGAATAGCGGAAAGCTGGTGATCTACGGGGACGTGGGCCAGACCTTCATGTACGGTGCCAAAGGGGGAGAAGTCTACATCATGGGAAATGCCGCCGGCCGCCCCCTCATCAATGCCGTAGGTTCTCCCAAAGTCGTCATCAACGGCACCTGCCTCGACTATCTGGCAGAATCCTTCATGGCCGGCGATCCTCTGAAAGGAGGCGGCTTCGTGGTTTTAAACGGTATTCGGTTCAATGCAGTCGGAAAGATCGTCAACCACGATACCCCGTACCCCGGTTCCAATCTCTTCTCCTTGGCCTCCGGTGGCGCCATCTATGTCCGGGATCCTTTCAAAAAAGTGGTCCCCGATCAACTCAACGGGGGCGAACTGGTAAGACTTTCACCCGAAGACTGGAGATTGATCCTTCCGTTTTTGAAGGAAAATGAAAGGCTTTTCGGGATCTCCGTGGAAAACGACCTGCTGAAGGTCAACGGAGAAGCCAGGCCCTATCACGAGGTTTATCGGAAGGTACAGGCGGTTCCCCTGGATGTTTTATCCAAGGCTCCCGTCTCCCTTGAAGAATGGGGAGAAGACTGGAAAGATGAGGTCGGCACCGATCGTTTTCAGGTTGATTTAAATTAGGATTGTGTTATAAAGGGACAGCTCCGGAAAAACCTGCCTCCTTTTTCCAAAGCGGCAAAACTTTCAGTCAAAACAAAGAATTATTAGGTTTATTAGGATCCATGAACGGACTTCTCGCACTGGAAGACGGCCGGACGTTCTCCTGCCGTTCCTTTACCGGACCCGGTGAGTGTTCGGGCGAAATCGTTTTTAACACCAGCATGACAGGATACCAGGAGATCCTGACCGACCCGTCCTACCGGGGACAGATGGTCGCTATGACCTACCCCCTCATCGGCAATTACGGAGTCAATCCGGAAGACGTGGAGTCGAATGGAATCCAGGTCAGTGGATTTTTTGTCCGGGAATATCAGCACCAATTTAGCAATTTCCGGGCTTCCGGTACATTGTCCGATTACCTTGCCGCCCAGGGCGTCCTTGGGATGGAAGGGATCGACACCCGGGCATTAACCCTGCACATCCGAAGCCGGGGGGCCATGCGCGCCGTGGTCTCCACAACCGATCCCGATCCGGCATCGCTGGTTCAAAAAGCAAAGGCCATACCCTCCATGGCCGGCTGTGATCTAGTTACCGGCGTTACCACCCAAAGACCTTATTTCTGGTTTCAAGGAAAATCAGTCCCTCTGCCCATGGGAGAAAAAGCCTTTCTCCCGGCGATCTGGGGGCCCAGAGATGCCCGGTTTCGGGTCGTCGCCTTCGATTACGGCATTAAGTACAATATCTTAAGATCGCTGGAACATGTGGGGTGTCAGGTGCTGATTGTGCCGGCCGCAACCCCGGCTGCCGCCATTCGGGACCTGGAACCTGACGGTATTTTCCTTTCCAACGGCCCCGGGGATCCGGAGCCGGTCACCTATGCCGTCAAAACCATTCAAAATCTCATGGGGTATCGTCCCATTTTTGGGATCTGTCTGGGGCATCAACTATTAGGACTGGCTTTGGGTGGTAAAACCTATAAATTGAAATTCGGCCATCGGGGCGCCAACCAACCGGTAAAGAACCTGTTGTCGGGGCGTGTGGAAATCACATCACAGAATCACGGTTTTGCCGTGAACATCCAAACCCTCGAAAGCAAGGACATTGAAATAACCCACATCAACCTCAACGATAATACGCTGGAGGGATTTCGTCATCGAAAGCTTTCAGTCCTTGCGGTTCAATACCATCCGGAAGCATCTCCGGGGCCCCATGACGCCCGTTATCTCTTTGGTGTCTTCAAGGAGATGATGACACGAAATAAAGGGTAAAGATTTTTTCTCGAAAAGGCAGACATCGAACTTACGCATATGCCTAAACGCACCGACATCGAAAAAATACTGATCATCGGCGCCGGCCCCATCATCATCAGCCAGGCCTGCGAGTTCGACTATTCGGGGACCCAGGCCTGCAAGGCGCTCATGGAGGAAGGGTACCGAATCACCCTGATCAACAGCAATCCGGCCACCATCATGACCGACCCGGAAATGGCACATCGCACCTATGTGGAACCCATCACCCCTGAAATGGTTACTAAAATCATCGAAAAGGAGCGGCCGGACGCGCTGTTGCCCACTCTTGGCGGACAGACCGGTCTCAACACGGCCATCCGTGTCGCCCGAATGGGTGTTTTGGATCGATTCGGCGTGGAGATGATCGGAGCATCGGTGGCCTCCATCCAGAAGGCCGAGGATCGGGACCTGTTTCGCAAATCCATGGAACGGATCGGGCTTCGGATACCCAAAAGCGGGATCGCCATCCAAACTCAGCAATGTTTCGATATTGCCGAAAAGATCGGTTTCCCCATCATCCTGCGACCCAGCTTCACTTTAGGCGGGACTGGCGGCGGCATCGCCTATAATTTCGAAGACCTGGAAAACCTTGCCAAAGCCGGGTTGGATGCCAGCCTCATCGGCCAGATCATGCTGGAAGAGTCGGTCCTGGGGTGGAAAGAATATGAACTGGAGGTCATGCGGGATAAAAACGACAACGTGGTCATCGTCTGCTCCATTGAAAACCTGGATCCCATGGGGATCCACACCGGCGACAGCATCACCGTCGCGCCTGCGCAGACCCTGAGCGATAAAGAGTATCAGGAGATGCGGGACGCTTCCATCGCGATCATGCGGGAGATCGGAGTGGACACGGGGGGTTCCAACGTCCAGTTTGCCGTCAATCCGAAAAATGGGGAAATGGTGGTGGTGGAAATGAACCCCAGGGTCTCCCGGAGCAGCGCGCTGGCTTCCAAAGCCACCGGCTTTCCCATCGCCAAGATCGCTGCAAAGCTGGCGGTGGGGTACACCCTCGATGAGATTCCCAATGACATCACCGGAGAAACACTGGCCTCCTTCGAGCCGACCCTGGATTATTGCGTGGTGAAAATTCCCCGATGGACCTTTGAAAAATTCCCGGAAACGCAAGATCTTTTGACCACCTCCATGAAATCCGTGGGAGAAACCATGGCCATCGGCCGAACCTTCAAAGAAGCCCTGCAAAAAGGTATCCGGTCTCTGGAAATCGGCCGTTTTGGACTCGGAGCCGACGGAAAGGATCCTGAGTGGATTCATTCAGATCCCGTTGGTGAAGCTGCGAAAAAGGCGATTCGGGACGAAATCGAACAAAAATTGGTCATCCCCAACTCCAAGCGTCTTTTCTATCTCCGATATGCAATGGAAAAGGGATTCTCCATCTCTACTCTGTACGAACTGACCCGGATCGATCCATGGTTTTTATACCAGATCGAACAAATTGTCTCCCTGGAAAAGCGCCTTAAAAATGAGGGCCGCCTCCAACCGAATTCCGGACCAAATGAAGCCTTTTTCACCCCGGAGCTTCTCCGGGAGGCAAAATCTTTCGGATTTTCAGATATCCAGCTTGCCCAATTATCCGGTCTCGATGAGGACCGGATCCGACAGATTCGCAAACGCTGGGGTATCACCCCCGTCTTCAAGCTCGTCGATACCTGCGCGGCTGAATTTCAGGCCGCCACGCCCTATTTTTACTCCACGTATGATATGGAAGACGAGGCGAGGGTTTCCGATAGAAAAAAGGTGATGATCCTGGGGGGTGGTCCCAACCGCATCGGTCAGGGGATCGAGTTTGATTATTGCTGCGTACATGCGTCTTTTGCTCTCCGGGAAGAAGGATTCGAAAGCATCATGGTCAACAGCAATCCCGAAACCGTGAGCACCGATTACGATACTTCGGACAAGCTCTATTTCGAACCGCTGACCCGAGAAGATGTCCTTAACATCATCGATAAAGAAAAGCCCTTGGGTGTCATTGTCCAGTTCGGAGGACAGACGCCGCTCAACCTTTCCGAGCCGCTCTTTAATGCCGGCGTCCCCATCCTGGGTACCCAGCCGGAGAGCATCGACCGGGCCGAGGACCGAAAGCTCTTCCAGGAGATGTTGCGCAAATTATCCTTGACTCAGCCGGCGAATGGGACCGCCATGTCTGTAAACGAGGCGATAACCGTGGCGGAGACCATCGGGTATCCCGTCATCGTCCGGCCTTCCTATGTCCTGGGAGGCAGGGCCATGAAAATCGTGTACGAACGGGAAAGCCTGGAGGCTTTTGCACACCTGGCTCTTGTGGAATCTTTCGGACATCCTATTCTCATCGACCAGTTCCTGGAAGACGCCATCGAGGTTGATGTAGATGCTCTTTCAGACGGAAAAGATACGGTCATCGGCGGCATCATGGAACACATCGAAGAGGCCGGAGTACACTCCGGAGATTCGGCTTGCGTATTGCCCCCCTATAGCCTCCCCGCCGCTCTCCAGGATGAAATCGTAAAGGCCACCAAGGCCTTAACCGCTGAACTCCATGTCGTCGGGCTCATGAACGTTCAGTATGCCATCAAAGACAACCGGTTGTTTGTCCTGGAAGTCAACCCGAGGGCTTCCCGGACCGTCCCTTTTGTGAGCAAGGCCACCGGTGTCCCTCTGGCAAAATTGGCCACCAAGGTGATGCTCGGAAAGACACTGCGGGACCTGGGCTTGACCCAGGAGATCATCCCTTCCCATGTTTCGGTCAAAGAGGCGGTCTTTCCCTTTGATCGGTTTCCGGACGTGGACACCCTCCTCGGTCCGGAGATGAAATCCACCGGCGAGGTGATGGGCCTCGATATCGATTTCGGGTCCGCCTATGCCAAAGCCCAATTGGGCGCGGGACAAAAACTCCCTCTTTCGGGAACAGTATTTATCAGCGTGAAAAACCGGGACAAGGCATCGGTACTTCCTTTGGCCAAGCGGTTTTTGGCCTTGGGATTCGATATCATTGCCACCCGGGGTACTGCTCGTCTTCTGGCGGAAAATGGAATTGCCGCCCGTCGGATTTCCAAAGTCTCCATGGGGCGTCCCCATGTGGTGGATGCCGTCAAAAACGGGGAAATCCAGCTCATCATCAACACGGGAATCGGGGGGGATACCCGGCGAGACGGCTACATCATCCGTCGAAACGCCCTCAAATACAACATCCCATATGCCACCACCATCGCCGGAGCGATTGCCATCAGCAGGGGGATCGAAATGATGATTCAAAAGGAACTGTCCGTCAAGGCATTGCAAGACTACCACCTCGAGATTTCTAAGGGAGGCGCAGCCAATTGACTCCAATCGATTCGATAGTCAAAGAGGATCTTTTCTCGCCCTTCAAAGGGCCCAGGGAAGCCTGCGGCCTCTTCGGTATTTTCGGTCATCCCGATGCTTCGAAGCTTACCTATTTCGGCCTGTATGCCCTCCAACATCGAGGGCAGGAAAGCGCGGGTATCTGCGTCGCAGGCGATCAGGGTATCGTCACCCACAAGGGAATGGGTCTGGTCCCTGATGTCTTTGACATGGCGCTTCTGGAACAATTGAAAGGAGAATGCGCCATCGGCCATGTGCGCTACTCCACCACAGGAAGCTCAATTCTGGTCAATGCCCAGCCCTTCATGGTCCGGCATCGCAATCGATCCTACGCGGTGGCCCACAACGGGAATCTCGTCAACGCCCATCGGCTGAAAAGCGAACTGGAGGAAAGCGGGTCCATTTTCCAGACCACCATGGACAGCGAGATTTTCCTCCACCTTTTTGTCAAGAACCTCAAACATGGATTCGAAGGAGCGCTGATCAAGACACTCAAACGTCTGGAGGGTGCATATTCCTTCGTGGTCTTGACCAGCAACGGCGAAGTGATCGGCATCAAGGATCCCAACGGCTTCAGGCCCCTTTGCCTGGGAAAGGCCAACGGCGCCTTCGTGCTGGCCTCAGAATCATGCGCCCTGGACCTGGTTCAGGCCGAGTATATCCGGGAACTCGATCCCGGAGAGATCGTGATCATCGGAAAAGACGGGGTCAAAAGCATCCAGACGACACCGGCGGAAAATCGCTCTTTCTGTATTTTCGAATTCATCTACTTCGCGCGACCGGACAGCAACATCTACGGACAAAACGTCTACCAGGTCCGTAAGGCCCACGGCGTCCGGCTGGCCAAAGAAGCCCCTGTGGACGCCGATCTGGTGATGCCCTTTCCGGACTCCGGTACCTATGCCGCCATCGGGTATGCCGAAGCCTCGGGAATCCCGTTTGAGTTAGGTATGATCCGGAATCATTACGTCGGCAGGACCTTTATTCAGCCCACCCAGAGCATGCGGGATTTCGGCGTTCGGGTAAAATTGAACCCCATTAAAGAGTTGCTGACCGGCAAGGAGATCGTCATCATCGAGGATTCCATTATCCGAGGAACCACTGCGAAAACGCGCGTGAAGGCGCTACGGGAGCTGGGCGTCAAGAAGATTCATATGCGGGTGGCAGGTCCTCCACACCGTTTCCCCTGCCATTACGGCATCGATTTTTCCACCAAGGGAGAATTGATCGCGGCCTCCAAATCCATCAAGGAGCTGACGCAATACCTGGGACTCGATTCCCTGTACTATCTCAGCCTGAAAGGGCTGCTGGAAGCCACCGGCGTTGAAGACCCTGAAACCCATTTCTGCAAGGCCTGTTTTGACGGGTGCTACCCGGTCACATTCGATACGGATGTCTCCAAGGATTGTCTCGAAAAGGGCCTGTAGGATTTCGGAGCAAAACCATGAAAAAAACGGTTTCCTTTTCAAAAGATGCCACCAACGTGTTCTTCCATATCCTGACTCGCTGTAATCTGAAATGCCGCCATTGTTATATCAATTACAAACAACATGGGAAAAAAATTCTTCCTATAGAGACCATCCGAAGCTGGCTTGCGGAAATGGCCGGCCTCTCAAAACACAGCAACCTGATCTTCCTTGGCGGGGAACCCACCCTGCACCCCGATCTTGCTGCTGCCGTTAAAGCGGCCAAAGAGATGGGGTATGCCTCCATCACCATCGATACGAACGGGTACCTTTTTCATAACATACTGGAAAAGGTAACTCCCGATTCGGTGGATTACTTCAGCTTCAGTCTCGACGGCACCGGGCCGGACACCAACGACTCCATCCGCGGAAAAGGATCCTTTAAGGCATGTATCGGCGGTATCCGAAAAGCCGTTGCCCGGGGATTTCAAACCAGCCTGATTTATACCGTCAGCCGAGCCAATATCCACGAGCTCCACCGGATGCCTCCTCTCCTGACGGATCTGAAGGTCGACCGATTTTTCATCCAGGTCATCGGCCTTCGAGGAAAAGCCGGCACCCAAAACGCCGGCTGCATGCCGGTTACCCGAAAGGAGTGGCTCAATACAATTCCCGAAATTGCCCGGATCACTGCCGCATCCGGTATCCGGGCCATTTATCCGAAAGTTTATCTGACTCCCGATGAACCCTTTGCATGTGCCGGCATGGTGGCGAATAATTACTTTCTCTTTCCCAACGGCCGCGTCTATCGTTGCCCCTTATGCGAAGATTATCCGATCCACAGCCTGCTATTCCAAAAGGATAAGCTGATCGCTATGCCCAGCATCAACGAGACCGACCTTTTTAATTTAACGATACCGGAAGGGTGTGTGATGAACAAGTTGGTTCAGCCGAAAACCCTCGACTATGAACCCGACGGATCGCCAACATACCGGATCGCCTGCTGCCTGCTCAAAGAAGAGATTCAGCGCTGAAACTCATAGAGCTGCGTCAAGTTATCGACGGGCGAGATGAAGCCGCCCGGTCCGACCTGTGAAAAGTAAACCAGGTTGGAACCCTGGTGGCTGCCCGGGCTGAATGAAAAAGAAAAGCCCCCAAGATCCACCTTCGCCTGTTTTTCGGCTGTTTCGATGAATCCCTCCCGGGTGATGGGCTCGGGCGTTTCAGACAAAATCTTGCACAATGCCTTAGCCGCAATAAACCCTTCCATACCGACAAAGCCGGGGTCCACTTCAGGTACATGCGCTCGAGTCATCTTGTGATAATCCGACACGACCGGAATCTTTTTGTTGAAAGGATAAGGCACAACCTGAGTCACCACCACACCCAGCCCCATGTTGGCCAAGGTTATCGCCAGGGCATCAGATCCAACAAAGGAGACATTGAGAAAAAAGGGATTGCTTCCCTTTTCCCTCATAAGCTTGATGAACTGCGCACAGGGTGCATAAGCGCCGATCATGACGATCGCCTCCGGCTTGGTCTCGAGCATGAGTTTCACGCCGGATTCCACTTCCAGGGTATTCCGGGGATAGGTCGCCTCGTTGACCATGGACATGCCCCTTCTTGCAAGGGCCAGTTTCGTACCTTCCAGGCCAGCCTTTCCATATGTATCATCCTGATAAAATACGGAAATGCGTTTGACACCCTTATCCTTTACCAGCCGATCCACCATGGCTTCGGTTTCCTGGTAGTAACTGGCACGGATATTGAGGACATAGCGGTTGACCGGGTTTCTTAAGAATTCGGCGCCTGTGAACGGGGCAAAAAACGGCACATTTTTCTTTGTTGCGATGGGTACGGCCGCAGTCGCTGTAGGCGTGCCCACGTAGCCGAACAATAAAAATACCAGGTCCTGATCGATCAACCGGTTCGTGTTGGTGGCACACGCCTCCGGCTCGTATCCGTCATCGTGACTGACGAGGCGGATTTTTCTCCCGTTGATGCCTCCTTTACTGTTGAGTTCCTTGAAGTAGGCCAGCGCGCCATCCCTCATGCCTAGCCCAAGAGCCTTGGTCGGGCCGGTGAGTGCACACGACTGTCCCAACACAATCTCGGTTTCTGTAATGCCGAGAGATGCCGCCGCTGAAAGATGGGGCCATAAAAGGACCCCGATCAGGGCGATGAGCAACAACGAACTGGTGAGGATGTAACTACGCTTTTCCGATCCCTTAAAACTTGTCTTCATCATTTAACATTTCCTCCTTTCTGGAATAGTTTATCATTTCCTGAAGGAAAAAATGGGTCGTTATTTGAGAAAGCTTGATTTATTAAAGCGAATAGCTTTGCTTTATTTTTTGTTGTATTGATCGTGATGCGATCATTTCAAGCCATACCGGTCGGAAGGAGGCCGGTCGCCGGACTTTTTAGCAATAATAGCAGCTTGCAGCTGTAAATGCAATATGTTGGAAGTTATCCATGTTCTTATGTCCTACTATTCAAGCCAGAAAGCTCTACATAAACGAAATGGATCAAACAACACCTTCGTATTTAAGGTTCTTTGAAAATTTCGATCCATTCCGGTTAGTAACAGAATCCTCTTGATCTGACACATGACATCTGAGCGGTGATTGATGATCTGCCACCGGGTCCTGAGTATTTGTCGGTGCGCCCGATTTTCAGGTGAGTGGACCCACACTCTTTTGAGCATATTGCTCTCAAGAAGCCTGGCAAATTTTAGGCTGTCATTTTTGTCCGTCTTGACCTTGCTCCAGCTCTGGGTGGGTATCAGGAGAAAGAAGGCGGGAGAGGATGACAGTGTGCCGGCGTTGATGGCGGCCACGCCGGTCGGGGCCGTCACCACCAGCCGCTTGTGGTTCTTTTTCTTGATGGCATGGAGAAAAATGGTCTTTCCGGTGCCGGCCTTGCCCGTCAGAAAGATGTTGCAGCTGGTATGCTGGATAAACTCTTCGGCCAGCTGGAGTTCGGGATTTAAAATGTTCATGGGACTGTTTCCTAAGCCGTCGAAACCGGAGATGAAATCGGAAAGTTTAGAGTTAAGGTATTCCGCCTGTTGCAAACATACACCTTTTTTGGTGGATGCTAATGATAAAAGGTCCAATCTATAAGAAAGATCACTGCACCGCTTTCAGGGCCCCTTTCCAGTGGCCGGCGATCCAGTACAGCGCCCCGAGGATCACCAGACCGCTGCCGAAGGCCAGCAAACCGATGACGCGGATGCGACTAGACCACTCCATGGAGATGGCCGCCATGGCGCCGGCGCCGGCCACGAAGTAAAGAAAGATCATCAGCGACGAGGCCGTGCCGACATCCTGGGATACCTGTTCCAGCACCAGATTGTTGCTCAATGGCCTGGTCAGGCCGACACAGTAGGTGACCAGGAACATGGAGAAGGCAAAGGGCAGGGGCCCTTTAGGACCGATGAGCCAGATGCCCAGACCGCCGGCGGCCATTGCGGCGAAGCCCGCCTGCAGGAGGGGCCAGCCCGGCATGCGGCGGGCCAGGCGGCTGCAAGTGAAGGCACCGATCATGATGGCCAGGGCGTTGCCGCCGAAGAAGAGACCGAACATCTGGGCGTCCATGTGAAAATGAGTGATGTAGATGGCAGGCGATCCGGCGATGAAGGCGAAGACCGGCGTCATGACCAGCGCCATCAGCACACTGATGGTGATGAAGCGTCTATTTTTGAACAGGCCCAGGTAGCGCCCCGGAATCTGTCTGAAGGTGGCTGGCACCTTGTTTTGCAGGGGTTCGGGCATGCGCAGGACGCCGATCCAGGCAAGCACCCCCCAAGCGGCCTGGATGAAAAAAATCCAGCGCCAGTTCAACCATTTGAGCACCCACCCGCCTATCACGGGCGCCAGCATGGGCGCCAGGGCCACGATCACCCCCAGGTGTGCCAGCAGTTGCTGCCGCTCGCGGGCCAGGAAGAGATCCTTGGCGATGGCCATGCAGAGCGCCGAGGCCGAAGCGGCGCCAAGCGCCTGTAGAATGCGAAACACGATCAGGCATCCCACACCATGGGCCGTGCCGCACAAGATGCTGGCGAGGATATAGACGGCGATCCCGGCCAGCAGCAAGGGGCGGCGACCGAAGCTGTCGGACACCGGGCCGTAGGCCAGCAGCGCGAAGCTGAAGAAGACGAAGAAAAGGACCAGGGTCAGATTGATGGTGGAGAGGTCCGCACCCCAGGCGGTCTGCAGCATGGGCAGGGCCGGCAGATACATATCCGTGGATATGGGCGGGAATGCGGCCAACAGGGAAAGAAGCAGTAGTATGCGCGTATAGGGCATCGCCGAAGTTCCGGTTTCGAGGGTCACGTTCAAACGTCTTTCATACGCCATTTGCGATCGCGCCACGAGGATGCTGGCCGCATTTTTCAGGGCGATCGCGGATTGTTGCCGATTCAAACGCCGTCGCATGATATTCCGAGAATGTTAATACAGGCCTTTTCGTCCTGCGGCAAGAGATCCCACACTTGATAAATTCCAAAGAACTATGAGGTGATTTCAAAACGTCCCCTCGGGTTCAATATCTGCATTGGGGCGAGGCGTCCAATCCTCGAAATACGTGTATGGTATTCATTCATCGAAAAAAGCCCATCTCGTCATTGGCTGATAAAAGCTCTACATCAACAATTCTTTCGGTGTAGAATTGGATAGTCCTTTTACGCCTTGGATTCCACGACTATCGATCTGTGTCTTTCTCTTTTTCCCTGGGCCAAATTCCGGAAAAGAAAGGCAGCGGTGAAACTGCATATGCTTTTGGATCTTCTGGGAAGCATCCCCAGTGGTGTCATCATTACATCCGGCAAAGTCCACGACGTCAGAATCCTGGACCGGATCGTTAAAAAAATTATCCGGCAAAGATACGGCGAATCCTCTGTCTGGACCCCGCCACCCAAAAACATCTGACTTTCTTAACCAACAATCTTTCTCTTTCTGCCACAGCCGTTGCCGATGGCACGTTGAATTGTTCTTTAAATGGATCAAACAACACCTGCGCATTAAAGATTCTTTGAGGATCTCGATCCATTCCGGTTATTAGCAGCATGCTCTTGATCTAGCGCATGACATCTGAGCGGTGATTGATGATCTGCCACCTGGTCCTGAGTATTTGACGGTGCGCCCGATCTTCAGGAGAGAGAACCCACACCCTTTTGAGCATATTTCTCTCAAGAAGCCCGGCCAGTTTGAGGTTGTTCTTTTTATCCGTCTTGACCTTGCTCCCGCTCTGGGTGGGTATCAGGGATGGAGGCGTTACAAGACAGTCAATGTCATCGACGGTCAGTCGGTCATATACGAGTCCAAAGGTTACACATCGTCCAAAACATTTAGTGCATCTCGATTTATGGGAAACTCGGAACTGTGACCCGCCGGCCGCAAAACATACACAAGTCCCCGAGTAGACATATGACGACGCATACCCCCAACTCCCATTTGCCGATGCCTGGATTCAATAAATTGTGAATTTAAGGCATACGGGACAGGTATCGTTAAAATCGGTGGAAATGACGCGGATCTTCAGGGTTTTTCTGGAATCATCGACTCGTCCAGCATAACCGACCGATCCCCCGAAAACCACCACGAAACCCTCCACAATATAAAGTGCCTGCTAAAACTTGACATACAAGACGATTTCTGAGATACATCAAGTCGCGAAAAGGAAATTCTTATCCATGGAAAAATTAGGGCACATCATGAAGAAAAAGATTGGTATCTGGATCGATCACAAGAAGGCAATTTTAGTTTCGATAGAAGGCGGCCAAACAACGGTTGAGCGAATCGAGTCACACGCCGAAAGCCACTTTCGTCCATCAGGCGGGTGGAAAGCGGCTGGCACTTCCGTGGCTCAATCAGTATCAAAAGAGCGAAAAGCGGACGAGCGCCGCAAACACCAGTATCATAACTTCTATCAGCTGGTAATTAAAGAGGCCGGCAAAGCCGACAATATCTTCATCTTTGGCCCCGGTGAGGCGAAACTTGAGCTGGCAAAAGAAATTGAGAAAATAAAGGACAAGCGCGACAGGATTGCAACAGTCGAGGCCTCCGACAGATTAACTGAAAACCAAATAGTTGCGAAGGTGAGATCCTTTTTTATAGAGTCAGAGAATCGGAACTTACCATAGGCTGAACGATAGCAATTTTAGACGACAGGAATTTGACGCAGAACCTCCAAAAATCGTATCTCAATATTCCCCCGAAGCACTCGTCTCTGATCTTTATCGGCTCTCAGATCAACCAGAAACCTCTTTACCGCGCCTACCAGCAAAATCCAAAGGCAATTAATTGCCCAATGGAAACAAGAAATCTTTCCGGAAGTAAATCATCCCCGCCTTAAAAGGCGCGGCATGAGAAAGAAGGCGGGAGAGAATGACAGCGTGCCGACGTTGATGGAGCATGTTCTGATATCCCGCGCGTTTCGGAAGAACCGGGCCCGGCTGATCCGGAAGATTTATCATGTGGACCCCTTGCTTTGCCCGAAGTGCCAGGAAGTCATGAAGATCATATCGTTTATCGAGGAGCCGGAAGTTATATAAAGTATCTGCTAAAACTTGACATACAAGACGATTTCTGAGATACGTCAAGTCACGAAAAGGAAATTCTTATCCATCATCTTTCACCCAATAAGATCACGCCCGTGCCGGGCATTCACAACCGGTTGCAGCGGACGACGCTGCGTGCCGGCGCTGAACCGGAGCGTTAAACCCCAAATTGAAGGAGAGATGATAAATGAGCAAGAAAACACATCTCTATGTGTTATGGACTAATGACAATCCGATTACTGCAGAAAAAATGGTATTTATGTATACCGTAAATTCTCTCATTCATGGTTGGTGGGAAAAAGTCACTCTTATTATTTGGGGCGCGTCTGCTAAATTGGTGAGCGAAGATGACAATATTCAAAAAATGGTTAAGAAAGCATTAAAAGCAGGAGTTCATATAACTGCTTGCAAGGCTTGCGCAGATCAATTGGGCGTAACGAAAACTCTAGAAAAACTTAACATTGAAGTCAAGTATTGGGGAATCCCGTTAACAGAGATCTTAACAAATGAGGAAAAGCTGTTAACAATATGAAATAGCACGGATTCCCATGAAGGGTATAAAGCCTTTCGGATTCTCAGTCCACCATGGTTAAGAGGCGTCTTTTGATCATTCATATGTTAACAGTGCTGTCTGGCTAAAATTTTAAAAATTGTACATAACTAATTGATATTATATATTATATTGACGAAATTGAGAGGGATCGACTTGAAATTCGTTTAGGTCTGGCCCCATACTCCTTTGCCGGCAAACTTCGCGTGCGAAAGGAGTACAGCAATGTATCAGAGGCAGACCGTTTTTTCCCAGGTGATGGACTTTTTCGTTCTTTTACATGCTATTGTAGTGTCTCAGTAACGGCTTTACAATAGGTGTCATTGCGGGCTTGCCCCGGAATCCAGTCCTTTAAGCTGGAATCCCGTTTTCACGGGAATGACGGATTATGGACTATTTTAAAGTTTTTTTTAGATACACACCACTAGGATGGTTCAGCACGATGCGAAGGGGGACATTTGATCCGATGAGATATGTCGGAAGGTATGCTTGGAACCATGGCCCTATCAATCCGGGATTACCCTTCATACAAGAACATTTAATGGCCAAAAAGACCGGTTTTGAGGAACAGCTATTTAATAAACAAGGGGAGCCCCCGAAGGTGGGAGTCCGGTATTGCGGATTTACAGGTCGATTGTTTTTCCGGATAACCACCGAGAACGTTGATCTTCGAGAAAATCCGGCCGAAGGCGGGTTGGCAAGACGAAGACCAATGACCAAACCACATCAAAGGAGGAAATATGCCCGACGAATATGAAAGTGCCAATCGAAGAGAATTTAAGCGTATTCCGTTCTCACCGTCGGAAGAAGTATTAGGTGTTGTTAGTCTTACTGAAACGGATCGGGATATCTATCATTTTAAAATCGCGGATATCGGAGCCGGCGGGTTGAGGTTTATTGTCCGTCGGGAGGATTTACCGACTATCGATTACGGTAATAGGCTTTTTCTTAAATCAATTAACGGAGAGAGCCAACTCGCTTTCTTATGCCCTCAGGAACTGGAAATCATGTGGTTTTTGGATAAACGCATTTTTACCTATGTGCTCATCGGTTGCCAGTTCAAGAAGATATCGAAAGACAAACAACAACGTGTCGATGAATTCATCGAATTCAAAATCCACCAAGGGAAAAAAGGAAATGCATGATAAGGGTCCGAGGGTTTTCGATCTTGGAAAATTCCACCGACGTAAGCGTACAGCGGTTATCATGGGATGGGTGACACTACTGCACACGGAGGTTCAAGTAAGCCGCTTCACGGCAGAAACAAACCCGCGCAAATAATTCAAAAGTACCTGTGGTTCCTGCCCTGATCTAACCTGCCTATTTTATTATATTATCTCCCCTTAAAGCCACTTGCAAGAGGCAGATGGCAGCGAAGTTGCCCGACTTTCATGGCCGCTGGGCTTCGATGAAGGCAATCGCCCTCATTAAGCGCTCGACGGTACGCTGTTTGCCCAGCACATGCAAAATCTCGAAGATGCCGGGGCTTGCCGTCTTGCCGGTCAAGGCCACCCTCACTGGTTGAGCGACCTTGCCCAATTTAAGACCGGTTTGTTCCATGGCCGATTTAAAAACGCCCTCCAGTTCTTTTTCCCCGAAGGTATTCAAGGCTTCCAATTTCTTCGTGATATGATGAAGAATAGCGGCAGATTCGGCGTTGAGAAATTTTTTAGCCACCGCTTCTTCGTAAACGATGTTTGCGGAAAAATAAAATAAGGCGCTGTCGGCCATCTCCGCAAGGGTCTTGCTTCGCTCGACAAGAGTGGAAACCGCCCCTTCAAGATCCGGCCCGCCTTCCACTTGAACGCCTCGTGCGACAAGGAACGGATGAAGCTGTTCGGCCAGGATTCCGGCAGACATTCGCTTGATGTGCTCCGCGTTGACGGACAAAAGTTTTTCCGGGTTGAAGACTCCGGGGGATTTTCCGAGCCTTTCCATTGAAAATTTTTCAATGAGGTCATCCCGGGTAAATATCTCCTGATCCCCGTATGACCATCCCAGGCGGACCAGATAGTTGATGAGGGCCTCCGGGAGATACCCCATATCCCGGTAGGCCAGCACCGACATGGCGCCATGGCGCTTGCTCAGGCGGGAACGGTCGCTACCTAAAACCATAGGAACGTGACCGAATATGGGAAGGGCCGCACCCAGGGCCTTATAGATCAGGATCTGCTTAGGGGTGTTCATCACATGATCGTCGCCGCGAATGATCACATTGATGCCCATGGTGATATCATCCACTACCACTACAAAATTGTAGGTGGGCGTACCGTCCTTCCGGGCGATGATGAAATCGTCCAGCTCGCTGTTTTCAAAAACGATGCTTCCCTTGACGACATCGTTTAGGATCGTCGTTCCGATCTGGGGAGCCTTGAACCGGACCACCGTTTCTTCGGAAGGCTTCAGACCCCGCTCCCGGCATTTCCCATCGTACTTGGGCTTCCCACCCGAGGCCATGGCGTTTTTACGGATTTCTTCGAGCCTTTCCGGGGGACAATCGCAATAGTAGGCGTGATCCGATTCGATAAGCTTTTGGATATGATCCTGATAGATATTGAAACGTTGGGATTGAAAGTATGGCCCCTCATCCCAGTCGATACCCAGCCACTTGAGCGACTCCAGGATGGCGTCCACAGATTCCTGCGAGGAGCGTACCGTGTCCGTGTCCTCGATTCTTAAGATAAATTTTCCCTTGGTGTGTCGGGCATACAGCCAGTTGAACAGAGCCGTCCGGGCGCCTCCCAGATGAAGATTCCCGGTTGGACTCGGAGGAAATCGCGTAACGATCATTGCTTATCATTTCCTTTTCGATATTTATAAAATTGCCGTCGATTTATTAGTAACCATTTGAATATTATATTCTTATTATTATCCACTCACGCAATATTTTTCAGCTTAGCTCATCGACTTTTTTCTAACCTAGTCATTAAAAGGCAGAACCTTCTTTTTCCAGCCGTAATCCTGCGGGTGCTTTCCGGCTTGATATCCCATCCTTTCCTACAATGCTTTCGGATGAGGGCCCCGTATAATCCGTTATGAATTTATATTTAATTTTATCAATTAGTTAAATCCATTTCCCACATCGATCCATTCGGCGAACTTTTTCATATCACATGCCGTATCCGAGTACAAGAGGAACAATTTTAGTTGCGCCGATGAAAAGTCCTTGACAACGTTTCGGTTTTCAATTACTAGATGCCAATTATTTCGATTCAGATTCATTTTGTAAAAATAAATAGCAATGTCAATTAGTTAGGAGATTACTTATGCCACTGCCAAAACGTAGGAAATCCAAGTCAAAACGTGACATGCGCCGGGCGCATTATAAGACCGACCTTCCCAATCTGTCGCCGTGCCCCCAATGCGGGGAGGCCAAGCCGTCGCATCGCGCCTGCCCCAACTGCGGTACCTACAAGGGGCGCAAAGTGATCGAAACCGAAGAATAAGTCCCCAGAAAGCCCTTTTCGATATGGCCTCTGATCCTGCCACCCAATTTCAAACCAACGGTCTGGACCCGGAAACCCGGCAGATGGTCGTCGAAACGGTCCTGCAGCTGAAAAACCGGCTCCTGACCAAGGAAAAAGTCCTTGAGTTGGATAAACACGAGGCTTTTCCTGAAGATATCATCCGCCAAATGTTGAGCCCCGAGATCGGGCTCCAGCTCCTGTTCATCCCGGAAGCTTACGGCGGGATGGGGGGTGGTGCCGCAGATTGCTGCGAGATCACTCGGGAAATGGCCAAGATCTGCCTGGGGGTCTCCACGGCTTTTTTCGCCATCCAGTTAGGGTCAGACCCCCTTCGAGTCGGCGGAACCGAAATGCAAAAGAAAAAGTGGCTTTCCGCCATCGCCGAGGGAAAATCTCTGGTTGCTTATGCCGTGACGGAGCCCGAAGCCGGAAGCAACCTGGCATCCTTAAAAACCAAGGCGGATCCGGTCTTGGGATCTTCGGGAGAGATTATCGGCTATAAAATAAACGGAAGCAAGCAGTTCATCTCCACGGGTGGATACGCCGACTTTATCACTGTTCTGGCCAAGGCCCCGGAAGGGCCTTCCTTTTTTGTTGTGGAGAAAGGTTCGGAAGGGTTTGTGCAGGGAAAAGGCGAAGAAAAGCATGGAATCCGCGCTTCCAACACCTCTCCCCTCACCTTCACCGATGTTTTCGTCCCGAAGGATAACCTCATCGGCGGGGTTCCGGGCCTCGGACTCAAGCAAGCCAACGAAGTCTTCGGCTACACGCGACTGATGGTGGCCGCCATGGCCCTTGGTGCCGGCCAAGCTGCCATGGACATTGTTATTCCGTATGCCAAGGAACGGATCCAATTCGGATCCCCCCTCTCTGAAAAGCAAGGGTATACCCACAAGCTCGTAGTTCCCCACGTGGTCCGTCTGGAAGCCGCTGCCGCTTATCTAGCGGAAACAGCAAAGCGGCTGGATGAAACCCGGGAAGACCTGCAGGTGGAAGGCTCCATCGCCAAGCTCTTTGCTACCGAAGCCGCCAACAAAGCCGCGGACGACGCCATGCAGGCTCTCGGCGGATACGGTTACATCCGGGAGTTTATGGTGGAAAAGATCAAACGGGATGTGAAAATTACCTGCATTTATGAGGGGACCAGCGAAATCCAGCAAAACATCATCAGCACGTTCCGCTGGAAAAAGACCCGAAAATCCAAGGGGGCCTTTTATTCGGATATCGCCCTGGAGATGGATCAAATAGATGCTTTATACCCCGATATGGGAGGCAAACTCATCGGGTTGGCGGCCCGGGCGTTGAATGAAATCGTGACATTGGCCCATGACCACAAACTCACCCGGCAACAGGTGGTGATGTTTGCGTTAGCCGATATGATGACCCATGTGGAAATCGGGGCCAGTTTCGTGAAAAAAGCCAAAGGCCTGGAAGAACAACAGCATCCCGCATCTAAAAAAATCAAGGCCTTTTCAAGAATTTTTGCCCGTGAGGTAGCTCAAGCAATATCACAAAATGCCGCGAAAATCATCCTGGGAAGCGGGCTTTTCGATTCGGAAAAATCTTTGTCATTCCTGGACCGCATCGCCTTCGCATCGCTGACTGCCGGATATCAAAACCTCTTCAACGACTTGGACCTTGCGGCCGACTATATCTTTGAGAGGCAGAAATGACAACCGGGGAAAAACGGGTGGCTGTGGTCACCGGAGGCTCACGGGGAATTGGACGCGCTATTTGCCTGGCACTTTCGGGAACGGATACGCAAATTTACTTCAACTATTTTTCTCCCACCGACCCGGAAGGCGAAAAGATCCATGCGAAAAAAACCGAGACCCTTATAGAAGAAGTCGGGGGATCCGCGAAAAGCGGCAGCGTCAACGTGGCTTCGGAGGCCGAAGTCAAGGCTTTCTTCGAGAACATCATCGCCGAAACCGGGCGCATCGATGTTCTAGTCAACAACGCCGGAATCACCAAAGATAAATTGCTCATGCGTATGAACGAACAGGACTGGGATGCCGTCATGGCCGTCAATCTGAAGGGCGCCTTCCATTGCACTCGATTTGCGGCCCGCGCTATGGTGAATCAGCGGTTCGGGCGCATCATCAACATTGCCTCCATTGTGGGGGTTATCGGAAATGTCGGCCAGGCCAACTACGTGGCTTCCAAGGCGGGAATCATCGGTTTGACTAAAACCGCCGCCAGGGAATTCGCTCAGCGGGGTATTACCGTGAACGCGGTGGCACCGGGATTCATCGAAACGGACATGACTGCCTCCCTTCCCCAGAAGGTGAGGGAAGGCATGCTCGCACAGATCCCCCTGGGCCGAACCGGGCAGCCCGAAGACGTAGCGCATATGGTGGCCTTCCTGGCTTCCGATGAAGCGGCATATATTACCGGCCAGGTCATCCATGTCAGTGGCGGCATGTATATTTAGCAACTTAATAAATGCTATCCCGGAAAGCTATGAAGGAGGAAACGATCATGTCACTTGAGGATAAGGTCAAAAAGATCATCGCGGAAAAACTGAGCGTGGACATCAACGACATCGTACCGGAGGCTTCCTTCGTGGATGACCTGGGCGCGGACTCCTTGGATCTGGTGGAACTCATCATGTCCATGGAGGAGGAGTTTGATATCGAGATTTCGGACGAAGAGGCGGAAAAACTCGTCACTGTGAAAGACGTCCTGGATTATATCGCCAAACATTCTTAATCGCTCATCATCCGTCCCGATAACGGAGATTTTTTTCCGGGCTTTGATGCCCGCTCAAAGATGGATACAGGGAGGAAGCTTTGATTAAAAAAAGGGTCGCGATCACCGGCGTCGGTCTGGTGACACCCCTGGGCGTGGGAGTGAAAGAAACCTGGACCGCTCTTTGCGACGGAAAGTCCGGGATCGGACGGATCACGCGGTTCGACGCCACTCAGTACCAGACCCAAATCGCGGGCGAGATCAAAGACTTCAACCCCACCGATTTCATGTCCCAAAAGGACGCCAACCGGTCCACACCGTTCATCGCCTATTCCGTGGCCGCCTCCCGGATGGCTATGGAAGATTCCGGCTTGACCATCGATTCTGCAAATGCTCCACGGGTCGGTGTATTCACGGGGTGCGGTCTGGGGGGGCTTTCTTTTCTGGAGGAAACGACCCGGGTCATCGAACATAAAGGGCCCAAACGGGTGAGCCCGTTTTTCATCCCGATGATGATAGGGAACATGGCCGCCGGAATGATCTCCATCCTTTTTGGGGCAAAAGGCCCCAACGCATCCATGGCCACCGCATGTGCCGCCGGAACCCACGCCGTCGGCGAGGCCTTCAAGATCATTCAAAGCGGTCGTGCCGATGCCATGATCACCGGAGGCGTGGAGTCTGTGGTAACCCCTACAGCTGTTGCCGGATTCAACGCGATGAAGGCCCTTTCCACCCGAAACGACGCGCCGGAGAAGGCTTCCAGGCCTTTCGACCGGGACCGTGACGGATTCGTCATCGGAGAGGGCTCCGGTATCCTGATCCTGGAAAGCCTGGAAAACGCCGAAAAACGCGGAGCCCGTATCTATGCCGAGATTGTCGGATATGGAATGAGCGGGGACGCCTTCCACATCAGCGCCCCTTCACAGGATGGCGAGGGGATGGCGCGATGCATGGCGGCCGCCATTGAAGATTCAGGAATTTTGCCTGAGGCTGTGGAATATATCAATGCCCACGGTACCTCCACCCTCCTCAATGACCTATATGAAACCCGGGCCATCAAGACCGTCTTTGCGGAACATGCCCGGACGGTTGCCGTCAGTTCCACGAAATCCATGACCGGCCATCTTCTCGGCGGCGCCGGTGGGATCGAGACCGTTTTTACGGCCCTGACCCTATACCATGACATCCTTCCCCCCACCATCAATTTTGAAAATCCCGGGGAGGAATGCGATCTCGACTATGTTCCCAACGTCTCCCGCAAAAAAGCCGTCGAGTACGCCATGAACAACTCCTTTGGTTTTGGCGGAACCAACGCCTGCCTGGTTCTTAAAAAATTCCACCCTTAAATCCTTAATAATTCGTCCATTTTCCCTTGCCCAAGCTCAAGGGGCATGATATAATAATTATTTGTAGGAAATCATCGACCGTATTCATCGCGCGATAAAAAAGAAAGGCATTGGATATGGAAGACATCACGGGCCCCATTGCCATCGGCTGTGATCATGCCGCCTATGCGCTCAAGGAGGTCATCAAGAAATTCCTGCTCCAAAAAGGGATCGAGATAGTGGATGTGGGAACAAACGGGGAAGCCTCTGTCGATTATCCCGACTTCGGGAAGAAGGTGGCGGCCATGGTCTCTTCGAAAAAGGTCCGTCGCGGCATTCTCATTTGTGGTACCGGAATCGGCATGTCCATAGTGGCCAACCGGTTTCCCGGTGTACGGGCCGCCCTTTGTTCAGATATGTATTCCGCCACCATGAGCCGGCGACACAACGACGCCAACATTCTCGCCTTGGGCGCCCGGGTGATTGGTGAAGGGCTCGCCCTGGAAATCGTGCGGGTGTGGCTCGATACTCCCTTCGAAGGCGGGCGCCACCAGATACGCGTCAATAAGATCGAACAGGCGGCATTACAGAAAGCCGAAGAGCCGAATCCAGGCACCTCCCGTTGAATTCATCCCACGATGTGTGGTCTTGCAGAACGAAATGGAAAACACGCTGACATTGGACGCAATACAAAGAACAGATCCTGAAATCGCCTCAGCCATCCGTGCCGAGTTTATTCGCCAACGAGACACGCTTGAACTGATCGCATCGGAAAACATCGCCAGCCAAGCGGTCATGGAAGCACAGGGGAGCGTGCTCACGAACAAATACGCCGAGGGTTATCCGGGGAAACGGTATTATGGTGGATGTGAGTACATGGACCAGACGGAGCGTTTGGCGACAGACCGTGCCAAGTCGCTGTTTAAGGCTGAGTATGCCAACGTTCAGCCGCATTCGGGCTCCCAAGCCAACATGGCCGTATACTTTTCGCTGCTCGATCCCGGAGATTCCATTCTGGGTATGAGCCTGACCCATGGCGGACACCTGACGCATGGGAGCCCGGCCAGTTTCTCTGGCCGGTTTTTTCAGTTTTCCCACTACGGCGTGGACAAGACAACCGGACGCATCGACTATACCGAGGTAGAACGGATCGCCCGTCACGTACGGCCAAAGATGATCGTTGCCGGAGCTAGCGCCTATCCCCGAATCATCGATTTTGACGCCTTTTCAAACATCGCCCGATCGGTGGGGGCCATTTTGATGGTGGATATGGCCCACATCGCCGGCCTGGTAGCAGCCGGGCTGCATCCATCCCCTATTCAAACGGCTGATGCGGTCACTTCTACCACGCACAAAACCCTCCGAGGTCCACGGGGCGGACTGATTCTTTCTCGAGTGATACACAAAGAAAAATTCGACCGGGAGATCTTTCCCGGGATTCAAGGCGGACCCCTCATGCACGTCATCGCCGCCAAGGCTGTAGCATTCAAGGAAGCCCTCGGGGACACATTCAAGGCTTATCAAAAACGGGTCGTCGAAAATGCCAAAGCCCTGGCTTCCGGCCTTCTGGGTGAAGGGGTGGATTTGGTGTCCGGAGGAACAGACAACCACATGCTGCTGCTCGATCTGAGAAGCCTGAACCTCACCGGCAAGACGGCCCAAGAAATGCTGGAGCGGGCGGGTATCACCACCAACAAAAACGCCATTCCCTTCGATCCTGCCGGGCCGGCGGTCACCAGCGGGATCCGCATCGGCACCCCGGTGGTAACCACTCGGGGAATGGGCCTGTCTGAGATGGCCCATATCGCCAATCTGATCGTTCGGGTCTTGATAAAACCGGGAGACGACAAGACGATTCAAGAGATCCGAAAAAAAACCCTGGATCTCTGCAGGGCGTTTCCGATTTATCCGCAATTTAACCCGGGAGAGTCCAACTGAATGGAAAATTGCGACAGCCGCCCCTCTTGGGAAACTTATTTCATGGATATCGCATCCCTGGTGGCCAAGCGCTCCACTTGCCTCAGACGGTCCGTGGGAGCGATCATCGTCAAGGAAAAGCGGATTCTAAGTACCGGATATAACGGCGCCCCTTCGGGAATCCGGCATTGTCTGGAAACGGGATGCCTTCGGGAACAGATGGGGCTTGCTTCCGGCGAAAGGCACGAGCTTTGCCGGGGGATCCATGCGGAGCAAAATGCCATCATCCAGGCAGCTCTTCACGGCGTCTCCATCAAGGATGCCGATCTTTTTTGCACCAATTTACCCTGTGCCATCTGTGCCAAGATGCTCATCAATGCCGGCATCCGAAAGATATACTACCAATCCGGTTATGCGGACCACATGTCCACTCAGATGTTCGAGGAGGCGGGAGTCGCTGTCATCCATCTGGAAAATCCTAAACAAGGAAGCCAAGCATGAAATGTCCATTCTGCTCCGAACTCGACAACAAGGTGATCGATTCCAGACTCGGCAAAGACGGTGAAGTCATTCGGCGGAGACGGGAATGCATCGCTTGCGGCAGGCGGTTCACCACGTACGAACACGTCGAGGAGATCCCCCTGACGATCATCAAGAAAGATGGCCGCCGGGAGGTCTTTTCGCGGGGAAAAGTCCTTTCCGGAATGAAGAAAGCCTGCGAGAAGCGAAACATCAGTATCAACGAGATCGAGTCGTTTGTCGACGACCTGGAACGGGATTTAAGGGAGATCGGAGAAAAGGAAATCTCTTCCCATGTTGTGGGTGAAAAAATAATGGCCAAGCTTCACACCATCGATGACGTAGCCTACGTCCGGTTTGCCTCCGTCTACCGGGAATTCAAGGATGTTAACGACTTTTTCGATGAACTCAAAAATCTCTTGAATAAGCAATAGTCTCATCTCAAGTTTCCCAAAATACCCATGGATGATCGATTCTTTATGAAAATGGCCCTCACCCTTGCACGGAAAGGGATGGGGTTCACCTCCCCCAACCCCATGGTAGGAGCCGTCGTGGTAAAAGATGAGAAGGTCGTAGGAAAAGGGTTCCATCGAAAGGTGGGCAGGCCCCATGCCGAGATCGAGGCCATCCAGGATGCGGGGCCACTTTCCAAGGGGGCGACCCTTTTCGTAACTCTGGAGCCGTGCAACCATTTCGGCCGGACACCCCCGTGCACCCGGGCTATCCTTGAAGCCGGGATCCGGCGCATTGTGGCCGCCATGAAAGACCCCAATCCGGATGTGACCGGCAGAGGTATCGATTTTCTCCATGAAAATGGTGTGGAGACCACCCTGGGAGTCCTTGAGACCGAAGCCAGGACCCTCAATGAAGCTTATGTGAAGTATGTTTTGACAAAGCGGCCCTTTGTCATTGCCAAATGCGCGGCCACGCTGGATGGATGGATCGCTACCCGGACCGGTGACTCCCGTTGGGTCACTGGGGAACGATCCAGAGCCTATGTCCATCGGATGCGACATGCCGTAGATGCCATTCTGGTCGGTGTCGGTACAATTAAACGGGATGACCCTCAATTGACGACCCGGATTCCTGGAAAAAAAGTTTCCCATCCGATCAGAGTCATCCTGGACACCCGGCTTAGCCTCCCCGAGGAGGCAAAGGTATTGCAGCACAACACCGACTCTGGTACATTAATTATTATCGGTGAAGCCTATCAAAACGTCCCCGATGTCGTCGCCAAAAAAAGCCGGATCGAAACATCCGGGGTCAAGGTCATTGCAGCTCCGACCCGAGACGACCGGATCGACCTTTACAGGCTCATGGATCGTCTGGGCGCCCTGGGTATCACCAGCCTGCTCATCGAAGGCGGAAGCCGCACGCTGGGATCCGCCTTTTTGTCAGGCGTGGTGGATAAAATTGCCTTTATCTTCGCACCAAAGATCCTGGGGGGAGATGACGGATACCCCATCTGCCGGGGGCCAGGCCCTGAATGGATGGCTGCAAGCATACCGATGGAGCGTATCCGCCTGCATCGATTTAAAGATGATATCATGATCGAAGGGTACATAACCTCCCAAAAAAAGGCGGAAAATAGTCCGCGATCCGGAAATCCGAAACGATAAAACCATGTTTACAGGAATCATCGAAGGGCAGGGGACCATCGCAGCGATTCAGGCTGCAGAACAGGGTCGGCGATTTGTCTTTGCTGTCGAACTCACCTTGAACGAACCCCGAATCGGGGACAGCATTGCGGTCAACGGCGTCTGTCTGACGGCAGTGACTTTTTCCGGAAACCGCTTCGCCGCAGATGTATCACCGGAAACCTTAGAAAAAACGACGCTCGGAAAAGCCCGGATCGGAGATCGAGTCAACATCGAGCGCGCCATGCGATTTTCCGACCGGATCGGTGGGCACCTGGTTTCCGGCCATATCGATGGCGTCGGACGGATCCGGGAAAAGACCCGCATGGCAAACGCTTTTCGGGTGATCATCCAAGCGCCCGAGCATATCCTTGAATTCATGGTTCCGAAAGGATCCGTGGCGGTGGACGGGGTGAGCCTAACCCTCAACGACTGCCGTCCGGATACCTTCGAGGTCAGCATCATTCCTCATACGGCGCAAATGACCACCGTGGGGACTAAAAAACCAAACGATCCTGTTAACATCGAAGCGGACATGATCGGAAAATATGTCGCCCATTTCTTATCCCGGCAAAAAAAATCTTCATCCGAAAAACGGGCTATAGAGGGTTCACTTCTAGACCGTGCATATCTGGAAAAGACCGGTTTCCTTTGAAAGGCTTTTCTTTTAATTATTCAGATCAGACAAGGAGTTAAAAGATCCGATGCCAAAAATTTCCATTGAAAAGGCCATTGAAGAGATTCGACAAGGTAAAATGGTGATCCTGGTCGATGACGAAGACCGGGAAAACGAAGGGGATCTCACCATGGCCGCCGAAAAAGTGACCCCTGAAGCCATCAATTTCATGGCCAAATACGCCAGGGGGTTGATTTGTCTTTCCATGACGGAGAAAAAGATTGATTCCCTGGATCTTCCTCCCATGGTCAACAACAACACTTCACGGTTTCAGACCGGATTCACCGTTTCCATTGAAGCTCGGTGCGGCGTGACTACCGGCATCTCCGCATTCGATCGCGCCACCACCATCCTCACCGCCACTGCAGATAACGCCAAACCCGGCGACCTGGTCCGGCCGGGGCACATCTTCCCCCTGAGGGCAAGAAACGGCGGCGTCATGGTCCGGGCCGGTCAAACCGAAGGGTCCGTGGATCTGGCCCGCCTGGCCGGACTCAAGCATGCCGGAGTGATTTGCGAAATCATGGACGAAGATGGGACGATGGCCAGGATGCCCGCCCTCGTGGAATTCAGCAAGCAGCACGATATCGGGATTTGTACCATCGCCGACCTCATCGAGTATCGGATGCGGACCGAATCATTCGTATCCCGAGCTGCGGAAACCGTCATCCCCACCTCCATCGCCGGCACCTTCAAGGCCATCGTCTTTGAAAACAAAATCGACGACCTGCTGCACATTGCCCTGATCAAAGGGGAGATCGATCCGAACGAGCCGATTCTGGTCCGTGTTCATTCCGAATGTCTGACCGGAGACATCTTCGGTTCCCTTCGCTGTGATTGCGGAGAACAACTCCACCAGGCCATGAAAAGGATGGACAAGGAAGGCAGGGGCGTTCTGCTGTATATCCGTCAAGAGGGCCGGGGGATCGGCCTTATTAATAAGCTGAAGGCCTATGCTCTCCAGGACCAGGGACTCGACACGGTGGAAGCCAACCAGGCACTGGGATTCAAGCCGGATCTGAGAAACTACGGGATCGGTGCCCAGATCCTGGCCAATCTCGGCGTCCGAAAGATGCGGCTTCTGACCAACAATCCCAAGAAAATCGTGGGACTGGAAGGTTATGGGATGAGCGTCGTGGAACAGGTTCCCATCGCTGTTGAACCCAACGAATTCAACCGTTGCTACCTGAAATGTAAGGAACTGAAGATGGGACATCTGCTCAATATCGACGCCAATCCGTGATTTTAAAAAAAGGGTTCTTTCGATATTCTGTCTGATGAAAAAACCCACAAAAGGGGGGCGCACATGCCGAAAACAGTAGAAGGGAAACTGAATGCTCAGGGGAAGCGGTTCGCATTGGTGGTCAGCCGCTTCAATGACTTTATCACGGAAAAACTCCTGTCAGGGGCCCTCGATGCGCTGATCCGTTGCGGCGCACGGGAAGAGGATCTTGAAATCGTCAAGGTTCCGGGATCCTTTGAAATCCCGCTGGCAGCTAAAAAATTGGCCGAGAAAAGGAGCCATCACGCTGTGATTTGCCTGGGAGCGGTCATTCGAGGTGCCACCCCACATTTCGATTATATCAGCGCAGAGGTCTCCAAGGGGATCGCCACGGTGGGTTTGGAGTGCGGGGTTCCGGTGATCTTCGGCGTCGTCACTACCGATACCATCGAACAGGCCATCGAACGGGCCGGGACCAAGGCCGGAAACAAAGGGTGGAGCGCTGCCATCACCGCTATAGAAATGGCCGATCTGATGGAGGCGTTGGATCGGAAATAACCCATGGGGAGCCGCCGCCGATCCAGGGAACTCGCCATGCAAGCCTTGTTCTTCATGGACATGGCCCATGGTGTGAACGAAGAAGCACTAAAGCGCTACCTGGATCATTTCCCCCCTCCTGAACACGCAGGCGCCTTTTTCCTGGATCTGGTCAAAGGGGTGATGCAGACCATGCCCGAAATCGACGCCTTGATCGAATCGGCCTCAGACAACTGGAAATTGAGCCGGATGTCCTGCGTCGACCGAAATGTCATGCGGATTGCGGTTTATGAACTCAAGTACCGTAACGATATTCCCCCTAAAGTGGCCATGAACGAGGCTATCGATGTGGGGAAAAAATACGGCACCGAGGATTCCGGCGCCTTCATCAACGGAATCCTGGACACCATACATATGAAACTCATTAAAAAACAGGGGGATCAAGACAACAACGGATGAAAGCACACACTACCCAAAAGAGCGGGGAATTGATCATTCACAAACTGACCGTCGGCCCCCTCATGTCTAATTGTTTCATCGTCGGGTGCCAAAAGACAAAAATAGCCGCAGTCATCGATCCCGGGGACGAGACAGAGAGGATTCTACTTGCCCTGGCCCGGTCCAGCCTGACCTTGAAAAATATTATCAACACCCACGGTCATTTCGATCACGTCAGCGGTAATAAGAAGCTCAAAGACGCCACCGGGGCCGAAATTCTCATCCACCCCCTCGATGCCCCCATGTTGAGACACATTTCCGCAAGCGCCGCGTACTTCGGTCTTTCCTCCGATGATTCACCCTCTCCTGACCGGACCGTAAATGAGGGAGATACCATCGCTTTCGGGGAGGTGATCCTGGAGGTCATTCACACACCCGGCCACACACCCGGCGGAATTTCCCTTTCCACGGACGGCGTCGTCTTTGTGGGCGATACCCTCTTTGCCGGATCCATCGGCCGGACCGATCTTCCGGGAGGGGATTACGACACGCTTATTTCCAGCATCCGAAAAAAACTGTTTCAGCTCCCGGACACCGTGCGGGTCCTTTGCGGGCACGGCCCGGAAACAACCATCGGTATCGAGAAACGCACCAACCCATTCGCCGCAATCCGATGATCTAACCCATCAAGAACAATAGTTCATTTCTTCTTATCGGTTCTTTTCTTGCCATGGGCTCGTACAGGGTAAAAAAATGGTAAGAGGCTCAATGTGAGGCGGACGACTCGAATAAACACCTACCAATATCTGCCAATGTTTTCTTTAGGCAGTCATTCATTTGGAAGAACGATTCAATAGTGTTTCAGTTGGTGGACACCTTCTCTTTCTTACCGCTTTCGCTGGGTTGCCAGCAGCAATTGTATACTCTGGCACATCATCCAAGACAATGGCACCGGCACCAATGATGGAACCGGATCCCACAATAACCCCACCCTTGAGGAAGGCATGTGCGCCGATCCAGACATCGTCCCCAATAGTGACGGGTTGCTCGATATGATTCAGAGAGGTCATGGGTTCCCCCGGCTTATCAAAATGATGGGTCGAGGATACGATGATCGCGTAGGGGCCAATCATCACGCCGTCTCACATTTTGATTCCTCCTCTTCCATCAAGCATAGCTCCTGTATTGATGGAAAAGTAATCGCCGGCCTCAATACCATATGTATGGGTTAGGTAGGCTCCGGCATAGATGATAGATGACTTTCCTAAACTTTTAAAAAGTCATGCATAGATCTTTCTGCGTAACAGCATACCTTCCAGGCCCGGCAAATAGCGGCAAATAAAACATAGATATTCCTCGGCAAGCAGATGGAGCAGTATACCCCTTATATTTCTTGGAAAATCTTTTTATGGGACTCTCGATATTTCCCATGACAGCTTCTCATTTCTTATTTGGAATGAAGTTCTTAAACGGTTTCCCATGATAAGAAATTGATAAATTTGTTTTAGTTTTTGACAAGAATCACCGTGGCGAATGAACAGAACAGCTTTCGCATCAAAAGCGATAAAAACAGGTCCAACTCGAATACTATTCTATAGAAGACATTTGGGATATAAGAATTGTGTGAGATTCCACCGGTCAGAAAATAAGATATAAAAGTGAACGGCTTCACCGATTTTATTGAATATATCCTGGATAACCTCTTAATAAATGCTTTCCTGGAGAAGAATATCATGTGGGGAAGAGCCTGATTTGCAGAGCTGAGAGGCCCTTCAATAGACGCAAGTTCCGGTTTTTCGATCGAAAAATCTATGGGTTCATGATGGATGAACTTGAAAATAGGATATGAGAAGATCGAAAAATACGGTTCGGTTATGATTATCTTTCCTCCCGGTTTTAGCTTTATTGCCGCTTTCTCAAGAAATAAAATGGGTTTTTGAAGATGGTGGATGACATTGGTCATTGTTATTACATCGATGCTGCAATCCTTAAATTTTTTGACTTTGTCAATATCATGGCAGTCGAATATTATATCGAGATGTTCCATGTCCAGTATATCGCTCGTTGTAACGGAAGGATAAAACCGCTTCAGAGGCGAAGTTCCACTGCCGATTTCGAGGATATTTAGTTTCATAATATCCTCCATGTTTCCAAATATGCTCCTGTAAAGTCGCTCATACCAAAACATCAGATTCCAATTATGTATGAGTCTTTCCCTGTTGAAAAGCGTTTTTTCCTTATCAGAGTGAAACTGGTCTGAGTTTTTTGATGAGATCATTCGTCGTTATTTCCGATTGAATCTATTTTTATCTTACAACTTTATTGAATTTTGTTTGACAACTTCACGTATTCAACATTTCCTGTGTTACAGAGAAGCATGATGATTTCTGGCTTGTATCCATGCGATTTATTCGAGAAGAATTTCAAAAGTATGCTGTTTCATCGGCAACATGGCTTCGATTGGAATTCTAAGCTACGAAATTGTACTGGTCTGCGCTTTTGTTCCTATCGGGTCTTTAATGACGGGTATTTTCTAACGGGCCTTTAAAATGCACCGAGCTGACATGCGGTGATTTTGATCTTCATGGCTTCACATGCTGCACTAACGGTCATCCTGGATACCCCTAATGTCTCAGCGATGTTCCAGGCTGCCTCGCAATGAAGTTTTCCGTCTTTCAATGCACCTGAAATGGCCTTTCGGAGAGTCCCATCGACATGTTCCGCCGGAGCGACGATCTTTTTTTCGGGTAAGTAACCGAAAAGACCCAGCTGGCATTTTGACAAATGGATGCCGAGCAGATCGGCCGTGTTTCCCACCTCTTTTGGCAGCCGCCTGATATCCTTTGCGATCGCAAATGCCACAGCGCACGGCAGTTTGTCTTTTCCTTTGAGGCGTTTTTCGATTTCAGCCCGAATCGTGGCATCCGGGACAGCCTCTTTCGGGTGTTTTTTACTGAAATTGGATTTCTTTTCAGCCTGCATCTTTCCCTCCATTCGACATCTTGATGCGACATCTGCACTTTTTCAGTGCCGGAAGCTTTTCGAGTTTTTTTCCCTTGTCTTTAAAAGCTCAGTCGGCGAATTCCCCCTCTTACAATAGGATTCGCGAGCGAATCCGGATGGTACCAAAATTTATAACCGTCGAGAATTCCCTACTATCAAAACAGTTATCTTTAATTTTTAGCAGATCCGATCTTTGTGTTCAAGAAAAAGAGGGTTGGGCCAATTTGCCGGATTTGTATGTTGTTTTTATAGCCAAAGTACACTATGGATAACTTGGAATAGAAAGGCCATTTGACCGTAAACCCTCTGATAACCGCAGAAAAAGCCTCTGGCAGGTTCATGGCATTTGAAATTCTCCGGAGACCGACCCGACAGATCTCGGTGGGTAATGTAAAAATCGGTGGGGATGCGCTGATCTCGGTGCAATCCATGACCAACACACCCACCCAGAACATCCGGGCCACCGTATCTCAGATTCGGCGCCTCGAAAAGGCAGGATGTGAAATCGTCCGTGTAGCCGTACCCGACATGGATGCGGCAAAAGCCATTTCCGCCATTAAGAAAAAAATTACGATCCCGGTGATTGCGGATATCCATTTCGATTTCCGGCTCGCTCTGGCCGCTGCCGAAGCCGGAGCCGACGGGTTGCGAATCAATCCCGGAAATATCGGGGGTAAAAAGAAAGTCAAATCCGTCGTCGATTGCGCAAAAGACAGGGGAACTCCTATCCGTATCGGCATCAATTCGGGATCCCTCGAAAAGGACATCATCCGTAAATACCAGGGAGTCACCCCGGAAGGAATGGTAGAAAGTGCCATGCGGCACATCCAGATGTTCAAAGAGTTTGACTTTGAGAACATGAAGGTCTCCTTGAAAGCCTCCGATGTGCCCAGAACCATTGCTGCGTACCGCCTCCTTTCTGCCAAGAGCGACCTGCCGCTTCATATCGGCATCACGGAAGCGGGCTCTCTGTATCCTGGAATTGTTAAATCGGCCATCGGCATCGGGATGCTCTTGGCCGAGGGCATCGGCGATACCCTTCGAGTCTCTTTAACCCGGGATCCGGTGGAAGAAGTGCGGGTGGGTTATGAGATTTTAAAGGCCTTGAATCTTAGGCGACATGGGCCTGAAATCATCTCCTGTCCCACCTGCGGTCGCTGTGACATCGATCTGTTTCGCATCGTCGAGCAGGTGGAAAAGGCCCTGATCCGGAGTTCCGTTCCTGTCAAGCTGGCCATCATGGGGTGCGTCGTCAACGGCCCTGGAGAAGCCCGGGAAGCCGACATCGGCATAGCCGGCGGCAAGGGCACGGGTGTGCTCTTCAGAAAGGGAAAAGTGATCAAGAAAATTCCGAAAGAACGCCTGGTGACGATCTTGCTGGAAGAGGTCCGGCGGTTTGAAAGGGGAAGAGAGGATAAAACAGCATGACAAAGCGTGGAGAGACGGCGATTTCCCCCACTCGAGAAGAAGATTATTCGGAGTGGTACCAACAGGTGATCAAGGCTTCCGATCTTGCCGAAAGATCGGCCGTTCGGGGGTGCATGGTCATCAAACCCTGGGGATACGCCTTGTGGGAAAACATCGTAGATGCCCTGGATGCCATGTTCAAGGCCACCGGAGTCCAAAATGCCTATTTCCCCCTGTTTATCCCCCTGTCCTTTTTAAAAAAAGAGGCCGAGCACGTGGAAGGATTTGCTAAGGAATGCGCCGTGGTAACCCATCATCGCCTGGAAAAAGCACCGGACGGTAGCTTAGTTCCTGCAGGTCTGCTGCAGGAACCCCTGGTGATCCGGCCCACATCGGAGACGATCATCGCGGATTCTTTTTCACGATGGGTTTCCAGTTATCGAGATCTTCCCATCCTCATCAACCAGTGGGCCAACGTGGTTCGCTGGGAGCTGAGAACCCGTATCTTTTTAAGGACCAGTGAATTCTTATGGCAGGAAGGACATACCGTTCACGCCAAGTCGGAAGAAGCTGTAGAGAGGGCTCTTTTGATGCTCGATATCTACGCCCGGCTTGCTGAAGAATACCTGGCCATGCCGGTGATCAAAGGCCGAAAGACAGCCTCGGAACGGTTTCCGGGTGCTGTGGACACCTTTTCCATCGAATCGATAATGCAGGATCGGAAGGCTTTGCAGGCGGGGACCTCCCACTTTTTAGGACAAAATTTTTCGAAAGCATCCGGAATCAAGTTCCAGAACACCGACGAGAAAGAAGAATTCGCATGGACAACATCCTGGGGATCGTCTACCCGGATGATCGGCGGCCTCATCATGACACACGGGGATGACGACGGGATCATCCTTCCGCCCCGGGTGGCTTCGGCCCACGCGGTGCTGCTCCCTATTTATCGGTCTCTCGAAGAAAAAACCGATGTCATGACTTATGCCGAGAGCCTTGCAAAGGAACTCAGAGGCATCCGCTACCACGATGCTCCGCTTCGCGTGCTGATCGACGATCGGGAGACCGGCGGGATCCGGAATTGGATATGGATCAAAAAGGGGATCCCCTTGAGGGTCGAAATCGGGCCTAGGGATATCTCCCAAAACGCCGTCTACCTGGGAAGACGCGACAAAAGGAGCAGCGATAAAATTTCCATCAAGCGGGATGCCTTTGTGGGGAGCATCACCCAGTTACTCGATGAAATTCAGAAAAATCTTTTTGAACGGGCCCTGAGCTACCGCAACGCCCACACCATAACCCTGGATGATCGAGACGGTTTTTATGCGTTTTTCACACCGAAAAACGCTGATCAGCCGGAGATACACGGTGGGTTCGCTCTTTCCCATTGGTGCGGTTCTCAGGATTGTGAATCCAAACTAAAGGAAGATCTGGGTGTGACCATTCGATGCGTTCCCTTCGAAAACGCACCTCAGAACGGTTCATGCATCGGCTGCGGGAGATCCAGCAGCGAACGGGTCGTCTTTGCCAAGGCCTACTGACCGGATCCGGTGAACTTTGTCCTTAAAATAACGCCATAGATTTCCGATCCATATGATTCGGATCAACGACATCATCGATAAGGTCCTTGAAGTCAATCCCGATGCCGATATCGACATCATCAACCAGGCATACATCTATTCCGCCCGGGTGCATCAAGGCCAGGTGCGTCTATCCGGCGAACCTTACCTGACCCATCCCCTGGAAGTTGCGGGGATCCTGGCGGATATGAATCTTGACAGCGTCAGCATTGCGGCCGGTCTCCTTCATGACGTGATCGAGGACGCGGAAGAGACCCGGGTCACCCCGAAAGATCTGGAGGCTATGTTCGGAAAAGAGGTGGCCCAAATCGTATCCGGCGTGACCAAGCTCAGCATCCTCCCTTTCAGCAGTGCACAGGCCAGACAGGCGGAAAGCATCCGGAAGATGATTTTAGCCATGGCCGACGATATCCGGGTGATCCTGATCAAACTGGCCGATCGCCTTCATAACATGCGGACCCTTCAATACCATAAGATCAATAAACGAAAGGAGATCGCCCAGGAAACACTCGATATCTACTCCCCCATATCCGGACGTCTCGGGATCTACTGGATTAAGAAGGAATTGGACGAAATCGCCTTCATTAACCTTAATTACGGCGAGTACTCCAAGATTCAAAGCCGTCTCAATAAAGGGCGCCGGGAGTCTGAAAAATACATCGAAACGGTCAAGACGCTTCTCAAAAAGAGGATGGAAGAATCTGGCTTGAAATGTGAGATTCTGGGAAGGTATAAACATATTTACAGCATCTATCAAAAAATGGTCAGTCAAAAGCTCTCCTTCGAAGATATCTACGACGTCATCGCTTTCAGAATTATCCTTTCCACCATCCCCCAGTGTTATGAGGCTCTCGGAATCCTGCATTCCTTGTGGAAACCCATAGCGACGAAATTCAAGGATTACATTGCCGTCCCCAAACCCAACATGTACCAGTCCCTTCACACCACCGTCATCGGCCCCTATGGTGAACGGGTGGAAATCCAGATCCGGACCTGGGAAATGGACAAGGTGGCTAAATCCGGAATTGCAGCTCACTGGAGTTACAAGGAAGGGGAAAAAATCGATGAAAAAATCCTCAGGCGCTTCTCGTGGATTCAAAATCTTGTCGAAAACCAGGAAAATATCATGGATCCGGATGAATTTTTAGAGAATGTCCGCATCGACCTCTTCCCCGACGAGATCTATGTCTTTACACCACAGGGGGAAATCAAATCCCTGCCCAAAGGCGCCACACCCATCGATTTTGCTTATGTGATCCACTCCGAGGTAGGGGACCAGTGCACAGGCGCCAAAGTGAACGGCCGGATGGTCCCCCTGAAACATGAGCTGGAAACCGGGAACATCGTCGAGATCATCACCACCAAGGGACATTACCCCAGCAAGGACTGGCTCAATTTCGCCAAAACCGTCAAAGCCAAGACAAAAATCCGGCAATGGATCAAGTCACAGGAGAAGGAGCGCAGCCTCTCTTTAGGCCGGGAAATGTGTGAAAAGGTTTTTCGGAAATTCCGTCTTAATTTCGCCGAGCAGAGCAAGTCGCCGGTCATGGAAACGGTGGCGGCGGAATTCGGATTCAAGTCCCTGGAGGATCTGATCGCCAGCGTGGGATACGGAAAGATCACTCCCCTTCAGGTAGTCCGGAAATTCCTCCCCAAACCTGAGGTGGAAGAAGACTCTATCTTGACCAAGGTCACCGAGAAAGGAGATAGAAAGAAACCCAAAGGGGGTGTAATCGTCAGAGGCGTCGATGATATCCTGGTTCGGTTTGCAAAATGCTGCCGCCCGGTGAGAGGGGATGCCATCACCGGTTATATCACGAGAGGATACGGAGTCGCGGTCCACCGCACCAACTGCATCAACGCCCTCAAGATGAACCCGGAACGCCAGATCGATGTCGAGTGGAATCCGGAAATCACCGAAACCTTTCCGGTTAAAATCCGGGTACGGTCTTTGGACCGTGTGGGTCTTCTAGCCGATCTTGCCGCCAACATCAGCAAGAACGCCGCAAATATTTTAAGTGCCAAAACCGAGACCAAAGATGATGCAACGGTAACCAGTTTCTTTACCATCACCGTGGACAGTACCACGCACCTGGAACGGGTTATTGCAGATATTCGAAAGATTAAGAACGTTCAGGAAGTCACCCGCATCGATCATTAGGCGACTTTAACCACACGACCCGATTTGATGCATTGGGTACAAACAACCATGCGCCTCACTTCACCTTTTTTGATAGTCCGAACTCTTTGAAGATTTGGGTTGAATCTCCGTTTGGTGACGTTGTGCGCATGGCTGATATTGCTTCCCACCATGGGTCGTTTCCCGCATATTTCACAAATCCGTGACATTTTATCTCTCCTATGGATTTCTCAATGAATCCTATATCTAAAAATTTGATTTTATATCCGATTCAATATTGAAAGTAAAGGAATTTTTACAAGGAAAGGCGCCGGCCGGATACAATCCCGGATAGAAGCGGCTGCAAAAAAAATCACTTTTTGGCCATGACCGCATCACAGCGCTCAACGTAATCGATGGCCTGTCGGTGCACCCCCACATCGGGATGAAGCATCAAGATGTTCATAAAGCGCTGTTTGGCGGCTTCGTAGTGTTGGGACTTGAAATAAAAAAGGCCGATGTAAAATTCATGCCCTGCCATGCTCTCGTGGCATTTCTTGATATGAGTCCGAGCTTTTTGGGCATATGGGTCTTCAGGAAATTGTCGGGTAAGTCGTTCAAATGTTTCCAAGGCTTTTTTTGCCGGGGTTTGATCCCGGTCAATGGTTTCCAGTTGATCGAAGTGGCACCTACCAATCTGATAGATCACGTATGGAACCGCTTCATTTTGCGGATGGAGGGCCTCAAACTCTTCGTATGTAAATACGGCCTCTTCATATTCCTCCAGCTCATAATGGGCGTCCGCCTTTTTTAACTCGGCCAGAATTGCGTACTTGGAAAACGGGTACCAACTCTTGAGTTTATCGAAAAGTTCGATGCTTTTTTTATAATTTCCGCTTGAAAACGCATCCATCCCATCGCTAGCCAATTCCGGGGCGGTTTTTTCCTCCTTGGACTGAAAATAGGAGCATCCGGATACGAAAAAGAAAACAAATATTAAAATAAGCAAACGTTTCATTTCCAGTCGTCACACCCTTCCTAAACCCCGGCGGCGAGCCTGGAAAGCCCGCCACCGAAAATCCGATTGAAAGCGACTGTTGACACGAGATTGAATCAGGCAAGGACCTTATTGATGGTATCTTCGAGTCTGGACTTGGCAACCATTCCCGTCACTTGTTCCACGACATTCCCCCCTTTGAAAAAAATAAGGGTGGGTATGGCCCGAATCCCATACTTTCCAGGAGTCGCCGGATTGTCATCCACGTTGCACTTGGCAAACTTGATCCGATTACCGAAAGCGCTGGACAATTCTTCCACGATGGGTGAAATAGCCCGGCACGGACCGCACCAGGGAGCCCAAAAGTCCACCAGCACGGGTTGGTTGGCTTGTAGAACCTCTTTTTCAAAACTGGTATCACTGACTTCCATCACGCCTTGAGCCATGTCCATTCATCCTTTCCTAAAATTTATCAATTTTTTATTATAAAAAACAGGCTCCTTCTTGTCAATATGCTTTCATCACCGTGTGTTAGCCAAGCGAAAATGTCCCCTTCAACTATCATGCGACAATGCTCCCTCAGGGAGAAACAGATCTTAAAGGGGAGAATCGATTTGATGCAAAAGGAGATTCACCGTGTGCGTATCTTTGAGCGGGTAAAGCAAAGCAGGGGGCGGTATCGTTTGCGCAAGGTGTCCAGCTGATGGGCTTTTATTACCATAAGGTCAGGAGGATGCCCGGGCGATCCTGGCATCGAGGGGTCGGTGGGCTGGTACACCGCAACCGTAAAGACGCTCCTCAAAATCGCCTGGATCCCACTCTTGAAGGCTGGCTCCTTGAGCTTTACGGCCGCATCCCCAGTGTTTTCGACAATTTCCACTTCATGGAAATATTCCCCGCCAAGAGGGGATCGGAATTAGCAGAAAAACATACCGCAATCGGGTTCTATAAAAACGAATAAACCCCCCATTTATCACCGCCTACGGCATCTGTCAGGAATGCGATAGTGTTGACGAGGGTCAGGCCCCGCCACAGCTTCTTGCTTGCGGGGCCGTTCCCGAAAAATTTAAGTGAATCGATTGAGCAAAATCGAAAAGGACCGTTCAGTGTTGCCCGGTGCCCCGCCCGAAGATGTCCCGGCCGGCCAGCGGATTATAAAGCTTGGTGATGGCAAACTTCATGACATCCAGGCTTTTCATGTCTGTGATGATCTTCCAGAGCAGTTCATCGGCTTTTTCCGGCAGCACACAGGCCTGGGTTGCATCAAAGCTCAGTCCGGGGTACCCTTTTTCCAGTTTTTTTTGATCCTTTTTGGTCATCTCAACCTGGACCGCCTTCTTGCCGCTGATCTCCTTGATCCGGTCAGACAAACCCAATCCCTGAAGTTTTTGAATCCGTTCATCATTCAGAAAAACATTGATGTACGCATCGGCCATTCGATCACCTCCATTTAAGCGGTTATCAGTAATAGGCATTCCGCATGCCTTTAGAATGCCTCGACTTGATTTCAATGTCAGCCAGATAACACGGGCAATGGGGGAGATCAAGACCCAAAATGACCCCGAACATCCCTTTTCTCCCTTTTTTGAAAACCCATTAATCTTTTAAATAAAGCGTATCCATGATATGGAGTCGGTATCAGGCCATTTCAAAAAGGTTTAAAAGACCTTCTAATGAATCCCGCATACTTGGCTTCCTGGAAATCAGGTTCGTTTTTGAGGACCCTCGAAGGGGTTCTTGACCGCTTTTCGCCCTGCCGATTGTGTCCCCGGCAATGTAATGCTGCCCGCACAGACGGAGAGGCGGGCCTGTGCGGTCAGGCGAGCCTGCCCCGGGTGGCTCGGGCGTTGCCGCACTTCGGGGAAGAACCGCCGTTGACAGGCCGTTTCGGTGCCGGAGCCGTTTTTTTCAGCGGTTGTGCTTTGCGCTGTGTATATTGCCAAAACCATCAGATCAGCCAGGAAAACCTGGGAGAGGAAATCAACACCAAAGATCTGGCCGACCTTTTCTTGGAATTGCAGGCAAAGGGTTGCCATAACCTGGATCTCGTGTCCCCCACGCCCCACCTGCCGTTCATTTTTCAGGCGCTGGCAATAGCCATTCCCAGAAGGCTTCAGATTCCCATTGCTTACAACACACACGGATTCCTGACTTCAGATGTGATTGACCTTTTGAGCGGCATTGTGGACATTTATCTTCCGGACATGAAATACGGGTCCGAAGAGTCCGCAAAGACTTTTTCCATGGCCCCAGGATACGTGGCCGTCAATCGGTCGGCAGTGGAACAGATTTATCACCAGGCAGGTCCCCTCGATATCGGGCCGGATGGAATCGCCCAAAAGGGGCTTCTGGTACGGCATCTGGTCCTGCCGAATCATGCATTTGAAACAGCACGGGTTCTTGAGGCATTAAGCCGGATATCCACCCGGATCCCGGTCAGCCTAATGGCTCAGTATCGGCCCTGCCACCGGGCAGGCAGGCATCCGGTTCTTAACCGACCCATTACCGATATAGAATACCAACAGGCCTTGGAATCGGCTCAGGAACTGGGGTTTGAAACACTTTTTATCCAGAGTCTGGAGAGTTCTGATATTTACTTCCCGGATTTTGATCGAAAAGATCCTTTTTCTCATCCCGATCCGGCCGTTTTTCCCTGAGGCAGGATGCCCCCATTGGTCAAAGAATTGCTCTTTGCAGCATGCGCTCCCGGATTGGAGCCTTTTGTTTCAGGGGAATTGGAAACACTCGGACTGATCCGCCAAAGTGAATCGGAATCCCATGAAACACCACCCCCGGAACAATCCGATCTTGAAGAAAGCGGCGGCATCCCCTTTTCGGGAACCTTGGAGGATATCTACCGGGCAAACCTTGCGCTTCGATGCGCCAGTCGCGTCTTGGTCCGTATGCCCTCGTTCCGTGCCGCCGCCTTTCCGGAGTTAAGGCGAAAAGCCTCTCGGCTTCCCTGGGAAAGCTATTTTTCAAGGGGTCATTCCGTGGCTTTTCGGGTCACATGTCACAAATCCCGTCTGTATCACGGAGAAGCTGTGGCGGAACGAGTTTCTGCGGCCATCCAGGATCGTCTGGGCTTTCCGATTCCCAGGATAAAATGGAACGAAGGGGCGAGCAAAGACGGCCTGCAGCTGATACTCATCCGACTGGTGCATGACGCATGCACCATCAGTGTTGACGCTTCCGGGCCCTTGCTGCACCGAAGAGGGTACCGCTTAGCCACCGTCAAGGCGCCTCTTCGGGAGACGCTTGCCTGCAGTATGCTCTTTGCTTCCCGATGGGATAAGACCGCCCCACTCATGGATCCGTTCTGCGGCTCCGGAACCCTTCCTATAGAAGCGGCCCTATGGTCCCGGGGGATTGCACCTGGCCATTTTCGGCGCTTTTCATTCATGAACTGGCCCGGTTTTGATCCCCAAAAAATCCAAGTCCTCCTGAAATCTTTAGAAAAACATCCTATAGGGCCGCCGCCGATGATATTGGCCTCGGATCGGGACAAGGGTGCTGTTCGTGCGGCCCGGGAAAATGCCGAACGCTGCGGTATGTTGGATTTCATCCGGTTTTCAGAACTGCCAATATCCGCCATCGAAGCGCCGAAAGACCCGGGCTGGGTGGTTTCCAATCCCCCTTTTGGGATCCGGATCGGTCAACGAAACGATTTGAGAAACCTCTTTGCTCAACTGGGAAAGACTCTGAGAGTAAGATGTCCCGGATGGAAGGTCACACTGCTGTGCTTAAATCAGGAGTGGATCCGATATGCCGGGCTGATCTTTGATTCCGGAATACCGGTGCTTCACGGCGGCAGGCGTGTCTGGATCTTTCGGACTAGGGTTTAGCCTGGCTTCCGGTTCACTCGAAAAAGGAGCGTGCTTGCCATGGCCGCAGAGAACAGGAAACAAATTCCCATGGCATGAAAGACCACGTGCAGTCCGAAGTGATCCGCAAGGTAACCGGACACCGCCGCTGCTGTGGATCCGATCCCAAAAGTGACAAAAAAGTGGATCCCATACCCCAGGCCATGTCGGTGACGGGGCAAATAGGTGGATAGAAGGTAATTCTGGATGGGCTGAGTGGAAAAATAAAAAAAGGCATACATCACCGCGGAAAGGACGAGGATCCAATTCCTTGAAATCGCCATCAGGAAAACAAATACCGTTCCGATTAGGATCGCTCCGAGATAGAGCCGTTCGGCCTGGATACGGTCCACACCACGGCCGGCAAAGTATTGACCCAGGGCCCCTGACATAAGAGCGATGGTAGCCATGGTCCCACCCAGGGCCACCTTTCCGACCTTGAGTCCTCCGATATGAATGCTTTCTCCCATATAGACCGGAAGAAAGGTCATGATTCCTTTATATGTCAACCCGAGGGCCATGGCGGAAAGGAAAAAAACGACCAGATTCACATAGGAAATAGAAGGGGATTCTTTTGTGCCTGAGTTTTTTTCAGCTTTTTCCTTTATCGCCGGGCGCCTGGGGATGGTGAGAGAATAGAATCCTGTGAGAATACCGATGAATCCATAGAGAACATGAGGTGACCTCCAACCCAGGGCGGTTCCGATCCAGGCGGAAAGCAAGGGGACCGAGGCGACCCCCAAACTTCCGGCGATCCCATGGATGCCGAAAGCTTTTCCTTTCTCTTTTATTCCTAGCGAGATGAGGGTATTGGATGCCGGATGATAAGTGCTGCAGAAAAAGCCCATCCCCCCCATGAGCACGCCATAACTCATGAGGGAGCCGATGGGCCATACCCCTATCGCTAAACTGCCCGCTCCGAAGAGATACAAAGTAATCAGCCTTCGGGGGCCGATTTGGTCCGCCAGATATCCGGAAGGCAGAGAGCCGATCCCGAAAGCGTAAGAAAATACGGTCACGACAAGGCCCAAGTGGAAATAATCGGTACCGAACTCCGTCATGAGCATTGGGATCAGCGGTGGAAGGACTCCCTCAAAAAGATGGACCAGGGAATGGGATGCCGTGGTCAAACCAATAATCCGTTTTTCTTCTTTATTCAATCGATGATCCTTCCGAAATCCCAGCGGCGTCTCATCCGATTGGCCCCGTTTTGAAAAGTCGTTTGATTCGACAAGCGCCTTGAGTACCCGTAATAAATATGTCTGTCAAATTGAATTCCGGGATCCGGTTATCTTGGTTCATGAATCCCCATTCCCTCAAGCGTTTCACCGAAAAGGTCTTTCGCCGGGATAAGGATTTCGGCATCATCATAACTCATGAAACGTCCTGAAAAGGACTTCGGTGCGGCAAGAACCATCCACGCAATACTGCGCGCCGGAATCTCAGGCGGTTCAAGGGCGCTTTTTTCCTTCAAGGATAGATAGAAGTCAATCTCATCAGGCGGCATTAGGCCAATACCTTCATTTCTGATTTTGGCCTGCATGGCGGTATCGACCACTCCCGGCCGCACGGCAATGCAGGCGATGGTCGGCTCTTCCTTGGCCAGTACGCTGTTGAGTTGGTTCAGGGCGGCTTTAGAGGCACAATAGGCGCTTCCGGAGTAAATGGGATGGTGCGCCGCACCGCTGCTCACGCTGACGATCCGACCCTCCTGTTTTCGCAAATGGGGAATCGCTTCCTTCATCAGGTAAAAGGGACCGAACAGATTGACCTCCAGGTTGCGGCGCCAGAGGAAGATATCGGCGTCTGCCACCGTGTTCAGTGGATCGAGGATCCCGGCGTTGTTCACGAGACCGTCGAGTCTTCCGAATCGCCTGACGGCCTCGGCCACGCAGGCCCTGCAATGCTCAACATCCGATACATCCCCGGGAAACGGGTGGGCCGTCCCGCCCAGATCTTTCACACGTCCGGTCACCCTGTCGAGGGCTTCCTTGGAGCGCGCCATGAGCACCACAGAAGCCTTTGTCTTTCCCAGCCAGCATGCAACGGCCTCCCCGATACCCCGGGAGGCGCCGGTTACGATAATGACCGGACTTGTGCTCATGCTTTTAGATCTCCTTTCTTTCGATTCATTTCAAGAGATTGTCAATCATAGGAAAGATTGATACAAAGTCAATAAAGGATGGTTGTTCATGACCCATGATCAGACGGTAAAAGCTCTGCACCCGGATTTTTCCGGGGCCTATCCCGAATATCCACGCGTTGCGGTGGGGGCCGTGGTGTTACACAACGACCGGGTTCTTCTGGTCAAGCGGGGAAAGCCCCCGGCCGAAGGGGTTTGGGCTATCCCCGGCGGAACCGTCCATCTGGGGGAATCCCTCCAGGAGGCCGCCCGGCGGGAAATATTAGAAGAAACAGGGATTGTCATCCAAACCGGAGAAGTCATTTATGTTTTTGAAAAGGTGGAACGGGATACCGACGGTCGCGTACGGTTCCACTACGTGATCATCGACCTTCTGGCCGACTATGTCGGAGGAAACCTTCAGCCCGGAGATGACGCCAAGGATGCCTGCTGGGTCTCCAGAGAAGACCTCTCTATTCTTAAACTCAGCGAAAAAACGCGGCAACTTCTCCGGTCGCGATTCGGCTTTCTGGGTCGAGCCACTCAATGTCATACCCTATTGAAAAATGAATAGCGATCGAATCCGTTGGAATAAAAAATACCTTGAGGAAACCCATCCCGTTCAACCCTCCGCCATCCTCAAACGGTATCATCGCCGGGCAGGAAAGGGCAGGGCTTTAGACTTAGCCTGCGGCAACGGCCGAAACGCTCTGTTTCTCATTGAGCAGGGTTTTAAGGTGGATGCGGTGGATATTTCCGATACCGGACTTATTTATATGTCAAAACGTCCGGAAGGACTGAATCTCATGTGTGCGGATTTGGACACCTTTGACATTCCCGCAAAACGGTACGACCTCATCCTCAACATCCGTTTTTTGAACCGGCGCCTTTTTCCTTACATCCTGGAAGGGCTTGCCCCGGGCGGCATTCTCATTTTCGAGACCTACCTTGAGGAAATAGGACGAGAGTCCAAAACCATTTCCTGCCGGGATCATCTTTTAAGACCCAACGAGCTGCTGCACGCCTTTATCCCTCTGCGGATTTTATACTATGCCGAAAAGCGGGAAAACGGGAGCGGAGCCGTCGCCTCCCTGGTGGGGATTCACAGCGCATGAAAAGTGACGGAATGGGATTGAGATCGGCATGAAAAAAAAGTTGAAAATCGGCGTTCTGGTTTCCGGGGGAGGCACCAACCTGCAGGCTATTCTGGACGCCTGTGCGAATCAAACGCTTCCCGGAAAAGTCGTATTCGTGGGGTCGGACAACCCCGATGCTTTCGGTCTTACACGTGCAAAAAACAGCGGGGTTCCTGCATTCAGCATCGATTACAGACAAATCCTCAATAGCGCTCAAGACCGGGATGCCGATCTGACCCCTCCTTCCGACTGGAATCGGAAAGACGTTTTAAAAAAGCAATCCCTGTTTGGTCCGCAAACATCGCGGGAAAAGGTCGAGCGCTTTTTTGCGTACCGGGCCTTGGCCGAAGCCGCGCTTCTGGAGCAGATGTCCCCATACCCCTTTGATCTTCTGGTCCTGGCCGGGTTCATGAGGGTATTGACTCCCTATTTCATCGACCGGGTCAATGCTGATCCGGAGCATCCCCGCATCATGAACATCCATCCGGCTCTGCTTCCAGCCTTTCCGGGAACGGACGGATATGGAGACGCCTTTCGGTACGGATGCAAGGTGGCCGGCTGCACCGTGCATTTCGTAGATTACGGCGAAGACTCCGGGCCCATCATCGCACAGCAGGCTTTTCCCATCGAAGAAGAGGATACCGAAGCCATGGTTCGAGAAAAGGGGCTTGCCATCGAATGGGAGCTGTATCCCCGCTGCATCGCGCTTTTCGCCCAAAACCGAATTGAAGTGGTGCTAAAAAAATACGCCCTGCCGGACGGAAAAAAGGTTCAGAAAACCCGAGTACAGATCCTACCACCGCCGAAAAAATAGACTGCTTTTATATACACACTGGTGACCATTTGCTGATTTTCCTATGAAAGGTGCGCCATATGAAGCTTTAATCCATCTGCCGCGAGCATGCCACAACACAACAGATACGGCCAAGCACATTTCTTTCCTCTTCAAAATCGGCGCGCGCCCAGAGCGGCCAGGCAAACTCCTGAAGTGACCAGCACCGCTCCGATGAAAAGAGATAATGTGAGGGGTTCCTTAAGGATCAGAAAAGAAAGTAACACGGCACTGATGGGAACGAAGTTGATGAAAAGCCCGGCACGGGTCGGCCCGATGCGCCGGATGCCTTCGTAATACCATAAAAAACCGAGCACGGTACCGAAAAAACCCAAATAGAAAATACTCGCCCAGGTTTGAAACGAATAATGCCGGCCGTCGAAGAGACCTTCCGCCACGGCCGGAGGTAAAAGACAGATCATCCCTGCCAGCGAACTGTATGCCACCGCCGTAAGCGGAGATAGATCGGTCATCACAATCTTGCCGAGGAGGGAATAGGACACCCAACTGGCCACACAACCGAAAATGAATATTTCCCCCCATCCGAATCCGCCTCCCAGCCCATCTAAAAGACGACCCCGGGTGATCACAAGAATCGCTCCACTCACGGAGACAAGAATACCTATCACCTTCAGGGCGTTGATTCTCTCTTTGAAAAGCACAGCAGACATCAGGGCGATAAAAATCGGATTGTTAGCGATGATGACAGAGGCCCTGCCGGCTTCAATCAGCTTAAGCCCTTTCAGAAAAAGAACATTGTAAAGGAAAATCCCCGTCATGCCCATCAAGAACAGGTAAAGCATCTGTTTTTTTCCGAGAGGAGAAAAGGGTCGTTCCAACCGAAAAAGAATGGCCGTCAAAAAAAGGGACGCCACAAAAAAACGAAGGAAGGCCCCGCAAAAAGGCCCCATTTCCATGGCCAGGATGCGGCCGGCAATAAACGTTCCGCCCCAAAAGAGGGCCATCAGCAAAAGCTTGATATAAGTGGAAGCCAATTCCGATTCCGATCCGCTTTCAGCCCTGGCCTGTTCCTCTTTTTATGGAAGCGGTTTCTGCATGAAAGAGAATTTATCCGGCGAAAGAGGATGCTTTTTCATCGACGCTCCAGACGATAGCAAAATGCCCACAGGTGATGGATGCGATATGCCCTTGAAAAAAGTACTGCTCCACATCCCAATGTTTCCCCCGATAGTCTATCGTCATAAAATTTTCGTCGCGAACCGCCTCGATCCGGCATCCGGAAAGCCCCGAAAGACCATCCCCGGCGGCTTTCAAGACCGCTTCTTTGGCTGTCCAGTATCGAAAAAACCGGAGGGTTTTATCCCCTTCGGTAAGCTGCCATTCCCTGTCATCGGCCACCTTTCTGAATAGCGCCTCGGATCGGGGTCGGATCGGTTCCACGTCGATTCCAACAGGCGCCGGGGCTACTACGGCGGCAACGAAGGTTTCTTTATGAGAAATGGACCAGAAGACGCCGCTTTCAGGAAGCGGAGCGCCGCTTTCAGCTTTTTGGAACCTAGTCAGAACGACGCCGCTTTTTTGAGCCGAGTGAACAAGGGCTTTATGGGCCCACGCCTGAAGGCAGCGCATCTTCTCCCGTCCTTTGAGTCCGGGACCGATATCCGGAACAGGGAGCAGCACCGGATATAGGGTTTTAATGGATGCCATCTTTGATGCGCAATGCCTCTTCATAAACCGCACGCCTGGACAGCCCGAATTCGCCGGCAACTTTTTTAACAACCTCTGAAAGAGTACCGTTGTTCTGATGAAGCGCTTCTTTGAGTTTAACGCGGATATCTTCCCTGGAAATGATCTTGCTGCCTGTCTCCCCGGCAACCAGCAATGTGCACTCCCCCTTGATTTCGGGGCGTTTTTCCAATTCATCGCGCAACATTAAAAGGGTCCCTCTCAGGATTTCCTCGTGAAGCTTGGTCATCTCACGACACAACACAGCGTGACGGTTTTCCATAACACTTTGAATTTCTTGAATCAGCGCCAGGATGCGCCTTGGGGACTCATAGAAAATCAACGTTTGACTCAAACCGGAAAGGGCCTGGAGCTGTTTGAGTCGTTCTCCCTTTTTTTTTGGCAAAAATCCGATAAAAACAAAGGCGTCCGTCGGAAGTCCGGATACGCAAAGGGCGCTGACGGCGGCAGATGCACCGGGAACGGGAACGACCTCCAGACCCTCTTCGATGGCCGCCCGGACCAGTCGAAACCCGGGATCCGATACAGCAGGCGTTCCGGCTTCAGACACCAATGCAACCGAAGCGCCCTGTTTCAGTTTTTCAATCAGGCTCGGTGTCTGCTTTTTTTCATTATGTTCATGATATGCGATTAAGCGGCCTGAAATGTTGTGATGTTGAAGAAATCGCCGAGTATGCCGGGTATCCTCGGCGGCGATCCAGTCTGCCTCCTGAAGGATTCTGAGGGCTCTGAGCGTAATGTCTTCCCGGTTTCCGATAGGGGTTGCCACCACATAGAGTTTTCCCGGTATGCTCCGAATGTTGTCGTATTTATGGATAGGCGAGTTCAAAGGCATTCTTGATCAGTTCGATCTTTGGAAGAGGCGTCCCTGATACAACGGTCACCACATCGAATCGAGCCCTGGCGCCGATCTGATGCGTCGCCTTGAGATAACATAGGGCGACCATGGAAATCTTTTTTTGCTTCTGACGCGTCACCGCATATTTGGGGTGGAGATGATCGGCATTTTTTTTGGCTTTAACCTCAACAAATGCGATAGTGTTCTCATCCTTTGCAATAATATCGATTTCACCCAACCGGTTTCGGTAGTTGCATTCCAGGATCTTGTACCCCTGCTGCCGGAGAAATTGTCCCGCCTCCGATTCGCCTTGTTTTCCGAATGCCTGCCGCTCACTGGGCACGCGTCGTCGTCCTTTTCTCTTCCCGGAATCAAAGGTGCTCTTTGACGCCCCTGAAGGTTTTACGGTGGATGGGCGTGCAACCGAACCGCTGAATCGCCGCCTTGTGATTTTTCGTGGGGTACCCCTTGTGCCTGGAAAAATCGAATTGCGGATACCAAATATCGTAGCCACCCATCAACCGGTCCCGGGTCACCTTGGCCACAATGGATGCAGCGGCAATTGAAAGACTCAACGCGTCTCCTTTCGGAATGGGTTGCTGATGAATTATCGAAGGGATGCGCTGGTTGCCGTCGATCAATAGGCAGTCCGGGGGCGGACAAAGGTTCTCCACCGCCATAGCCATGGAAAGAAGTGAGGCCTTCAGGATATTGATTCGGTCGATTTCAACAGAATCCACGATACCGATGCCGATGGACAAGGCGTGCGTGTAGATATTATCATAGAGGCGCTCACGAACGGCGCGTGTCAGCTTTTTCGAATCGGTAACTTTCGGCAGGTCTGCACCTCGGGGCAACACGACAGCTGCAGCCACCACCGGCCCAGCAAGGGGACCCCTCCCCGCCTCGTCGATACCGGCGATCCGGTGGAAGCCATTTTTGCGGGATTCGTTTTCAAAAATCCAAAGGTCGGATACCATGGGCACGGCTTCCCGGTGCTTACTTTCGATTCGAGGGGCACCAACCGTTACATCTCGAGATGCCCTGATCTGCTCCCCGATATCAGGTTAAATTTTTCTCTTTGATTCTTGCGGCTTTTCCCCTGAGTTTTCGAAGATAATAGATCTTGGCGCGTCGGACCCTTCCTTTAGAAATAACCTCGATATGGTCAATAGCAGGCGAGTGGAGCGGGAAAACGCGCTCCACGCCCACACCGTAAGAAACCTTCCGCACGGTGAAAGTGCCGGTGGTGTTCAGAGGGCCTTTGCGTTTGCTGATAACGACCCCCTGGAAGGCCTGGAGGCGCTCCTTCTCCCCCTCCTTGATTTTTACATGGATTTTCACCGTATCCCCCGGCGAAAAGGAGGGATGGTCGAGCCGCATGTTCTCTTTTTCAATCTGAGTGATGATTTCCATGATTCCAATCCTTCTATATTAACGTATTGATGATTTTTAAACCTTTGATGGCTTCGTAAAAAGTCCATCTGCTGCGTTGCACTGCATACTTCGTCATTACGGTGTACCTATAAGTACGCCTCATTCCTCAGGATTTGCGCGCCTTGCATCTGAATCTTTTTACTTTGCCATCTCAATTTTGAGTTTTTATAATGCCATCAACCTTTTACTCACTTTGTCTTCCCAGCAGCCGATCGAGAATGACTGCCGCCGCCGAACGTACCGAGAGATGGTTATAATTTTCCGGCCCTGCGACCGGCTCTAAAATATGATCCGATTCTCCCGTCACCGATGATGCCAGCCCCCATGCCGTTCCGAATAAAAGCAACCAAGGTTGATGTTCCATAAGCATCCGTCGAAGATCGATAAAACGGATCTCTTTTGATTTCCCTAAAGATCCGACCCGGGCTCCGGTAGCCACCGTTTTTGGCGCTTTCCCCTCCAAATGCGCGATCTCCCGCTTGACATCATCCAAGGAATCTCTAATCCGGATCATCGCGAGGGCTTCTTTCCTGTCTGGATTAACTTTAGCACCCCATCCATCAACCCAGTGCCGGATGATGCTTCGGCATATGGTCTGTTGATCCGTCAGCGGCGTCACCACATAAAAAGCTTTGGCGCCAAAGGTCCGCGCCGCCCTTGAAATATCATGAAGATCGAGATTAGTAACGGCCGATGCGATGACTTCGCTTTTTTTATTGACCACCGGGTAATGGATCAGAGCCAGATAGAGGCTGGGCTTCAAGGAGTTGTTCAATATCCCGGTACCATTTCTGGAGTATCTCTCTTTCCTCCGGCTTTAACCCCCTTTTTATCAATAAATCCCTTCGCTTTAAAAACGTTCGGATCAAAGCGCTTTCCCGGCGCCAGGCTTCAATGGCTTTATGATTTCCGGAATAGAGTGCTTCCGGGACCTTTTGGCCTTCAAAAATTCGGGGCCGGGTATATTGGGCATGTTCCAAGAGCCCGTTTGAAAACGAATCTTCCTGGGCCGATCCGTCTCCACCCAGGGTCCCGGGAACCAAACGGGTCACTGCATCCATAACAATCATGGCAGCCAGCTCCCCGCCGGTCAACACATAATCCCCCACCGACACTTCCAAGTCGATGAGGCTTTCGCCCACCCGCTCATCTATGCCTTCATAACGCCCGCACACTAAAATCAACGCCCCAAGGGAAGCAAGGTACCCAGCCATCTGCTGGTCAAAGGGTCGTCCTTGGGGAGTCAGCAGGATCGATTGAGCCTCGGGTAGACGGCTTTTGGCTAAGCGGATAGCACCGACTAGGGGTTCTGGTTTCATCACCATCCCCAATCCCCCGCCAAAAGGTCGATCATCCGTTGTCCGGTGCCTGTCTTCTGTAAAATCCCTGGGGGTCACGGCACCGGCCGTAATTTTACCTTCCTTTATCGCTCTCCCGACAATTCCATGGTCCCAAAACGTAGAAAACATCTCCGGAAAAATAGTCACGACGATGTAATCCATGGGCCTGCTGCAGCTACAACCCCTCGGGAAGCGTCACATGCATGACGCCTTGCGCGATATCCACGGCCCTCACCACGGAAGCCAGGGCCGGAATCAGCGTTTCTCCTTTTCCGTTTTCCCTCGGATCCTTTACCACATACACATCATTGCTGCCTGTCGTGATGATGGTGTGGATTCGTCCGATAAACTCCTTATTTTCCGAATACACATTCAGACCGATCAAGTCGCACCAGTAATACGTTCCTTCATCCAGATCCGGCAGGGATTTTCTTTCGATGAAAAGCGAAGATCCCTTCAACTCGCTTGCCTGTTCTGCATTCGTCACGCCTTCCAAAGAGACCCGCAAGACCCTTCCATGCGGTCTTGCCCAAAGAATTTTTTTCGATGAGACCCTGCCGTTGGGATCCTCCAAGCGGAAATTTCGACCGGCTGAAAAAATCTCGGCGGATTCCGCATAGGAATGTACCTTTACGGCTCCTTTGATTCCATGGGAACCGACGATCTTTCCAACCAGGAGATGCTCTTGCCTTGCCACGGATCCTATTCGATGATTTCAAGCACCGTCCGCTTCTTCACCTTGGCAGACGCTGCACTTAGGATGGTCCGCATGGCCCGTGCCGTCCGGCCCTGTTTTCCGATCACTTTTCCGAGGTCTTCTTTTGCCACCTTCAGCTCGAGTACGGAAGTCTGATTCCCCTCCACCTCGTTTACCGAAACCTGATCCGGATAATCCACCAATGCCTGCGCAATATACTTGATCAGATCTTTCATGGCTTCCTCTCCTTTGAAGACTGTTGCGCGTCCGGTGTGTCGCTACTGATTACTGAGTCATATTAGCAAAAAATCCCTCTTTTTTCAAAAGATTTTTTACGGTACGGGTGGGGACAGCCCCCTGGCCCAACCAGTGCTTGATGCGATCCGATTTCAACGTAAGTTCCACCGGGTCGGGTTGAGGATTGTATGTGCCGACCGCTTCAAGGTATTTCCCATCCCTCGGGCTTTCCGAATTGGCTATTACGATTCGGTAAAAAGGATGCTTTTTGGCTCCATGTCTGGCCAACCTGATTTTCACTGGCATGATCCCATCTCCCTTAAAACGGCAACGCCGCACGACCCATGCCGTGAAGGCTGCCTTTGTTGATCTTCTTCATCATTTTTAAAATTTGCGTGTAACTTTTCAAAAGTCTGTTGACATCCTGTACACTAGTGCCGCTTCCATTGGCAATCCTTTTCCTGCGGCTCCCGTTAATGAGTATATATTGACGCCGCTCATGCGGGGTCATGGAATTGATGATAGCTTCCACCCTGACCAGTTCCTTTTCGTCGACGCTGAGGTTCTTCATGTGCTTGTTGATCCCCATCCCCGGGATCATCCCGAGAATATCGGTCAGGGATCCCATTTTGCGCACCTGGACCAACTGATCCCGGAAATCTTCCAGGGTAAACTGATTCTTTCTCAGTTTTTTTTCGAGTTCGACAGCCTGCTTTTCATCCATTACCGACTGAGCCTTTTCGATCATCGTCAGGACGTCTCCCATCCCGAGGATCCGGGAGGCCATACGATCCGGATGAAACGGCTCCAGTGCATTCAGTTTTTCACCGACCCCTATGAACTTAATGGGCTTTTGGGTGACCGCCTTGATGGAAATGGCGGCTCCACCCCGAGCATCACCGTCCATCTTGGTAAGAATGACCCCTCCGATGTCGAGGGCCTCATTGAAGGCCTGGGCGATGTTGACGGCATCCTGACCGGTCATGGCATCGGCCACCAGCAGAATCTCGGCCGGTTTCATCGCCTCCTTGATCCGCTTCAACTCCTCCATGAGAGGAACATCGATATGCAATCGTCCCGCCGTATCCAGGATCAGCGTGTCACACCCTTCCTTCAGTCCCGCGATCCTCGCTTCCCGACAGATTTCCACCGGGTCCATTTCCGCACTGGATGAAAAAACAGGGACCTTTAGCTGGTGCCCGAGCTTCTGAAGTTGGTCGATGGCTGCCGGCCTGTACACATCGGCCGGAACCAAATACGGTTTTCTGCCATTTTTCCTCAATAAAACAGAAAGCTTTCCTGCGGTGGTAGTCTTTCCTGACCCCTGCAGGCCCACCAGCATGATCGTCCCCGGACTCGGTCCGGCAAGTCGCAAATCCTCGTGAGTCGCACCCATGAGCGCGGTCAATTCATCGTTGACGATCTTGATGACCTGTTGCCCGGGGGTGAGGCTGGCCATGACCTCCTGTCCGATAGCCCGGGATTTGATGCCGGCAACAAGCTGCTTGACGACTTTGTAATGCACGTCAGCCTCCAGGAGCGCCATGCGAACCTCCTTGAGGCCTTCTTCGATATTTTTCTCCGTAAGCTTGCCGTGCCCCTTTAGCTTCTTGAATATCGAGTTGAGCTTTTCGCTTAAGTTATTGAACATCGCCTTTCCGATCTGCTATAATTCAAATGATCAAACATCAGCATCTTTCCTCTCCCGGACAGCATCCCGCAAGGCAATCGGCTGTTCTGTCTTTTTGCGTCCCGGATCCGGACCAAGGATCCCGGAAGCCTCGGGAGAGATGTAACTGACTAAAATTTATAGTTTATTATTATGTTTCAATGCTGTCAAGAAAAAAGCGTCCTGACCAATAAACCGGACATCAAAGATCTGACCCAAGACAGGCTTGCCGCATGGCTTGAGGAAAGGGGGATCGAGCGCTATCGGGTGCAACAGATCTTCAAGTGGATCTATATCCGTCAGGTGGACCGCTTTCAGGAAATGACCGATCTGGGAAAAGACTTGAGGGACCGTCTGGCATCTTGTTTTTCCATCCGCCGGTTGACGGTTCAAAAGCTACAGACCGCCGACGATGGCACGCGCAAGTTTCTTTTTCGACTTGCCGACGGCGCCCATGTTGAAAGTGTCCTCATCCCGGAGCGGGACCATGAAACCCTTTGCATCTCCAGCCAGGTCGGGTGCGCCATGGGTTGCGCCTTTTGCCTGACCGCAAGAGGCGGATTCATCCGGAACCTGACCACAGGAGAAATGCTTTCCCAAGTGAGGGATGTCTGTCGGACGGCTTTAAAAGACCGCATCACCAATATCGTCTTCATGGGGATGGGGGAACCCCTGGCCAACTACGACCATTTGGTCGACTCTCTTGAAATCCTGACCGACAGCGACTGCGGTCTGAAATTTTCCAATCGGAAGATCACCGTCTCTACGGCCGGGCTGGTCCCGAAAATGGCAGATCTGGGTCGGGACACCCTGGTGAATCTGGCGGTCTCCCTGAATGCGACTCAAAACCCCACCCGGGATCTCTTGATGCCCATCAACCGCCGTTTCCCCCTTGAAGCGCTCTTGGATGCCTGTCGCCGGTATCCGCTTCCGCCGACCCGCCGCATCACCTTCGAATATGTGCTCCTGGCAGACATCAACGACACCCCTCAGGACGCCCGGAGACTATCCAAACTGCTTTCCCCTCTCAAGGCAAAAGTCAACCTGATCCCTTTTAATGAATTCGAAGGAGCGACCTTCCGGCGTCCACGGGAAGAACAAATCCTGGGCTTTCAGAAGATTCTGATCGAAAAGAATCTGACGGCGGTCATCCGCTCCAGCAAAGGAACGAAGATCTCGGCTGCGTGCGGGCAGCTTTCGGCCAACGCCCTTCCGCGTCAGGAGGATTGTTTTTCAAAGGGCTTCCAATAAAAGGCCCTCGCCCTGGAAATGATTCCCGCCGAGCGCATCTTGAGCGAAGCTTCCAGGTCGTAGAGAACAGGAACAACCACCAGGGTCAGAACCGTCGCAATCCCCAGACCGAAAATCACCACCATGGCCATGGACTGCCACCACTGGGTGGATTCGCTCACATAGACCATGCTCATCTTGTGGAAATCATAGGAAATGCCTGTAACCATGGGGATAAGACCCAGCAGGGTGGTAACAGCGGTCAACAGGACCGGCCTTAAGCGCGTTGCACCGGCGGCAACGACCGCATCCTTGAGAGGCATCCCCCGATTCCTCAGCTTGTTGGTGTAATCAATGAGAATGATGGCGTTGTTGACCACGACACCGGCCAGGGAAATCACTCCCACCCCCGACATGATAATCCCAAAGGGTGCATTCAGGACCGTAAGGCCTAAAAAGGCCCCGCCCAGGGAAAGCACGACGGACGTCATGATGATGGCCGGCTGAATCACGGAATTGAAGAGGGTCACCAGGATTAAAAAGATTAAAAACACGGCGATGACAAAGGCTTTGGATAAAAATTCCTCAGCCTCTTTCTGAAACTCGAATTCTCCGGTAAATTCGACGGCATACCCCGCCGGCAGGGGAAATTTTTTCAACAGAATTTCCGCTTGCGCCCGGGCCAGGGTTCCCGGGATGCGGGTGGTGTCAACATCGGCTTTCACCGTAACGACCCGGTTGTGGTCGATACGCGTAATATCGCCGATGCTCCCCGACATATCGATCTTGGCCAAAGTCGTCAGAGGAACCAGCTGCCCTGACGGTGTCGGAATGAGAAGCTTGTAAAGCACATCCAGGACCGATCGATTTTTCCGGTCCAGGATCACAGAGATATCATAGTCCTCGTCGCCCTCCCGGAACGTGGAGATGTTTAATCCGTTGTAAGCGGTCTTGAGGGCAAAACCGATGGTCTCGGTGCTCAGGCCGAACAGGGCCGCCTTTTGGCGGTCCACCCTTACCCGTACGGTGGGGATCCCTTCCATGTAGTCGTCCCTAACATCCTCCACATGGGGAATCTGGGAAACAACACCCCGCACATTCTTGGCCAGCTCTCCCAGAATACGGAAGTCATCCCCGGAGATCTCGATATTGATGGGTGCTCCGGTGGGGGGGCCTTCTTCGGCCTTGGCAATGGTAATCTTGGCTCCCGGAATATCTTTGATCCGCTTACGAATCTCCTCCACGGTCTCGGTGGAAGCGGTTTTCCGATCCTCCAGGTCCAGGAATTGAACCCCGATGTGCGTGGGCGTGTTGGGACTGAATGCTGCGCCGGGGCCGGGAATCTCCACCGCCCGTGCATAGATATGATCCACATTGTCAAGATCGCCGGGCCCTGAAAAGACCTGGCCTCCGGCCTTTTGATGGCTTTTCGGTACATAGACCTTGGCATACCCCTCATCCAAGGGAACCCCTGATATTGATGCCTCACTTCCGGGGCCACCGACGACGGCTATTTCCGCATGCTTGACGATCCGGTCAATATACTCCAGATCCGCTCCTTCAGGGGGATCGATGTTCACATAGATGCTTTTAGGATCGATCTCCGGAAAAAATTCCACAGGTTTTTCAAGGCCAACCTTCAGAAGCCAAATTTGGAAAAACAGGACCAGAACAGCAAAGGAAATCATAATTACCGCGATCCGATGATTCAAGGCACCTTTTAGCACCTTAGAATAGACTGTCAAAACCGGGCCCTTGATAGTCACCGGCCGCTCACCCGAGGATCGGATTTGTTCTGCGTCCACCGATAAAGGCGAACCCGAGGGTTTCCCCTTCACCTTGATGAAGAAGGCGGTGAGAGCCGGATTAATCACCAGTGCAACCAGAAGGCTTGAAGTAAGGGTAACGATCAGCGTGATGGGGAGAAATTTCATGAACTCCCCCATGATCCCCGGCCAGAAAATCAGGGGAAAAAATGCCGCCAGGGTCGTGAGGGTAGATCCGATTACCGGCCAAGCCACCTCACCGGTGGCATTCATGACCGCTTGGATGCGGGAAACTCCCTGTTCCATATACCGGTAGATGTTTTCAATGATGACGATGGCGTTGTCCACCAGCATACCCAAGGCCAGGGTCAATGAGAAAAGAACAACCATGTTCAAGGTGATACCCAGGGCGTAAAGAACCATGAAAGACAACAGCATGGAAAAAGGGATGGCCAGACTCACCAGAAGGGCGTTTCGGAACCCCATGGCCAAAAACAGTACGGCAATGACCAGAACCAGTCCGGAAAGGATATTGTTCTCCAGATCCGCCACCATCACTCGGATGTCTTTAGCTTGGTCCATGAGCTTGGTGATCCGGGTCCCTTCCGGCCATTTTTCCTTCCGGCTTTCGATAAGCTTTTCGATTTTATCGGCGATGGCAATGATGTTTTCACCGACTCGTTTTTTCACCGTGATGCTGACCGCCTCGGTTCCATCGAGCCGGGACCGGCTGTTTTCATCCTTGAAACCATCGCTCACCCGGGCCAGATCCTTGAGGTAGACGGGCCTGCCGTCTGTGGCGTTGATAACCAGCCCCAGGATCTCTTCGGGGAGGGTGAACTCTCCGGGAACCCTCAACTGGTAGCGGCCGTCTCCCAGTGTGATGGCGCCGCCGGAGGTGTTCTGGTTTTCACTGGAGACCACCCTCTGGAATGCAGTGATCGGAATTCGATAATAGGCCAGTTTGTCCGGGTCCACCTCGATCTTGATCTCCCGTTCCAGCCCGCCGGTGACCTCGGCTTCCAGGATCCCCGGGATCGACTCGATGTCTTCTTCCAGATCATCGGCGATCTTTTTCAGACACGTCAGGCCGCAGGTTCCGGAAAGGGAATAGACGATGATGGGCATCTCTGAAAAATTGACCTCGAACACAGAAGGATCATCCTCCAGATCCGCCGGCAGATCCTTCTTGGCTTCATCCACCTTGTCCTTTACCTTTTGGAGGACCTCATCGATATCGGTTCCGGGGATGAATTCCACGTTGATCATGGAGAGCCCTTCGGAGCTGATGGAGTGGATTTTTTTCACTCGATCCAACCCTTTGAGCTTCTTTTCAATGGGGATGGTGATGGATGTTTCGATATCCGAAGATGAAACGCCTTTGTAGTCGGTGGAGACAAAGACGTTCGGTATGGTAATATCCGGCGCCGACTCCCTGGGAAGCTTAATATAACAATACACGCCGAAGACCAAAAGGATCACCGACAAAACCACCACACTGACCCGGTTTGTTACCGATACATCCGTTATGATCATAAAGACAGATCCTCAATTCGCTCCACGGTTTTCACCACGGTCACCCGTTGTCCCGGGTTGATATCCCGATGCCCGACAACGATCACCCGGTCTCCCGGCTTCAGGCCGGATTTGACCTCGATCTTCCATCCATCCATGAGTCCCAATTCTACTTTCCGGGCATGTGCAAGCTCGTCATTAACCACAAAAACCACATTTTCCTCATTCCGATTGATCACCGCATAAAGAGGAACCGAGATTCCGTCCCGGATCTCCTTTTTAACAATCTCGACCTTGGCAAACATATCCGGGAGGATATCTCCGGAAGGGTTATCCAGGATCAGGTTCAAATTATACAGGCGAGCCACCGGGTCCGCCGTCTTGGACAAGGAATCCTTTTTTGCAATAAAAGACTTTCCCCCCAAGGCGTCGATGATAACCTCGAATGTGTCCCTTCGCCGGACAGCATCCACGTCCGATTCCGGAATTCCCACCCGGACCTTTATCGGATCGATCTGAATAATTTCGGCGATGGGGTCGCCGATCCCCACAAAGTCCCCTTCTTCCACATGAATCCGATCTAAAACACCAGCGAGAGGGGCGGAGATGGTGCACCGTTCCAGCGCCAGGGCGGTGTTGTCCACGTTTGCCTTTAAATTCTGGGCATTGGCGGTGGCGTCATCGAGCTGGGCGCGGGCGGTGGCGTTCTTCTGAAAAAGCGATTCGATGCGTTTTAAAGAGGAAAGGGCTGCCTCGTAGGAGGCCCTTGCCGCAGACAGGGCATTTTCATAGTCCCGGGAATCCAAGGCTACGACAATAGCCCCCATTTTTATTGATCTGCCTTCGACAGTGCTTTTTCGAATCACTTTGCCTTTCACTTCGGCGAGCAGTTTCACCTGCTTCGAGGGCAGAGTACTCCCCGGAAAACGGATGCGGTTCCTAATCGTTTCCGGGACAATCTTTAAGGCTGCCACATTGGCCTGAATCTCTTCCTGATGAAGTTCGGAGGCAGCTTTCTCTTTGAGATGCTTTTGTTTGGATTCGATCTTACTGAAAAAGATCCAGATGCCGAGGATGATCAACAAAAGAGCGATGAAAGGAAGAGATCCCCAGATCCGTTTCAACCATTTTTTGGATGCATTTTCATCAGGTTTCAGTTCGTTTTCCATGACTGTTCCCATTTGGCTAGGAAAGGACGGTTCCATGTTGTGCCGGGCCGGCCGAAAGATTGGAAATGGAATGGATGAGGGTGTTCATGTAGAAATCCACGTTTTCTTTGAGATCGAAATTTTTTTGAGTTATAATGCTGTGGAGTAGGATTCCGTCCAGATACGCGATGAGGTTGATAGCGATCTTATCCGCATGTTCGGCGATTTCCGGCTTGAAGGTCCCTTTCGATATTCCATCGAGAATGACCTGTTCTACCATCTGCTGGGTACCCCGCATCATCTCTCGCATCTCGTAACGGCGGTTGAAAAGGACACCATCTTCAAGTGCCGCCTCCCGAATGACCTCCACGGACATCCTGGCAGTCACGGAATCCAGAGGGTCGACCAGTTCGGCAAAGGCCTGGGATAGGATCATCAGCCGCTTTGCCGGATCTTCACTTCTCCCGAGGCGGATTGAAAAGCGCACCTCGATCTGATTCAACCAATGCTTTGCAGCGGCCACAAAGATATCTGCCTTGGTGGGAAAATATTCATAAAGGGTGCCCTTTCCTATACCGGCCGCCGTTGCAATCTCTTGGACGCAGGTCGCCGCATACCCTTTTTTGGAAAAAACTCCCAATGCCGCCCGGGCGATCTGTCTCCTCTTTTCCTCTTTAACCACCAACTTTGGACTCACGATGGACTTTTATCTCCTTTTTATCGACCGGAAAGTTCTCATATAGCACGTTTCTCAACACGTCAAGAAAATGTTTATGTTCAAATAATATTATAGTATTATTAGCATAATTTAGATTGATAGACTTTTAAGATATTATTAATGACCGACCGTTCGGCTGATGTGGGAATAATCTGGATTGACTCACAAACCGGATCTTGATGCCGGCAACTCCTGCTTTCAATTCGAAAAACGAGGGGCGGGATTCCCTATGGGTTCGAGCCGTCAAATCAAGAGATGCCGGATTTCAGCAGGGTAAATCGGCTTGACATTTATGCTGCGTTTTCCGGCGGGAGAGGAAACGACGATTCCCACCGGTGCATCTCCTGAAATCTTGATGTACCCTGCGCAGATGGATGCCGCTTTCAGGACGATTCCCCCGGATCCTCCGTGAGGAATCAACAAAACGGGACCGGGAATGTACGGATTCATGAGGATGTCGCTTTCGGGATCGCAGTACGAAAAGATATTTTCGTTGTCTTTTTGCGTGCGTCCTACAATGATCTTGGTCTCAGGGTCCAACCGCATGTGTCGTCCATATTTTAAAAGGTGAAATTCCCGGATCTCGTGGGAGCGCTGATGATTGAACAGATCTTTCAGTCGCCGGGAATATCCCGTGTCGGTGAGGAGACAACCTCCGGCAGGGGCAGGGTATTCGTTGATGTTGAAGCTTTTGGCCAGCTCCATCTGACGCTTGCGGGACCTGCCTGAAATATCCAAAAGTTGTGATCGGTCCACCAGCCCCATCTTCTCCGGAAGGGTTTCCGGAAGCTTTTTGGCACTCAGGGGTCGCACGATGCAACCGTCGAACCCGGAGTGCTTCTCCACGTATCTTAGAGAAGGTCTGGATTGGGACATGGGTCTTTGTCCGAGCACTTCGCCGCTGAATAAAAAGTCGAATCCTTTTTCTTTCATCACCCGGCCTGCGATTCGAAACATCAGGGAATGGCAATCCAGGCATGGGTTCATATACCGACCATATCCGCAAGGAGGGTCTTTTAACATCTCCAGGTATTCTTCGGTGATATCCTGAATCATCAGGGAAATTCCTGTGATTCGCGATGCGTTTTGCGCCTTATCGGCGGAGAAAAAGGGGGTCACGAAGGTGATCCACTCCACCTCGACCCCCTGGCTTTTCAGCACCATCGCCGAGAGCATGCTGTCCAACCCACCCGAACAGATCCCCAGGGCGCGAACTTTTTTCTTTGTTTTTTCCATGTAACCCTTTTTCCCGGTTGACGGTTTTCGGCCGACCCGTTAAAAAGGACCGTTCCACAACTTTTAGCAAACTGGTGAATACCGAAAGCCTGAATATGAACCCTCTTCGATCCCGAGCCGAAAAGATCTTTAAGAGCCTAAGAGCCACATATCCTCATGTCAAGACTCAGCTTCATTTCAAGAATCCCTTCGATCTCCTCGTGGCGACCATCCTTTCCGCCCAGTGTACCGACAAACAGGTCAACATCGTCACTGAAACCCTGTTTCAAAAACTTAAAACCCCAAAAGATTTCGCTCAGGTCCCTTTGGACACTCTTGAAGCCCTGATTCGCCCCACCGGCTATTTTCGCAATAAAGCCAAAAGCATCAAGAATTGTGCGACAGCACTTCTGGAAAAATATGACGGCCGGGTACCGGACACCCTCGAGGAGATGGTGGCCCTTCCAGGCGTGGGGCGCAAGACCGCCAATGTGGTGCTGGGAGCGGCCTTCGACGTTCCGGGGATCGTCGTGGATACCCATGTGGCAAGAATATCCCAACGCATGGGATTCACGGAGAACAAGGACCCCGTAAAGATCGAATTCGACCTCATGGAGATCCTTCCCGAATCAAAATGGAGCGACTTCTCCCTACTCTTGATTTATCTGGGCAGAGAATTCTGCAAAGCCCGGAAACCGGATTGCACCCGCTGCCCGGTGAACCGGCACTGCCCCTGGCCGGAAAAGACGCCCTCGAAAAAATGAGGCGGAGGGGGCGTTTCTCATAAAAAGAGGCGCTTTCGAAAATCTCGAAAGCGCCTCTTCACTTGCTCAGGTCGTCGATTAGCCGACGGTCACGTTGACGGCGGCCGGGCCTTTTTTCCCCTGCTCGACGTCGAAAGTCACTTTGTCGCCTTCATACAGGACTTTGAAACCCGACGCATTGATTCCCGAATGATGAACAAATACATCCGGGCCGTCTTCCTGTGAAATGAAGCCGTAACCTTTGCTGCTGTTAAACCACTTAACGGTTCCACTTGCCATTGATGCATCCTCCTTTCGTAAAATTATGGTGTTCGGCTAAAGGATGCTTCTTTTGACAAATGGGCTTTCCTTCAGAACGAAACCGGCCCACCTACATACAACGGGCCTTTTTTTATTCTTCTAAAATAAACCCTTCTACGGGACAAGTCAAGTGAAAATGGCAGAAGAATTTGAAACGTTCGTTATTAAAAACGGGCCTTCATTCCTGCAAGTGCTTGACCAGATGCCCCAGCTCGGGAAAGATGAGGGCCTTGCAGGCGAGGCGACAGGCGTCAAGGCTTCCCGGCATGCAGAAGATGACGGCCTTTCGATAGACCCCGGCACAGGCCCGGGAAAGAATGGCTGCCGAGTCGATCTCCTCGAAGCTCAGATAGGCGAAAAGGGACCCGAAGGCCGTCAGTTCCTTTTCGAACAGGGGCCGGATCGTCTCGATGGTCACGTCCTTTACGGCAATCCCGGTCCCTCCGGTCATCAGAATCGCTTGGGCTCCATGCTCGTTGATCGCCTCATGGAGTGCCGCCAGGATCGGATCCGGTTCATCCGGGACCACCCGATGGCTCACCACAAAGTGCTTCTCCTTTTTGGCCCGTTTCACGATCCAGCCGCCGCTTTTGTCTTCCGCAAGGGTGCGCGTGGAGGATACCGAAATAACGGCAAGTTTGATCTGAAAAGGTGCGCTGCGCTTATGCTCCCGGGTGCCCACAAGTTCTCCTTATTGGATCAAGACCTCGTCCACCCCGTCCAGTTCCGTTAAAAGGACATTGACCGTCTCCGACCGCCGTGTTTCCACTGTCTTGCCGATATAGTCGGCATGGATGGGAAGCTCCCGGTGCCCTCGGTCGATGAGCACCGCCAGCTCGATCCGGTCGGGCCTGCCGAAATCAATGAGGGCGTCCATGGCGGCCCGGGTGGTCCGGCCGGTAAACAGGACATCATCCACCAGGATGATCTGCTTGCCGTCCACGGAAAAGGAGATGTCCGTGGCCTGGACCACCGGATTGACGCTGGCCTTGGTCCAGTCGTCCCGGTAAAGGGTGATGTCGATGATTCCCATCGGGATCTCCACCCCTTCGATATCCCGGATGTTGCGCCGGATCCGCTCGGAAAGATGCACACCGCGGGTTTGAATACCGACAAGCCCGATATTTTGGGTGCCTTTGTGAACTTCCAATATTTTATGCGTCATGCGCAACAGAATTCGCTTGATATCCTGGGCGTCCAGGATTGTTTCAGGGCGCTTCATGATCCCACCCCCGACCGACTTTCAATTTTCATAAGACCGTCAGTACCGGCATATACCACACCGTGCGTTTAAAATAGAAACCTTTACTTGATCCTAACCGATATCCCAATTATAGTAAAGGATAAACCTTTAATGGATCGATATCACCCCACACTTTCAAAGACGATGGAATATGAGAAATCCATGTACCGGCGTGATCCTGGCAGGCGGCCGGAATTCGCGTTTCGGCGGTCAAAATAAAGCCTTCATCACCCTATACGGGAAGACCGTTTTAGATTATATCCTGGATACGTTTTCAGGCCTGTTTCAGGATGTTCTTCTCATCACCAAGACTCCATTGGATTATCTTCAATACGACATCCATATTGCCACCGACATTTTTCCGACATCCAGTTCCATGGCGGGTGTGCACGCCGGCCTGTTTTATTCGGAAACACCATTTGCATTTTTTGCGGCCTGTGATACGCCCTTTTTAAAAAAAGAAATGATTCAAACCATATTGGACCACATCGAAGCCGGATGCGACGCCGTCATGCCGGAGACCGAAGCCGGGTTGGAACCCCTGTGTGCGGCTTATTCCAAAAACTGCCTTCCCCTGATTGAAAGCCACATTCGTCAAAATCGGGTTAAAATCCTTCGCGTGTTTGAGAAAAAACGCGTTATCCGAGTTTCCGAAAACGTGTTACGCCAAAAAGATCCGGATCTGATCTCTTTCTTCAATATGAATACACCTGAGGATTTAAAAAAGGCCGAAAGTTTGATGGGATTTCAACTGGAATAAAAAAGGGGGGCCGCGCTTTCTTTATGAACAGGCCCATGTAAGTGCTTTACCTTCGAAGTCCATGGGAGATCAAATGGATGTATCGCATCTGATTCAAAAAATTAAGAGCCATCCCCGCTATTCTGAAGCCGGTATGATCCTGATCCACAATGGTGTAGTTCGAAAGACCTCCAGGAACGGAAAAACCGTGAAGGGATTGCGTATAAGCGTGGATCACACCAAGCTCCGGGAGGTCATTGCCGCATCTCAAAATCAGCCCGGCATTGTGGACATACTGGTGGAAATTGCTGAAGATCAGGTCCTTTCTACAGGAGATGACGTGATGCTTCTAGTTGTCGCTGGAGATATCCGTGAAAATGTGATCCAAACCCTTTCTGACACCCTCAATGCCATTAAGTCGACTGTTACCCGTAAAACCGAATTTTTCACGGAACAAGAGTGAACCGATATCCGGTATTGTTCTGATATTGCCATGGTGATCAAAAACGTCGTTTTAAAAGAGTTGATGAATCCAATTTTTCATTCCCCGATGAGCTTGGCTTTTGAATACTGTAAAGGAAAAGGGATTGAAATCGGTGCTGCTGCTCATAACCCCTTTAGCCTCCCTGGATGTCTGAATCTGTCCATCTACTCAAACAAACCAAATAGCAGAGCCCATAAAGATTTTTTAATGTACCAGCAAGCCCAGTGCAATATCTGTGGCGCCTATGCCTACATTGACATTGCATCGGAAGCGCAAGCCATTCCATTAAAATCCCGCTCACAAGATTATGTGATCAGCTCTCACGTCATCGAACACATACCTGATCTGATCAGCGCATTTTTAGAATGGAATCGAATTGTTAAAGCCGGGGGAATCATCTTCATCATTTTCCCGAAAAGAGATGCCATTCAGGCCGATTCCATCAGGCCCCTGACCCCGTTAGAACATTTCATCGAAGATTTCAAATTGAAGCGAAACGTTGACAGTCATCCTTTGGATCCGGGTCATACTTTTTGGGGCCACTATCATGTCTTTTCCATTCAAACCATTTTGGACATCCTTGGATGGAGTCGGTCCCATGTCGGTTTAAATTGGAATGTTGTGCTTAAAGAGGAGACCGATTCAAAAGTGGGAAACGGACACACCATTGTGTTGAGAAAAAAGAAATTCTCGTTTGATTGGTTAAAAGGAAAAGTTGGTGTCTGAATTTACCCATATCGACGACAAGGGACAGGTTCGCATGGTGGATGTAACGGATAAAAAGAAAACCGTGCGCACCGCTAAAGCGCAGAGCTTCATTTTCATGAATCCGGATACCCTTGAGAAAATCCGGACACAAGGCGTTAAAAAAGGAAATGTCCTGGAAACGGCCCGAATCGCCGGAGTCATGGCAGCCAAAAAAACGTCAGAGCTGATCCCCATGTGCCATCCCCTCAGCATCACCCACGTCCAGATCGATTTTTTTCCCGAAACTCCAATGAGTGCCATCCGCGTCGAGGCCATCGTTCGCCTTGTCGGTGTGACGGGCGTGGAAATGGAAGCGCTGATAGCCGTTTCCGTTGCCGCCTTGACCATTTACGACATGTGTAAATCCTACGATAAAAAAATGACTATATCCGACATCTGTCTTCTGGAAAAATCGGGCGGCCAAAGCGGCGATTTTTATCGGTATCCGGAAGTCCAACGCCAATGATCCGCTGGGCCTTTTCCTTTCTCTGCTTCCTTTTCATTATGATAGGTTGCACCGGGCCCATCACTCGGCATGACGACATCCATCTGAAAGTCGTTGCCCGAAAAGACCACCCTTGTTTTACCGATGATATGTGGTATGATGGGTTGGAGCAAGCCCTCCAACAAAGTCTTAAATATCTTCGGCGACTGGATCCGGATAAACTCTTTTTTTTTGGTAAAGAAACCTATTCGGTATCCCACGTAATCCGCTCGCTGGAATTTTTTTTGACATTCGTTCATACCCGGCCGTCCAGTCCGGAGTTAAACCGCTTTGTCGAAGACCACTACCGGGTTTACAGGAGCGCGGTAGAGGGAAAACCTGGAGAAGTCTTTTTTACCGGTTACTATGAGCCGATCCTTGATGGGAGTCTGGAAAAAAACGGATCGTTCATCTATCCAGTATATGACAGACCCCTCGACTTGACTACCATCGATCTTGGGCTTTTCGACGATGCATGGAAGGGCAAAACCTTAATCGGCAGATATGACGGCCAGACGGTCGTGCCCTACCCTGACCGAAAAACCATCGATGCTGAGAACCGGTTGGAAGGAAAAGCAAAAGCTCTGGTGTGGTTGAAGGATCCGGTTGACACTTTCTTTTTACAGATCCAGGGTTCCGGAAAAGTCAATATTAACGGCCCTGAGCCGTTGAACATTCATTATCACATCTCCAACGGCCGCCCCTACCGGAGCATCGGAAAGCTTCTCATTGAAACAAAGAAGATCGAACCTTCCAAAATGTCCATGCAAAGCATCCGGACCTATCTTAAGAGTCATCCGGATGAACTCCAGGAGATCCTCAACTACAATCCCAGTTACGCCTTCTTCAAGACCGAAGAAGAAGGACCCAAAGGGTCTTTGGATGTGGTGCTGACACCAGGGCGCTCCATCGCGCTGGATCGCCGGCTCTTCCCGCCGGGTGCACTGGCCTTCATCGAAACCCACAAGCCCCTCGTGGATCCTGATGGAACGATTCAAAAATGGAGCCGATTCGGCCGATTCGTCTTAAATCAGGATACCGGGGGGGCCATCAAAGGTCCAAGCCGCGCCGACCTGTTCTGGGGCAACGGACCGTATGCGGAAATCGCGGCAGGTCACATGCAGTATATGGGAACGCTTTACTTTTTAATACTGAAACCCGACGCCTGACCCTTGCCGCAATACCCTTATCGCTCGTAACATTCCGATCCAACAGCATCCTTGACACCTTCAACTAAAACCTGTAGGAATACGGATCTTCTGTAACGCACATCGACAATAGACTGCAAATTCAGCCCCAGCGGATAAGGAGCTTTTTTATGTTCGGCATCGGAGCGTCGGAGATGATCATGATCCTGGCCATCGCCGTTGTTGTGATCGGGCCTAAAAAGCTTCCGGATCTGGCGAAATCTTTAGGCCGCGCCCTCGGCGAATTCAAAAAGGCCACCCGGGATTTCAAGGAATCGCTGGAAGTCAACGATGATTTCAAAGAACTCAAAGAGGTTAAAAAGGCTTTCGACGATATCAATAAAGACATCCGGGAAGCCGGAAACATCCCGGAGACACCCGCCGAAAAAACCAAAACAACGCCCCCCCAAGACACGGCAGAGATCCGGTCTGAAAATATGACAGCGGAAACGGAGGAATCCCCAAAAGATGGCCAAGGCATTAAATGAAGAGGACAAGCTTCCGTTCACCGCGCATCTGGAGGAGCTGAGGAAGCGGCTCATCGTCTGTTTCATTGCCATCGGCGTGGGGTTCGCCCTCTCATACGGTTTCAAGGAAAAACTCTTCGATATCTTGACCCGCCCTCTGATCGCGGCGATGCACGAGGGCGACAAACTGGTCTACACCGGCCTTCCCGAGGCTTTCTTCGCTTACATGAAGGTCGCTTTTCTGGCCGGCTTGATGCTTTCTGCACCTGTTATCTTGTACGAATTCTGGATGTTTGTGGCTCCCGGTCTGTACCAAAAAGAAAAACGGCTTCTTTTACCTTTCGTCTTCCTTTCTTCTTTTTTCTTTGTCGGCGGGGCTCTATTCGGCTATTTTGTAGTATTTCCCTTCGGATTCCAATTTTTCTTGAGTTTTTCCACAGAGACCATCAGGCCCCTTCCCTCCATGAAGGAATATCTGAGTCTTGCTTCCATGATGCTTTTGGCCTTCGGACTTGTCTTCGAGTTGCCGCTCTTGATCACCCTGCTTTCCCGGATGGGATTGGTTTCCGTGGCCTTTTTAAAGAAAAACCGGAAATACGCTATCTTATTGATTTTCATCGTGGCAGCCATCTTGACGCCGCCGGACGCGGTTACCCAGATCCTCATGGCAATTCCCATGATGGCTCTTTACGAAATCAGCATCATAGGCGCCCGGATTTTTGAAAGGAAAAAGCCGGAGGACGATGAAGTGTGAAATCGTGTTTCCCATTGACAAGCGATTAAAGAGCTTGATAGATAAACCTCGTTTTTCATGGATCATGAAAACCAACAGGAAAGGAGGTGAATAATGGCTATGGGAAAACGGTCATGGATCGCAGTTGCAGTGATTGTAAGTGTTGCCGTCCTGTTTGCCGCCGGCAGCATCGTGGCAGCCGGGAAAGCGCCTGACACCATCAAGATGCAGAACAAGGCCTATGAGCACAAGAAAGGCATTGTGGAGTTCAGCCACAAAAAGCATTCGGCAGATTATGCGAAAAAGGCGCCGAATCTGTATAAAGACGCCTGTGGCGTATGCCACCATGATGACAAGGGAAAACCTCTGAGCGCTCTCAAGGAGACGGATGCGGTAAAAAGTTGCTTCGAGTGTCACAAGAAGCCAGGGGAAGCGCCCAAGGGAAAAGACGCCCCGAAGCTGGATAAAAAGGCAAAGTTGGAATACCACGCGGAGGCCTTGCATGAAAACTGCAGGGGGTGCCATAAGGATTACAACAAGGAATTCAAAACCAAAGACGCCCCCACGACTTGCGCCAAATGCCATCCGGGAGCCAAAGACGAATAATTCGGGTCCTGGATTCGCACTTCGTTTTAATTAAAAGGGCGATCGTCTCTTTCAGGGGCGATCGCCCCTTCTTTTGGATGAAAAGGTCCGCGCTTGATTGGTCATTGCCTCGGCCCACGATGGGGTTCCCAGTGCATGGATATGTGTGTAGGTGGCCAGCACATTTTTATAGCAGACCCCGTCTTTTCCATCCAGAAAACCACTCCCCCGTTTCATGATAAAAGCAAAATCTGCATCCTTGCCATCCCATTTAAGCACACTGGAATAGTGGAACTCATGACCCCGAATCTGTTCCCCGATCCGATAATAAGGATTTTCGGCAATGACTTCCACGACGGTATAGCCGTGCCCCTGGGGCCGTTTTGAAAATCCGAAGGTTACCGGCAACACCCCTGCCATCGGATACATCCCTTCTTTCAACACCAGCGCCTGACCCAGATACATCAGTCCGCCGCATTCCGCATAAACGGGGAGCCCGGCTTCCACCATGGATCTGAGCGCTTCTTTGAATCGGATATTATCGGAAAGGGCGGCTGCGTGGGTTTCCGGGAAACCGCCGCCGATGTAAAGGGCGTCGATGTCCGGGATATTCTTTTCCGACAAGGGGCTGAAAAAGACCAGTTCAGCGCCGGCACAAGAAAGAGCCTCAAAATTTTCCGGATAATAAAACTGAAACGCGCTGTCCCGAATCACGCCGATCTTCGGGGCCTGGGATTCAGGAACCGGGTATGTGACGCTATCTGCAATCCGGGTGATGGAAAGCGGTGGTTTTTTCGCAGGCTCGGTATCGGCCTCTTTTGGGGATTGTTTTTTTCTTTGCATCGGAATGCTTGCGGCGATGGTTTCTAAGGCGTCAAGGTCAATATATCGGTCGACCACCCGGGAGGCTTCTTCGATGGCTTCTTTGGCCCAGTCGTGTTCCGGGGTGGGAACGAGCCCCATGTGCCGCTCGGGAAAGCGCTGTCGGGTAAGCTTTGGAACGGCGCCCACCACAGGAACCCCGCAGTAGTATTCGATGCTTTTTCTCTGAACAGCTTCATGGCGCACTCCGGCAACATGATTTAGAATGACGCCTTTAATGGAAACGTCCGGGTCCAGGTGCATGCAGCCCATGACCACCGCAGCCATGGTTCGTGTGGCTTTGGTGCTGTTGATGATCAGGATTACGGGGGCGCTTAAAAGTTTGGCCAGTTCCGCAGAGCTGGTTGACCCAAGATAATCAAGGCCGTCATATAACCCGCGATTCCCCTCGATGAGGGCGAAGTCGCCTTCCCGGCTGTGAAGAAAAAAAGAATCGAGGACAGCTTCGGAGGGAATCAGGAAGGTGTCCAGATTGTGACAGGGCCGGCCCGCCGCCAGGGTGAGCCAGCCCGCATCGATATAATCCGGACCTTTCTTGAATGGAATGACGCGCTTTCCCCGGGCCCGATATGCGGCAAGGATCCCGATGGAAAGAAAGGTCTTTCCGGATCCGCCGCGGCACGCCGCAATCATGATCCGGGGAGTAGGCATTTAAATCTGCTGTTGTAAAACGCGGATAAAATGAAGATCGACTATTCGCCTTCTTCGGTCGCCGCCTGCTTGCCGGCCCCTTTGAGACCATACATGGATGTGCTCCCGCTGGACCAGAATTCCAGAACCTGCTCCTGAATCAACTGGTTGACGATCTTCTTGGCGTCCCTGGGCTTGGCGTCCAGGATCTTGGCCAAGTCGTTGAAATAGAACTTGCTCTTACCCTTCTTCTTTGAAAGTTCATCAATGATTTTTGCTTTTGCTTCCGCGTATTCCATGGAGGTGTTCCTTTATTGAGGGTATAGGGGCAGGGGCCAAAAGCCCCTGCCCGGGTTGAATTAGAACTTGAACTGCGTTGTCTGGCGCCAGGTGAAATAGGCCGGATCCCGGAAATCGTCGATGAGGTGATGGGTGAACTCGAGCTCGCATTTTTCAAAGAACCGCTCCCACCCGATCCTTTCAGCCCAATCGCCAAGGCGTTCGTATTTATGAGCATCCTTAGCGTAGGCTTCGACCATCTTCTTTATAGCGTCCGTCATCGTGGGCCAGCGTGGCATTTCATTGGGGATGAAGGCCACAACGACCTTGGAAAACTTGGGCGCGGATATCCGGTTGGACACCTTGCCGCCCGCCATAAGCACGATGCCGTCACCCACGTCGTCGGCCAGCGGCATGGCCGGACACATGGTATAGCAATTTCCGCAGAACATGCACCGCTCATTGTTAACAGACACGCTGTTAACCTTTTGTCCGCCGGGCAATTCCACTTTGGCCGGCTTGATGGCCGCCGTGGGGCACGCGGCGATGGCCAGCGGGATCTCGCACATCTTATCCAGATATTCATGATCCAGCATGGGCGGTTTGCGGTGGTAACCGAGAATCGCGATGTCCGAGCAGTGGACCGCGCCGCACATGTTCAGGCAGCAGGCCATCGAAACCCGGAGATGGGCCGGGAGTCGCATGTTGCGGAAATCGTCGAACAGCACGTCCAAGGTGGCTTTCACCGTTCCAGATGCGTCCGTGGCCGGGGTGTGGCAATGGATCCATCCCTGTGTGTGGACGATATTGGAGATCCCGGCGCCGGTGCCGCCCACCGGGAACTTGTAAGAACCGCCGGAAAACTTCCGTTTCATCAGATCGTCGACCAGCGGTTTGACATTTTCTTTCTTGCTCACCAAGAATTCGATGTTGTTTCGAGTGGTAAAACGCAGGTATCCGCCGCAATACTTGTCTGCAATCTCACAGATTTCCCGGATGTGGGTCACGCTCATGAGGCGGGCACCGCCGCATCTGACCGTATAGATCTCATCCCCTGTCTCTGAAACGTGAACGAATACGCCGGGCTGTAGATATTCGTGATACAGCCACTTGCCTTTATTTTTGGCGATAACCGGCGGGTAAAACTCATCGTATTTTCTGGGACCGATGTCGGTGATCCGATCCGTCATCGGGTTGCTCGGATCGTATCCTGAAGATATGAATGCCATGGTCTTTACCCCCTATCTCTTGTGAAATTCTCTAAACTTGTTAATGTCTCGGGTCCATCCGCCTTCCACTTCTTCTTCTTTCCAGAAGATGTAGGGGTTGGATCGCGGCTCCTTCACCATTCTTGGATCCGGCGACAGGCCGGTGACTTCCAGGAGCTTCTGGAAACCCTGCCGTTTCATGAGTTCACCGAGACGTTCGCGGTTCTTCCCTTCCTCCATCCACCAATCCCAGATCTTTTCGATGACTTCCTTGATCTCGTCATAGGGCTCTTCAACCTTTATGAAAGGTACCAGCAAGGAACCCATCTGGGCGCCGTCGAGAATCGGGGCCTTGGCGCCGACCAGCATGGACAGGCCCCGGTCATTTCCGATCCGAAGGGCTCTCGGCATGACGCTGATGCAGTGCATGCACCGGGTGCATTCCTTGTTGTCGATCTTGAGCGTCGTGCCTTCCATCCACATGCACCTGGTGGGACACAGATCAAGGACCTCTTTCTGGATGTTGAATTTGCCCCAGTCCCGGCCCATGTGGGCGCCCGCGTTGGGTTTCAACTCGCCGCCGATGTAAGCCTGGACAGCTTTCTGATCGATGCGGATTGCGTCTCTCCAAGTGCCGATGAAGGAAATGTCGGCCCGGGCGATGGAGGCCACACAGCAGTTGGGGCATCCGTCGAATTTGAACTTGAATTTATACGGAAAAGCCGGCCGGTGCAGCTCATCCTGGTAGGCGTTGGTCAAATCGTGGCATAGGGCCTGAGTATCGTAACACGCGTATTCACACCGGGCCTGGCCGACGCAGTCCGAAGGAGTCCTCAGGTTCGAGCCCGACCCTCCAAGGTCCTGATTCAAGTTATGGGTCAGTTCATAAAAAATCTCTTCCAATTGGGGCGTTGTTGTCCCCAGGAAGATGATGTCGCCGGTGGAACCGTGCATGTTGGTGATACCGCTTCCCCGTAAATCCCAAAGATCACAGAGCTGCCTGAGGTATTCGGCGGTGTAGAACTTCCCAGCGGGCTGGGATACCCGCATGGTATGGAAATGGGCGACTCCCGGAAACATCTCGGGTTGGTCGCAGTACCGGCCGATGACGCCGCCGCCGTAACCGAAAACACCCACGATGCCGCCATGTTTCCAGTGGGTTCTACCATGTTTAAAAGAGAGTTCCAATACGCCGAGAAGGTCGTCGCAAACATCCACGGGAATCTGATATTCAATTTTTCGTTCGTTTTTGGCCCGCGATGCCGCTTCCTGCTTAATGTCGGACACAAAACTCGGCCATGGGCCGGTTTCTAATTGGTCCAACATCGGAGTTTGGTGTTTTGGCATTGTTTTCCTCCATTCTTGATTGATGTTACCGTCTCTTATTGTTTCTTGTGAGAAATGGCCTTCTCTTTTATTACCCCTTGGTCACCCCCCCTCAAAATGATTTTCGTTTGATTCACCCGTAGTGATTATTCTCATATTAGAAAACTCTGAATATTCGAAAGAAAAGACTATAGAAACAATAAAAAACCGTGTCAACAAAAAAAGCGGGTTGTTTTTATTTGGAAATCCCAACAGTTCGACAAAAAATGGCGTCGTCGCCAAACCCTGGTACCCGGTCTTTTCCAAACGGACCATATCTATGATTTATTCAGATTAAGGGCTGGATCGCCCTGGTGTTTCAGACCCGGCCTCTTACGGCTGCCATCAGTTGCCCGACATGGGTATCCATATGTCTCAAAACAAATGCCGCCTCCTCTTTGACCTGGCCTCTGTGTCCAACAAGGGCGGCCGTTATTTCGAAAACATCCTTTTCGGTCAGGGATCCAAGATAGGCCTTGAAACAATCGACAAGCGGTGCCGGAAGTATCGGGACGGGATCTTTTTTGTCCAAGGCATTGAAAAATCCCTCAACGGTCGGACCGACACATTCTCCGTCGGCCCAAATCCATTCACCCGTGCCGGATATCCGATCCATACGAATCCGATAGGACAGGTTCAGGAAAAAGAACAACAGGGCTTGGAGAATGGTTTCAACGGATGCCACAGTTTGATGTTCCTCCGGACGAGGTTGAAACATCGCACGGTAATCGCGGACAGAGATCAGGCGGATACTCAATGATCCGTTTTCAACCTTGACCACGAAGTCACCGGATGCATGATGCCAGGACCGGATCTCTTCAAAGGTAACCGGATCATAATAAGAAGTGAGAATATAGGCAATCTGCCGAAAAAGAGTTTCGGTCATTTGATCGCTCAGGAGATAGGCGCCATGAGTTTCGTCCCAAACGTTCACCCCAACACGGTCTTTTTTGGATTCCAAAGAAAGATGAAACTCATGATATCCTTCAAACCATTCTCCTAGAAACATCGAAAAGACGCCTGCTTTCGTGGAAACGGATCCGGTACTATAAACCCGCGGGACAAACGAAAATGGGTGAGGCTTTTGTAATCGCTCAATGCTTTGAACCTCCCTGTTCAGGATCCTGTTTCCCGCATCGGAAAGGGCAACATTAAGCACAAAGCTTGCTGAAAATCGGTCCCCTAAGAGCGTGATCTTTGCCGGGTGGTAAAATTCCCCGTGCTTTTTCAAACAGATGCGAACTGTGCGGACATCGGTAGGTCGTGCTGTTTGCCCGGGTTTCCGTGAAAAAGCATGCGGTATCCAAGGGATTAGCACTTTCTTTTAAGAACCGACCGGCTGCCTGGAAATAATCCCCGAGGGTCACCCTGTTGTGGGGATCGGGGGTCGAGCTTGGAAATGCAGCCTGGCTGCGTGTTAGAGGTATGATTTTTCCCCAAGCCGGCGAGCCTTTTTCGACAAGGGAATCCTCATGATAGAGGTAATATTCAAACTCGGCGTCGCTTCCGATCACAGCAGTGACGACCGCGCTTTTCACGAACCAATCCCTGTGAGTTCACTCAGAGTGTGGAGTGCGATGAGGTTGAATTTCTTTGAGTATTTCCGGTGCCACCTCGTATCCCAACTCCAGAGCCTTCTCACAGTGGCTCGCCGCCAACGCTTGAGCACCCTCTTCAAGATAGGCAATGGCCAGATTATTGTGCGCTATGGCGAAATTCGGCTCGACAGAGAGGGCCTTAAGATTGGTATCGATGGCCTCTTTCGTCATCCCTTTCATGAGATAGGCATTGGCCAGGGTGGTAAGGGCCTGGAGAAAGTTCGGATTCCATCGGATCGCCTTTTCCAATGCCTCGATGGCTTTGTCCACTTCTCCCTTTTGCATGTGGACAAACCCGATGTTTCCATACCCTTCCGAAAATCCGGCTCTGGATCGAACGGCTTGTTGATTGTACGACAGGCAACCGTCCAAATCTCCGCGCACCAGTGCGATGCCTCCCAACTGAACGTAGGCTTCCGCCAGATTAGGGCTGCAGGAAACGGCCTCGTGCAACTCATTTTCGGCCTCGTCATATTTTTTCTGGCCCAACAAGCCAACGGCAAGGTTATAATGAGAAGTACCGCACTCCGGATTGGAAGCGACGGCAACTTTTTGCTTGTTGATATATTCTTCTACATTTTTTGATTTTTCCATTTCAGGACCTCTTTAAAATGAAATCTTATTGCGATCATCGTGATTGATTTGAAAATGTAGGATTTAAAGGTTTACCTTGTCAAGAAAAAGAGGAGGGCACACCCTTTTTTCTTGACAAAATCGCCCTGTTTTTTTATTTTTTTTAATAGATGGCTTCATGTCCATTTTTTCCGCCGTCGATTTCACCGGACCGACAAAAAAGGGGGGATGGCATGTTAAAAGGATGTTACACGGCTTTGATCACTCCGTTTTCAGGGAACGCCGTCGATTACGAGGGTTTGAACCGACTGGCCGCATTCCAGATCGAAAACGGTATCACCGGGATTCTGGCTGTTGGAACAACGGGTGAAAGCCCGACGCTGAATTGGGACGAACATAATCAGGTCGTCGACAAAATCGCAAAAGCCAGCAAAGGCAAGTGCGCCTGCATTGCGGGAACGGGCAGCAACAACACACGGGAGACCCTCGATGCCACAGAGCATGCCGTCAAGGCCGGGGTGGATGCCGTTCTACTCGTAGACCCTTACTACAACGGTCCCAGTTCTCTCGAAATTCGAAAAGAATATGTAGCACCGGTGGCCAAGGCATTTCCCCACCTTGCTGTGATCCCATATGTCATCCCCGGACGCACCGGCGCCCAGTTGTTCCCGGAAGATCTGGCCCTCCTTAACCAGGAATTCCGGAATGTTCATACGGTCAAGGAAGCCACGGCCGACCTTTCCAATATGCGAAGAACGCGGGCCTGCTGCGGGTCGTTGTTTACGATTTTATCCGGAGATGATTCTTTGACTTTTGAAATGATGACGGATCCAAAGATTCGAGCGGCCGGCGTTATCTCCGTGGCCTCCAACGTGGCCCCGGGACCTGTTACCGAGATGGTGCGCCTTTTAGAACAAGGAAAAAACAACGAAGCTCAGGCCCTTGCCGCCGCACTGGCACCTCTTTTTAACATTGTCACCGTCAAAACCCAGGAAAAGACACCTTTTGGGGAAGTGATGTGCAGGGCACGAAACCCTCTGGCAATTAAAACCCTGATGACCATCCTCGGCATGTCTTCCGGAGGATGCAGACCTCCCTTGGGCAAAATGACGCAGGCCGGATTTGAAAAGGTCTTATCGGCAGCACGAACGGTGCAGGCGCAAAACCCGGAAATTTTTGCACCCATCGCTCGTTTTTTCAACGTGGACATCGACAGCCGACTCAACAACCCCGTCTGCCGAAAAGACCTGTCTTACGACGGATATTAGACCGGTTTGAAGGAGTACGGTGTGGCTCCTGGTCGCATCAATGGGCGGATGGGGTCGCCATTTCCGAATCTTTGGGTTTGAACAAGACGGTCTTCAGCCACTGCATGCCGAACTTTAGTAAAGCCACATCCTGGGTGCGGATCTCCTCCAACGTCTTTCCATCCAGCGAAAAACGCTGCAAGAAACTGCTTTCGAACACAAATCGTCGGAAGGCGTCGATGTTGTAACTGACCATAAAAAAGAGTTCTTTGGCCTTTTCCGTCAGGTGGATATTGGGCGGAAAAGAGCGTTTCCGCACCACAAGATCGGTCCATTCCGCATTGATGGTGTCATGAATATCCACTCCTTGGTCCGTACGCCATTCTTCGACCGTCCATTCTTTTTTCTCTTCAAAACCCCTGCAATGGGGCTCATTGACGAAAAAGAAAAAGCCCTCATCGTCGGCGCCCTCCCTATGAACAAGGGAAGCGACTCCTAAAGGGTAATACCTACAGGTGGTGGGCCTATCCTCATAGACGATGCAGCCGTTTTCCCGAACAAAGGGACACGATTTTTGATCATCATCTAAAAGCTTGAGAATCACCACCGGAAGATCGGTCTTATCCAACAGTTGGGGATCTGTGTAGATGGACAGAAACTCCCCGGAAGAAAGGCCAAGGCGGTTTTTCAGCAAAATAATATCGTAAGGGGTCAGCGTGATGGAAATCCCTCTACAGCACTGGGTAAAGCAGGATATGTCCTTGTGGCATCTGAATTGGAATCGGCTTTTAAGACCGATCCGAACCGGTGTAATGCCTGCCGGATTCTCTTGGCTTTCCACGAAAAGGTTTCCTTTCTCGTTTTCATCTGTTTTTCTTATGAACTGTTTCTCTTTTCTTCTATCTGAGGTCAAAACCGATGTCAAATCGGGGTGTTTAAGGCGATAGGGCTTTCGAAACTTTTTGCCATAAATCATTGAGTTACGAAACTCGGAAAAGAATCCTTGAGATGAATGAGTTAACGATCAGCGACAGAAGGATTTTCGAAAAGCGCTTCCGTGTTCGACGATGGCTTCGCCCAATGTTTTTTTCAGTATATCCGTCCTGATATCATGAAAGGTGCCGCTGTTTTCATCCATATACATTTTTAAAATCTCTGTTGAAAGCACCAAAATATTGGGCCCCCAACTCGTCAATTCGCGGCAAAACGCTCCCTCTCCGCCGAAGACTTCATTTTCGGCAACAGTGGTAAAGACATCCGGAATTCTGACGCGACTCAGACAATTTAGCCATGTCTGAACAGGTATTTCCCACCTGGCCCGATTGATGCTCCGAGTTCCCAGATTGAACACCGGCGGTGAGCGATGGCCGTTTTCAACCTGCCGCCGGCCGTTATAGGAATGGATGTCATAGATGACACAAGCGCCGAAGCGATCCAAAAGGATTTGAATTACTGTGGCGACGAACCGATAAAAGGCGCTGTATTTCTCCAGGCTTCGCTTTTGCATCGCTTTGGTCGGGGGTGAACCATAGATCTGTATGCCCCAAAACCTTTCGGGTGTCAATGGCAGTGCCAGATCGATAGGGCGGTTGAGATCGTATTCCGCCCTGGAATCCAGCCCCCAGATGGTACTGGGGCAATCGCTGATAATCCGGTCGGTGGCCGCATCTTCCTCCGTCAGACGTTCTATGTCTGAAATCGACATCAGGGGTAAAAGCTCGTCGCGCACCCTGTGGCCGGCATGGATCGCAAAGGTAATATATGGAACCGAAAGATCCAAGTCGTAGACGAATCCACCCAATGGGCCAATGCCCGACACTTGCGATTGAGAGCTTAAAAAGGCATAAATTTCCGGATCGGATAAGATTCCCATGGATTTATCCACCATCGGCAAGCGACTTTCTTTTCGACCCGGGTTACATCAGGTTGTATCGGTGCAGGGCCGAATCGACGATTTTATGGACCAGTTCCCGATAATCTTCCTCTGGGCCTTTCGCCGACTTATGGTATAAGGAATAGATCTGAGGACTCCAGCTCTTGATGGGTTTCAGGCCCGGAATTCCGTTGACTTCGATGATCCGCAACTGATCGTTGGCGTCCACCCGCATGTCAACCCGTACGTGATCACGGCAATTCAATGCTTCCACAGCGGCTTTGCACAAGGACTTGGCCTCTTCGGACCGGGTTTCAGGGATGCGAATTTGCGTGATCCCCACACCGCGCATATCGCTTCTCAGGATGGGATACTTTCCGTAGCGACTGCCTTCAACAGTGACCAAACCGGGCAAAAACTCCTGGGTTTCCCCGTTGCCGATCATCAGCACCGTATATTCAGCTCCCGGCAGATAATCTTCGATCAAAGCCGGCTGTTCAAAGGTCCGGTGGATGTACCGGACCCGTGCTTCGAGTTCTTCCGGCGTGTGTACCACGCTCTCATCGCCGACACCCACCGAGCGGGATTCGAAGCTCGGTTTCACGAAAGCAGGAAAGCGAACATCCGGAATCGGTTCGCCGATTCCCACGGTACGATGGGAGGGAACCGTAACTTGGTTGGCGTGAAGGATTTGGTGGGTCCAGCTCTTGTTGATCATCTGCTTCATCGCCAGGGATCCAGGGCCTATGTATGGGATTTGTCTTCGGTCGAAGATATCCGCCACCCACGCATCCTCATCCACATTGAGGCCGACGATATCCTTCCGGTCGGAAATGTAGTAAAGGGCGCTCCAGGCAATATCATAGCGCTTGCCTTCGATGGCCTTCAGGAAATCTTTCATGGTTTCCACGAAAGCGATCTCTGCGGACTTGCCGTTGAAATTCAACGCATCACAAAGAGTTTTCGTCACCTTGATGTCTCCCCATCCCTGAGCCTCTCCGCCAGGTCCGGTAGTGATTAAAATCTTTTTCATATGGCTTGTGCTCCTTAGCAAAGAAACATCGTCAGAATGCAAACAGATCCGGTAACCACTGGTAGTTTCTTAAGGCTTGGGCCGTTTCTGCCGATAGGGGTTGGATGACGTTCGAAATGGCATCGATTCTCTTTTTGTCCCAAATAATTTTTGAAACGATTCTTAAGTCCACAATGGCATTATCGTGGCCGATGCCGTCGGTGGTTTCGAACAAAAAAGCGGCCATGCGTTGATTTGGATCGAGAACCGTCACCTCTCCGGAAACCCGTTTTTGCATGCTTTCCCGGATGATATTCCGACTGTATCCAAAGTGAGTGCAAAACAGCGCGACCACAACGTTGGTTTGAGCATGGCCGAGTTCCTTCGCCGCCTGATCCATACAGGTATTTATCAAGCGTACGACCGCATTGTTTCCCGGCCCTTTTTCGATCTGGGTTGCCAACTGGTCGCAAGGTTGAACGACGATCCGATCGGCCGAAATACCCTTATCGATCAGCTGCGAACGGTGAAGGTCGGAAGCAATAGTGGTGACGGTGCCCAGCAGCACCGCCTTCGCTTCCGGATTCCGTAAGAGCTGTTCATAAACCATATCCACGCCGAAACGGACAACATCAACAACAGGGATCGATTCCCGGCGACTGAAGGCGGTGCGTCCATAGAGCACGGAAAGGGTATTGCAGGCGATCATGATCAAATCCGGTTTATGCCTCTTCATCCCTTCCAGTGCCCCATCGAACACCCGGATCCGCTCATCCATGTCTTTCAAGGTGTTGAATCCCCGATTCTGCTCGGGCATTGCGTTGAAGTAGATCAGGGACACCCTGGGAAAAATCGGCTCACTTTTGAGCCTCGAAGCAATTTGTGCAAAGATGGACAGGCCTCCAAGGCCCGAATCGGTGATAAGAACGGTAACCTGTTTCTTTGAAAACAGCGAAGCGATCGATTTGTTTCCGGTCGAATGCATCCCTTTATCCGGTAAATCCTTCGGCCGCCTTTCGAGTGAAGTACTCGGCAACGAACGCGACGGTCCACGGTGGGGCATCATCCAGGCTCCCTTCCATGATCCGGGTCATTAATTCGGTCAAATGAAAAGAATGCTGCCATGTGGATAGGCGGTTCCTGAACATGGCGGCCCCTTTTTGAGGCTCTTCTTCAAATTGTTCCATAATCATGGCGATCTCATTTTTGAACCCGTCTGCCCCGTAGTACTTGAGGAATCCGTGCCAAGCCTCTACCACGCTTTCTTTATTCGACAGGGGGGTGGATAGAGCTTCGAGTTTCTTCAAGGCTCTTTGCAGATTTTCTTTCTTAAGCCGGGTAAGCCGGTCGGGTCCGATTTCATACGGGACAATCCGGATGGCGTCGACACCGTCTTTTGTGATACCGACTTTTACCAAATAGCCGATTTTTCGGTAGAGGAGCTCCGTAGGCTGGAAAAAGATGAAATTGCCCAGGCTGAAGCAGATAGGGACCCCGTTATGGATCTTTACTCCCTGGGGTACATGGGGGTGATGGCCGATGACGAGATCGGCCCCGCATTCGGCAATGCGCGTTAGAGCGTCCACCAGATAGGGTGGCGGAAACGGAATGTATTCCACTCCCCCGTGGCAGACAACTATGACGATGTGCACACGGGATCGAAGCTCTTTAACAAGGTTGATGATCCGTTCGATCTCCCAACCCAGCACTCCGGGTTTATCAGGTTCGGCCGCGGTGAGGTCTTCTCCTTCACCGAAGCTGAATACACCGATCGTGATTCCATTCACGGTTATCTTTGCAGGCTTTTCTGCCTCGGCAAGTGACAAGCCCGCGCCGGTGAAATGGATGCCGTTTGAAGAAAGAAGATCCCGGGTTTGGATGAAACCTTCGATGCCGCAGTCAAAAATATGATTGTTCCCCAAGGTGGCGATTTCAAAAGGAACCGCTGTAAGACCGACGATGTGTGCCGGAAGCCCTTTCAGAACAGAGCCACTTTTCCACACCGGTATTCCTTCATCCACCAGCGGACATTCCAGGTTGACGATCCTCAGATGGCTTTCCCGGAACACCTCCAGTAGATCCCCGTATACATACTCCGGTTTTTCGAGGATCGTGTCGCTGAAATCTCGAATAGGCGCCCAATCACCGGCAATAACGATTTCGGCTTCCGGTTTTTTCCCCTGTGGGCGCTTCCAAGTTCCATTTTCCCAATCAACCGGGTTCATTTTTTATTTTTCATTCGACACTGTTTTAACTCTTATTCGATGTAAATTCTGGCAACCCGGGATGTGAGCGACGATACTATCTCGTAATTGATGGTGCCTAAAAGGCCGGCAATTTCATCGGCTGTGACCGATTCGTTCCCCTGGCGACCCAAAATGACCACCTCATCTTTAAGCATCACACCAGGAATACGCCCAACATCGATCAGGGTTAAGTCCATGCATATCCGGCCGATGATGGGGGCACGGACTCCTTTTACCAGCATGTGCCCCCGGGAGGATAGAGCCCGATTCAAACCATCGGCATAGCCGATGGGCACGGTGGCGATCCGCGTGGGTCTTGGGGTGCGATAGGTGCTTCCGTAGCTCACCGCAAATCCTGGTCCTACCTGCTTGACTTGAATGACCCGGGATTTAAGTGTCATGACCGGTTTGATATCGATCAGGCTTTTATCCACTGCGTTCGAAGGCCAGAGTCCATATAGGGATATTCCCGGCCGAACCAGATCCAGATGAGTTTCGGGCATTTCAATGGTCGCCGCACTGTTGGCCGCATGGCGGAATCGAACCTGAAACCCCGCCTTTTTAAGTGTTTCCAAAAGCTCCACGAATAGGGCGAATTGCCTACGGGCATCCGTTTTGTCTTTGGCATCCGCATCGGCAAAATGGGTGTATATGCCTTCCACCTCGATATGCGGCATCGAGGCAATTCTCAACACGTCATACACTGTTCCGGACCGGATCGGGCCTTCAGCCGCATCCGCGTTCAAGGCATCTGAGAGAATCCCCAGGCGTCCCATGCCCGTATCGATTTTGATGTGGACTATAAGAGTTTTCCCGATGGAAAGAGCCTTTTCGGACAGCTGCCGGGCCGATGTCACGGAGTTGATAGAAGCCCGGATGTCGTTTTCAATCATGTAGGCTGCATAGGTCGGAAGGCTGTGTCCAAACAAAAGAATGGGTGCAGCAATTCCGGCTTTCCTTAAGCAAACGGCCTCATCGAACCGGGCAACCGCCAAAAACTTTGCTCCGCATTTCAAAGCGGTCCGAGCGACCTGGACAGCACCGTGACCATAACCGTCCGCCTTGACCACCGCCATGATCTCGGCCCTGGAAGAGGTAACCCGCCGCAGTTCCCGATAATTGTGAGCCAGGGCCTTCAGATCGATCTCCGCCCAGGTCATTGAGGGATAACCGGCCTGAGAATCAGCGGCCTGTGACATGTCAAACCTTTCCCTGCCCGTAAGCCGTGGTGTATTCTTTAAACAGGTGCATGACTTTTCGCGTGGTGTTGCCGGGTTTTCCATTCCCGATATGGAACTGGTCGATCTGGATGACGGGTACGATTTCCTTGTTGGAAGCCGTGATGAAGACCTCTTCCATCGTTACTATCTCGCTGATATCAACATCTCTGAGTTCGACGTCGAAATGATTTTTCACCAATTCCAAAACCACGCTTCGGGTGACACCGGGCAGTATGTCCGACTTCGGGGTAACCAACCTGCCTTTTTTGAAAAAGAAAATATTCGTGGTGGTACCTTCGAGCATGCGGCGATTCCGATCCGCATAGATGGATTCAATAGCCCCCTTCCGATGGGCCTCTTGAAGGGCCCAGACCGCGGTCAGGTAGTTGGTGCTCTTGGCTTTCGGGATGAAGCGTTCGATGTCCAGGGTGATGATCTTGACCCCGTCCGTGTACCACCAATCCGGGAGGTTCAACCTGGGCGTAACCATCACGATCAGTTTGCCGTTTCCCTCCGGAGTAACTCCGTCCGAACTGACGCCGCCGGTATAAACAATCCGGATGTTCGATTCCCCTTGGTGGGCATTGCGGCGGATCGTTTCTTCCACGATGCCGCAGATGTTATCCCGGGTATGATTCAGTTTGAGACCGATATTTTCGGCCGAGTTCTCCAGTCGCTGCACATGCGTTTTAAGATAAAATGGACGTTTGTTGTAGGTAATTAAAAAATCGAACACACCGAAGCCTCTCAGTACCGATAAATCTTTTACCGAGATGACGGCTTGGTCTTCGGTAACAAACTCTTTATCGATGTAATAAATATCCATTGCGATCCCCTCGAGTGTCTATTCTGTTCGGCTTCAGGCTTGTCTTTTCTCTTGAATCCTCGGATATAAAGCACCCCGACCAAGCCGGAAGCCCAACGGTCGGGGTGCGCTATCTTTCGATTTCAGCTTTTCCTGAGATTACCTAAAGTAAGCCCGGATGAATTTCAGAAAGCGCTCGTTTTCTTCATCCTTTCCCGGTGTCACGCGGAAATAGCCGCTCTTGCCGTGAATCTCGCCGATCTTTTTAAGGAAAATCTTTTCCATGTCCATAGCGGCCGCAAGGATTTCATCTGTGGTCTTTCCGGTCATGGTGGCGTCAATGAGCATATAATTGCCATGGGCCGAATACGGTTTGAGGCCGGCTTTCTTGAGTTCCTCGGTAAAGATGGCCATCCACTTGTTGTTGTGCGCCACCTTTGCCTTGACTTCTTCAGGGTTGTCGAGGATCGCCTCCGCTGCTGCTGCGGACATCACGCTGACGTTCCAAGGCAGGAACATGCGCTTGAAGGCGGCGATCATCTCTATAGTTCCCAGCACAAACCCAAAGCGGATGCCTGCAAACCCGTAAGCCTTGGAAAAAGTCACCGACAGAAAAACCTGGGGATATTTCTTGATCAATGGAGCTTTCGACGGATGGTCAGGGTTATAATCCAGGTAGGCTTCATCCACGCAAAGCGGCACACCGGTTTCGCAGAATCGGATCAGATCCTTGTCATCGATAAACACCCCGGTGGGATTGTTTGGATTGATAATCAGAATCAGCTTCGTGCGTGTATTGATGGCGTTGAGCATGCCTTCGACATCGTATTGAAGATCCCCTTTTCGAACCGAAATCTGGACCACTTTACCGCCGCACAGTTCGGCGCGGGGCGGAAAGAGCTCGAAGGTGGGAGTGGAACAGATGAATTCATCTCCGGGTTTTAGAAAAATCCGCATCATCGCATCGATGATTTCCGATGAACCGTTGCAGAGCGCCACGTTTTCAGGACCCAGGCCGTACATTTTTCCGATCTTGGTCCGTAGACGGAGAAAGCTGTCAGGATACCAGTTTCCGTGTTTCATGGAGTTGGCGACAGCACTGATGACCTTGTCCGATGGGGGTATCGGGTTTTCATTGAGCATCAGCCGGCCTTTTTCTGGGCTGGCCCAAGCCTTATCTAGAATGCCGACGTTGTATTCCCGTGACGTGAGCAGCCACGGCACAAACCAGTCTTTGAGTTCTTTTGCCATTTTTTCCTCCTGATACCATATTTAGTGTTCAAAAACCTGCGGGAAACGGTCGATCGTTTACAGCACCGCATCCAACGGTTTGTATTCCAATCCAAAAGCCTCGGCCACGCCTTTATAAGTCACCTTACCGTCGATGATGTTCACCCCTTTGGCCAAATCGGGGTTTTGCCTTACCGCGACCTTGTATCCTTTTCCCGCCAGTTCCAGCGCATAGGGCAGGGTGGCGTTGGTCAACGCAATGGTGGAGGTCATGGAAACCGCACCAGGCATGTTGGCCACACAATAGTGGATAATGCCGTCCACTTCATAGATCGGATCATCGTGGGTGGTTGGCTTTGCAGTTTCGACACACCCTCCCTGATCAATGGCCACATCCACGACAACCGAGCCTTTTTTCATCAAGCCCAGCATCTCCCGGGTAACCAGCTTGGGTGCCATGGCGCCTGGAATCAACACGGCGCCGACCACCAGATCGGCCTCCGGCAGAAAATGCCGAATGGTGGCGGGATTGGACATGACCGGAAAACAATTTTTAGGCATCACATCGGAAAGGTACCGCAAGCGTTCGAGATTGTTGTCCAACAGATAAACCTTGGCCCCCATCCCGCAAGCCACCTTTGCGGCGTTGGTCCCAACGACGCCGCCTCCGATGACCAGGACAGTCCCTGAATTCACCCCTGGTACGCCGCTCAGCAGAATCCCTTTACCGCCATACGTTTTTTCCAGGTACTTGGCCCCTTCCTGAATTGCCATCCGACCGGCCACCTCACTCATCGGCGTCAAGAGCGGCAATGATCCGTTGGGCTTTTCCACAGTCTCATAAGCGATCGCGACACATTTGCTGGCCATGATGGCGCGTGTCAATTCTTCCGATGCCGCAAAATGAAAATAGGTAAAGAGGACCTGCCCCTTCCGGATCAGAGCGTATTCAACCGGCAAGGGTTCCTTGACCTTCATAACCATTTCGCAGGAACTGTAGATTTTTTTCGGGGTTTTCGCAATGGCGGCTCCGGCCCTGACATAGTCACCATCCGAGAAACCGGAACCACTCCCCGCCAGGGTTTCGATGAGGACCTTGTGCCCGCGGGTTGCCATTTGTTCCGCACCGGCAGGCGTCATGGCTACCCGGTTTTCTTTTCTCTTTATCTCTTTCAAAACACCTATTTGCATGAGATGACCTCCTTCTTTGAATACTATTTTTTCGAAGCGAAATTACAGGCCGAATCCAAGCACTTTCCTGCAAAGGTTACCATCTCCTGTGTAGCCTTCGAAAACTGATCGGCCGTTCGCTGTAAGGCCGAATGTGTATTGTATTCATCACGGGTATATCCGTCTTCGGCATAGGCCCTTTCGAAATAGGGAACCCTCATGAGCTTGTCCATCACGTTCTTGGGAATATTCGCATGGATCCGATCCGGCTCGTAAACGATATTTTTTTCCTCCTCAAAATTCATGACCTGATCGATGAACGACGGCGGACAGGTGACAACGATGGATGCGCCGGTTTTTTCTTCCAAGTGCCAGATCCGGGTGGCACCGTTTACTTTGGGCCCCAAACGCAGCGAACAGGAAAGCATCTTGCTGGGCATCCGATTTTTTTCTAGGAATTGATAGGCCTTCTTGAAAATCGCCAGTTCCGCCAACCGAATATCTCCATCGGTCAGTTCAATCCCCTTTTCCTTTGCAAAATCCCTCAAGCCGCCAAGATCGCCGTATCGGGATTCCATGTGGGTGATGACTGAACGCCATTTACTCAGATCCACGTTGTTTGCCTTGGCCCTTTTCAATCCTTTCTGAACGGTGCGGGCGCAATCCACCAGCTGCGGCAGAATAAACGTGAGGGTGTTGTTGGTGGAGATCCCCCGTGCGGTCAGCTCTTCGATGATATCGTATCCTTGCTTGGAGCCCGGCACTTTGATCATGACATTCGGATTGATCGCGGCCAACTCGAGGGCCTGCCTGAGCATGGCGTCCTTGTCGAACACGCTTCTTGGATCCACCTGACCGGAAAGGAATCCCTCTTTGTATCCGGATTTTTCAAACACAGACAGATACATGTCCGATCCGCGCTTCACCACTTTCTTGTATAACCTCCAAAACAGGGACTCTTTTTCAATACCCGGATTTTGGGCGATAATTTCTTTGGCAACGCCTTCCCAGTAGGGCGGATCGTCCTGAATCGCCTGCAAGGACAAGGGCGGATTGGTGGTCACCCCGCGGAACAGCTGTTTTTCCGGTGCTTTTTCGTCATACATGCGGCCAAACTGGCGTTGTAAGATATTTCGGTTCTCAGGCGCTGCCTTGTCGAGCATCTTATGGCACCAGTTTTTAAAAATCACCGGGGAGGAATCCCACCAGATCTCCATTCCAGGGCTGACTTCCACCAACTTTTCAATCAGGTTTTTCTCTTCCATTCACATCCTCCTTAAAATAATGATTGATCAATACAGTTTGGCTCAATGGGAAGCTTCTCCGGTCTCAGCTTCGGATTGTTCATGGGGTCAAATGATATTGTCCCAATTCAACTTCAAAAACGCATTTGTCCCCTCTGAAATAACTATAAAGCACTTCAACAGGCATGTTTCGATCATTATAGGTTACACTTTCCGAATACAAAGCAGCGCTGTTTTGCTTGAGTCCAAGCTGTTGGGCAATTTTCCTGTTCAGGTTGACCGCTCGGATCGTTTGTGCGCTTCGGGCCAGAATGACACCAAATTCCTTGGTAAAGATCTCGTACATGGAGCCGGTCAGATCCATATCCAGGATTCCCTCGAAAAGATCCGCCGGCACATAGGTCTCCTCATAAATCAATGGGTGGTCGTCTCCGGAGCGCACCCTTCGGATGGCAATGATTTTGCTGTTCGGGCTCACCGCCAAATTCTTTGCCACATATTGGGTCGGCACCTCGTAGCCTTTTTCAAGAAGCCGTGTCTTTTCGCGGATGCCGGACTGTTGAAGCTCCAGGCCCAAACTCGAAATCCGGTTTAGCTTGTGTCTCACTGGAAGTGATTCGACAGATGAAACGAACGTGCCGATCCCTTTGACTTTTTGCAGCAACCCGCCGGCGGTCAATTCTCCGATGGCCTGTCTCAGCGTATTGCGGTTGACCCGGCACATCCGTGACAATTCGATTTCAGAGGGAAGCTTTTCGCCGATCTTGTATCTTCCCTGCTGAATCGCATCTTTAAGCCATGCGCTGATCTGAAGATATTTGGGTATCGGGTTGTTGGGATCAACAATAATCACGGTTTATTCACCCTTTTTTGCTGAAAGAAACCTAGTCGGGAGGCCGTTACAAATATTGAAATCTGTTGACATAGGGAACAGCTTGTTCCGACTACCTTTTACTCATGAACCTGATTTTATCCCTTATGTTATCCGGGCCGAGTCCTTGATACAGGATCTGCTCATTCAGACCGCCACGCCCTTCTTTGGTGGTCCCCATGTAGGCATAGGCGCCTTTGAATCCTTTTTCCAAAAGCCAGGTGCCGAATCGAACGCCCAGGCCCGATTTTGCGTTCTGGGTCTCCACCACCAGGACAAATTTTGCTCCTGCCAATCGCCTCATCATTTCTTCATCAATGACATTCAGCGTCGGCTTGTTAATGAGTCCCACTCGAATATCATCGGCCTTCAGGCGTTCCACCGCATCGAGGCAGCGGTAGAGCATCTCACCGTAAGAAACGACAAACCCTCCTTCGCCTTCCCGGATCACTTCATCCTTTCCCGGGACAAACCGATAGTTTTTATCAAAAAATGTTTCCCCATGGGTGTTCAGGATAAACGGAGTCGCAGACCGCGTTGAAAAGACAAACCGCAAGCCCTCGTCATGAAAAACCTCTTGAAGGACAGCCCGCATCTGGTTGGAATCGGCCGGAAAGTACAATCGGGTGGCGTCCTTTTCCGGCAAACCGTTGTCGGCAAAAAAAATGTTGATCCCGAAATGGCAGGTGTTGTCCGCCATATCATCCACGCCGGCGTGGGAAAAATGGGCCAGCACATTGGCCCGGTTCAGACGAGCCATGGTGACTTCCGAAACCACCATTTCCAGAAACGCGGAAAAGGTTCCAAAGATTCCCTGTCTTCCTTTTTCCGAACCGAATCCGGAGGCCACCGAAAAATTACTCCGTTCCATGATGCCGCCCAGGATATAAATTTCGGGAAACGATTTTCGGATATGATGGAGCCCGCAGGATCCCTCCAGATCCGAATCCACGACGAGCACCCTGGATTTGCGGTCCGGCATCGTTTTAAGAATATCGCAAAGGATCTTTCCGAAATCGTCCCGGTTTTTCGCTTGTTCCCGGGTACTCCCAAGATAGACGGTTGCAGACTTTGGTTTGGCTGTCGTTTCCAGAACCCGAACGGCTTCCTGACGGCCCTTTTCTTTCAGATAGGAAACGGCAAGATCTACAGAAATCACATCATGGGCCTTGGGGGAGCCCTCGATTCCCGGAATGCCTGCGGCCATTTTTCGCTGATTGATCATCGCCACCGGCCCATCGGTGGTCAGTGCCCGATGTATCCTTTGATATAAAGCCGGCAGATCTTCGCCCAAACCGGTATCCACCTTCACTCCATGGCCCTTCAACGTTTTTTCGACGCTGAATCCTTTCAAATAGTCGCTGGGATGTCCGGCAATGGTCACATCATTGTCATCGATCAGGAGTTTGATGTTGAGATGCCGGGCCACGGCATACCGGGCCGCTTCCGCATCTCCGCCTTCCTGCTGGGAGCCGTCACTGCCGAACAGTACCACTATCTTGCCCGGATGGGCTGAAGCTACGCCGTTGACATAGCCCCACAAGTGACCCAGGCGTCCCGAGCTGAAAAAGACGCCCTGTTTGTCGTCCCTTTCGGGGTGCCCATAAAGGCCGCTGCCAAACTCCCTATAATGCAGCAGCGACTCGATCGGTTTGTACCCGTTCAGGACTGCCATAAGGTATTGAATGGCAACCCGGTGACCCGCCTCATCAAAGTACACAGGATAAATCGTATCGCTGCCCTTCATGAAACCATCCACAATCAGAAGCTCGGGTACGATATCATATGCCCCTCCTGTATGGCCGCCCAGACCCTTGGTGTTGGCATAGGCGGTAAAAAAGACAATACTGTCGCGCACCAACGCTATGTTTTGCCGCAACTGCACCTCGTTTTCATCGGTGAGTTGTCTTTGTGAGAAGGAAAACTTCAGGGGTTTAAACGCGCTAAAATCGATTGGAAAATTCATGGACTGCCTCCCATGGATCACATAGTCTTTCGCCCATCAGCCGCATACCGTCGACCGACCATCTTCTATCGAACCCCGCTGTCGCATCTTTCGATGCGATTGTTTCCGGATGTTCAAGCCCCTCTGTCTAATGTTATAGATGTATATACATGTTAAATATATCCGGGAACCTGTTTTCATGTCAAGAAAAATTTGTGAGCTTAACCCGACCTTAACAGAGATATAAGACACCCTATTGAAAGATTGATATTTTTAATCCAGATGCTATGGTGGTTATATGTCCCATAAAACCAGCATAGACGCTCCCGGAGCCATTCATTTCCCAATCATCGGCGGCAAATGGGTGCGAAGCCGGATGCAGGATGATTTCATTCATAAATAGCGGCAGAACGAAAATATGAACGCATCTGTCGATATGTCATGAGCATCCCTGGAACTTTTACGCCCTAAGAGTTTACAAAGTTTTTCAATAGGAGGGCCGGATGTTAAAGCTGGATGTCGGATGCGGTCAGAACAAAAAGAACGGTTTTTTGGGTATAGATATCGCCAGCTCACAAGGGGTTGATTTTGTTCTTGATATTACCAATGAGAAGCTTCCGCTTCAAGACAATTCAGTGGATGAAGTATTTTCAAATCACTTCTTTGAGCATATTGATTCACCCAAAGAGGCCCTTGAAGAACTGATCCGCGTATCCGTGGAAGGAGCGACCTTCGAAATCTGGACTCCCTATCTGAAATCCGACGAGGCCTTTCTTCTCGGTCACCGTCATTTCTATAACGAGACCATCTGGAGGCATATATGCATCGAATACCCTTACTTCTGGCTGAAAGATGTGGAAGCAACCCTAAGGCTGGATAAGTTATGTTATGTGCTCAAACCGGATGCGGTCGCCGAGCTGGAACAGCTCAAAATTCCCCTCTTTTTTGCCCTGAAACACATGTTCAATATTGCCAGTGAAATGGGAGCCATCATGACCGTCATCAAAGGAAAGGATGTAAAAGGGATTCCCTGCGCCGAACCCGAGCGGTTCGTGTCTCTTTCGAGGCAAGGACCGTTTGAAAAACTGACTGATGCCGGAATTCCCTCAACGAATATGGCAACCTTAACAAAGGTTCGCCGGAAAATATCCTTATTATCCCAAAAGCTGTTTTCCTCCCGTTCCTAATTTCGTCGATCCAAAAAAGCCATTTTAATGCACGCAAGGATTCCGGACCTTGCCATCAGGTCGCTTGGAATAAAGCAAGGATGCGGCCGCAGTCCATAAATGAACCTTCAACAGCGCCGCTGCCGCCCCTGATCCGTCAAGGATCTGCAGTTTCGCCCCGGTCGACAGCTTAAACGGCGACACCGCATTCTTCCCGGATGAACTCCAGATTCTTGACGGCATTCTCATACTTGACCTTGCCGTAGGCATAATAATCGAAGGTAATCTTGGAGACATTCAGTTGAATCAAGCTCCATAAAAACCAGTAGATGTCTGGAAACGGCTTAAAAAGATCAATGAAAAACATGGTCTTTTCAAACTCATGGTCTCCGCAGTAGGTTGCAACAATCTCTTTTTCGTACTGCCGAGGAACGAGGATTTCCTGGAACATATCGGCGATATCGTAATATTTGGGCGCCATCCCCGCGTATTCCCAGTCGATGATATACATGGGGGATGCATACTTTTCCAATGCGTCTTCATTGATGAGGATGAAATTGTCCGCCAGCAAGTCGTTGTGGCAGGGGGTATATTCGGACTCGGGAATGTTGATGATGCTTGATAGTTTGATGAGACGATCGATGGTTTCCGCGATATCGAACTCCGGATAATTGACATCCAGCCGCCTGAGGATGGCGGACATCTTCATGACCTCGATAAGGGGATTGAAAATCTTTTTCAATTTTGCCCCGCTGGTATGGATCTTTCGAATCGGCTCAACGATTTTGGGATGCAGTGACGTATCCAGAAAATGGTGGTTCTTTAACACAATAGAATCCCCGATGAATTCGACGATCGTCACTCCCAGTTCGGGCATGAACTTGATCAGTTTTGAACATACGCCGATTTTTGAAATTTCACGAACCGCCTGCGCCTCGTATTCCCGGTTGATGAAGAGATCGGTTTTGTCCCCATAGATCCGAACCGTATAATCGCCTTTTTCGGATTGAATCCGATACAGCTTGTTGGTGATCCCGCCTTTCAACTGGGTAATCCGGACATCAAGACCTTTCCATTCAGGCAAAAGGTCATAACAGATTTGCGGGGTCAAATCCCGGTCCAGTAAAGATATTGCACTGTGCATGTCCATTCCCCCTTCAAATAAAGCGGTTGGCGATTTACATAAAAATCTTGACAAAAGTAAACCTTACACGTTAGGCAGAAAATCAATTTGAGTCCTCTGATTTGATGAAGTTTAGTGACGGAATGCGTTCACGACGCCGATGGATCGATAGAGTCCTTTTTGACTGCTGAAGACTATTATTTTTCAGTTATGCTGTATATACATCTATATCAATAAGCCCAATTCATGTCAAGGGGAAACGGCGGGACGAACTTGATGCTGACCCAACACCCAAAAAGGAGGCTGGTTCAATGAAACGACGCGATTTTATGAAAAAGGCAGGGATAGGCGCCGCCGCAGTGGCGGCCACAGCGGTCAATGCACCTTACGTGATCGCGCAAAAGAAAACGACTATAAAATGGCGGATACAAACCTATGCCGGGCCCGCTCTGGCCGCACATGTTATTAAGCCGTCGATCGATGCATTCAACAAGGCGGCAAACGGAGAAATGGTGATCGAGCTGTACAACGCGGACCAGTTGGTGCCCCAGGGGGAGCTCTTCAGGGCCGTACAGAAAGGGACCATGGACGCATGCCAGAGCGACGATGATTCCATTGCGGCCCCGGTCGATGTGGCGGTGTTTGCGGCATATTTTCCCTTTGCATCGCGCTATTCGCTGGACGTTCCCACCCTGTTTCACTGGTATGGACTGGATAAGATCTGGCAGGAAGCCTATGCCGGCATAAAAGGTGTCACCTGGCTGGGTTCGGGGTCCTGGGATCCCTGCAACTTTGCCACCGTCAAGCCCATCAACCATCTGTCTGATCTCAAAGGGTTGAGAATGTATATGTTCCCCACCGGAGGCAGGTTCATGCAGCAATTCGGCGTGGTGCCCATGTCGCTCAAATACGAAGATGTTCAAATGGCCATCCAGACCGGTGAGCTCGACGGCGTCGCCTGGTCCGGCATCACCGAAGATTACACGGTGGGCTGGGCGGATGTCACCAAGTACTACCTGACCAATCCCATATCCGGCGCCTGGTCAGGATCCTACTTTGTGAACACCGCCGCGTGGGAAAAAGTTCCGGAACATCTGAAAGCGTTGTTCAAACTGTCCATGGACAGCTCCCATTACTACCGTCTGCATTGGTACTGGTGGGGTGAAGCGCATTATCGTGTCAAAGGCGGTAAACTGAAACTGACGACGATCCCGGCCAACGAGTGGAAAACCGTAGAAGATGCGGCCCTCAAATTCTGGGATGAGATCGCCGCCAAGAGCCCCAGGAACGCCAAGGTGGTAAAAATCCTCAAGGAATATGCCCAGATCATGAAGGATGCCGGCCCTCCGTATCGATATTAATCCTTAAAAAGCTTTCTGTCAGGCCTTAAATCACCTTCCCGGGTCAGAGTGAAAACCGGTCCGGGAAGGTGAACCTTTTAAAAGTCATAAGGAATCGATATGCCGAAAATCATTCAGAACTTCGTACGATACACGGAAGCCACCAGCAAAGCCGTCGGCCGTTTTTCCCAGTACTTGGTTTTCGCCATGATGGGCATTCTGCTGTTCGAGTCCCTATCTCGAACCTTCTTTAACCGCCCGCACATCTGGGTTGTGGAAACCTCTCAATTTCTCATGGCCGCCTATTACCTTTTGGGCGGCGCTTATTCCATGATCCTGGAAGGGCATGTTCGCATGGACCTCTTCTACGGCCGCTTGTCAAAGAAACGGCAGGGGCTGACGGATGTGATCACCGGCCCTTTTATGATCTTTTACCTGGTCTTTCTTCTGATCGGCGGCATTTCCAGCATCGATTACGCTATAAGATACGGGCAAAAAAATTATACGCCCTGGGCGCCGCCTTTGACTCCGATTAAAATCATCATGGCCATCGGAATCCTGCTGATGCTGCTCCAAGCCATCGTATTCTTTATCAAAGACATCGCTAAAGCCAGAGGAAAGGAATCCTCATGAGTCATGAACTGATCGCCCTTCTGATCTTTTCCTCGATGTTGCTCATGTTGCTGACGGGGCAACGGATCTTTGCCGCCATCGGCGGAGTGGCAACCTTGTTCGCCCTCTGGTTATGGGGGGAAGGCGGAGCGGAGATGCCCTATCATGCAAGCTTCATTCTCCTGAACTGGTATCCGCTTCTTACTTTGCCCTTGTTTATCTATATGGGCTACATGTTTGCAGAATCGGGAATCGCCGATGACCTCTACCGCATGTTCCATGTCTGGATGGGTCCCGTCAACGGGGGTTTGGCCATCGGAACCACCGGCTTGATGGTGGCGGTAGCCGCCATGAACGGGTTGAGTGTCGCCGGTATGGCCATCGGCGCCAGTATCGCCATGCCGGAAATGCTGAAGCGAAAATACGACAAGGTCATGGTCACCGGCGTCATCCAGGCCGGAAGTTCTTTGGGCATCATGATCCCTCCCAGCGTGGTCCTGGTCCTTTACGGCATGATCGCCCGACAGCCGGTGGGCCATCTCTGGATGGCCGGGGTTTTTCCCGGGCTGTTGTTGGCGGGGCTGTTCGTTCTCTATATTCTCATTCGATGCTGGATCCAACCCCAAATGGGCCCGGCCCTGAGCTTGGAAGAGCGTCAGCAGATCACCTGGGCCGAAAGATTCCGACTCCTTCGGGCGGGGATCATTCCCCTCTTGATTATTTTTTCCATGACCGGACTGTTTTTGATGGGGATCACCAGTCTCGTGGAGTGCTCCGCAGTAGGGGCAGTGGTGACAACCGTCGCAGCCTGGATGAAAAAGCGGCTGAATCGACGGGTCATGGAAGACACTCCTCCGAAACACCCTGAGCGTCAGTTGCATGTTCATGTGGGTGATTCTTGCGGCGATGTGCTTCGGGGCTGTCTTCGACGGCCTGGGGGCCGTTCATGCCATCGAGAATCTTTTCATCAAGAAATGGGAACTCAGCCCATGGGGGATCCTGATCATGATGCAGGTTACCTATATCCTGATGGGTATGTTCCTGGATGATACCGCCATGCTCATCATCGTGGCGCCCCTGTATATCCCTCTGGTCATCAAGCTGGGATTCAACCCCATCTGGTATGGTGTACTCTACACCATCACCTGCCAGATCGCTTATATGACGCCGCCTTTCGGTTACAACCTGTTTCTGATGAAAGCCATGGCACCTCCGGAGGTGACGCTGGCAGACATCTACCGTTCCATTGTCCCCTTTGTTCTGGTGATGATGGTGGGTCTGGCGATTGTCATCCTCTTTCCCCCGATCGCCCTGTGGCTTCCCAATTTATACTTTGGAAAATGACAACCATGAAAATGCCGGATATTCGAATCCAAAAGATCCTCTTTGCCACCGACTTATCGGAAAGCTCCGTGCACGCCTTTGCCTATGCGGTGAGTCTTGCCAATATCTTTGGAGCCGGGATGACGATCCTTCATGTGATGGCCGAATTCCCCGGAGAAAAATTCATCCTGAACATGATCCAAACCGACACGTGGAAGGAAATCAAAAAACGGCATTATTCCGAAGCCCGGGATGACCTGATCCTGAAAAAAAGAGACCATGTCGCCATCAAGGAGGTTCTGGAGGCCTTTTCCGAAGCGGTTAAAAACGGAGACCCCAATCACGATTTCGTCACCGACGAAATCATCATTAAAAGCGGGCCTCCTGCCGAAACGATCGTCGAAACGGCAAAAAAGCGGAAGTGCGATCTGGTCGTCGTGGGAACCCACGGCCAGAGCGCCCTCGCCGATGTGTTGATCGGCAGCACCGCCCGATGGGTGGTCCGGAACTCACCGATTCCGGTTTTGGTTGTCCGTTTGCCCTAATAGCCGCGCCTCGGATAGCCACCTGTAAAAAGCCACCCGAACCGTTGGATTAGTGCGGATGAAACCATTTACCATCATCTGGGATTTTGACGGGACCCTGCTCCCCTCCGATCCCTATGACAGCGAACACACCTTGTTGCTGTACAATATCCATGCTTCCGATGATAGGCTCTCCCTGGCCAAACGGATCGTCGGCCTAACCATCATCTTTTTAGACAGAAAAAAATGGATGGGCCCGGCATTCAAGAGATATTATGCCTGGGTGCTTTCAGGAACCCGTATGAATCGGCTCGATGGGGTCTCTGAGATGCTGGCCCAAAAAATTTCCGCATCCGACCGGGCCTCTCTTCTGAATTTATATCACCGTGGGCATACCCAGATGATCATCAGCTGCGGAACCCTCGATCTGATCGAGAGGATCCTGGAGATTGCCGGCATCAAAAGCTGTTTTAAACGTATCGAAGGAAATCGGTTCCTTTCAGCCAACGATCGAATAATCGGAATCCAAAATCGCATCATTCATCCGACCGATAAACTGAAACCGCTCAAAGGACAAGACCTCGACGCCGATCGGGTCATTGCCATCGGGGACGGGTACACGGATCTTCCCCTCCTGGATTGGGCCCACTTTCCGGTCTTGATGGACCGATCTCAAACCAAAAGCCGATTGCCCGCCGAGCGATGTTATTCTAAGATCGCATCGATTTCAGACCTTGTCGAATGGATCGAACACCTATCCTCTGAAAACGGACCCGCAATATGCCGGCAAAGAAGAAAATGAAACGGAAAAATCTGATCGTGTTCGACATGGACGGCGTGCTTATCGACGTCTCCCTGTCGTACCGGGACACCGTGCGTCAGACAGCCCGGCTCTTTTTCAAAGGGGCCCGAGGGTGGGAAGATCTTCCGGACCCGCTTTTTTCACTTTTGGATCTGGCCCGGGTCAAACAAAGCGGCGGGTTGAACAACGACTGGGATCTGTCATTTACCATAATCAGCCTGATTTATTCCCTTGTCAAAGGCCCTAAGGCCCCGACGGCAGCCGAGCCCTGGCAGTATTACCGCGCCGGCATTTCCCGTTGCGATGTTTCCGAACTGGCGTGCTTTTTAAAGAGCGAATCGCAACCGCTAACCCGGCTTTCGGAAAAAATCGGAAGACCGATCCATGAATTCATATCCGCCTGCTATGCCGGCGATGTGGGAACCGGAAATATCATCAAACAGATTTTTCAGGAAATTTACCTTGGATCCGAACTCTTCCAGGCAACCTATGGGATCTTTCCTTCTGCTTACTTTGAAAAAGGGTTGATCGATAAGGAAAGGCTCCTCATCGATCCGTCGATTTTGGAACATCTCTTTCTTCGTCATATCCTGGCCATCGCCACCGGCCGCCCTAAAATAGAGGCGGACTACCCCTTGGACCGCTTTCAGATTCGACGCTATTTTTCGGCGGTATACACCCTGGATGATTGCCTGCGGGAAGAAAAGAAACGGTTTGAAGCCGGAAAGGAGCGCATCGATTTGGGCAAACCCAACCCTTACATGCTGGATGCCCTGAAGGCCGCTTTCCAGGAGGAAGCTTCAGGCTTTTATTATATCGGGGATATGCCCGACGACATGATGACCGCCGCCCACTCCGATGCCCCTTTCCTGGGAATTGGAATCCTGCTTTCTTCCGAGGACAGAAAGGAGCTTGCCGAAGCGCTGCGCAAAGCCGGTGCGGCGGCAATCATCGATGACTTTGAGTCCCTGTTGACCCTCGTGAATACAGAGAAGCGCTGAGCCGTTGTCCGGAATCTTTTCCCCCCGGCTTCAGACCCGGATCTTTTCCCGTTGGGGATCATAAAGAATCCGGTTCAGATGGCAGGTGGCCGGGTAGACCTTCCGGTAGGATTCGATTTCCCAACCTTGGCCGGAGACGGCTTTTTCTGCCGGAACATATCCATAGGCGATCGTCTTTTCAATGGTATGGCCGTATCCGGCGCTGCTCGTCACTCCGATCACCTCGCCTTTTCGAATAATCGGGGCGCTTCCCTGGATCATGACCGGATCCTTTTCATCAAGGGTAAAGCTGCACAGTCGCCATGGGGCTCCATCCTTTCGAATCCTGGCCAACGCGACTTTTCCCATGAAATCTTCTTTATCAAGGAACACGCAGGTATCGAGGCCGGCATCATAAGGGGTGTATTCGGGCGTGAGTTCAGACCCCCAGTCCGCATTTCCTTTTTCAAGTCTCATCGAGTTGATGGCCCGATAACCGGCATTTCCGATTGAAAAATCCTGTCCAGCCTCCCAGAGAGTTTCATAAACATGTCCGGCAAAATCCACAGGAATGTAAAGCTCGTATCCCAGTTCTCCCACATAGGTGATCCGGAATGCCGTCACCGGCGCATGACCGACGGCTATCGGCTTGCAGGCCCCGAATCGAAAGTCCTTGATTGCTGAGGTCGTCTTTTGTAATCCTCTGGAGCAGTTCCCTCGATTTCGGCCCAACGACGTTGATGACCCCAAAAGCCGATGTGACCTCATGGAATACGACCGAGCCGTCGGTCGGCAGGTGCTTCCTGATCCACCATCCGACGCGAAGTCCGAAGGCGGTTCCCACCACCAGCAGGAACCTCTCAGTTTCCAAACGAGCGACGGTAAGGTCACACTCGATCCCTCCACGATCGTTACACATGGGGGTGTAGATCACCGAGCCGACCGGTCGATCGATCCGATTCGTGCATAGGCGGTTCAAAGACTCCAGCGCTTTTGGGCCTGTCATCTCGAATTTGCAGAAGGATGACTGATCGATGAGGACCACTTTTTCCCGGGCCCGGCGATGTTCATCAGCAACGCATACAAACCACCCGGGAACTTCAAAGGTGGGCCGGTCCTTGTACTCGGCCCCTGGGGGGCAAACCAGTTCGGCCGTTCCCATCCGTATTTGGCGCCGAATACCCCCCTTTTTGCCTTTAAAAGGTTATAAAGGGGGCTCCGCCGGACTCCCCGGGCCGAATCATGTTCTTCATGGGGCCAGTGGATCGTGTAATGCTTTCCGTAAAGCTCGGCGGTTCTTTCAACCTGATAAGACCTGCTCTTATGATGGGGGCCGAAGCGACGGATATCGAGGGGCCACAGATCGAGACTCGGTTCCCCATGGATAATCCATTCGGCCATCATTTGTCCGGCACCCCCTCCTGCAGCAATCCCGAATGCATTGAAACCGACGGCCACAAAGAGATTGTCAAGTTCGGGCGCCGGCCCCATGATGGCGTTGCCGTCCGGGGTGAACCCTTCCGGACCGTTGATCAGCTTGATGATCCCCGCACTTTTCAGGCATGGGGTTCGGCGAAGGGCCGGTTCGGAAAGGATCTGAAAATGATCGAAATCCGGCTCCAGGAGCCTTCCCGAAAAGTCATTGGATACGCCATCCACCGACCAGGGGATTCCGTTTCTCTCGTAACCGCCCATGACAAGCCCGCCGACTTCCTCTTTATAGTAGATCAGGTTGTCCTTGTCCCGGATGGTCGGTAAATTCTTCGGCATGCCTGGGATCTTTTCGCTGACCAGAAACTGATGTTGAAACGGAACCACCGGTGTATTGACCCCCAGCATCCTTCCAACCTGGTATCCCCACATGCCCGTGCAGTTGACGACGGTTTCACATTCGATCTTTCCTGTTTGGGTTAAAACCGCTTGGATTCGCTTTCCCTGTATGTCAAAGCCGGTGACCAGGGTGTCCGTGGAGATCTTTGCCCCCCGATCCCGTGCTCCCCTCGCCAGCGCCTGGGTAATGCCGGAAGGATCGGCCTGCCCGTCCGTGGGCATGAAAGCCGCCCCGATGATCCCTTCAAGGGAGAGGATGGGGCAAAGATCGTAAGCTTCTTTGGGGGTAAGAATGTGCATTTCAAGTCCGAAGCTGCGGGCGGTGGTGGCGCCCTTTTTCAGTTCGTACATGCGATCCCGGGTGGAGGCCAGGTGCAGGCAACCGGTTTTTTTCCACCCGGTGGACAGTCCGGTTTCCGCCTCAAGAGTCTCATATAAGCTGACGCTCATCTGCAGCATCCGGGTGATGTTGCGTTCACTGCGGAGTTGGCCCACCAAACCGGCCGCATGCCATGTGGACCCGCTGGTCAACTGATTCTTTTCCAGAAGCACGATATCCTTTATGCCGAGTCGGGTCAGGTGATAGGCCGTGCTGCATCCGATGATGCCGCCGCCAATGATCACAACCCGGGCGCTTTGCCGCATTGTCTCACTCTCCTTTGTTCGGATCAAACTTCGGCCGTCAATCCTTTCCGACTGCCTCCCGTTTTTATGGATACGATTTTCAGCAATCCCAGTACAACCAATACGATTAAAATAATGCACGTACACATTGCGTTGGCGCTGGCGGTCCAGCCGTCATTATCCAGCATGATGATTTCAATGGCCGCCAGATGGACCGTTGCCGACACCAGGAAGATGACCGCGCTGATGGTGGTCATGGATCTCATGAAAAAATAGAGGAAGGTTTGAAAGAATGCGACCCGGGAAAGGGGAAAGATGATTCTAAAAAAAGTGCGCAGCGTATCCCCGCCGAGACTGATGGAAGCCTCCTCGATGGATGGATCGATATTTCTCAGAGTCGAAATACCCGATAAAATTCCCAGGGTGAAATTGCAGATGATATTGTTGATGACCACGATCCAGGGTGTTCCATAAAAAAAATAGTAGGACTTATTGAACGCCAGGACATACCCCAGCCCCATGACCAGACCGGGAATCGCCGCGGGCATGACGGAGAGCAGATAAATAAACTGCTTGAATAACGGTTTGCGCGTTTCCATAACATAAGCGGCCACCAGCGTAATAAGAGCACCGACGATGCCGACTACCAAAGAAACCCAGACGCTGGTCCAGAGGGCCGAATACCCGGCGATGGACGGAAAATGATAATGCTTGAAAGTCAGAGACCAGTCATAAGGCCAGACCTTAACAACAGAACCCACAATAACAACAATGAAAATAAGGATGATGGCAAATGAGATCAGACTGCAAAATGTAGTAAAGCTGATCTTTTTCAAGAGCCTGGAGGGAGGAATCACCGGTTTGGCAGCACCGCTGATCATGGAAAAGGTTTTTCTTGAAATGTAATAATTGAACAAAAAGGCCATGAGGGAGGGCACCAGCAGGATGATGCTGATGGTAGCCCCCAGGTCGAACCGGTACAGATTGGTGACCTGGGCGTAAATTTCGGTGGCCAGAACATTATAATCACCCCCGATGACCACCGGATTCCCGAAGTCCGTGATCGTCAAGTTAAACGTCAATGCGGCGGCACTGAGTATGCCGTACTTGGCGGAAGGCAGCGTGATACGGGTGAACACCTTGAATGGGGTCGCCCCCAGACTTTCCGCGGCCTCGTCGAGCCGAATGTCCACCGCGGAAAGGGTCGTGTACAAAATCACATAGGCATGGGGGAGGCAATAAAGAACCTCGGAAATGATGATGCCGATGGGACCATAGATGCTCCATTCTGTTCGAATCAGATGCGCCGTGATCAAACCGTTGCGTCCGAAGAGATAAATCAGCGCCAGTGCCTGGGTGATGGAAGGGGCTACCAGCGGCATCATGATGATGTTGCGAAAAAACCCCTTTCCAGCGATCGTGGTGCGCGTCATGGCATAAGCAAAAAAGAAGATGATGACGGTGACGATGATCATCGTGACAATGGACACATAAAGACTGTGCCAGAGCGCTCTCACCGTGTAGGCGGTGGTGAAATATCTTTGGAAATTGGCAAGGGTGAAATTGGCGACGGCAAACTCGCCCCCTTTAAAAAAGCTCAGTTTGAGAATGGCAAACAGGGGAAAGAGCATGAAAAAGAAGAGGAGCAAGGCAATGAACAAGGTCACGGCCGGTAGCACAAACCGGTCGACTTCCATTCGAAGCGGTGAAACCGTGTATCTTTCTCTGACGTCGCTTGCGCTGGAATTGAAAGGCATGTCCGTTCTTTCCCTGGATAGGGAATTGGGTGGCTTTTAGATCAGCTTTCTGAAAAGTTCCTTATAGACATGAAAGGCCTCCGGAGGAAAGTAGAGCCTGATTTTGTCCCCCCGTTTCAGGTTGCGTTTTTCAAACTCCTTTTCAGAGATATCCACCAGCATCTCTTCGTCCTCCAGCATGAAGGCGATTCGCACTACAGCCCCAAGAAAGTTGATGACCTCCACTATCGTTTCGACAATGTTTGAGGAAACCAAATCATCTACGGGGCTTTCAGGAAAGAGGACTTCGATGTTTTCGGGACGAATGGCAAGGTGCACCGTCTCGCTGTCCATAGCTTCGAGGCCGGTAATCTGGAATGTCCGGAGACCGAATCGCACTTGGTTATTTTCTTTTTTCCCGGCAATGAAATTGGATATCCCCACGAAGCCGGCGATAAAACTGCTTTGCGGTTTTTTATAAATTTCCCACGGGGTTCCGATTTGCCTGAATTCGCCATCCCGCATGACCACTACTCGATCCGCCAGAGCCAATGCTTCCTCCTGATCATGGGTCACGTAGATCAGGGTGATTCCAAGCTCCTCCTGGAGCCGCTTGATGACGGTTCTCAACCGGATACGGATTTTGGCATCCAAAGCACTTAACGGTTCATCCAACAAGAGAATTTTCGGTTTGATGGCCAGTGCCCTGCCGAGGGCCACCCGTTGCTGCTGCCCGCCGGAAAGCTGGGACGGATAATGGCTTTCCCACCCGCGCAAGCCGATAAGACCCAGTATTTCATCGACCCGCGCATCGATCACCTTCTGCGGCACTTTGCGCATTTTTAGCCCGAATGCGACGTTCTGGCTTACCGTCATGTTGGGAAAAAGGGCGTAGGACTGAAAAACGATGCCGAATTCTCGCTTTTGAGGGATGACGTCGTTGATGACCACGCCATCGTAGAGGATCTTTCCGGACGTGATTTCTTCAAACCCGGTGATCATCCTCAGGATCGTCGTTTTCCCGCATCCGCTCGGACCCAGAAAACAGAGGAATTCTCCAGGTTGGATTTCCAGGTTAACGTTATTGACGGCAATCAGCGAGCCATAGTGTTTGCTCAAATTCTCCAGAATCAGGTTTTTGGACATCTTCCCGCTGTGCGCTCCTCAAAAAAGAGTATCCGTCTCATACCCTTTTTAAGAAGGGGATGATCGTCTCATCGATCCAACAAAGGATTGATGAGACGATCGGTCGATTGGCTCTTTGATTATTTTACGAAAAGACGCTGCCAGACTTCGAGAATCTTTTCGCGATTCTGCGACTGCCAGGGAAAGTCCATGGGGGCAAGATTGATGGTGCTAAAGGCCGGCAGATCCGCAGGTCCGGGAATGCCGGGGTAGGTCACACCCAGCTTAAAAGTCGCATAACGTTTCATGGCGCTTTCGCCGATGGCCCAATCCAGGAACTTCTTGGCGGCCTTTTCGTTTTTCGCTCCTTTTAACAGCCCGTTGGCTTCCAACTCATACCCGACCCCTTCTTCCGGCAGGACCAAGGAAACTGGGAATCCCTGCTTTTTCAGGGAAGCATAAACAAAGGCAAAGGAGCAGCCGATGGCGTATTCTCCGGCAGCCGCCAGTTTGGCCGGCTTGGACCCGCTCTTGATATACTGCCCCATATTTTTATCCAGCTCTTTCAAGAAATCCCAGGCCTTGTTTTGTTCCACCGGCTTCTTTTTATAGTCGGGATCCATAAGGACCAAAAGGCTGGCAATCTGCAGGAATCCCGTACCGGAACTGGCGGGATTCGGCATGATCAGCATCCCCTTGTAAACGGGATTGAGCAGAGATTTCCAGCCCTTTGGCATGGGGAGCTTCTTTTCTTCCATGACTTTGGTATTTACGACTAATGCAGCCTCATAGGTGTCGATGGCCGTCCAGTATCCGTCAGGATCCTTGAATTTGGCTGGAATTTTGTCCCACCCCGCAGGTTTGTAAGCCGTAAGCATCCCCTTGGGAACGAATTCGGCCATGTTGGTGACAGCCCATCCCCAAACGCAGTCGGCCTGGGGGTTGTCCTTTTCCGCCATCATGCGGGCTCCCAGTTCACCGGTCGACAAACGGATGGCCTGAATGTCGAGATCCGGAAGTTCCTTTTTGGCCAGATCTAGATAATCCACCACCTCTTCATTTTCCAGGGAAGTATACACCACGACCTTGTCTGTTGCCGATGCCGGGACTGCCCCCACGGCGAGGGCAATCATGACGCAAAGAATTAAAAAAACGGTTTTTTTCATGGCACGCCTCCTTTGATGGGTTGAATGGTAATGAAATTCCCCGAACAAATGTAATCCGTTGATGGATAAGCAAATACCTATCATATCAGCTTTGAAAGTCAACTCCGCTCTTTTTTTTGGAGTTCTTTCATTCGGCGATATCCCCCACGCCCGAAAGGATGTAAAGGGGCTGATAGGGGTACTTTTTAAGATCTTCCCGGGATGTCACCCCGGAAAGGACCAGAACCGTATCGATCTCCGAATGTATACCGGCGATGATGTCGGTTTCCATGCGATCGCCGACGATGGCTGTTTCTTCTCGACTGCATCCGAGCATTTTTCGGGCATGTCGCATCATGAGGGGATTGGGTTTTCCTAAAAAATAGGCTTTTTTTCCGGTGGCCAGTTCGATGGGAGCAATGAGAGACCCGGTCCCGGGGACCACGTCCTTTCCCATGGAATCCGTTACATCAGGATTGGTACCAATCAACTTGGCGCCTGCCCGCACCAGATTGATGGCCTTTTCGATCTTTTCATAGGAATAAGAATGGGTTTCCCCCACCACCACATAGTCGGGGTTTACCTCGTTCATGGAAAAGCCTGCATCATAGAGGGCATTGATCAATCCGGCTTCTCCGATGACATAGGCGGAACCGTTCGGTCGTTGGGATGCGAGGAAGCTCGCCGTCGCCAGTGCGCTGGTGTAAAAGTGAGAGGCGTCCGCCTGTATTCCGAGCCGATCGAGTTTTTCTCTTAATTCGCGGGGGGAACGCTCGCTGCTGTTGGTCAGGAATAAAAACTTTTTCTCATTTGTTCTGAGCCATTCGATAAAACGATTCACCCCGGGCAGCAGTCGATCTCCGTGGTACAGGACGCCGTCCATGTCGCAGATAAATCCCTTTTTTGCGCGCAATACCTTTAGCTCCATATTCGATTCCTCTGGTTGTCTCTTTTCGGCAATAGTTGTCAACCATCATGATATCATCATTCTTACCTTTTCAAAGGGTAAGTCTTTACTTCTATGATCCCGGTTACAGTTGAAAAAAGCGCAGTTTTTGGATCAAACAACATAAGGTATATTGCCAAAAGATTATATTTCTATTATTTTGTCAATATTGAGAAATCCCGGGTGCACACCCATTGGCTTTTTGCTGAAAATCAAAAGCCTTTGAAAAATCAGGTCGAGACAGGGACCAAAGGCTAAATACTTTCGCCATGTTGCCCTTTGACCAATTTCCCGAAGACGGAAAAAAGCACATCGAATTCGTCCTTACCGATATCGACGACACCCTGACGTTTATGGGGCGGCTTCCGTCTGTCGCCCTTGCCGCCATGGAACAACTGCAGCAAAACGGCATACGGGTGATCCCCATCACCGGGCGTCCGGCCGGGTGGTGCGATCATATGGCTCGCATGTGGCCCATCGACGGCATCGTCGGGTGAAAATGGGGCCTTCTATTTTCAATTATGATCATGAAGATCGAAGGAAATGCACCGCCGATTCGCGAAAACAGCCGAGCCGATCGGGATGTCGGACAGAAAAAAACTGAATGAAATCGAAAAGGAAGATCTTAAGAAACGTTCCCGGATGCCGCGTGTCCGCGGATCAGGCGTATCGGGTGGCGGATCTTGCCATCGACTTCTGCGAAGATGTGCCTTGCCTTTCCGATGAAGAAGTAGACCGGATCGTTCTGATTTTCAAAGCAGCCGGAGCCCACGGCCAAAATCAGCTCCATTCATGTCAACGGCTGGTTCGGCGATTATGACAAGCGGACCATGACGAACATCCTGTTTGAAGAGGTCTTTCAGAAGGATCTGGAAAAGATTAAAAACCGGGTGCTTTTTTCAGGCGATTCCCCGAATGATGCACCCCTGTTCGCGTATTTCCCCCATTCCGTGGGAATGGCCAATATCGTCACATTTAAAGAGCGCCTGACAACGCCTCCGGCATGGGTCACATTCAAGGAAGGGGGGTACGGTTTTGCCGAGATGGTGGGAATACTTTTAGCAAATTCGGTCCATTGATCGGCTCGCCACCAAGTGGATCCCCTGTTCCCCCATGAATTCTTCCATCAGAATATGCCCCATCTTCACAGGCGCCTCCACCCGGATTTGGTGGATAATACGGACGGCTTCCAGGATGCGGTCTTTGGGGATCGGTCCGGTGAGCCTTACCGGGAGCCGGGGCCACAGGGCGTTTGAAATGGCAATCGTGGTGCTTACGTCCCGGCGCGGATCGATAAATTCCTGCCTGGCGTATTTAGCCCCCCGATCGCATTCGTAACCGGATACTTCCCGGATCTCGCTTCCTTCGTGCTCCAACTGCAGAGGGCATCCGATGGGGCACCCGATGCAGGTATAGTGGACGATTTCAGGCATTTTTCCCCCTGGATCGAACGGGCCGGATGTCGATTCTCAACGTGTCGCCATGAAACCGTTCCAGGAGATCGGGCTTGATTTTGAGCATGATCATCTCTGCAGGAACCACGAATTTGAGCTTTTTCTCCAGGATCTCTCCCACTCGAACGATGCAGGGTTTCATCGGCGCCTTACAGCGCAGATAGATGGTATGGGCCCGTTCCGGGCTGAGGGAATGGGGGACGCAATAGCGCACATTGTCTCCCGGTACCAGCAGGATGTTATCCCGGGGCCGCTGAATCCCCTGTCCCCACTCGCCGGCAAAACTCCCGGCCAGGATCGCTTCCCGGGTGACAAAATCGACCAGGTCGTGGACATGCAAGACGTTTCCGCAGGCGAAAACACCCGGCATGCTGGTTTCGAGCGTGCTGGACACCCGGGGACCTCCGGTCACCACGTCGAGTTGGATCCCCAGGCTCTGGGACAACTCGTTTTCCGGAATCAGGCCGATGGAAAGGAGCAAGGTGTCACACGGCACGTCCCGGCTCCGGCTCATGTCCGGTAAGAAATCCTGCCCCACCGGAGCCACGGTGACCTTTTCCACCCGATCCCGGCCGTGGATGTACGCCACGGTGTTTGAAAGATAAAGAGGGATGCCGAAATCCTCAAGGCACTGGACGACATTGCGCGTCAGTCCGTTGGAGAAAGGCATGATCTCGAAAACTCCTACTACTTCGCATCCCTCCAGGGTGAGTCGTCTGGCCATGATCAGGCCGATATCCCCGGAGCCCAGGATGGCGATGCGCCTTCCGGGCAGGTATCCTTTCATGTTGACGAACTTTTGAGCCAGTCCGGCCGTCAGGATGCCGGACGGCCGTGTTCCCGGAATCCGGATGGCTCCACGGGTCCGTTCCCGGCATCCCATGGCCAAAACCACTGCTTTTGCCTTTACATGGACCATTCCCTTCCCCGGGTTCATGACTCGCACCGTCTTGATTCCGTCCGAATCGACGGCCACTCCGGAGACATAGCTTCCGGAGATCACGTCCACATCCTGGTCGATGACCTTTTCCAAAAAGCGTTGGGCATATTCCGGTCCGGTGAGGTCTTCGCGAAAATAATGGAGCCCGAAACCGGCGTGAATGCACTGCAAGAGGATTCCGCCGGGCTCGGGTTCCCGATCAAGGATCAAAATACGGCGGGCGCCGGAATCACGGGCTCCCAGGGCCGCTCCCATCCCGGCAGGTCCGCCGCCCACAATCGCCACATCGTATGCTTTTTTCATCCTTCCGAGCATGGCGACTCCTCCCTTTTGGTTTCTGCGGACGGGGAGTCGTCTCTGGGAATGACGATCCAGGAATCGCCGCCGCGTTTGGTGATCCGTTCAAAGGGTTGCCCGGTGCGAGCGGCCAGGATGTCCATGCAACGCGCCGTACAAAAGCCCCCTTGACACCGCCCCATCCCGGCCCGACTCCGGAACTTGATGCCGTCCAGTGTGCGGGCGCCGTGATCGATGGCATGATGAACCTCCGCCTCGGTCACCAATTCGCACCGGCACACCACCTTGGCAAACAACGGGTTTTGACGAATGAGGCGCGACTGTTTTTCCGTGGACAACGTGGCAAATCGGGGCGGCGCCTGCACAAACGGATCGAAGTCTTTCTTTTCCTCAAGGCGCAGCCCTTCGGCTTTCAAGATTTCCCGTACATACTCGGCAATGGCAGGCGAGGCGGTCAGGCCGGGAGACTGGATGCCGGCCACGTTGATGAAACCCTTCACCTTGGTCGGACCGATGATGAAGTCGTTAGTGTTGCTGACGGCCCGAAGCCCGGCAAATTCTGTGATGGTGTCCTTTTCGGTGATGGAGCTACAAAGTCCTTTGATGAAAGAAAAGACCTCCGCCGCACCTTCGTAGGTGGTGGAAAGGTCCCACCGGTCCGGGGTGTCCCAGGCAGTGGGGCCCACCATGAGGGTTCCGTCATAAGTCGGAATGATCAGTATCCCCTTGGTGTGTTTTTGAGGAACGGGGAAGATGAGGTGCCGAACGATCCCTTTGAGGCGTTTGTCCAGCATGTACTCTTCACCCTTTCGGGGATGAATGGTGAAATCGTCTATGCCAACCATATGAGAGATGTGATCGGCAAATATACCGGCACAATTGATGACAAAACGCGATTCGATACGTTCTCGGGGCGTTTGCAGGAGCAATCCGGCCCCGGTGACGTCGATGCCCTCTACCGGACTGTCCACCTTCAGCGATACGCCGTTTGCCACCGCATTTTCGATGAGAGAGAAAGCGAACTCATAGGGGTTGATCACCCCGGCGGAAGGGGCATAAAGAGCGGTGATCAGGTCTTTGGAGAGGTTCGGCTCCTCCCGCATGAGACGATCGCGTTCCCACATCTCAAGCCCGGGAACCCCCTTCCGATCGCCCTGCTCTTTTAAATGCAACAGAACCTTGACTTCGGCATCATTTTTGGCCACCACGAGTTCACCAATACGGGAAAATCCGAAGTTCAGCTCCTTAGAGAGGGTGTCGAAGAGTGCGTTTCCGCGGACCACAAGCCTTCCTTTCAGTGTGTCCGGAGAGCTGTGATGTCCGGCGTGAACGATACCGCTGTTGGTTTTGCTGGTGCCGAACCCTACTTCAGCATACTTTTCCAATAAAACCACATCGATCCGATATCGGGACAGCTCTCTGGCGATGGCACATCCGGTCACCCCCCCGCCGATGATGGCAACATCATGCATCCGATGCCCTTTCTGTCTCAATCCGGAAAATAGTATAAATTGCTGGTCACATAAATGACGATCGTAAAAAGGCAGGCAAGAAGCGGTGTCAGTCCCCATCCTAAAATGATATGACCCAGCATGCGTCGGTTGACCGTTTTAACGCTTCGTATGATCCCGATTCCCAAAACGCCGCCGACCGTGGCGTGGGAAGTGGAAACCGGAACACCGATCCAGGTGAAGATATGTGTCGTAAGCCCCATGGCCAGGACCACGATTAAGGCTGAAAAGGGTTCCACCCTGACCAACCCTCTCCCCACGGTCTCCATAACCGGCCGGCCGAAGGTTAAAATGCCTAGCGCGATGCTCAACCCCCCGAAGAGGGCGGCGTTGAATGCGGTCAAAGAACCTGCTCCTACAAAAACCGCCGAGACATTGGCCACATTGTTCGCCCCCAGGGAGTAAGCGCCGTAGGCTCCCGAGCAGATCAGGCCGACTTTAAGCAGCCGGTCGGATTGAAAGTGGTTCAGATTCATGCGGTTATACACGCGCCCCAGAAGGTGATACAGCAAAACGGCGACCAATGCACTTCCGATGGGGGTGGCAACCCAGCAGATCACCACTTTGCCCAATCCCGAAAGGTCCAGCCTGTGGCTGACAACGCCGATCCCTATAATGGCCCCGACGACGGCCTGGGAGGTGGATATCGGTAGCCCGAAGAGGGTCATGAGCGTCACGGTTATCGCAGCCCCCACCGAACATATGGCGGCCTTTTTCAAGCTGAAGGTGGTCAGCCCCTTCAATGTCTCGATTCCGGCCTGCCCTTCCAGAATGGCGCCGAGCACCACAAAAACGGCTGCGGTTGCCGCCGCCGTATAAAATCGGATCATCCGGGATGAAACCGCAGTTCCAAAGGCGTTGGCAGCATCATTGGCCCCTAATGACCACCCTAGAAAAAGACCTCCCAAAAGCGAGAGCATTATACCCGTCGTTTCATGTTGATGATGTTGATCCGCTTGGAAACCTGGTCCGCCTGATCCGAGATTTCCCCGATCTGGACGATAAGATCTTTGAGTTGCAGCTTCAGGAACGGGTCGGTTTTGGATTCAAAAAGTTTGGTGATGGTCCGTCGTTCGATGCGGTCGCAATGGCTTTCATGGGTGTCGATAACGTTCACCAAGTCCCGAATACTCTCGTTTTTCTTGAACAAGGCAACGGCCTGCCTTCGCATCAAACTGCTGCATTCCATGCTCAACTGGACCAGCTCCATGATATCGGGCAGGAGGAAGTTCGGGATCTCCAATTTCTGAGTCTGAATGATATAGAGTATCCGCTCGAACAGGCGGGGGACGACGTCAATGGCTTCCAGGAGCCCCATAATATCTCCCCGAGCATCGGGGATGAGGGCTTTGCTGTACATCATCCCCTTGATTTCTTCCCGAATATCGTCCGCTTTGGATTCGAATTTGTGGGTTCTTTCGATGAAAAAGTCGAAGTTCTCACAAAACGGATTGTCAATGCAGGAGGTAAAAGCCTTTAAAAAATTTTCCTGGGTGCGCTCAACGTTGTCCAGGTACTCGTAAATGAGCGCTTCAACCCGCTGTTCCTTCTTGAATAAGAAGCTGAGCATATCCGCAACTCCGAGTCGTCGTTTATATTAGAGCACAGATAGCTCTTGTATCATAATTTCTTTCCCTTTCAAAAAAAATCGTAATGTCGGCGGCAGAACAGACGGGACCGTCTCCGCCGCGGGCAACAGCAACGGCATGTCAACAGGATTACCGGATCACAATCCAGAAAAGGCGGGCCGCGGTGGATCCCGCATTCCACCAGCCATGGGGTGTGGCGCTGGTGAGGGAAATCACGTCTTCCTCACGGCAGGTATGGTCAAACTCCTCCAACCGAAAGCTGATCTCTCCTGAAAGCACGCACCCCATTTCCTCTCCCTTGCAATCCAGGAAATGCCCGCTGACCGAAGCGTCGGGCGGCATCTCCACGAGGTAGGCTTCCCCTTTCCCTTGGAAATCGACCGGTGTCAACCGCCGGATACGAATATTTTCCGCAACGCTTTTCGACTTAACCTCGACGGCCTCGGAAGCCTGAAAAACGATCCGCTTCCCAATCGACTCCGACTCTCTGAAAAAGGACCGCACATCCACCGCAAGGACATCGGCTATCTTGATGAGGGTGGACAAAGAAGGATAAATCTGATTGCCTTCCACCTGGGATATGCTGCTGGATGTTACGCCGACGCGCTTGGCCAATTCCGCCTGAGACAGACCCTGGCGTTTCCGCATTTCCCTCAGACGCCGCCCGATATCCAGACGCCAGGAAGTTCCCTTTTCCGTGTCGATTCGGACTGCTAATTCTTTTGCCCAATAGATGTATGGCTGGTTCTGAGCTTCCAGGTCACGCTTCTCGGCCTTCAGGATGGCCAGAGAAGTGACCCCTCTTTTCACGGAAAGCTCGATGGCCACCTGGGCGATGCGATTGATCTGAGCCCGCAGTCGGGGGGAGTGGGCGTGTTTCTCGAGAATCCAGTAGGCGATTGTGTTCAGCTCATAAAGCCTCGGACACGAGTGGGAATAAAACCGGATGACGGCCTCTTCACTTCCCCAAAGCTCCTGCATCCCGGTTAAACTCTCGAAAACCAGACGCACGTCTCCTGAAAACCTGGAGTGAATCCCATAAACGGCCTCCATCACGGATTCAGCGTTTCCGGGATGTTGAATCCGCTCGATTCGGCAGGTCGGGTGTCGATTCTTCTCTTCATAAAACTTAAGAAAGATATCCGAACCGCCTCCTTTTCCGCAGGAAAAACAATCCAGGATCACGAGTCGGTCATAATGGGCCAGTTCCCCCAGCTTCTCGGTGAGGTTTTTGGGAGACCGATCAAAGGAAATATAGAGGATCGGCTTTTTTTGCGACTCCGACATTCGGATAAAATTGACACAAAACACATCGGCCAGACTCCCCGAGTCGTCGTGCCAGACCACATTGTCTCCGATATAAAGGCCATTCAAGAGCCGGTCCAGTTGTTCGACCCCCGACGGCACGCTGATGAAATGAGGCATCGGTTTTTCCATCGTTCACCCCTGTTTAGGATTGGATACGGTGCAAAGCTTACGATGTCAACCAAAAGCAAAACGATAATGCTCCGCATCCATTGTAACTCATATCCATACTAAAATATTAGGGGGGTGTCCACTTAACTCAGGTACCCCTTGCCCAGAAAAACGCTTGGAACTCCGTACATGGCTTTTGCCGATCGATTCTTGTCAGAATACCATAGACACTTTCAGTCCGGCGGTTCGGTATCCATCGATGCGCCGGTTCTTTTATCAGCCGAGTCACAGCCGGATTTTATCTGAGTTCCGGCGCAGGAAATAAATGATTCGCAAACCTCCGTGAGATGTGGTATTGAGCTTCGAATCGGTGATAAGGATGGTTTCTCGTAACTTAAAGAAAGGAGGACGAAATGAGGAAGAGAGCCCTGACAAAAACGTTTTTCATGGTCCTGGTAATCGCGTTTTGCCTTCTTCCCTTTGTGGGACAAGCCCAGGCCGCGGATAAAGTGGGCTGGGTCGGACCCATCTACAAGGAACTGGCAGATAGCCTGACCAAGGGATTCAAGGAGTTCTACAAGAATACTCACGGCAAAGAGGTGGATATCACCTTCGTGCATCCCGGCGGCTGGCCGGTCTGTGTGGACAAGGTGCGGGCGTGGGGAGATAAACCGGATGCCGACATCTTTTTGGGAGCAGGCGCTCCGGCGCATGAGGTACTGAAAAAAGAAGGGCGAATCGTCCCCTACAAGCCGAAGGAGTTGGGAAAAGATTCCCGCCGAATGGCGTGGCTTTAAAGTTAAAGACACCGACGGATGGTGGACATGCTTTTCACCCTGGATCGTCACCAACCTTTACAACGAGAAGGTCTTAGAGGCCCTGCGACTGCCCCCCGCCTAAGACGTGGAAGGATCTTTTAAATCCCATATACCGGGGCAACATCGTCTCAAACCCTCCCATACGCCTCCGGCACCCAGCACGAGGTGGTGGAGATCCTCATTCAGGCTTTCGGAGAAAAGGAAGGGTGGGCCTACAACCGATTACTGGCGGCCCAGTTGGCCCGTTTTTCCACCGGGAGCACCGATACGACCCACATCGTGAGTCGCGGCGAGGCCCCCATCGGAATCGCCCAGCCCCAGATGAATGCCATGGTGGCGCGCAAAGACGGCTATCCTGTCCGAGATCTCCTCCCGGATAAAACCATCCTCGCCCCTGAAGCCGTGGCCCTGCTCAAGGGTGCACCCAATGAAGCAGCGGGAAAAATCTTTCTGGACTGGCTGTTCAGCATGGACGGACAGAAATATGTGCTGGAAGGGAGGCTACTTCCCGGCAAGGACCGACATCAACTTCTCTGCCTGGGAAAAGTCGGGGATCGCCATGGCCAAGCACGCCAAGGATGCCCTGGGTGTGGATTCGTTCTGGGATTTGAAGGTGGATTTGATCTCTTACGATCTCGATCTTGCCACCAAGCGATGGGATGAAGTCAACCGCTATTATGAATACGAGATCTATCGGAAATGGGGCGAACTGAAAAGCAGCCTCTTTCTGATCGAAGAGGTGGAAGGGGAAGTCGGTTCCGCCAAAGCCAAGAAAATCGACGTGACAAAAGCCGAGGCAAAGATCAAGGATGCCCGGAAACTCTTCGAAATCGACGGCGATTATGCGGCGGCCCGCCTGGCGGCAACCCAGGCGCGTGCACTCCTTGCCGCCCAATAAGGCTTTCATAATAAAAGCTGCATTCGGTCCGCGTATGAAGTGCGGGCGTGTCTGCGCCCGCACTTCATATCTTTAAACGACAGGACGCGCTATGTCTCGCGGAAATTTTCTGCTGGCATCACTTCTTTGGCTGGTCATCGCCTTTCTTGTGATTTATCCGTTGTCGATTCTCCTTTTGGAAAGCTTCAAGATCTTCGAAGGCAAGAGCTGGGGTGTCGGCAATTATCTTGAATTTTTCAGTGATACCTATTATCTTAAAACCTTTGGAAATACGCTGTTTCTCAGCGCCCTGGTGCTGGTGACGAGCACCCTTTTCGGTATTCCCCTTGCCTACATCCTGGCGCGATACCGGCAGCACGGAAAAACGATCTTTACGGCTCTTATTCTTCTGCCCATCGTCCTTCCCGCCTACGCCGGCATCTTTGCCTTCATTATCTTTTTCGGTAAATACGGAACGGTCAACCTGCTTTTGATGAATGCCGGGCTGATCGAAAAGCCCATCAACTTCATCTACGGATTCCATGGCCTGGTGTTCATCCAGGCCCTGCACATGCTCCCGTTTATCGTTTTGAGTCTTTCGGCAGGATTTACCAATATCGATCCGGCCTTCGAAGAGGCCGCCGAGGTCGAGGGGGCAAGCGGCTTTAAACGATTCATCACCGTTACGCTCCCCTTATGCACCCCGAGCTACCTGGCAGGCGCCGTGATTGTTTTTCTATGGCCCTTCACCGACTGGCTGACCCCGCTGATTTTGGGGCAGGTGGACTTTCTCCCTTCTGTCGCATACATCAACATCGCCTATCACTTCACGGACATGCATCGCAAATACATGGGGATCGTGGCGGTGGTCGTCTCTTCCATCGTCTGCATCGTCCTCTTCCTGATCGCCCGCTGGTGGGTCGAAAGAAAAAAATACACCGGACTTTCCAAAGGGACCACTTCCGAGGGCAGGGTCATTGAGCCTGGTCTTTTGATTAAATCCGGTTCTTATCTATACATGATCTTCATCGCCGCCCTGGTCCTCTTGATACCGATCGTTTTGGGGTTGTCCGCCTTTTCGAGGCGCTGGGTCTTCGAGCCGTTTCCGACTTATTGGACCCTGGAAAATTTCAGGGTCATTCTGCTGGAAACGCCGCTGTTAATCCGGAACTCTTTTGTCTTCAGCATCATCGCGCTGATTTTCGGGGTCCTTTTCGGTCTTCCGGCGGCCTATCTCATCGTCCGAACCCGGGTCCCGGGAAAAAACGCCCTCGACTTTATGATCACCCTCATGCTGGCTTTCCCGGGCATGGCCGTCGGCGTGAGTTATCTGCTGGCCTTCTGGGAGGGGATCCCCCTGGCCACCCATTGGATCATCATGCCCCTGGCGCTCTTTTCCCGCCGCCTTCCTTACTTCCTTCGCATGGCGCATTCCTCCTACCTTCAGTTGGATGTTTCCCTCGAGGAAGCCTCCGAAGTCTCCGGGGTGGGCAAATTCAGGACCTTTATAAGCATCTCTTTACCGCTGCTCCTCAAGGGGGTCCTGGTGGGTGTGGTGATGTTTTTCATCATGGCCTTCCAGGAAATCTCCACTGCCATTTTTCTGTACCGGGGAGGATGGGAAACGCTTCCCATCGGGATTTTTTTGAACTGGCACCGTGGAATGGAATTCGGGATCGCCGCAGCCATGGCGTTTATAATGATCGTCATCACCTTTATCCTGCTTCTCATTATAGCCAGAATCGGGGGGGGGATGCTCAAGGCAGCCTGGGGTCCGGGAGGAAGTTGATCTTCTCAAAACTGATCCGCGCAAACAGAGGTTCGGTTCCCCAATCCCTTTTTTAAAGGAGAATCGGTTCCATGGCTTTTATAGAAATTAAAAACCTTTTCAAACGTTACAAATCCGTTGTGGCGGTGAACCGTATTTGTCTCGAAGTGAAACAGGGGGAACTGCTGACGCTATTAGGGCCCAGCGGGTGCGGCAAGACGACCATCCTTCGATGCATCGCCGGCCTGGAGAGACCGGAGGAGGGAGACATTATCATCGATGGGAACTCCGTGCTGTTGAACGGATTTGTCCCCCCCTCCAAACGGGGAATCGGCATGGTGTTTCAAAACTATGCGGTCTGGCCCCACATGAAAGTGTTCCAAAACGTCAGCTACGGGCTCAAGCTCCAAAAGATTTCTAAAAAGAACATTCTGGAACGAGCGCTAGCGGTGTTGGAACTGGTTGGACTTTCCGGTCTGGAAAACCGCTACCCCGGACAATTAAGCGGCGGCCAGCAGCAGAGAGTGGCGCTTGCCCGAGCGCTGGTGAGAAATCCCAAGGTGCTTCTTCTGGATGAACCGTTGAGTAATCTGGATGCCAAATTGAGGGAAAAAATGCGCTTTGAAATCAAAAGCCTGGTGCGGCGGATGGGTATCACAACTGTTTATGTCACCCATGATCAGGCCGAAGCCATGGTGATCTCCGACCGCATTGCGGTCATTGAATCGGGAAAGATCGTTCAGATCGGTGCGCCGCTTCAAATCTATGAAACTCCTGCCAACCGCTTTGTCGCCGATTTCATCGGTACGACCAACTTCATATCCGGGGAGATCATCGGGTCGCCCCGGGATCCGGATTCGATTTATCTGAAAACCGGCTTTTCCGATCAAATGCGCTGCCGGACAAGCACTTCAATCGACACCTCGCCAGGAAGTAAGGTCCATGCCTCCATTCGTCCTGAAGATGTGCAGGTCTTTTCGGAGTCCCCGGAAATTTCAGAAAATCTTTTCAAAGGCTCCATCGCCCACATGGCTTATCTGGGTAATTTCATGGTTCTCTTCGTCGATTTGGACGGCACAGAGATTCGGGTTCAGGTATCCCATCACCTCCCGCAGAAGGAAGGAGACACGGTTTTTCTTTACCTGAATCCTGAAAAATGCGTGATCCTGCCCTGATGAGTTCGCCTTTGCAGTAATCGTAAATTGCCGTTCTTTTTTGGATTCGAGTTATACCTTGATTATTTGAGGATTTTTGCTAAAAGATTGTTCGGTCGGCAATAATGGCATTTACCGGATAAAAGCCCGTTACAAACAATGTATCGCTCAGGAAAAAAATTCATGGAACGCCTTCCCGCAGGGAAGGACATCCTCAAAAATATCGAGGAGATTTGTGTAAAGCATACCGTTCAGATGGCGGTCTTTTGCATCATCGGAGCGGTTCGTTCGGCAACACTGGGCGTTTTCGATCAGAAGCAGCAGGTTTACGTCACCCGAAAAGAAGAAAGTCCTTTTGAAATTATCAGCTGCTTGGGGAACATCTCCATACAAGACGGAAACCCGGTTGCCCATGCCAAGATCATGCTGGCGGATGAAAAGAACCGGGTATTGGGCGGACACCTTTTTTCTGATACGCTTTTATTTTACGGGGAACTGTATCTTGAGGAAATCGAGGGGTTCCCCTTAGAAAGACAATACGACGAATCCAGCGGCCTTTTCCTGTGGCCGTTCAACAAACTTGATACATCGTTTCGCTCTACCTGACAAAGGAGGCACCATGCAGCTCATCATCAACAAGACAAAACAACCGAAAACCCATCCGGATGAATCAAAGCTGGGGTTCGGAATCCATTTCACGGACCATATGTTCGTGATGGACTACCATCCGGATAAAGGGTGGCATACACCCCGCATCGAACCCTACGGCCCCCTCGCCATGGATCCGGCAACGATGGTGCTGCATTACGGTCAGGGTATTTTCGAAGGACTCAAAGCCTATCGGACGGACTCCGGAAAGATCCATCTGTTCCGGCCCGGGGAAAATTTCAGACGACTCAATCGTTCGGCACAATTGCTGTGCATCCCCCTCATCGACGAAGCGTTCGCCTTAAACGCCCTCAAAGAACTCCTGATATTGGAGAAGGATTGGGTACCCAATAAACCGGAAACCTCCCTTTACATCCGACCCACGATCTATGCCTCGGATCCGTTTTTAGGCGTCCGGGCATCCCACACCTACCGATTTTTTATCATCTTATCTCCGGTAGGCGCCTATTATGCCGAAGGATTTAATCCGGTGAAAATTTGGGTCACCGAAGACCATGTGCGTGCCGTCCCCGGGGGTGTCGGTGAGGCCAAGACCATCGGAAACTATGCGGCCAGCCTCCTTGCCGGCCATGAAGCTCATCAAGCGGGATATACACAGGTACTGTGGCTCGACGGCATCGAACGAAAATATATCGAAGAGGTGGGCGCTATGAACATCTTCTTCGTCATTGACGGAAAAGTCGTCACCCCCGCACTTTCCGGAACCATCCTCCCCGGAATTACCCGAGATTCTGTGATTCGTCTGGCCAAGATGTGGAACGTGCCCGTCGAGGAACGAAAAATCTCCATCGACGAAATCCTTGCAAGCCATGCTTCCGGGGGCCTTGCGGAAATCTTTGGATCCGGTACGGCGGCGGTCATCTCTCCGGTAGGAGAAATCCGGTACGGTAAAACGGTCATCACCGTCGGTGAAGGCAAAGTCGGCCCTGTGGCCCGTCGACTTTATAAGGCATTGACTGATATCCAATACGGACGGGAAGAAGGTCCCAAAGGATGGATCGAACCGGTCATCGGATAAAAGGAACTCCGTAGCATGGCAAGCCCCGACGCCCGCCTGTTGTATCTACCGGTTCTGGCTGAAAAGATGCGGGCCGAAGGACTTCCACAGATCGCCATCAATACGTTTTCCCAGTATTACAAACAGGTAGTCTCCGGTGAAACCGGACTGATCTGCGACACCGAGATACGACCAGTCCACCCGCCCGAAATCAAGGACGCTAAAAACCTCTCCGCTTTTGCCGCATCCGGAAAAAAGGCTTTTCCCAAGGCAGTTCGAATCGTCTTAAATGGCGGACTGGGGACCAGCATGGGGCTTTCCACCACCAAGTCCCTGCTCTGGGTTAAAAACGGCATGTCCTTTCTCGAGATCATTTTTAAACAGGCCGAACAGCAAAACGTCCTCTTGGCCATGATGAACTCCTTCAGCACCGATCGGCAAACCCGGGAGGCGATCTCGGCGATGCGTACTGCTGTTCGTCCGCTGATTTTTCTCCAGCACCAATTCCCGAAAATCCTTAAAGAAACCCTGGGGCCGGTATCATGGCCGAAAAATTCGGCCCTGGAATGGAATCCCCCTGGACACGGAGATGTCTATACGGCCCTTTGGGCTTCGGGATCCCTCGATCAACTGTTAAAAAACGGTATCGAATATGCCTTTATCTCGAATTCAGACAACCTAGGAGCTGTTCTTGATGCATCGCTGCTTGGATATTTCGCGGAAAACGGCTTCCCTTTCATGATGGAGGTAGCAGAAAGAACGCCTTCGGATATCAAAGGGGGGCATCTTGCCATTCGAAAAAAAGATGGTCAATTCATCCTCAGGGAGGCAGCACAGTGCCCTGAAGAAGAGTTGACGGCCTTCCAGGACATACAATATTATCGTTATTTCAATACGAACAACATTTGGGTGAACCTTCCATTTTTAAATATATTTCTGCAACAGGCAGCGGTCTTATCCCTTCCGCTTATCTTGAACGAAAAGACGCTCGATCCCCGGGATGAGACCAGCCCAAAAGTCTTTCAGATTGAAAGCGCCATGGGGGCAGCGGTTTCTATCTTTAAGGGGGCATCTGCCGTTTTGGTGCAAAAATCCCGTATGGTTCCAGTGAAAAAATGCGGCGATCTTCTCCTTATCCGATCCGATCGTTACCTCCTTACGGAAGATGCCCGGATTGTGTCCAATCCCGACTGTAAAACGGATAGGATTACGATCGCTCTGGACCCACGATATTACGGAAAAATCGATGATTTTGAGTCCCGCTTTAAAATCGGGATCCCTTCCTTATTAGAATGCGAATCCCTCACGATCCGGGGGGATGTGCGATTTGAAGAGAATGTTAAAATTGCTGGTAGCGTGGTGATTGAAAATCGGAAATCCGTGCAAGCCACCGTAAAAACCGGTTCAGTGGTGAGCCACGATCTGTTTTTTTAAAATCCGCATCTATTCTTCTATCCTTCCCGATATCGTCTGTAATAATACATAACCTTTTCCACATAGGTTTCGGTTTCCTGAAACGGCGGGATGCCGCGATGCCGGTCCACCATCTCAGCCCCGGCGTTATAAGCCGCAAGAGCCATCATGATGTTTCCTTCGAAACGATCGAGCAGGGACCTGAACAACTGGGTTCCGGCCAGTATGTTTTCCTTTGGATTGAAGGGATTCTTGAGCTCGAGTCTGCGGCAGTTTTCCGGCATGATCTGCATAAGCCCTTGGGCGCCTTTCCGGGATACCGCCCAGGGATTAAAATCCGACTCCACTTTAATGATGGCTTTAACCAACTCCAATTCAACACCATGTTTTTCAGAAGCCTCCCGGATGTACGCATCATAGACAACTACATCCGATTTTTGAGTATCCGCCCCCCTTTCCCGGATATAAACCGTATACCCGGGTTTAGTGGGCACATTTGTAAAGTGAATCACCCCGTTTTCATCGACAGAGCGGTAAATGTCGGCCCAAACAGGGGATATGGCGATTCCACCTAAAAAAAGCGAAACCGACCCTAAAAGAATCAGTTTACCTGTTCTTCGATCCATTGCAAAAACGGCGGATACCCTTCAGTAATTGCAAAACTGATGATACAGGGACACTCATAGCTATGCATGTTTTTCACCTTTTCGATCAATTGCTGAACCTTCTTTTGTGTCGTTTTGGCGATCAGCACCGTCTCCCTGTCGTTTTGTAGTCTGTTTTCCCAATAATAAATCGAATGCATGTTTTCGATGATGTTCACACACGCCGCAAGCCTTGACTCCACCAACGCTTTGCCTATGGCTTGTGCCTCCTCGGGATTTCCCACTGTAATATATACCCATCTCAATTCCATTCACAGGCTCCTTACTGAAACAACGGCATTTGTATATGCCCGCGCTTTGATTTTATCTTTTTCTTTTGCACCTCATATTGTATCAGATTTTTATGAATATCCAATATAAACGGGGAAAGCTGTCGTTTGCGGGCCTGACCGAAAAGGGTGCGCTTTTGGGCCCATGTGAGAAAAAGTCCTTCCTTGGCACGGGTGACACCCACATAAAATAACCGTCTTTCTTCTTCCATGTCACCTGCTTCTGTCTTGGAGCGTTCATGGGGAATCAGATCGTCTTCGCAGCCGGCGATAAAAACAATGGGAAATTCCAGCCCCTTGGCTGCGTGCAGGGTTAGTAAAGACACCCGCTGGGCGCGTTCATTAAAGATATCTGTATCCCCTGAAAGAGCAACCGCATCCAAAAAACGATCGACATCCGTCACATGCTCTTGGGCAAGCCCCAGAAGTTTTCCGTAAGACTCGTCGATATTTTTTCCCGATTCTCTTTTCCATGTGTGTCCATACGCATCGAAAAGAAAAGTGATTTGTTGGGATACGGTTAAACCTGAAATGTTCTGCCGAATCTCTTGAATTTTCCGATATCCGCTCAAAAAAGGTTCTCTCGGCGTTAAAGGGTTGTCATTCAATGATCCTTGCTGAAGTCTATCCAGAGCCTGTTGAACTGAAAAACCATTTTTCAAACACCAGGTTTTGAACCGCAAAAGATCCTTTTTTCCGATTCGGACACCTGCGAATGAAAACGCCCGATTAAGATCCCCGAAGGTGGCCTGCTTATAGGCCAACTTCAAAAGAGAGCAGATGCCGACAACCGGTTTGGTAAAAAATGCCTTTTTTCTAACAAACTGATACGGAATGCCGACATTATCTAATGCTTCGGCAATGCGGACTCCCTGTTGTTTTATTCGAAACAGTACAGCAACATCCGAAAAGCCCCGAAGGGCTTCTTCACCTGTCTTGACGGTTTTCCCGGAATCGACGAAAAAGAATCCGGTTCCTCCTACCATCGCTTCAATCGATCTTGCAATCCCCTCAGCTTCCTGCTTTTCATTCGGATATTCGCTCAGTTCAATCTTCGTCGTTTTTCCCGCTTTAGTAAAACCTTGATCTCTGCGCGGAGTGGTTGAGCTTTTATAGATGATCTGTTTCGATGCATCCAAGACGGTTTGTGTGCAACGATAATTGGCAACAAGCCGAATCTGTTTTGCTCCGGGATAATCTAAAACAAATCGATTGAAAAATCTGACATCCGAGCCTCTGAAACCATAGATGGCTTGATTCGGATCTCCAATGGCAAAAAGATCCCTGGAGAAATCCGTCTTCGGATACAGCATCCGGATCAGACGATATTGGGCATAATTGATGTCCTGGTATTCATCGATGAAAAGATGTGCATATCGTTGTTGATAAAAATGCAAGGTTTTTTCATCGTTTTCAAAAAGCGACACCACCTTTGAGATCAGATCCTCGTAATCCAAGAGTCGTTGAACTTTAAGGAGCTCTTCATAGGTCCGATAAATAGTCATGACCGTAAGGGGTTTTCCGTTCGCCTCTGGGTCACAAATCCGATCTTTTGGCAACGTTAATTGCTGTTTTGCCGAAACGATCCGATTCAAAACAGCGTCAGCGTTGATCCTTCCGATCTTTTCGATAGCCATGCTCATCCGGATGGCATCGGAGACCAGAAGACGGCGGTCGATTTCGTCGATCACCGTTACGGGCTTGCTCTTTCCGCTGGCCGTTTCTTTAAGTACATCCAGGCAGAAAGCATGAAAAGTCGCTACAAGGGGAGGAGCTGCGCCATTTAGAGAACGTAGGAGCCTTTCTTTCATCTCAAGCGCCGCTTTATGGGTGAATGTAATGGCCAAAATATTGGCTGCAGGAACCCCATCCGTTTGGATCCGATGAAAGATCCTTTGGGTGAGTGTATGTGTTTTCCCAGTACCCGGACCCGCAATGACGAGAACCGGCCCGACTGGGCATTGAACCGCCTGCCGTTGATCGTCGTTCAATCCCTCCGGCTTTTTAGGTGTTAGCTTGTTTTCTTTAATTCGACCCTTTTCCTTGAAAAACAGGTTCAGGGGTTCACTAATCTTTTTTGCCTTGTATTCCTCCTTGTTTGGTGTCGATTTCTCGGGTTCACTTAAGGCAAACAAGGACCTTTGACCTAAAAGCTTTCGACGCTCATGGTCGGTGAAAATTCGAATCGTTCCGAATTCACCATCATATCCTGGCCGAATGAAAATCTCATTGTTTCTGACCCGTCTCAATGCCTCTTTAAAAAGCGGCATGTCGACACCTTCCAACGAGTTCAGGGGAACCTCATGAAGAATGGTCAACTCTGGACCGTATGTTTTGATCATTTTGTCTTGGGCTGCCGTAACCTTTTTCGAAGCAGGGCCGACTTCGAGTACTTCGGACAATATTTCAGAAAGGGGCAAAAGCCTATAAAACGGAATCGCATCATCCGGCCTTTTTCCTTCACCCTGGTCGGCCAGTTCAGAGATTCGATGAAGCACCCCTAACGTCAGCGGCTTGCCGCATTTAGGGCATAGCCCCTGATGTTTTCGGGTTTCCTCCGGTTTGAGGCGGATTCCACATTTACGATGGCCGTCCAGATGATATTTCCCTTCCTCCGGGAAAAATTCAAAGGTACCTTTGAAAAGACTCCCCTTTTTATCCATAAGGGCAGACCGGATTCCGGAAAATGACAGTTCGGTATCGAACAGGTTGGCTTCCCGTGCAATTTTCTCCAGTGAATGGGCATCTGAGTTGGAAACCAGATTTAAACCCTTTAGGTTAGAAACACGCCAATTCATCTCCGGATCTGAAGAAAGACCGGTCTCAAGGGCAAATATATGGGGCGTAAGGTCCTCAAAACATTCTTCAAGGGCATCAAAACCCGACTTGGATCCGAAAATGGAAAACCAAGGGGTCCATATGTGGGCTGGTATCAGGAATGCCGTTTCCGAAGTCTCGAGAACGATCTCTAAAAGATCTCTGGCATCCAACCCTATGATCGGTCTTCCGTCAGACCGGACATTTCCGATCTTTTCCATCCTTTGGTTGAACCTTTCGGCACTTTGCACATCAGGTAAAAAAACTATATTGTGGTTTTTTCGAACCTTTCCGTTTTTCTTATAAATATTGCTGATCTCACAGGATAAAATAAATTGAAGGCCATTTTGGCAAGCCGGTGGAACTTGTTGATCTGTCTGCCTTAAAATGGAGTCTTTGAGTTTAAAAAGTCCATTTTCTAAAGGATTACATTTTTCTTGGATCTCTGAAAACCAGGCAGGATGAGTAAAATCTCCTGTGGCGATTACAGAGATCCCTTTTTTTTGAGCAGCAATATGAATATTTTCAAGATCGAGATTCTTTGCTGTTGCCCTGGAATATTTGGAGTGGATATGGAGATCCGCGATAACTTTCATCTTCGTTCGTTTACATGAAATCGATCTTTTTTTCTAAGATTTTTTTGCCCTGGCCAAAAGACCGTAAAAATATGAGAGATCCTTTCAAGCAAAGGTGGTTCTTCGTTCAGGCTAAAAGAAATGAAAAACCCCTTGATATCTTTTCTATTTCGGTATATATGCTATCATCATTTTAAACAAATACCATATATAGTGTCTTTTTATTTTTATTCCCTCGGCTTGATGAAGAACCGTTTACATCGTGTAGAAACCCTGTCAATTTCAAGGTGGTTTTTGAACACTTAAAATATCGATATTGATAACTGAGAATAAATTTACATGGAATCAACAATTTCATATTGGTTCATTTATCGATAATTAGTTGTTAAATGAATGGGTTGGAATTATAATATCTATTTTAACACGGCATTATTAAATTCTTTCTTAAATATAATATAAAAAGGAAAGAGCCATGAAAATAATTGTCAATAAAAGGGAGATCACCGAAATCCTATCCAGGATTCAGGGGATCACCGGCAGAAGAAGCGGGTTGGCCATTACTGAAAACGTGCTGATCAAAGCCGATGATGCCGGGATTACCCTGGTAGCCACCGATCTTGAAACCGGCTTTAGGGGAACTTATCCCGCAACGGTGGAGTCAGCCGGAATCATGACCCTGAATTCAAGAAAATTCTACGAAATTGCAAGGGAATTTCCAACAGAAGAGATCACCATTCAAGAGGTTGAAAATCGATGGATCCAAATCGGAAATCTCAAGACCATCTATCGCATGGTCGGAACGAATCCTGAAGATTTTCCGGAAATACCTCGGCTGGAAGAAGGGTCTTATTTTGATATCGATTCGCAAGAATTTAACAGAATGATCGATCAAACAATCTTCATTTCTGCACCGTCTGATAACAAACGCGCACATACCAATGGAGTGCTCTTTGAAAAAATTTCTGAACCAAAACGTATCGTTCGAATGGTTTCAACCGATGGCAGCAGACTTTGCTGTGTGGATTGTGAAATAACAACCGAGTTCGAGGTACCCTCGGGTGTGTCGATACTGGTTCCTAAATCCGGGCTTAATGAGGTTAGAAAAATATTGAACGATCAGGAAACGGTTCAAGTCGGATTCATGCGTAACCATTTCATCTTAAAAAAGGCAAAAGAAACCGTCTTGATTCGTCTTCTCGAAGGCAGTTTTCCAAAATATCAGGAAATTCTTGAAAAAAGCAGCGGCCGTCAGATTTTCATTAACAGACAAATATTTTTGATGATGTTGAAAAGAATGTCCATTTTGTCGTCTGATGCTTATAAGGGAGTTATTTTTAATTTTACTAATGGAAGACTGACAATCCAGACAACAAATCCTGATATTGGAGAGTCCAAAGAAGACATGGATATTAACTATGATGGGCCTCCCATTGAAGCGGTTTTTAATCCCAGATTTTTCACTGAAATTTTAAGTGTCATTGATGATGAAGATATCGTTTTGATTCTCATCAGTGCGGAAAAACCCTGTTACATTGAAGGAAATAAAGATAAACGATTTATCAGCGCAATCATGCCGATGAGGATTTAATGGAACAGAAGAACTACAACGAAGACAGTATAGAGGTTTTGGAAGGCTTAGCGGCGGTTCGCATGAGGCCATCCATGTATATCGGAAACGTGGATGTGGAAGGGCTTCACCACCTGGTTTATGAGGTGGTTGACAACAGTGTGGATGAGGCCATGGCCGGTTATTGTAGCCAAATCTGTGTGACCGTTCATGCGGATAATAGCGTGACCGTAGAAGATAATGGCCGTGGAATCCCTGTCGGAATCCATAAAACCGAAAAAGTTTCTGCGGTGGAAGTGGTCATGACCAAGCTTCATTCAGGAGGTAAATTCAATAACAAGTCTTACAAGGTTTCCGGAGGGTTGCATGGTGTTGGTGTCTCTGTGGTGAATGCACTTTCGAATCTTTTCGAGGTCAGGGTTTTTCTTGACGGAAACATATACTATCAGTCTTATGAAAAAGGGAAAAAAACTAGTGAACTGTATGTTATTGGAAAAACTAAAAAACAAGGAACAGTCATCCATTTTAAACCGGACACCGAAATTCTAGCCACCGATAATTTTAATTATGAAATATTATCGCGCCGGCTGAGGGAATTGGCTTTTTTAAACAAAAGTCTGAAGATCGCAATCGAAGACGAACGCACTGAAAAAAAAGAGGAATTTCTTTATAAAGGGGGAATTCGATCCTTTGTTGAGTATCTAAATAAAAGGCACACGCCGCTTCATAAACCGATTGTCATGGAAGGAACCCGAAACGGATCCGAGATCGAGGTGGCTATCCAGTACAACGACACCTATGTGGAAAAATTATTATCTTTTGCAAATAATATTAACACAATAGAAGGTGGATTTCATCTGGTTGGATTCAAGGCGGCTCTGACTCGAACCATCAACCAATATGCCAGCAATGATAGCCTGCCCAAAAACCTGCAGGCAAAAATATCAGGAGACGATGTGCGGGAGGGACTTACCGCCATCATCAGCGTTCGGATCCAATCCCCTCAATTCGAAGGACAGACCAAGACCAAGCTCGGCAACACCGAGATCAAGGGGATGGTGGAGTCTTTGGTCAATGAAAAACTATCTGCTTTTTTCGAAGAAAATCCATCGATTGCAAAAAAGATTTTAGCAAAGGCCGTTGACGCAGCAAGAGCCAGGGATGCCGCCAAACGCGCCAGGGATATTGCCAGAACCAAGGGTTCACTGATTGACTCCGCATTGCCGGGAAAGCTGGCTGATTGCCAGATGTCCGAGCCGTCTCAAAGAGAGCTTTTCCTTGTGGAAGGAGATTCGGCCGGCGGTAGCGCCAAGCAGGGAAGGGATCGGCGGTTCCAGGCAATACTTCCCCTTAAGGGGAAGATTCTCAACGTGGAAAAGGCTCGTTTTGACAAGATCTTAAACAACGATGAAATCAAAAATATCATCACGGCGCTTGGAACCGGAGCCGGTCAGGAAGAATTTAATATCGAAAAGATACGGTATCATAAAATCATCATCATGACCGATGCGGATGTTGATGGGTCTCATATCCGCACGCTGCTTCTCACCTTTTTCTACAGACAATTGAAAGAAATTATCGAGAAGGGATATCTCTATATCGCACAACCGCCCCTTTTCCGGGTAGCCAAGAGTAAAAACGAAGTCTATCTCAAAGACGAAACCAAGCTGAGTGACCATTTATTGAAGAAAGTTTGCGATCAAAAGCGTGTGGAAGTGGAGGGTACGGGAGAAAAGATCGATGGACATAAACTTCATGGTCTGCTCGGAAACTTGAACGCCTATTTCGCCGGATTGGCCAAATTGGAACAACGGGGAATCCCCCATCGATTGGTCGAATTACTGATCAAAAGCGGAGTCGAAGACAAAGCCTTCTTGGCAGACAAGGAAAAAATGTCCGGGCTTGTGGCAACGCTCTCAACGGTCGGTTTTTATTCAAAAGAATTGATGTGGAACGAAAAGAGACAGACTTTTGAAATTCAGCTTATGTCCTCACAAGAAAAAGATGAAGCGGCAGATGCCACGCCCTTTGTTCAAAACGACTTTAATCTTTTAAAGATCGGCATGAGCCTGGTGTATTCTCCTGATTTCCAACGATGCGTGAACGCGGGCAGACCCGTTCTAAAGCAAGAGGAACCGGCATATCGGGTATTCAGCAAAGAAAAAGAAGGTGAACCCGTTCGGGTTGAAAGCAAAAAGGCCCTGTTTGATTATCTAATGATGGAAGCCAAGAAGGGTTTGGTGATCCAAAGATATAAGGGGCTCGGGGAGATGAATCCCGAACAGCTCTGGAAGACCACCATGAATCCGGAAACGCGGACGCTGCTCCAAGTTAAGGTGGAAGATGCCATAGATGCCGATGAAATCTTCACCATCTTAATGGGAGACGATGTGGAGCCGAGACGAGAATTCATTAATAGCCACGCTTTAGAGGTGAACACTCTGGATATTTGATTCATCTTCCGGCAGGATTGTGACACCCCCTTTTTGAAAAGGATATTAAACCCCATGAAGATCCATCAGATACAGGCCAGAGATCTCCCGGATTTATGGTTCCAGGCCGTTCACGACATACTGGATGTCGGTCGACGATTTCAAATAGATCGGGGATCGTATGCCGGTCAGACTCGTCTGGAATACGACTATTTCATTGGTCATGTGAAATATCCCGGGACACAACCCTTGATTCCCGATATTCCACCCTCCTGCGGAATTCCAAATCCAGTGGAACACGATTATATTTATGGTGGACCGGGTTATGATCGGGCTTATATTGAATATCTCATGTCTCCCAGGAGAGAACATGGTGAATCGTACACCTATGGAGAACGTTTGACCCGAGTGCCCATAACCGGAGAAAAATTAGCATGGTGGAAAGACAACCGAACCGAAATCGTCGATAAAAGAAACATCGACGGCAGGATCGTATTTACGGAAGGGAAATCTTTATATTTCAACCAAATCGAGTGGGTGATCGACACTTACCGGCGTTTCGGAGAAAGAAACAATCAACTGGTCCTTCAAGTCGCACACCCTTCGGATCATACGCTGCTGGATCCTCCCTGTTTAAGACACATCGACACGCGGATTCAGGACGGTACCCTCTATTTCTTTGTGTATTTCCGATCCTGGGACCTGTGGAACGGGCTTCCGGCCAATATGGCTGCCATCCAGAACCTCAAGGAATATATGGCCGCGGAAATCGGCGTCAAAGACGGAGAAATAATCATCGAAAGCAAGGGGTTGCACCTTTACGGCTATGCGGAAGAACTGGCCAGGCTCCGGTGTTTAAGGACTTAATAGCTTCCCGTTTTCAAAACCTACGGTACTCGAAGAAGATCAGCCAAAGGCAAACAGGTCGATCGATGTGTTTGGAAAGGTGGACGGTGATTATCGATGGTTTGAAGGAATCCAAAGCGGCACCAACATTCGCATCGAACCCATCAATACACAGACCGTGTGGTTATGATACCCCGTGAAACCTGAAATACACGGGCCATTCGGTGTGGTCCTCATCTCCGCCCCGTGGCCTCTTTACAATCGGCCGTCCATTCAGATCGGAACCCTTAAGGGTTACCTCAGATCCAGATTTCCGGATCTTTCGATACATGCCAACCATGCATACCTTCAAGTCGCTGAATCCAGTCGGATATCCGGTTTATCAGGCCATTTCAGAGCGGACATGGTTGGCAGAAGCCGTTTACGCCGCTCTGCTCTTTCCTGAAAAGAAAACCGAGGCTAATTGCCTTTTCCAACGTCACGCATCGGAAAAAACGGTTTTCAAGAAGATCGATTTTTTCAAACTCGTTGAAGAGGTCGGAACGATCACGGAAAAAATCCTTTCCGGTATTTCCTTTCAAGAATTTCATCTGGCCGGAATCTCCGTCTGTCTGTGCCAGCTCAGTGCATCTTTGTATTTTGCCCGACACATTAAAAGACAGGCGCCCAAGATCCGGATCGTCTTGGGGGGCTCATCTCTATCGGGTCTTTGCGGAGCGCCTCTTTTTCGCTTTTTTCCCGAGATCGATTTCCTGGTCCACGGAGAAGGGGAGTTGCCCCTGAGTCACATCGTAGAACGCCTGATTCAAAGCAGAGAAGGACATCAACCCGTGCCTCCCATCAAGGGGGTATTTCAAAGGGAGAGGTTAAAACCAACTGAGGAGGTCGTGCTCGATCAAATTCCGAACCTGAGGAGCCTCCCGTCGCCGGACTATGACGACTATTTTGCGCTTCTCAAAGCGCTGCCCCCACAAAACCGCTTTTTCCCGACACTTCCCATTGAGGCTTCCCGGGGATGCTGGTGGCACCGGAAAACAATCAGTTCCCATAGCCGGCGAAAAGGGTGTGCGTTTTGCAATTTGAACCTCCAGTGGCGCGGATATCGATGCAAGGACCCAGGCCAGGTCGCAAAGGAGGTGGATCATCTCACTCGAAAGCACCGGGTCCTTTCTGTGGCTTTGACCGACAACATCATTCCTCCGAGACTCTCCGAGACTCTCTTTGAGGAACTGGCAGCACAGGGAAAGGATTATCACCTCTTTTGCGAACTCCGTGCTGACACGCCGAAAGATCTTTTAGAGAGGATGCAAAGGGCCGGTGTCAAAGAAGTGCAAATCGGGATCGAAGCACTGAGCACCCCGTTGCTTAACAGGTTGAACAAGGGAACCACCGCCCTTCAAAACCTGGAGATCATGAAACACTGCGAGGGGTTGGGCATGATCAACATTTCCAACCTGATCCTGTATTTTCCTGGAAGCGATGCGGCGGATGTTGAAGAGACGCTCCGACTCTTGGAATTTGCCAAGCCTTTTCGACCGTTGCGCACGATTTCTTTCTGGCTGGGGAGGGGAAGTCCGGTTTGGGAGGATCCGGCCTCCTTCAGTATTCACGGGGTTTATAATCATCCCGACTACCAGAGATTATTTCCAAAGGCGATGGCAAAAGAAATCCCCATGATGGTACAGGCCTATCGAGGAGATCGAACTCATCAAAAGCGGTTATGGCGCCCTGTTAAAGAGAGCGTCAAAAAATGGAAAAAAGAGTATATGCGCCTTCATGAGGGTTCGGAGAAGGATCCGATACTAAGTTTTTCAGACGGCGGGAAATTCTTGATCATTCGGCAACGTCGACCCGGTGTGTCGCCCTTGAATCATCGGTTGGAGGGCAGGTCCAGAGAAATTTATCTCTATTGTGATTCCGTGCGCAGCATTCAAGAAATTCTCATGCATTTTGAAGGGCTCTCAAAGGAAAAGGTGATCCCTTTCTTAGAGTTGATGGTAGAAAAACGATTGATGGCCAATGAAGGTGGCCGGTATCTCAGCCTGGCGATTTCAGAACGGATACGTCGTTGATTTTTTTAAAAGCGACAATCTTGATGGCTTCGTAAAAAGATTTTGTGAGCGCCATTCAAGTCTTTTCGGAAAAAGAGAGGCAAAAGGGTTGAGCGTTAAAAATCTCAAGCTGTTTGAGGAACTTATGCCGAGTTCTTGAGATTTAGCAAAACCCTTTGGATCTTCCGAAAAGACTTGCGGCGCGAGAAAAATCGACCTTTTTACGATTTCATCAATCTTGATGTGTGGTGGCCTTTCAAGATCGAACATTGATATTTGACAGAAAGGGATTGCTTATTTATGATAGAAATCAAGTTTCAAATAAAAGCTCAGATAGGTCATAAGGGGAATCTAAAGTTGAATGGAGGAATCTATGTTTTCTAAGGTAATGATACGGATACTGGGGATACTGATTTGTCTATTGATGGTTTCAACAGGCATCGGATATGCGGCAAAAAAAGGGATGCGCTATTCCATTATGGTGACCAAATTCGAAAACCGTACCGGATGGCACGGACAATGGGACCTGGGAGACGCCTGGGGTGCCGTGTTGACGGACAGCCTGAATTCAGCCGGGAATTTCATCGTGTTGGGTGAAAAAGATATGCGGCAGGAGGCCATGGCCGAGCAGGATCTCTCGGCAAGCGGGAGGACCGCTGGCGGAGGCAAGCAGGTGGTCACGGGGCAGATGACCCCTGCGCAACTTCTCATCAAAGGGGATATCACCCACTTTGACGAAGGAACCAGCGGTGGGGGCGGCGGAATCGGTTTCGGCGGAATACGCGTCGGGGCCGGAGGCGGCACGTCTGAAATCAATGCGGTCATGTACATCATCGATTCGAGCACCGGCCAGGTTCTGGCATCGAAAAAATGTTACGGCAAGGTGACGAAAACCGGGCTTTCGGTGGGAATATCCAAAGGCGGCTTTTCCGGTGATGTGGGAGGGTTTAAGAAAACCAATGCCGGAAAAGCCATCGAACAGGCCGTCGATGAGGGCGTGTCATTCCTTACCTCAAAGCTGGAAGATATTCCCTGGACCGGCGACATCGTCATGGTAAAAGGAAAAAAAGCTTACATCAACAGGGGTTCCCGGGAGGGCGTCACCGAGGGGCAGGCATTCCGGGTGGGAAAGTTATCCACCATCCGGGATCCCAATACCGGCGAGGTCCTGGATCAGGAAGTGGAGGTCTCCGGAAAGATCCAGACGGAGAATGTCAAAGAAAAGTTGAGCATCTGCAACATTACGGAAGGGACCGTTCAAAAAGGGATGACGGTGATGCTTCCGGAATAAACGCCGGATCCTCCTGGTCCTGTTGAAGCACCCTATTAGTAGTGGCCCGGAACCCAGTGCCCCTTTCGGTTATAATGGCCCGGCATCCACGCTTTGCCGGGAACTCTGTGGGGACGCCAGTAACCGTCCATCCATTTCCCCTTGGGGTCAAGGTAACCCGGCTCCCATACTTTTCCTGGAGGAGGTGGGCCGATCGGTTTCCAATAGCCGGGCACCCATGCTCCTTCAGGATTATGGTGTCCATCCACCCAGAGGAAGCCTTTCTTTTCCATAGGCCTGCAGAAACCATTGATCCATACCCCGTCTGGAGTGGTGTGAGATGGCACCCAGACATGCCCCGGATCACATGAATCTGCGAAAACCCCGGGGACATTGAGAAGGACAGCGACAAAGCCCAAAAAAACCATCAACGAAATGCAATTTTTCATGGGAATCCTCCTTTTTCATGAAGGGTGACCCTAGAGGTAAGCAAGACCCCGCTAAAGCTTGACAACGATATAATATCCTTGCTCTGATGTCAAAGACAGTTCCAATAAAAAAACGGATATCCCCTTAAAGTTTAACGGTGATATAATATCCCTGGTCCCCCCGCTGTAACAGAATCACGACAGACGGCTTCTGACGGTATTGGACGACGGCTTTTTTGAAATCGACTACATTGCGTACCGGAATCTCATCGATTTGCCGGATGACATCCCCTGGCTTCACCCCGATTTGTGCCAGCTCGGATCGGGGATCGATCTGAGTGATCACAACCCCTTCGGGGATTCCGGCGTTTCCGGGTGTTTTTTGATGACGATCCGAATTTTTTACCTGGATTCCTAAAAGGCGTCTTCCCAGGGTTTCCGCAAGCTCCGGCGGGAAGGACCGGGTTGTCAAGTAAAGAACCTTTTCCTGGTTTTTCCTTAATATTCGAAGGGAAATGGTGTCCCCCACGGCCACTTGTTTTGCTGCCGCCAGGTAATCCTCGGTTGAAAGGACTTTCTGGTTTCCCACTGAAAGAAGGACATCCCCGTTTTGAATGCCGACTTTTTCGGCCGGGCTTCCCGTCTCCACTGCCTTCACCAAAACCCCCCTGGTATTCGAAGACCCCAGGTAACGGGAAATTCGCTCATCGATGTCCTGAACCACAATTCCGAACCATGAGGAGAGCACCTCCCCGTATCGGATGAGATCCTGGACGATCCTTATCGCCCGATGAATGGGAATCGCAAAACCAATCCCCTGGGCCTTGGCATAAATGGCTGTATTGATCCCGATCAAATCTCCATGGATATTTAACAGGGGCCCCCCGCTGTTTCCTGGGTTGATGGAGGCGTCTGTTTGGATGAAATCCAGAAACACCCGCTCTTCGGTTCGGATACTCCGGTGTAAGGCGCTGATGACCCCCGTAGTGACCGTGTGGCTGAATCCGAAGGGATTCCCAATGGCGATTACCGTCTCGCCGATGAGCAGATCGTCGGAATTTCCCATCTCGACGGAAGGGAGTCTTTCACGGGAATCGACACGCAAGACGGCCAGGTCGGAATCCGGATCCGAACCGATGATGGTGGCCTTGAATTCCCGCTCGTCCATCAGTGTAACCGATATGGTCCCGGTTCGCTCGATCAAATGGGCATTGGTAAGAATGAATCCTCGTTTTCCGTCGATGATAACCCCGGAACCCAGGCTGGTACGCTTGTAGCGGCGCTCGAAACCGGGATCGAAAAAGTCCTTGAAAAAGGAATCGAAAAAAGGGTCCGTGGAAAATCCCGAGAACGGGCTGCGCCGGGATCGGACCTCGTACTCGGAATTGATGTTGACAACGGCCGGAGCCACCCGTTTGACCGCTCGAACAATGGGGGTCTCCCTTTCCGATGAGGCATTTGCCAGGGGAGAGGCAAAGAAGGCATAATACAGGGACAATGTGATGGAAAATAGAATGCGAGAAAAGATCACGCCGGTTTTTCTTTGGTAAAAAGGCTGTTTTTCATCTATAGAATTATTCAAAGGACCGAAAGTTTCCGGTCTTTTGAATACTCTGATCAACTTAAAACCGGATACTATGGACCAAATAAAAATTCAAGATCTCTTGCCATTTCTGGAACATCCCAGCCGCTACCTGGGAAGCGAGACCAACCGGTGTCGAAAGGATTTGAGCCATGTCCGACTGCGGATGGCACTGGCTTTCCCCGATTTCTATGAGATCGGCATGTCCCATTTCGGAATACAAATCCTATATCACATCCTGAACAAAGACCCTAAGATATTTGCCGAGCGGGTTTTTGCGCCCGGCGAAGATTTAGTCGACCGCCTGAAGGTGGCCGGGTTGCCTCTTGTGACTCTGGAAACCCAAACCCCGCTGAATCAAATGGATATCGTGGGATTTAGCCTCCTTTATGAGCTGAACTTTACCAATGTGCTTTTCATGCTGGATTTAGGAAAAATCTCCTTTTTCGCAAAAGAGCGGGGAGATAAGGATCCACTGGTGATTGCCGGAGGGCCTTGTATGTGTAACCCGGAGCCCGTGGCGGAGGTGTTTGATGCCATCGTCATCGGTGAGGCCGAAGAGGTGATCCGTAAAATGTCCCGGGCATGGCTCGATTGGAATGCAGAAGGAGACAGGCGACGGAAAACCATTTTAAAAATGTGGTCCAAAATCGAAGGAGTATATATTCCTTCCTTTTACAAGCCGACATACGACGCAAAAGGGTTTCAGAAACTTGAACTCCGATCCGAAAACGGCTCGACATCGGAAAAAATCGTTCGAAGGGCCGTGGTGTCGAGTTTGACCGAAGTCCCGTTCCCCTTCAATCCCGTCGTTCCTTTTGGAAAGCCCATTCATGATCGCCTTCGACTCGAGATCGCCAGGGGGTGCACTCGGGGATGCCGCTTTTGCCAGGCCGGCATCCTCTACCGGCCCGTTCGGGAACGATCTCCGGACGACCTCTTGAACATGGCGCAAAACAGCCTGGCAGCCACCGGTTATGATAATATTTCTCTGCTCTCCTTAAGTACCGGAGATTACACAGCGATCGAGTATCTTATGGAAAAGCTGATGGGCCGTTGTAAGGACCAGAAAGTGGCCATATCGCTTCCTTCCGTTCGGGCGGGCACCTTGACCCCGAAGTTGATGCAGCTCATACAAAAAGTGAGAAAAACCGGTTTTACCATCGCTCCGGAAGCCGGAAGTCAGCGGCTGAGGGATATTGTGAATAAAAACCTTACAGACGCTGAGATTTTCGAAACGGTTCAAAACGCCTTTGAACTAGGGTGGCAGGTCATCAAGCTGTATTTTATGGTCGGACTACCTTTTGAAATCGATGCGGATATCGAGGCATTGGTCGATCTCGTTCATAAATTGAACAGTTCTGGAGTACGGAAAAAAGGGAAAGGAAAACTTCATGTGAGCGTGGCGACCTTTATCCCGAAACCGCACACCCCCTTCCAATGGGCACCCCAGATTCCCCTTGAAGCATCCCGGGAAAAAATCGTCTACTTGAAAAGGGTCCTTAACCGATCCGGTATTCAGTTCAAATGGCAAAACCCGGAAGTCAGCCTCCTGGAGGGCCTGTGGGCCAGGGGAGATCGGAGGCTTTCCAGCCTCCTGGCTCGTGCCTATCAAAAAGGGTGCCGTTTCGATGCGTGGACCGATCGTTTTAAATTCGATCAATGGATGGCTTCCATTTCGGAGGTCGGCATCGATTTAGACTTTTTCACGACACGGCCCCGCAGTTTTTCCGAACCGCTTCCGTGGGACCCCTTCGATATCGGCGTAACCCGGGATTTCCTCCTGGCAGAATGGAAAAAGGCGGAAAAAGGGGAACCGACAGGCGATTGTCGGAAGGGCACATGTCAAGGGTGCGGAGTCTGTGACTTCAAGATCATCAAGCCGGAAATTTTTGAGCCCATTGAATCCGGGAACAATCTTTTTCAGGGAGAAAAAAAGCTTCCGGCTCTCAAGGAAAAAGCTCCGGGTCAACCGTATCGAATCGATTATTCCAAACAGGGCCCGGCAAGATACTTCGGTCACCTGGAAATGGTGAAACTGATCCTACAGGGGATACGCCGTGCGGGTATCTCCATGATGTATTCCCAGGGATATCACCCCAAACCGAGAATTTCCTTCGGAGATCCCCTGCCGGTAGGGATGGAGAGCGAAGGAGAGGCATTCGATCTTTGGGTTACAGAAAGCATCTCTCCAAAAGGGCTCATGGATGCGTTGGAAAGGCAAATGCCGGAGGGTATCGAGATCAAGGGGTGTCAGCCGGTGTCGGCGAAAGCCGGGATCCACGCACCACCGGCTATCCGTTACCGTATTGTTTTCAAAAGGGGTGTTTTTAATGAAGGCGCCTTAGAAGCGTTCCAAAACGCCCAGAGGTTCTCCTGGGAACAGCCCGATCGAAAAGGTAGATTGAAAACCTATGAATTAAAGGGTATGGTTCATCCCATAAAGCGGATTGCATCCAATTCGCTTGAAATTCAAATCGAAAACCGATCCGGAAAAACCTTACGACCCGACACATGGATCCGCGCAGTTTTTGGACTTTCCGGTGAGGTTTTGAGGGGGGTACGGATCATCAAGCTCTACGATGGGAGCGATGATGTTTAAAAAATTGATCGTCAGCGTGGCCGATTTCGAGACCCGGGTTGCACTCATGGAAGACGGCACCATTGCCGAGCTGTTCATTGAGCGCTGCGATGCCGGGGAGATCACGGGGAATGTCTACAAGGGGAAGGTCCAGCGGGTTCTTCCCGGAATGCAGGCCGCTTTTGTGGATATCGGCATCGACCAGGCCGCCTTTATTTATGTAGATGACGTTCAGGAAGATACTCATGCGGAATTTGAGGCCCTCTTTTCTTCCGATGTCGAGGCAGAAGATCCGGTCCATGGGAACCTCGAACCCATAATCCAAAGGAGCATGCATATCGAAGATCTGTTGAACGAAGGTCAGGAGATCATGGTCCAAGTAGCCAAATCTCCCCTGGGAACCAAAGGGGCGCGGGTGACTTCCCGGATTTCCCTCCCCGGGCGGTTTCTGGTTCTCATGCCGAATGCCTCCCATATCGGAATTTCCAGACGCATCGAGGAAGAAGTTGAACGCACCCGGTTAAAAAATGTTATGGAATCGCTCCGCAATGATGACTGCGGGTACATCGTCCGGACCGCTGCAGAGGGCGCAGATGCGGAAAAACTGGCGAACGAAATAGTTTTTTTAAAAAAGCTCTGGGAGAATATCCAAAAAAAATTCAAAACGTCCTCCACCCCCTTCATGCTCCATCAGGAATTAAACGTCATTCTTCGGGCGGTGCGGGATCTCATGACCCACGAGGTGGAACGAGTGGTGGTGGATGACCGGCAGGCTTATCAGTCTGTCCTGTCGTTTCTGGAAATGTCGATGCCCGGATTAATCGGCGCCGTGGAGCTGTACGAAGGAGAAGAACCGATTTTCGATGCGTACAATCTGGAGGGCGATATTTCGAGGGCCCTGAAAAGAAAGGTATGGCTAAAATCCGGAGGATACATCGTCATCGAACACACGGAAGCCCTGGTGGCCATCGACGTCAACACCGGACGCTTTGTGGGGAAGCACAACCCGGAGGAGACCATCTTGAAGACCAACCTGGAGGCGGTCAAGGAGATCGCCTATCAAATCCGGCTCCGGGATCTAGGAGGGATCATCATTGTCGATTTTATCGACATGGAAAAAAAATCGCACCAGGAGAAGGTGTTTTTAGCGTTTCAAGACGCGTTGAAGAAGGACCGAAGCAGGACCCATGTTCTTCCCATATCGGACATGGGGCTGGTACAAATGACCCGGAAACGGACTCGCAAGTCTCTCACGCACACCCTGTGCGAGCCGTGCCTGTACTGCGAAGGTGAAGGATATTTGCTTGCCAGATCCTCCATATGCTACACGATTTACCGCGAAATCCTCAAAGGATATCGGGATATCCTGGGGAGTCGGCTCATACTCAAAGTCAATAACGATATTGCCGAAATGCTTCATGGACAAGAAAATCGCCTCATCCGATCCCTTGAGGAGCGGTTGAAAAAAACCGTGGAAATTTATCCGGAGCCCCAATTCCACCTTGAAAAGTTTGATGTTCAGGAAGTCCTGGAGTGAAAACCTTTTTTAACAAATTAGGTGAGCAAAGATCGATTTTCTCTTGACGATTTGAAAAAAAAATGATTCATTAACAAATTTTAATCCGTTCAACGGACCTGATACATACGGTAAGGACATAAGCCATGAAAAGGACGTACCAACCCAGCAAGATCCGCAGGGCGAGAACTCACGGGTTTCGAAAACGAATGGCCACACGGGCCGGTCGGCTGGTTATTAATCGGCGCAGGGCAAAGGGAAGAAAGCGCCTGGCAGTGTAGCGCCCCTTAAGATCCATCAAAGAAGGCGGCATTGTTGAGGCGAAATACTTTTGTCCGGGCCGAGATCTTAAAACACCGGGATTTTCTTAGACTCCAGAAAGAGGGAAAAGCCGCAAGAAATCCATATGTTACGGCGATTTTTGCACCCGGAATCCAGGATGTGACACGCTTGGGGATCACCGCCGGCAAGCACGTGGGAAAAGCCTGGCAGCGCAACCGGATCAAACGCCTGATACGGGAGTTTTTCCGGTTGAATCGGCACCTTCTGGGGAGAAATTGGGATATCAACATTATCGTTAAAAAAGAAGCAACCGGTCTGGCTTCCAGCAGGTTGTTTTCCGAATGCAAAACAGTTTTTCTTAAAGTTTCGGAGCACGCATCAAACGGCTTGTAAAACAAATCCCCCTATGGATTATTAAGGGGTATCAGTGGGTTCTATCGCCCGTGCTGGGTCCTGCCTGCCGGTTTTACCCTTCCTGCTCGGAATATGCCTACGGAGCGATCAAACGGCACGGTTTTTTTGCCGGATCGATCCTGGCAGTCAAGAGGGTGTTGCGGTGCCATCCCTGGCACCCGGGTGGCGTTGACCCCGTCCCCGACATACTGGAGACAAAAAGCTAGGGAGGCGTAACACTCCATCAAGGTGATCTCTCACCGACGAACCGATAATGAGGTGAACTAAATGGAACAAGGCCGGGTCTTTTTAGCTATTGCCATATCTTTTTTGATTTTTCTGGTATGGAATTTTTTCTTTGTCGAAAATAAATCGCCCCAGCCGAAACCGGAACAGGCAGCAACAAAGATAGCGCCCAAGGAAGCCGCCCCCCAAAAGTCCATCGAACCTGCTCCGGCCAAACCGCTTTCAAAAAAAGACGTCCAAGCCGCGCCGACGGTGTCGGAACGAACGACGCGCACGCTCCATATTGAAACCCCGCTTTACGCCTTGAGCCTGTCGGAAGAGAAGGCGGTTGTGAAACAGTTCACGCTGAAGCACTATAGTGAAAGCATCGAAAAAGACTCTCCCCGAAAAATACTCATCTCCGAAGAGAATCCCTTCGGAACAGTACACATCGGCTTTGATCAAAAGACGGTAGCAGGCTTCGATTCCGCTGTTTTTTCGGCGGATGCACCGATCGATCCGATCTCTGTCACCAATGCCGAAAAGACGATCACCTTTTCATGGCAATCCCCTGAGGGTATGGTTGTGGAAAAGCGGTACACATTTTCGCCCACAAACTACCGGATCGGCCTGACAGTGATTCTAAAAAACGAAAGCGAAGGTGTCTGGAAAGACAATGTAACCCTTTCCCTTTACCGAAAGCTGGAAGAACAAAAAGGAAGAGCAGTCGGTTTTGAAGGCCCCAGCGCCATGATCAATAAGAGCGTGGAAGAGGTGGAAATCAAAAAAATCAAAGACAAACCGCTTTCTCCGGGAAGCGTGAAATGGTGGGGTATCGAGGATCGGTATTTCATGTCTGCGGCGGTTCCGCCGGACAACAACGACGGGCAGGTAAAATTTTTTACCAGGGAAAACAGGGTGATAGAAGCTCAATACCTGCAGCCGACTGTGACAATCGAACCTCACGGGGAGCAACGGTTCGACTACTACCTTTTTCTGGGACCCAAAAGCATGAAAGTCCTCAAGGATGCCGGACACGACCTGGACGAAGCCGTCAATTTTGGATTGTTTGATTTCATCGCCAAACCCTGTGTCTGGCTGATGAACCAGATCTACCAAGTCATACCCAATTACGGTTTTGCCATCATCATCCTGACGCTTATGTCCAAGATCATTCTCTGGCCCCTGGGAAACAAGAGTTACAAATCCATGAGTGATATGAAAAAACTGCAGCCCCTCATGGCAGAAATTCGGGAAAAGTATAAAAACGATAAAAAGAAGCAACAACAAGAGATCATGAGCTTGTACCGGACTTATAAAATCAATCCGTTGGGTGGATGCCTTCCGATGGTTGCACAAATCCCGGTTTTTTTCGCTTTATACCGAATGTTATATGAGGCCATCGAGCTTCGACACGCGCCGTTTTTCGGGTGGATTACCGATCTCAGTGCACCGGACCGGTTGTTTCGCTTTGGATTTAACGTGCCATTCATGCAACCCCCCTACGGCATCCCGGTGTTGACCCTTGTTATGGGGGCCACCATGTTGATTCAGCAGAAGATGTCACCGCCCCCGGGAGATCCGGGGCAGGCGAAAATGATGATGCTCATGCCTGTCGTGTTTACCGTTATTTTTATCAATTTTTCCTCCGGGCTCGTTTTATACTGGCTGGTCAACAACCTGCTTTCCATCGGACAGCAGTATTATGTGACTAAAAAAAGGGCCTGACGACGGAGGCTGTATGTCTCAAGTTCTTGAATTCGAGGGGAAAAATATCGATCAGGCCGTTGAAAAGGCCTGCGATTCGGTCAAAATCCCAAAAGGAAAGCTTAAATATGATGTCCTTTCTTACGGCTCTTCGGGAATTTTCGGTTTGGTGGGATCGAAAAAGGCGCGCATCCGTGTGATCCTCCAACAGCCTTTGGAAACCGTAGCGGCGAAGAAGGATCAAAAGACGCTGGAACCCAGGGAGCGTTTGGAAATGGAAACACCCCCGCCGGAAAACACAGATCCCGGATCGGGTCATCAGGAAGACCTTGCTCTTAACGAACTTGCTGCTTGGGGTGAAGAGGCCCTGAAACGCATAGTGAACAGTATCACCCCGGATACTCAGATTGACGTCGCATCGGATTCGGAAGAAATCCTTTACAATGTTCGGGGTGGGAACAGTGCCCTTTTGATTGGAAAGCGTGGGCAAACCCTTGAAGCCATCCAGCATTTGGTGGAAAAAATTATCCATCGAAAAACCGAGAAACAGGCTCGTGTCCGCGTGGATGTCGAAGGCTATCAGCAAAACCGGCGAATCAACCTCGAGCGACTGGCTGAAAAGGTAGCCGAGAAGGTCAAAAAAACGGGAAAACCGGTAGCGTTGGGAGACATGAACGCATCGGATAGAAGAATCATCCATCTGACCTTGAAAAATGACCAGGAGATTCGTACACAAAGCAAGGGCGGCGGTGCCCTGAAGAAACTGTTCATCATCCCCAGAAAAAAACAGTCTCCGAAAACCTAATCAGGACGCGGACATGGGCTATGACACCATTGCCGCCATTGCAACGCCGATTGGTAGCGGCGGAATCGGGATCATCCGGATATCGGGGAAAGAGGCCTTGGGCATCACCCAAGCCATATTTCGGTCCTCCTGCCGGAAAAGACTTGATGCTTATCCGTCTCACCGCTTTTTCCATGGATGGATCCGGGACCCAAAATCGGGTATTGTCCTGGATGAAGTGCTGATGGTATATATGCAGGCACCGCGCTCCTACACCCGGGAGGACGTGGCGGAGATCCACACCCACAGCGGCCCGGCTGCGCTTCGATCCACCCTAGATCTCGTGCTGAGTCACGGTGCACGGCTGGCGGATCCTGGGGAATTCACCAAGCGGGCCTTTCTGAACGGGCGCATCGACCTCAGTCAAGCGGAAGCCGTCATCGACATCGTCAACGCAAAGACCCTGGCTTCCCTTGAGATTGCCGCGGCTCAGATCCATGGCGGGCTCCGTAAACAGATAGAAACCTGCCGATTCGCTCTTTGGGAACTTCAAACCGAACTTTCCGCCGCCATCGATTTCCCGGAAGAGATGGAGACGCTGTTCAAAGCGGAAACGGCGGCGGACAGACTTAAAGGGCAGATTCTTTCACCATTACAAGAGCTTATTAAACAGTATGACCAGGGCCGGATTCTTCGTGAGGGAATCCGGGTGGTGGTGGCCGGGTTTCCAAACGTGGGTAAATCGAGCTTGATGAACTGCCTCCTTCATCGCGAGCGGGCTATTGTATCCCCATACCCGGGGACGACCCGGGATTTTCTTGAAGAGCCCCTGGATCTATACGGTCTTCAGGCGATGATCGTGGATACTGCCGGCCTCCAGGAAACCGATGATCCGGTGGGACGGATCGGTATCGAAAAGACTCATGAAAAAATCCGAGAAGCCGACCTCTTGCTTTTCATGGTGGATGTTACACAGCCGGTTTTCATTCAAAAGGAAACGATACCGGTCTTTGAAAAGCCGACAATCTTGGTTGTCAACAAGGTGGACCAGGTGAATTCAGACCGATTCCCCGAAATCCCGAAAGAATGGAAATGTTTTCCTGTCGTTCGAATCTCTGCTTTGACCCAGTACGGGGTGGATGCTCTGAAGGAGAAGATATTCGAAAGAATTACCCAGGGAAAGGGATTACGGCAGGAAAATCCCATCGTCCCTAACATGAGGCAAAAATCATTGCTGGACCGGGCGCTAAAAGCGACAGAAGCAGCTTTGGAAGGGATTTCTTCCGAGCGTTCACCGGAGCTTGTCAGCATGGACGTAGATGAGGCCCTGGATGCTCTGAACGAGATCCTGGGGGAAACGATTCGGCCGGATATCCTGGATGCCATTTTCAGCCGATTTTGCATCGGAAAATGACAAAGATGCGTCATGAGCTGAAGCCAACCCGGGTGCTCACGGCGACCTTTAAGAAAAGTGCGGTGTGGAATTGCAGTAAAAGTTTGCGAAACCGTCAATGATGACGAAATCGTAAAAACTCAAAATTAGGATGGCAAAGTAAAAAGCTTCAGATGCAAGGCGCGCAAATCCTGAGGAATGAGGCGTACATATGGGTACGCCGCAATGACGAAGGATGCAGTGCAACGCAGCAGATGGACTTTTTACGAAGTCATCAATGATGTTTCACGTGAAACAATCGTGAAGGATGCTTAGGCATTGCGGCGTCTCCTTCAAGCTTGAGGAGCCGCCGGATGGGAGACAGATCGAATGAATTTTGATTTTTCACCTTTTTTTAAGAAGTATGAGGCCTTGCTGGTCGTTGTGGATGCCACTTTCGATCGTATCAAAAAGGAATATCCGAACGCGGTGACCTGCACTCTTAAATGTGCCGATTGTTGCCACGCGGTTTTCGACGTGCCTCTGGTAGAAGCGCTGTATCTGAACAAACAGTTCAACCTGCGGTTTCAGGGAAAAGAACGGGAGCAGATCCTGGAAAAAGCGAACCGGGCGGATCGCAAGGCATTTCAGATCAAAAAAAAGGCCGTCATGGACCGAGAGGCAGGCAAAACGGAAACGGAAATTCTGGTAGAGATGGCTGCCGAAAGGCATCCGTTGTCCCCTTTTGAACAAGGAGGACACTTGTGACCTGTATGATTTTCGGCCCACGACCTGTCGCCTGTACGGGCTTCCCACGGCCATTGGCGGAGTGAGTCATACATGCGGCCGCTCCGGCTTCTATGAGGGGAAGATCTATCCCACAATAAATATGGATGTGATTCACCGAAAGCTGTTCGAACTGTCGGAAGAAATCGCCCGGGCGATCCGAACCCGATACCCTAAACTCCACGAGATGTTGGTTCCCCTTTCCATGGCCCTGTTGACCGATTATAATGAGGAATATCTCGGGGTTCCTGCTATAGCGCCTGAGGAGAAAGCATAAGGAAAAGAAGGATGACCCAAGAATCAGAGGATGAGGAAAGAAGAAAACGGGCCATTTTTGAAGGTATGTCGGAAAAACGCCGTCGACATATCCTTAAAAAGGGGTATGAGAAGTGGGATCCTTTTTTAGAGCCCAAGGATCCCATCGAGATTCGAAAAGACCGAACCCAAAGGACCACCATCACGCTCGTCAGGGAATTTTTGCAGACGAAATCCTCTGAGGAATACTCCAATGCATATGGACAGGGTGTCCTGGAAATAGCCCTTGGAATTGTCAACGGAGATGAACGGTTTAAGGGCATGTTCGAATTTTCCTGCTGGTATCGGGACCTTCTGGAAAAAGAGGGTCTTTACTAGCGACGTGAAAAGGACGAACGACGATCCGACAGAGGTGCACGGGCTTGCGAAGCAGCGGATATGGGATCTTATCTCGCATTCCCCAAAACGATTGACACAGGCCTACCTGGAAAGAAGGCTGAAATCTCGTGACCGTATAGAGAGCAGGGTCGTCCGAAGCGCCGTGCGGGAACTCGTCGCCCAAGGCAGGATTCAATATAGCTATCGACTGGGGTGTTCTTTCCTGGAGCAATCCATCCAAGGGGTCTTGCGCGTTTCCGAGCATCTCGTTTTAAAACCTCCTCAAATCTCTTATTTCCCCGGACCCTATGAGGTCGTGGTTGCTCTTGCGCCGGGAAGCGCCTTTGGTTTGGGGGACCATGCCTCGACCCGATTGGCTCTCAAGGGTATTGAAATGGCAATACGGTTCAATCCTGGACTGCAATGGCGTCAAGGGGCGCACATGTTGGACATCGGAACCGGCAGCGGAGTCTTAATGATTGCCGCCGTGCTGCTGGGTCTGGAAGGCGCCATCGGTACCGACACGGATTCCTCTTCCAGATACGAGGCGAGGGAGAACGCCAGAATTAACAGCGTGGAGGACAGGGTCGAAGTGACGGACAAACCGGTAGCGGCCCAAACCGGACCCTTCGCACTAGTGGCGGCCAACCTCCGCTTCCCGACGCTTAGGTCACTGGCCGCTCGAATGCAATCCCTGACGGATCTTGGCGGAGCGGTGGTCATCTCCGGGATCCGGGAATGGGAGTTGGAAGATCTCGTGAACATCTATCATTGCGCCTCCTTTTCTACGATTTGGAGGGGATGCGATCAGGGATGGTGGGGAGCGCTGTTTGCCAATAGAACGGGAGCAAAATGAGGGGATTCGGGTATCTGAGGGCGCGTTTTCATAAGTCGCTTTATGATCGGAAGTTGCTGTTGGGGGAAGCCTTGCTCAAGGCCCGTATCATCACGCTCAGCCAATTGAGACGAAATCGTAAAAACTCAAAATTAGGATGGCAAAGTAAAAAGCTTCAGATGCAAGGCGCGCAAATCCTGAGGAATGAGACGTACATGTGGGTACGCCGCAATGACGAAGTATGCAGTGCAACACAGCAGATGGACTTTTTACGAAGCCATCAATTGTGATGAAATCGTAAAAAGGCTGATTTTTCTCGCGCCGCAAGTCTTTTCGGAAGATCCAAAGGGTTTCGCTAAATCTCAAGAACTCGGCACAAGTGCCTCAAACAGCTTGAGATATTTAACGCTCAACCCCTTGCCTCTCTTTTTCCGAAAAGACTTAAATGGCGCTCACAAAACCTTGTTACGAAGCCATCAATTGTAAAAGGCGCTCGAAATGCAGGGCTTACCGGAAAAAAGCTCGGTGAAGTCCTCGTCCAGGAAGGGAACGCTACCGAAAAGGATATCATGAGGACCATCGAAACACACTTCGGGATCCGTATGACTTCCCTTTCATGGAACATTTATGATCCAAGCCTTGTTTCAGAACAGGAGGCGCATCATGACATTTCAAGCGGAGATAACGAGCCTTTTGAGGGGGAAGAAAGCCGTGGCGGAGAGACCGGGATTCGAACCCGGGATACCCCTTTCGGAATATACTCGCTTAGCAGGCGAGCGCCTTCGACCAACTCGGCCATCTCTCCGGAAAACCCGTACTTCGTGAGACGGAGGGCGGAATATAAGAATAAAAGTAGGTGCCCTGGCGGAGGGAGTAGGATTCGAACCCACGGAGCTTTCGCTCAACGGTTTTCAAGACCGTCGCCTTAAACCACTCGGCCATCCCTCCTGAAACCATCAGAAACAAATTCCTATCATAGAAACCGTTTCGGGTCAACAGGTTTTTCGAGTCGATGAATCGGAACAGGGATAACCCGAAAAGGTCTCATGCATGTTGACAATGCCCTAAACTCATGATTTAAAGGTAAGAAAAAATGGGGCAGGACCCAGGAGATTCCTCATGAAGCAGAAATATCAGATTGTAAAGAAAGCTGATAAAAATAAGATGATTATCCAGGAGTATGCCGAACTGGATAAAGAAGCGAATTCGCTTTTATGCGAAGAAACCTATGATATGAAACGGGTGGCAGCCGCAGGGAAGACCGGACGCCAGGCCTTAATGGATATCTTGAGGACCCGAAATTTCTATCCTAACGGTATCTATACGGAAAAAATTGCCGAGACGGTTATGCAACTACTGTCCTCGACCGATAAGGAAATGGCTGAAATCACCTTCGATGACATGGAATTGATCTCGCAGGATCGGAGGAAAGAATGGGGCTTGGTGGAGGAGGGTGTTGAGGAGGAAACCCCGGAACTTGATGAACTCCTAGAAGAAGAAATCGAAGAAGATTACGATAAAGAGGTGCTTAACGGCTACCAGCCTTCGGTTCAAGTGGCCGATGAGGATTCGCTGGAAACCGATGAAGAATCATAAGTCGTCCTTGACATTAAAAAGGGCTTTAATACAAAGCTTCGTGATTAGTTCCACATCCTTTGAAATAAGCTATATTTTATTGCTCTGGAATAAGGGAAAGCGAATTTTGTCGGTAAAGCCTTTATCAAACTCCATCAAGCAGGCACTGATTGATCGATTTAGTCGACGAATGAATTATTTCCGTATCTCCATCACCGATCGCTGTAATCTCAGGTGTTTTTACTGCGTTCCAGAAGGTTTTTTCCCCAAATTACCCCACCATGAAATACTATGCTTACGAGGAGATGTTACGTTTGGTCAAGATTGGGGTTCGCTTAGGAGTTTCAAAAGTGCGTGTAACCGGCGGCGAGCCCCTGGTCAGAAAGGGTGTCTACGGCTTTCTGGAAGCGCTAGGACAGACAGCCGGACTGTCCGATGTCTCTTTGACCACCAATGGTGTATTATTGTCTCACCAGATCCACCGGATCCAAAAGGCCGGGATTCGACGCATCAACATCAGTCTGGACACGTCGAATCGCGAAAAATATCGAAGAATTACGGGGGTTGATCGTTTCGACGCCGTGTGGGAGGGAATTCGATCGGCGCATGAATCAGGATTTCACCCAATCAAAATCAACGTGGTGGTTATTCGAGGCGTCAACGATGACGAATTGATGGATCTCGCACGCTTGTCCATTGATCATCCTTATTTCATTCGATTTATCGAGTATATGCCCATGGGTGTTCATTGCACGAATATGAATCAGCAAATGCTTGCACCGGAAATTTTGACAAAGATTGAAACTGTCGGTGCCTTGGAGCCTATTTTCAGAACTAAAAATGACGGACCCGCGGAACGTTACCGGTTCAATGGAGCGGCTGGCGAGATCGGGTTGATCCGGCCCATCAGTCATCATTTCTGCCAGGATTGTAACCGGTTGCGTCTTACCGCCAGCGGGCAGCTCCGTGTTTGCTTGTTATCCAAAATCCAAGTGGACCTGAAAGGACCCATGAGAGACGGCGCTACGGATGCCGAACTGGCCCAAATGATGAAAGAGGCGGTCCTGCGGAAGCCGCAGGATCACGGATTAAGCTTAAGGAAAGTATCTGCCGTTTTAGACCCGATGTCTGCCATCGGCGGCTGAGCCACCGGGAATTTTAAACGGAAACAGAAACGGAAACAAGGGATACGGTTTCCTGGGAAAGGGACAGGTTCATCGCCTAAAAGCGGATTCGTTTTAGCGGATTAACCTGCCGCTAACATTAACAACAGCAAGGAGGGAGGAGGATTTATGAACGTTTCACGCCGAGAGTTCATGCAGATTACCGGTGCCACGGCAGCGGGTCTTGCGGTGAGCGGCCTGGGGTTTGATCTTTCGCCGGTTCAATCCCACGCTCAGATGCTAAAGACCAAGTATGCCAAAGAGACCATCACGATCTGCCCCTACTGCGGGGTGGGATGCGGGGCCATCGTGCATACCGCCAAAAGTGGGGCCGGCCGTGTCATCAACATCGAAGGGGATCCGGACCATGTCATCAGCCGGGGATCCCTGTGCTCGAAGGGCTCTTCTCTGAAGCAGCTGGTGGAAAACGAAAACCGATTGCTGGAACCCATGTACCGGGCTCCGAATTCAAAGGAATGGAAACCGGTGTCATGGGACTGGGCCATTGAAGAGATTGCCAAACGCGTCAAGGCCACACGGGACGCCACTTTTGAGGCTAAAAACGACAAGGGGCAGACGGTCAACCGCACCACAGCCATCGCCTCGGTGGGCAGCGCCGCTTTGGACAATGAAGAGTGCTGGATCTACCAGGCCCTGCTGCGAGCTCTCGGGCTGGTATATATCGAACACCAGGCCCGTATCTGACACAGCGCCACGGTTGCGGCTCTGGCAGAGTCGTTCGGACGCGGCGCCATGACCAACCACTGGATTGATCTGAAAAACGCGGACTTCATTCTCATCATGGGAAGCAACGCCGCGGAAAACCACCCCATCTCTTTCAGATGGATCACCGAGGCCCAGAAAAACGGCGCCACCCTCATCAATGTGGATCCACGTTTACCCGCACCTCCTCCAAGGCGGATATTTACGCTTCTTTGCGTTCCGGGACGGACATCGCCTTTTTGGGCGGGATGATCAAGTACATCCTGGACAATAAACTGTATTTTGAAGAATATATGCTCGATTATACCAACGCTTCTTTTATTGTAAACGATGCTTTTGGATTTTCCGACGGCCTCTTTGCCGGTTATGACGATAAAAAGCGCAGTTACGACAAAAGCAAGTGGGCTTTTGCTATGGACGAAAAGGGTGTTCCCAAGCGTGACCCCAGCCTGAAAAATCCCCTATGTGTAATCAATCTGCTTAAAAAGCACTACGATCGCTATACGCTCAAGAAAGTATCAGAGGTCACCGGGACCCCGGAAGCCGATCTTTTGAAGGTTTACAAAGCTTACAGCGCCACCGGCAAAACCTGACAAGGCCGCCACTATCATGTACGCCATGGGATGGACCCAGCATACGGTGGGCGTCCAGAACATCCGCGCCATGTGCATCATTCAACTGCTGCTGGGCAACATGGGCATCGCGGGCGGCGGTGTGAATGCCCTGCGGGGTGAATCCAATGTGCAGGGCTCCACGGATCAAGGCTTGTTGTTCCACATCCTGCCCGGCTATCTGCCCACGCCGGCGGCCTCCATCGACTCCCTGACGGTTTACAAAGAGAAAAACACGCCCAAGAGCAACGATCCGCGTTCGGCCAACTGGTGGCAGAACCGGCCCAAGTACATCACCAGCCTGCTCAAGTCCTTTTTCGGAGACAAGGCTACGGCAGAAAACGATTTCGGCTACAACTGGCTGCCAAAGGTCGACGACGGAAAGCCCTATTCCTGGCTGGATATCTTCGATGCCATGTACAACGGGAAGATCAAGGGGTTTTTTGCCTGGGGCCAGAACCCGGCCTGCTCGGGCGCCAATTCCAACAAGACCCGCAAGGCCATGGCCAAGCTGGACTGGATGGTGAACGTCAATCTTTTTGACAATGAAACCGGCTCGTTCTGGAAGGGTCCGGGAATGGATCCATCGGCCATCAAGACCGAGGTATTCATGCTCCCGGCCTGCGTTTCCGTGGAAAAAGAAGGGATCTATCAGCAACTCGGGCCGCTGGATGCAGTGGCGCTACGAGGGACCCAAACCCTTAGGCAACAGCCGCCCCGATGGCGACATGATCATGGAACTGGGTCTCAAGCTCAAGGAACTCTATGCCAAGGGCGGGGGGTTCCCGGATCCGATCCTCAACCTCAAGTGGGACTATTCAACCAATCATAAGTACGATCCCCACAAGGCGGCCAAGGAGATCAACGGCTACTGGCTCAAAGACAAAACCATCGGCGAGGTCACTTACAAGGCCGGCTCTCTCGTGGCGCCGGGATTTGCCCTGCTCCAGGCCGACGGCTCCACTTCCTGCGGCAACTGGATCTACTGCGGCAGCTATACGGACAAGGGGAACATGGCGGCCCGGCGGAGCCAGGAAGATGCACCCAACAAGATCGGCCTGTATCCCGCCTTTGCCTGGTGCTGGCCGGTGAACCGGCGGATCATCTACAACCGAGCTTCCTGCAATCCAAAAGGACAGCCGTATAATGAAAAGCGCTGGGTCGTCAAATGGGATGCTGAAGGAAAAAAATGGGTCGGCGATGTCCCGGATGGACCCTGGCCCCCGCTGCAAAACCCGGACGGCAGCCAGCGTGAGGACGGTCGTTATCCGTTTATCATGACAAAAGAAGGATTTGCTCAGATTTATGGCCCGGGCCTCAACGACGGGCCTTTCCCGGAACACTATGAGCCTCTGGAATGCCCGGTGGAGAAAAATGCATTCGGCAAACAGCTCATGAACCCCACGGCCCCGGTGTACGGCACCGATGCGGATGCGCATTTTACCTGCGACCCGCGCTATCCCTATGTGTGCACTACCTATCGGGTATCCGAGCACTGGCAGACCGGGCTGATGACCCGGCCCCAGCCCTGGCTGCTGGAACTTCAGCCCCAGATGTTTGTGGAGATCAGCGAGGAGCTGGCTAAACTGAAAGGATTTAAAAACGGTGAACGGATCAAGGTGTCTTCAGCCCGCGGATCGGTGGAGTGTACGACCATCGTGACCAAGCGCTTTAAACCCTTTAAAATCAGCGGCACGGTGGTCCATGAAGTGGGGATTCCATGGCATTTCGGCTGGCGATGGCCCGACAGCGGCAAAGAGGAAAGTGCGAACCTGCTCACGCCGTCCACCGGTGATCCCAACACCCGGATCCCGGAAACCAAGGCCTTCATGGTCAACGTGGCCAAAATCTAAGGAGGTGATCTGATATGAGCAAAGCCTTTTTTATCGATACGACATTGTGTACGGCCTGTCGGGCATGCCAGGTGGCCTGCAAACAGTGGCACAACCTACCGGCCGAGAAAACAACCAATAAGGGGACCTTCCAAAACCCGGCGGACCTTTCTTTTGATACCTACAAATTGGTCCGCATGCGTGAAGAAGTGATCAACAGCAAGCTGCAGTGGCTGTTTTTTCCGGAGCAGTGTCGGCACTGTCTGGAGCCCCCCTGCCGTGATACCGCAGGAGAGCCCACTGCCATCTATACCGACAAGGAGACGGGGGCGGTCCTGTACACCGCTAATACCAAGGGGCTCAATGTCAAGGAAATCACCGAGTCATGCCCATATAATATCCCGCGGGCATCCGAGGAAGGCACCTTGGCCAAGTGCGACATGTGCATCGACCGGGTTCAAAACGGACTTGCCCCGGCCTGTGTAAAGACCTGCCCCTCCGGATCCATGAACTTCGGTGACCGGGAAGCGATGTTGGAGATGGCCAAGAAGCGATTGAAAGAGGTCCAGGCCAAATTCCCGAAGGCTTCCCTTCTGGATCCCGATGATGTGAGCGTCATCTATCTGGTGGCCTTTGATCCGAAAATCTATCATGAATTTTCGGTGGCATCCAGACAATCCCCGGGAATTACACGACAGGTGGCGCTGAAAAAGATAGCGTCGCCCATCACCCGTTTCGTGCGTGCGCTCGGATGATCCGATCCGCGCAATGAGTCTGAAAAGGGGGAGGCGGATTCCGCCTCCCCCTTTTTGTATCGACAAGTTATAGAAGGAAGGCTCGCATTTGATGGCAGAATACGTCATAACGGTAAAGCATCTCGAAAATGCGCTGGCATCGGCGAAAGACAGGCTCCCCGCCTATAGAGTCCTGCTCGATTTTTATGAAAAAATTTTTATGGCTCAGGAGGCATCCAAACAAAAAACCGCACCCGTTCCGCCTTTCATGACTCCCGATGTCGTTTCGGCAAAGCAAAAAGATGGATTTCCCCTGGTGAATCTCGCCGAGTTTCCCATCGATGTCCCTGCGGCCTCAGAACTCTTCGACAACATTTTAGAGATCACCCGGAATACCCCCGGAAGATGGGCCGAATTTACCGAAGCTATCCTGAACCCGTCCAACCTTCACACCGTTCCCCTCAGCCCGCCCATCCTTTTTGATAAGTTCTTATGTCGAGACGAAGATTTTTTTGTTCGTTGCGCCAAGCGGTACGGCGTCGATAGCCGGATGCTCGGTTTCGTGGTGTACAACAGCCTGCAGCCTTCCCTGAGTCTTTCCGCCCAACAGCTGGAGGTCTTCCTGAAAAACAGTCCTGCCTGGGAAAAAGGCTACTGCCCCATTTGCGGCAGTCTACCGGGATTGGCTGTACTGGAAAACGATGGGGCGCGGGCTTTGTTCTGCGCGTTCTGTTTTCACAAGTGGCCGACCAAACGGGCGTATTGCCCCTATTGCGGGAACACGGATAGCGGAAGCCTTCAATATTTTTATAGTGAGCAGGAAACAGGGTACCGGGTAGATGTATGCGAGGGATGCGGGAAATACATCAAGTCGGTGGACCTGCGGGAAATAGCCCATCCCATTTACCCACCGTTGGAGATCTTGACCACCCTGCACCTTGACATGAAGGCCCGGGAGGCCGGATATGAAAGCCCGGGTTCCCTCCTGATGGAATGACGATTTTACGGAAAACAGGCCAACCTTAAATCTTACCGGAAAATGGGACGTATCCCGATAATACCGCTAATTCTCGAAAAAATGCGCTGGTTTTTCCAAAGTGTTTCCATATTTATTTTTGTTGTTTTTTTTTTATTCATATGTCATGTGCTCAAAACCGCTCGTTGCTCCTTTGAGCATTAAACGAGCGCTGTGCTCGAATTTCCAAGCGATGCGTGTAAACGCATGGAGGAGATGAAAGAGCCGCACGCAAAACTAAAAACGAGCCGATCTCTCTTTTTCTTTTCAGCCAAAGCCTATTGATCACAACAGCAGTGGGAAGAACCTACATGAAGGAGGTGTCAATGGACAAGGAACAGAGAAAATTTTACGAAAGATTGGAAGGAAAAGGTGTCTCAAGAAGGGACTTCATGCGTTATTGCACCTTTTTAACCGCTACCATGGGGCTTTCCGCCGCCTATGTACCCAAGGTGGCGGAGGTGTTTGCGGCGCCCACGCAACGCCCCCCGGTGATCTGGCTTCATTTTGCCGAGTGCACCGGGTGCTCCGAGGCGGTTCTGCGTTCCACTTACCCGTACATCGACGATCTGGTGCTGGAGGTCCTCTCTTAGAATACCATGAAACCGTCATGGCGGCAGCGGGACAGCAGGCCGAAGACCAGCTTCATGCCTCGGTCAAGAAGTACGAAGGAAAATACATCTGTGTGGTGGAAGGGGCCATCGCCACCAAGTTTAACGGCGGTTATGGTAAGATTTCCGGACGCACCTTTCTGGAGATCGGAAAGGACGTCTGCAGCAAAGCTGCCGCGGTGATCTGCATCGGCGCCTGTTCTTCTTTCGGCGGGATTCAGACCGCCAAACCGAATCCGGGCGGATTTAAAGGGGTCGGAGAAGCCCTGGGCATTAAAACCCTAAACATTCCCGGATGTCCTCCCAATCCGGTCAATTTCGTCGGAACCGTGGTCAATTTCCTTCTTTTAGGGAAACTGCCGGCTTTAGACAAGTTAGGCCGGCCACTCTTTGCCTATGGGAAAACCATCCACGATCAATGTCCGAGAAGGTCCCATTTTGAAAACGAGGAATTCGTCACCGAGTTCGGTTCGCCGGAAGCGGCTATGGGATACTGCCTGTATAAGATGGGCTGTCGGGGACCCGAGACCTTCAATAATTGTCCCATCGCCAAGTTCAACGAAGGCACCAGCTTCCCCATCGAAGCCGGGCATCCTTGCATCGGGTGCAGCGAGCCCGATTTCTGGGACAAGATGACGCCGTTCTATAAAGAAATGTAGCATTAGCCGTATTCCGGAAGAAATCCTGATTTTCAAAATGATAAGGAGGAAACCTCATGGGAAATAGAATCACCATTGATCCGATTACCAGAATAGAAGGCCACCTTCGCATTGAAGTAGAGGTGGCCGGAGGGAAAGTGGTCAACGCCTGGAGCAGCCCTCAGATGTTTCGGGGCATCGAACTGATTCTGCTGGGCCGGGATCCCCGGGATGCCCATCATTTTGTGCAGCGCTCCTGCGGGGTCTGAACGTTGACCCATGCTCTGTCCTCGGTGAGGGCAGTCGAAGACGCGGTTAAAGTCAATATTCCCGACAACGTCAGGATTATCCGAAATCTGCTTCATGGTGCCCAGTTCCAACACGACCATATTGTCCACTTTTATCATCTGCATGCCCTGGACTGGGTGGACATAGTCAGTGCCCTGAAAGCCGACCCTAAAGCCACCGCATCGCTTGCCGATACCGTCAGTAATGCCCCGGTGGGGGGTGCGGCCTATTTCAAAACCGTTCAACAAAGATTGAAGACTTTTGTGGACAGCGGCCAGCTGGGGCCCTTCGCCAACGCCTACTGGGGGCATCCCGCATACAAGCTCCCTCCGGAGGCGAACCTCATGGCCGCAGCTCACTATGTGGAGGCCCTGCGGATCCAGGCAAGGGCTGCACGGATGCATGCCATTTTCGGCGCCAAGAATCCACATCTTCAATCCCTGGTGGTGGGGGGTGTCACCTGTGTGGCGGACCTGACCCCGGATCGGATTGCCGAATTTCTCTACATCTGGAAGGAAACCCAAAGCTTCATAGAAAATGTATACATCCCGGATCTCCTCGCGGTAGCATCCTTTTACAAAGACTGGGGCGCCATCGGCGGAACCCAAAACTTTATGGCTTGGGGTGATTTCCCGGAAACGGCCAAGGAGCCGGAGAGCCTGTACATGCCGCGGGGCGTCATTAAAAAGCGGGACCTGGCCGGTGTCGCCATGGCTAAACAAGAAGGGGTTACCGAGCATGTCAAGCGTTCCTGGTATACAGATGGAGATCCAAAGCATCCCTACAAAGGGGAGACCAAGCCGCTTCAGGAAAATCCGGCCTACAAACCGGATGATGGCAAATACTCCTGGATGAAGGCTCCCCGGTATGACAATGAAGCCTGCGAAGTGGGACCATTGGCCCGTGTTTTGGTAGCCTATGCCAAGGGGCATGCCACTATTAAACCCCTGGTGGATCAGACCTGCCAGAAGCTGGGAATTCCCGTCACGGCCCTCTTCTCCACTTTAGGTCGGACCGCAGCTCGGGCGCTGGAAACCGTGGCTATCGGCAAGGCCATGGAAGGATGGATCATGAAGTTGGTGGAAAACGTGAAGGGCGGCAACACCAAGACCTACCAGGCCTGGGACTGGCCCAAGGAAGAAGCCATGGGCGTCGGGCTCAATGATGTTCCCCGGGGATCCCTCGGACACTGGGTTGTCATCGAAAAACAGAAAATTAAAAACTATCAGTATGTGGTTCCCTCCACATGGAACTTGGGCCCACGATGCGGCAACAACAAAATGGGTCCCGTGGAAGAGGCGCTTATCGGCACACCAGTGGCCGATCCCAAGCAGCCCCTGGAGGTATTGAGAACCGTTCACTCTTTCGACCCGTGTATAGCCTGCGGCGTCCACGTTATCGACCCGGATTCCAATCAGGTATACAAAGTCAAAGCGTTATAAAATCGTTTTTTCATCTTCTCCGGCCTCCCTGATTTCCAGGGGGGCCGGAGCTTTTTAGGCTTTTTAACGATAGGCTTTGGTTTGACATCCGATCCGATGTTGGATATGAAATTCTGACCGAAAACGGAGCCTTTTTCACCCATCCTTTTCCCGGAGTTTCTCACAGGAGCCGTTGACTCATGGCCAGTCGATATTCTCCGAGTCGGATTTACCAACACAGCGTCGAATCGATCTTGTACCACCCTAAAGCCACCTTGTTAGTGGTGGCGCTTTTCACCCTGTTTTTTGCCTGGCAAATACCCAACCTGAAAATCCGCACCTCCATTTATGATCTGGTGGTGGAAGACATCCCAGAAAGTGTGACCTACAAGGCTTTTCGAAAACTTTTCGGATCCGACGAAATCATTCGGATTGTCATCAAGGCAAAAGATATCCTGGATCCGATAACGTTTGAAAAGTTGGGCGGAATCGCTAAGGACTTTTCGAAGATCCCCGGGGTACGGCGGATCATCAGCCTCCCGGACATCAAGGCCGCGGTGGAGGCGGGGAGTCCGTGGGATCTCAAACGCTTTGCCGCCGTCCTTTCTCCTGTCGAGCTTTTTCAGAAAAACCTCATTTCGGCCGACCGCAGCGCCACAGCGATTACCCTGGTGCTTCAAATGGATGCGGACAAAGACGCCGTGATCCGGACGGTTGAGGAGCATATCGCCGGGGCGCCTAAAGATCTAACCCTGTACCAGATCGGGATGCCAGTGGTCTCAAACGCTTTAACCCGATATACCCAGAGGGATTTCTACCTGCTTCCCCCGCTTACCCTTGCCGTCATGACCGTAATCCTGTTTTTCTTGTATCCCACCTTCCTGCTCATGCTCATTCCCATTTCTTGTGTTTTGATCGCGATGGTCCTCACGTTCGGCCTCATGGCCATGATCCAGATCCCCCTATCCATGCTTACCATGATTGTTCCGGTTTTTCTCATCGCCGTCGGAATGGCGTATTGCGTTTATATCACCTCGGAATTCACCGAGGCGTTAAACAGGCTGCCTTCGCCGGCTGCTGCGGCCCTGGCCACTTTTTCGAGCATGACGCTTCCCACGATGGTGGCGGTGCTCACCACCGTGGTGGGGATAGCTTCCCTTTTAATCAACCGGATTCAGGCCATTCGGGAGTTTGCCGTATTCGGCTCAGTCGGGATCATCATCCTCATGATTCTGGCCTTAACGTTTTTGCCCGCAGCCTTTGCCCTGGTGCCGTCCCGAAACGGGAGGCGCCTTGAGAGCACCCGGGCGGCAAGGGCGGCCCATTGGTTCACGAACAAGATCGCTCATATCAACATCCACCGACAGAGTATTTCTCTTCCTATACTCGGCGGAGTGGCGCTTTTTTGTATCATCGGGATCTTCAGGATCCAGGTGGAGACAAACCCGGTGGAGTTTTTCAAAAAGGATGCCCCGGTAAGCCGCCACTTTCACGACATCGCCCGTCACCTGTCCGGGAGCTTTCCAGTCCATGTAGCTGTTTCTGCCAGGGAAGAAGATGCATTTGAAGACCCGAAGATGCTCAAGGAGATAGAGCGCCTTCAAAAAGATCTGGAAAAACTTCAGGGTGTGGATAAAAGCCTCTCTCTGATCGACTACATGAAGCTGGTCAATTACGCCCTCAACCAATTCGATCCCAAATACTACACCCTTCCGGAACAGGACTTCGAAGTCAGGATGATTTTGAACAATTACAAGGTCATGCTCGGGGAGGACATGCTGTACGGATTCGTGAACAGGGGTTTTTCAAAAGTCAACCTCATGTTGTTGACGCATCTTTCCAGTTCCAAAGAGTTTCTTGAGATCAAAAAACAGATCTTAGAACACGTGGTGCAACAGTGCCCCAAAGCGATTTCCGCCGAGGTGACCGGTATCGGCGTGGTCATTTCGGCCAGCAGCGACATCCTGACTACCGGGCAGGTCAAGAGCCTTTCCCTCAGCATGGGCTTGATCTTTTCAATGATGTTCATACTGTTTTTATCCTTCAAGGTGGGGTTGATCGCCATTGTCCCGAACCTGTTTCCCATCGTGGTCAACTTCGGGGTCATGGGATGGCTGGGGATAAAGCTCTCCGCAGCCACGAGTCTGATTGCCAGCATCGCCATCGGCCTGGCGGTGGACGATACCATTCATTACCTGGTCTGTTTCAACCGGGAATTCAAGAAATGCCTGAACGATGAAACGGCGCTTCGGGAGACGCTAAAACGGGTGGGGCTTTCCATGGTTTTCACCTCCATCATCATCAGTTCAGGGTTCTCGGTCCTGATGGCGTCCAATTTCGGGCCGACATCCCTTTTCGGATTCCTTATGGTCGTCACCATGATTTCGGCGCTGGCAGGGGATCTCCTCATTCTTCCTTCCCTGATGCTCCACGTGGAACTGGTGACTTTGTGGGATTTGATCCGATTGAAGCTGGGAAAAGATCCCCAGGAAGGGATTCCGTTGTTCAAGGGTCTTTCCCGATCCCGGATCCATCATATCATTATGGCCGGATCGCTGAAGGCTTTTAACCCGGGAGATGTAATCTGCCGTAAAGGGGATCAAAGCGATTTTATGTACACCGTCATTTCGGGGGGGCTGGACGTGATCGAGCCCATGGCGGAGGATCGAAACGGAAGCTACGGCGGAGACCGGGTCATCAGCCATATCCGCGTAGGAGATGTGGTGGGGGAGATGGGACTGTTCAGAGGAATGCCGCGTTCGGCCACCGTGGTCGCCACTTCGGAAGGAGAATTGCTCCAGATCAACTGGAAGATGATTCGACGCCTTCAGTTTCTATATCCAGGGACTGCCAATAAATTTTTCCATAATCTCGTGACGATTCTTTGCGACCGGCTGGAACACATCACCCAGTGCTATGTCGCCGAATGCTTCATCGATGAAGAAAGCGGGGTATTCAATTCCAGAGGGTTTTTTGAGGCCCTTCAGAGACAGCTTCATCTGGCTTTAAGACATGGGATGTCCTTATCTCTGTGTTTCCTGAAAGTCCGCTTCGACCCGGATGGTTTCGGAAAGGATTCCCAGGTCAAAGATCGGATCCTGCAGCTTGCAGGCCGGATCATGTCTCAAATCATTAGAAGAAGCGATGTGGCGGGAAGGATAGATGGACAGACATTCGGCCTGATTCTCATCGGATCTTCGGCAAAGAATTCCTTGGAAACCTGCCGGCGGATCCAGGCACGTTTTGAAACCGAAGCCCGGGAGAAAGAAGACTTTCCGGCGGGATTGATCTTCGGAATCTCCGATGGTAAATTAGACTCCAACACACAGGCTTCGAATCTGATCCAGGAGGCCAAGGAAGCATTGAAAAAGGCCGGCGCCCGGCAGGGTTTTGTGCAATAATATGGAAAAACCGGAGGCGCAGTTAAAGGGGCCTTGCCGGAGGATGAAGCCTATGGTAACGTTCACAACCCGACAGGAAAAACTTTTGAACGTTAAAGAGAGTAGCCAGTAATGACGAAGCCCCGCATCATGATCCTCGGGATCGGAAACCTTCTCTTTTCAGATGAAGGGTTCGGTGTCCGCGTCCTTCAACGTCTGATGGAAGGTTACGAGTTTCCGGAAAACGTCTCTTTGGTGGACGGGGGGGTGCTCGGATTGAATCTATTGGGCGTGATTTCCGAGGCGGATCATCTGATCGTAGTGGATGCTATCCGGAACCACGGAAGACCGGGAACCCGCTACCGCCTGGAAGGAAAAGCCATCCCGGAACGGGTGCGGGCGAAAAATTCTTTGCACCAGGTCGATTTCCTGGAAGCCCTGACCTTATGTCAGGTCTTGGATACGAAGGTCCCGGAAACCGTGATCCTGGGTGTGGAACCGGACGACATTGAGACGGCGAGCATCGAATTAACCCCGATTGTGGCCGAACAGATTGAACCGATCCTGAAAATGGTCTTTGCCGAACTCCAACGCCTGAACGTCGCTTTTTCAAAAAGGACAAAAAATGTGCCTTGCGATCCCCTCGAAAATTGTGAGTATCGATAATGAGATGGCGGTCCTGGATGTGGACGGTGTCAAAAGAAATGCAAGTCTTTTGCTTTTAGAAGACGCCCAAGTAGGGGATTATGTCATCGTGCATGCCGGGTTTGCCATTCAAAAGATCGACGAACAGGCCGCCCGCGAGACAGTGGAACTCTTGCGGGAATCGCTTGCCCGCATCGAGCAGGATAAAAGCGGGGCATGAGGCCCCGGCCTTATCCCGGAAAAGAGCTTTATGGAAAACGAGCGTCTGGCCCGGGATGTCATCGTAGAAGGGATCGTCCAGGGGGTCGGATTCAGGCCCTTTGTGTTCCAGCTGGCCAAGCGCCTGGAACTTTACGGTGAGGTTGCCAACACTGCAGATGGAGTGGCCATCCATCTGGAAGGCACATCCGAAGCCATCCGGACATTTGTCAAGGATCTTGCCGAAAAGAGCCCTCCGCTTTCGTATATCACCGGCATTTCCGTTTCAGAAGGAAAATTAAACGGTTTTACATCCTTTGGCATTACGCCCAGCCGCCCTGATATCCACAAGTCGACGCTGATTTCACCCGATGCGGCGATTTGTGATGCATGCCTGAAGGAGCTCTTCACACCCGAAGACCGGCGATATCTTTATCCGTTTATCAACTGCACGCATTGCGGCCCCCGATACACCATCATCGACGATATTCCCTATGACCGGCCGAACACCTCCATGAAGCATTTCGTCATGTGTGAAAAGTGCCGGGCCGAATACGACGATCCGACCGACCGACGATTCCATGCACAACCCAATGCCTGTCCGGCCTGCGGCCCTCATGTTTTTTTGCACGATGCGAAAGGCTCCCGAATCCTTTCGGCCGATCCGATCCGGGAGGCGATTTTGCTTTTAAAGCAGGGGCACATTGTGGCGGTGAAGGGCCTGGGAGGATTTCATCTGGCGGTGGATGCCACCCGATCCGATGCGGTGATACGCCTGAGAAAGCGGAAAGGACGTGAAGAAAAGCCTTTTGCAGTGATGTCCATGGACCTGGAAAAGATTTCAACCTATGCTGAGGTTTCGCCTGAGGAGCATCAACTTCTGACTTCTTCCCAACGACCGATTGTTTTGCTGAAAAAACGGGAGCCGCATCCATTGGCCGAAGCGGTTTCCCCGGAGAACGCCTATTTTGGTGTCATGCTTCCCTACACCCCTCTCCATTACCTGTTACTCGACTCCGGTTTTCTAGCGTTGGTCATGACGAGCGGCAACTTGAGCGAAGAGCCCATCGCCATCGACAATCTGGAAGCCTTCGAACGCCTCGGCGGGATCGCCGATTATTTTCTTGTCCACAACCGGGATATCTATTTGCGCAGCGATGATTCCATCGTGAGACACGCCGCTGATGCCACCCGGATACTGCGACGCTCCCGGGGATTTGTCCCCAGGCCGGTCTTCCTCAGGGACCGGCAGCCCCAGGTGCTGGCCTGCGGCGCCGAGTTAAAAGTCACCGCCTGTCTCACCAAAGGAAACCAGGCATTTTTAAGCCAGCACATCGGGGACATGGAAAATCCGACAACTTACGCGTTTTTCAAGCAGACGGTGTCGCACCTGGAACGCATCCTGGACATCCATCCCGAAATCGTCGCCTACGATCTGCATCCGGATTACCTGAGTACCCGGTATGCCCTCGAAGAACGAGAATCCCAAAGCCGGATCGCCGTGCAGCATCATCATGCCCATATCGTCAGCTGCATGGCCGAAAACCGGATCGACGGTCCGGTCATCGGGCTGGCCTTTGATGGGACCGGATACGGTACAGACGGTACCATCTGGGGCGGAGAAGTCCTTTTGGCAGACGAAAAGGCCTTTCAGCGATTGGCATTCCTGGACCCTGTTCCCATGCCTGGCGGGGAAGCGGCCATCCGGGAGCCCTGGCGGATGGCGGTAAGCTATATTGTGGAAGCCTTCGGGACGGATTTTCCCATTCAAGAGATTCCGGCTCTTAGATCCCTGGAACCCAAGGCGATGCGGACGGTTCTGCAGATGATCCAAAAACGGGTCCGGTGCCCCATGACCTCCAGTTTGGGAAGACTTTTCGACGGTGTGGCCTATATTCTGGGTTTAAAACAAACGGTACGTTTCGAAGGACAGGCGGCGATGGCTTTGGAGATGGCGGCCAAGGAGGGGGTAAAGGAGTTTTATGATTGCCGGTGTATGGCGGAAATTCCCATCAAGGTACCCACCGGACCGATCATCGAAGGGGTTGTTAGGGATCTGCGGGATGGAGTTCCGACCGAGGTCATCAGCGGGAAATTTCACTCCACGGTGATTGAGTTCTTTTCTAGGGTGTGTGACGCCGTTGCCACACAAACCGGGGTGCGGCGTGTGGCCCTCAGCGGAGGCGTTTTCCAGAACGCCATCCTCCTGGAAGGTTTCATCACTTCCCTGTCCCGGCGTGGGTTTGAAGTCTATACCCACTCCCAGGTTCCGACAAACGATGGGGGTATCGCCCTGGGCCAAGCCGTGGTGGCCGCAGCCTCGGTGTCATGAAACGGAGCAGGCGATGATGCACGTGAATGGTAGAAATGCCTTCGAAAGTGCGGATCTGGCCGCAAAACTGGCCGGGCAGATCTTCCGGGAGAGTAAGCGACGCGTCAACCTAATGGAGGTCTGCGGGACCCACACCATGTCCATATTCAGATCCGGAATCCGTTCGCTTCTCCCGGAATCCATCCGTTTGATATCAGGCCCGGGGTGCCCGGTCTGTGTGACCGACCAGAAAGAGATCGACACCTTTATGGCTCTGACACAAATCGACGATGTCATCATCACCACCTTCGGGGATCTGGTCCGGGTTCCAGGGACACAAACCTCTCTGCAGGAGGAGCGGGCAAAAGGGAGGGATATCCGGGTGGTCTATTCCACGATGGACGCTCTTGAGATCGCCGTGAAAAACCCGTTTAAAAATGTGGTGTTCCTGGGAGTCGGGTTCGAGACGACGGCACCGACGGTTGCCGCTGCGATCCTGGCCGCTGAAAAACAAAAGACGGAAAATTTTTTTGTGGTCTCCGCCCACAAACTGGTGCCCCCCGCCCTGGAAACGCTTCTTGCATCCGGCACCGTCAAGATCGACGGATTCATCCTGCCGGGGCACGTATCGGTCATCATCGGCAAGAAAGCCTATTTCCACGTGGTTCAGGAACACCGGATTCCCAGTGTCATCTGTGGATTTGAGCCGACGGATATCCTCCAGGGGATCCTCATGCTGGTGCGCCAGGTGGAAGCCGGCAAGGCTGAACTCGAAAACGCCTATACCCGCGTGGTGACCGATGATGGGAATCCCAAGGCCGTTGGGATTCTCCGAGAGGTCTTTGAAACAACGGACGCTCCTTGGCGGGGTATCGGCATCATCCCGAAAAGCGGGCTTCGGATCCGGAAGGGCTTCGCTCGGTTTGATGCCCAAAAAGCGTTTTCGGTGATGGTCCCCGAATCGAAGCCCCCCAAAGGGTGCGCCTGCGGCGCAGTCTTGACGGGTGTCCTTACTCCGCCGCAGTGCCCTCTCTTTCGTAAGGTTTGCACCCCGGAGGATCCGGTGGGGCCGTGCATGGTTTCCAGCGAAGGGACCTGTGCGGCCTATTATCGGTATCATTTTGATTAGGCGGGACAATGTCATGGAAAAACCCATCTCCTTTGTTTCCACCGGATTTGAGATCGAGGGACTGCTGGAGATATTTCCTGGAATGCGGGGTGTCGTCGTCACCCATCCGCATCCTTTATACGGCGGAGAGATGCGAAACGCTGTCGTGGAGGCGATGCGCCGCGCCTATGCCGAAAGCGGCTTTTCAACCTTGAGGTTCAACTTCCGCGGTGTCGGAAAGAGCCAGGGCCGCCATAACCAGGGTTTCGGAGAGCAAGACGACATGAGGGCAGCTGTTGCTTATCTGCGGGATATGGGCATCAAACTTGTCCATCTGTGCGGATATTCCTTCGGTGCGTGGGTTAGCGCTAGGGCGGTGATGTCGGGGCTTTCCATTGAAACCATGGTCATGGTCTCACCCCCGGTGGCGTTTATGGATTTTGAAGGGATGACCGGCATTGACGCTCTTCAGTGGGTTCTTGTCGGGGACCGGGACGAGATTGCCCCAATCTCCCGCATTCGGGAGATGATTCCCTCGTGGAACCCCAACGCTGGACTAGAAATCATTCCCGGCGCCGATCACTTCTTTTCCGGGCAGATGAAAACCCTCGAATCGACATTGCAGCGATGTCTTGAAATCTATTTCCCGCCTTCTATTCTCTAAAGGAAATATTTCGGGAAAAGAACTCACAAAACGTTTTCAAGACTCTGATTGAACACCCGACATTCAAATGACTTTACACTCACCGTTGCATCATTCAGATAACACAACAATTGCATGTTCCCATATCTTGGGTTGAAGATGTTGGAAAGATACAATTCATCCTTTTAATGAGACCTTGCCCATTGAACTTGAAAAAGCTCCTTGTCCTTTGAAGACCCTCTGGAGGACAATGGATATTACTTTTTTTCCAGCAGCGCCATGGCCTGAGCAATCTCCTTTTGCGTAACGGTTTTACGCAATTGCTCCACGCGGGTCATGACTTCGGCAAAGCGCATGCCTTCGGCGGCGCTGATCCACTCCAGCTGCAGCCGCTCGGGGCGCAGGCCGCGCTTTTCCATCTTCTTGCGCATCTTGCTCCACGCGCTTGTCGGTCCAGTGGTTGGCATTGATGTAGTGGCAGTCGCCGATATGGCAGCCGCTGACCAGGATCACCGGCGCGCCCTTTTTGAAAGCCGTGCCAGATGAAATTCTTCGTCCACCCGGCCCGAGCACATGGTGCGGATCAGGCGGACATTGGGCGGGTACTGCAGCCGCGAAACACCGGCATAGTCCGCGCCGGCATATGAACACCAGTTGCAGGCAAAGGTGAGAATCTTGTCCGGCGGGTTGTTCGCCAGCATGGCGTCGATCTGCTCGTAGATCTGGGCGTCGGTGAAATGGTTCATGGTGATGGCGCCGAAGGGGCACTCGGCTGCGCAGGTGCCGCAGCCGGCTGCAGGCGGCCGTGGCCACCTGGGCCGGGATCTTCTTCTTGGGGTCCACGGTGATGGCGTTGTAGGGGCACACCTCGGCGCACTTGCCGCAGGCCTTGCACAGCTTCGGATGACCTCGGAGGTGATGGCTTCGGCCGTGATCTGGTCGGCCTGCATCAGGCGGATGGCGCGCACCGCCGCGGCCGAGGCCTGGGTGACGCTCTCCTTGATGTCCTTGGGCCCTTCGGCGCAGCCGGCATAGAATACGCCGCGCGTGGCGGCATCCACGGGCTGCAGCTTGGGATGGGCTTCCAGGAAAAAACCGTCGGAGGTCAACTGCAACCCGAGCATCTCCTGCAGCTTCTGGGTGTCGGGGGCCGGTTCGATGCCGATGGCCAGCACCAGCATATCCAGCTCGTAGTATTCAGAGCGCCGCTGGCCGATGTTCTCCACGGCCACGCGCAGGCTGCCGTCGGGCAGCTCTTCCACATGGCCCGGCAACCCGCGCACATAGTGCACGCCCAGGCGCCGGCTGCGGGTGTAGAGATCTTCGAACCCTTTGCCGAAGGCGCGGATGTCGATGTAGAAGACCTTGACCTCCATATCCGGGTAGTGCTCCTTGAGCACCAGGGTGCTTTTGATGGTGTTCATGCAGCAGACGTTGGAGCAGTAGGACTTGCCGCGCCGGGCCGAGCGGGAGCCCACGCATTGGATGAATCCGATGGATTTGGGCGGCTTGCGGTCCGTGGGGCGCAGCAGATGGCCCTGGGTGGGGCCGCCGGCATTGACCAGACGTTCGAACTCCAGGCTGGTGAGCACGTTTTCAAAGCGGGTGTAACCGTATTCGTCCAGAATGCGCGGATCATGGGGCGCAAGGCCGGTGGCCACCACGATGGTGCCCACCGCTCGGTCAAGGTCTGATCGGACATGTGAAAATCGATGCACTTCTTCTCGCAGGCTTCCAGACATTTGCTGCACACCGCGGGATTGTGGCCCAGGCACTCGTGGGGATTGATCACATAGGCCGACGGCACGGCCTGGGGAAAGGGCGAGTAAATAGCGCGCCGCGAGGAGAGGCCCAGGTTGAACTCGTCGGGCCGCACCACCGGGCATACCTTGGCGCATTCGCCGCAGGCGGTGCACTCCTTTTCATCGACATAGCGGGCCTTTTTGACGATCTGAACGTCGAAGTTGCCCACATAGCCTTTGACATCCACCACTTCGCTCATGGTGTGAATCTTGATCCGGGGATGCCGACCGGCATCCGTCATCTTCGGACCCAGGATTCAGATGGAGCAGTCCATGGTGGGAAAGGTCTTGTCCAGCTGGGCCATGACGCCGCCGATGGAGGGCTGCTTTTCCACCAGCACCACTTCATAGCCGTTGTCGGCCATGTCCAGGGCCGACTGGATGCCGGCGACGCCGCCGCCGATCACCAGGGCGCGCTGGGTCATGGGCATCTTGGCCTCGGTCAGCGGCTTGCAGGCGGCGCACACGGGCAACGGCCATCTTCACCAGATCCAGGGCCTTGACGGTGGCGGCCTGCGGTTCCTTCATGTGGACCCAGCTGCACTGCTCGCGCAGGTTGGCCATCTCCAGCAGATAGGGATTGAGGCCGGCGGCTGACCAGCATCTGGCGAAAGGTGGGCTCGTGCAGCCGCGGCGAGCAGGAAGCCGATCACGATGCGGTTCAGACCGTTGGTTTCAATGTCTTCGCGGATTTCGCGCTGGCCCGGTTCGCTGCACGCATAGCCGATGCCCTTGGCCACGACCACATCGGGCAGACTGGGCCGCCTGCGGCCGCTACGCCGTCGCAATCCACGGTCTGGGCGATGTTCAGGCCGCAGTGGCACACATAGACGCCGATGCGGGGCTCGTTCGCTGGAGGCTGCGCCGGGTTTGATAGAAGTAATTGGCAGTGTCATGGTGCGTTCCTTTTTAAAATTATCCACTATTTTTCGTGGATCTTCTTTTTCTAAATTCTAAATTCGAATTTCGACACTCAAAACAGATAAGAAATCCGAATGATTCAATGCTCAAAACGCGAACAGAAAATAATCAGCCTGTCCCTCTCTTCTTCATGCCCAATAAATGCTTTTCGCGATAACACTGGTCAAATCCATCATCTCCATCTTCAGCGCCTTGCCCTTGCATCGGCATCTTCCATGGCGCAGCGCAGGTGGATCTGGCATTTGGGACAGGCGGTGATCATGGATCCGCCGCCGGTTTCGCGTGGCGCGTTCAGGCGCTGGACCTGCATGCTTTTGCTGAAGGCATCGCAGCCGATCCAGGCGCTGTTGCCGCAGCAGACGCTGGCCGCGTCGCTGTCCGCCAGCAGTTGGGGGTCGGTCCGCGCACAGACTGCTTGAGCAGTTTGCGCGGCAAGGCGGCCTGGCCGTTGAAACGGCTCTGGCGGCAGGCATCCTGAAACGTGACCGTGCGTCTCCAGGGGTTTGAAGGCCACGGCGCCCTTGTCGATTTCGCGCTCCAGGTATTCGTGGATGTGGGTGACCTTGACCGGCAGTGTAATGCCGTAACGCGCATACTCCTGGCTCAAGGTGTGATAGCATTCAGGGCAGGCCGTGATTACCTCTTGGGCGCCGCTTTCCGCGATGGCCTGGGCATTGAGCCGGGCCAGGCGCATGAAATTGGCCTGGTCCCCGGACCAGAGCAGATCGTGGCCGCAGCAGCGCTCGTTTTCCAGAACAATCGGTTCCACATCGAAGAAGTTGAGCAGGCGCAGGCTGTCTTCCAAGATCTGCTGGGTGTGCACGCCCAGGAATTTGCGGAAGAAGATGTCGAAATAGGCCGCGCAACCGCCGAAGAATAGAATGGGGCTTTGCTTGCGCACGCGGATGTTATCGGGCAAATGCAGCCAGCGCCGGGGTACAAGGCTCTCGGCGGTCATGGCGCGCATGATGCTTTGAAAGAATCCGCCGTGCGCCGGCGCAGCGGTGATCTCTCGGCTGTGGTAGTAACTGCGCATCTCCTTGATGAATTCCGGAAAGTTGACCGCCGACGGGCAGCGTTCGTAGCAGATGCCGCAGGTCAGGCAAGCATTGACCGCGGCGCGCACCTCGGGCCGGTCCGCGCGGCCGGCGATGATTTCAGCGGCAACGAAACGAGGCGAAAAAGGCTTTCCGGCCAGGGCCAGGGGGCAGGCCGACGTGCATTTGCCGCAGTCCTGGCAGGCGAAGACATCATGGGCTGCAATGATGGCTTCGGAGCTGGCCGGCACCTCGGCCGGTTCCCAGGAAGAGGCGGCTGGTACCGAAATAGGACTTATACCCATTTGGCGCACCCGCTCGGTAAAGTGCTTTGAGAAAAGCCAGCAGCTGTCCGGGCTGATCGGGCAGGAAGTTGCCCAGTTGCAGTCGCTCTTGTCCAATGCCCATCAATTCCAGGATCTGGCGCGTATCTTCGGTATTCTCGCGAGCTGCTTCGGTGCCGGTGCCGTAGCGGCAGGAACCGGGTTGGCAGCCCAGAACGATAACGCCGTCGGCGCCCATCTCAAAGGGCTTGAACAGCAGGGCCTTGGTGATGCGTCCGCTGCACGGAATGCGCACCATTTTGATTTCCAGGGGAATATCGGCGCGCTGCTCCTGCAACTGTCTGATAGGCCACGTGGGGTCCCCAGTTGCACAAAAACAGGATAATTTTGAACTCTTGCATAGTATCAGCTCCTGGCCGCAGGGCGCGAGCAGCTCCACCAGGGTCTGTTCCAGGTAGGCCTGGTCGCGGAAGGGGCTGTCCGCCGCATTGGACGGGCAGACCGAGATACAGTTGCCGCACCCCTTGCACAAGACATCGTCCACCACGGCGGTAAGATGCCGTTGGCACCATTGGTTTTGAGGCTCACGGCCTGGTAGGGACAGGCTTTCAGACAGCGTCCGCAACCCCGGCATAGCGCTTCATTGATCACTACTGAAAAGCCCCGGCTTTGGCGCGGTCCCCTGGGCATGGCGGCGGCGGCCAGCATGGCCGCAGCTTCGCCCTTGGAGCGCTTGGAGATTTGGATGCCGGGCGGATCGGCCAGGAAAAGACCGGAGATGGAGGTGCTGCACGGATACATGAAAGGAATGTCCGGGACCCCCTCTTTCTGCATACGGGCCTGTACCCGCATGCCGGGCAGGTCGGCATGGGGATGGTAGATGGCGATATTGCGCGACTTTTCACCCAGAATGACTCCACCCACGGTGAAGACCCGCTCGGCGCCGTCGCAAAGGGCATGGATCTGGAAATTGCCGATGGTGCCGCTGACCGCCGCCACAGTGGAGCCGTTAAAAGCAAAGATCGACGGGTGGTCCGGTGTCTGGCTGAGAGGATTTGTAGCTGATCCGAACAGCAACACATCGAAACCCGCCTGGGCCAAGGTCTGGGCGGCGCTGGTGGCGGCCTCGGTCTGGCCGATCACGGCGGTGGTGAAGTTGTAGCCCCGGGCTGGCGCGGGAAAGGGCAGCAGTTTGCGGGCTCGTCCGATGCTGCGGGTCACGATCCCTTTAAAGAGCCGCACGGCAAGAGCTTCATCCTGGACTATGTGGCGCAGCACTTCGCCCCGCACATTAACAGTTTGCACCATGGAGCGGCTGATGCCGGTGCCGTCAAAGAGGCCCCGCTTGAGACGGCTGCGCTGGTCCGTGCAGGCGCTGCACACGAAGTTGAGCGGACAGCAGACGCACGAGGCGATCACCAGGCGGGTCAATCCTTTGTCGCGCACACTGTCCACAATGCGATGGATGCCGTCGGGAATACAGGCCGAAACCAGCACTTCGGTGTGCACGATGTCGGGTTGCCGGTTCAGTTCATTTAAGTAGCTATCCAACTCGGCGGACCAGCCAAAGGAGTCGTTGCAGCGGCAGGCAAATACGCCGATGCGGATATTCTTGTCCAGGCTGGTCTCAGGAGGCACAAAGACCATGCCCTGGCCCTTGATGCGCATGCCATTGCGTTGTAGCAGCACCATGGCCCGGGCCGCGGCTGCATAGCCGCGCAGCATCATGGCGTAGACGTCGGGTTTGGCGCTGGGCGGGCCATAGGCCCGGATCACATCATCGCCCTTGATCTCCGGGGCCAGGTCGCGGGTCCGCCACGATCACCACGCCCGCATTTTCGAAAGTTGTCTCCACGGTCTGGTCGTGGCGAATGGCCTGATTGGCCGCGCAGGCCGGCACGCAGGCCAGGCACTGGGCGCAGCCACCGCACTGCAGGCAGCGCTTGGCTTCGGCTTGGGCCTGGGCTTCGTCCAGTCCCAGAGCCACTTCGGTAAAACCAGAGCGGCGCTGGTCCGGGGGAAGCTCAGGCATCCGGGTGCGCGGCTGAAACGGCAGATCCGCGGCAATGGACTCGAAATCCCGATCCAGGGGCCGGATAGCGGCAGGCCGAATCTGGCGAAAATCCTCGCCGGTAAGATCATGCATCACCTGCCAGGCGACCTTGCGTCCGTCCGCCATGGCCTGGACCACTGAGGTGGCGCCGCTGACCGCATCGCCGGCCGCGTAGATGCCTTCGCAGGGTTGTGCGGCCATGCCCATCCACGGCCAGCAGCCCCAGGTCCGTGATAGCCAGACTGTCTTGGCCGCGCATCACGCCATATGCGCCGGCCTGGCCGATGGCCACAAAAGCGCGCTCGAAATGGATCTCCTCCTTGGGACTGTCGGGCACTATCACGGGCCAGCAAATACCCTTGGCATCCGCCGGCACCCGGCTGGGTGGCCCGCACCAGCAGCCCTTGCAGCACGCCGTTGGCGCCTTGAAACCCCACTACCTGGCGCCGGTCCAGGATGGTGATGCCCTCGGCCAGGGCGGCCTCGACTTCGTCCGCATCCGCTGGGATTTCGCTTTGGGCAAACCAGGATATGATGGTCACGGCCGCTCCCAGGCGGCGCAATACGCGGGCCAGATCTAAGGCCGCATTGCCGTCGCCTATGACCGCCACTTGACCGCTCTGCTCGTGCGCCTCACCGCGATAAAACCGGTTTAAAAAGGCCACGCACCCCTCGACACCGGCCAGGGTCTCGCCCTCGACCCCCAACCGCCGGTCAGCCCACGAACCCGTGGTAACAATCACGGCCTGGTGGTTCTTGCGTAGTTCAGCCAGCCCCTGGGGCAAGGCCACGGCATGGTTGGTGACGATTTTAACGCCCTCGGCCTGGATGGCGGTGATTTCAGCATCCAGTATATCCCGGGGCAGCCGGTGGGGACCGATGCCGTAGCGCAGCAAGCCGCCGACCTCGCTCTCTTTTTCAAAGATCGTCACCCCAAATCCCTGGCGTGCCAGGTCAGCCGCGGCCGCCAAACCAGCAGGACCCGAGCCGATCACGGCAATGCGCTCGGCGCGAGCAGGCGGGTCATTGGCCAGCCGAGGGGTTTTGAGGGCCGCGGCTTGGTCGGCTACAAAGCGTTTAATGTCGCGGATGGCCAAGGCCTCATCTTTTTCACCGCGCCGGCAGGCGGCCTCGCAGGGATGGGTGCAGATGCGGCCGCACACCGCGGGCAGCACATTGTTCCTGCCGGATCAGATCCAGGGCCTCTGAATAGCGGCCGGCCGCGGTCAGGGCCATATAGCCTTGCACATTGACGCCCAAGGGGCAGTTGGCCTGGCACAAGGGCTCGCGCCGTTTGTCGATAACGGCCCGGCCCGGCAAGGCCATGCGGCCGATGGTTTGGATGGGGCGCATGATTCCCGAGCCCGCACACAGGGCACGCTTCGGCGCACCGGCCGCACAAGGTGCAGCGCTTGGCATCCACATAGGTGGGGATCGGATCGATCTGGACTCTGAACCCTTGCTGGCTGTGCTTGATTGAACGGATCTGTGGCCGGCAGAAGGCAGCGGATATTGCCGTTGCGCAGGATGCGGATCAGGCCGGGACGGTGGGCGAAATTGAACGGCACGCCGGAGTCGAGGCGGTACGGCTCGGCGCTCAATTTTTGATCCAGGTCCGCATCGATATCCACCATGGTAATAGGGACGCCCAACTCGCCCAGCTTGTTGGCCGCAGCCACGCCAGCCGGATTGGCGCCGATGATCAGCACGCTATGCAATCTGTTCTTGGCTTTTTTCATGCCACTACTCCAACTTGACCGGCGGCCTTGTGCCGACGGCCCTTTAGGGTGGCCTGGGCAAACTCCCAGCCCCGCTCAAAGGCCTTGAGATTGGTCTGCACCGTGGCCTTGGGCACGGATTTGGCCACCGTGTCGCGGGCCGCATCCATGGAAACCGCTCCGGTGACAGCGGTCAGGAACCCGATCATGATGATGTTGGCCATCATTTTATTGCCCAGCTCCTCGGCAAAGCGAGTGCAGGGAATGGCGAAGTGATCCCGCTCCTCCGGAGCCTTGACCAGATCCTGCTCGATGATCAGCATGCCGTCGGCCTTGAGCGTGGCAAACTGCTTGTCAAAGCCGGACTGGGACATGCACACCAGGATATCGGGATTCTGAATATAGGGAAAATAGATCGGACCGTCGGCAATGGTTACCTGGGCGCTGCACGCACCGCCCCGGGATTCAGGACCATAGGATTGCACCAGGGTGCTCTCCAGTTTGTCGCACAATGGCTGCGGCCTGGCCCAAGATGCGTCCCGCCAGCACAACCCCCTGCCCGCCGAAACCGGTGATGGTTATTTGTTTAAACATATTACGTTCCCATGTTGGCCGGAGTTTAGGTCTTAAGTGAAGGTGTTCCATTATGCGGTAACCTGCATGTCTTATCGTAATTCTCGATGCAGGTAGGCCGCTGCTTGTCCACAAACTCTCCCAGCACCACCTTTTTGCTGAAATCCACCTCCAGGTCGCTGGGGTCGGTATGGTTGCGGATAATGGTTTGCTCTTGATAAAGCTTGAGGGTCTGCAATGGCTTTTCCTTGTTGCGCCGGCCATAGTTGACCGGACAAGGACCCAACACCTCGATAAAGGAAAAACCGCTTTTCAAAATAGCCTTTTGAATACACTGGGTCAGCTCCCGGATGTGCAGGATGGTCCAGCGCGCCACATAGGTGGCGCCCGCGGCCCAGGCCAGCAGCGGCAGGTTGAAGGGCGCCTCGGGATTGCCCGCCGGTGTGGTAGTGGTGCGCGCCAAAAAGGGCGTGGTGGACGCCACTTGGCCGCCGGTCATGCCGTAGTTCAGATTGTTCAGGCAGATCACGGTGAGATCCATGTTGCGCCGGGCCGCATGAATGAAATGATTGCCACCGATGGCAAACAGATCGCCGTCTCCGCTGAACACCACCACATTGAGCTTGGGATTGCCCAGTTTGAGTCCCGTGGCAAAGGGAATGGCCCGGCCGTGGGTGGTATGAAACGAATCGAGCTTGACGTAGCCTGCTGCCCGGCCCGAGCAGCCAATCCCCGAGACCATGCACATGTTGCGCAGATCGGTCCCGCTGGCCTTCATGGCCGATAAGCAGGCGGCAAAGGCGGTACCGATGCCACATCCCGGACACCAGATATGAGGAATGCGATCGGAGCGGATTAGATCCTCCAGGGGATGGTCAGGCACCACAGCCTCTCTGGCACGGACGGTTACGGGCATGGGAACACCTCCTTCATTTTGGCGATCACCTGATCCGGTGTGATGATGGCGCCGCCGTGGTGGCCCACCAGGTGGCAAGGCACTCGGCCGGCCGCGGCGCGGGTCACCTCCAGGTGAATCTGTCCCAGGTTGATCTCCACGGTGACGAACGCCTTGACCCTCTCGGCCAGCGTCCGGATCTGTTTTTCGGCAAAGGGCCAGACCGTGATCAGGCGCAGGAAGCCCACCTTCAGCCCCATGGCGCGCGCCTGCTGCATGGCCGCCATGCTGGTGCGCGCCGAGATGCCGTAGGATACCAGCACGATCTCGGCATCCTCCAGGTTATGGCCCTCGGTCATGATGATATCGTCGCGGTTGTCCAGAATTTTGCGTTTCAGTGCGCAGTCATCATCTCCTGCTGGGCCTCCACCGACATCACCGGGTAACCCTTTTCGTCGTGGGTCAGACCGGTGACATGCACGTTGTACCCTTCGCCGGCCGCCGGCATGGGGGCCACGCCGTTGGGTCCCGGCTTATAGAGTAGGAAGCGGTCCTTGCGGCCCTGGGGCTTGGGACGCCACTCGGTTTGAATATGCTCGGCCGGTGGAATGACCACCTTTTCGCTCATGTGGCCGACGATTTCGTCGGTCATGATGAAGACCGGCGTGCGGTAGCGTTCGCTCAGGTTGAAGGCCGTGATGGTCTGATAAAAAATCTCCTGGGCCGAGGCCGGCGCCAGGGCGATGATCTCGTAGTCGCCGTGGGATCCCCAGCGCACCTGCATCATGTCGGCCTGGGCGCCCATGGTGGGCAGGCCGGTGGACGGCCCGGCGCGCTGCACATTGACTATTACGCAGGGGGTTTCGGTGCAGACTGCCAGCCCGATGTTTTCCATCATCAGGCTGAAGCCCGGCCCGGAGGTGGCGGTCATGCTCTTCTGGCCCGCCCAGGCCGCCCCCAGAACCGAGGCAATGGCTGCGATTTCGTCCTCCATCTGGATGAAGGTGCCGCCCACCTCGGGCAGCCGCTCGGACATATGTTCGGCGATCTCGGTGGCCGGTGTGATGGGATAGCCCCCGAAAAAGAGGCATCCGGCTGCCAAGGCCCCCTCGGCGCACGCCTCGTCGCCGGTCATGAAGTGTTCGCCCGTTAGAATCGCTGGTTTCATGATGTTTCCGTTTTAGTTATTTGGGTGTAATTTTTTGGCAGTTGTGTTTTCCGTCTCCTTCGGACGTTCAAAGCAATCCGCGACCTTCAATCTATCCACCTAACTTGAAATCGGCAGAATATCTTGATCTAAAACCTAAAACGAGATTCCCAATTATGCCGCTCTCTCTTCCCCACTTTTTGACGCAGGTATCTCAACAGAGTATATCGCAAACTCAGGGCAGATAATTTCGCAGTAGTGGCAATTGACACACCCCTCTGGCTGAATCACCTCGGGCGGATGATACCCCTTTTTATTGAAGCGGGAAGAAAAGGCCAGAATCTTCTTGGGGCAGAACTCGATACAATAGCCGCAACCCTTGCAGCGATCCTCGATAATGTGAACCACACCCTGGGAAATCTTAATTGCATTCGAATCAAATGGCACGCGCCAGTATTCCATAGCTCTCTCCCCATTTCGCCGGTACCTCAAGCCAAGTCCACCGCATAAAAGATCCAATATGCTGAATAAACGATAGTCTTGTATTTTACGGTGCGTCCGAATCAGCCGGCTATGCATATATCAACGCATAGCAGACATCAATATTATTTTAGAGTGGTGATGAGAATCTTCGGGAGACCCCTTTATTTTTTTATGGGGGGTCCCCAAGTAGTTTTAAGAAGTGGGTTTGAGTGATCTGACCCCCTGTTTCTGAATTTATGTCCGGGAAGTTGGATTGAATTACGCGACATGATAGGACGAGATGTAGTCCGGGATTGTGGGGGGATTGCTTAGGCCATTAGTAATGGGAAAAAGGGTCGCAGAATGGAACAATCCTGTTCTCTCCATCCTTGAGCCCCAAGTATGGAAACGACCCCGGCTTCAAGGTATTCATGATTTACCGGTATTGATACCCACGTAGCCAAGCCGAAGGCCTCCGGAAAAAGCAAGCGCCTTCGACGGCTTACTGCATGGTTTTGCGTTTCTCTTCAAGCTGGATATCCAGAAGCTTGAGCTTTTCTATAATATTTTTATGGTACAGGTTTTGCTGCTTCAAATCGTCGGCCCGTTGTTTAAGTTTTATGTTTTGCTGCCCCAGGGCCTCACCGCTGACGGCCCGGGCATCAAGCTGCTTTAAGAGAGACACCGCGTAGCGCGCATCCACCGACTCTTCAATTCCGGCATAGACCTCCATGTAAGAGATGGCTTTCTTATAGTCGGGGGATTGGTTCTCGGGATGCGAATGGAGTATGACCAGTAGAAAAAGGAGCCGTACCTTTTCCTCAGGTTTTACCGTCTGGGCCAGGTTCTGTTCGAGCCGGACGATCTCGCTCGAGATCATCCCCTTATCCACCGTTGGATAGGGCTCGGTCCTGGATTGTATACGGGGGGCGCAGCCATCCAATAGTAGAGGGGCTGCGACGATCAGCAGTCCTAAAAAAAGCATCCCGAAACGGATATTTCTCTCCTGCCCCATTAACAGTTCCTGCAAACGATCAATCGGGGTCGTTTTCCCGGCGATCCACCAGAAAGAGGCTGCCCGGAATGGTCTTGGCATACTCCTTAATTTCTGCCGCAACCTCCCCGATCTTCACGCTGCTGATAGATCTCTGGTTCGTATTTATCACAACAGCAATGGAAATAGTCATGATGGGAAACTGCTCTGCATTTCCCTGCCGCGTCTTGGATGTTATATAACCTCTCGCCCTGTCTTCGGGATCATAGAACTCACCGACCTTTTTATCGAACATATCGATAATGGTTTGGCAGACAGGCCGGTATCGGTCCGGATGAACGATGATGGCAAAGTCGTCGCCGCCGATATGGCCTAAAAAGGCATTTTCATCTCCGTGCTCGGCAATGGCCGTCTCCAGAATTTTTCCTGTGCCCCTGATGACCTCATTGCCACGGGCATAACCATATCGGTCATTAAAAGATTTGAAGTTATCGATATCCACCAGGCAGAAGGCAAGTGCCTGCCTCTCCTTGAGCCGGGCATTCAGCACATTCTCTATGGCGATGCCGCCGGGCAGGCGGGTCAGTGGGCTGGCGTCTAAATCCATCATCTCCAGCCTTGCCAGCTTCTGGGCCATGGCGATAAAGGATTTGGCCAGCATTCCAAACTCGTCTTTCTGCTTGAGATCTGGAATAAAATCAAACTGCCGTTCAGAAAATTTTTCCGCGGCCAGTTTGAGCTGTCTAATGGAGCGCGACATGTTGCGCGTGATCAAATAAGCCGATCCGATGCCGATACAGATACCCAGGACCGACAACAGAGCTGCCACATGAAAGGCCCGTATGCTCGATATGTCGCTCTGCCTTGTCTTTTTCAACAGTCCGGCCCGTGCATCCTGGGCCATGACCTTGATGAGGTCAAACTGGTCATCCAGGCTCTGCCGAAGCTGACCATCATAAACGGTGCTGGCTTTGTCAAGGGCACTTTTCGGAAGATTGAAAATCTCCATATAAAATGCATTAAACGTACCGTGCCGGGTCTCCAGCTCCTTGACGAGAGCTGCATCCAGTCCATCCACTTGACCCAGAACCTTTAGGGTATCTTCAATCTTGAAGCTTCGTGCCCAAAAGAGGTCCTTCATTTCATCACTTTTCATGATCAGGTAGCGACGGCCATAGGCCTCCTGGGCCAGCAGATCCTGGGTCATACTGTCCGCCGCCTCGATCACCACCATGTTATTGGCTACGATACTGCGGCTGATATTGCCCAGTTCGTTCAAGGTGGAAAGCGTATAGACCAATATCAGGATGATAATAACAGACAGGGGAAGATAGGCAAGGGCCATTCGGGTAGCGATGGTCAACCCTAAAAAGCGGTCTACGATCCGGTTTTTAACATTAAAAAACAATGGCAATCGAATTGTATTCATGGGCGTTTATATCAGTCTGAAAAGCCGGCATCCCTGGTTTTTTGCTTGATCCGATTGCTGATGTTGAATGTTCTTCTTTTTATTAAACCTGAAAGTATAGAAATTTTCAAGCCTTTCATGGGCGGAGAACGACATGATTTCCCTGATCCGATTTGTCCCCTGGATGCTTTCTTTTGGATAACACCGGGCGAAATTGGAACAGTGGGCCATGTTCAAATCATCAAAAATATCAATATGATGTCCGATAAATTCCGTTTGACATGAGATCTTCCTCCAGATCGCTACTGTCCCAACATTATTCAAATAATTTCAATTGGTTATCAGCTAGTAAATTTTGATTTATGTAAGGCATCTCTGTGAATGCTTATAAAATGGGCGTTTTTCTCTAATAGAGTCACGCTCAGAATCTGTAAAATGGTGTAGACGCTTTGATTCAATTTGAGAAGCTTTTTCACAATTGCGACCAGCACATAAACCCAGAGGTTACTGTTCACCTACGATATGGAGGTGGCCAAATGAGCAAGCTGAAGATCCCTGAGCCGGATCTCCAGATCACTTTCTATCGTTGATTGGACAATGGTGGGTGTTGCACAACTTGACTTGGATTTGGCTAGACGAGAGTCGCCCACAACGGACCGCTTTTACCGCATTGATGAAATTGCCGATTCGTCCTCCGATGAAGCAAAGGATTTTCGTGAAAATCTTCTGTCACGAATAGGTATCCGGGCTTAACCGATAACCCGGATATTTCACGAGTTGATTTGGTTTTAATTGCAGAGCGCCCGAAATGAATAGGGGACGGTGACGAGATTGCCTCCACCTCCCGCGTTCGATAGATGTTTCCCTCGTGGAACCCCAAAGCCGGACTATAGAAATCATCCCCGGCACCGATCACTTCTTTTCCGGGCAGATGAAAGTCCTCGAATCGGCATTGCGGCGACATCTTGAAGTTGGTCTTTCACCATCTTTTCCCTAAAGGAAATGCTTCGACGAAAAACTCACGAGATTTTGTCGGGAAATCCTCTTTAGGGATGCAAGAATTTACCTTACATTCTTTGATATAAACCGTGATTTGTTGGTTCATTATGAATTTGACATTGTTCACAATGTTTATGGGAAAAGGGTTTTATAATGCGGGATAGATCCAGGCGATATATTTCTCCCGAAAAATCAACAGCCTCCTGAAACGACAAAAAAGACGAAAGCCCCCTGAATCAAGATAAAAAGCCGTGGAATAAGGGAAAACAGATCCAAGTCATCCCTTGATCAAAGACATGAGATCGATTGCGTTGTTGAAATACTGCATGTCCGCCAACCGATATCCCGTCATACCGGTGTAAAGGTTCGGACCATGGAGATCTTCGAGACCTTGGCCGGGCGGTTTCAGGAGGACCCAAGGTTCGATGGCGCTAAAAACATTTTGAATAGACGCCAAAGCCTCTCTTTCGAGGACCTGGACAGGAACATAGCGGGCCTCGCCGGTGACAGGGTGCCGATAGGATAGGGGCCGTGAGAACAGAGCCTCCGACCGCGGCTTTCGACAAGGGTAGAAGCTGGCAAGGGTCGTATCGAGGTTTATGCCGGGGAGCAGGTTCAAGGCGTCCAGCATTCCCTTGAGGGTTTTCTGGTCAAAGAGAGCTTGTAAGACGGCATGCATGTAAACGGATTTTTTCGCCATGACCCTATCTACAGTCCTGCCGGTGCCGTAAATCCTGGAGAGCAGTTCCATGAAAGCGGACCGGGAGATTTCGACGGCATTGAAAAAACGACCAAAGGTGGTGTTCGTCGAAAAAATGCCTCTGGCTGCAAAGAAAAAATCCAGATACGTCTCCAGGGTATGATGCCGGGTTTGAGCCTTACGCCGCAAATTTTTATCGGGAGTGCGCGTAGTACCGCTGAAATGACATATGAAAGGGTGAAATGCGGCGTCTGAAAAAATGTGTGTCGTGATGCCGGCAAGGAGAGACACGACCGATTCCATCGAGAGGAAATCCGGGTTTTTCAGTATCGGTAAAAAGCACTCGAAGGCGTTTTGCGCAGTATCGTGGATCCGTTCGGCCCGATCTCGTATCCCTGCCGCTCCTTTACCCCATTGCACATAAAACGGGGAATCGAGGATCACAGCACCGCAAAAATAGAGGTTCTTATGCGATTCAATGATGCGTTTTAAAGGTGAGGCATCCCGCATACGCCGAAATGCGGTTTCTGCCAGTGTCCAGTGGGTGATCTCTTTAGGCAAGGGAATCCCTCCTTTGACGACAGGGCTTGCGTCTAAATGTTTCCTCCGGGGTCAATGAGGGGGGCCGGGACTTCTTTACCAAGCTGTACGATGATGATCCCGGCGACCACTAAGACCAGGGCCAGAATAATCTTTAAGGTTATCGGTTCGTTTAAAAGAAGCCCCCCCAATAAAACACCCGCCATGGGCATCAGGAAAATAAAAGAGTGAAGGGCGACGGCACCGTATCGTTTTAAAAGGTGAGTCCACGCGACAAAGCCGAAAGCGGCGCAGATGATACTCTGATAGAACAGGGATCCGATGATTCGGGCATCGATGCGAGTGAACATTGCCGAGTCCCAAAGCCAGGCTTCCAGGAAAAAGAAGGGCACAGAAAAAACCATGGGAAAAAATACCAGTTGAAAGGGGTCAAACCCGGAAACGATCCGTTTCGTATAGACCCCGTTAATGGCCCATAGGAATGCTGCGGACAGCATCATCAGGTCTCCGACTCGAAAACCGGAGGTGATCCCTTTGCTTTCCAGAAACACAAATGCCACTCCCAGGAAGCCCAGGAGAAGCCCAAAAAATTTCCTGGCGGTGATCCGGTCGCCGGGAATGAAAAAGTGAGCCAGAAAGAGCAGGAAAAAGGGTTGAAAATTCGACAAGAGCGTTCCCCGGGATGCGTAGGTCTTGCTGATCCCCAGATGAAACAGAGAGAGCTGGACCGTAAAAATTACGGAAAGGATCGACAAGGGTATCCGTTGCCCTTTTTGAAAGGAAATCTCCTGTTGCGTGGCCTGGGCCCAGAGCCATAGGGCGAAAGTGGCGACAGTGAACCGGATGGCCGCGGCCGTGAAGGGACCGACGCCCGCGACGCTGATTTTGATGGCGACGGCGTTGGCCCCGAACAGCAGGCAGATGAACGCTGTAAATAATGCGGCGATAGGCGGGAGTTTTGAGTTGGAAATATCGTCAGGTACCATAGGAATACGAATTTCCACCCGGGGGTTTGTTGAAAAAACCATTTTTTGGATGGGCGGTCGGGAATCCAATTCTACTCCGGTACATGAGGAAAAGAGACTTTCCGGTCATCCAGGGTGCGGGCATAAATTTCAACGGCGTGATGCACCCGGACCCTTTCGTTTGACTTGGAGAGCATATCCGAAATCTGTAGCATACAGGCCGGGCATGACGTGGCCACCATTTTGCATTCGGTTGAGAGAATGGCGTCCCGTTTCTTTTTCCCGATTCGATCGGATATCTCGTAATAAGAAAGGTTGAAGCTGCCCCCCATGCCGCAGCACCAATCAGAAGCGGGCATCTCCTTGAGGCGATAGTCCGGATTGGAGCGAAGGAGGGTTCTGGGCTCTTCGGAGATACCCAGCGATTTTTTCAAATGGCAGGGATCGTGGTAGGTAACGCATTCCCCCTTAAGGTATTCCCCCTTGTCGCTGTTCGAAAGAGGCCGAGGGGTGGCGCCGGCCACCCTCACCAGAAACCAGCTGATATCCATCGTCTTTTCTGAAAGCGCCGCCACTTTGGAAAGGGTTTCAGGGGACATGCCGCTGATCTGTCGCATCATGACCGGCCAGATTTTCTTAATAGTCGCCGTGCAGGTGGCGCAGGCGGTAACCAGGTAATCGAACGAGACGCTTTCGAAACAAGACAGATTGTGGATGACGAGACGCTTGAAGGATTCCAGGTCCCCAGAGGAAAGGGCCGGAATGCCGCAGCATCCCATATCCCGGGGAATAACGAGGCCGACTTCGTGATGGCGAAGCGCCCGGATCGACGCTTCGGCAACATTCGGGAAAATTTTGTCGATCAGGCAACCCACAAAGAAAAGGACCTTCGGACGACCTGTTTTCGGACTCTCGTTAAGCTGTGGAAGGATTTTATGGAACGGCTTTTCGGCCAGCGGGACAAAATGCCGGTCTGAAAGCAAGGGCGACATCACCCTGGCGCAGGAGGTTCCTATGACATCGTTGACCGGTTTCGTGAAAAGCTTCTGGAGCTGTGCTCCCCATTCCGCCATCCGGTCAAAGAGCTTAGGTCGGGATAGCATCCCCCTGAAAAGGATCCTTTTCGCCGGTGAAAGGCCCATGTATCCTGTCAGGATGGCCCTTGCTTTGAGAAAGATTTCCAGGACGCTGACGCCACTGGGGCAATTGGCGGCACAGGAGCCGCATAGAAGGCAACGGTTGAGTCGCTCATAGGTGCCCTCGGCGTTCCTGAACATCTCCTGCATGAGGCCGTCCAGGAGGGCCAGTTTCCCTCTGGCCACATCCGCCTCACGACCGGTCTGCTCAAAGAGAGGACATACCGCCTGGCACATGCCGCAGCGCATGCAGACCACGAGCTGGTCCTCCAGTTCTTTCATGAGCCGGGCAAGGGCTTTCATATCGGTCATGAAAGGATCCTTATCTGACTCCCAGGATTTTGCCGGGATTGAGGATGTTATTGGGGTCCAAGGCCTTGTCGAAGATGGCGGTGATGGTTCCTCCGCTCAGATTGGTGCCGGCGCCCCGAACGGTCAGTGGCATTCGGTTTTCATTGCAAAGTTTCACGGCCCAGCTTAAGGCTTCGCTTTCTAGAGGGCGAAGCACCAAAGCCGGCACCACCGGATGGAGAACCGCTGCGTCGTAAGAATAGGTCGCTCGATCGGTCTCATCGGCGAAGACATTTTCCGTGCCGAGTCGTTTTTCAAATTCTTTCAATAGAGCCGGGGAGATCATTTTGAATCCCTCATGCTTTGAAGGTGAAATGGCTTTTACCGGCAGTTGTATGAGGTGACAATTTATCCAAGGAATCTTCAAATCACAAGCTTTTCCTGCCGTCCCTTTTGATTTGACAAGCCGACAGCTGTTCTATAACCATTAGGCGGATATAACCCCCAATTCAATCCATTCCTGAAGGAAAACCCATGACTCCCGACCCGATGATTCAATTGATGAAGGAAAAGGCCGAAGCGGTTCAGGCCGTCGTTTTTCAGATCGGCGATTTTAAGGAAGCCGTCACCTATACGATCGACTTGACGAAAAGACAAAATGGCGGAACCATTGCGACAGGCGGGTTGAGCGAAGATCAGGAAGACGCCGTGCGGGAGGCGTGCGCCGAAGCGCACCTTACGCTTCTCCCTTTCCCCTTGAGGCCCCATGCAAATCAAATTCACACTTCTTTAACTCTAGCTGATTGGGGGATCGCCGAAACCGGCACCTTGGTGATCGATTCGATAAAAGAAGACATCCGGATCGCCACGATGCTGGCGGCGACCCATGTGGCGGTTCTCCCGGCCTCTCGAATCAAACCCGATGCCGCCGCCTTAGAACGAGAAATCGACGGGATTCTAAAAAAGGACGCACCCGCTTATCTGGCGTTTATCACCGGCGCCAGCCGAACGGCGGATATCGAACGGGTTTTGGCGATCGGCGTCCACGGACCCAAGGAGCTGCACATTCTCATTACCGGTTAAGGGAACCTGTTAGCCGAATTTCTCAAGCCAAGGAGCCTCCCATGATTAAACCTCCATCGGATATGAAATCCTATAAAGAGCGGATCAGAAAGGCTTTAACCGACCCGTTTCTTCGATCCGCCCTCGATAAATTCAACACCCAGTACCGGGAAAACCGCCCCAGGATTTATGCAGGGGTCGATTTCGAGGGGATCAGGGACGAAATCGCAGCGGCAAAGGATGCATCCCTTCCCGCCCTGATGGATCTTTACGAGTCATTTAAAAAGAATGCGGAAGCATCCGGGGCCAAGGTGCATCTGGCCAGGGATGCCGAAGAAGCCAACCGGATCATTTCGGAGATCGCACGGGAAAACGGGGTAAAAAAAATCGTCAAATCCAAATCCATGACCGCCGAAGAAACCTTTTTAAACGATCACCTTATCGAGGCCGGATATGAAGTCATTGAAACCGACCTGGGGGAGTGGATCATTCAGCTTCGGCATGAAGGCCCATCCCATATGGTCATGCCGGCCATTCATCTCTCCCGATACCAGGTGGGCGATCTTTTCGGCAAGGTTACCGGAAAGAAACAGGACTCGGAAAACATCGACAAACTGGTGAAAGTCGCCAGGGAAAAGCTTCGGCCGGCCTTTTTAACGGCCGATATGGGAATTTCAGGCGCCAATTTTGCGTTGGCCGACTCCGGTGCCCTTGGAATAGTCACCAATGAGGGGAACATGCGGCTGGTTACCACTCTCCCCTCCGTTCATGTGGCGCTGGTGGGGATTGAGAAGCTGGTGCCGAACCTCTCGTCGGCCCTTCGTATCCTAAAAGTGCTTCCCCGAAACGCCACCGGCCAGGCTATTACCTCTTATGTAACATGGATCAAGGGTGCCAACGAGTCTCTTTCCTCTCCATCCCATCGAAAAATCATGCACATCGTATTTCTCGATAACGGCCGATTAGCTATGGCAAAGGATCCAATCTTTTCCGAAGCGCTCCGATGCATCCGGTGCGGCGCCTGCGCCAATGTCTGCCCCATCTACAGCAGAGTGGGAGGGCATCGTTACGGCCACGTTTACATCGGTGCCATTGGGCTGATCCTGACCCTTTTTTATCATGGAAAGGAGAGCGATCGGGTCATTGTTCAAAATTGCCTCAACTGCCAGGCATGTAAAAGTGTCTGTCCGGCGGACATCGACCTTCCCTATCTGATCAAGAAGACGTATCGGCTGGTTCTCGATCAAGAGAACCGGAAGCCGGTAAAAAACATCCTTCTTTCGCGGATCCTGAAGAACCGGAAGTTGTTTCATTTTCTGCTGCGAAGGGCGTATCTGGCCCAGAAGCCGTTTGCCGCAGGGGATACCGTCATCCGCCATTTGCCCCATTTTTTTGAAAAGGCCCACGGGTTCAAGAGCCTTCCGGTGATTGCCAAAACACCCTTTCGAGACCGGTGGAAGAAAATTGCGCCCAAAGCTGAGGCTCCCGGTAAAACTGTCGCCCTTTTTGCCGGATGCGCCGTGGATTTCATCTATCCGGAGCAAGGAGAGTCTCTGTTCGAGATCCTTCAGAAGCAAAACGTCGGGCTGGTATTTCCCTTGGATCAAACCTGCTGCGGGCTTCCGGCCATGATGGCGGCCGAAGAAGAGACCGCCAAAGGAACTGGCGCGTCAAAATCTTGAAGCCTTCGCCGATGCAAAAGCGGAGCATATCCTGACGCTATGCGCTTCCTGTGCTTCCCACCTTAAACACAACTACCCAAAGCTTCTGGGAGATTCACCGGAAGTCAAGGCTTTTACCGACAAAATCATCGATTTCAGTTCTTATATGATGAACATCCTGAAAGTCATACCCGAACAGTTTCTCCCCTCCGGGAAAAAGGTCGCTTACCACGCACCCTGTCATTTGTGCCGGGGATTGGGTATTCATCGGGAACCCAGGGAACTCATCACCGTCTGCGGGGCTTCTTATGTGCCGTCAAAAGATGAAGACGTCTGCTGTGGGTTCGGCGGATCCTACTCGGTGGATTTTCCGGAAATCTCCTCGGAAATCTTAAAGAAGAAATTGGACAACGTGGAGGCATCCGATGCGGAAATTCTGGTCACCGACTGCCCGGGCTGTGTCCTGCAATTGCGGGGCGGGATGGACAAGCGGGGCACAGGTGTGGAAGTCAAACACATCGCCGAGCTTTGCGCGCAATCCCTGAAATCTTCTGAACTCTGAAAGGCTTACTCCAAGCCCGACTGTTCCCTGACGATCCGGGCAAGAGCAGACAGATCTTCGTCGCCGAAGCCCCGGTTTAACAGGCTGGTTTCCAACTGTTCCGTATAAGCGCTCACCGGCAACACCGCACCAAGCTCACGGGCGACCTCCAGGGCGATGCGGAGATCCTTTCGGTGAAGCCGAACCCTAAAACCCAGCGGATAGGCATTTTCGATCATGTTTTTAGCTCGGTTAGCCAGGACCCAGGAGGCGGCTGCGCCCCCGCCCAGGGCCTGAAGCGCCTTTTCCAAATCGAGTCCGGCCCGAAGGCCCAGGGCGACCCCCTCGGCCACCCCCAGGTAGGTACCGGCGATGATCACCTGATTGATGGCTTTGGTTATCTGTCCGGATCCCAAAGGACCGATGAGGCTGATGGTTTTTCCCATGGCCTTGAGAACCGGCAAGACGGTCTGAAAATCGGCTTCATCCCCCCCGACCATGATGGAGAGAGTCCCTTTTTGAGCGCCTTCAGAGCCGCCGGAAACCGGTGCATCCAACATCCGGATCCCTTTTTGCGAAAGTGCTTTTCCGATGCGCCGGGTGGCGGAAGGGCTGATGGTGGACATATCCACCACGATGGCGCCTTCAGCGGCCCCATGCATCACGCCTCTTTCGCCAAGAATCACTTCCTCTACATCCGGGGTGTCACTCAGGCAGGTGACGATCACATCGGCACCCGAAGCGGCTTCCTGAGGTGAGGATGCCCGAAGGGCACCTGCCTCTGCCAGAGGCTTCTCCCTGGAACGGGTGCGGTTGTGCACGGTGAGAGGAAATCCCGCCTTCAATATATTTTGGGCCATGGACGCCCCCATGGTCCCCATTCCGATAAAAGACACTTTTACTTTAGCTGCCATCCTGCTCCTCCGATACTTGGATTTTTCCTGCAAGGATCGGATTTTTTATCCGTTTCTAAAAAATTTTTCCAGGGTTCATTAATCCCTTGGGATCGAGAAGCTGCTTGATCTGTTTCATGAGGGCATAGCTTTCCCCGTGCTCCAGATCCATAAACTGACGCTTGCCGATGCCGACACCATGCTCGCCGGTGCAGGTGCCCCCAAAGCGGATAGCCTGAATGACGATCTCCCGGTTGACTTCTTCAAGAACATCCCACTCCCTACGGTCCTTCAAATTCCCCACAAGAACCACATGCAGGTTGCCGTCCCCGGCATGGCCGAATACATAGCCGATGGCGCCCTTTTTATCCAACAGATCCTGGGAAAAAAGGATCATTTCCGGATAGCTTGAAATGGGAACCGCCGCATCCACGATCAGTGTTTCTTTCCCTGGATGCGCCCGGTGGATGGTTTCCCAGGCCTCGTGTCGTGCCCTCCAAAGGTCCTTCCGCTTTTGTTCTTCCATGGCGTAGCGGAAATCGATTGCTCCGCAGGTTTCACACAGATCCCGGGCCACGCCTACGGCTTCATTCAAAGCCGTCTCGCTGATCCCGTGAAACTCACAGAATAAGGAGGGTTTTTCGGGCAGTCCCAGCCCTTGTTCCCGATTCATGAGGCGGATCAATCCGGGGGTCAGAAGCTCCAGGGCGGCGGGCTCCAGCCCCGATCCGATCAGGACCTCCACGGCCTCCGAGGCATTCTGCAAGGTATCAAACACCACCGTTGTCGCCAGATGGTGTTCCGGAATACCGGCAAGCCGCAAAGTCGCCTCGGTAACCACCCCCAGCGTTCCTTCGGATCCGACAAAGAGGCGCGTCAAGTCAAAACCGGAAGAGGACTTGCGGGCACGGCAGCCCGTATGGATCACCTGTCCTTGGGGCAGAACGATGTTCAGCCGCATCACAAAGTCTTTAGTGGCGCCGTATTTGACCGTCTGGACGCCGGAGGCGTTGTTGGCGATCATTCCGCCGATGGTGGCATCGGCACCGGGATCCGGGGGAAAGAAGAGACCGAATCTCCCGGTCCGGCGGTTCAACTCCTTTCGCAACACTCCCGGCTGCACATCCGCCTGCAGATCTTTCGGTCGGATCTCGATGATCTTATCCATCCGGGTCAGATCCATCACTAAACCCCCAACCGTTGGAACAGGATTTCCTTCGGTGCTGGTTCCCGCTCCCCAAGGGGTTACCGGGATCCCTTCCGCATAGGTCCAGTTGAGGATTCGGGAGACCTCTTCCGTGGTGATCGGCCAGACGATCCCGGCAGGAAGCATTCCGATATGTGCAGAAATATCTCGGATGTGAAGCTCTCGGTTGGACTGTCCGATGGAAAAGCGATCCGGTTCCACAAGGGCCGTAAGGGACTTGATCTGGGCGCTTGTAAATTCTTTCATGGAGTCATCCTCAATCGATCAAATTGGGCAGGTTGAGTCCCCAACTGGGCAACAGGATATAAATTGCCAATCCGAACATCACCGATAATATAAAAGCCGCATCCAAAAATTTAATGGGCACCCTCAACATATAGTGTCTATGCCGCTTAAATTTCAGGGAGCGGAAAACAGTCGGGCAGAATCGCAATTTATCCCACAGTGACCTGGTTTCGGCCCGCCCGTTTACTTTGATACATCAGCTCGTCGGTGCGCCGGACAATGGACTCCGGCGTATCGGTGGAAAGAAACAGAGTGGCACCCACCGAAATCGTAACCGTCAGGCTGGTGGCAGCCAAATCCAGCCGGGAAAATTCGACCAGCGTTCGGAGCTTCTCAGAAATGGATTTCAACTCTTCAAAAGATGCCACATTATATAAAATGGCCAGGAATTCCTCGCCACCCCAACGGCCGATGACATCGGATTTGCGCAGGTTTTGACTCAGTGTCGCCGCAACCATATGAAGAATTTTATCACCGATGTCATGTCCATAGGTGTCATTGACGTGTTTGAAATGATCAATATCCATAAACAGCAGACCCGCAACCGTGCCCGTCTGATGCTCAAGTTCCGCAATGACGGCACGGATCCGCCCTTCGAGATATCGGCGATTCCCAATACCGGTTAGGTTATCCGTTTGCACGGTGTGGTGCAGTTCCCGAAGCTTCTGAAGGACCGTCGTCATCCCCCTGTCGCTGCTGAAAGTTTCCACGGCTCCAATGACGTTTCCCTGGCCGTCTCGCAAAGGGGCGGTGCGCACCCTTACCGGCACACGGTGACCATCGGCATGGTGCAAAAAGACTTCCGCCTCGCGCGCGCTTCCGTCCTCCATGCACGCAACCAACGGGCAATTACCTTGACAAAGCACAACGCCATCGGCAGTAACGTGGTTGAGCAGATTATCTTTGCAGGAGCTGCCTATCACCTGGTCGCTCGTATAGCCTGTAATACGCTCGGCCCCTTTATTCCAATAGGTGATTACGCGTTCACGATTCACAAAGTAGACACCATCATACAGATTATCTATTATGTCTTTATAGAAATCTTTCTCTTCGAGCATAGGTGCACCAAAAAGAACGCGGGCGACCGGGACATCAGCCGTCAACTATGCTGATATAATCAGAGGATACTGTTCGGCATTCGGCCATTTCCCGCACAACTGAGGATGAATCGGCATGACCCATTACATTTTCACGACCTAATCCAATCCTATCATAGTTGATGGCTTCATAAAAAGTCCAATTTCCGCGTTGCGCTTCATCCCGTTGCGATTTCGACGTACGATAAGTACGCCTCATCACACGGGATTCGCGACGCCTTGAACTTGAACTTTTTACTTTGCCATCTGATTTTCGACTTTTTACGAGTTTGTCATAGTTACGCACAAGGTACAAAACAGGGGAATGGTCAATTTATGGCAATGTGGTAAAAAAACGATTCCACCGAGGATAATAACTATTGTGAATGTCAATCGATGCCACTATCGCTGTCGCTTGACCCACAATTTGATCGCGTTTGACGAACCCAAAATATCTGGAGTCCGCACTGTTATCCCTGTTATCACCCATCATGAAATAACTCCCCTCCGGCACTGTGACCGGCGCAAATGACCGAAATGAAGACCGATAAGGAGTAATCATCACGGGGTGTTTCCTGCCTGAAAGATCTTCCATAAAACAGAATTGTCTCAACATAATATCATCTTGTGGATTATTGATATTCCGGTTATCGACAGCTTCATACTTTAACACCTCACCATTGATGATGAGATTATTGTTCAGCAGGGATATCGTATCTCCCGGAAGACCAACCACACGTTTTACCAAACGCTTTTGATCGGCAGGAGAATAAAAAACGACGATATCACCTCTTTGCGGATTGCTCCATTTTACAATGTGCCATGTCGTATATGGAAACTTAAGATCATAGGCCAATTTATTCACGAAAATGTGATCCCCTTCCATAATGGTCGGCTTCATCGATACGGTAGGCACAATGTTCCAGTCAGCGATAGCTGATTTAAAAGATGTGGCGATAATTACGGTTATTAAAATAGAAAAACCCCATCCCTTCCAGAAGATAAGCAACTTTCTGTTCCAGGCTTTTTTCATTTTCCTTTCCTTGACTTCCAATGGAAATGCTGCGGCTGAACCACCGCAGGCTCTGAGTCGCCCCATTAAAAGAATGGGGTTAAATATAGGCCGAAAAGTCGGGCGCTGCTTTTACAGCGAAAGCTCCTCCCTCCGCAGCTTCATCTCTGCAGCTATCCGACGTAAAAGCTTCCGGGTTCTTGACCATACCGCTGTGACCGGAGCTTCAACGATTTTTCTCAATCGTATCTTGCACGGGTCTCTTCATCAGCCATCGTTGGTTCGACAAGCGGCTTCCACCGGGGGTCTTTCCACGTCCCCAGAAAAGTGTGCATATCGAGATACTTGTTGGGTATCGGGTGCGTACCGATAACGACCTTGGTCCCATAGCGTTTTTCAAGAAAGGCTTTGAACGTGTCGATATAGGGGCAGGGCGGATAACCAACAACAAGGCCGGTAGCTAAATGAATAACCTCAACACCGTTCTTAACCATCTCTTCGCCTGCATATTCGATGTTCCCACCTGGACAACCATCGCAGGTTGTAAAACCAACCAGCTCAACTTCTGTGTCTTTATAAATGCTGAAAGCCCCTTCCCTATTTTTCATCGCTCGGAGACACTTTCCGCCCGCACAGCGGCGATAACGATCACAGATAATGATACCCAACTTCGTCTTTGGGTTCATTTTAACTCCTTTCCACTTGTTGCTTCGTTACTCGTCATGGAATTGGATCCATCGGATAAGACCATAAACATTGCTCATCGGATCGATCTGCCTTTACACATAAATCATCGACAAAACATTTCCTTGAAGTTGCCTCCCTTAAGCAACATCCATAAAGGTAAAAAAACTGTAACTTATTGGCATAAACTTGGGAAATGCGTCAATAACGAATATTGATTCTCTGAATTCCGATCGACATCAAAATTCGAAGGGCTCTTTAGTGGTATGTCCGAAGGCTGTGTCGGGTTGACCTTTTTCGAGGTTATGCTATAGTAAGTCTGAAAAAAACAGCTGAAAAACCGGGTGCCTGCAAGACACAAAAATGGATTCCCTATTGATGGGAAAAGGACTACCAGTGGAAAGTCGCCAAATCGCCCAGATTCTGTCCGATTCCGAATTTTTTACCGGTTTCGGAGATGAAGAAATCCGCAAAATCGCCTTTATTTGTGAGGTCATGACTGCAGATGCCGGATCCTGCCTTTTCCGGCAGGGAGATGTGGGGGAAGACCTGTTTATCGTGGCCGATGGGAAGGTTGACCTGGAACGCTCCATAGATATGGGGCAAAGAAAGGGAAAGGTTATTATCGACACCATGGGAAAGGGTCGCATGCTCGGGTGCTGGTCCACTCTACTTGACAAACCGCATATCCTCATGTCGACCGCCATCTGCCAGAGGCCGTCAACACTTTTGGTTTTGAAAGGGCTGAACCTGCGCGCCCTGATGAGCAACAACTTCGAACTGGGTTTCAACGTGCTCGAACGGCTCGGTCTGCTTCTGCGAGACCGGATCCAGGCAGCCTACGGTGCCCTCGACAAGATATGAAAAGCATCAAATCCTCTATAAGATCCGTATGCGAAAACGGTATTGAAAGAAACGCCTGTGGATATTGAACTCAGCGCGGAGGAGCTTCAAAAAATTCAAGATCTGAAGTCCGAACTCGAAACATTCAAAAAGGAAAGGGGGCAGCTGATCCCCATCCTTCAACGGATTCAAAGCAGAATCTCATTTCTCCCGGTTCAAGCCATCGAAATGGTCGCCGAGCATCTGGAGCTCTCTATATCCGAAGTCTTCGGCGTGGCCACCTTTTACAATCAGTTCCGTTTTCATCCCCCTGGGAGAAATCCCATCAAGGTCTGCCTGGGAACGGCATGTCACGTCAAGGGCGCCGATATCATCCTGGAAAATTTTGAGCGAAAACTTGCCATCCGGGAAGGCGAAACCACGCCGGACCGTGAATTCAGCATCGAACGGGTGGCCTGCGTCGGCTGTTGCGCTTTAGCGCCGGTAACCCTGATGGGCGATACCGTCCATGGTCACATGGCCCCCAGCAAGGTGGAAGGGCTGATCACCCGGGTCCAAATCGAAAAAGAGGTCAAGGAAAGAGAAAAAAGAACCGATGTATGAGGCCCTGAAAGCAGAAGCCTTAAAGCGGAAGAAGGCCTTTGAAGAAGATCCATCGCCCAAGATTCACATCGGGATGGCCACCTGCGGGATCGCCGCAGGCGCCCTCGAGACCAAGGCGGCTTTCGAACAGGTCCTCTCCGAGCGGGGAATATCAGCCCGGATCCACACCGTCGGATGCTTGGGCCACTGTTACGCCGAGCCGGTGGTTATCATCGACCATCCGGCATCCGGGTTTCCACCGATTCTTTACCCTGAAGTGAACCCCGGCAAGGCGACCATGCTCGCCAAACTTTTCCTGGAAGAAGGCGACCCGCGCCTGGAACATATCCTCGGGGCTACGGTGGAAAATGACATGATCCCATGTCTCATGGAATTTCCGCGCTTCAACCGGGAAAAGAGGGTGGTGATGCAAAAATGCGGCCTCATCGATCCGGAAGACATTTATGATTATATCGCCAACGGCGGATACGGATCTTTTGCTAAGGCGCTGGACACCCCCCGGGAAAAAATCATCGACGAAATCAAGCAAAGCGGCCTTCGGGGACGAGGCGGGGCCGGCTTTCCCACAGGCCTGAAATGGGAAGCGGCCCGTCAGGCGCAAGGAGAAGAAAAGTTCGTCATCTGTAACGCCGACGAGGGAGATCCCGGGGCTTACATGGACCGTACCCTTCTCGAGAGCAACCCTCACCAGATCCTGGAAGGGATGCTCATATGCGCCTATGCCGTGGGTGCCTTACGGGGAATAATCTATGTCCGGGCCGAATACCCTCTGGCGGTCAAGATCCTCCGCAAAGCCATCGTCCAGGCGACGGAAGCCCGGCTCCTTGGAAACGACATCCTGGGCAAGGGTTTTTCGGTTAACATCGAAATCTTCGAGGGCTCCGGTGCATTTGTCTGTGGTGAGGAAACCGCCCTTATCCGCTCCATCGAGGGGTATCGGGGAATGCCCCGGCAGCGGCCGCCATTCCCCGTCACATCCGGTCTTTTCGGAAAACCCACGGTCATCAACAATGTGAAAACCCTTGGATCGGTGCCGCCCATCATCGAACAGGGATCCGGATGGTTCAGGAGCATCGGCACCCCAAAGAGCCCGGGAACGGCAATCTTTTCCATCGTTGGCGACGTGACCCATCCCGGATTGGTGGAAATTCCCATGGGGGTCACCCTGCGCACCCTGATCTTCGACATCTGCGGCGGAATCCCCAACAAAAAGAAGTTTAAAGCGGTCCAGATCGGGGGACCTTCCGGCGGATGCCTTCCCGAAGCATTTCTCGATACCCCTATTGATTTCGACACCCTTTCAGGGGCAGGGGCCATGATGGGATCCGGCGGCATGGTGGTAATGGATGAAGACACGTGCATGGTGGACGTCGCTCGGTATTTTCTTGATTTCACCCAGAAGGAATCGTGCGGCAAATGCACGTTCTGCCGCATCGGCACCCATCATCTCCTCGCGGCCCTAAAGCAATTATCCGAAGGGAAAGGCGAAGCGATCGACCTGAATGGCCTGAGGGAACTCAGCGAGGATATCCGGGCCGGATCTCTTTGCGGCCTGGGAAAGACGGCACCCAACCCTGTGTTGACGTCTCTCAAATATTTTGCGGACGAATACGAAGCCCATATTCAAGAGAAGCGCTGCCCGGGCATGATATGCCGGCCGTTGATCGCCTACTATATCGACCTGGAAAAATGTGCCCGGGGATGCGATGTCTGTGAGGGGTGCTGTCCGGTGGATGCCGTATTTACGACTCCCAATCGAAAGAAAGGAATCGACCAAACGCTTTGTGTCAAATGCGGGGAATGCATGGTGGTCTGCCCTCCGGAATATCGCGCGGTAATGAAGGTATCGCCTCCCCATCTGGCGCCCATCATCGAACGGCCGCCACAGGAACCTAAGAAAGAAAAAGCGTGAGCGAAAAGAGCTTAACGATACAGGTCGATGGAGCGCTGTTAACAGCAACTGAAGGTGACATCCTACTTAAAGTCTGCCTGCAAAACGGCGTCTACATCCCGAACCTGTGTTATCTGGAAGGGATCGACCCTTTACCGGTGTCATGCCGCCTGTGTTTCGTGGAAATCGAAGGGGCTGCGCAGCCGCAACCCTCGTGCAGCATTCGGGTTCGGGAGGGACTGGTCGCACGGACAGATACCCCCCAGGTCCGAAGGCTGCAGCGGGCAGGGCTGAAACTTTTGCTGTCCACTCATCATGTAAATTGTAAAAGCTGCCCGGCCAACCGAAAATGCGCCCTTCAGGACATGGCCCGGTTCTTGAAAGTCGGTCTGAAATCCAAGACGGTTTACCTGAAAGACCCGCCGATCCGTTCGGAGCATCCTTACCTGGATTATCATGTCAACCGATGTGTGCTCTGCGGCAGGTGTGTTGAAATCTGCAGGACCCGACAGCGCCGCCCCGAACTGACTTTTTCCAAACGCGGGTTCGAGACCACCATCGGGTTCTACGGACACAATTTCATCGAATCTCCGGACTTTGCGACCTATCAGGCCTGTGTTCAAGCATGCCCTGTGGGCGCCCTGGTCCTCAAAGGGTCGGATCTCAAATGAGCGACTATTCTTCTCGGGCCATAGTGATGGCGCCCTTGGGACAGATGAACGCACAGATTCCGCAGCCTTTGCAAAAGTCGTAGTCAATCTCAATGTGGCCGGTCTTCTCATTTCGGGTGATGCAAAGGTCCGGGCAAAAGTAGCGGCACAGGTCGCAACTGCGGCAAAAATTGTTCCCAAGGCAGCGGCTCGCCTCCATAACCGCTGTCTCCTCATCAAGACCCGGTTTGACTCTGTCAAGGTCTTCGGCGGGCCGCTCTTCCCGCCGGTGCCTGATTTTCAATTCACACGGTTCAGCCATCCTGACTTCTTTCTTCTCACCACAGCGTCCTGTATTCACTCACTTTTGATAAAATCGTAAAAACTCAAAATTAGGATGGCAAAGTAAAAAGCTTCAGATGCAAGGCGCGCAAATCCTGAGGAATGAGGCGTACATAGGGGTACGCCGCAATGAGGAAGGATGCAGCGCAACGCAGCAGATGGACTTTTTACGAAGCCATCACTTTTCTTTTGCTTCCAAATACAGGTCCACGGCCGCAGCGGCTTTTTTTCCGCTGGCCATGGCTTCAACCACCGTGCTTGCTCCATTGACAAAGTCTCCTGCTGCAAAAACTCCGTCCACATCGGCCTGCAGCGTCTCCCGATCAACGACTAAGCTATTGCTGCTCAACGCAAGACCGTTGAGCACCGGCCCATAGTCCGGTTCCTGGCCTATGGCGGAAATAATTGTATTTGCTTCGATCACAAACTCCGAACCCTCAACCGATACGGGTCTTTTCCTGTCGGACGCAACCGTTTCTCTGAGCTCCGTCTTGATACACTCAAGCCCCTTGACTCTGTTCCCTGAGACCAGTATCTTCTTCGGGGCGGTGAGAAACTCTATCTGGACCCCCTCCCGCAGAGCATTCCTTATCTCTTCGCGGTCCGCAGGCATCTCTTCATAGCTTCGCCTGTAAAGAATGGTGACCTGTGTCCCGCCTTTGCGAAGCGCGGAGCGGGCCGTATCCATAGCGGCATTGCCGCCGCCGATCACCAGAACGCGATTGCCGATTTCAACGTCCTTCTGGTCGCTGCATGCTTTCAAAAAAGCGAGGCAGTCTAAATAGCCTCGATGATGATCCTCGTTTTCAATTTTCATTTTCAGTGTTTTTTGAGTCCCTGTGGCGATAATCACCGCATGAGCGCCATTTTTTCGAAGATCTGAGATCTTCGCGCTTGAGCCGAACTGGATCCCTGTTTTTATTGTGACGCCCATTTTCCGGATGTAGTCGATATCTCTTTGCAAAATCTCCCTGGGTAACCGAAACTCGGGTATGGCCCATGCCAGCAACCCGCCCGCTTCCTTGTAGGATTCGATGATCTCAACCTGATAGCCCATCCTGGCAAGCTCATGGGCGGCTGCCAGCCCCGCAGGCCCCGAGCCCACAATCACAACCTCTTTCCCCTTGGGTTTATCCACCGCAGGCGGGTTGAGCCTGCCGTCATCGTAGTCTGTGACGAATCTCTTCAAAGACCTGATCGACAGGGAGTCGTCCACCCGACCCCGGGTGCAGGCGCTCTCGCAAGGATGATGGCACACATACCCGCAGACCGAGGGAAGCGGATTGGCTTCCCGGATCAGTTCAAGGGCTTCCCTGTACAGCCCTTCCGCAATGAGACTCATGTAGCCTCGCACATCCTGTCGTATGGGGCAGGTCGCCTGGCAATTGGGAAGGTCAAAGGTTTTTGTGCCATTGATCCTCGGCTCTGTATCTGAATGGGGATAGAGTTTTCCCCTGAGACTGTTCTCCTCAGACCTGAAGTCAGGGATCACCTCTGCCGGACATGCCTTGACGCAGACGCCGCACGTTTCACAGCGTTTGTAGTCAATAACGGGTTTATGGGTTCGTCCTTCGACGGCCAATTCGTTTATTCCCCTTATGTCTTCTTTTCTTGCCCCAGACGATATCCCAGCTCCAGGGCTTGAATATTTAAATCTCTGAAGCGGAAAGAGACATTCTCGGTAATTGCCGCGATCAAGGCATCCTTGCTCACCATTCCCGTGATCGCCGCAGCGGCTCCCAGGATCACGATATTCGCCGATTGCTTCTTATGGAGTTCTAGGATCGCCTGAGAAGTCGCAGGGATACCAATTTGCATTACTTTCTCCTGGGATCGAGGTGAAACCATCTCGTCATCATATAAGATGAGCGCCCCTTCAGACAGGTTCTCAAGGTACTGGTTGTAAGCCGTCTGAGCCATGGAGATAAGCACATCGGCCTCAATCACATGAGGGTAAACGATCGGCTCATCTGAAATGACCACATCCGAGCGTGCGGAACCACCTCTGGCTTGAGCCCCGTAGGAACTTGAACCGGCCACCCATCTGCCGTCTTTGGTGGCGGCATGCCCCAGGATCGTACCCGCCAATACCACGCCCTGACCCCCAAAGCCGCTGATCCTCACCTGCCTGAGCTCACCCATGGGTGAATTCCCCTGTGACAATCTTGTCTTTTGATGCATCCGGACTTATTCGTCGGGCTTCTTCTACGGGAATACAAGACTCCATAAGCGTCTTGAGCATGTCAGCCGGAGCGTCGTATCGGTTCCTTCTTCCAAACTGTGTCGGACAGGGAGACAGGGCTTCAATAAAAGCGAATCCCTTGGTGTTCAGGGCTTTCTTGATCGCTTCCTTTAAAGAAACCACCTGGGTTACCGAATAACGGGCCACATAAGACGCCCCTGCAGCCTGTACGAGCTTGCAGAGGTCAAAGGGCCGATATATGTTGCCTTCGACGCTTGTGGCCGTATAGGCTCCGCGTGGGGTGGTGGAAGCCTCCTGACCGCCTGTCATACCGTAGATCATATTGTTGGCGCAGATCACGGTCATATCCACATCTCTTCGTGCCGCGTGGATGAGATGGTTGCCTCCGATCGATGTGAGATCCCCATCCCCGCTGATTACTACCACCTTGAGCTCAGGATTGAACATCTTTGCGCCAGTGGCAAAGGCAATAGCCCGGCCATGCAAGGTGTGAAGGGTGTCTGCATTGAAGTTGGGACTCGGAATCCACGCGGCGCATCCGATGCCCGATACAAACAACATTTTTTCCATGGACCACCGGAGCTCATCGATGGCGCGGAGAATCGCATTCATAAGAATTCCATGCCCGCACCCCGGACAGAAAGGAGTTGATTTGACACCCATACGCAAATAAGCTTCGAGGTCTCTTGCCATTACAATAGGCTCCTCACTTGCTCCATGATTTTGTGAGGGTGAATGATCTCTCCATCAGTCTGGCAATAGGAAACAACCTCACACTCGGCGTACTTCAGAATCTCGCCGGCTATCTGGCCCCGGTTCATCTCCGGCACAAAAATCTTTTCGGCCTTTTTTCCCACCTCGCGAATGACCTGGTCCACGAAGGGCCATATGGTTTTTAGCCTCAAGAGGCCGACCTTTTTCCCTTCTTTTCGAAGTCTCTTGGCTGCGAACAAGGCGCTTCTCGCCGTAAAGCCGTAAGCAACCACAACGACGTCCGCATCGTCTAAATAATAAGCCTCGGTTTGAATGATGCTTTCTCGGTGCTTCAGGATTTTGTTGTTGATCCGGGCCACGAGTTTTTCATGGGCTTTTCCGTCATCCGTCTTCCGGATTCCCCACTCGTTGTGGGTAGAACCGGTGACGAGCAGTTTCTCGCCTTCCCCGAAAGAAGGCATGGGCGGCACACCGTCGTCCTCAGGAGTCCCGAAAGGAGGAGCCCCTTTTTGCTTGATCCGGTTCACGACCTTGACACTAGGTTTCACATCCATTCTTTCCCGCAAGTGACCGACCGCTTCTTCCGCCATGAGAAAAACGGGAACCCGGTACTGCTCCGCCAGATTGAAGGCCTCGATGGTTTGGTCATACATCTCCTGCACGGACCAAGGGGAAAACGCGATGATCTGATAATCCCCGTGAGATCCCCACTTGGCCTGCATGAGATCCCCGCTTCCCACCCTTGTGGCCTGGCCCGTGCCGGGACCCGCCCTCTGTACATCCACAATCACCAGAGGGGTCTCCGTAAATGCGGCGTAGCCGATTGCTTCCTGCATGAGGCTGAAACCCGGACCAGAGGTCGCCGTCATCGCCTTAGCCCCGGCCCACACCGCGCCGATAACGCTGCAGATGGAGCCGATCTCGTCTTCCATCTGAATAAACACCCCGCCAACCTCCCTGAAGCGAACGGCGATCTGCTCCATGATCTCGCTGGAAGGCGTGATGGGGTATCCCCCGTAGTATCGGCACCCGGCAACTATCGCCCCTTCGGTGGCCGCCTCATTGCCTGAAAAATAATAACTCCCGGCAGGGAGTATGCTGTCTGTTTCTTGAACGCTCATCGGTTGATTGTCTATCCCCTTTGGATTTGTGCACCATAAGAAAAAGTTGAATCCCAGAGCTAGGCACTAGCCGATGATCATGACCACATCACCGGTGGCCACGTCGGCATCTTTGCCGGCGCGGATCTCCCGGACCACACCGTCCATGGGGCTGAGCAGGTTGTTCTCCATCTTCATGGCTTCCATGAGCGCCACAACCTGGCCGGCGGTCACCTTTTCTCCGACCCGGACGTTGATCTGGATGATTTTGCCCGGGATAGGGGCTACCACGGCGCCCGTGCAGGCCATGGCCGGCGCAGCAGCGGCTTTGGGCATGGCTACGGACGCCCGGAGGCTGGGATGCTGCCGGGGCCAGGCGCGGCATGGCATCAGGTCGGGATGCGGATGGGACAGCAGGAACTCCGTTGATTTTCACTTCATAGGGCGTCTGGTTGACGATAACCTGCGCCACGTTGTCCTGGATCGTGCCGATTTCCACATCAAAGATCTGCTCACCGATGGTCAAGGTATATTTTTCCATTGTGAAACCTCTTCGTCTATTTCTTTTGGATACGATCAAAGACCGGCATACGGTCGCCCATAAGCTTGCCGCGGCCGAAGAGCGCCCAGGCCGAGGTTGGCTTGGGATGGGCGTGGGTGGGTGCCTGGGCATGGACCGGTGCGCTGTTCAGGTGGATGGCCAGGGCGATGGCGGCGACGGCCTCGGGGGTCACGGCCGGCGCTGAAGCTGGTTGCGCGGCCTCCAGCGCCGCGGTTAAAAGAGGCTCCGCCGACGGCCGCAGGGCGCGTGCCTCGAGGATTTGAAAGATCTTCCCGGAGATCAGCATGCCCAGCAGCAGGACCCCCAGGACGATGAAAACCCCGAAAAAGCGGATCAACAACGTGCCCAGGGCATAGCCCCAGAAGGAATCGCGCGGGCCGATGACGGCCAGAATATGGCCGTCTATCTTTCCGTCGGCATCCAGCGGGCCGCCGTCGCGCAAGGTCACGGTCAAGGTGTTGGTGCGATCCTTATTGCCGACATTGATCCGCGCCGGTCGCATTCCAGGTGAGCGCGTCTTTGGCGCTGGGCGCCCATAACTCGGTGGCGGTGGTGAAATAGTCCGAATTCACGGCCAGCGCCACCTCACCTCCCGGAGCGCCGGGAGTGATTTGGAGACTGAAAAAATCGGAGCGGAAAGTCTTCTTGTCCACTTTGGGCATGGCGACGGCCGCAAACAGCTTGGCATCCGCAGCTCGTCAAGGCACCGCCGGTCACATGGAACCGTATCTGGATTTCGGTGCTTTTGCCGCGCGGGATCAGCGTGGCGATCCAATCACTCCCCTCTTGCGAGAATCGCGGTTTGGGTGCTCTCGATATCTTCGCCGAAGGCGGCCCACACTTTGGCGCACGGCAGCAGCAAGATCGCAGCCGCTGCAATCCACATATAAAGACGTCTGGCGCGCATCTGTCGGCCCTCCTATTGAAACATCGCGATGAACATGCCGGCCGCCGCCGCGGTGCCGATGACACCGGCCAGGTTGGGGCCCATGGCATGCATCAGCAGCCAGTTGTTGGGATCTGCGCGCAATCCTTCATTATGGGAGACCCGGGCGGACATGGGCACGGCGGAAACTCCCGCCGAGCCGATCAGGGGGTTGATCTTCTCCTTGAGAAACAGATTCATGACGTGAACCGTGAGAATGCCGCCAGCGGTGCAGATCACGAAATCGAGCAGGCCGAAGCCGAAAATCAAGCAGCGGTTTCCAGTTGAGAAACACCTCGGCCTGCATGGTGGCGCCAACCGACATGCCCAGGAAAATGGTCACGATATTCATCAGCGCATTCTGGGCGGTGTCCGAGAGCCGTTTGACCACCAGGGACTCGCGCATGAAGTTGCCGAACATGAACATGCCCATCAGCGGCGCCACCGCCGGGATCAGCAGACAGATCAGCGACGCATCGCGATCAGAGGGAAAGAGAAGCTTTTCGCGGGCCGATACCGGCCGCAGCTGGCGCATGCGGATCCGGCGCTGCGCGGGTGTGGTCATCAAGCGCATGATGGGCGGCTGGATCAGCGGCACCATGGCCATGTAGGAGTAGGCAGCCAGGGCATTGGCCCCCAGCAGATGCGGGGCCAGCTTGGCGGTCAGATAGATGGTCGTGGGACCGTCCGCGCCGCCGATGATGCCGACCGAGGCGGCCTCTTTCAGGGTGAAGCCGAAGAAGCAGCACGCCGATATAGGTGACAAAAACCCCCAGCTGGGCGCCGGCGCCGATGAGCAGCGTCTTGGGGTTGGCGATCAGCGGGCCGAAATCGGTCATGGCCCCCAGCCCCAGAAAGATGACACAGGGGATGATCTCCGTTTCCACGCCGTATTTGTAGAAATACGCGGATCAGATCCGGGTTGCCTTCGGCGGTAAACCCCATTATGGGCGCCAGCGGAAAGTTGACCAGAAAGATGCCGAAGCCGATGGGCAGCAGCAGCAACGGCTCAAAGCCTTTGGCCACCGCCAGATACAGGAAGATCAAGGCGACCATGAGCATCAACACCTGCCCCCCCGTCAGATGGGGAATGCCGGTCTGGGTGATGAGGATGTTTTTGATCAGTTCAAAGACATATTCCCAGGACATAGGCTCGACCTCTCTTTTACAACGGCATGTTGCCGTGTTTCTTGGGCGGGTTGGTGTCGCGCTTGTTTTTCAGCATGCGCAGGGCCTGGATCAGTTTGGGCCGGGTCTCGGCCGGATCGATGACCTCGTCGATGTAACCCAGCTCGGCGGCGCGGTAGGGATTGGAGAATTTTTCGCGGTAGTCTTCGATCAAGCGGCTTGCGCTCGGCCTGGGGATCAGCGGCCGACTCGATCTGTTCGCGGCTGATGATGTTCACCGCGCCCTCGGCGCCCATCACGGCGATTTCGGCTGTGGGATAGGCGATGTTGATGTCGCCGCGGATGTGCTTGGAACTCATCACGATGTAGGCTCCGCCGTAGGCCTTGCGGGTGATGACGGTGATGCGCGGCACCGTGGCCTCGCAGAAGGCATAGATCAGTTTGGCGCCGTGCTTGATGATGCCGCCGTGCTCCTGATGGGTGCCGGGCAGAAAGCCGGGCACGTCCTCGTAGATGATCAGGGGGATGTTGAAGGCATCGCAGAAGCGTACGAAGCGGGCGCCCTTGATGGAGGCATCGATGTCCAGGCAGCCGGCCATGACGGATGGGCTGATTGGCGACGATGCCCACCGGCGCGCCCTCCAGGCGGCCGAAGCCCACCACGATGTTGCGCGCCCAGTGTTCGTGGACTTCGAAGAAGTGACTGGTCATCCAGGTTGGAGCGAATGATTGTGCGCATGTCGTAGGGCTTGTTGGGATCGGCGGGCACCGCGTCGCGCAGATCCTCGTCGCGTCGCGCCGGATCGTCGCTGCAGGCAGTGCGAGGCGGATCCTCCATGTTGTTCTGGGGCAGATAGCTCATCAGTTCCCGGATCATGGCCATGCAGGCACGGTCATCCGGCGCGGCAAAGTGGGCCACACCGCTTTTGGCCGCATGGGCCATGGCGCCGCCCAGGTCCTCCTTGGAAACCGTCTCGCGGGTCACGGCCTTGATCACTTCCGGGCCGGTGATGAACATGTAGCTGGTTTTTTCTACCATGAAGATCCAGTCGGTCAGGGCCGGCGAGTAGACCGCTCCTCCGGCCGACGGCCCCATGATGGCCGTGATCTGCGGAATCACCCCCGAGGCCATGACATTGAGCAGAAAGATATCGGCGTACCCGGCCAGGCTCGTTGACGCCTTCCTGGATGCGGGCCCCGCCCGAATCGCACAGGCCGATGACAGGCGCGCCCACCTTCATGGCCATTTTCATCACCTTGCAGATTTTTTCGGCATGGGCCAGGGAGAGCGACCCGCCGAAGGAGGTGAAATCCTGGGCAAAGACGAAAACCTGCCGACCGTGGATCGTGCCCCACCCGGTGACCACGCCGTCGCCGGGGATCTGATTGTCTGCCATGCCGAAATCGGTGCATCGGTGCGTTTTCAAACGGTCCAGTTCTCGGAAAGTGTGAGGGTCGAGCAGCGCGTCCAGACGTTCACGGGCGGTGAGTTTGCCGCCCTCGTGCTGCTTGCGGATGCGCTCGGTGCCGCCGCCTTCCAAGGCCCGGCGGTTTCTCTCTTCCAACTGTGTCAGCAACTCTTTGTTCTCCATGGACTTTCCTTTCTGAGCGCCGTGTTGACCACATCCCTAGACTGCTATGGTAAATTTTTATCTTTTATAGAAGATGGTGTAAAAAAACAATTGTTTTTCGATTACGGACGGGTTGATCCTTCGATGCCCCCGTTGCTACAGCGACTTGGAGATCAATTATGGCGGCACCCTAATAACTCACTTTGCCGAAGGCGTCCGGCAGCGCTGCAACAGCGAACTGGCCTGCATATTTTTCACCTTGGTCTCTAATGTTTCTTGGACGGTGAAAAATCCTTCATAAGAGGAAAGAAAACACCGAGAATAAAAAAAATCACCAGTGCAGTGATAAAAAACCCCTTCTCAAACCCGATCATCGGGATGATTCTTCCCATCAAAGCGGAACTGAGCATCATTCCGAAATAGATGCAGGTATTATAGCCTCCCATAGCGAGTCCTCGTGATTCCGGGGGCACGACTTCGGCGATGAGCGCCCCGATCGAGGTGAAAGCCAGCCCCATGCTGATTCCCAGGGTGAGAGCAAAAAAAATGAAATGAAGCATAGTTCGGGATATTCCGAAACCGGCCATGGTCGCAGCAAATCCGATAAATCCGATGACAACCAAGGTTCTCCGATCACGAACCCTGTCGCTCATGTGACCGAAAGGAATACGGGAAACGGCATTACAGAGTCCCTGAGCTGAAAATATCAATCCGATTTGTCCGACATTGAGGTTTTGATTTTGAGCATGAAGAGGGATGAAGGTGATGAACATGCCGAGTCCGAAGCAACCGCCCAGTGTGGTGAGCCAACAGGCCAGAAGAGGGCGATTTTTCACCAAACTTTTAACGACTTTCGAAATTTTAGGCTTCTCTGAACCGGCACTGTAAGTTGAGTGAAAAGAAGGCAAAATGAGAGCCACTACCCCAAATGTGACTAGAATGACTGCCCCGGAGATAAGAAAAACCTGCAAGTATCCCATTTCATGAGCCACAAATCCTCCCACCGCGGGCCCCAGGCTCATGGCAGTGTAAAGGGCCGTTGTGTACCACCCATAGGAACGCCCCAGGTGAGTGGGCGGAGAAAAATCAGCGACAAATGACATCATCGTCGGACCGAAGGCGGCCAGACCTATACCGAAGAAGAGATAGATCCAGGTGATCTGTGCAGGAGTCTCACTGAAATAGAGCAGGAACGAAGTGGCCGATAAAATGAGTAATCCCAGAGATGCGAGCAATTTACGCCCTAAACGATCCGAGAGGATTCCGAAGGGCAGCGATAACACTCCCGCCATGAGAAAGAACGCTGAATTGATGATTCCCACCTGCGCCGTATCGGCGCCCAGAGACCGTGCATAAAGAGGAACGACGGGCATTCGCATGTAAGAGCCCAGATAGCAACAGAAAGCAACCCCGCAGCACATGAAGAGCAGGGTTGCATAAGACGGATAAATCAGTTCGTTCCGTGTAACGGTTTTCATTCCTATTCCTTCACCAACGCATATCGCTTTTGCAGATCTGATGGATCATTTCGCAAAATCGTCTCACAAGCGAAACGATGACGCAATATAAAATCATGAAAATGTAGGTTTTCTACAGCGGGTCGGTTCGCTGTTGACAGGACGATGCGCTATTCGTATCATACACGTATTAGGAAATTCACAATATATGAAGGAGTCGGAAATGGCAGAAGCAAAAGGATTGAGCAAACCGGTTAAGTTGAAAAATGAGCTGGCAGAGTTACTGGAAGCAAAAGAGCTTCCCAGGACAGAGATTACCAAAAAATTATGGGACTACATTAAAGCGAATAAACTTCAGACAAAGACTGAAAATGGAAAGCCTGAAAATGCAGGCAAGTTCATTGTGGCTGATGCTAAATTGCTCCCGATCTTTAAAAACACAAAATCCCAAAGCAAATCCGGCAAGGTTACTGACCTTACAAATCTGAAAGAAGGCCAGACGATCAACATGATGCAGGTAGCCGCTGTTGTCAGCGCAAACATAGAATAATCTAAATGTGTCGGGCCTGCATATGAATAATGCAGGCCCGACACACCTGAGAAAACAATACGAAGCGAATCGGGTAAGGGGGAGTCTTTCTCTTCTCCTCCCCACACCACCTGCATACGGGCCAGCACTAAGCGGTTCGAAAAAATTATCGGACCATATCCGGATAAAAGTATCAGTCCGCAGTTCTTTGAGAGGAGAATGACCCATGGCGTATAAAGATATCCTGAAAAACGGAATAAGGACGTTCGAGGATCTGGAGAAATGGCTCACCGGGCAGAAGGCGAGGGTCGATCCCAGACTCAGGGAGGTCATCGCCAGATATCCCATGAGAGTCAATACCTATTATCTCGGACTCATCGAAAAGATGAACGACGGCATATGGAAACAATCGATTCCCAACGTCGAGGAACTCGAGCATTACATGGACCTGTCGGAGGATCCGCTGGATGAGGAGGGAGACATTCCTCTCGGCGGCCCGAGGACCATCATACATAGGTATCCGGACAGGGTTCTGTTGTTCGTGTCCAATGAGTGCGCGATGTACTGCAGATTCTGCACCAGAAAACGGAAAGTGGGCGACGATCGTAAAAATCCGTCCAAAGAGGAGATCGGCAAGGGGATCGAATACATCGCGTCCCACGAAGATATCAGAGACGTGCTGATCTCCGGTGGGGATCCCTTGCTGATTCCGACCAAAAGACTCGATGAGATCCTCGGCGGTCTCAGAGCCATCCGGCACCTGGATCTGATCAGAATCGGCACGAGGGTTCCGTGCGTCTGGCCGCAGAAAATAATCGAAGACACGGAATTGATCGAGATGCTCAAGAGCCATACGCCTCGGTCGCTCAAGAATCCACAGATCTATATCAACACACACTTCAACCATCCCTGTGAAATCACGGACCAGAGTTATCAGGCCGTCAAGATTTTGAGGGATCTGGGCATTCCCGTTGCGAACCAGAGCGTCCTGCTCAAAGGGGTCAACGACGACACGGACGTGATGAGGGACCTGGTGCATGGTCTGGGCAGGATGGGAGTACGGCCCTATTATCTCTACTACGCCGATCTCGTTGAGGGAACAGGTCATTTTCGAACCGAAGTGTACAAAGGAAAAGAAATCTGCCGAGACCTCTGCGGGGCCACCACCGGTTTTCTGCGCCCCACCTATGTCGTGGACGCGCAGGGCGGACGGGGCAAAGTCCCGGTGGACCTCGGCTTCTCGGACGGAATCAGCGAAGACAAAAAGGGCGGAATACTCACTTCAGCCATCGGACTCGGAAAGGTCTATGTGAACGATCCGATCGAAAAAATCGAGGGGAAGCCGACGCGGCACAATCCGAACCGGAAGTAAAGCAAGGGGCGCGGCCCTGGCTCCATAACGAGCACTTCAATGCCGGCGCCCAAGCCATTCGCAGTGTATCGATAAACTCATCCGCCCAACGTGAAGCCCGTTCAGGGGTAACGCACAGGTTTCCCCAATACTCCGTTAACAGTTCGAGATAAGGGATTTCGTCGGCCTCCACCGCCGCCCAGAGGCGTTCGAGCCAATGGTTCCGGAGCCGGTCCCCAGCCGGTGCGTCGGCGATGATTTGAATGTGATGGCGTTATGGGCTTGGAAAAGGAGATAAATTTTGTATGATATAATAATCACTTAATGATATCTCAACAAGAAATCAGGTAAAGGGGACAGTTGTTTTCACGAGCAAACATGGATTCTCCGATATCGATGCGACCGAAAGTGGTGGTTCTCTGCGGGCCGACGGGGGTGGGGAAGACCGCCGCGGCCATCGCCGTCGCAAAGCACTTTTCCGCCGAGATCGTCAACGCCGATTCCATGCAGGTGTACCGGTTGATGGACATCGGGACGGCCAAACCCGGGCCGGAAGAACGCCGGGCCGTGCCCCATCACCTCATCGACATCATCGATCCGGACGCACCATTCAGCGCCGCCGCCTATGCAACGTTTGCAGCAAAAGTTATCGACACACTCCATGAAAACGGAATCCTCCCTCTTGTCGTAGGCGGAACCGGCCTTTACATCAAAGCCCTGCTTCACGGGTTGTTTAAGGAAGTCCCGAAGAATCCACGTATCCGTTCCCGGCTCAAGGCGGAAGCAGCCGTATCCGGAATCGGAGAGTTGCATGCCCGGCTTCAACACCTGGATCCCGAAGCCGCTCGGCGGATCCATCCCAACGATGCCTTCCGCGTCATCCGTGCCCTGGAAATCTGCGAGTCCACGCATACCTCCCTCTCCAAACACCATGCCGCTCATGGATTTTCCAAAAAACCCTTCGATGCCCTGAAAATCGGGCTCACCCTGGAACGGAATGTGCTCTACGATCGTATCAACCGGCGAGTGGATCAAATGCTCGCCGCCGGTCTCCTGGAAGAGGTGGAGTCCCTCTTGAAAAAAGGATACGATCCCACGCTGAAATCGATGCAGGCCATCGGGTACCGTCACATGATACAATTCATTCAAAAAGAAAGGTCATGGGACGAGGCCGTTTCCACCATGAAGCGCGACACCCGCCGGTACGCCAAACGGCAGTGGACCTGGTTTCGGGCAGACCCGCAGGTGAACTGGTACACACCGGACGCCGTCGAAGACATCTGCCGAGCCGTTGCCGCGCACCTGGAAGGCTGAATGCTCGTTTGAAAGCAAATATATGCCAATTCTTGTTGACACTTCAATGTATTTATATAAATATCAAACAGTTATAATATTCCTGAATTTTTCAGATCCATCCATCACGCTCACTGACCGAAAAGATCCTGGAAATGCCAAGGGATAAACTAAAAAAGAGGATCGCCCTTTTTTTCACCGGAGGCACTATTACCATGAAACCGGTCTCCGGCCGGAAAGGAGTCGTTCCCAGCAAAGCCTTCGAGCGCTTCTTCTCCGAATTGGACCCGCTGGTCCATAACGTCCGTATAAAACCTGTGCCGTGGTCCAACCTGCCTAGTCCTCACATGACTCCGGAAAAGATGTTTCAACTGGCAAAGGACGTGGACGAAAAGCTTGGCGATCCGGACTTCATCGGCGCCGTGGTGATCCACGGTACCGACGTCCTGGTGGAATCGGCCTATATGGCGGATCTGGTGGTGGCCACTTCCAAGCCCATCATCTTCACCGGCTCCATGCGGTACTACAGCGAGGCAGGATATGACGGAATCCGGAACCTGCTCAACAGCATCAAGGCCTGTCTGCTTCCCATGCCGCCCGAAAACAGCGTCTTATTGCTCATGACCGACCGGCTCTTCGGCGCCCGGGAGGTCATCAAGATCAATGCCTTGAACATGGATGCCTTCGAAGCGCCGGAAAGCGGACCTGTGGCTTATGTGGCCGGAGATACGATCCTGCTGACCCGGGGCCGGAAAGGATGCGATCGATCGAAGCGACCGCTTATCCCGACGGAAAGGATCGAACCCCGGGTTGCCTTGATTACCTGCTATACCGGGATGGACGGCGATCTCATCGAGCATCTGCACCGGCAGGGCGTTGCCGGACTGGTCATCGAAGGATTCGGGGCCGGAAATGTTCCGCCGGGGATCGTCCCTGCCGTCGAAAAGCTGATCGAGGATGGGATCCCCGTGGTGCTCACCACGCAGTGCGCCGAAGGCGGGGTCTGGCCCATCTATGCCTATCCGGGCGGCGGGGCGGACCTGGTCAAAAAAGGGGTGATTCTGGGAGGCAGGCTTTCCGGCGCCAAGGCCCGAATCCAGGTCATGGTCGCCGTGGGGGCCGGCATGAACCCGGATGAAATCAAAAAGATGTTCGAAAGCAGCTTCTGATGATGAGGAAAACCATGAAACGCATCCGAGTCAAAGCAGCCCTTGCTTCCGATGCTCCGATGGATTCCATTCGAATCCAGGGTTGGGTCCGCACTCGAAGGGATTCCAAGGACTTTTCTTTTCTCGAGATCAACGACGGATCGTGCCTGAAGAATATCCAGGTCATTATCGACAAGGATACTCCGGCCTTTGCCGATCTTAAGGACATCCAGACCGGGGCATCCATAGAGGTGTCGGGGGCCTTAATGGAATCACCCGGTAAAGGCCAGCGATGGGAAATCAAGGCACGAGACCTGAAGCTCTTCGGTGCTGCGGATCCGGAATCATATCCGCTTCAAAAGAAACGGCATTCGGATGAATTCCTGCGAACAATGGCCCATCTGCGGCCCCGGACCAACAAATACGGCGCCCTGTTTCGCATTCGATCCGAAAGCGCTTTTTCCGTACATCAATATTTCAGGGACAGGGGATTTATTTATCTGAACAGCCCCATCATTACGGGGTCCGACTGCGAAGGCGCCGGAGAGCTCTTTCGAGTGACCACCCTTCCTGTCAATCTCCCGCATGCGGAATCGAAAACCGATATCTTTCAGGATGATTTTTTCGGGAAAGAGGCCGGTCTGACGGTTTCCGGACAACTGGAAGCCGAGTTGTTCGCCTGTGCCATGGGAAATGTCTATACCTTCGGACCGACTTTTCGGGCGGAAAATTCCAACACCCCCCGGCACGCCGCCGAATTCTGGATGATCGAGCCGGAGATGGCTTTCGCCGACCTTTCCGACAACATGGACTTGGCCGAAGACCTCGTCAAGCACATGACCCGGCATGTGGTGGAGCAATGCTCAGAGGATTTGGAACTTTTTACCCGGTTCGTGGACAAAGACCTTATGAAGCATGTGGAGATGGTCCTGAACAGCACCTACGAGCGCATCCCCTATGCCGAAGCCATCGATATTTTAAAGAAATCCGCTAAATTGTTCGAGTTTCCCGTCGACTTCGGCGTGGATCTTCAGACCGAACATGAACGGTATCTATGCGAGATGCACTTTCAAAAGCCGGTCATCGTCTACGATTATCCGAAAGCGATCAAAGCCTTTTACATGCGGCTCAATGACGATAATACCACCGTTGCCGCCATGGATCTTCTGGTCCCGAGGGTCGGGGAGCTCGTAGGAGGAAGCCAGCGGGAGGAACGTTACGACGTTCTCAAGCGCCGGATCCTGGAAAGCGGTATGGACCCCGCGGATTACTGGTGGTATCTGGATATCCGTCGATACGGCACGGTTTACCATTCCGGGTTCGGATTGGGGTTTGAGCGTTTCCTGATGATGGTCACCGGTGTCACCAACATCCGGGACATTATCCCCTTTCCCCGGACCCCCAAGCATCTCGAATTTTGAACTTCGGACGAAACGAGGCCCTTTTTTAAACTATCTGTGTCGTGGGCACTAGAAACCGGGGCTGAAGCCCGCTTACGATCCCTTTTCGCTTTTAGTCTATTCGGCTTGCGGGGCAGACGTGCGGGATGCAATCGTCTCCGAAAATTCTTTCGGCGGTCTATTCCCCCTCGAACTCGGTGAGGGTAAAAATTTTATAATTTTGAATCAGCTCACACCCCTTCAAATCAGGCAACCCCACCAGGAAGGCGCACTCGACGATGATACCGCCAAGCTTTTCCACCAGGCGGGTAGCCGCGGCAATGGTCCCGCCTGTTGCAATCAGGTCGTCCACGATAAGGACTCGGTCCCCTTTCCGGATAGCGTCTTCGTGAATCTCGACGACGCTGGTTCCATACTCCAGGGAATAGGATTCGCTGACGGTCTTGTAAGGGAGTTTTCCCTTTTTACGGATCGGGACAAACCCGGTATTCAGCTTATAAGCCAAAACCGACCCGAAGATGAACCCCCTGGCATCGATCCCAACAACCTTGTCAAGGCCAATGTCCCGATACCGTTCGTAAAAAAGGTCGCAGGCCTTTCGAAAGGCTCCGGGATCCTGAAGGAGCGTGGTGATATCCCGGAACATCACCCCCTCGATGGGCCAATGGGGAACGGTCCGAATTGTTTCTTTTAAATCCATTTTGCAATCCCTCACTCGATATTTCCGATGGCATGAACGAGAATCTTTTTGACGTTTTCGGCGTTACGGTTAGATACGGCTAGAATCTCCTCCCAGGATACCGGGGGTTCATCTTCCTTCCAACAATCATAATCGGTGGACATGGCCACCACGGCATAAGGTATCTTGACCTCGTTAGCCAAGGCGGCTTCTGTAGCCACCGACATATTGATCACGTCTCCTCCCCAGGTCTGAAACATCCGTGATTCGGCCCGGGTGGAAAACCGGGGTCCCTCAATGGTCACCACTGTACCCCCATAATGGGTTTTAAATTTCAACTCAATGGCGGAATCATGCAGGATCTTTCGGAGATTCGCATCAAAGGGGTCGGCCATAGCGCTATGGTTGATCCCCTTTTCAAACGACTCCCAAAAGGTGTTTTTTCGCAATCGGGTAAAATCGATGAACTGATCAACGATGACGAAATCTCCCTTCTCGATCCCTGTCTTCAAGCTGCCGCAGGCTGTCGTGGCCAGGATATGGGTGACGCCTTGCTCCTTAAGGGCAAATATATTGGCCCTGAAGTTGATCTCGGATGGGCTGTATTGGTGCTTTTTCCCATGGCGGGATAGCAACGCAACCATTTTCCCATGGATGGTGCCTATGGAAAGAGGAGAAGTCGGCCTGCCATATGGCGTTTCGACTTCTATCTCCTTTGGATCCAGCAGGATTTCAGGATCGTCCAAGCCGGATCCGCCGATGATGCCGATTTTGACCATGGATCACCTTCCTCAGATTAACCGTTAAACTCCATTTTAAAAGCGGAATCACATTTTAAGACAATTAGTATAGTTGGGTGCTCTATCAGGTTCAAGTTAATTTTGATGGCTTCGCAAAAAGTCCAAAATCAGATGGCAAAGTAAAAAGTTCAAGTTCAAGGCGTCGCGAATCCCGTGTGATGAGGCGTACTTATCGTACGTCGAAATCGCAACGGGATGAAGCGCAACGCAGAAATTGGACTTTTTACGAAGCCATCAATTTAAAAAATCAATTGCTTTCGGTATCACTACGAAGGAACCAAGTTGTTGACCCCTTATTACGCATCCTGTAATAAGATTGACAACAGCTTTGTGAAAGGAACCTCAATGAATCGCATACAGACCTTCATCCTTCGGGCTGTCTTGGGACTTGTCTTGTCTGTCCTCATCGATAAAATGTTTTTTGGGCAAATCAATCCCGTTCGCGTTGGATTTTTGGCCTCGCTGATGGTGATGATGGCCTATGTGACGGAATACCTGCGATTGCGAAAAAAGCAATAGTCCGGATGGCTGTACCCTCTCGAATTTGAAAACGGAGGTAATCTAACCCCCTTGAAACGAATCATACTCGGCACGGCCGGACACATTGATCACGGAAAAACAAGTCTGATCAAGGCGCTGACCGGCATCGACACGGACCGACTCAAGGAAGAAAAACTCCGCGGGATCACCATTGAATTGGGATTTGCCTTCATGGATATCCCCGGAGGTTACCACCTCGGTATCGTGGATGTCCCGGGACACGAGCGCTTTGTGAAACATATGGTGGCCGGCGCCACAGGGATCGACCTGGTCATCATGGTCATCGCAGCCGATGAAGGGGTCATGCCCCAGACCATTGAACATATGGAGATCTGCACCCTTCTCGGTATCCGATACGGTCTTGTTGCCCTGACCAAAATCGATATGGTGGATGAGGAGTGGCTCGAATTGGCCCAGGAGGACATCCGCGCATTCATCCGGGGGACTTTTCTGGAGAAGGCGCCCATCCTTCCGATTTCCTCTGCGACCGGCCAGGGTCTTTCGGAGCTGCAGAAGGCCATTGGCGCTTTGTGCGCTATCATTCCCGATCGACCGGAGTTTTCTCTCTTACGTATCCCCATAGACCGTGTCTTCACCATGAAGGGTTTCGGAACGGTGATCACCGGGACACTGATCTCCGGCCGGGTGGAACTGGGAGAGGTTGTGACTATTTATCCTTCCGGCGTTTCAGCGAAAGTGAGGGGGATCCAGGTGCATAACGACAGCGTCACTGCCGCCGAAGCCGGAATGCGCACCGCCATCAATCTGCAGGGTGTGGAAAAATCGGCCATTGAAAGAGGGGAAATCATCGCCAGGCCGGGTACCCTGAAGCCCTCGTATATGATCGATGTTCAACTCCATTTTCTAAAAAGCAACTCGAAACCGATTAAAGACCACACCCGGGTACGTCTGCACACCGGAACCAGCGAAGTGATCGGAAATTTGATCCTTTTGGATTGCGATGAGCTTTCGCCGGGGGATACGACGGTGGCTCAGATCCGCCTGGAAATGCCGATCACCGGTGTTAAGGGAGACCGTTTCGTTATCAGAAGCTATTCACCGGTCCGCACCATCGGAGGCGGGAGGATCCTGAACCCCATTCCGCAAAAGCACAAGCGATTCAAAACTGAAATCATTTCGAGGCTTCGAGGTCTTATTGAAGACCCTCCTGAAAAGATTGTTTTATACCACGCCCTCGAATCCGGTTTGACCGGCATCGGTTTTCAAGACCTGATCCTCATGACCGCCATTACGGAAAAAGCCCTCCAACGGATTCTGGAGCTATGCTTGTCGAAAAGACAGGTCCTCCTTTTGGACAAAGAAAACCGCACCTTTCTGCATGCCGATAATTTCGAAAGGTTCAAGTCGGAAATCGTCAACCATCTGAAGCGCTATCATCAGCAATATCCCTTGAAAACCGGAATGCCCAAGGAAGAACTCCGTTCACGGTTCCCGAAAGCTGTCCACCCCAAGGCATTTCACATGGCCATCAGCGAAATGATCGAGAAAAAGCAGATAGTTCAGGAAGAACAATCCATCCGCATCGCCTCCCATACGGTGGCCCTCGGAAAGGACCAGCAAGTACTGCAAAACCGGATCCTGGATGCCTATGAAAAATCCGGACTCATGCCCCCTTATTTCAGCGAGCTGTGTAAGGACCTGGACGTGGATCCTAAGAAAGCCGGAGAGATCCTTTTGGTTCTGGTTGACGAGGGGCGCCTGATTAAAGTAAAAGAGAATTTATTCTTCGGCACAGGAATCATTGAGGATCTAATGAGCCGCCTGAAGGCCTTTTTTCAGGACCACGAGGAGATCTCGACCCCTCAATTTAAAGAGATGACCGGTGCATCGAGGAAATTTGTGATCCCGCTTCTGGAATACTTCGATGCAAAAAACATCACCATAAGGGTTGGAGACGCCCGCAAACTCAGGATTAAACCCGACAAGCAGGAAAGAATGTAATACCATGGAGAACCCAAACACCGAATCCACAGGGCAGGAAGACAAAAAAGCTTTCAAACGATTTGCAGCAAAGCGCATGGTCATCGGAATTCTTTCTACCGTGGCCGCTCTCTGGATTCTCGGCACGATAATGGGATATTTTTCCGGCCAAAAAGAAAGTGTTCAGGAGCCCGCATCCCACTCCGATACAGCCTCGTCCGAAAAATCGACCATCCCCTTATCCCACAACGATCCGGGCACGCAGCCCGTTCTTCATGAAAAGCCGGAGCAACCGGCCGGTCATACGGTTTCAGCTTTGGAAGTTCCCCATGGCGCCCAGCAGCTCCGGGACGTAACCGGACAGCCTCCGGGGATTCAGCCCAAAATCAATATCGATTCAAAGCATCCTGACGTTTCGGCAGAACATGAGACCTCCGCCTCCGAAGGACATGAAACTCAATCCCCTGTTCAGGTGAGGTTTCCGGTCAGGGGAATGGCTCTTGTCGATGCTGTCATTAAGCCGCTGGAACATGAACTGGAAGAACGGTTTTGGGGGTGGCGTCCCAACGACCTGATCCAGTTCACGGACAACGTAAATAACTTCCAGATGGGCGTACTCGAAGCCACCCGCCGCACTGCGGTGATCCTGGCGGAAAGGATTTCCCGGACCGGAAGCACGGAGGCATTCGACCGGAACCTGGAAAGCTCAATGAACTGGTTCATGATCAGTGCTGACAAGTACTGGTTTCCCTCTGCGGAGTCGAAATATAAAGATGGGCTCGAAGAGCTCAAAGTCTTCTTCAAGAAGCTCGAAAAAAAGCAGGCCTCCTTTTATTCGCGAACCGACAACCTCATCCCGTTACTCATGGTGTACGAAGATCTTCTGGGAAGCTGCGACGAAAACCTCGTCAAACAGCGGGAAAAAGACGGGACCCGTGTCAGCTTTTTCAGGGCCGACGACTATTTTTATTACGCCAAGGGGGTGGCCAGCGCCATGCTGACCCTCATGGAAGCCGTTTCCGTGGATTTCGACGTCACTATAGAATCCCGCAGAGGAACAGAAGTCCTCCATCATGCCATCGAATTTCTGAAGCTTGCCACCCAAATCGATCCCTGGATCATTTTGAACAACAACCTGAGCGGGTTTTTTGCCAATCATCGGGCCAACATGGCCGCACCCATCAGCCACGCCCGATTTTATCTCAGCGTCCTGATCAAGACCCTTTCCACTTAGTCAGACCGAAAGCGGGGCGTACCCGTGATATGCTATGTCGTTATCCGGGTAAGCACGATATAAGTGCTTCCGCAACCCCGTCCAGAAAGAGCATCCCGTGCCGGGTGAGGGAAAAACGCTCCGACGAAAAGGTCGCAAACCCTTCCCGTGTCAGGCGTTCAGCCGTCTTTGAAGTGCAGCCGTAGAACGACAGGCCGAATCGCTTTTCAAAATCTTTCACGGCGATGCCCTCCCGCCTTCTGAGCCCCAAATAGACGGCCTCCATCTGCTGCTGGATCGTGGAGAGCACCTCTTCACCTCCCACGGGCCGCATGTCCGACCCTGTTGCCTCAAAGTATCCATCGATATCCCGGATGTTCCACCATCGCTTGTTTTCTCGAAAGGAGTGGGCGCCGGGTCCCAGTCCCGCATAGGAGGCGAATATCCAATATTTCTGGTTATGCCTGGATCGGTTGACACCCGAGACGCCTTCTCCCATCCGGGCAAAATTGGAAACTTCGTAATGCTCGAACCCGTGATCCTCCAGGTAGCCGGACGTTGTCACAAACAGATCCGCTTGCCGCACCTGGGGCAGCGGCTCAACTTCTCCGGACTCCCGACGGGCGTAAAGAACCGTTCCCGGTTCATAGGAAAGCAGATAACAGGATAGGTGACTCGGGTTCAAGTCCACGGCTTTTTTCAAATCCGCAAGCCATACTTGTTCCGTCTGATCGGGAAGACCATAGATCAGGTCGATGCCGATATTCGTAAACCCGGCCCGCCCGGCTCCTTCTATTGCCGCCACAGCCTCGGCGTCTGTATGGATGCGCCCAAGAAAAGCCAGGTTTCGGGGACAAAAAGACTGGACGCCGATATTGATCCGATTGATTCCGGCTCTATGATACTCTCCAAGGCTTTTGGGATCCACGGTACCGGGATTGACTTCCAGCGTGACTTCCGTATCGCTTGAAAATCGGAACCGGTTTCCGGCTTTTTCCAAAATCTCTCCGATCTCATGAGATGAAAGCAAAGAAGGTGTCCCACCTCCAATATAAATGGAATCAAAGATAAGATCGGTCCAATCCTTTGAAACGATCTCCATTTCGTTGAGAACCGACCGAAGATAGGCCGGTTTCAGCTCAAGGTCGGTGACGGAATAAAAATCGCAATATGGGCACTTTTTGAGGCAAAAAGGAACATGGATGTAAAAACCTGCAGCATCTGCCGCTGCAGCCATGGGGGCTTGCATGAGCCGACCGTTGGATAAGGAGGTCACTTTGAGACCCAAGTTATAATCGGGGCTCCTGGCTCATGGCCACCCCGAGTTCAAGGGCCTGGACATTGATGTCCAGAAAGCCGGGCGGAATGCGATCTTGAAGCACCTTCAGAATAGATTCGGATTTGATGACCTGAGTGAGTCCCACAACGGCTCCCAGCATGCAGATATTGAAAACGATGGGCTTACCTATTTTTTCCATGACCTGTTGATACATGGGAAGCTCGATTTGCCGGGCATCCACCTTCCGCTCAATTTTGACGTACCGGATATCGGTGATGAGGAGCCCCCCGGGACGAATGATGGTATAAAATTTATTATAGGCTTCCTGCGTCAGACAGACCAGAACATTAGGCTCATTGGCTTTGGGGAAATGGATCTCGCTATCCCAGATGATGACATCGGTTCGTGTGGCGCCCCCCCGGGCCTCCGGTCCGTAGGACTGGGACTGGACAGCCATCAGGTCCTCATAGAGCACCGCGGCCTCGGCCAGGATAATGGCCGCGGTGATCACCCCCTGACCCCCTGAACCGGAAAAGACCATCCTGCATCGATTCATGCCGCAAATTTCCTCATTTGCCTCGGGTTTTGGCCCGTTCAATAATCTTATCGTATTCCCGGCAGTATTCCGACCTCTCCTTCTGGACAAATATGCCGCGCTCGATAAGATCCGGGTTTTCCTTTTTCGCTTTAGAACCTAAAGGCGTGGTGTGATCCCTGTAGTAGGCCATCATTTCCACGGCGCTTCCCATCTTGTTTTTTCTCCCGAAATAGGTGGGGCACTGGGACAGAATTTCCACCACTGAAAAACCTTCATGCAGGATGGCTTTTTTAAAAACATCGATCATCTGCTGCACATGGTAGGTGGTGGTGCGTGCCACGAAGGTGGCCCCGGCGGCAATGGAAAGCTCGACCACATCGAAGTCATAATCGATGTTCGTATAAGGCGCGGTGGTGGCCAAGGTGCCGTATCCGGACAAAGGACTGTATTGTCCGCCGGTCATCCCGTAAATCCGGTTGTTCATAATGATGGCCGTCATCTCGATGTTGCGCCGGGCTGCATGGATAAAGTGATTCCCTCCGATGGCCAGGGCGTCTCCATCCCCCATGGGAATAATGATGTTGAGTTCCGGGAGCCCCATCTTGACACCCGTGGCAAAGGCCAGAGCCCGGCCGTGGAGTGTGTGCAATGTGTGAAAATCGAGGTACCCCGATATTCGGGAGGAGCACCCGATGCCCGACACCATGACGATTTCGTTTTTGCTCAGGCCCAGACCCTCAATGGCCCGAATCAGGGCGTTCATCACGATTCCGTGGCCACAACCCGGACACCACATATGGGGGAAAAAGCGTTCCCGAATGTAATCTTTGAGCGGCATCCCTTTAAACCCCTTTTCCCTGGATCACCCGTAGGATGTTACGGATATCCGTGGGCGTAATGAGTGATCCATCGATTCGATTGGCCAAAAAAACTTTTTCCGGATCTTCCACCGCCAGTTTGACGGTCTGCAGGATCTGCCCCATATTCATCTCCACCACCAGGACGATCTCCGGAGCCTTGCACCGATCGCGGATCAGATCGACCGGAAACGGCCATAAAGTCTGAAGCTCCAGAAGGCCAACCCTCTCTCCTCGGGGTCGTCGGTTTTGGACTACATGCAACGCGCTTCTCGCCGAGGATCCGTAGGAGATGAGCAGGACCTGGGCGTCATCCACAAAATATTCCTTGCACCGGGCGATTCGATTCGTGTTGTTGTTGATCTTATCTATGAGATGTCGCAACAATCCCTGGACTACACCGGGATTATTCGATGGAAACCCCCACATGTCATGGAACAGCCCGGTCACATTGTAGCGGTGCACCCCGCCGAAGTCCGACATGGGAAGACGGCCATCCTCCCGGGGAAGATACGGATGATAATCGACACCTTCCGGCACGGAGGTGCGCAGCCGTTCGAGCAGGGGGATCTCGTCTTTCTCGGGCAGAATCAGACGCTCACGCATGTGCCCGACCACCTCGTCGAAAAGGAGGATCACCGGGGTCCGGTAAGTCTCCGCCAGGTTGAAGGCCTCCACGGTCATGAGGAAGACGTCCTGATGATTGGAAGCGGTAAGGGCGATCACGGCGTGATCTCCATGGGTTCCCCACCGGGCCTGGTTGACGTCCCCTTGAGAAACACTGGTGGGAAGCCCGGTGGACGGTCCCCCCCGCTGGACGTTTACGATCACACAGGGAATCTCCGTCATGATGGCATATCCCAGGGCCTCTTGCATCAGGGAAAATCCCGGACCGCTCGTGGCCGTCATCACCTTGTGGCCGGTCAGTGACGCTCCGATGATGGCGCAAATGGAGGCGATTTCGTCTTCCATCTGGATGAACTTGCCGCCTCGCTGCGGAAGCCGGTAGGACAGATGTTCGGCGATCTCCGTGGAGGGGGTAATCGGGTATCCGGCGAAAAAATCGAGACCGGCGTAAAGCGCCCCTTCGACACAAGCTTCGTTTCCCTGAACAAACTTGATGTTTTTCTTCATTCAGAACCCTCCGGCTCCACAACCACTTCGATGGCGAGGTCAGGGCACCTGAGTTCACAAAGCCGGCAACAGATACAGTCCTGGGGCCGCTCAACGCTGACTTTGTCCTGTGCATTCAGTTCCAGCACCGACTTCGGGCAAAATGCCACGCAAATCCCGCACCCTTTGCACCAATCTGTCTGGATGCGATGTTCTTTCAATTTCGGCTTGGCCATCTATATCCTTTTGTTCCTGGAAACCGTTCTTCTTTCAGGTTTTCATCGCCCGAATACCGGTTAAAAGGTTGAGTTACCCTACCACGTCCCGACGCTGTTTTCAATCGGCGGCTTTCAGAATTTTTCTTACGACATACGGCAGGATGCCGCCATGCAGGAAATAGCTCACCTCGATGGGCGTATCGAGTCGAGCGATGACCGGAAACCGAACCATCGATCCATCTTCTTTCACGGCCGTCACCTCGAGTCTCTCACGGGGCTGAACCGATGCGATTCCCCGGACGGAAATGATTTCGGACCCGCAAAGCTTCAGCGTTTCGAGTGCCCCTTTTTCGGCAAAAGCGAGGGGCAAAACCCCCATCCCCACCAGGTTGCTCCTGTGGATCCGCTCGAAGGATTCAGCAATCACGGCACGAACACCCAGAAGCCGGGTCCCTTTTGCCGCCCAATCCCGGGATGAACCGGTCCCGTATTCTTTCCCGGCTAAAACAACAAGGGGAATTCCTTCTTTTTCATAGGCTTGAGCGGCATCGAAGACAGCCATCTCTCTTTTTTCCGGAAACTTGAGGGTAAAGCCCCCTTCCTTCGGCGCCACCAGCTTGTTCTTGATCCGGATATTGCCGAACGTTCCCCGTATCATCACCTCATGATTCCCCCTGCGGGCTCCATAGGAGTTGAAATCCACGGGGGAAACACCTTGATCCATGAGGTATCGGCCGGCCGGAGAACTGCTGGGAATCGTGCCGGCCGGAGAAATATGGTCGGTAGTCACCGAATCCCCGACGTACAAAAGCACCCGGGCGTCATCGATGTCCTTTGAATCTTCCCTCTCCATTCTGAACCCTTCGAAATATGGCGGCTCTTTGATGTAGGTCGATCCTTGGGCCCACGGGAATGTGGTGCTCTTTCCCGCCGACATCTCCTTCCAGAACGCATCCCCTTTAAAAATCCGGCGATAGGTCTTTTGAAAAAATCGCCTCTTGACGTGGCGTTCGATGAGCTGTTGCACCATTTCTTTGGAAGGCCAGATGTCTTTCAGGTATACCGGTTCACCGTTGGGATCCAATCCGATGGGCTCTTGGGTCAAATCGATATCGATCCTCCCGGCAAGTGCGAAACAAACAACGAGCATGGGGGAGGCTAAAAAATTGGCCCGCACTTTCTGGTGGATCCGGGCCTCGAAGTTCCGGTTTCCGGAAAGGACCGCAGCCACCGTAAGGTGATGTTCGTTGATGACCTTTTCGATTTCCGGGTGCAGGGGGCCGCTGTTGCCGATGCAGGTTGTGCACCCGAAACCCGCCACATGGAAGCCCAGCGCCTCAAGATACGGGAGAAGGCCCGCGGCCTTCAGGTAATCCTCCACCACCCTGGACCCGGGAGCCAACGAGGTTTTAACCGAGAGAGGGATTTTCAGGCCCTTCTCCACAGCGGCCTTGGCCAGGAGACCGGCTCCAATGAGGACTTCGGGATTGGAGGTGTTGGTACAGCTCGTGATGGCGGCGATAACGACACTTCCGTCTCCAATGCTATCCTTTTTCCCGTGGATATCCACTTCGAAGACACGCCGGTCGGTAGGACGGCAGTCCGAAGGCGATATACTTGGGCTCCCCGATTCATCTCGGAACATAGACATCAGGGTCGGATCGGCATCCCGTTTATAAGCGCACCCCATCAAATCGACAAAAACGGCCTTCAGCTTTTGGATCTCGATCCGGTCCTGGGGTCTTGCAGGTCCCGCAACAGCGGGGCGCACGGAAGAGAGATCCAGTTCCAGGACCTCCGAATAACGCACCCTGCGCTCCTCCAAGTCAAAAAAGCCGCACGCCCTGGTGTATGTCTCCACGATCTGCGCATGGTTTTTTCCCCGGGTCAGCACGAGATAATCGATTGTCATTTCGTCGATGGGAAATAAATTGATGGTGGCACCGCATTCGGGGCTCATGTTGGAGATGGTGGCGCGCTGTGGCACAGTGAGGGTTTTCACTCCCGGCCCGAAATATTCTACGAACTTCTCCACCACTCCTTTTTTTCGCAACATCTCTGTGATGGCAAGAACAAGGTCCGTGGCTGTGGCTCCCGGACCGAGGGCTCCGGACATGCGGACTCCGATGACCTCAGGAATGGCCATGAAATAGGGTTGTCCGAGCATTACCCCTTCCGCCTCAATGCCACCCACGCCCCACCCCACCACGCCGATGCCGTTGATCATGGTCGTGTGGGAATCGGTCCCGACCAGGGTGTCCGGGAAGGCCAGCAAACCGTCACCCTCCTTTTGAGTCACAACTACTCTTCCCAGGTGTTCGAGGTTGACCTGGTGGCAGATCCCCGAGTTGGGGGGGACCACCTTGAAGTTTCCAAAGCTTTTCTGTGCCCACTTCAAGAGGGCGTAGCGCTCCCGATTCTGCTTGTATTCCCTAGCCACGTTCTTTTTCAGGGCGTCGGCCGTGCCGAAATAATCAAGCTGGATAGAGTGATCGACGACAAGCTCTACGGGGATGAGGGGGTTGATCGCTTTGGGGTCTTTCCCCAAGTCTCGGACGGCGTCGCGCATAGCGGCAAGATCCACCACGGCCGGAACCCCGGTGAAATCCTGCATAAGGACCCGGGCCGGATGAAAGGGGATCTCCACCGGTGCATCATACCGACCGGCCCATCGGGCGATCTTTTCAAGGTCCGCATCGGTCACCACCGCTCCGTCGAGATGCCGAAGCAGGTTCTCACATAACATTCGGATGGAAAAAGGCAATTCGGAGATATGACCGATCCCCTTTTCTTCTAGCGCCAAGATGTTATAGTAATGGATGGATGCCCCGTTGACTCGGATCGTCTTTACGAACTCGTTTTTATTCAATATCGCCTCCTACCTCATACCCGTGGATTCTTCTTCTAAATCTACTTGCACTTTATGCCTCCATTATCTCCTGAAAGCATCCGTGACGGCCCGGGCAAACCCTGAGCAGGAAAGTTCCACGGCCCCTTCCATCTGTCGAGCCAGGTCGTAGGTAACCCGTTTTTGTGAAATGGCGCTGCTGAGTCCTTCTCGGACAAGATCTCCGGCCTCCTTCCATCCCATGTAATCGAACATGAGAGCCCCAGACAGGATTAGAGACCCCGGGTTCACCTTGTCGAGCCCGGCGTATTTCGGGGCAGTACCATGGGTGGCTTCAAATACCGCGTATCCGTCCCCGATATTGGCCCCAGGCGCCATCCCGAGCCCTCCCACCATGGCAGCCAGTGCGTCGGACATATAGTCCCCATTCAGGTTCGGCATGGCCAGGACATCGTACTCGTCGGGGCGAAGCAGAATATGTTGAAACATGGCGTCTGCAATCCGGTCCTTGATGATGACTTTTCCCTCTGGGAGCCTTTGTTCTTGTTTATCCGACAGGTCTTCTTCCGTTACCGTCACATCGGCGAATTTTTCGCGTGCCAATTCGTATCCCCAGTTGCGAAAGGCCCCCTCGGTGAATTTCATGATGTTTCCCTTGTGAACGAGGGTTACACTGCGTCGTCCATGCTTAAGGGCATATTGAATCGCCATACCCACCAAACGGCGCGTTCCGAAACGGCTCATGGGTTTAAGCCCTATCCCTGAGCCTGGACGGATTTTCTTTCCCGTCTCCTCTTGAACGAGGGCGATAATTTTTTTAGCAATCGCCGAATCAGCCTCCCATTCCAACCCGGTATAAACATCTTCGGTATTTTCCCGGAATACGACCATATCCACCTTTTCCGGATGACGCATGGGGCTGGGCACCCCCGGGATGTATTTTACCGGCCGGATGCATGCGAAAAGGTCCAACTCCTGGCGCAGGGCCACGTTGACACTGCGGATCCCCTTTCCAACAGGAGTTGTCAGAGGCCCCTTAATGGCGATACCATGTTCCCGTATGCTCTGAAGCGTCTCATCCGGAAGGAAACTTCCGGACTCCCGGAAGGCCTTTTCACCTGCCAGTACCTCTTTCCAGCGAATACCCCGTTTTCCTTTATAAACATGGTCCACGGCTGAATCCAGAACCATACGGGTGGCCTTCCAGATATCCGGACCGGTGCCGTCCCCTTCGATATACGGAATGTCGGGAAAGTCCGGAAACCGGCAACGCGCAGACTCTGAATCCCGGATCGTCTCCATTTTCATCGATTTTTGCTCCTGATCCCCTCAACAGGGCCCTTTGGAACCCGAACCAAAAGACCGGCATTAGGAAGCACGGCCAGAGCTCCTTTTCGGTTTTGTATATGTTGCAGCGCTTGATCAAGTGAAACTTTTTTAACTCCGATAATTCGACAGGTTTTTTCGTCAAGATCCGTGATCATGAGAATTCTGATCCGGTCGGTTTTAGTCATCATGGAAAGGGCGGTTCCACCGTTTCCCTCATATCGCCCGGAAAGCCTCTCAAATGCTCCGGCATATCCCCCCATGGAAAAATAAGGTAAGAAAGTACTGGAGCCCACCCCGTCCCGGCACCGGGCCAATGCCACCAGTGTCCCCCCGTCCTCGACGAAAAGGGAGGCGTTCTGAATCGCCTTATGGCTCTGGATGAAGTTGATGTCCCTGGGATGACTCCCGCATGATGCCAGAACCCACGAATACCTCTTTCCATCGGGGAGTTCGCAATTTCGCGCATGCTCGGCGCATGCTTTCCGAAAATCGGAAGGACCGGTACCGAAAAGCAGCTCGCAAACCTTTCCGTTTCGGTCCAGGATGCCATGGATGGCCATATGGGCCTGAAAAAAGGCTTCATGCTCCTCGAGATCCTCGGCCAGGGGGTTGCCGTCCAAAACTCCCGGTCGGCAGCCGGGAGCCAATCGCTTCTTGGCCCTATCCAGGAAAAGGGCATGATTGAGATAGATGGCCTCCTGGAACCCCAGACCCGGAAAAATCAGCTTCCGTCCCCCCCCATATCCCGCAAAATAATGATGGGAAATCGCACCGAAAGTTAAAACAAACGTGCACTCCAGAAGATCTTTACGCATCAGAACCGGTGTCTTGCGGGATGTTTCACCCAAGAGCGCAAAGGAGTCCGGGTTGCTGCCGTCGTGGTGTATAATGGTAAAACGGCGATAGGCATCGCCGTAGGCGGCAAGGCTTTCAACATCACTTTGCCGGGCATGGGTGCCGTAGGCAATGAAAAACCGGATCCGGCCGGAATCGACGCCTCGCTTCTCAAATGCCTCCCTCAACCCGGGAAGATAAATCGGATAATTGCACAGGCGGGTCTTATCCGCGACAACGATGCCGACCCGGCTCAGATCCGGCCTGGCGGAATCTATGGCGTGATCGACTTGAAGAAAAAAGCGTTCCGGGTCGCACCGGGACTTTGGGTCCCGGACATCGAAAAGAACAACATCACCGGAAAGGTCCCAATCGATGAGGTCGTTACCGTATCTCAGAGTAATTTTATCCAAGGATTTGGCCTGGCTCAAAGCATGAGGCGGACATCAGTTCAGCGGACCCACGGCTTCTTCCACGGCATCGACGATGGCGCCGCTTCGAACCAGGTCCGTTAACGCGGCGATATCCTTCGAAAGGACGCGGTCGATATCCAGATGCCTGACGGTCTCCCGGATGGTCCGATAGGCCGCCAGTGTCCCTTTCCCCGGTTTCATGTTGGTGAAAAGATCCATGGCCTGGGCGGCGCACAGCATCTCGATGGCGATGACGTGCTCCACATTTTTCAAAATCGACCGGCACTTTCGGGCCGATATGGTCCCCATGGAGACATGGTCCTCCTTGTTGGCCGATGTGGGGATGGAATCCACACATGCCGGATGAGCCAGGACCTTGTTTTCCGAGACCAGAGCCGCGGCCGTGTATTGAGTGATCATGAAGCCGGAATTCAATCCGCCGTCAGCCACAAGGAAGGCCGGAAGTCCGCTGAGCTGGGGGTTTACCAGCCGTTCCACCCGGCGCTCGGAGATCGCCCCCCACTCGCATATCCCTATCCCTAAAAAGTCGAGGGCCAATGCCACAGGCTGACCGTGGAAATTACCCCCTAATAGAAATGTTTTATCTTCTGTAAAGATAACGGGATTCCCGGTGGAAGCGTTCATTTCGGTCTCCAGGACCTTCTTCGCGTATGCCGCGGCGTCTTTACCCGCTCCGTGCACCTGAGGGGAACAGCGCAGCGTGTAGGCGTCCTGAATCCGGCAGCAATCTTGGTGAGAGGAGATGATCTCGCTGTCTTTGGTGATGCGGAGCATGTTGTCGGCCGCCGCCGCTTGGCCGGGATGGGGTCGGACCCGATGGATTCGGGGGTCGAACTCCGTCCGGCTCCCCATCAGGACCTCCAGACTCATGGCCGCCGCGATATCCGCGGTCTTTGCGAGTTTAAGAGCATCGTAAAGGGTCAGTGCGCCGATGGCGGTCATCACCTGGGTGCCGTTCACCAGGGCAAGCCCTTCGCCGGCTTCCAGTGTAAGGGGTTTGAGGCTGCATCTAGACAGGGCCGCTTTACCGGACATCCGCTTTCCACGGTAAACGGCCATTCCCATACCGATAAGGACCAGGGCAAGGTGAGCCAGGGGGGCCAAATCACCGCTGGCGCCAACCGACCCCTGAGCCGGCACTTCCGGATGGATTCCCCGATTGAGACACTCTATCAACTGGCGGACGGTCTCCAAGCGGATTCCCGCATGTCCCTTTGCAAGGTCATGCACCTTCAGGGCCATGACCGCCCTTACCGTTTCGGTGTCCAGTAGTTCTCCTACGCCTGCGGCGTGGCTCATGAGGATGTTTTTTTGAAGTTGCCGGGTATCCTTCAGAGAGATCTTCACATCGCTGAGCACCCCGAATCCCGTGGTCATCCCGTAGATGATTCTCCCCTCGGCAATCCATTGATCCACCAGCCGGCGAGCGGCCCGGATCCGACGAGAGGCCTCTTGGGTCAACGCCACTTGCGTCCCATTCCGGGCCACCGCAGTCAAATCTTCCAGGTTAAGGTTTTCACCACCTAAAGATATCTTCCTTGGCATGGATCCTCTTTGCGTCATCAAACAACTTTTTAATTTTGATGAAATCGTAAAAACTCAAAATTGGGATGGCAAAGTAAAAAGCTTCAGATGCAAGGCGCGCAAATCCTGAGGAATGAGGCGTACTTATAGGTACGCCGCAATGACGAAGGATGCAGCGCAACGCAGCAGATGGACTTTTTACGAAGCCATCAATTTTATTAGTACAGCCGGGCTGAAATTTCAATCAGGAATTCGGAACCTCACCTGAGAAAGCTTTCTGACAAAAGCCTTGACAGCGGAGGGTCTTTGTATGAAGCTTTCAGTCTATTGGCCCTCCAATCGGCCGGAATTTACCCTGCAGTTGCATAAAAAACATGACAAGGTATAGAAAAAAGAATGATAAAAGGGCATTTGAATACGTTTAGGCATGGTTCGCGAATAAACTTTTAGTGACTTTAAAAACAAAGAAAAAATTTGTCACATTTTTTACCCGGAGGGAAAGCTGAGGATGCACCATCTCCTTCGTTGCCAAGGGCTCGCAGTAAAATACTACGGCTTCACCCTTGGACGCCTTGGATCTGGGACATCCTCAGCTTTTGCAACAACAGGGTTTACCCATAAAAAGGAGTCTGGAAATGGAAACGCTGCGTAAGACACCCTTACACGATCGCCACGCTTCCCTGGGCGCCAACCTTGTCTCTTTCGGCGGGTGGCACATGCCTCTGCATTATCGCTCGGGCATCCTTCAGGAGCATCTGGCCACCCGAAAAGAGGCTGGCCTCTTCGATGTTTCCCACATGGGCCGCTTCATCGTCTCCGGGAAAAATGCCCTATCCTTTCTCCAGCATGTGCTGACCAATAATGCCGCCGCCCTCGAAGTGGAAGAAAGCCAATACACCATAATCGCCGATGTCGAAGGCGGTGCCATTGACGATGCCTACCTTTACCGTTTCGTGGAAGACAGCTATCTTCTGGTAGTCAACGCGGCCAACACCCGAAAAGATTGGGACCATTTCAATGCGACATTGAAAGGCTTCAAAGACGTTCGGCTGGAAGATCACACGGAATCCCTTTCCATGCTCAGCCTCCAGGGACCCCGATCCAAGGAGATCATGACGGAAATTCTCGACTCAGGACAGCTTCCTGAACCGATGAGAAACGCACTTTCCACCGCCGTCATTGCCGGAGCGACCGTCCGAATCGGCAGAACCGGATATACCGGCGAGCCGCTATGCTTCGAGCTTTTCATGAAACAGGAAGATGCCCCGAAGGTGTGGGATCGGATTCTTTCCAAGGGCGCTTCTCCCGTGGGATTGGGAGCCCGCGACACTTTGAGGCTGGAAGCCGCGCTCCCCCTTTATGGACACGAGTTCGGCACCGACCCTGAAGGAAAGCCGATTCCCATATTCACCTGTCCCCTTGCCCGGTTCGCCGTCAGTTTTTCCCCTCTTAAAGGAGACTTTATCGGCCGGACGTCGCTTTTCAGGCAATTTGAGGCTTTCAAACGGATTGCCTGCCACGATTTTTCCAACACAAAAGACCTCCCCCGCCGGGTCCAGCCTGCGGCGCTCATGGAAAAAGGGGTTCCCCGGCTGGGATATCGCATTTTTCGAAACAGCTCACAGGTGGGGTATGTCACCAGCGGCACCATGGTCCCTTATTATCAATTTACAGGAGACGGCATTCACTCCACCCCAACCGAACAGACGGAGCTGAGGGGAATCTGCCTGGCCCTTATGGACAGTGATTGCTGGGAGGGAGACATTATTGAAATCGATATCCGGGGCAGGCGGGTCAAGGGAGTGATCGTTCCCTACCATTTGCGAAGCGAGGCCCCTCCCATGGCCCGGCCTATCCTCTGGAGCCGGATTCATCAGGAAAAGCGTTCTTCCGGAAAGAGCCCCTTCCTCGAGAAAGCCCGGATCCTCACCGAAAAGGCCTTATCAAATACCCGATGGCGCCGACAGGAATGCATCAACCTGATCCCCTCGGAACAGACCCCCTCCATCCTGGTCAAGCTTCTCTCCATGGCCGACCCTTCCGGCCGTTACGCCGAGCACAAACCGGTCCCCGCCTTTTCCGATGCCGAGGTGTTTTATTACCAAGGAACCGACTTTATCGCCGAAGTAGAGTCTCTGCTCAAAGAGGAACTTTGCACCTACCTGGGATGCCGGGAAGTGGAAACCCGGGTGATCTCCGGACAGATGGCCAACACCGCCGTCTTCAGCGCCATGGTGGACTTTCTCAACCGGGCCGATCGGAAGAGCGAACAGCGTCGGATTCGAAAGGTCCTCAATAACCATATCATCAAAGGCGGGCATCTGAGCGCACAGCCCATGGGCGCTCTGCGGGATTTCGTCATGCGGGATCCCAAGACGGAAAAGCCTGCAGTGGTCAATTTTCCGGTGTTGGTTCACGACCCTTTCAAGATCGATGTGAGCGCCTGCAGGGAGGTACTCGAAGAGCACCGGCCGGAGCTGATCATCTTCGGTAAGAGCATGACCCTTTATCGGGAGCCGGTGGCCCAGATCCGGGAAATGGTGAATACCTTGGGCTTGGATTGCATGATCCTTTACGACATGGCCCATGTCCTGGGCCTTGCAGGGCCCTTGTTCCAGGAGCCGTTCAGGGAAGGTGCGGACATCGTCACCGGGTCGACCCACAAGACGTTTTTCGGAACCCAGAGGGGTATCATCGCCTCCGACTGCACTTTGGAAGATCACCGTTTCGAATTCTGGGAAGCGATCCAGCGCCGAACATTCCCCGGCAGCACCAGCAACCATCACCTGGGGACCCTGCTGGGGCTCCTGATGGCCGCCTATGAGATGAACCATTTCAAGGAATCCTATCAAAATCAGGTGCTCGCCAACGCCAAAACCTTCGCGAAAGAGCTGGCAGCGTATGGCCTGAGTGTAGCAGGAGACCCGGAAATTTCCTATACCGAAACCCACCAGGTGATCCTCAACGTCGGGTATGCCAAAGGGCCGGAGATTGCCCGACGCCTGGAGGAAAACAACATTATCGTCAACTACCAGGCTTCCCCGGCGGATGAAGGATTTACCGCTTCAGGTTCCTTGCGCATGGGTGTTCAGGAAATGACCCGGTTCGGCATGAAGGAACCCCATTTTCAACAACTGGCCCAGTTTGTTGCGGAAGCCCTGGGCGGAAACCGCACTGTCAAGGAGAAAGTACTTCAATTCAGGAGGGATTTCCAGGAGATGCATTATGTATTCTCAATGGATCAATTTACCGATCTGATCGATCGGCTCTATCGTTTAATTTAGGGCCGACCTATATTGCATGGACATGGGCGCGTCTCTGAATTCGAGAATCTTTTCTGCCGCCGTTTTTCTGGGGTTTGTTGTCTTTTCCATACTCACATTTCTTTTCCTGGAAATGTATCACTTTGCCCAAACCCCGGCCGACCCCCTTGCCCCCGTCAGGTCGTTTGTCGTCTTGCCCGGGGACTCCTTCCGGCGGACAGCCGAAAGGCTCCATCAAGAAAAGATCATCGAGAGTGCATGCAAGCTACGCCTGTACGCCCGGCTGAAAGGTTTGGATATACGGATTAAGGCCGGTGAATACGCCCTTTCGGCCGCCCAGACGCCCGCAGCCATATTGGATGCCATGGCTGCCGGTAAAGTGGCTCTGTACAGGGTGACCGTTCCTGAAGGATATACTCTTTTCCAAATTGCCGATCTTCTTGCCCAATCGAACATTTTGGATCGAGGAGATTTCATAAGGACCGCCACCGATTCGGAAACCGCCCGGCGCCTCGGCATCGAAGCCTCCACCCTCGAAGGATACCTTTTTCCGGACACCTATTATTTTCCCCGGCCTTCTTCCCCAGGATCGATCCTTTCCACTATGGTGGGCGCTTTTCGTAAAGCTTTCAAGCCTCAATGGGAAGAAGCGGCAACCAGGGCGGGTTTCACGATCCACCAAATCGTCACCCTGGCCTCCATGATCGAAAAGGAAACCGGTGCCCCCTTTGAGCGGCCTTTAGTCGCTTCGGTCTTTCACAATCGACTCCAAAAGAAGATACGCCTGGAAAGCGATCCCACGGTGATCTATGGCATCAAGGACTTTGACGGAGATCTCACGCGAGAAGCACCTCGCTCAACGCACCCCTTATAATACTTATCGGATGTCAGGACTCCCTCGCGGACCCATCGCAAACCCTGGAACCGATTCCCTTGAGGCGGCCCTTTATCCTGCAAAGACCCCTTTTATATATTTTGTCTCTAAAAATGACGGAACCCACCAATTCTCCGAAGACCTCCAGACCCACCGTTTGGCCGTAGAAATCTACCAGAAAGAAAAGGAAGTATTGCCATGACGCCTCGGCCTTCGGATAGGATCTTAGCCGGTCAGCGATTGATGGTCGGGTTTGACGGGACTCACCTCGATGAGGACCTGAAGTATCTGATCAGAGATATCGGGGTTACCGGCATTATCCTGTTTAAAAAAAATATACAGACCCCGGAGCAGATCCGGGAGCTGACCCGATCGGTCCAGGAATATGCCGCGTCCTGCGGAAAGGATCCCCTATTTATCGCGGTTGATCAAGAAGGAGGGGAGGTGGCCCGGCTGCGAGGCCTTTTTTTTACGGAATTTCCGGGGAATCCCCATATCCAAAATTCCGCCGACGCCCATCGATTTGCCGAGGTGACCGCCTCCGAACTTCGATCTATAGGGATCAACATGAACATGGCGCCGGTGCTGGATGTGGTTCCGGCCGGAATCAACAGCGTCATGGCGGGGAGGTCCTTCGCGGGCGATCCGTTTCGGGTTTCTGAATTGGGGCAGGTGGTGATTTCCCTTTTCCAGGGAAAAGGCGTCCTTTCGGTGGCCAAACACTTCCCGGGGATGGGTCGGGCCGTCATAGATCCCCACGTCGATCCCATTGATCTTAGGATCTCGCTTCCGGAAATGGAAGCCTGTGATCTCGTACCCTTCAAGGATGCCGTTGAAGCAGGAGTTTCGGGCATCATGCTCTCCCATCTCGTCTATTCCGGAATCGATCCAGACTGGCCGGCCAGCTTATCGGAGGTCATCGCAAAGGATCTATTGCAACACCGTATGGGATTTACCGGGATCGTTTTTACCGACGACTTGGATATGGGAGCCATCGAGAGCCATTACCCTGTCGAGACTCTTGCCGAGCGGATTCTGGAAGCCCGGATCGATATCGCCCTGGTTTGCCATCGGACCGAAAAAATCGAAGCCTTTTTTGAATCTGTTTTAAAGACTATCGGGAAATCGTCCCGGATCCGGCAGTCCGGAGTCGCCGCCTGTCGGAAAATCACAGAGGTCAAGCGTACCTTTTTAAATGCACCGATCTCCCAGTGACGCTTTTCCCTCTGACGGCCGGATTCGGGAATAGACATCATCCTTCAGCCCGCAGGATTCGCCCCGGCGCAAGCGATGATACCCCACATGGGCGATCATGACGGCGTTGTCCCCGCAAAGCGCCGGGGGCGGAATATGGAGGGAGATCCCATTTTCCTCGGCAGCATCTCCCATCCGTTTTCTAAGCCTGGAGTTTGCAGCCACGCCGCCCACCACCGCCAAGTGCCTGCATCCGGTCTCTTCCGTCGCACGAATCGCTTTGGCGACCAGGACATCCACAACCGCTTCCTGAAAAGCCGCAGCAATTTGGGGAAAAGCATCCCGGTAATCGGGATGGGTTTGGATATACCGGTTCACCGCTGTTTTGATTCCGCTGAAGCTGAAGTCAAAGGAGGACGGATCCAGCAATGCCCTGGGAAAACGGATCGCAGCCGGATTCCCCCCCCGTGCGATGCGATCAATAGCCGGACCACCGGGATACCCGAGGTCGAGCATCTTGGCCACCTTGTCAAAAGCTTCCCCTGCCGCGTCATCCCGGGTTTTCCCCATCAGAGTCCAGTGGAGTAAGCCGTTCACCCTGTAAAGGGCCGTGTGTCCTCCGGAGACCATAAGCGCAATGAAAGGAAACGATAGCGAGTCGTGGGCAAAGAAAGCGCTGTGGATGTGGCCTTCGATGTGATCCACCCCGACATAGGGTATACCCAATGCATAGGCAAGGGACTTGGCAAAGGAAAAACCGACCAGGAGAGACCCAACCAGGCCGGGCCCCTGGGTCACCGCCACACCGTCGAGCTCTTTGAGGGTTACCTCCGCTATTTGCATGGCTTTGCGCACCACGTCCACGATGGCCTCCATATGTTTGCGGGAAGCCAGTTCCGGGACCACGCCTCCAAAGGGATGATGTATCTCGATTTGTGAGGCCACCACCGATGATAGGATCTGATGACCGTCCTTTGTCACGGCGGCTGCGGTTTCATCGCACGAGGTCTCGATCCCCAGCACGATCATGAAAGCGTCTGCTCCCGTTTCTGAAGGTCATCCTCGGGACGATCTATCGGTCGGCTTTTTTGATTTATCTCCAGATGCACATCCTCCAGATGCACTGAAAAACGCCTCAAGAAAAGGGCGTTCACCACGCAAAAGCCCTTGACCGCCTCTATCCGGGACGGATCGGCTTCGGTGAAAGAAATGAGCAGCCCCCCCACGGGGTGTTTCTTGAGAATTGTCGACAAATCATCGAATGATCCCAGGATAGGATATCCGTTCAGCTTCCTGCCGACTTTCAGGGGGTCGTCATCGATGAACCCGATCGGCTTGATGCCAAGGCTGGGGTTGTTGAGGATCTCACGCAACAGGATCTCGCCGCCGCGTCCGGCCCCGTAGATGATCACCATGTCCCCGGCCAGAGCCTTTCGCTTCACCGTGTCCATAAAAAGGCGGAAGGATCCCCGGGTCCCCAGTAGCAATCCGGTCGTTAAAAACCAGTCGATGACAAAAATCCCCTTGGAAAAATCTTCAAACCGATAAATAAACGTGATCACCGTGACGGACAGCACGGTCCCTGCTGCAGTGGCCTTGAGATAGGTAAAAACGTCGTTTGCGCTCATATAGCGCCAGATGCCCCGGTAGATGCCGATGGCAAAAAAGGCTAAAAACTTGCAGGCAATGACTGTCGGAAGAGATCGGAGAAATACCTTGAAATAGACGCCGAACGCATCATCGTCGAACCTGAGCCGGTAAGAAACGTAATAAGCGAAAGCGATCAGCCCAAAATCCAGGATCACCAGAAGAATCTGTCGCTTGTAGGTCAACTCCACCAGGATGGGTGTGTACACCCGCCCCCGAAGAAGAGAAAACTCCTTTTCGGGATAAACTCGAATCTGGGCGAGATAAATTCCCATGAGAAGAACGGACAGGGCTAGCGGGATGATGACCCCGGGGGAGGTGAGCGTGTCGCTTCGGTCCACAAAAATTGCGGAGAGTCCGGACACTGCGCCGATACCGTAAAGAAACAGGACCGCCCCTCGTTCGGAAAACCCCATAAGCACCAGCCGATGGGAGGTGTGATCCCGCCCCCCCGTGGACGCCTTCCTCCCGCTCAAGAGACGAATCAGGGTCACCAAGGTGGTATCCAAAATCGGAACCATGAGAACCATCACCGGAACTGCGTAGGCCGAAATCCGGTTCCCGGTACCGTTTTGGGTGTAAAGCATGGCCAGCATGGAGAGGGAAAAGCCGATGGGGAGACTTCCGTTGTCGCCCATGAATATGGACGCCGGTTTGAAATTATACACCAAAAAAGCAGCCATGGATCCGGCAAGAATCAAGGAGATGAGAAAAAGGCTTTCGGTGTGATCAAAGAACAGTACCGCAAATGTCAAAGTCGCTACCAGGCCAACCCCGGCACAAAGACCGTCCATGTTATCCAACAGGTTGAAAGCATTGGTGATTCCCACAATCCACACAATGGTCACCATCGTGTCGAGAGTCATGGAGACGAACCAATGGAGCCGAAATCCTAAAAAGGCGATGAAGGAGGCCACCACGATCTGACCCACTAGCTTGGTGTGGGGTTTGATCTTGATGAAATCGTCTACAAGGCCCAGCAAGAAGAGCGCGGTGATACCGAGCCACACCACGGCCGCCGGGGAAGCAGGGAGCTTGATGACGGCGGATCGGTCCATATGAGAAACGACGGTGGAAAAATCGGAGATAAAAAACAAGGGGATCGCTATTCCGGCATAGATGGCTATTCCTCCAAGCAGGGCGGTGGGCTTCTTATGCCACCGCTCTTCGGAGGGTTTGGCCAGCCAGCCTTTCATAATAGCCGCCCACCGGATGAGAGGGGTCAGCACCAGGCAGATGAAAAAGGAAGCCCCGAATAAACCGTACTCCATCATTATTGCCGCCTGATCGTTATGGGTGCCGGTGGACGTGCGCTAACCGGTAGGTCGCGTTTAATAAACAGGGCCGGATCAGGGCACCCGACCGGTGCCGCCCGAACCGATCCCTCAGGTCTTGCACGGGGCTTTTCCCTGCTGACCCTTTTCGAGCCATTTCAGCAGAGCCAAAAAGGGGGCTGCCATACGTCGGACAAAAGACGGCTTGCCTTTGGACGGGGCCTTTCCTCTTTTCTTACCGTCTTTTGAAGCGACTACTTCCATTGGATCCTCGACCCGTCTGCCGGACGCTTGATGATTTCGCCGATGACAAACGCTTTTTCATCCAAACCGTTGAGGCGCTCCAAGACGTCCTTGACGGCTTCTTCCGGAACAACGGCCACCATGCCGATGCCGTTGTTGAAGGTCCGCAACATCTCCTCATCGGACACCTTCCCGGCCTCTTTCAAAAAGGAAAAAACCGGCGGCACCTCCCAGCTGTCCTTATAAAAGAGAGCACCGCATGCTTCCGGAAGGATGCGGGGGACATTTCCCGTAATCCCGCCTCCGGTAATGTGAGCGAGACCTCGGATAGGGCGATCCTTGATAAGAGCCTGCAGTGTTTTAACGTAAATCCGGGTCGGCGTCAAAAGCGCTTCGCCGAGCGGCCGGTCCAGCTTTGAAACAAAATCCTGGATATCAAGCTTTAAGATATCGAAACATATCTTTCGAACCAGTGAAAACCCGTTGGAATGAAGACCGCTGGAGGCAATCCCGACCAGCCTGTCGCCTACCGAGATGTCGCTTCCGTCGATGATCTTCTGATTGTCTACGATGCCCACCACGAATCCGGCCAAGTCATATTCATCGGGGTGGTAAAAGCCCGGCATCTCCGCGGTCTCTCCCCCGATCAGGACGCACTGTGCTTCCTGACACCCGCTGACAATCCCTTTCAAGATATCGGTTGCGATCTGGGGCTTGAGCGATCCCATGGCCATATAATCCAGAAAAAACAGAGGCTTGGCTCCATGAACGGCGATGTCGTTGACGCACATGGCCACCAGGTCAATCCCTACGGTGTCATGGGTTTGGGTCATGAAGGCGATTTTCAGTTTTGTTCCCACACCGTCGGTGGAACTTACCAGGACCGGGCTGGAAATGTTCTGAAGGTTGAGGGAGTATAGACCCCCGAATCCGCCGATGCCGCCGATCACTCGGGAATTGAATGTGGTCTTGGCCATTTCCTTGATCCGATCCACAAAACGGTCGGCCTTTTCAATGTCAACACCGGCATCTGCATAGGTCCATGATTTGGTCATCCTTCTCCCGGGACCTCCTTTGAATATGAAATGTGATGGCTTCGTAAAAAGTCCATCTGCTGCGTCATCCTTCGTCATTGCGGCGTAATCGCCTCATTCCTCAGGATTTGCGCGCCTTGCATCTGAAGCTTTTTACTTTGCCATCCCAATTTTGAGTTTTTACGATTTCATCAAATATGACGCTTCAAAATACCAGGAAAAATATCTTCAAAGTCTTTGCAAGTCAAAAGAAATTTTTGACAAATATATTTCGATATCATATTAATACCATTTTATTTTCTTTCGAAAAGCTGGATGGAGGAAATCATGTCTCGTTTTGCACGGTTGGATCGACTCCCGCCGTACGTCTTTGCCACCGTAAATCAAATCAAGATGGAGGCAAGACAGGCTGGAGAGGATATCATCGACCTGGGAATGGGAAACCCGGACATCGGGACGCCGCCGCACATCGTTGCCAAGCTCATCGAAGCCGCCCAGAAACCCCAAAATCACCGATATTCGGCCTCCATGGGGATCACCAAGCTCCGAACGGCGATCTCGGGCTGGTACAAGCGCCGGTTCGACGTGGATATCAACCCGGATACCGAGGCCATCGTCACCATTGGAGTCAAGGAAGGAGTGTCCCATCTGATCCTTGTAACCATCCGCCCGGGCGATGTGGTCTTAACGCCGAACCCTACCTACCCCATTCATCCGTATTCGGCCATCATCGCCGGCGGAGATGTCCGGGGAATCCCTGCGGGCCCCGATGAGGATTTCTTCGACAACCTCATGCGCGCCACAAAGCAGACATGGCCCAGACCCAAGGTCCTCATTATTTCCTTCCCTCATAATCCCACGACCGAGGTGGTAGGGCTGGAATTTTTCGAAAAAATCGTGGCTTATGCCAAAGAACACGATCTCATGGTGATCCATGATTTTGCTTATGCGGATCTGGTCTTTGATGGATACCAAGCCCCCAGCTTCCTCCAGGCCAAAGGCGCCAAGGATGTCGGTGTGGAGTTCTTCTCGCTTTCCAAAAGTTACAGCATGCCCGGGTGGCGCGTGGGGTTCTGCGTGGGAAATGCGGAAATCGTCGCCGCGTTGCGCAGGATTAAAAGCTACCTGGACTACGGCATCTTTCAGCCGATTCAGATTGCCGCCATCATCGCCTTGAGCGGGGAAAATGAGGCGGATCATAAAGAAGGCCTCAGGGACCGCCAGCCCTGTGTGAAGGAAATTGTGGACATTTACCGCCAGCGGCGGGACGCCCTGATTTCGGGCCTGGAAAGGATCGGGTGGCATATCCCGCCGCCGAAAGGAACCATGTTCGTCTGGGGGAAAATCCCTGAAAAATACGTGAAAATGGGGTCCGTTGCCTTTTCAGAAATGTTGATCCGAAAAGCAAAAGTTGCCGTTTCGCCCGGTCTGGGGTTTGGAGAGTATGGGGATGAATATGTCCGTTTCGCCCTCATCGAAAACCCGATGCGCATCAATCAGGCCGTGAGGGGAATCCGACAGGTTTTATAGAGGGGAGTTGCCGATGAAATCCATACGTGTGGGGCTGTTAGGGTGCGGTACGGTGGGCACGGGGGTGGCCCGGATTCTCTTGGAAAACGAATCTCTCCTGAAAGCAAGGGTGGGTGCGGACATTCACCTGACGCGCGTGGCGGATATCGACCTGACAAAAAACCGGGGAATCCGTTTTAATAAAGGGGTTCTTATAAAAGACGCCTCCAAGATTGTGGATGATCCTGATATCGATATCGTCGTCGAGACGATCGGGGGACTTACCGCAGCCTATGACCTGATCCTGCGCGCGATTAAAAGCGGCAAGCACGTGGTAACGGCCAACAAGGCATTGCTGGCCGTCCATGGAAACGCATTGTTTTCAGCGGCGTATAGAAAAGGAGTCGATCTGGCCTTCGAAGCCAGCGTGGGAGGGTGCATGCCGGTAGTTAAAACCCTGCGGGAATCCCTGGTGGGCAATCGGATCGAATCGATGATCGGGATCCTCAACGGGACATGCAATTACATTCTCACCCAAATCTCCCGGGAAGGGATGACATTTAAAGAGGCCTTGGCTCAAGCCCAGGCCCAGGGGTTTGCCGAGGCCGACCCGACACTGGACGTGGAAGGACACGATGCCGCTCACAAGCTGGCGATTTTGTCGGCTTTGGCCTACGGGATGACGGTCAACCTGAAAGACATCTATATCGAAGGGATCTCCGGGATCACCCCCCTGGATATCGATTTTGCCCGGCAGTTCGGCTACACGGTGAAACTTCTGGCCATCAGTAAAAATTTCGGAAACCGCGTGGAAGCCCGGATTCATCCCACCATGGTCCCTGAAAACAACCTCCTTTCCAGCGTGAACGGTTCTGTGAATGCCCTGACCATCACCGGGGACCGCGCGGGGGACATGATGCTTTACGGTTACGGCGCCGGTATGATGCCGACGGCCAGCGCCGTGGTATCCGATATCGTGGACTTGGCCCGGAACATCCTTTCCGGAAGCCGCCCCCTTCGGATTCCGATGATGTCATACCAGAAAAATCGCATCCGGAAATTATCCGTGGTTCCCATCGGTGATATTTATACCCATTACTATTTCCGGTTTTCCGCCCTTGACCAGCCCGGAGTCCTTTCCAAAATTTCCGGAGTCCTGGGAAAATACGGCATCAGCCTCCAATCCGTTCACCAGAAGGGAAGAAAAACCAACGGGGCGGTTCCGGTGGTGATGCTTTCCCATAAGGCCCGGGAAAAAGATGTGGCCTCAGCCCTAGCGAAAATCGGCGCCATGGACGTGGTGGATGCCAAGCCGATCCTCATTCGAATCGAAGAGGAAGTGCAGCAACAGTGAAAGAAAAACTCATGAATATTATCTGCTCTGACATGGAAGGGATCTTCACACCTGAAATCTGGATCAACGTGGCTAAAAAGACCGGCATCGACGATCTCAAACTCACCACTCGGGATGTGCCGGATTACGATGTGCTCATGAAGCGCCGTCTGGCCATTTTACATCGACACAGGATCACTCTGAAAAACATCCAGGACGTGATTTCAGGCATGGAGCCCCTTCCCGGCGCCAAGGCCTTTTTAGACTGGATGCGTTCCAAGTTTCAGGTCATCGTCGTCTCCGATACCTTCGTGGAATTTGCCGGACCGCTCTTGGAAAAGCTGGGGCGACCCACGCTCTTTTGCCACTGTCTCACCGTCAACGACGAGGGCCTGATCGTGGATTACAATCTGCGACAACCCGAGGCAAAAAAGCAAACAGCCCTTTCCTTAAAGGGCCTGAACTATCGGGTTATCGGCATCGGCGATTCTTACAACGACATCCTTATGCTTAAAGCTGCTGACCACGCCATCCTGTATCACCCGCCTGAAAACGTGAAAAAAGAGTATCCGGATTTTCCGGTCACGGAAAATTATGTAGAGCTCAAGGAGATACTTTTAAGCCTCACGGACGGCAGATGCGTAAAGGAATCGAAATGAACCCGGCTCATCGAACATCGGTCCGGGTGCTCTACGGTGACACCGATAAAATGGGGTTCGCTTACTACGGCAACTATATGCGCTGGTTTGAAATCGGCCGGACCCAGCTTTTTCGCTCCTGGGGGTTCACTTATAAAAGCATCGAAGAAAAAGGGGTTTTTTTGCCGGTTTCCGAGGCCTTTTGCAAGTACGTGACCCCGGTCACATACGACGACCAACTGGTTGTGGAAACCCGCTTTGATCCGAGCGTGAAAGCCGGCGTCAAGTTCGATTACAGAATATTTTTCATGGAAAAAGAGACCCTTTGTGCATCCGGCTACACGTTGCATGCATGCATGAATACTGAAGGCCGCGTGATCCGCCCTCCCCGATTCCTGTCGCAATTGATTCGGGAACATACGGGATCGCCACCCGACAAAAAAGGGGGATCATGAAAAAGACCTCTGCGTTGAATATAGACTTTCATCAATTCCCAAAATGCCGGATCCTTGTGATCGGGGACCTGATGATCGATGAGTACATCTGGGGGGACGTGGATCGAATCTCGCCGGAGGCGCCGGTCCCCGTGGTCTTGGTTAAAAACGAAAGCTTCACCCTCGGAGGCTCGGGCAACGTCATCCACAACTTGGCCGCACTGGGCGGCCAGGTTTTGGCCGTCGGCGTGGTCGGGACGGGAAGAAACGGGAATCGGATTTTAAAAAAATTGGAAGAACTCGGGGTCAACACCAAAGGGGTCATCCGGGATCCGGAGCGACTTACCACCCAGAAGACCCGGGTCATCGCCGTCAGCCAGCATGTCCTGCGCATCGACCGGGAAACCCGAAAGGAGGTGTCTTGGGAAACCCGAAACCAACTGATCGCCTCCATCGAAAAATCCATCCCGAAGGCGGACATGGTCCTGATCTCCGATTATGGGAAAGGCCTGATCACTCAAGACTTGATGGTCCAAATCCTGAAAACTGCCCGTGCGAAAAATAAATTTGTCATTGCCGATCCCAAAGGCTTAAGTTTTGTCAAATACGCCGGGGTCTCGCTTTTGACGCCCAATAAAAAAGAAGCGGGAATCGCCGCCGGTGTGGAGATCGTAGACAGCTCTTCATTGCAAAAGGCGGCGGAAAAAATCCTTCAAACCTTAGATATCGGAAAACTCCTCATCACATTAGGACAAGATGGCATGATCCTTTTCGAGAGGGAGAAAAACCCTTATGCCATCCGCGCCCAGGCCCGGCAGGTCTATGATGTCTCAGGCGCCGGCGACACGGTACTGGCTGTCCTTGGCCTTGCCATGGCCTCCGGAGCCACCCTTGAAACGGCCATGCATCTGGCCAATGCCGCCGCCGGCATCGTGGTGGGCAAGGTGGGGACTGCCGCAGTCACTCTGGAAGAGCTGATAAACGCCGTCTCCTCAGGGCCGACCGACCATGGCGGATGAAGCATGCCTGGATATCCGGGACTGCCGGACCCATCTCCTCTTCAAAGTCTACGTTCTTCCAAGATCCTCCAAAAACGCCTTTGCCGGAAGACATCTGGACGCCCTGAAAGTCAAGTTGACGGCACCCCCGGTGGAAGGAGAGGCCAATCGCATCTGCATTGAATTTTTATCCAGGCAACTCAAGATACCCAAGTCGAGTCTTGGCATCCTCTCCGGAAAAAGCGGTAGAACCAAGCGGATCCGTTTTGATCCACCTGCTAAAAACACGGCAGTCAGTGAAGTCTGTCGTGTTAAATCACTTCTCGTTAAATTCTCGAATCCGGAAAAAACAATCCGGAAAAAACAACTTGACAATTGATGAGTAAAAAGCTAAACTTTTAAGTCTTCAATACGGATGCGGGGTGGAGCAGCCTGGTAGCTCGTCGGGCTCATAACCCGAAGGTCGCTGGTTCAAATCCAGCCCCCGCTACCAACAAAAACGATGGGTTGCATGATATTTCATGTAACCCATTTTTTATTGGGGGAACCTAGGGGTAACCACTCTCCCACCCCGTCTCATTCGTTTTACCCCGATTTTCCTTGAACCTTTTTGTCCGATTAAAAAAAATCGAAATCCTTCTGTTTCGCCAACGATGGAATAAGATCCATTTATAATGGTTGCCTATGATTGAAAAGATTCGCTATGAATTATTTGTGCAACTCACTCATGCCTTTTAATTGCATTTAGGGATTAGCTTCAAGAGCTTCCTTCAAATCAAGGGAGAAGATCCTATGGTTCATGGAGGTATAGCAAGCTTGCAATTCAAACCGATTCCCCATGAACAAAGGAGAGCATACCCTTCAGCGCCCGCATTACCTCTGCTTTGGATATCCCTTATAGAAGATCTCGCAATTTTTCATACTTGAGCTTTATAGATAACCGCAAAAAGAAATAAAATTTGAGTTGGTATGCTTTTACCGGTAGGTTTGGTAGCTCTAAGATCGGTGATTTTGGTAAAGAATTAGATCACTGTTCCCATCTTGACATTATTGATAACGGTTGGTAAGCTTTTTTAAGCTGAATAGTCCTTATCGTGGGAAAAAATGGGGTGGCGATGGAGACCAAGCCAAGCAGGCGTACGCATCGCGAAAAAACGCTGCTCTCTGACGCGGAAATCCGCCCACCCTTGCGATCGAAGATATTAGGGGACTATGGGGATTCTGATAGTGTGCTCATTGAGGAACTCGGTCTTTGCCGAGGTCAAGTCCGCGTTGACATGGCTCTTGTGAATGGCCACCTTTACGGGTTTGAGATCAAGTCGGATCGGGACAGCCTGAAAAGACTGGGCGTCCAGGCCGAAATTTATAGCAAGGTGTTTGACCGCATGACCATAGTGGCTAGCGAGCGCCATTTGGATGGAGTTCTCGAATGCCTGCCGCCATGGTGGGGTGTTCTGCAGGTTGTACAAGGGGCAAGTGGCGTTCGGTTCAAGCCCCACCGCAAAGGAAGAAGAAACCCGAGCAGAGATTCCCGAACTTTAGTGGAATTACTCTGGCTTGACGATGCAATCACCTTTCTCGAACAGCGTGATTCAGCGCGTGGTGTCCGGGGCAAGCCTCGCAGGGTGGTATGGGACAAGGTTTGTGATTGTTATACTCTTGATGAAATTGCTGAGAACGTGCGCGAACGCCTCAAGGCCAGGGCAAGGCATCAAGATCTTCTACAACCTTCGTGATGTGATGGATCGTCCCCAGCCGCCTCCAAGCCTCTTGTGAACCATATCCGCTTTGACCGTTTGCACATTCCATCATTCCTGAACAGCCACGGCAGTGGTCAGCCCCATAATAGTAGGTACCCACCCGTTGATTTACGAGGTCTCTCGCTAAGCTCGGGAATTGTTGACTTGGCAGAGTAATTTTTATGCTTTCACCTTTAACTAATCTTCGACAGTTTCAAAATTAAAGTTTTGCGATTTCAGCCAGTTGCAGACAGAAAGCGGGTTTGTGGCACTACACATTCGGCTCTTTGACGACCTTCAGTTCAATCTCGTTACGCGGCCTGGGGGCTGGACGCCGGCCGCCTTGAACGCCTGGTAGGCAACCCCCTCAAAATCGGTACGGATCCGATACGAGCGGCCGTCCAGATCCAAGTGCACCGCTTGCAGCCGCTTGAGATCGCGCATAAGATCCGGCCAGGAGCATTCAATGCCCTTTTTGTCCAACTGCTTCGACAGATCCACTTCCAGGCGCAAAGCAAGAAAGCTGGCCACGATGTGACCGATGCTGGTCTCATCGCGCTGATGGTAGATGGGTCGTACTTCCAGGGTGGATTTCTCCTCCCGGAAGCTTCGCTCCACCCGCCACAGCCCCTTGTAGGTCTTGGCCACCTCGGCGGGTGATAGCCGGGTGTTGGTTCTGAGCACAAACTTGCCATCGAAGCGCCGGTCAGCCTCAACGGCGGCGGTGTTGATGCTCACGGCCCCTTTTCGGATCCTCAAAAACCGCGCATAACCACGGTTTTTCACCAGCGCCTTGCTCCCCTTGCGCTCGATGGTATCGATGAGCTTGGCAAGGATCGCTTCCCGGACCGCCTCGTCCTTTTTGGCTTCTTGGGGATTGCGGCAGACAATGTACCGGCGTCCGTCGAAGAGCACTTCCTTGACTTCCAGGTTCTCCTCCACAGACTGGTAGCGGCCTCCGCAGATGAGAATCTGCTCCCGGACTTCTTTGTTTTTTCTCAGCTTGCAGCCCAGGATGTAGTCAAATGGGTTTTCCGCGCCTCCGGCAGACTCGGCAAGCAGCTTGAGCGTCTCTGCTGAGAGCATGGCTCGGTCGGCTACCACAATCACTTCTCCGATCGGAAAGCGCTCTTTCATACGGGCCACGATGTGTGTAAAGGCCTTGATGTCGGCGGTGTTACCCGGGAAGATCTCCCAGGTGACCGGCCAGCCCTTGGCGTCCACGGCTACACACAACATGTATTGTAAAAGATCTCCCCGGTGGTCCCGGGAGTAGCCGCGCTTTCTGAACTCGGTCTCCTTTTGCCCGTAGACGTAAGTGGAGGTGGTGTCCAGGAACAGCAGATCCAGCTTCTGGCTGAACAGATCCCGGTCCCGGAGAAACAGCTCTTTTTCCAAATCCGCGCGTACATCGTGCAAAAAGCCCACCATGCGGTAAAGATGCTGTAATTCGAGGGACTCAAGACCTTCGCACTCTACGGTCTTCAGCCACTGGCTGCCCTGCAGATCGCTTCCGGGTTCACACAGCCGCTGCAGTGCGAGCGCAAACCCGGCTCGTTCCACATCAAACTGGAACCGTCTCTCGGCGCAGAACTTATGCATCAAATCGGCAAGTCCCTGTTTGTGCCAGAGCCTGTCAAAAACCAGCGCCGGCCCCCAGCAGCGGCTCTTACAGCTTTCAACCTGGGGCAGCCGCGAGGTATTGAGCGCCTTCAGGTTTTGGGAGAAACGCGCCAGGTTCTGGATCAGCGCATCGATCTGGCCGGATTGCTGGAGTAGATCCAAACGTCCCAAGGTGCAAATCACTCGCTGGCGCACCGATTTGCCGTCACGGTAAGATTCTACAATTTGTAAGTAATCCCGGGGGCTGTTTTTGGAACCGCTTTTCTTTGCACGTATGAACATGGCTGATTCATAAACACAAACCCGCAGCCATGTCAAGGTTTATTTATTATTAAATGGCACTACGTTTGGCGGTAAAATCAGAAACGCATGCAATGATTTCGGTACGTTGGCTTGCAAAAGGGCCTCAAAATTGCTCCAAACTGTCGAAAATGAGTTAGACTTATGGGTAATAGTAAGCCCACACCATTCGGGCATACGGATCACGTACCATGGCGGTTCGGTTGACAAAGCCGGTTTTACAAGCAGTTTCGGCAAACCCAGCCCTGCAAAATATTCGGCTGTTAATGCAAATGCCGGCCCCGGGTACTATACGTCATCTGCCTCATCTTCGTCTTGAATCTCTTGATCGACTTTTCACTGATTCGTCGATTGAGGCGGGCACTGAAGGAAAACCCCAGAAACTCACACCTCCAGGGCAAATCCACACCGCTCTTCGCTTCATTGACCCTCAGCTTCATTCTACTGCTCAGGTAATTGCCGATACTCTTCAAGACTCGTCTTCCCGCGCGCCTGCTCGCGACGTATATGTTCAGGTCGTCGGTATAGCGCACAAACCGGTGCCCCCGACGCTCAAGCTCTTTGTCCAATTGATCCAGCATCAGATTCGCCAATAGCGGAGACAACGGACCCCACCTCGCGATGACGCCCTTGTCCTTCTCCTAACCTTCGGCTCTGCGAATACCTGGCACGAGGACTTTCACCCGTCAGCTCCGTGCCATGCCCGGCACACACGTTAAGGGTGAGGCGCAGCTATTCACTGCCGCCTCCACTCGATGGTTCTGCTTTTATCATCCTTCCCAGGCTGTCCATTTGCTTTTTGTAGCAATCCGGGCAAAGACCATGGGAAAAGTCAACGTCTAAATGTTTTTTAAAGTATGACTCGACTTGAATCCAGTAATCTTTGTCATTCCTTACCTGTTTGCACACAGCGCAAATGGGAACGATGCGCTCAAGCTCGACTATCTCACTGATGTCTTCAACCACTAGCAGTACCAACTTTTTTCCCTGAAACAGAAACGGAGAAGCAGTTATCAGAGCGTAAATCTTCCGAATGTGTCCATTTCGTACGAGTTCCATTTTATGCCGACTGCGAACAGCTTTTTTCCCCTGAAAGGCTTTGTTGACGGAATTTCGGATTATACATTCCTTACAAATGGGAGATCTTCCACAACCTTCCGGTACATCATGCGAATGCAAACAGTGTAATGCTTCCCCACCACGATGTCTGAGAATACTCGTCCTCTCAGCTGCCAAGAGCGGGGCAGCCGCAGCATTATACTCATAAATTTGCACATCATCATCGACCACAAAGATCGGCGAGGGAATTCCGTCGAAAATCGCCCTAAATAGGTCTTCGGGATTTTGTTGGTTTGTAGTCATCCGATTCTCCTCTTTGAAACCGAACATAAAGCTCACCCGCAGCCTCTTTGAGTTTTAAAATGCCCCATTCAATTTTGTCCGGCACAAAAGCCGGAAATGTCAATCTGATAAAAAGACCTTTCTTGCGCTTTCCCTCCTTACAGTCGGGAGGGATAGCATCCCACGCCGCAGCTACACCCACACCAGCTTGTTTTGCGGATTCGATGAAGGATGCTTCTTTATCACTTGAAATATTCTCAAGGGTGAGGGGGGCAAAAAAGCCGCCGCTGATCGCAACTGGAAACGCACCTGGGAACTGGCTATTAAGAGCGGCATTTAATGCCTCCATTCTCGGCCTGTACAGTTTGCACAAGTATTTGACGAAATCGTCATACCGTCCCGATTCAATAAAATCGGCTATGAACGCCTGAGTCGGCAGATTGGGGTTTATGCGTGTATTGGCAATAATGCCGGACAGATGCCCCACATAATGATCTGGAACAATCATATACCCGCATTTGGTTCCCGGAGAAATCGTTTTCGTAAAAGAGCTTGTTAATATGGGTCCCCATTCCGAAACCTCTATCGAGCCATTGGCTTTCCCATCATACCGAAGGGCTTGATAACAGATATCCCATACGCACAGGATGCTATATTTCCGGCAAATACGTTCAATATCCTTCCGGTTCTCTTCTGTGTAGTTGATCCCTGTTGGGTTTTGATGGAACGGTATTCCGTAAAAAGCTGCAACCGCGTTCTTATTAGCAACATCTCTGAATTGGTCCAAATCGACCCCTTCCGTCGTCAACTTAACGCCGATCAAATGATGTCCATAGCACTTGGCATCGAGTAATACTCGATCGTAGCTTGCTTCTTCAACAATGATATTGCTTTCTCTGGGGAGAGACTTAAAAAAAAGCGAGATAACCTCCAGGCCGCCGTTGCCGACGATAACTCGCTCCGGATTAACACCATGTAAGCTGCCAATAAGATCCCGCAGCGGCTTGAATCCAGTAAAATGGCCGTATTGAAGCACATCCGTTCCATACCGCATGATGACTTTTTCGTATCCCTTTGACGCCATTGGAATAAGGCGCGATAAGGCTTCTTCTGCAGGAACCCCGCGCAAGAAATTGATTGATCGTTTCTCACTCATTTTGCCCTTTGTTATTTCCCTTCATTTCTTAGTAAAGCATAATGCGGTGCTGTACATATCGAATCGTTAATATTATAAAAAGTTTTTAATCGTCTATTGCTTCAGTTTATAGAGGGCAATTGCATTTTCTGATGCAATTTTACGCGCCAGATCGGGAGGAAGTGAATTAAGGAATACCGGCGACAATTCACGGGTCGGTGGAATCTTTTTAGCAAGCACGGCGGCCGTACCTCTTCCATGGAAGGATGCAGAGGCGATAAAGTTGTCGCTGCCGATCACGAAACGGTTCGGAAAATCCTTCAACAAGCATAGCCATTCCGGCTTGGTCTGCCTGTCAGGGGTCAACGGGAAATTCTCAGGTGCACGCCCGAGCCCGAGACGCAAGCTCATATAGAGATTGGGGTATTTTTGCAGGAGCCTTCGACTCAAATCCGTCGTCCAATGGCCGATATTATCAGACCCTGCATGGGCCCAGCAAATTTTGGCCTTGGGATTGTGATCGAGAAGTCGTTCAAAGGCTGCCAGATTGCTGTGAAGGACCTTAGGATTGTTGGGAGAGGTTAACCAGTTGGGGGTTGGGATATCCTTGATGACAACGTCGAAATGAATATCAATTGGCACGTCATATCGAGCGGCAATGTCGGCAAGTAAAAGCAGAAGCGGGTGGTCGGCCGACACATTTTCATAGGGATGGTCCTGCCCGTGCAGGGACAGGTGATGGATTGCCATTTCGCCAAAACCGGCTGCTCCCTGGCGGATAATATCGTCGGCTTTTTGTTTAAACTGCTGCCTCAGGCTTTCACTGACGGCAGGCTTTTCCCCCGCCTGCTGTAGCATGACATTCAGAGATCCTCCTCCACCCAAAAAAGCGAAGCGTGTGGAATTCTGATGGAGGGCGGCAACGAATGCATCGTAGTCATAACCGGTGGAGTTATGCGGTGGAGGCATGACGATCATTCTGCTGATGCCGATCTGATCCATTACGGTCAAGGCAGCACTGAAAGAGCCGCTGAAATCGCGTCGTTCTCCGGGAATCAGATGGTTATGGACATCAATCCAATGGACGGTGCTGGCATGGGGAGCAACGGAACCGCCGGCTGCGTTGGAGGCAGGCGCTCCGGCTCCCAATGATTGTGCGATGGCGATCGACATGGTTAATAGCAAAAGGATGACTGCGAGCCGGACAGAAAGGTTAATCCGCATGATCATTCTCCTCTTGCGCCAGTTTCAATCAGACCGGCATTAAAGCTACGCCGCAAAAACAGCAGGTTTTTTCGGCTGATGCCAATTGCTAGAAATTCTTTATCAGTTCACTAATATTCCAAACAAGCTGTCCATATCCTTGATTAATATATAATCCTATCTGCGCAATTAATGAGTATGCTATCGCAAATTGTGCCAAGGCATAAACAGCAATAGTGAATTGGCTTATGCTAATGATGCCTGCACCAAACTGGGAAATATTGATTATACCGATACCAAATTGCCCAATCGAAATTATTCCTTTAGCCGGTACCGGTATTCTGTTAGGGCGATATTTGAATGAAATATGAAGTAGAGGCAATCCCATAATGATTGTTTTGCTTTTATATTCAAATCCCCAACCATCCCATTTGTCTTTAGCGGGATACGGGGCCCCGCAATTTGGGCAAGCAAAAGCTTGTTCGCTAAGATCATGTCGACACTCTCTGCATTTTTTCATGTTTTTCCCTACCGGGGACAGATCCGTGAACTTGTTCATGGAACTGATCAACCGAAAGCCAGAATCAGCGGATCGCTCATCAAGGAATTCGGTTCGAAGACGGAAGACTTATTCTCTATTCTTGACTTTCCGATCTTTTAAGGAATTTTTTCTTGACATCCGAAGACCATATAGATGTTCGGCTTTTCCTATTATTTTTGAATTATACGAACCGTTTCTTTTTCATTTTCACCAAGTAGATAGAACACAACAAATTTCGCAGGGGTGTCCCCACCATTTTTAAATTTGGCGACTCTAACATTTGCTGGTTCGTAAAACGCATCTCCAATCTCAAGGTGCCGGGTTGGTTCACCTTCGATTTCAAAGGCGTTCTTACCTTCCATTACCACTCCTATCGTCGGGCAGGAATGTAAATGTAGAGAAGCATCTATTCCAACGTTCATGGCGACTTCTTGAATTTCGACTTTTGTGACAGGCTTGCCTCCATCAATAACAGCCGTCAGCAGATCTCTTCTCATAACTGGTTGTGTCATCTTCATAGTATTCTCCAAAATTTGTGTATTCTTCCCACCGAACACGGGCGTAACCGGAGCGCGGCCTGGGATTTCCTGAAAACGCCAACTCGTGTCCCCGCGCGTCCGGTTGACGCATTCGTTAGGTACTTCGATTCACAATACCCACGGCTGGTTTCTTGACTGATAGATAGCTTACTATAAAAAGCAGCACCAGTAGTAACTGGAAGAGGAGGAGAGGAACCAGCCTCTTGTGTGGCATAAAGCCGGAGGTTACGGCGAAAACACCACTACTGGCAAGTCCAAAGATCACCATGATGGTAATGATGAGAACACCTCGGCGCTCGTATGGTCGACGGTCAGCCCAGATTAGCAAAGCAGTCCAACCGAGCATGAGTGAGCCTGCCAGTGCTATTGCGTAGCGATATGGGATCTCCGGGGAATAGTCGCTGAGAGGACTCGTGCGAGCAAGTATGGCCTGAGCAAACATTGACATTGCTGCTAATGCATCAGCTACTGCACCGACCCAGTAGCTGATTCGCAACCACTTGGTATTCCCCTCCATAAAGACCTCCGCATACAAGATGTTTCACGACCAACTGTTCGGGCTGGCCACCTAACGCTTGGGCTTTTCGGCGAGCAAAGCGAGTCCGGCAACAGCCCATGGTTGGGGCAACCTATTTAATTTATACTGATTTTTTATATTGACAATCGTCACGTGACGGTTTACAATCCCTCTATGATAAAAACATTTGCCGATAAAGAAACGCAACAGCTTTTTATTGCTGGTAAATCAAAACGGCTACCTTCCGATTTATTAAAAAGAGCTGTAAGGCGTTTAGAATATATACATTATGCAACAAACCTAAATGACCTCTTGGTGCCTCCAAGTAACCGGCTCCATGCACTAAAAGGAGATAGACAAGGACAACATTCAATATCGATCAATGACCAATGGCGAATTTGTTTCCGATTCGTCGAAGGTGATGCCTACGATGTTGAAATAACCGATTACCATTGAAGGATATGAACATGGCCATATCAAACATCACAAAAAGGCAATTACGCCCAACACATCCCGGTGAAATGCTCAAGGAAGATTTCATGCCGGATTTCCATCTAAACGCCACGACTATGGCTAAGGCCTTAGGGGTATCACGCCAAACCATTAATGAAATTTTAAGGGAACGACGAGCCATAACTCCTGCCATGGCGCTGAGATTATCTCGTCTTTTTGGCAATTCCCCGGAATTTTGGTTGAACGCGCAACACTCATGGGATTTGTGGGATTCCGAACAGCGATTCCATGAAGAATTATCTCAAATTCAACCTTTGAGTGCTGCATAACTTGCTGCTTTTTTCTGTCCTTTAAAATTTCAGCTTAAAGCTCCAATGGGCGCCGGTTCACCTGCGGAACCGGAGACAAATTTATTTGGACACGGGGACGTCAGGTGCAACCGCGTTATGTGGCGCCGGCGTTCGCTTGGAAATATCCCCCGCGACAAGAATGAACGCGCCAATTTCAAACGATGATGGCCATACTCGCTCGATGAATCGCGCGAGTCGTGATGCACTTGGAACTTGTATCGCTGTGCGCACGGAAAGGTGTTGTACCGGCAGACCGCGAAATAGAGACTTGGCCTCGCGCACAGTATGCCAATGTGCGCCACGGTAACCTCCACGGCCGCCGCCTCTTCCTTTCTGCCACCAGAGGAGACTATGCCGATTGAGCAATCCGATTGCGAACCGGCGGCGCGCAACGCGAACGATCTCGCGGATCGCAGCAACCTCTTCCGGGATAAAGCAGATTGCTGCGATGGACACGACCGAATCGAAGCTTGCGTCTGCATACGACAGAGCACGGGCGTCAGCAACGGCGTAGGTTGCTCTACCCACGTCGCGACGACGTGCGTACTCCACCCACTCCGAGTTGATGTCAACGCCTACCACGTTGCCGTCCATTGCGGCAGCAAGTGTGCGAGTGAAGAACCCAGTACCACAGCCAACGTCCAGCAGCGATTCTTCTGGGCGAGGTTGGAGTCCCTCAAGTATTAGCGCGGCCTCACGCTTCCCGATCCATCGACCGCGCGGGGTCTCGTGCCACCGATCGTAGGCTTCTGTATCCATGTCAGTATCCAAGCCACCTACCGAGAAGCTAACCGACGCGCTGCTTTTTTGCGCGTCCGGTTGAGCGTTTTGTTATGCGAGCCGTTTTATGTGCGAGGTCGATAAGTGAAAGTAGTGCGCTATTAACGGCCTGTTCGTTCGGGAAGGCTGCTGCAACTTCCGGTTTAAGAACTACAATGTTTGACGACTCACGAAGACGTTTAGCATACTTACCGCGCACCAAGCCACCGGGAAAATCTGACCGTTTATACTCTCCACGTAATTCATCTTTTTTGTTTTCTTTATCCTTCTTCATATATTTTTCGTTCTCCCTTGCTCGCAATGCGAGCACTTATGATTCTAATGGTTTCACTATGTTCTGTATGCGCCACCACCAACAATCTACCTCGTTCTGATACACCGAAGGTGACATACCGATCCTCGAAAACTGAATGGTCTGGATCGGCACCAGTAACAGACATCGCATCGTTCAATGCTGTTGCAGCTTCTTCAAAAGAGACTTTGTGCTTACGCAGATTTGAGTTGGCCTTCTTTATATCCCATTCGAATTTCATGTTACTTATTGTATCATTTCTTCATTTTAATTTCACGCATAACGACGGAAATAACCTGCGCCGCCGCCGTTAATGGATTTAAAGCCGTACTTACTCGGCGTCAGGTTGATTGATTTGTTGGGCGATTTTTGTAATTTTATGCATGTCTTTTCTCTGCCCGTGAACATGCAGCTTGAATCCCAGCGCGTGAGTCACCTTCAAAATCGTCGCAAAGCTCGGATTTCCCTCGCCGGAAAGTGCTTTGTACAGGCTCTCACGGCCCAACCCGGTGTCCTTGGCAAGTTGGCTCATACCACGGGCGCGGGCGATGGTACCAAGCGCTTTGGCGATGAAGGCTGCATCGTCGCCAGCTTCTTCCATGCAGGCTTCAAGATACAGGACCATGTCCTCCTCGGTTTTGAGATATTCGGCGCTATCCCATTTGCGCAACTTCAATGTCATGTCGTCCTCCTACAATTTGCGCGCCAGTTGTAGCGCGGTCTTGATATCCTTGCTCTGTGTAGACTTGTTGCCCCCCGCCAGTAAGATCACCAGTTCTATGCCGCGCTGTACGAAATACACTCGATAGCCCGGCCCATAGTGAATTCGCATCTCCGATACACCCTCACCCACCGGCGAGCAATCACCGAAATTGCCATCTTCGGCCCGGTCGATGCGTGCTTGAATGCGCGCTACTGCCCGCTTGTCTTTCAGGCTGGCAAACCAAGCATCGAAGGTGTCCGTAGTCTGAATACTAATCATGATTTATATTTGTAGCATCTGGGATACAAAAAGGCAAGAACTATTTGATACGGCTCGGTACTGGCAAGCCCAATGCTTTGGATCACTTGCAAAAAATAGTGCAAAGCGAAGCGGCGCGCTATTTTTTGTCAAGTGCATCCAATTGTTCGGCTTCCTTGAGCTTTTCAATATCAATTTTATCTTGTGGTCTTCCGCTAGCTTCCTTTGCACGGATAAGATCAGACCGTGAAATGAAGGGAATTTTAAAATTTTCCAATTGTACTATTTCACGTTTTTTCCAAGCATCTTCGAATTCAATACCAGGTATCGACATCATTATATCAACCCTTATAGGAGGTCTTCCCATCTGATAAAAATATCCTTCGTGAGCGAAATCATCTGAAGTAAGATTTTCCAGTGGTGCACCAAATTCTTTTAAAGCAGCATATACAGCTTTTGCATTTTTTTGATCAGTCGCTATAAATAAATCGAGATCTTTCGTGAAACGAGGTTCACTGTATTTCATCACTGCGTACCCGCCCACAACAAGATATCGAATTTTATACTTTTTGAAAAGTTTCAATAGATCTTTGAAGTCTGGACTCGTCAGCATTTTTCCCTCGAATTAAAAAATAATCATTTAACATTTCCGTTACCGCCTCAAAAATAGCAAGATCTCCTTGGGATTGCCAGAAGCGAATATCAAATGAACGTCTGTCACCTTTTATACGTTGATATTTTTCTTCTATTTTTATCATTTCTTATTCCTATGGTTTTATGTATGCAACATTCCGCATCACCGACTGCGTCCGGTGAATGCGGTGGTTATCAGCCAATGAACCGGCCCGAATCATTTTTCTTTGCCGGGGTTTCGTAGCCGATTCATATCTTCCCGCCGAATTGACATGGCCGGGTTTTTGACCGGCCCGGCGCAATTTCACATCGCGAATCAATACCATATCAACCGGATATTGTAACGGGTATAAACCTTGCGGTCTTTCCCTTACCCCTTGATCAACAGTTCTCTTTTAAAGGGCAGCTCTCTCAGCCTCACCCCCGTGGCCTTGAATAAAGCATTGGCCACAGCAGGGGCCACCGATGGGAAAACAGGCTCGCCGACGCCCCCGGGCTTAAGAGTGTTCTTGGCGATATGCACTTCTATTTCCGGCACTTCAGACATGGTAAGAACAGGGTAATCATCATAATTGGCCGTCTTCACACCGCCGTTTTCAAAACGGACCTTTTCATGAAACGCAACACTCAATCCCATGACGACGCCGGCCTCGGACTGGGCCCGGATCGCATCCGGGTAAACGGCAGTGCCGCAGTCCAGGGCGCAGACCATCTTGTGAACGGTGATCTTCCCCTTTTCGTTTACCGACACCTCCGCCATGTGGGCCGCAAACGACTCAAAACAGGACGTTACGGCCACCCCTCTTGCCCTGCCTTCGGGGACAGGAGTCCCCCAAGCGGCTTTCTCCGCCAGAAGAGACAGAATGTTATAAGGTCTGCCGTCTTTTTCCATGTGATCAAGGCGGAATTGAACCGGATCCTTTCCGGCGGCATGGGCCAGTTCATCCATAAAGGATTCGACAGTGAAAGCATTGACGGAGTATCCCACCGACCGCCACCACCCCACGGTTACGGGCGAATTTATCATCACATAGTTCACAAGCAGGTTCGGGAGAGAATAAGGCATATCCGCGATGCCCGAAACCGCATCCTGATCAATGCCGTCCTTCACATATTGAGGCATCAGCCTGGACATCACGGACGGCGCGGCAACTGTATGCGACCAGGCGATTACCCTGCCGTTCTTATCCAATCCAGCCCTTATTTTGCACTGACTTGCCGGACGGAAGCGGTCATTGGCAAAGTCATCCTCACGACTCCAGATCACTTTGACCGGACGGTTCAGTGTTTTGGAAAGCAAAACCGAATCCTCAACCGGATCCTGTTCCCCGCGCAGGCCGAAACCGCCGCCGGCCGGCAGGGTCATCACCTCAACCTTTTCAATGGGTAGGCCGGTTAATTTGGATGCCGTGAGTTGGGTAGCGGTCTGCCGCTGGGTCGGTATCCATACCCTGCAACGCTCTTTTTCCACATGGGCAGTGCAGTTGATCGGCTCGGCCTGGGCGTGAGAGATATAGGGTAACTTGTAGGATTGTTCTATTGTCTGAGCAGCTTCCGCCAATGCTTTTTTCACATCACCGCCGGTTTTAGCCACTGATGCCGGTTTCTCAAGATGTTCTTTAAATAACGCATCCAGGGTATCATCATTCAGGTCCGGATGAGACCCTTTTGACCATCTGATATTGAGAGCATTCCGCCCTTTCATGGCCGCATAGGTCGTTTCCGCGCATACCGCAATCCTGTTTTTAAGGGGCGCTACTTTGATCACTCCCTTGACCGCCATGGCCGCCTTTTCATCATAGGATCGAAACGAAGCTCCGTAATGGGGCGGGCGGGCGACAAAGGCAACGCACATGCCGGGTATGGTGAAATCAATACCGAAAACGGTTTTTCCCATTACTTTGTCCGGAATATCCATCCGCTCCCTTTGGGTGCCGATAATGCGGTAATCCTTTGGATCCTTCAGGGGCGGATACTCGGGGACCGGTCGTTTCCCGGCGGCTTCCGCTAACTGGCCAAAGGTGAGGCTGCGTCCGTCCGGATGAATGACTTTGCCGTCTTTTGAGGCACATTTTTCGGCGGGAATCTTCCACTGCTCCGCCGCGGTTTCAACCAGCATCCGCCGGGCGGCGGCGCCAACCTTGCGGAGCAAATCCCAGCGATGGCGGATACTGCTGCTGCCGCCGGTCGCCTGCTCATGCCATACAGGGCTTTTAAACGGTTCCGCCGCGAGCGCCATTTTTACCCGCACTTTTTCCCATGCCGCATCCAGTTCATCCGCGATAATCATGGGAATACCGGTGTGGGTGCCCTGGCCGAGATTTGTCTGGCCCACCCAGACCGTGATCGAGTCATCCGCGGCTATCTCCAGAAAAGCGTGGGGTTTGAAAGGGATATCCACGCCGGCCAGCACCGGTGAAACATTGAACAGGCCCACCCTGCCGGGCAGGGCCGCCGCCGCGATCACAAGGCTGCTTTTCTTCAGGAAATCTCTTCGTGTCATTTGTGTATTCATGGTTTACCCTCCCTGCCTCGCGGTCATTTCCGCAGCCATTTGAATCGCCTTTTTGATCCGGGGATGCGTGCCGCAACGGCAAATCACATTATCCATAGCATCGTTGATCTGTTCCTCGGTCGGATTCGGATTCCGTGAGAGAAAATCAACTGTCTGGAGCATGATTCCGGGTTGGCAGTATCCGCACTGGGGAACCTGTTTTTCGATCCAGGCAACCTTTACCGGATGATTTTCGGGCAGGCCCTCAATGGTCGTGATCTTGTTTCCAAGCACGTCTTTTACATAAACAACACAGGATCGCTGGGCTTCGCCGTCAATGAGAACCGTGCACATGCCGCATTCGGCAATGCCGCAGGTGTATTTTACACTCGTAATCCCCAGGTTGTCTCGCAGAACCCACAACAGAGGGGTGTCCGGGTCCTCATCGACCTGCCTATTTATCCCGTTCACGTTTAATACAATCATGTTTCCTCCTTGATGTGGTGATTATTTCCTTTTTTAACAAATCCGACTTGTTACCTTATGCCGGAAGCAGATATTTCATTTGTTTTGCTGAATATCCACTAATTGTAACTGTAATATTTATCAGTGGATAATGGCGAGCTGAGCGGCCGGCCGGTGAGCCGAGTTGCGCCGCAGGCGCGATGAAGGCGAAATCCGGCGGCGGGCCGAGGCGCTCGTGGCAATCGCAGGACGTAGCCGCCGTCCGGTTGAGCGCCTCGTTAGCGTTCATCATTCCACCCCTGCTTCTTAGCTTTAGATAGGCATTCTTTCGCCCGCCTATATCCCAATTCAATCATCTCGGATGCCCGGTCAAACTCTAATGTATGACACGCGTTCCTGGCAATTTCTATGACTATGTCCGGCGGGTAAGCGGCAAGCTTTTGGCGCGCGATGGTACTCTGCATAGTCTCAAACGCCTGAATGGCGATATCGTACGCCCCCCAATCTCCACTGCCCCTGCTTGTCACGGATTGTTGGAGTTGATTTATGAAGCGATTGATCCTTTCACGTAACGGAGATGAAGGGGACGCTGGAGCAGCACTCAAGGTGCTCCGCTCTTCCGGATTCTGTGCGGGGCCCCCCAGATTTACGGCAATAGTAATGTCGGTTTCATCACCAAACGTTGGCGCAATAGGCACAGGATTTAAAACCCCTCCATCAACAAGATCTCCCCCTTTGTACTTGAAGGGAGTAAAGAGAAGCGGTATTGCGAAAGACGCTCTCATAGCATCAAAGAGACTACCCGACTTTATCCATATTTCCTTCTGGCCTTTTATATCGGTCGCAACAGCCGTATATGCAAAGGGGAGATCTTCGATTAATTGCTCTCCTACTAGCTTGATAAGGGTGTTGATGATTTTGTCGCCTCTTACTAGTCCGCTCTTTTCCCATGAAAGATCCAGTAGAGTGACTATGTCAACTTTCGTGATGGAACGCACCCATTGCTCATATACATCTAGTTTTCCGGCAGCATATATTCCCCCTATGACTGCACCGATTGAGCAACCGACTATTGATCGTATTTCATAATTGTTTTCTTCAAGCCAATGAATTACGCCAATATGTGCTAAACCTCGAGCGCCGCCACTCCCAAGAACTAGAGATACAGTTTTCATATTCGTTATTGCCATAATCTCAGCGAATGCCTTTCCTGAGACGCTAACGCCAAGCTAAGCAGGCGGCGCCCGGTGTTTCCTATGAAAAGCCGAAAGTAATTCCGCTCTGCTTAAGCGACATGTTGGGCCGATGAACTGTCTACTTGCATAGCTTCCACATGCAATTTTAAGCCGAGTGCACTTATAACCTTTAGGATTGTGTCGAAATTTGGAGTTCGTTCCCCAGAGAGTGCTTTGTAAAGACTTTCCGGGAAAGGCCGGCATCACGAGCCACTTGTGACATGCCTTTAGCGCGCGCGATATCGCCCAAAGCTTTTGCAATAAATGCAGCATCACCATGTGCCTCTTCAAGGCAAGCTTCAAGGTAAGCTGCCATTTCTTCCGGGGTGCGAAGATGTTCAGCGACATCATATCGTGTGGTGATAGTTTTTGTCATAATAGACTCCTATAAATTCTGCGCAAGTCGAAGGGCTATTTTGATATCTTTGGCTTGGGTATGTTTATCGCCGCCAGCCAACAATATTATCACCTTTTGCCTTTGTTTTTTTGTAATAAACCCGGTATCCGGGACCATAATCGATCCGCAGTTCTGAAACGCCTTCACCCACATCCTTAACATCCCCGGGATTTCCGGAAGCAAGCCTTTCGATTCGAGCAAGAATGCGGGCGCGTGCACGAATGTCATGCAACCCATCAATCCATTTGGAAAATATTTCAGTCTTGCGAATTTCGATCATGGCTATAATGTATCCAGTGGGCTACATAATGTCAATACCTATTGTGCAGCATGAGGGTGGAGGCCAACGTATGCCTCACCGGTGGTCGGAAGCCAAAGGCTGACCGGCCATCCTTGTGCAGGCGATGGTTAGATTTCGCCTTTATAGACTTCTTTGCGATCACCGACTCTGAGGATGAGTATGTCAGCGCCAAGGATGGCATATATCACCCTATAGTCACCTATGCGGTACTTGCGAAGTCCGGCAAACTGCCCCTTGAGTACTGGGTTCGCCTCTGGCTTTTTGATCAGTTCGGTCTCTATCAAATCGAGGATTCGCTTTGCCTCTGGCTTGGACAACTTCTTGAGGTCTCGATGTACTGATTTCTTATAGACGATGTTATAGGCCAAGAGACTTCCTCATCTCCTTGGCGGAAATGAGTTCATCGCCCTTATCATGAAGTCGATCAAGAGCGATCTGAAGGTCGGCGAAGTCTTCGACGTACAACTCCAACGCTTTCTGGATGATGAAGGATCGTGGTCTCTCTGTCTCTTTGGCTATGCTGTCAAGTTGTGTTGCGAGATCTTTCGGAAGCCGTACCGATATGGCTGTACTCATGTGACACCTCCTGTCATTGCTGTATCACAATGTATGCAAGAGCGCATCGTTTGTCAAGTCTCTGTTTCGAAATCTAACATTTAGTTGAGCGGCGACTGAGCCGCTGACGCGGCAGGTTTTTTTGCGATTCGTTGCGAGCAGTATGGAGGCATGGTAGACCCCTCGGTGTCCGCCCGGACACAACCCAAACCCTTAAGGAGGTCTACCATGAGCATTCTACGCGAACGCATGATTCAGGACATGCAGCTTCGAGGCTTTTCGCCCCGGACCCAACAATCCTACGCGCGAGCAGTCCGTAAGCTGGCTCAACACTATCACAAATCCCCGGATCTCGTCACGGATGAGGAACTGCGCTAATATTTCCACTACCTCATCCCAGGGGGCGGATTGGCCGGCCGAACGTGGCGACCGGCCAGAGCCGGCCACCTGCTGCCTGAAAAACCTCTGGCTCGGATCTTTCGGGCCAAGTTCCGGGACCTGCTCCAAAAGGGGCGCCTGATTGAGCAAATCCCCAGCAAAATCTGGCGCCAAGATTGGGTCGTGGACATCATCCCGGTCGGAAACGGCCATGCGGCTTTTAAGTACCTATCCCCCTATATCTTCCGCACGGCCATCAGCAACCGCAACATCCTCGCTCTGAAAAACGGCCAAGTCACATTGGCCTGAGCTGATATCGTTTAACCCAATTATCTCACCTCCAGAATATGCTTTTAGTCTGTTAGGAATATGATTATTTAAGAAATTTCGAAAAATCGCTTCTCTGTTTGAACCAATATCACCTCGATGATTACCGCTTCTAACCAAATTACTCTCAATGGATAATTTTTTTGAAAGATTATTGAAATATGTTTTGATTCTATTCATCACAATATTCATTCAGCTTAGGCATAACGCTCTGCGTCATCCGCGAGCGAAGCGAGTCGGACTGAATGCGACTGTTCGCTCATCTCTTTTTCAGATATTTCTTTAAATCTCTGTAATAATTTTGATGAGGGCCAATCATTATCAGCTCAAGTTGTTCTTCGTTGAAACGGTAAGCTAAAAGGTACTGAATGGTTTTAATTTTAAATTTATGCACATATACTTCCCTCAGGTCACCTTTTTTTTCATCACCGATATCTGGATTTTCGAGTATTAACTTGATCTGCTCATCAAGAGCCATTTTCTGAGCTTGATTAAACTGTTTCACCCGTTGTTCGAAAGATCGAGATTGAATAATTTTCATCCGTCATTTTCCAAATTTGTATTCGGAGTATTCACCCTGCTCTAATTCGGTAAGACCAATGAATATTTCCTTGATTAAGCTGAATGTAAGGTCGGGGTTTTCCTCGGCGCATTTCCCAATCATGGCCCAATATTCGATTTGACCTGTCACTGACCTTTTATCGATTTTACTATAAATTTTAGCCTGTTTGACCAAATCCTCAGACACCCTGACTGCTGTGGTCATATTTGCACCTCCAATTATTTGTTGTAAATGTACAACATATAGTCGCAAAATGCAACACAAAATTGGCATTGGCTTCAGAAACGAACGTGGAAGCTCAGCCGACGGCAAAAAGCGTAGCCTTTTAACGGTCGGCTGAGCGGATTGTTGGGCATCAGCGCCCAAAGGTTCATTCACGCGCGAAAGCCCGTGGCAGGCAGGCGCCCTCGCTGATACGGAACGACTTCAGCGGAACCGGATTGCTCGGCTTAGCCTTCAGATTGAGCGCCATAAGCGCCGCCAGCAGTTCCGGGCTCTGATAGGACCAATCCTGAAACCAGCCGTGGTTGGCCAAGCGGTACTGGAATCGGTCGTCGTGCCGCTGCACGTCCACGTAAGCGCCCGGGTCGTTAGGGGTTCCCGGGAAATACTGGTCGTAGAACGAAAGCTCGTGCGCGTGCGGCAACCAAAGCAGCAGGCGCAGGAAATCCGCCTCACCAATATCCAGCCCAACGGCAACTTCCGCATCGTTACCTTGGAGTTTGGTGATCGTGAGACCGGAGATAGCTGGCAACTCGATCATATGGCTCAGCCCTCGCGACTGTCGAAGGGCTCGAAGTTCCGATCGGCGAACGCCGCAGTGAGTATTCCCGAACTGCAAAGCCACTCGACCGCGGCCGCAAGGCCGAGTCCTGCGACATGAATATTCTCGCTATTGCGCGGCAAGACGTAGATACGCTCACGCTCGCCCGGATGGACGATAATCTCGTCGCCGTCGAAGGTGTCTCCGATGATCACGGATTCAAGCGCCTGCGCCTTCGTCAGGACATCTCGGCCCGGATCCCAGAACCAGTATTCGTCAATTCGCTTGCGCCATTCTGCGAGATTGTTATCGCCGCTTAGTATGCGCCGCGGCGGATAGACTATGCCCCTTCCTTTGACGCCCAACGCCCGGTTACACAGGGCGCGGCGATTTATCAGCGCTCCTGTGCAAACCGATGTTAAAGACCGATTTCCTTCTTTATTGCGTCCACACACAATTTATTGAGGCTTTGTCCTTTTTTAATGGCGGTGATTGCAATCTGCTCATGCAGATCTCTTCCTAATCTTAAATTGAATTTTCCGGAATATCCTTTTTTAGCTGTAGATGGCGGAAGCTTTTCTCCATCCTGCTCATAAATATCTATCCATTCCTCAATAACATGGCAAAGCTCTTCATAAACTTTAATTTCATCTTTTCCATGAACACCCCCTAACATCAAACCGGGGGCACGCCCGATATAACAGTGATCTTTCTCAGACCACTCAACAATTTTTAAATAACGATCACTTTTTTTCATCTTTAATCCTTTCCAATGCCTTTTTAACATCAGCCTCTTGATAAGGCTTTGCGTCATTGCCTGGTTTGCCGCTGATCGTGATATTAACGCCTTTGGGATGCTTATAATTTCTATGACTTCCCTTTCCACCACGATCTATGAAACCAGCAGATTCTAATTTTTTTATTAATTCTTTAATTTTAGGAGGCATAATTGAATGGTATCACAATGGTACTGGATTATCAATGATATTTTTTAATGCAAGCATGTATCTTTTGGTCTTTAACGTCGAATTAAGTTGCGGGCAGGGTGTACGGAAGTGAAAGCACCGAAAGACTATCAGAAACCATGAACGTATTTATAGAAAAACCCGTCCGACCCTGCCCGTCAATCTTGAATGTAATGTTAGCCCGCTTTGCAAGCCCTCAAATATTTTTCGCGTTTTCTGTTGCAATCAACACATTCCGATGAAATATCTCATACGGAATACCTGTATTAAGTTTGCCAAACACTTCTCTGTAACCTTCTTCCGTTTGCTCAATAAGATTAGGCAAGTAGAAAAGCTTTCCCCAAGTCTCCATTTTTTCTTGAAAAGACCTGCCCAGCTTTGTTGCTAAGGGACGATCGAGATGTTTCTTGTTCCACGGGCAGGCGTGTTGACAGATCTCACAATCACCCACTCTGTTCCCCATTACTAATCGTGCTTTCTCCAGTAAATCTTCAGATTGCAATAGGTAGGAAAGACACTTGCTCACATTCAATACATACGGTTGATCAAGTGCGAGCAACGGGCAAGCTGACTGGCAATTGTCGCATTTGCCACAGTGGTTAGGTTCTTCTTCTTTATTATGCTCAAGATCGGCATCGGTTACAATCCCGCCAAGGGCAAGAAAAGTCCCATATTTTTTGGAGATCAGCAATGAATGCTTCCCCTGCCATCCTAAGCCCGCCCTTATTGCCGCCAGCTTTAACGGGAGGATGGAGCCCTTACTCGTTTTGCTCTCACATACAATTGCTTGGTATCCTTCCTTTTTCAAGAAAGCAACGATGGGTTGTAATGGTTTCACTACATCAAGAAAAAATCCTGAGAGGTAGAGCCGGCTTGTTCGTCCATACCGGGTATCTGACCACGCTGGGAGCGTTAATCCTCCAATGTAGATACCCGCAACAATAATTGTTTTTGCATCTGCCAAAGACAGTTTGGGATTTCGTCGTTTAGAGTGATTTAGGGCATACCCTTTGAACTTAGACGCCTCAGTGAAGCCCAAAACATCAATTCCTGTAGAATCTGCCAAAAGCTTGATTTCTTTGGATAGGAAGGTTTCTGCCATCTTTTTATAACTCACCTTCTTCTGAACTCTCACACGGGTTAACAACGCGACGCATCAGCGGCGCGGCTTGTCCGCGTCCGCTGCATGCGATTGATACTAGTTATGGCCTTCCTAAAAAAGGGAGGCGGCGAATGATAGACCGCAGTACGTTTTCTGTGCTCCGACGAGCTTATTAAGGGCCCATTCTCGCACAGAAAACGCCCTGCGGGTTGCCCCCTTTCGCTTATGACGGTAAACTGATGTCACCCCTGACATTCACCTACCCAAGAAAAAGGAGGCCAAACAATGAAATTCTACACTCAGCAACATCGGCATTACTGCGGAATCGACCTGCACGCCAGAAAAATGTACGTCTGTATCATCGACCAAAAAGGCAAAGTCCGGGTTCATGAAAATATCCAAACCGATTCTGAACAGTTCTTCGAGCTGATTTTTCCGTTTATAGAAGATGTCGTTGTCGGCGTCGAATGCGTTTTCTGCCCCGCCTTTCAGGCGGGATCTTCGACTGGCAACGGGTTGCCGATCTCTGCGCCGCACATAAAATTCCGTTTGTTCTCGGCCATGCATTATACATGAAAGCCATCCACGGCGGCAAAACAAAAAACGACAAGATCGATTCCTATAAAATCGCCCTGCTACTCAAAGGGGGAAATTTCCCCACGGCTTACTCCTATCCGTCCGAATGGCGGGCCACACGCGATCTGTTGAGAAGACGCATGTACATCGCCCGGCGCTGCGGAGAACTGGTGGCCCATATCCAGAACACCAACACTCAATACAATCTGCCGGCCTTCAAGAAAAAGCTTACACGCAAATACAATCATGAAGGTGTGCCGGAACGCTTCGAAGATCCGGAAGTCCGAAAAAGCGTTGAAGTCGATCTGGCCATGATCGATTCACTCAATCAGATCCTGAGACAGCTGGAATGGCATATCGAAAAAACCGCCCGACAGCAGGATTACCACATGCTGTATCTGCTGCGCTCCACCCCGGGGGTCGGTCAAATCCTGGCCCTGGTAATTCTGTATGAAGTCCACGATATCCGACGCTTCCCAAGAGTTCAGGACTTTTCGTCATATGCCAGGCTCATCCGACCCGTCAAAGAATCCGACGGCAAATGGGCCGGTTACTCCAATAAGAAAATCGGCAACCACCACCTAAAATGGGCCATCAAAGAGGCGGCCATCCTGTTCCTGAGGGAATCCGAACAGGCCAAAAAATACGTGGCCAAGCTCGAACGAAAATACAACAAGGGAAAAGCCCTGGGGATCTTTACACACAAATTGGGACGGGCCATCTATTTCATGCTCAAAAACAAGGAGGCATTTAACATGAAGCACTTCTTTGCCGAATGATCTTGGGGCTGGGAGATGTCAGCTTGTGGCCTAACTGAGATCTCATGGGTGGATCCGAACCTCTGTACTTATTGCTTGCAGCACGACTGCTCAAAAGAGTGGACCAAATACCCGAAGCTCATCGCGCTTGATTGGCGGTATCCCCCGGTCCCAACCCAATATACCGATACCTTGAAATGAGAAGGATCGCGTTCTGCCCCTTATTCGAGTGACGCCCTAACTGGATGCTCCGCCCACAGCGGACAAGCCGATTCGCTTTGAGTGCGCCGGATCAAGGGTACCGAAATATATTCTGAAGCTGCCGGATGGCAGCACGCTGATTGTCAAAGAACACCTTGACGTATCAGTCAATCCCGATAGATGTTTGGTGCAGACGCGTTATAAAAACGCCCTGACGCCCAAAGATGACCGGAAAAGCGAGCTTATAAGCGAGCGAATCACAAATGGCCATTTCCTTACCGGGAACAGTTCCGTGAACTTTTTCATGGAACTGTTCAACCGAAAGCCAGAATCAGCGGATCGCTCATTAAGGAATCTGATTCAAAGATGGAAGATTTATTCTCTATTCTTTTTCCTTCCGATCTTTTAAGGAATTATTTTATTGACATCCGAAGGCCATATAGAAGTTAGGCAATTAATCACTCGATCCCCGAAGCATGAATAGTACAAGTTCGGGAGCAAATAGACCCCTTAAATGTGTTTTAAAATTAGAGACCAGCTGGGATTTTTGAGTGCATCATTTTCTTTCGGTCCAACTTACGCCCATCCACTATAAAAGTTCCATCGCCAACTGCATGAACAGTTCGCTTCTCCTTTCGTGAATTATCAAAGTACGCAGCAACGCCTTCGAGGACGACGATATTGTGCTTCTTGACGATATCGACAACTTTGCACTCGATATTCGCCATACATTCTTTTATCAAGGGCGCTTTGACATGCTTTCCCTTCACGGGGGTCAACATGAACTTTTCAAATTTGTCTGTATCAGCGCCTGAACATGTTCCCACTCCAACGACCTTATCAAGCATGTCAACTGTGGGAAGTGCAATAACACACTCCTTCGTTTTACGAAGAGCATCAAAGGAATAGTTCCAGGGCCCAGTGGTCATGGCAAATATCGGCGTAAAGTCCACCACCATGGTCCACGAGATCGTCATTATATTGTTCTTCTTTCCGTCATGTGTCGTAACAAGAACAACTGGACCAGATTCGATCAACGTAAACGCTTTACTGATCTGCATTTTTCTCATGTGCACACACGCTCCTATTTTTGTTTGCCTAATGGGCGCCGGTTCACCTGCGGAACCGGGGACAAATTTATTTGGACACGGGGACGTCAGGTGTAACCGCGTTGTTCTGCCGCGCTTGCGCGGCGGGACAACCGGTTGGCAAACCGGCGCCCATTCTCGCCGACGCGCAAGCGGCGGCGAGAACGTAGCCATCATCCGGAGCGCGCTGTTTGCGCGATCGGGTGCATGGCATGGTTCAAGTAAGCCGCTGTGCGGCAGAAAAACCTTCCAGTCATTTTTTCAATTAAGCCCATCCGCGGTAAGTTGCAAAAGCTTATAGTCTTCTGGCATACCTCTCATATCGGATCCCCATCCAATAAACCCTTCAAAGAAAGGAGAGAGGTTATGATGAAAGACTATTACCAAAATTCCATGAGAGCCCTGCAACTTGCCGGAATGAGCCAGCGTACCCAAGCATGCTATACACGATCGGTTCGCATGCTCGCTGATTTTTACTCAATACGCACCAGAATATGTCCGCCGCTTCGGCGATGCCATGCCAAATGAACACAGAAAAGTGATTAATGCCATCATTGACTGCCGTGCTCAAAGCTGCTGCATGGCCATTTACCAGTGTGAAAAATGTCACAGCTCCCATTCCGTGTTCCGATCCTGCGGCAACCGGCATTGCCCCTTCTGCCAGAATCATAAAACCAAAATGTGGCTTGCCTGGCAGACCAAACGACAACTCCCGGGACACCATTTTATGATCACCTTTACCGTCCCCGAACAATTACGTCGCTTTATCCGCAGCAACCAGCGGCTCTGCTATGCGGCATTGTTCAAAGCCTCCGCCGACACTCTTAAAAAACTTTCTTGTGATCCAAAATACATCGGCGGCGATCTTCCCGGTTTCTTCGGCGTGCTGCATACCTGGGGCCGACAGCTGCAGTATCATCCGCATATCCACTACATCGTCGCCGGCGGCGCTTTGTCCAGAAAAGAAAATAAATGGCATCGCGCTCGCATCGATTTTTATCTGCCGGTCCGGGCCATGTCCAAAATGTTTTCCGCTAAATTCCGCGATGAAATGAAAAAAGCAGCACTTTTAAGCGCTATTCCCGCCGACGTATGGTCAATCGATTGGAATGTGAACTGTTAACCCGTGGGCAGCAGCAGGCACAGCGTCCGATATCTGGCCCCCTATGTGTTTAAGGTCGCCATCTCCAATCGCCGTATCGTTAAGGTACAAGATCGCAACGTCTTCATTCGTTATAAGAAAAAAGATAGCCGGCGCTGGCGCGCCATCTCCCCCTTGATATCATGGAATTTCTAAGACGCTTCTTACAGCACGTTCTGCCAACCGGCTTTATGAAGGTCCGTTACTATGGCTTTTTGCACCCTTGTTCCTCTGTTCCGTTGAATAAGATCCGCACGCTAATACAAATAGCTTATGGGTTTGAAATTGCCTGCCGCAAAGCATCCTTTGCGCCGCATACACCGCCAATCTGCCCGCATTGCGGCGGCAAAATGAAATACCTCTATTCGGTGCTGCCGCTTATGATGGCCCCGGCAGGGCACGGATAAACAGGTTTGAGGGTCGCTTATCTTTCATCAATTCGCTGCCTGATAATCCGGCGGCACAGGATAGCTGCACCTGCGGCTGTCAAAACGATGCGCTGTACGGTTCTGCTTGTCAAAGAACGGTCGATTCTTAGCTGATTCTGAAAGACAAACGGTTCGATTTCAGTGACCGGCTCCGATTTTAGCCAGCAGCGCCATACCCCGGCTAAACCCTCCCTGATACCTCTCCAAGCATTACCCCTAATAAATAGTGCGCCCTGTCCGGACTTCTTGAACAATGGATTGAAAACGACCTTCCAGGTCGTGTCAATCCTTATAGGTTAGACATT
>CAVTQK010000010.1:0-14715 GCA_963736855.1 uncultured delta proteobacterium
ACCTCGGGAGAATCGTGGCGGGTCACGACCACTTTAATTTTGTAACCGTGTTCGAGGACTCTCAACTGTTCCAGCTTTTCGATTTTTTCTAATGGCCCTTCGGACAGGTTTCGAAAAATTTTCAGAAAATCAACCGTATATGCATAGATTCCCAAGTGCTTGAAGGTGGGAAAAACCGCTTCGGGATCCCTGGAGCATGGAATCGATGATCTTGAAAAATAGAGGGCAAATCCATGGGCATCGAATACCACCTTCACGTCTTTCGGGTCGGTCAGCTCCCGAGGATCGACGATGGTAAATGCCAGGGTCGCCATCTGAAGTCCGGGGTCTTCGATCAAAGGGTTAACCACCTCGGACAGCGATTCGGAATGAACCAGGGGTTGATCCCCCTGAACATTGACGACGATATCTGCCCCGCCAAGACCAAGCGTTTCAGCCGTCTCGGCCACTCGGTCCGTTCCGGAACGATGATTCGGCGAAGTCATCATCGACCGTCCCCCAAAAGCGCTCACAGCATCGGCGATCCGCTGGTCATCCGTGGCGATCACCACGTCCGCCACAACCCGGCTTGATCGGACCCGCTCATAAACCCTTTGGATCATCCGCTTGCCTGAAATCATGGCCAGGGGCTTCCCTTCAAAGCGGGTGGAAGCGTATCGGGAGGGTATTACAGCGACGATCTTTCTTGAAAAAGCTGTTTTCAAGAGCCCTTCTCTTCCAAAAAGCATTCAAGAGGTTACAGATGTCATTGATAGCTCATTTTTCTTGGTTTTAAATAATCCCGAAAAGGTTGTAAAGAGGAATAACCGATTTCGCTTTTCGTTTGACAACCGGCGCCGTGCTGTTATATTTAGCCCGCGTTGAATCGACCAACAACTTCGTCTGACCCAATCGATATCGATATCGTCGTAAATCCCCCATGAAGAAAAAGACACTCGAATCCATCCTTGGCCCGCCGTCCGGGTCATCCAAACCAATGAGAACCCTGGGCATTTGTCTGGGTGCTTCCACCGTCTCCGTCGTGGAGGTCGAATGGGTTCCTGAAAAGCGCGAAAACTCTTCGGAAACGTTATCTTGGCTCAAACCAAGGGCTTTGCGCTATTTTCTTTTTCCTCACGAGGGAAACCCAAAAGAGACCCTCGTAAACGCACTGAAATCCGTGGACCCGTATCAATTCGATCGTATCGCGGCCACAGGAAGACGCTTCAGAAAATTCGTCAACCTCACCTCTATCCCCGAGCCTGAAGCAGTGGAATACGCTTATCGCTTTGTGAAACCACCCGACGTGGATTGTCCGGCAGTTGTATCCGCAGGCGGAGAGACCTTCATGGTCTACGTCCTGAACAAGAACGGCGAAATCGCAAATGTTCTGACCGGGAACAAGTGCGCCTCCGGTACGGGAGAGTTTTTTCTCCAGCAGTTGCGGCGGATGAACGTCACCCTTGATGAAGCCGCCCAGTGGGCCGCCACGGAATCGTCCATCATGTGTCGGGCCGGTGTTCCGTTTTTTGCAAATCCGACTGTACCCATGCCACCAACAAAGGAATTCCGCGCTCGCAGGTCACCGCCGGCCTGTGTAAAATGATGGCCCATAAGATCATTGAACTGCTCAAAAAAGTCGAAAAAAGAAACATCATGATCACCGGCGGCACCGCCAAAAACCAAATGATGGTTTCGTACCTCAAACAAGAAATTCCGGATCTGATCGTCCCGGAGGAGGCGCCGTATTTTGAAGCCCTGGGTGCGGCCCTGTGGTCTCTGACCCACGAAACCCTGCCCTTCCCCGGCTTTTCGGGACTGATCCGGGAGGAAGTCAGCACATTCGACACCTTGCCGCCTCTGAGCCAATTTTCCAATCGCGTTACCTTCAAGACCCTCGAAATGGGAACTCCTGAACTCGGAGATGTCTGTATCTTAGGTCTCGACGTGGGTTCCACAACCACCAAAGCGGTCCTTGTGAGGAACCAGGACGATGCCATTCTGGCCTCCGTCTATCTGCGAACTTCCGGCGATCCGGTCGGTGCCTCCCGGAAATGCTACCGCCATATTCTGGAGGAAATCCAAAAGCATGTGGATCCATCCGAAATACGGATTGAAGGACTGGGTGTATGCGGGTCCGGACGTCAGATCGCCGGCCTTCACGCCTTGACCGACGGCGTTATCAACGAAATCATCGCCCATGCCGCAGCCGCCGTCTATTTCGACCCGGAGGTGGATACGATTTTTGAAATCGGCGGCCAGGACGCCAAATACACCTATATCACCAACGGTGTTCCTTCGGATTACGCCATGAACGAGGCCTGTTCCGCGGGAACCGGTTCTTTTCTGGAGGAATCGGCTCTAGAAACTCTGGGCATCCACATGGAGGAGATCGCAGATATCGCCCTTCCGGCACAACAGCCCCCCAATTTCAATGATCAGTGCGCCGCCTTTATCGCTTCGGACATCAAAAATGCCATCCATGAAGGCGTCAAGCGCGAAGATATCGTCGCCGGACTTGTTTATTCCATCTGCATGAATTACACCAACCGGGTCAAAGGGAATCGTCCGGTGGGAGAAAAGGTTTTCATGCAGGGAGGAGTCTGCTATAATCAGGCCGTTCCGCTCGCCATGGCCTCCCTTGTCGGAAAACCGATCATCGTCCCGCCTGAACCCGGCCTGATGGGCGCTTTCGGTGTCGCCCTCGAAGTTAAAAAACGGATCGATAGGGGTTTTTTAAAAAAAGAGCGATTTGATCTCGCCAGACTATAAATCGGGAAGCCCTTTACCGGAAACCCTTCACTTGCAAGGGCGGAAAGGAGAAGTGCGACCGGAAATGTGAAATCGCCATAATTGAACTGGAAGGGAAAAGATATCCTTTCGGCGGAGCCTGCAACCGGTATTACAATTTCAGGCACAACATCCGGTATGAAGTCGAGAAGCTGGATCTCGTCCGTATCCGTCAGCATCTGGTTTTCGAAATACACGGAAACCAAACCCGAAAAGTCGAGACGCCCAAGAGGGAGGATCGGGTTCAATCGTAGCTTTCTGGTCAATACCTATTATCCTCTCTATTCCAACTTCTTTACCAGACTCGGTTTCAACCCGTTATCCCGAAGGTTTCGTCACAGGAAGGGATCGACCAGAGAGATGCTCCTTTTTGCTACCCCGTGGAGCTGGCCCATGGTTTTTTTTATTCACTCATCATCCAAGAGTCCCCAGAATACATTTTTCTCCCCCATTTCAAAGCGGTTCCGCTTCTCGACGACAACCTTGCTTCTCAGGTCTGCCCGCTTGTTCAGGGAGAAACATACTATCTGCGCACCACGTTTAAAACAGGTCTTGATGCGCTAAAGAAAAAGGGGATCCTCTGTTGACTCCGGTGATCGACTTCACTTCCGGGATCGAAACAGCCCAGGGGCCATTGATCCGAACCGCAATCCGGATGGGCGCTAAAAAGGAAGAGGCCAAAGAGGCGTTTCAAAGCGCACTGGGAGTGCAGAAGCGAGATGAAATTCGGCCAATCGGAAGAGAGGCTTAAAGACTCTTGAATCGGATCCGGAGAAGATCGCCGTGGTCTTATTCGGTAGGCCCTACAACGCATTTGCCGAAGAAGCGCATATGGGGATTCCTCATAAAATCGCTTCCAGGGGAGTGATGGTCATCCCCATGGATTTTCTCCCCCATGAAACGGAAATGTCGAAACATCATATGTACTGGGGGATCGGGCAGCTCATCCTGAAAACAGCCCGCTTTGTTCAGAAACACCCGCAGCTCTTCGGAACCTATATCACCAATTTCTCATGCGGTCCGGATTCTTTCGTCATCGGTTATTTCAGGGAGATCATGGGGCGAAAACCATCGCTGACCCTGGAACTTGACAGCCATACCGCCGACGCCGGTTTGGAGACCAGGATCGAAGCCTTCCTTGATATCATATCGTCATACCGCCGATTGACGAAACAACAGATAACGGCTCAATGCCGAAGGCGTTTACGCCATCAAGGTCATGCTTGCAACGGAATACCGATGGTATCAACCTCCGATGGAAAGACGATCCCCATGACGGACCCCAGAGTCAGCATGCTCTTCCCATCCATGGGAAATCTGGCCTCTGAATCGATAACGGCAATTTTTAAAGGAAGCGGATATCATGCCAAGGCTCACCCACCTTCGGATGAGGCTGTGTTGAAGATCGGACGCGCCAACACGTCCTGCAAGGAATGCCTTCCCCTGATCCTGACAACCGGAACCCTGCCTAAATTACATCCGAAACGAAAAAAAAGACGGGGAGATTCTGGTTTATTTCATGCCGACTGGATCAGGCCCATGCCGGTTCGGTCAGTATGCCATCTTCATGGAGGATTTGATTCGACGGTTCGAAATTCCCAATGTGGCCGTCATGTCCCTATCTTCGGACAATGCTTACATGGGAATCGAAAACGGTTTTCAAAAAAAGAGGATGGTGGTCGGTCGTTATTTCAGATGCCATGGAAGACATCCGTTCCATGCTTCTGGCCAATGCCAAAGACCCGAAGGGGGCCATGATTTGCTTTCACGAAGAGTGGATAAAAATCCTGGATGCCTTACGAACCGGTGCGTACTCCCGGATCCGGAATCAGCTATCGGAAACCGCCAGGCGATTAAGGTCCATTCCGGTCAAACTGCCTGCAGAAGAAGTGCCTACCATCGCCCTGTCCGGAGAAATCTTTGTTCGACGTGATCATCTTTCGCGTCAGTTCATCACGGAACGGCTGGCCGAAAACGGGTTTGCCGTCATATGCTCTCCGGTTGCCGAATGGATGCGCTATTCCGATTTCACCCTCAAAAAAGGCTACAGCAGCTATATCCCGTCATTCAAGGAAAGGCTGGGTATTTTCATCAAGGAACTCCACATGAACCGCTATGAACGGGGATTCAAGAATACCCTTGCCCGGTCCGGACTCCTGGCGCCAACGATGCTCGATATCGAAAAAGTCATCCGAGCCGCCACACCCCACATCGCGGCGGATCTGGCCGGAGAAGCGGTCTTGACTATAGGAAGCGCCCTGTTGGATATCGCCGGCCATGCATGCGGTGTGATCGCCATCGGCCCCTTCGGATGCATGCCCAACCGCCTTTCCGAGGCTATCCTTTCTGAAGCCATGACCCGGGAAGGAAAGTTACAGACCGATCCGGGGAATCCCCGATTAAAAGCAATTCTTTCGGACGTTGAAGACCTCCCCTTTTTGGCCATCGAAAGCGACGGCTCCCCGTTTCCACAGCTCATCACCGCCAAGCTGGAAGCCTTTTGTCTCCGAGCCAGAAGACTCCACGAACGGATGATGTAGGTTGAAAAATATGGACACCAAAGTTTACAATGATAGATAAACGGAGGTGTCGGAATGGAAAGGGTACCATACAGCAAGTACACCAAGGAATTTCGTTTGGAGGCCGTGCGACTTGTAAGTGAGGGTGGTTTATCAGCAGGGGAGGCGGCCACGCGTCTCTCGTTACCCAAATCCACCCTGGAGAACTGGGTACGGGCCTTCCGGAAGGGCAAGCTGGAGAGCATCGGGTCAAGCCACAGACCGCTGACCGAAGTGGAGATCGAACTGGCGCGGGTCAAGCGGGAGCTGGCCTTGGTGCGGATGGAGCGCGACATACTAAAAAAAGCGGCCGCGTACTTTGCCAAGGAGTCGCTGCACGGCACGCGGTGATGGGGCAGATGCGACTCGACTATCCGCTGGGGGTGCTGTGCCGGATAATGGGAGTGTCGGCCAGCGGTTTTCATGCCGGCCGTGCCCATGGGCCTTCGAAGCGGGCTCAGGAAGAGGGACGATTGGAGATCGAGATCCGGGCCGCGCACCAGCGCACGCGGGGGACTTACGGACCTGAGCGATTGCAGCGGGATCTGGCTGCTCACGGGGTGCGCATCGGGGTGCATCGGATCAAGCGTATTCGTCGCAAGCTTGGCCTGCGGTGCAAGCAGAAGCGCAAATTCAAGGTCACGACCGACTCCCGGCACAGCCTGCCGGTGGCCGAGAACCTGCTTGACCAACGGTTTCAGGCCGAGGCTCCCTCCCAGGCCTGGCTTAGCGATATGACTTATGTTCCTACTGACGAGGGTTGGCTCTACCTGGTTGGGCACAAGGACTTGTGCACCCGCAAGATCGTCGGCCACGCCATGGGCGAGCGCATGACCCGCAACCTGGTGATCGAGTCGCTGCTGCGGGCTGTGGAATCCGCACGACCTTCCGCTGGTCTGATTCATCACTCGGATAAGGGCAGCCAGTACTGCTCCCACGAATACCGGAGGATGCTCGATCGTCTCGGGATGAAAACCTCCATGAGCGGAACTGGGAACTGTTACGACAACGCTCCGATGGAGAGTTTCTGGGCAACGCTGAAGACCGAACTGGTTTTTCATCGCCGTTTCGCTACCCGACAACAGGCCATTCGGGAAATAACCGAATACATTGAAGTGTTCTACAATCGACAGCGGCTTCAGAAACAACTGGGCTATCTTTCACCGGTAGCTTTCGAACGCCAGTTCTACGAGCAACGTATGGCAGCGTGATGGTTTTGGTGTCCACTATTGACGACCTACCTCATTCTCCCATCTGCTTGAAAAATGGACATTCATAAAGTCAAATCTTAAAAAATCTCCTTTTTTATGGGAAACATGCTTTGGGATTTACCAACGGTTAGAAAACTGATATAGTTTCTTATAAATACCATTGGAAATCATGAAGCATAATTTGTTTATGCGACTTTCTTGAAATCCATACATTTCTAACTATCGGAGATCAAACATGATGGATGCTCGACCTTCTTTATCCGGTGATTTTAAATTTTTAAATCTCGTGGAACTGCTGCAGCTTTTAGGTTCCAACGGGAGTACCGGCATTCTCGAGTTAAGAAGCAAATACGTCCAAACTCCTGGTTTCATCTATTTCCATAACGGGAATCCTATTCATGCGGTGAATGGATCGTTTTCGGGACTGGAGGCGATTCATTCCCTTTTCGGATGGTCCGATGCCGAGTTTTTTTTCTTTGAAACCCCCATCCAGAGAGAGAAAACCATTCATGAGGGAAGGATGCATATTATTCTCGAGGGTCTGCGCTTGCTTGATGAGGGCATTATCCAAAGACAAGGCCCCGTCGTCCATTCTCCAAGCGCCTCATCCCTCCCGCTCGTCAAGGGACCTCTGATTGATTATTCCTATGTTTCGGGCGAGGACTATTTTAGAAAAGGTCGGGAGATAGTCACCGAAAACAAGCATGGGCAATGGATCTGGGTTGTTTTGGATGGAATTATTGAGATCAGTAAGTTCACATCCAAAGGACCGGTTAAGATCATTCGCATCACCAACGGTTCTTTCCTGGGAAGACCGGCGACTTTAAGATTTACCGGATCGGTCAGAAGCGCCAGCGCCACGGCTGTGACGGATGTCACTTTAGGGGTCATTAATTCGCAACAATGTCTGGATGATTTCAACGCGCGTTCGCAGTCCTATCGCCGCCTAGTCAACAGCCTGGATAAGCGGCTGAGGCAGGTTACCGATTATGCGGCAAAGATCTTTATTGGAGAAAACCCGGTCGAGGTTATCCTTAATCAGCGGACCCCTTATGACTTACCGAAAGGAGATGATCATTGGGGTGCCTTCATTAAAAAGGGAACTGCTTCCATAATACGACGTATGGAACAGGGTCTCGTTCCCCTGGCTCTGCTTGAAACCGATGACTTTTTAGGTCGTGTTCCCTTCATGGATGTGGGCCATGAACCCGGTGCCGCCTCGGTATTTGGATCCAAAGACCTGGAACTGGAGGTGATCGATTCGAAAGAACTCCGAAAGGACCACAACCGGGCTTCGCCCACACTCAGAAATATTACTGAACATATCATCACCTGCGTTTCGGTAACCTCTTCATTGGCATGCCAATTCCATAAGCAGCACTCCGAGGAATCTCAATCACTCCCAAAATCGGTGTGACCGGCATCCGAGATTGCCCTTTGGAAAAACCGGCGAAAACCCTGGAGAACCAGCCTTGAAGCAAAGACCGGATGTCCTCGTTGTGGGGCGCTGTTGTGTGGATTATATCGCGGTCGTCGATACTTTCCCTAAAGAGGACACCAAGGCGCCGCTCGCATTCAGAATCATCGAAGGAGGGGGACAAGGGAGGAACCGCTTCATCCTGTATTGCAAGACCGGAGGAAAGACTCTGTATGTCCGGCAGGTTAGGAAATGACGCAGAGGGTCGATTCTGCATGCAGCGATTGAAGGATTTCGGAGTAGACACATCCCTAGTCAATATCGTGGAGGGCGGCACAACACCGGTGGCTTATATCTTCGTAACGCAATCCAGCGGCAAGAGAACCATCATCTATGAACGAAATGCGCTGCCTCGGCTTAAAATCATGGATATAAAGCCCGCCCTATCCCATAGGCCGAGGGTACTCCTGTTGGACCCGGAAACGACCTATCTGGCAAAAAGGCTAAAACCCGAAAACGGCCGGTAACACCCGAATCGTTTATGACTGTGAAAGGTGGCGAGAGGGTATGGAGGCCATGATGGCTGAAGCCGATTTTTTCATACCGTCTTCTTCATTCCTGGATTCGGAACAACTCGGCTTCGAAGCGCTTGGATTTGCGGAAAAAATGTTTTCTTTTAAAGCCCGCATCAAAGGCGAATTGATCGTGACGCAAGGTTCCAAGGGCGCCTTCTATATTTCAGATGATGCACTGTTCCATGTCCCGGCACCGAAAGTGCCCGTCAAAGACACGACAGGAGCCGGAGACAATTTTCATGCTGCATTTGCCCTTGCCCTCGCCCGGGGTCTGAACATTCATGAAACGGTACGTTTCTCTGTTGCCGTTGCCTCCCTTTCATGCCGGGAGTACGGCGGTCGAAACGGCATCCCGGAAAACCAGGAAGCGACCCGTCTGGCCGAGACGCTTAAAACAAGAAGACTTTAAATCTTTCCTCCCCCGCATTATTGCTGCCATCCGCCGAGCAGGTGCAAATGAAGATGAAAAATCACCTGCCCGCCCCCTCGCTCGACATTAAAAAACAGTTTATATCCGGACATGTGTATCTCAAGGCGTCTGGCCATCTCCTGGCTGTTAAAACTACAATGGCAAGGAGTTGCCCGATCCGCATCCTCCATATCATTGATGCTTCGAATATGCTTTTTGGGCACGATCAGCAGGTAAACCGGGGCATGGGGGCGGATATCCCTGAACACCACCAATCGATCGGTTTCATGCAAAAACTCCGTATCCGTCTTCCCGGAAGAAATCTTGCAAAACAAACAGTCGGTTTCCATGTTCATTTTCCTTAGACCTAAATTGATCGTTTTAAATAATCGCTCAATTTAGGCTAGAGTATTTTCGAATCGTTCTTCGAATGCAGCGCCTTTTCTTTATCAATTTTCCATTTTCCCGGCCGGGTGGGAGTTTTCAGGGACTTTTCCAGAATCTCTAAAAATAGACCGCGCGGTATATGCTTGGGCTCCCATGCGTATCAGGTAAGTCGTAGTGGTTTGGCAATCGATCATAGAAAAGGACCATTTTAAAAGCTGACCGACAAGGATCGACCAGCGCCACCTTCGATGCGTTGGGTATACGACTGAACATGGATTCACCGAAAAAGCTACTTCCCAACGCCACACCATAAAGACCGCCGCAAATTTTGTCCTCATTCCAAATTTCCACCGAATGGGCAAATCCATATTCATGAAGGCGACAATAAGCTTCGATCATGTTTTGATCGATCCAAGTCTCTCCCCCTCTTTCCAGAACAGACCCGGCCGCATTCGGTGATCACCTCCCGGAAAGCCGTATCCATGGTTACCGTAAAAGGTCCGTTCTTAAGCACCCGCTTGAGGCGTCTTGAAATATGGAGCTTTTTCGGGAAAAGCACCAGACGGGGATCCGGAGACCACCACAGGATAGGTTCACCTCCTCCGTACCATGGAAAGATCCCGTTTCGATAGGCGGCAATCAGGCGTTCAATGCTAAGATCACCAGCCTGCCGCCAGAAGACCGTTGCTCTGGGCAAGGTACGACGGAGGAAAAACCGGTTTATCTGAAAGGAGAAAAACAGCCATTGGCATTTCGGTGTGACCGGCCGCCTGGACTCAGCATAAACCAGTTGCCGGCGATTATGGAAACGGGCACGGATCGAAGCGTTCGGTTGCCCGGAAGTTGAAAAACAGGGCCTTTATGTAAATTCAAATTGCAGCGTATCCGTTTTCAGATAAATGGCAACCTTCCCTCCTTTTTCCAACTTTCCGAACAAGATCTGTTCAGACAAAACATCTTTGATTTCCGTCTGGATCACCCGGGCCAAAGGCCTGGCCCCATAAGTGGGGTCATACCCTTTTTGAGCCAGGTACCGCCGAACATCCGGAGACATGGAGACAGTGACTTTCTTGGGAATCAGCTGATCGTTCAGCTCATCCATAAATTTGTCCACGATCTTTTCCACAATATCCAGGGAAAGCGCACTGAAGTGAACGATGGCATCCAAACGGTTTCGAAATTCCGGGCTGAAAAAGCTTTCCACGGCCTTTTTCCCCTTGGCTTTCAAGTCGCCCTTGGGATCGCCGAATCCGATAGTCATGGAACTCATCTCTCGCGCCCCTGCATTGGACGTCATGATCAGGATGACGTTGCGGAAGTCAGCCTCTCACGGCCGTTGGTATCCGTCAATTTGCCGTGATCCATGATCTGCAACAGGATGTTGTAAACATCGGGGTGGGCCTTCTCGATTTCGTCCAGCAGCAGCACGGCGTGCGGGTTGCGCGTGACCGCCTCGGTCAACAGGCCTCCCTGGTCAAAACCCACGTATCCCGGCGGCGCTCCGACCAGTCGCGGAGACCGAATGTGCTTCCATGTATTCGACATGTCAAAGCGGATCAACTCGATACCGAGGATCATCGCCAGTCTGCCGGGTCACCTCGGTCTTGCCGACACCGGTCGGGCCCGGCGAACAGGAATGAGCCAATGGGTTTCTCTTCATCACCCAGGCCGGAGCGGGACATCTTGATGGCGGCGGCGAGTGCGTTGATGGCCTCATCCTGACCAAAAATGGTCAGCTTCAGATCGCGCTTCCAGTTCCTGCGGCGGGCGTCGTCGTTCCGGACGCGACACACTCTTGGGCGGGATCTGCGCCATGTTGGCCACGATCGTCTCGATGTCGTGTAGGATGAAGCAGTTTCCTGCGACCGCCCCCACCGGAGCATGCGTGCCGCGCTCCCGCCTCATCGATGACATCGATGGCCTTGTCCGGAAGGAAACGGTCATTGATATATTTGGCGCTCAGTTCCACCGCTGCCTTCAGGGCGGCATCCGTATAGACGATTCCGTGATGGGCCTCATATCTGGATTTAAGCCCTTTTAAAATCTGAATGGTTTCGGAAACAGGGGGTTCCGGAACTTGGATCTTTTCGAACCGGCGGGACATGGCCCGGTCTTTTTCAAAGTGGTTCTTATATTCCTCGTAGGTGGTGGATCCGATGCATCTCAGTTCGCCGGTAGCAAAGACCGGCTTGAGGATGTTGGACGCATCCATGGAGCCGCTGGATGTGGCACCGGCCCCGACGATGGTATGGATTTCATCGATGAACAAAATGGCGTTCTTCTTGTTTTTCAGCTCGGCGATTACTCCTTTAAGGCGTTGTTCGAAATCACCACAAATTGGTCCCTGCCAGCAATGCCCCCATATCCAACGAATAGATCTGGACATTTTTCAACAGGTCCGGATGTCTCCCTTGTGGATCTTGCGCCAGTCCCTCTGCGAGGGCCGTCTTCCCCACACCGGGATCTCCCACGAAAATCGGGTTATTCTTACGTCTGCGGCAGAGAACCTGCACGGTCCGCTCCAGTTCCCGTTCCCTTCCGATCGAGAGGATCGAGCTTTTCCTTTGCCGCCATCTCCATCAGGTCGACCGTAAATAACGCCAGGGGATCGTCCTTTTTCTTTTCCGCCTTCTGGGTTTTGACAAACCCTCCGATCACGTCCGCAAACGGATCTTTGGGCACGCCGTGGGTAATAGAGTTGAGAACGTCCAGCCGGGTGATCCCCTCCTGTCCTAAGAAATAAGCCGCATAGGAATCGGTTTCCAGAAAAATGGAGGCTAAAATGTCACCGATTTCCACTTCCTGTTTCTCGGCATTTCGCACGTGATTGACTGCGCGCTGGATGACTCTCTGGAATCCCAGCGTCTGCTGGAGCACGTAATCGCTTTCCTCCGGAACTGTCGCCATCTTTTCATCGAAGAATCGCTTCAGGCGTTGCTTAAGATTGCCGATGTCTCCACCGCAGTTCTGAATGATTTCTTTCCCATTTTCATCATGAAGAATGGCAAACAGGATATGTTCGATGGAGACATACTCGTGGCGTCTTCTCTTTGGCTTCACTGACGGCAAAACCGAGCGTCGCGCTCAATTCTTTGCTGATCATCGGTTTACTCTCTTTCCATGGTGCATTTTAGCGGAAAACTGTTTTCATGCGCCAGTGCATGAACCTTTTGGACTTTTGTTTCCGCAACCTCAAAGGTGAACACTCCGCATATCCCGATACCGATTTTGTGTACATTCAGCATGATCCGTGTGGCATCTCCCATCGACTTGTTGAAAACACTCATTAGAATAAAAACGACGAAATCCATGGTGGTATAATCATCATTGTGAGAAATTTACGATACATAGCCGGCTCCCGTGTCTCAACATCGGACTCCGAAAGGGCGGTTTCTTCTTCACCGGGTTCGTATCCACCCATTCATCTTTTCTCCTAAAATGACGATTCATCGGCTCATTTCATTAAAAGGGGCTTATATTAGAAATATAAAGTTGCAGACTGTAAAAATCAAGCCCTACGACGCCTTGAAATTAATCTTGATGGCTTCGTAAAAAGTCCAATTTCTGCGTTGCGCTTCATCCCGTTGCGATTTCGACGTACGATAAGTACGCCTCATCACACAGGATTCGCGACGCCTTGAACTTGAACTTTTTACTTTGCCATCTAATTTTCGACTTTTTATGAGTTCATTAATCTCCAAACCTAGCGATATTTTTTAGCGACTACAACATTTCTTGTATTTTTTACCGCTGCCGCACGGGCATGGATCGTTTCTTCCTACCTTTTTCTGATCTTCCGTCGCACCGGTTCTTTTCGGTCTCCTTCGTCACCGCCGGGACTAAATAAGCATCTGTTCCTTGGGCTTTTGCGAGCTCCGAAAGACTTTCCGGTTGGTGCGGGATCTCTCCAATACGAAACAGGATTCCAAGCGTCTCTTCCTTGACCCGGGAAATCATGTCGGACAAACATCCCGAAACCCTCTTTCTTATAAACCAATAGAGGATCCTGCTGGGCATATCCCCGAAGGCCGATCCCCTCTTTGAGATGGTCCATGCTGAGCAGATGGTCTTTCCATAGATGGTCCACGGTCTGGAGCATAACGATGCGTTCCAATTCCCGACACTGTTCGACGCCTATGGCCTTTTCCCGCGTCTCATAGACTTCGAGCGCGCGCTTCGTTATCGTTTCAGCCAGCCCATCGGGATCTTCGCCCTCCAATGTCTCATCGCCTACATCGAGTTGAAAATTGAACTGCTTGAATACCGCTTCCCGAAGGCCTTTGATGTTCCATTCCTCGGACGGCACCTTTTCATCGGCATATGTTGTGGCGATTTCCGCGGCTTTTTCTCCGATCATCTCTATAATGTTGCCTTTCAGGCTTTCACCAGCTGAGGGTCTCCCGCCGCTGACGATAGATGACCTCCCTCTGCTGGTTCATCACGTTGTCATATTCCAGAAGTTGCTTACGAATCTCGAAGTTATGAGCCTCCACCTTCTTCTGAGCGTTTTCGATGGCTTTGGAAATGTAAGGATGTTCGATGGGTTCACCCTCCTGCATGCCCCCCATTCCCGAAACTACCCCGATCCGTTCACCCCCGAAGATCCGGAGCAAATCATCCTCCAGGGCCAGATAAAACCGCGATGTACCAATACCTTGCCTGCCGGAACGACCTCGAAGCTGGTTGTCGATTCGCCGGCTTTCATGTCGCTCCGTCCCGAGGATATGGAGCCCTCCCAGTTCGACAACACCCTCTCCCAAGACGATGTCTGTCCCGCGGCCCGCCATGTTGGTGGAAATGGTGACAGCCCCTTTCTGCCCGGCCATGGCCACGATTTCAGCTTCCTTCTTGTGGTTCTTGGCGTTTAGGACCGAGTGCTTGACCCCCCGCTTGCTCAGCTTTTCACTCAAGGCTTCGGAGACGTCGATGGAGATCGTCCCTACCAGGACCGGTTGTCCCCGACGGTAGCAATCCTCGATCTCATTTAAGGCCGCCTCATATTTTTCTTTCTTGGTCTTATAGATCACATCAGGATGATCCGTCCGGATCATCGGCTTATGTGTCGGGATTACGCAGACATCCAGATTATAAATCTTTTTCGAATTCAGCCGCTTCCGTGTCTGCAGTGCCTGTCATCCCGGCCAGCTTTTTATACATCCTGAAATAATTTTGAAAAGTAATGGTGGCAAGCGTCTGGTTTTCGTTCTCGATCTTGACGTTTTCTTTGGCCTCCAGGGCCTGGTGCAGCCCCTCGCTATAGCGCCGGCCGGGCATGAGACGACCTGTAAATTCGTCAACGATGACCACCTCTCCGTCTTTGACGATATAATCCACATCCCGCTTGAAGAGCTGATGAGCCTTCAGCGCCTGATTAACGTGGTGCAGCAGT
>CAVTQK010000011.1:0-29262 GCA_963736855.1 uncultured delta proteobacterium
GACCTTTTTCCCAGACGCCCAGACCGTACTCGATATCGGCGGACAGGACAGCAAGGCCATTGCGCTTTATAAAGACGGCCGGGTCAGGAAGTTTGAGATGAACGATCGGTGTGCCGCCGGCACAGGGAAATTCCTGGAGATCATGGCAAAAACATTGGGGTTTACCGTCGAGGATTTCGGACGGGAAGCGCTTCTTGCGGAAACGGACATCAACATTTCAAGCATGTGTACGGTATTTGCCGAATCCGAAGTGACTTCCCTCATCGCCAGAGGAAAGAACCGGCGGGAAATCGCCAGGGGATTGCATGCCAGCGTCATCCGCCGGGCAGCCGGAATGATCAGTCGCGTATCATCGGACGGGGGTGTTGTTTTCACAGGAGGTGTAGCTAAAAATCCATGTATGCGCTGTCTGCTGTCTGAAAAACTGGAGACGCAGATCCTTGTTCCGGATGATCCCCAGATCATCGGCGCTTTAGGTGCCGCTTTGTTGTCAAGGGAATCCAATAAACGAAACCTACGAACGGGCTTCAATCAAGGAAAAAATTCCGGAAAGGAGGAAACTGTATGAAGTACGGTGCGAGAAACAGAATCAAGGCAAATGTCAAGTCCGTCAAAAGCGATGAAATCATGTCGCTGGTGAAATTCAATGTGACAACACCTGCTGAGATGGCTTCTGTCCTGACCACGGAATCCATTAACGATCTCAACCTGAAACCCGGGGATGAAGTCGAACTGATTATCAAAGCGATCCATGTATTGCCGGTTAAACTGTGAGAATGCAGCGCAAAATTTTTCTTTTGCCGTTTTCCGTCATGGTATTTCAAATCTGTCGGAATATTCATTCAGATAACAAAGAACCGCTTGCATCAGTATGAGAAAAAAGAAGACAAAAAAACAGGAGGAGGAATTTCATGCCGGTAAAAAATTTATTTGCCACACGATGGGGAATCATCGGAGTCGGAGGGATCATCGGAATTTTGGCTCCGTTGCTTCAGAAACTGGGGAATCCCGGAAATATGGGGATTTGCGTGGCCTGCTTTGAACGGGATATTGCAGGCTCCATCGGACTTCACCGCGCGGATGTCGTTCAGTACATGCGCCCGGAGATCATCGGCTTTGTACTCGGGTCGCTGATCGCCGCCTACATTTTTAAGGAATTTCGACCAAGGGTCGGGTCGGCGCCCATCGTCCGTTTCGTTTTGGGGGCATTTGCCATGATCGGGGCCCTTGTCTTTTTGGGGTGTCCCTGGCGTGCCGTACTGCGCCTTGCCGGCGGAGACGGGAATGCCATTCTCGGTGTGCTGGGTCTGACCTTCGGCATCTGGATCGGCACGCTTTTTCTGAAAAACGGATACAACCTGGGGCGCACCCAGAGCACATATCCGACGGTGGGATGGATGCTGCCGTTGACCATGCTGGGATTTTTGGCGTTATTGATCGTCTTTCCGCAAATCCCCAATGAAGCTAAAAGCGGCGTCCTGTTTTATAGCCTTAAGGGTCCCGGTTCCATGCACGCCCCTTTGATTGGTGTCTTTGATCGTGGGTCTTGGCATCGGATTTCTGGCACAACGCAGCCGTTTTTGCACCATGGGCGCCATTCGAGATGCCGTGCTGTTCGGCCAGATGCATCTTTTGAGCGGGTTCATCAGCCTGGTCGTTTTCGCCTTTTTAACCAACCTGGTTTTAGGACAGTTTAATCCGGGCTTTGCCGGCCAACCGGTGGCCCACACCATGCATATCTGGAACTTTTTAGGCATGGCCCTGGCCGGCCTCGCTTTTGCCCTGGCCGGCGGATGCCCCGGCCGCCAGCTTTTTCTTTCCGGCGAAGGGGACGGCGATGCCGCCGTTTTTGTATTGGGAATGATCGTAGGGGCTGGATTCGCCCACAACTTCGGCCTGGCCAGTTCACCGAGCGGTGTGGGTCCCTACGGAATACCCGCGGTGATCATCGGGTTTTTGGTTTGCCTGTTTATCGGATTTACAATGAGAAAAAAAACGGCATAGGAGGTGACACATGGCGACAACCGTCGATGCAAGAGGGCTTTCCTGCCCTCAACCGGTGATCATGACGCTGAATGAGATCAAAACCGGAAAAGACAAAGATATTATCGTGCTGGTAGATACGGATACCTCCAAGGAAAATGTGACCCGCGCAGCCGAAAGTCAAGGATGCCGAGTCAAGGATGTATCCCCTGACGGAGAGGGATACCGTATCTCGATTACAAAGGATTAAGCATGCTGAAATTTTTCAGAAAAGAAAAGCCGGATCATCCTGCAAAAGACAAGAAACCATCCGCAGACCGAGGCATTCTGGTTTTTGAAAATACCAGCGAGGTCATACAGGCGGAAAATGTCTTGAAAAGATCCGGCTGGAGGGTTCGGGTGATGGGGCCGCCCCCGGAAATTCAAAGCGGTTGCGATCTGGTCATTGAATTTCCGCTGATTGAAGAACTCAATATTCTTCGAGAACTCCGTCATGCCCATATTCCACCCCTTTCCGTTGTTCCGGTTACGGCGCCGCTGCTTGCACCCGTCGATCTTTTTCATACCAAGGATTTCGGTGATTATTTGATGGTCCGGGCGGCCAACATGAAAATCACCGTTGCCAAAAATGGCTTGAAAATTGTGAACATCTCAGGAGGCGGATGTCCGGATGTGCCCTTTTTGGCACGGCAAATGGTGGGAAAAACTCTTGCCGAAGCTCCGAAACCCAGGGATTTGGGGCATACCCTGTGCGGATATGCTCTTCGATCTCGCCTACGAGGAGTTATTCGAAAATGTTAGGCATTGTCGGTACGGTTCCGGATCTCCAGTTTCCCCTGACCCACGGATCGGTTCGTTTCACGGACGGCAGTATCGATCATTCAAGGCTTGAAAGTTCCCATCAACCGGGGTACACCCGCGCTCGTTGCCGCAGCGATAAAGGCGTCCGAATGGATCGACGGCCCGAAGATATATGCTTTTCTTGTCGGCGATATCGGCAGAGGAGTAGGGCAGTCGGGAGCTTTATCGATTTTTGACAAGTCATTTGTCTGAATTCGATTTCAAGGTATTGACCTTTCACTATCTCCAACCGGATGTCGACTGGCACAACAGGGTGCTGTTTTGCATCGAAGCCATGGAGCGGCGTCCGATTCTTATCGCCGACGCCGGATTCATGTATGCAGCAAAAATGAGCGGGCAGGCCGCCGCTTATGATTTTTTCACCCCGGATGTCGGGGAATTGGCGTTTCTTGCCGATGAGATGGCCCCGCATCCTTTCTACACCCGAGGATTCATCCTCCATAAAAACAACAATGTGCCGGATTTGATCCAACGGGCTTATCTGCATCAAAACGCCGCTCGATACTTATTGGTGAAAGGGCAACCGGACTTTATCGCCGACGAGCGAGGAGTAATCGAAACCGTGGATCAGCCGTCTTTTGATGCCATGGAGGCCATCGGCGGCACCGGAGATACTCTGACAGGACTTTTGTCGGTCCTCTCCTGCACAAATGCAGAATCCCGTGGAAGCCGCAGTTATCGGCAGCGAAAGCCAACCGCTGGACCGGATATTTCGCCAATCCGGATCCAGCTACTCAAGTGGCTGTCTTGATTGATAAAATCCCACAGGCATTGTCAAAAGTCCTGGGTGCATCGCATTTGGGGGACAAAATAGGAAATTGATTTCAGTTTTGCATCAACGCCTCTATCCGGGGAATATCTATAGGAAGATCTACCTCGGGAGAATCGTGGCGGGTCACGACCACTTTAATTTTGTAGCCGTGTTCGAGGACTCTCAATTGTTCCAGCTTTTCGATTTTTTCCAGATTCCCTTGGGGCAGATTCCGAAAAATTTCCAGAAAATCGGTGGTATACGCATAGATCCCCAGGTGTTTATAGATGGGGAAAACGGCTCCGGAATCCCGGCTGAAAGGAATCGGAGATCTCGAAAAATAAAGGGCAAACCCGTCGGTATCGAACACGACCTTGACATCTTTTGGATCGGTAATCTCCCTGGGGTCGACGATGGCAAAGGCCAGGGTTGCCATTTTAACCTTTGGGTCTTGAAGCACGGGTTCAATCACTTCAGCGACAGATTCGGGATGAATCAAGGGTTGGTCCCCCTGGATGTTGATGACGATATCATCTCCCCGAAGACCCAACTGTACCGCCGTCTCGGCCACTCGGTCCGTTCCGGAACGGTGATCCGGCGAAGTCATCATCGACCGTCCCCCAAAAGCGCTCACAGCATCGGCGATCCGCAGGTCATCCGTGGCGATCACCACATCCGCCACAACCCGGCTGGATCGGACCCGCTCATAAACCCTTTGGATCATCCGCTTGCCTGAAATCATGGCCAGAGGCTTCCCTTCAAAACGGGTGGAAGCGTATCGGGAGGGTATGACAGCGACGATCTTTCTTAAAAAAGCTGTTTTCAAGAGCCCTTCTCTTCCAAAAAGCATCCAATAGGTTACAGATGTCATGGATACCTTATTTCTTGAGTTTTAAATAATCCCGAAAAGGTTGTAAAGAGGAATAACCGATTTCGCTTTTTATTTGACAGCCGGCGTCGTGCTGTTATATTTAGCCCGCGTTGAATCGACCGACAAATTCATCTGACCCAATCGATATCGATATCGTCGCAAATCCCCCATGAAGAAAAAGACAATCGAATCCATCCTTGGCCCGCCGTCCGGGTCATCCAAACCAATGAGAACCCTGGGCATTTGTCTGGGTGCTTCCACCGTCTCTGTCGTGGAGGTCGAATGGGTTCCTGAAAAGCGCGAAAACTCTTCGGAAACGTTATCTTGGCTCAAACCAAGGGCTTTGCGCCATTTTCTTTTTCCTCACGAGGGAAACCCAAAAGAGACCCTCGTAAACGCACTGAAATCCGTGGACCCGTATCAATTCGATCGTATCGCGGCCACAGGAAGACGCTTCAGAAAATTCGTCAACCTCACCTCTATCCCCGAGCCTGAAGCAGTGGAACACGCTTATCGCTTTGTGAAACCACCCGACGTGGATTGTCCGGCAGTTGTATCCGCCGGCGGAGAGACCTTCATGATCTACGTCCTGAACAAGAACGGCGAAATCGCAAATGTTCTGACCGGGAACAAGTGCGCCTCGGGTACGGGAGAGTTCTTTCTCCAGCAGTTGCGGCGGATGAACGTCACCCTTGATGAAGCCGCCCAGTTTGCCGCCACGGAATCGGTCCATCATGTGTCGGGCCGGTGTTCCGTTTTCTGCAAATCCGACTGTACCCATGCCACCAACAAAGGAATTCCGCGCTCGCAGGTCACCGCCGGCCTGTGTAAAATGATGGCCCATAAGATCATTGAACTGCTCAAAAAAGTCGAAAAAAGAAACATCATGATCACCGGCGGCACCGCCAAAAACCAAATGATGGTTTCGTACCTCAAACAAGAAATTCCGGATCTGATCGTCCCGGAGGAGGCGCCGTTTTTTGAAGCCCTGGGTGCGGCCCTGTGGTCTCTGACCCACGAAACCCTGCCCTTCCCCGGCTTTTCGGGACTGATCCGGGAGGAAGTCAGCACATTCGACACCTTGCCGCCGCTGAGCCAATTTTCCAATCGCGTTACCTTCAAGACCCTCGAAATGGGAACTCCTGAACTCGGAGATGTCTGTATCTTAGGGCTCGACGTGGGTTCCACAACCACCAAAGCGACCCTTGTCCGGACCCGGGACCATGCCATTCTGGCCTCCGTCTATCTGCGTACTTCCGGCGATCCGGTCGGTGCCTCACGGAAATGTTACCGCCATATTCTGGAGGAAATCCAAAAGCATGTGGATCCATCCCAAATACGGATTGAAGGACTGGGTGTATGCGGGTCCGGGCGTCAGATCGCCGGCCTGCATGCCTTGACCGACGGTGTTATCAACGAAATCATCGCCCATGCCGCAGCCGCCGTCCATTTCGACCCGGGGGTGGACACGATCTTTGAAATCGGCGGCCAGGACGCCAAATACACCTATATTACCAACGGCGTCCCTTCGGATTACGCCATGAACGAGGCCTGCTCCGCAGGCACCGGTTCTTTCCTGGAGGAATCGGCTTTAGAAACTCTGGGAATACCCATGGAGGCCATCGCAGATATCGCCCTTTCCGGCCAACAGCCCCCCAACTTCAATGATCAATGCGCCGCCTTTATCTCTTCGGATATCAAGAATGCCATCCACGAGGGCATCAAGCGCGAAGACATCGTTGCTGGACTCGTCTATTCCATCTGCATGAATTACACCAACCGGGTCAAAGGAAATCGCCCGGTGGGAGAAAAGGTCTTCATGCAAGGCGGCGTCTGTTATAATCGAGCGGTGCCCCTGGCCATGGCCTCCTTGGTGGGAAAACCGATCATTGTGCCGCCGGAGCCAGGCCTCATGGGAGCTTTCGGGGTCGCTCTGGAGGTTGAAAAAAGGATCGAAAGCGGCCTGATGAAGAAAAGCCGGGTGGATCTTGCCGTACTGGAAAACCGGGAAGTCATCTACCGGAAATCCTTCACTTGTAAAGGAGGAAAGTCAAAATGCGACCGACGTTGCCGGATCGCCGTCATTCAGTTGGAAGGGAAAACGTATCCTTTCGGCGGTGCCTGCAACCGGTATTATAATTTACGACACAACATCCAATACGATGTCGAAAGACTCGACCATGTACGACATCGGCAAAGGCTGGTGTTCGAAAAATACGGAATATCGACGGATTCAGGAAGAGACGGACACCCCAGGGGAAGAGTCGGACTCAACCGTAGTTTTCTGATCCATACGTATTTTCCACTCTATGCCGCCTTCTTTTCCAACCTGGGATTTCAACCGGTGATCCCGAAAGCTCCTTCTCAGCAAGGCATCGACCAGAGAGGGGCTCCATTCTGCTATCCCGTTGAGCTTGCCCACGGCTTTTTTCATACCCTCATCGAGTCCGAAGACGTCCCGGAATTTATTTTTCTTCCCCATTTCAAGGCGGTCCCGCTTTTGGAGGAAAATTCAGGTTCCCAGGTCTGCCCTCTGGTTCAGGGAGAAACATACTACCTTCGCAGCACGTTCAAAAGGCGGCTGGAGCATCTGAAGCAAAATGGAGTCAGGCTGTTGACGCCGGTCATCGACCTGACTTCCGGCATCGAGGCTGCCCGAGGCCCTCTGATCCAAAGCGCTAAAATGATGGGTGTTTCAAAAGCCCTGGCCGAAGAGTCATTTCAAAGCGCCCTGGGAGTGCAGAAGGCCTTCCTGGAAGAAATTCAGGCCAAGGGAAAAATGTTGCTCAAGGAACTCGAATCGGATCCCGAAAAGATGGCCGTGGTACTTTTCGGTCGGCCCTACAACGCCTTTGCGGACGAAGCCCACATGGGGATACCCCACAAGCTGGCATCCAGGGGGGTGACGGTGATTCCCTTGGATTTCCTCCCCATCGATGAGGAAATTTCCAAGCGACACATGTACTGGGGGATGGGCCAGCTCATCCTGAAGGCGGCCCGGTTCGTGAAGAACCATCCTCAGCTTTTCGGAACCTATATCACCAACTTCAGCTGCGGCCCTGATTCTTTCCTGATCGGATATTTCCGGGAAAACATGGGGCGCAAACCCTCCCTGACCCTGGAACTCGACAACCACACGGCCGACGCGGGATTGGAAACCCGCATCGAAGCCTTCCTGGATATCGTGACGGCCTATCGCCAGTTGATGGCCCGTAAGCAGATTCCAGCCAACCGAAAGACCTTTAACCCTTCCAAGGTCACGCTTGAAAACGGAAAGCCCCATGTCGTTACTTCAGACGGAGAAAAGATCCCTATGACGGACCCAAGGGTGTGTCTGCTCTTTCCTTCCATGGGGAATCTGGCTTCCGAGTCCATCACCGCCATATTTCAGGGAAGCGGGTACCACACCAAGGCCCATCCCCCATCCGATGAGGCCGTACTCAAGCTGGGCCGGGCCAACACCACCTGTAAAGAATGCCTTCCCTTGATCCTGACCACCGGCACCCTGCTTAACTACATCCAAAATGAAAAAAAAGACGGGGAAATCCTGGTTTATTTCATGCCCACAGGCTCGGGTCCTTGCCGATTCGGCCAGTATGCCATTTTCATGGAAGATTTGATTCAACGGTTCGAAATTCCCAATGTGGCCGTCATGTCCCTATCTTCGGACAATGCTTACATGGGAATCGAAAACGGTTTTCAAAAAAGAGGATGGTGGTCGGTCGTTATTTCAGATGCCATGGAAGACATCCGTTCCATGCTCCTGGCCAATGCCAAAGACCCGAAGGGGGCCATGATTTGCTTTCACGAAGAGTGGATAAAAATCCTGGATGCCTTACGAACCGGTGCGTACCCCCGGATCCGGAACCAGCTATCGGAAACCGCCAGGCGATTAAGGTCCATTCCGGTCAAACTGCCGGCAGAAGAAGTGCCTACCATCGCCCTGTCCGGAGAAATCTTTGTTCGACGTGATCATCTTTCGCGTCAGTTCATCACGGAACGGCTGGCCGAAAACGGGTTTGCCGTCATATGCTCTCCGGTTGCCGAATGGATGCGCTATTCCGATTTCACCCTCAAAAAAGGCTACAGCAGCTATATCCCGTCATTCAAGGAAAGGCTGGGTATTTTCATCAAGGAACTCCACATGAACCGCTATGAACGGGGATTCAAGAATACCCTTGCCCGGTCCGGACTCCTGGCGCCAACGATGCTCGATATCGAAAAAGTCATCCGGGCCGCCACACCCCACATCGCGGCGGATCTGGCCGGAGAAGCGGTCTTGACTGTAGGAAGCGCCCTGTTGGATATCGCCGGCCATGCATGCGGTGTGATCGCCATCGGCCCCTTCGGATGCATGCCCAACCGCCTTTCCGAGGCTATCCTTTCCGAAAACATGACCCGGGAAGGAAAACTGCAGACCGATCCGGGGAATCCCCGATTAAAAGCAATTCTTGCGGACGTTGAAGACCTTCCCTTTCTGGCCATCGAAAGCGACGGCTCCCCGTTTCCACAGCTCATCACCGCCAAGCTGGAAGCCTTTTGTCTCCGGGCCAGAAGACTCCACGAACGGATGCACAAGGCCTAATCGGTACCCGTCGATGGATGACGGCTTCGTGTCGGGTGACGGGTAGCTGCGGTCTCATCAACTCGTGAAATCCGCCGGTCAGCGGTTCATTTCCCCTTTTTATGAATCTGAATTGTATCAATATTGACATAATTAAATCCATATCCTATGAAGGACGGCTGTAGGCATCCGGAATGAACAGCGATTCCTCGGCTGAAGAAACCGGCAGGGAGCCGCCGACTTCATTCCCATGGCTTAGGGCATCGATTTATGGATCGATCGAATCAGCGGTGGGGAGTTTTTCTCTTTAGCGGCCGGCATGACGTGAACCCGCTTGGAACACCAACCGATGATGGTGGGTATCCTTAACCATTACTGCTGAAAAGGAGCTTCAGTGAAAACGATTCAAAGCGGTCTTGACACCTCTTCATCTCAAGGAGAGAGAAAATGGACATTCGAGGAAATCAGCTCAGAGGTAGAGCGTTTTCACGGATATGCCGCGCCGGGTGTTCTGCTTGGCTGTTATATGGTCGAAGGCGCAAAGAGTCGCCTCCTTGAAGGCACTCTATACGATGCGATTTGTGAAACCGGATGGTGCCTTCCGGATGCAGTGCAAATCCTGACGCCCTGCACCATCGGAAACGGCTGGATGCGAATTATTCATTTGGGCCTTTATGCCGTCAGCCTTTACGACAAATACACCGGCCGAGGGTTTCGCGCATATCTCGATCCGATGAAACTGGAACAGTGGCCGGATGTTGCCGATTGGTATCTCAAAAGGAAACCCAAGCATGAACAGCAAGGGAATCGGATAAGGGAACAGATCGCAGAATTCGGTCCCCAGATATATCAGATGGAAGCGATAACGGTCCGATCCGACTTTCTCATCAAGCGAAGCAAGGGTCTCTTGCAGGTTTGCCCTCTCTGCGGGGAAGCCTACCCCGCTCAAAATGGAAATATCTGCCGGAGCTGCCAGGGCAATTCACCCTATGAAGAGAGCCGCCCCAACCATCGTAAAGATATTCTTGAATCGCCTCTGAAAGCGGTCGCGCTGGATTCTGCCGTCGGCAAAAAACTGATGCACGATCTGACTCAAATCATTCCGTCAAAATTCAAAGGCCCCGCTTTCAAGCGCGGACAAACCATCACCCCGGGAGATGTCTGTCGTCTGCAGCAAATGGGTCGAAATCATCTTTATGTGGAAACCGCTTCCGGAAACATGGCGGATATGATTCATGAAGACCCAGGCTGCCGAAGCATTCGCCCAGGCCATGGCCGGCAGCGGGACTCATGCTGAAAACAAGTCCCATGAGGGAAAGGTGAATATTTTGGCCGCTATTGATGGAATGTTGGTGGTTGAAAAAGAACGACTCGAACGGTTTAATCTCTTTCCCGATATCATGGCCGCGAGTCGAAAAAGCTACAGCCTCGTCAAGAAAAATTCCATCATTGCCGGAACTCGGGCCATCCCTTTGTTCATCTCCGCCGATTGTTTTCAGTCAGCCCTGGCGTTCCTTCAGGAAAGTCCTCTTTTCCAAGTCAAACCCATCACTCCTGTCAAAGTCGGTATCCTGATCACCGGCACCGAAGTTTTTAAAGGCCTGATTCAGGATCGATTCGAAGACATCATTGGCGAAAAGGTTCGTCGATATGGATGTGAAGTCGTCAAAGCCAAAATTGTTCCGGACGATCGATTCGCCATTGCAGAGGCCGTTAAAGAATTATGCGACCTCGGCACCAAGTTGATTGTGACCACCGCAGGGCTTTCCGTAGATCCGGACGACGTGACCTTAAAAGGTCTGCAGGATGCAGGTAGTAGTGGATATGCTTTATGGCATTCCTGTTTTACCGGGCTCCATGACGCTGATCGCCCGTATGGGAGACATCACGAATTATCGGGGTTCCCGCCTGTGCGCTTTATTTTAAAACGACAAGTTTCGATTTACTGCTCCCACGGATTCTGGCCGGCATTCGGATAACTCGAGCGGACCTGGCCCATATGGCCCATGGCGGTTTGTGCCTCAATTGTCATGAGTGCAGTTTCCCTAAATGCACTTTTGGAAAATAATCCCGTCGCTGTCGATATGGAAACACCAGAATATCGCAACGATCATCAATCTTTCCTCCAATTGCAGGGATCGCCCCGTTCTGAGAATGCACCTGTGGCTGGAAACCGAACAGGGAATCGTTTTCGGTCTGGGTCGCCTGAAGCTTCTGGAATATATTCGGTCGGGGCATTCCCTGAAAGTCGCGGCAAAGCATTTAGGGATGTCTTATCGGGCAGCCTGGGGAAAAATCAAAAAAACTGAAAAAGTGCTTGGTATTCCCCTCCTTGAAAAAAAACACGGTAATCGAACCGGTTATCAATTGACCCGACAGGGAAATCTTTTAATGACCCATTTCAGCCTTTGGTTCAAGGACGTTGAAGCGTATGCCCTCCATCGGGCAAATGAGTTATTGCTCTGCAATCCTAAAAAATTTGAAGATAAACAGACCGATTTGCCCGACGATTCCTCCTAAAATCCCCCTCGCTGATCCTTTTCTGCATGATTGTTGTGTTATTTTTAACATATTAATATAATTGCTAATTTTCACTTTTTCACTTGATTTTATCATCGAACTATATCAAAAATGATCATTAACTTTTTCTATCGTTTCATCTTTTTAAACCCTATTGATGAAAGGAGGTTGTCATGACGTGCACTCGGCGGAACTTTTTAAAAGTGAGCGGGGCAGGCGTGGTCGGCCTGTCTTTGCTCCAGTTGGGTATCGACATCAAACCAGTGAGAGCTTACTCCGCCAGCCTCAAAATTGAGGGCGCCAAGGAAGTGTTCAGCATCTGTCCGTTTTGTTCGGTGAGCTGCCACATTATCGCCCATGTCAAGGACGGCAAGCTGGTCAGCACCGAGGGAGATCCGGATTATCCCATCAACCAGGGAGCTCTCTGCGCCAAGGGTGCGTCCATGCTGTCGATGACCCGCAACGAGCAGCGCCTGCAAAAGCCGCTGTACCGGGCACCAGGCAGCGCCAAGTGGGAGGTAAAGACTGGGAATGGACCTTCGAACAGATCGCATCCCGCGTCAAAAAAGTCCGTGACAAGGACCTGATCCTCAAAGACGACAAAGGCCGGACCGTCAATCGGCTCGAATCGTTGTTTTTCATCGGCACCTCGCATGCCGACAATGAAGAGTGCGCCGTGGCCGCCCAGATGGCTGCGCGGCCTTGGCATTGTCCATGTCGATCATCAGGCCCGTACCTGACACAGCCCCACGGTAGCGGCTCTGGCAGAGTCGTTCGGTCGCGGGGCAATGACGAATCACTGGGTGGATCTGAAAAACGCCGATGCGTTTCTCATCATGGGCAGCAATGCCGCCGAACACCACCCCATCTCCTTCAAGTGGGTCCTGCAGGCAAAGGAAAAAGGGGCCGTGGTCATCCACGTGGACCCCAAATTTTCCCGTACCTCGGCCCGTTCCAGTTTCCACGTGCCCCTTGCGTTCGGGCACGGACATCGCCTTTCTGGGCGGGATGATCAAGTATATCATCGAAAAGGAAAAGTACTTCAAGGATTACGTCGTCGAGTACACCAACGCCTCCTTCCTCGTGAACAAGGGCTTTGACTTCAAGGACGGCTCGTTCAGCGGATTTGATCCCCAGACCCGCAAGTACGACACCAAGACCTGGTCCTTTGAGATGGATGAGGCCGGTGTGCCCAAAAAGGACAAGACCCTTCAGGATCCGCAATGCGTCTTCCAGTTGATGAAAAAACATTACTCGCGTTACAGCCTGGAGACTGTGTCAGCCATCACCGGCGTGTCCCAGGAAGATCTGCTTAAGGTCTACGAGGCCTACAGCGTCACCGGTGTTCGGCTACCAAGGCCGGCACGGTGATGTACGCCTTGGGCTGGACCCAGCACACCGTGGGTGTGCAGAACATCCGTGCCGCCTGTCATGGTCCAGTTGCTGCTGGGCAACATGGGCATTGCCGGCGGCGGGATCAACGCCCTGCGCGGCGAGCCCAATGTCCAGGGCTCCACCGACCAGGCCCTGCTTTACCATATCCTGCCCGGTTACATCGGCATGCCCATCGACGACTGGCAGACCATTGCCGATTACAACAAGGCCAACACCCCGGTGACCAAGGATCCCAAAAGCGCCAATTGGTGGCAGAATAAGCCCAAGTACCTGGCCAGCCTGCTCAAGGGCTGGTTCGGGGACAAGGCCACAGCCGACAACGATTTTTGCTACGGTCTGGTCCCGAAGGCGGCCAAGGGCGTGGACTACTCGTACATGTACCTTTTTGACCGCATGTACCAGGGCAAGGTCCGCGGGGGCTTTATTTTCGGGCTCAACCCGATGAACACCCTCGCCAACACCAACAAGGCCAGGGCTGCCATGGACAAGATGGATTGGGTGGTGGTCTCCGAGCTGCACCACACGGAGACCACGGACAACTGGCGCCGGCCCGGGGTTAATCCTAAAAACATCAAGACCGAGTATTTCTGCCTGCCCTCGGCCCACCGCATCGAAAAAGAGGGCACGGTAAGCAACAGCAGCCGCCTGGTACTCTGGCACCACAAGGCCATCGAACCCTCGGGCCAGGCCAGGACCTTCGGCTTCATGCTCGTGGGGATCATGAACACGATCCGCGACAAGTACTTCAAAGATGGCGGCGCGTTGCCCGAAGCCCTCACCTGGCAGGACTGGCCCAAGACTTACGTGGCCGAAGAATGGACCAAGCGGCTCAACGGCTTCTTCCTGGCCGACACCAAGTTCGGGGATAAGGAATACAAAAAAGGCCAACTCGTGCCCACCTTCGGCGCACTGGCCGCCGATGGCACCACCTCGAGCCTCAACTGGATTTACACGGGGTGCTTCACCGAAGAAGACGGCAACAAGACCAAGCGCCGGGATCCCAAACAGACCCCGATGCAGGAAAAAATCGGGCTTAATCCCAACTGGGCCTGGTGCTGGCCGGTCAACCGCCGGATCATCTACAACCGGGCCTCGGTGGATCCCACCGGCAAGCCCTGGAACCCGGACAAGGCCGTGATCGCCTGGCAAGACGGCAAATGGGTCGGCGATGTACCCGACGGACCCTGGCCTCCCATGGCCGATGAAAAAGGCAAATATCCGTTTATCATGCAGACCCATGGATTCGGGGCCTTTTTCGGGCCGGGCCGCGTCGACGGCCCCTTCCCCGAGCATTACGAGCCTGTGGAAACACCCGTGACCTCCCATCCGCTTCTCGCCCCAGCTCAGCAGCCCGGTGTACAAGTTTGTGTCCAGCGATCTGGACAAGCTGGCCAAGCCCGGGGACCCGGCCTATCCCATTGTACTGACCACGTACAACCTCACCGAGCACTGGTGCGGTGGCGGGGAAACCCGCAATGTACCCAACCTGCTGGAGGCCGAGCCCCAGCTCTACGTGGAAATGAGTACGGAATTGGCAAAGGAAAAGGGAATCAAAAACGGGGATGGGGTGATCGTGGAAAACGTTCGGGGCAAGGTCGAGGCCATCGCCATGGTCACCGTGCGGATTCGGCCCTTCACCGTCCAGGGCAAGACCGTTCATCTGATCGGCATGCCGTTTGCCTTCGGTTGGACCACACCCAAGTGCGGGGATTCCACCAACCGGCTCACGCCTTCGGTGGCCGATCCCAACACAACGATTTACGAACTCAAAGCTTGCATGGTCAACATCCGTAAGGCTGCAAAGCTGACCGAGCTGGCTTAATCGAAAACCCGGCGGCATCATCTCGCTGCCGATAATTATAAGGAGCAACTGTCATGCCAAAAAGCTTCTTCATCGACACCTCTCTATGTACCGCTTGTCGCGGCTGCCAAGTCGCATGCAAGGAATGGAACGAACTGCCCGCCAATAAGACCAAGCAAACGGGCAGCCATCAAAATCCTCCGGATCTCAATCCGAATAATTACAAGGTGGTCCGTTTCAGTGAACACCTCGAAAACGGAAAGATCCAGTGGTACTTTTTCCCTGATCAGTGCCGGCACTGCACTCGAACCTCCCTGTGTTGATGTGGGTGGAGGGCTTGTGGAAGGAGCCATCATCCATGATCAAAAAACCGGCGCGGTGATCTACACGGAAAAAACTTCAAAGATTTCAAAAAAAGATTTCGAGGAAATCCGTGAATCCTGTCCCTATAATATCCCCCGAAGGAATCCTAAAAACGGGCCGCATCAGCAAATGCACCATGTGCTTTGAGCGCGTTTCTAAGGGAATGTTGCCGGCTTGTGTCAAATCCTGTCCTTCCGGCGCCATGAATTTTGGAGATCGCCAGGACATGCTTGATTTGGCAAAGAAACGTTTGGATCAACTTAAAAAGGAGTATCCAAAAGCCATTTTGGCCGATGCAGAAAACGTGAATACCATTTATCTATTGATCGATGAACCCAACAAGTATCATGAGTTCAGCGTGGCACAAAAGAGCCCCGAGTATGGATCGAAAGCAATTTCTGGCCAAGATGTGCGGATTCATGCGAAGACCCGGTTCCACTGCGGCAAGCTTATAACCGGAGCACCTCTTTTTCGTTCTAACCCAAAAGCTCGCCTCTCCTTTCGATGGAGAGGCGAGCAACAATAATTGTATAACGACTTTTCTGCAAAAGCCGATTTCGTGAGGGGTGACATGGATCAGACAATAGACACAACCGTTCGAAAGGTTCTGGAAAAAAGACCGGTACTGGAAGCAATGATGAAATCTTTTGCCGCTTTTTATGTTGAAAAAAATCGGGTGGCCGGATTTTTAAAACAACGAGCGGATGTGAATTGTCTTGAACATATCGGTTGAGCGTCGTGGCGTCCGGAATCCCTGTTTTAACGGAAATGTCATTCGAAGCATTGGAGCCTTTTTTTAAGTATGCATTCACATCGTTGCTTCCCACCCTTAAGAAAGCCTTTCCGGCAATGAGCCGGGAGGCTGACCGGATTGAAAAAGCTTTAAGCAAAAAACCACTGCACCTGAATTTGCTGGCGAAAAACCATCTGGAAGGCAGTTTAAAGGCTCACGGCGAGAACCGATGGATCTAACAATGATATCGAATTTAAAACCCTGGAGTTTTTAACCTCTTTCATCCTTCCTGCGGTTCTGGAAGCACTGGAGCCGGCGGTGATGGAAAAGATCCGGGAAATCTCGTGGCATGAAGGGTATTGCCCCATCTGCGGTTTTCTGCCCACCGTCAGTTATCTCGACAAAGCTCCGGATCTGTCTTCGGAATTTCTCAGAGGGGGTGGCGGCCAAAAGGTTTTGCATTGCAGCATGTGCGGTCACGAATGGCGTATTTTACGAAACCTTTGCCCGGCATGCGGAAACGATCAGAGAGACATGCTCCTTTACTTTCAGGTTGAGCATGACCGGGAGGAGCGAGTCGATGTTTGCCGCAAGTGCGGGCTTTATTTGCCGTGCATCGATCTCAGGGAAAAAGATTATAAACCACACATGGATATGGCTGCCGTTGGTATGGTTTATTTAGATGTATTTGCCCAGCAGAATGGTTTCAGCCCGATGGTCTGGACACCCTGGAACAGGCTGAATTGAATGGCTTCTCCTCGAGGAGATGGATCCGGAATCAATCTCGTTCACTCTGATCCCGGCTTTCCGAACCGATCTAAGACAGGTGGCCGGACATCAGGGTTGCAAAGGCCTCGTCCGATTCCGATTTTACAATGGTATGCAGCCTTTTAAAACATTTCATGAGTGATTCTGCAAACGGAGTCAATCGGGATCCGTTGCCCTCTCTGATGACCAATGCCTTTCCCATCCGCTGCTCGGATGACCGGATACGCAACCAAACCGCCCGGTAGCTCATTTTCATTTCTTTCGCCGCTTCATTCATCGATCCGAGTCGACGGATCGATTCCAAAAGGCGGTACCTCCCGGTGCCAAAAACCACATTTCCTTCCCCATCCTCCACCCAGATTTTGGACCGGATGACAAACGGGGCCTTTTGTTTTTCCATGAAATCTTCTCCACCTTTGCATATTCAATCCTTTTTATTGTTTATCACAACTCATTGAAAAAGTCGTGTTTTTCCAACTCAAGAAAACCTTGCCGACCCATCCGAATCTTTTTATGCCTGCGCCATGAGCTTTTTGACTCTGACAGCGTTAAACAAAAATTTTAATTATATCTTTCTTGACATAACTTTATCCCCATGTATAACTGCTTCCCGAAAATCAAGCGAAATAAATATTTAAATTTATATAAATTAAATAGACAGGCTCTATGCACCATTGTCGTATCAAATCCGCTCATTCAAGGATCGGATGATTGATATCATTTTTGGAATAATCTCGCCTCTCGAAGCTTTACTCAAGGATCATGCGACGCCGAATGGCCTTCATAGCAATGTCTATCGCCTACAAAAATAAAATGGAGGTTTAATGAATGGAAATCGGGAGAAGCCATCCATCGATTCGGGATTTTTCAGGTTTTGAATTCCCGATTTTTCCAAGCGATTTCATCTCTAAGAAAAATCCAATTATTGAGATCAATAATAGGCTGGATAAACTGCAAATCCCTTGGGGGTTAAACGAAAAAACCGTTGAAAGCATCCTGCGGGACTTGGAAGAGACCGATGTGGTAAACCAGCCGGAGTACTGGCTGCTAATGTCGCGCTTAATCGAGTCGACTCTGATATGTGCCGGTCATTATGCCGATCATTGCGAATTTTCCGCTGCAGGAGATCTCTTATTTAATCCGAGAAAGATTCTGATTCATTGCCGGGAACACGACGAACCCATCCTGAAGAACCGCCATGGTCGTATCTGTGATCAAATGAACGCCCAAGGCGCTCCGCATCGCGCCTTTATCGATTGGTTTCGAAGCCATGCCGAAATTCAAATCGTAACCCCTCCTTTGCTCCCCTATTTACTTGAGCATGTGGAGCGATCCGGATACATTTCAACATCCTATCTGGAGCGTCCGAAAACGCTCCAGACAAGTCACCATTACCATCGGATTTCTATGCGCATGGTCTCTTTATACCATGGAAGAGCTGTATCATCGCATTCAAAAGGCAACACCGGAAACCCGGAAGATGATCACAGACCATATGTGTCTTTTCGACAAACATCTTTTCGATCGAATCGGTTGGGAAATAGAAATGATATCAAAGAATCCGAGCCATCTTTCCGAGTTCTTGGTCGAACGAACCGTCTGACCACTTTTTAGTTTTTCGATAAGAGGATGAAGGATCCGAAAGGAGAGGATTGATGTTGTTACCCAAGTTTGATTTTCACGAACCGACCACCATTGCCGAGGCTTGCCAGATTCTGGATCGATTCTTGGGCAAGGCCAAACCCATCGCCGGCGGCACTGATCTGATGGTCAACATGAAGAAAAAAATCATCTCGCCTGAGCACCTGGTGTCTCTGGCAAGAATCGATGAATTGAAACAATCCGGCCCGATCAACGGGAGTTACCGCATCGGGGCGTGTATGACTGTTTCAGAAATTGCCGAATCGCCATCCCTTCATCAATCGTTGAGTGCTCTGGTTCAAGGGGCCCGCAATCTGGGCACGCCTTTGATCCGGAACCTGGCAACCATCGGGGGAAATCTGGGATCCGCCAGGCCTGCTGCTGACCTGCCGCCCTCTCTCATGGCCTATGGCGCCAGGGTGATATTAGCCCGTTCGGCCGGAAAGAGAATGCTCCCCATCGACCGGTTTTTTGTGGGTCCGGGATTGACCGAAATCCAACCGAATGAAATTTTAAGCGAAATCCATCTGGATATCACCACCCAAGGTTGCGGAGCCGCATATCTCGGTCTGGGGATTCGAAAGGCCCAGGACTGCAATCTGGTCAATGTGGCCTCGTTTTTGCAGCTGGAGCAAGACGCCAAAACTATTCAAACGGCCCGCATTGTGATGGGATGTGTCGGACCGACTTTTCTGAGGAGCTACAAGTGCTGAAAACATCCTGATCGGTGAAAAAGCCACTGAGCCTCTTTTTAAAAAGGCTGCCGAAGCCGCCTGCAGGGACAGCCGCCCGATTGATGACTTCCGGGGATCGGCCGCTTATAAACGCGCCATGGTGGGCGTTCTAAGCTTCAGAACTTTAAACATGGCCCTGAATCAGGCACAGATCGTTCATAAAGGAGAAATCGTCGATGAAAAAACTCATTCAGCTGACCGTCAACGATAAAAAATATGAAGTGGCCGTGGAATCCAACCAGACGCTGGTCGATTTACTGCGCTATCAACTGGGACTGACAGGCACCAAAAAAGGATGTGAACTGGGTGATTGCGGTTCCTGCACGGTGATCATGGACGGAAAACCGGTCAATTCCTGCCTGGTTCTGGCTCTGCAAGCCAACGGCAAAACCATCACCACCATTGAAGGGCTCGAAACCGACAAGGGGCTGCACCCGATTCAGAAGGCATTTGTCGAAAAGGGAGCGATCCAATGCGGATTCTGCACATCCGGCATGATTCTGTCGTCCAAAAGCCTCCTGGATCACAATTCCAATCCGGGTGAAAGCGATATACGACGGGCGATTTCCGGAAATCTCTGTCGGTGTACCGGCTATCAGAAAATCATCGAAGCCGTCAAATCGGTCAACCGCGATCATTGAGTCGTAGGACTTTAATAATCCCATCCAGAAAAAAATAGAGCTTCCGATCAAGGGAAATAGGAGACATCTGATGAATGATTTCAGAGTAATCAACACAAGAAAGGCGCGGGTGGACGCACCGGCCAAAGCGACCGGTCAAGCCGTCTTTATCGACGACATGCGTATACCGGGGATGTTATATGGAGCGCTTTTACAGAGTCCGGTGGCGCATGCCCGGATCCTGAATATCGACACCGATACCGCTTGCAAGCTGCCGGGCGTTAAAGATGTCGTGACCTCCCGGGAGGCCGGTCTTGGTGAAATACGGGGTCAGTCCGGCCCGCTACGACGAAACCCTTTTTGCCCATGATAAAGTCCGCTACGTGGGGGATGAAATCGCTGCCGTGGCGGCGGTGGATATCGAAACCGCCCTGGAGGCGGTTTCACTGATCAAGGTCGAATACGAAGAACTCCCGGCGGTGTTAACCATCGAAGACGCCATGGCTGAAGGCGCTCCTCTGATTCATGCCGAGTATCCGCGCAATATCTGCGCCGAGGTTCACCAGGAGTTCGGCGACGTTGCAGCGGCCTTTGAAGAATGCGACTATATCCGAACGGATACTTTTAAAAACAAACGCCAGGACGCAGCCTTCATCGAACCCCAGGGATGTCTGGCCTCCTATGATCTTTCCGGACGATTGACGCTCTATTCATCAACCCAGGTGCCCCATTATCTCCAGCGCACGGTGGCCATGGTATTAGGGCTGCCGGTGGGACGAGTGCGGGTTGTAAAACCTTATGTGGGAGGGGGCTTCGGTATCAAGGCCGCCGCCAATCCCATGGAGCTGGCTGCCTGTCTGCTTTCCATGCGCACCGGAAAACCGGTGAAGATGAACTACTCGCGAGAGCAGGTCTTCATGTTCAGTCGCGCTCGCCACCAGTTCTTTCATACCATGACGACCGGAGTCAAAAAAGACGGCACCCTGATGGCACTCAAACATGAGTGCTATCTCGACGGCGGCGCCTACTCCAGTTTCGGCATCGCCACGGTCTATTATGCCGGATCGCTTTTGGGAGGACCCTATCGACTTCCCAACATGAAATATGACGGATACCGGGTTTACACCAATAAGCCTGCCTGCGGTGCCCAACGGGGGCATGGCGGGGTCATCGCCAGGGCCGCATTCGAGCAGCAGTTGGACATCATTGCAGAAAAGCTGGGCATGGATCCCATCGAGCTGAGGTTGAAAAATGTCATGACTGCAGGTGATGTGACCTGCAACGATCTCAACATGAGCAGCCTGGGAATGAAAGAGTGCATCGAAGCGGTGAGAGACGACTCCGGATGGCACTCCAAAAAGGGTAAACTCCCCAGAGGCCGGGGCATCGGGATGTCCTGCGGCTTCTTTGTATCCGGGGCCGGCTATCCGATATACCGCTCTGACACCTTTCACAGTACCGTGGTTGTCAAACTGACCGAAGACGGCGGCACGGTGCTCGTATATACGGCTTCAGCCGAAATCGGCCAGGGCTCGGACACCACGATGGCCATGATTGTTGCGGAAGCCTTGGGCGTAAACCTCGAAGATGTGCGGATCGAATCCGGGCGATACCGATTTCGGCGTTGATCTCGGGAGCCTACTCCAGCCGGCAGACTCTGATGACCGGTCACGCGGCCAAGAGTGCTGCAGAGGATGCGAAACGACAGATACTGGAGGTGTTGTCGGAGGAACTGAAGATTCCTGTCGAGGAAATGGACATTAAAAACAGCCGAATCGAGTTCAAAGGGCCGAATGTGGATTTTTTCCAGCTTCGAAACCGATATATCAAGGAACATCGCGGCTGGACCGATCATCCGATGACGGATCCTCTGACATTTAAAGAAGCATCCCGCATCGCCTATCTGGCTAGAGGCACGATTGTGGGTAACGGCAAATACAAGCCCCCGGAGTTAGGCGGAAAGTTCAAAGGGGCCGCAGTCGGAACTTCCCCGGCTTACGGCTGCAGCGCTCAAGTTGTCGAAGTCAGCGTGGACGTGGAAACCGGGCATATCACGGTTGAAAAAGTCACCGATGCCCATGACTGCGGACGCGCCATCAACCGCAACTCTGTTGAAGGTCAAATGGAAGGTTCGGTTTTCATGGGACTGGGGGAAGCGCTTTTTGAAGAGGTCAAATTCGATGACAAAGGGCGCGTCATCAACAGCGACCTGGCCGAATACAAGATGCCCACCGCTCTCGACATGCCGCCGGTCAAAGCGATTATCGTGGAAAGCAACGAACCGAATGGCCCCTTTGGAGCCAAAGAGGTCGGCGAGGGTGCCATTATGCCGACTATTCCGGCGGTATTGAATGCCGTTTATGATGCCATCGGCGTTCGATTCACCGAGCTTCCTCTGACCTGTGAACGGGTTTTTACCCTACTGCAGAAAAAGCTAAAAGACTGAAAAACTCACCAACTCCTCATCACCAAACCTGAAACATTTTTTCTCAGGGTCGGAAGGCTTCATTAGCGGATGCTCTCGCTTTACAACGGAATCTCTGCGGCAAACGAAATGAAGGATGCAACTTGAATCATGCTTTCAAACGGTTCCGGTCCCCGGCGCTGATAATGATGGCTTAAGAATCCCTTTTTAAGCATTATTTGAGCTACAAAGGTCGATCATCCCATCTGCTTGAAAAATGAACATTCATAAGGTCAAATCTTAAAAAAATTCTCCTTTTTTATGGGAAACATGCTTTGGGATTTACCAACGGTTAGAAAACTGATATAGTTTCTTATAAATACCATTGGAAATCATGAAGCATAATTTGTTTATCCGACTTTCTTGAAACCCATATATTTCGAAATATCGGAGATCAAACATGATAGATACCCGCCCTTCTTTATCAGGTGATTCTAATTTTTTAAATCTCGGGGAATTGCTGCAGGTCTTAGGTTCCAAAGGGAGTACAGGCATTCTCGAGTTAAGAAGCAAATACGTCCAAACTCCTGGATTCATCTATATTCATAACGGGAATCCTGTTGATGCGGTAAATGAATCGCTTTCGGGCCTGGAGGCGATTCATTCCCTTTTCGGATGGTCGGAGGCCGAGTTTTTTTTCTTTGAAACCCCTCTCCAGAGGGAAAAGACCATCCTTGAGGGAAGGATGCATATTATTCTCGAGGGACTGCGTATGCTTGATGAGGGCATTGTCCAAAGACAAGGTCCCGTCGTCCATACTCCAAGCGCCTCATCCCTGACATTGATCAAAGGACCTTTGATTGATTATTCCTATGTTTCGGGCGAGGACTATTTTAGAAAAGGTCGGGAGATCGTCACCGAAAACAAGCATGGGCAATGGATCTGGGTTGTTTTGGATGGAATTATTGAGATCAGTAAGTTCACATCCAAGGGACCGGTGAAAATTATCCGCATCACCAACGGATCTTTCCTGGGAAGACCGGCGACTTTAAGATTTATCGGATCGGTAAGAAGCGCCAGCGCCACGGCTGTGACGAATGTCACTTTAGGGGTCATTAATTCGCAACAATGTCTGGATGATTTCAACGCGCGTTCGCAGTCCTATCGCCGCCTGGTCAACAGCCTGGATAAGCGGCTGAGGCAAGTTACCGATTATGCGGCAAAGATCTTTATTGGAGAAAACCCGGCCGAGGTTATCCTTAATCAGCGGACCCCTTATGACTTACCGAAAGGAGATGATAATTGGGGTGCCTTCATTAAAAAGGGAACAGCTTCCATAATACGACATATGGAACAGGGTCTCGTTCCCCTGGCTCTGCTTGAAACCGATGACTTTTTAGGCCGTGTTCCCTTCATGGATGTGGGCCATGAACCCGGTGCCGCCTCAGTATTTGGATCCAAAGACCTGGAACTGGAGGTAATAGACTCGAAAGAACTCCGAAAGGACCACAACCGGGCTTCGCCCACACTCAGAAATATTACTGAACATATCATCACCTGCGTTTCGGTAACCTCTTCATTGGCATGCCAATTCCATAAGCAGCACTCCGAGGAATCTCAATCACTCCCAAAATCGGTGTGACCGGCATCCGAGATTACCCTTTGGAAAAACCGGCGAAAACCCTGGAGAACCAGCCTTGAAGCAAAGACCGGATGTCCTCGTTGTGGGGCGCTGTTGTGTGGATTATATCGCGGTCGTCGATACTTTCCCTAAAGAGGACACCAAGGCGCCGCTCGCATTCAGAATCATCGAAGGAGGGGGACAGGGAGGAACCGCTTCATCCTGTATTGCAAGACTCGGAGGAAAGACTCTGTATGTCGGCAGGTTGGGAAATGACGCAGAGGGTCGATTCTGCATGCAGCGATTGAAAGATTTCGGAGTAGACACATCCCTGGTCAATGTCGTGGAGGGCGGCACAACACCGGTGGCTTATATCTTCGTAACGCAATCCAGCGGCAAGAGAACCATTATCTATGAGCGAAATGCGCTGCCTCGGCTTAAAATCATGGATATAAAGCCCGCCCTATCCCATAGGCCGAGGGTACTCCTGTTGGACCCGGAAACGACCTATCTGGCAAAAAGCCTAAAACCCAAAACGGCCGGTAACACCCGAATCGTTTATGACTGTGAAAGGTGGCGAGAGGGTATGGAGGCCATGATGGCTGAAGCCGATTTTTTCATACCGTCTTCTTCATTCCTGGATTCGGAACAACTCGGCTTCGAAGCGCTTGGATTTGCGGAAAAAATGTTTTATTTTAAAGCCCGCATCAAAGGCGAATTGATCGTGACGCGAGGTTCCAAGGGCGCCTTCTATATTTCAGATGATGCTCTGTTCCATGTCCCGGCACCGAAAGTGCCCGTCAAAGACACGACAGGAGCCGGAGACAATTTTCATGCTGCATTTGCCCTTGCCCTCGCCCAGGGGTCTGAACATTCATGAAACGGTACGTTTCTCTGTTGCCGTTGCCTCCCTTTCATGCCGGGAGTACGGCGGTCGAAACGGCATCCCTCAAAACCAGGAAGCGACCCGTCTGGCCGAGACGCTTAAAACAAGAAGACTTTAAATCTTTCCTCCCCCGCATTATTGCTGCCATCCGCCGAGCAGGTGCAAATGAAGATGAAAAATCACCTGCCCGCCCCCTCGCTCGACATTAAAAAACAGTTTATATCCGGACATGTGTATCTCAAGGCGTCTGGCCATCTCCCTGGCTGTTAAAACTAAATCGGCAAGGAGCTCCCGATCCGCATCCTCCATATCATTGATGCTTCGAATATGCTTTTTGGGCACGATCAGCAGGTGAACCGGGGCATGGGGGCGGATATCCCTGAACACCACCAATCGATCGGTTTCATGCAAAAACTCCGTATCCGTCTTCCCGGAAGAAATCTTGCAAAACAAACAGTCGGTTTCCATGTTCATTTTCCTTAGACCTAAATTGATCGTTTTAAATAATCGCTCAATTTAGGTTAGAGTATTTTCGAATCGTTCTTCGAATGCAGCGCCTTTTCTTTATCAATTTTCCATTTTCCCGGCCGGGTGGGAGTTTTCAGGGACTTTTCCAGAATCTCTAAAAATAGACCGCGCGGTATATGCTGGGCTCCCATGCGTATCAGGTAAGTCGTAGTGGTTTGGCAATCGATCATGGAAAAGGACCATTTTAAAAGCTGACCGACAAGATAGACCAGCGCCACCTTCGATGCGTTGGGTATACGACTGAACATGGATTCACCGAAAAAGCTACTTCCCAACGCCACACCATAAAGACCGCCGCAGATTTTGTCCTCATTCCAAATTTCCACCGAATCGGCAAATCCATATTCATGAAGGCGACAATAAGCTTCGATCATGTTTTGATCGATCCAAGTCTCTCCCCCTCTTTCCAGACGGACCCGGCCGCATTCGGTGATCACCTCCCGGAAAGCCGTATCCATGGTTACCGTAAAAGGTCCGTTCTTAAGCACCCGCTTGAGGCGTCTTGAAATATGGAGCTTTTTCGGGAAAAGCACCAGACGGGGATCCGGAGACCACCACAGGATAGGTTCACCTCCTCCGTACCATGGAAAGATCCCGTTTCGATAGGCGGCAATCAGGCGTTCAATGCTAAGATCGCCGCCTACCGCCAGAAGACCGTTGCTCTGGGCAAGGTACGACGGAGGAAAAACCGGTTTATCTGAAAGGAGAAAAACAGCCATTGGCATTTCGGTGTGACCGGCCGCCTGGACTCAGCATAAACCAGTTGCCGGCGATTATGGAAACGGGCACGGATCGAAGCGTTCGGTTGCCCGGAAGTTGAAAAACAGGGCCTTTATGTAAATTCAAATTGCAGCGTATCCGTTTTCAGATAAATGGCAACCTTCCCTCCTTTTTCCAACTTTCCGAACAAGATCTGTTCAGACAAAACATCTTTGATTTCCGTCTGGATCACCCGGGCCAAAGGCCTGGCCCCATAAGTGGGGTCATACCCTTTTTGAGCCAGGTACCGCCGAACATCCGGAGACATGGAGACAGTGACTTTCTTGGGAATCAGCTGATCGTTCAGCTCATCCATAAATTTGTCCACGATCTTTTCCACAATATCCAGGGAAAGCGCACTGAAGTGAACGATGGCATCCAAACGGTTTCGAAATTCCGGGCTGAAAAAGCTTTCCACGGCCTTTTTCCCCTTGGCTTTCAAGTCGCCCTTGGGATCGCCGAATCCGATAGTCATGGAACTCATCTCTCGCGCCCCCGCATTGGACGTCATGATGACGATGACGTTTCTGAAATCCGCCTTTTTCCCGTTGTTGTCCGTCAGTGTGGCATGATCCAGTACTTGGAGCAGGATGTTGAAAAGGTCCATGTGTGCTTTTTCGATTTCGTCCATCAGAAGCACGCTGTGGGGATGTTTACGGATGCCATCCGTCAGGAGTCCTGCCTGATCGAAACCGATGTATCCCGGCGGGGCACCGATGAGCCGGGCGACGGTATGCTTTTCCATGTATTCGCTCATGTCGAACCGAATAAATTGAATGCCCAGGTTCATGGCGATCTGCCGGGCCACCTCGGTCTTGCCGACACCGGTGGGCCCGGTGAAAAGGAATGACCCGATGGGTTTTTCGGGTGTCCTCAAGCCGGCCCGAGCCCTCTTGATGGCGGTCACAATGGCATGAATGGCCGGATCCTGTCCGAAGATCTTGTCTTTCAGTCGCCCCTCCAATTCCTCCAGGCGGGCCTTGTCGTTGGAGGACACACTCACTGTGGGGATCTTGGCCATTTTGGCCACGATCTTTTCGATGTCGGAAGGATGGATATTTTTCCTGGACGCGCCCCCACCGGATAGGCGGACTGCGGCTCCCGCCTCATCGATGACATCGATGGCCTTGTCCGGAAGGAAATGGTCATTGATATATTTGGCGCTCAGTTCCACCGCTGCCTTCAGGGCGGCATCCGTATAGACGATTCCGTGATGGGCCTCATATCTGGATTTAAGCCCTTTTAAAATCTGAATGGTTTCGGAAACAGGGGGTTCCGGAACTTCGATCTTTTCGAACCGGCGGGACATGGCCCGGTCTTTTTCAAAGTGGTTCTTATATTCCTCGTAGGTGGTGGATCCGATGCATCTCAGTTCGCCGGTAGCAAAGACCGGCTTGAGGATGTTGGACGCATCCATGGAGCCGCTGGATGTGGCACCGGCCCCGACGATGGTATGGATTTCATCGATGAACAAAATGGCGTTCTTCTTGTTTTTCAGCTCGGCGATTACTCCTTTAAGGCGTTGTTCGAAATCACCACGGAATTTGGTCCCTGCCAGCAATGCCCCCATATCCAACGAATAGATCTGGACATTTTTCAACAGGTCCGGGATGTCTCCCTTGTGGATCTTCTGCGCGAGTCCCTCTGCGAGGGCCGTCTTCCCCACACCGGGATCTCCCACGAAAATCGGGTTATTCTTACGTCTGCGGCAGAGAACCTGCACGGTCCGCTCCAGTTCCCGTTCCCTTCCGATGAGAGGATCGAGCTTTTCCTTTGCCGCCATCTCCATCAGGTCGACCGTAAATAACGCCAGGGGATCGTCCTTTTTCTTTTCCGCCTTCTGGGTTTTGACAGTCCCTCCGATCACGTCCGCAAACGGATCTTTGGGCACGCCGTGGGTAATAGAGTTGAGAACGTCCAGCCGGGTGATCCCCTCCTGTCCTAAGAAATAAGCCGCATAGGAATCGGTTTCCAGAAAAATGGAGGCTAAAATGTCACCGATTTCCACTTCCTGTTTCTCGGCATTTCGCACGTGATTGACTGCGCGCTGGATGACTCTCTGGAATCCCAGCGTCTGCTGGAGCACGTAATCGCTTTCCTCCGGAACTGTCGCCATCTTTTCATCGAAGAATCGCTTCAGGCGTTGCTTAAGATTGCCGATGTCTCCACCGCAGTTCTGAATGATTTCTTTCCCATTTTCATCATGAAGAATGGCAAACAGGATATGTTCGATGGAGACATACTCGTGGCGTCTTCTCTTGGCTTCACTGACGGCAAAACCGAGCGTCGCGCTCAATTCTTTGCTGATCATCGGTTTACTCTCTTTCCATGGTGCATTTTAGCGGAAAACCGTTTTCATGCGCCAGTGCATGAACCTTTTGGACTTTTGTTTCCGCAACCTCAAAGGTGAACACTCCGCATATCCCGATACCGATTTTGTGTACATTCAGCATGATCCGTGTGGCATCTCCCATCGACTTGTTGAAAACACTCATTAGAATAAAAACGACGAAATCCATGGTGGTATAATCATCATTGTGGAGGAGTACCCGATACATAGCCGGCTCCCGTGTCTCAACATCGGACTCCGAAATGGGCGGTTTCTTCTTTTCTTCACCGGGTTCGTATCCACCCATTCATCTTTTCTCCTAAAACTGACGTTTTATCGGCTCATTTCATTAAAAGGGGCTTATATTAGAAATATAAAGTTGCAGACTGTAAAAATCAAGCCCTACGACGCCTTGAAATTAATTTTGACGGCTTCTAAAAAAGTCCAATTTGCGTTGCGCTTCATCCCGTTGCGATTTCGACGTACGATAGTTATCACACGGGATTCGCGACGCCTTGAACTTGAACTTTTTGCTTTGCCATCTAATTTTCGACTTTTTATGAGTTCATCAATCTCCAAATGAGCGATATTTTTTAGTGACTACAATATTTCTTGTATTTTTTACCGCTGCCGCACGGGCATGGATCGTTTCTTCCTACCTTTTTCTGATCTCGTCGCACCGGTTCTTTTCTGGTCTCCTTCGTCACCGCCGGACAAATAAGCGTCTGTTCCTTGGGCTTTTGCAGCTCCGAAAGACTTTCCGGTTGTGCGATCTCAATACGAAACAGGATTCCAAGCGTCTCTTCCTGACCCGGGGAAATCACGTCGGAAAACAGCCCGAAACCCTCTTTCTTATAAACCAATAGAGGATCCTGCTGGGCATATCCCCGAAGGCCGATTCCCTCTTTGAGATGGTCCATGCTGAGCAGATGGTCTTTCCATAGATGGTCCACGGTCTGGAGCATAACGATGCGTTCGAATTCCCGACACTGTTCGACGCCTATGGCCTTTTCCCGCGTCTCATAGACTTCGAGTGCGTGCTTAGTTATGGTTTCAGCCAGCCCTATCGGGATCTTCTCCCTCCAATATTCCATCGCCTACATCGAGTTGAAAATTGAACTGCTTGAATA
>CAVTQK010000012.1:0-6211 GCA_963736855.1 uncultured delta proteobacterium
ACTGCATGGTCGTTTCCCTTCTCCTTGTGATGGTGATGGATTCAAATTTTGAAAATCTATAAACAATATCGAATCGGGTGTCAACCGCCAGAGACGGGGGTCTGCTTGAAAAAATCGCTTGAGTGACTCAGGGTCCTTTCCCGTCTCTCAATCTGTCCGAAAGGGCCTGGATGTTTTTCCAGAATAAGCGGAGCATTAATAGTTTATTGATTACTGTATTTTCATAAAGGATAGGGTCGCCGCCTGGTTTCGGGAGTCAACATACCGGAAGGAAAGGAGATGTCGATGCCGGCCACATGAGGCTTTTGAGATCGGAAAAGATTCTTCAAAGCGAGTATACCTAAATCGCATGCTTTATCCTCAACCACAGCAGTTTCGTTTGATTTCGAAACCCGGATATTTCGAAGCTGGGAAATTCCGTAAAAGCAGGGGGGATGTCTATTTAGCCGCTTTCCATATTTTGATGGCTTCGTAAAAAGTCCATCTGCTGCGTTGCACGGCATCCTTCGTCATTGCGGCGTACCCAAATGTACGCCTCATTCCTCAGGATTTGCGCGCCTTGCATCTGAAGCTTTTTACTTTGCCATCCTAATTTTGAGTTTTTACGATTTCATCAATTTTAAGTGATAAAATCCTTGACATGAAATGGACAAGTATGGCATTTTGCACCCTTCGTCTTTATAGATGCCTGCAAATCCTTTGAGCAAGGAGTTTATAATGACAATTCCCGCCCATGACTACGATCCGGAAAAGGCCCGGTCCTTGACGGATGAAGTGAGCGAACGTTCCGGGCAGAATCTTACGGCCTGCTACCAATGTCGACGCTGCGCCGCCGGGTGCCCCGTAGGGGAGGAGACCGGGTATGTCACCCCGGATCGTTTAATTAGGATGATCGCACTGGGGGATCGCCAGGCGGCCTTGGAAAACGAGCTGGTATGGCGGTGTGTGTCCTGTTACACCTGCGGTACGCGTTGCCCCAACGACATTCAGACCGCCAGGATCACCGAGACCCTCAAGAAGATGGCCAAGGAAGCCCACCTGGAACCTTTGAGACCCAAAATCGCAGATTTTCACAGCTCTTTTCTGGAATCCAGCGTGCGCTGGGGTCGGGTCAATGAGATGGAGTTCATGGGAATCTACGAGATGAAGAGTGCCTTGAAGAATATGAAACGCAAGGATTTCAAGGCCATCGCCGAAGAGCTCAAGACGCAGGCTGATTTCGGCCTGACCATGCTCAAGCATAAGCGGATGCATATGGGACTCCAGGTGTCCAAAGGACGCAAAGAGATTCAGCAATTGCAAAAAAAGGCCAAGAAGCAAAGAGGTAAATGATGGATATCGCCTACTATCCCGGCTGTTCTTTGAAATCGTCCTCCGCCATTTATGATGTGCAAAGTCAGCGGATCTTTGAGGCGCTGGGGATTCATCTAAAGGAGATTCCGGACTGGAATTGTTGCGGCGCCACATCGGCGGGAAAAGTCGACGACTTTTTAGCAGTCGCCATGCCGGCGCGCAATCTCGGCATCGCCGAGGCGACCGGATTGGGTGAAATGATCATCCCCTGCTCGGCGTGCTATTCAAGGACGCTGGTGGCCCAGTGTCAGTTGGAAAAGAACCCGGTGCTGAAGGATACCATTAATGCCGAGCTTTCCAATAAGGTTTCAGGCAAAATCAAGATCTCTTCCATCCTGGAAGTTTTACTTTCGGCCGTGGAATCCGGCGTTGTGACCCAAAAAGCACAAAAAAAGCTCAAGGGATTGAAACCGGCTTGTTACTACGGGTGCATGCAGACCCGTTTTCCTTTCAAAGTGCCGGTACCTGACGATGTGGAAAATCCCCAGGGGATGGAAAAAGTTTTAAAGGCCATTGGCATTCAATCTTTGGATTGGAGTTATAAGACGGACTGCTGCGGGGCTTCCTCGGCTGTCACCGATGAAGACACCGCGGACGCTCTTATGGCCAGGATCATGAAGGATGCCGTGGCAAGGGGCGCCAACTGCTTTGTGGTCACTTGCCCTATGTGCCAGTTCAACCTGGATTCCCAGCAGAGCCGATTCGGCCCGAAACACGGTATTCGCGAACGGCTACCGGTCTTTTTCATCACGGAAATATTGGGCCTGGCCATGGGAATGGGGGTTGAGGAGCTTCAGATCGATCGGCATCTCACGGATGCAACCAAGCTTTTGAAGGAGTTGAAACTGATATGAATCAAGAGAAAGCCAGTCAAACCGTCAAGCGCGGGTCGGTTTTGATCGTCGGTGGAGGCATCGGCGGGATGCAGGCGGGCCTCGATCTGGCCAACAGCGGTTTCATGGTCCATATGGTGCAGAAGGATTCATCCATCGGCGGGACTATGGTCATGCTGGATAAAACGTTTCCTACAGGGGATTGTTCAATGTGCATGATTTCTCCCAAGATGGTGGAAATCGGCCGCCACATGAACGTGAACATTCATACACTGGCCACCGTGACCTCTGTGGAAGGGGTACCGGGGGACTTTACGGTGAAAATTCTGCAGAAAGCCCGGTACGTGGATCCGGATTTGTGCACCGGTTGCGGGACTTGTGAGGAAAAATGCCCCAAGAAGGTCACCAGCGAATATGAGCAGGGCTTGACTGTTCGAAAAGCTATTTATTCGCTTTTTCCCCAGGCGCTGCCCAATACCCGGGTAATCGACCGGGACAATTGTATCTACTTCCAGAAAGGCAAGTGCCGGGCCTGCGAAAAGTTCTGCACCGCGAAGGCCATCAAATTCGATGATACGGACAAGGAGTTCGAGATCCGGGTGGGCGCCATCATCTTAAGCCCCGGTCTGGATCGCTACAACCCCCGGGTACGGCAGGAGCTGGGTTTCGAGAGATGGCCCAATGTGGTCACTTCCATCCAGTTCGAGAGGATCCTGTCGGCTTCCGGACCTTACCGGGGAGAGGTCAAACGCCCCGGGGATGGAAAACATCCCAAGAAGGTGGCCTGGATTCAATGCGTCGGATCCCGGGATTCCCACAATGCCAATCCATGGTGCTCCTCGGTCTGCTGCATGTACGCAACGAAACAGGCCATCATCGCCAAAGAGCATGACGGCCGGATCGACCCTACGATCTTTTATATGGAAATGCGGGCCTTCGGCAAAGACTTCGATAAATATGTGGATCGAGCACAGAAAGAATTCGGTGTGACTTATCGTCGTGCCATGGTTTCAGCGGTGCGAGAGGAGCCCGGAACCGGGAACCTCCTGCTGCGGTACGCCCAGGAGAACGGCGTATTAAAGGACGAACTTTTCGACCTGGTGATCCTATCCATCGGATTCCAACCCCATGCCGATGCGGAAGCTTTTGCGAAAATCTTCGGCATCGAGCCGAACAAATACCGATTTGCACAAACCACCCATTTCAACCCGGTGGATACCTCCCGGCCCGGTGTTTATGTCACGGGAATCTATCAGGGACCCAAGGATATCCCCGAGACCGTCATACAGGGAAGCGCCGCGGCCGGAAGGGCCATGGCCTTGCTGGGGGAGGCCCGCGGCACCGAGATTAAGGTGAAAGAGCTGCCGCCGGAGCGGGATGTAAAGGAGGAAGAGCCCCGTATCGGGCTTTTCGTGTGCCATTGCGGGTTCAACATTGCCCAGACTGTGGATGTCAAGAAAGTTACCGAGGTCGGTACATCCCTCCCGGGTGTGGCACATTCCGAAAGCATGCTCTATGCCTGCGCCCAGGACAGCCAGGACAAGATCAAGAAGCTGGTCAAGGAAAAAAACTTGAATCGCGTCGTCGTTGCCTCCTGCACCCCTCGAACCCATGAGCCATTATTCCAGGAGACCATCCGAGACGCCGGCCTGAACAAGTATCTCTTTGAACTGGCCGATATCCGTGAGCAGTGTTCCTGGTGCCACATGGGTCAAAGGGAGGTCGCCACCAAGAAGGCTATGGACATTGTTAGAATGAACGTGGCCAAGGCCAGACTGCTGCAGCCGGTGGAGACCAGTTCCGTTGGGGTGACGCCGGTCGCGTTGATCATCGGAGGCGGGATCGCCGGAATGGTGACGGCCCTATCCCTGGCCGATCAAGGGTATCATGCCCATATCGTCGAAAAGGAAAACGAGCTGGGCGGATTGATCAAAAACCTATATCGCACACTGGATGGGAGTAATGTCCAAACCTATCTCAAAGAGGCCATTTCCAGGGTAAAAGCCCATCCCAACATCATCATCCATTCAGGAACCCAGGTCCAGAAGACCGATGGGTTCGTGGGGAACTTTAAAACGACTCTTTCTAACGGCGAGGGCTTTGACCATGGAGCCATCGTCATCGCCACGGGAGGGGTAGAGTACCAGCCGACAGAGTACCTTTTCGGTGAAAACGAGCGGGTGATTACCCAAAGGGAGCTAGAAAAGCGGCTGGCCATGGCAGGTCCCAGGATCCGTGAACGGTATGTCATGATTCAATGCGTCGGATCCCGGGAAGAGCCTCACAATTATTGCTCCCGGATTTGCTGCCAGGATGCCGTCAAGAACGCCATCGCTATCAAGGAAAAGGCACCCGATGCCCAGGTGATCATCCTGTACCGAGACATCCGGACCTACGGTCTACGAGAGGATTATTACAAAAAGGCGCGGGATCTCGGTGTCCTTTTCATGCTGTACAAAGAAGATAAAAAGCCGATGGTCGAAAAAAAGGGATACGGGCTTTCGGTCAAGGCATTCGATTATCTGTTGGGAAAAGAGATCGCCATGGAAGCCGACTATGTCGTCCTTTCCACCGGGGTGAGGCCTCATCCCACTTCGGAGAAGGTGGGCGTGATGTATAAGTTGACCCGGAACACGGATGGATATTTTCTGGAAGCGCACGTCAAACTCCGACCCGTCGACTTCCCCAGCGAGGGGATTTTCGTCACCGGTCTGGCCCACGCCCCGAAGAACCTCGACGAGACCATCAGCCAAGCCCAGGCGGCGGCAGGACGCGCAGGCGTCCTTTTGTCCCATGAGCGGCTGGGGATCTCCGGGATCATTTCCAAGCACAACCGGGATCTTTGCATGTCGTGCCTGACCTGCTTCAGGGTATGTCCCTTCGGATCGCCTTTCATTGATACGGACGGCAAGGTCAGCCACAACGAGGTCAAATGCGTGGGGTGCGGCATCTGTGCATCCATATGCCCCATGAAGGCATTTCAGGTCAATAATTTCAGGGACGACCAGATCGTCGCCATGATCGACGCCTTGACCGAGAGCGCGTCCTAAGGAGGATCGACTGATGGGAAAGCAAGCGGAAGCGGCCGTCCTGGAACAAGCCCCTGCGGTTGAGAAACCGGCCGAAATCCCAGAAGGGTGGGAGCCCAACATCGTGGCGTTTGCCTGCCATTATTGCGCCTTTGCCGCCGCTGATCTGGCGGGGGTGATGCGATTGTCCTATCCGCCCAACGTCAAGGTGATTCGGCTCCCTTGTACGGGAAAATTGGATGAATATTACGTTCTCAGGGCGTTTCTCCGGGGGGTGGACGGCGTGTTCGCGGCCGGCTGACTGGAGGGGCAATGTCATTTCCTGGAAGGAAATTTAAACGCCAAGAAAAAGGTCGCTCGACTCAAACACCTTCTCCTCGAGGTGGGGATAGATCCCCGGAGGGTGGAAATGTTCAACCTCTCGGCGGCCATGGGCCCCCGGTGGGCCGAAATCTGCACTCTATTTACCCATACCGTTACAGAGCTGGGGCCATCCCCGGTATGGTTGGCCGATCGAAGGCGCAAGCAAGGATAACGGAGGATCTATGATCGTTGCAAAGAGAAAACCCATCGAAGAAATCAAAGAAATGATCAAGGGATACAAGAAGGTCCTCAACGTGGGCTGCGGGACATGCGTGTCCGTCTGCCTGGTTGGCGGCGAAAAAGAGGTCAACATCTTAAACGCTGAACTCGAAATGGCCCGGAAGATGGAGGACAACCCCATTGAGATGGGAGCCATCAGCGTGGAACGACAGTGCGATCGGGAATTTTTGGCCGCCTTAGACGACAAAGCGGGAGAGTATGATGCCATCATGTCCATGGCCTGCGGCGTCGGCATCCAGTTTTTAGCGGAACGGTTTCCCGACAAGCCGGTATTGCCGACGGTCAACACTACCGGTCTTTCCGTCAACCAGGGCATCGGATGGTACGAGGAGCGGTGCCGGTCATGCGGCAACTGTGTTCTTGGATGGACGGGTGGAATTTGCCCGGTGACCA
>CAVTQK010000013.1:0-160383 GCA_963736855.1 uncultured delta proteobacterium
CGTCCCTGTCCATTTCGAACAACCGCTCCATCACCAGGTTTGCCGCCATTCCGCCGTTGCCCGCCAGGGTTCTTGCCTTAATGGCATCAAATCCCATGGCATCACTCTCATCCGCTACCTGCAGGCTGCCCCCGTGTTTCGGCGCCGCGAGTGATGTTTGCGCACCTACGCTGATGGTGAGGGTCAGAACCGCACAAAGCACAATACCTCCCATGAGGAACGACTGCGAGTACATCCGTTTGAAGCAGCTTGATTTCATTCATTTCTCCTTTTTAAGTAACCCGTTAGCATTGCCGATCAGTCAACACTCATCCTTGAACCCATCCACAAACATCCGCTTCGCGTCTAATATGAGCGCTCTGATCTCTTCATCGGTAAATTCATCGTAGAATGAAATGTTGATAAGGATGGCCAGCCCGTAGCAGAAGATTACAATATTCTTATGGAGACCCTCTTTTTGGCGGTCAGACAATTTCGAATAATCGGGATCATTCTTCACAGCCTCGCGAAGGGTTTGCCACAAGCGTTGGGTGTATTTTCTATGTGTTTCCGTATGTTTTTCATTGAAGAAACATTTGAACAGTTTCTTTTCATTTTTGGCAAAAAGAACGTATCCGAGGCTCGGAAAGGATAAACCATTCTCTTTGCGGGAGTTGATCGAGTAGTGGAGCAGCAGCTCATATGCTTTTTCGATCACCGCCTCTTCAAGATTGGTCATGGATTTGAGATAAGAATAAATCGGCCCGATGGAGGCATTAAGCTTTTGGGCGATGGACCGTTGCGAGAGTGCCTCCCACCCCTGTTCACGAACAATGTTGAAGGCGGCTTCCACTATGTCCTCTTTCGTAAATTTTTGTTTTGGTGGCATGTCCTGAGGAATCCTGTTAATGGGCGTATTTGATTAAATATCTTATGATATATATCAATGGATATTATTCGTTGTCAACTCTTTTTTGCCGGGTCATCCGCGGGGGCAACTGGATCAATAACCCTGAAAATGCCCGCTCAGCCTTGCGTGGTGGAGATCATCCCACAAGCAGGAATATCGATTTAGGATTTAGGTTGGTGATGGGAAAGCGATAATCATCATCTGGATTAGTTAAGATCTTACCGGACACTTTGCCGTATAATACCTTTTATATCTCTGCTCTCAGGCATCAGTATCCTCATATCATTATTCTATAGAGTGTTTAACTTTTTCGCGATCAATAAACCGCTGCATCCGATATTTCTTTACCCGTATCCTCGCTGGAAATATTAAGAGAAAGCGCCTCCTCTGGTCTTGCCGGCTGAACAAATCTTACTCTTTTTTTTAAAGCATCAAGCTTTATTTGCTAGTTTCTTGCTTCCGCATGTTTGAATCGACGAGAGATATTAAATATTATTTCTTAATCTCATAATTTCTTTGTTTATCAATACGTTAAGCTCAACAAAAGTAAATCCCCGGCGGACAATTTCTTCAAGAATTGTTTCCACTTGCGCGAGAAAAGCTCCGTTGACCTGAGGGCTGCGGGCAGGAACATCATGCAGTAAAATAATATCGTCGCTTTTAACTTTTTTTAAAATTTTTTTGCTGATGTTTTTCACGCGAAGATTCCCGGCATCAAAAGCGCGGCAACTGAACGTCACGCAAAACATTCCCAGTTTATCCAGCACCACGGCAAGCTTCGGATTTACTATGCCTATCGGCGGGCGGAAGATCAGCGCTTCAATGCCCATTTCCCGCAACACCCTCTGCGCTTCGGCTATTTCCCTATATAGAGTACGGTAACTCTTCAGCATCAGGAAAGGATTGTGACTGTAAGAATGGTTGCCAATAGCATGGCCACGAGCAATAATATCTTGTATAATTTCAGGATAGTACAAAGCATTTATACCGGAAACGAAAAAAGTTGCCTTCACCGAGTATTTATCGAGCAGATCAAGAATATGTTTTGTTACCGGCTCGGAAGGCCCGTCGTCAAAAGTAAGCGCGACAAATTTTTTACCGGTTTTTCCGCGGTTAATCACAGGCAAAAATAAATTCGTTTGAGGAAAAAATGAAGCGACGGCGCATAGGATAATATAAAAAAAAGCCAGCGCGGCGCTCAACAGAGGATTGATAAAATAAATCAGGGCGGCAACGGCCAGAAGTATTATTCCCAAAACTTCCGCCGGATTCCGCCAGAATAAAAGACTTTTCATTGATAAAAAACCTTTACGAAGTCCTAAGCCTTTTTTAATTCTACTAGATCGATTTAAAAGGATAACGAAGCGGCAAGAGGAGGGTTCCGCAGGCGTATTATTAACGCGTAACCTTCAGGTTATACGTTGAGGAAACCGACGACGATGCCAACAAAGTTAGCCAACAAAAGCGATCTGGTATCATTGAATCAGGTGCTCCCACAGTGGTCCCGTAAAGCCGCGTTCGTATAATTTCGGCAGCACGCGGGTGGCTTTGCTTTCCCCGGCTCCGACCAGCCAATTGAAACGGCCGGCAGCATGATTTTCCACCATTTTCATAATTTCCCGATCTGAAATATGCGGTGATCTGTAAAATACCGGCGGCAATAGACTTTGTGTGGTTTTTATCTGGCCTTCCCGCAAAGCGACATCATAAAGGGCGGTATGCGGATAAATTCTGATGCCGCAAAAAAAGAAAAAAATCGCTTTTTCCAGTTTATCAATGCCATATAAGGTGTCCTGAACGGTTTGTTTGTTTTCGCCGGGGCCGCCCAGCAAAAAATAATGAGCGATATGAAGCCCAGCCGCCAGCGCCTGGTTATGGGCGTTAAAAACATTGCCTGCTTTAAAAGGCTTTTGTAAAACGGAAAGCATTGCATCGGATAAGGCTTCCGTGCCGAATTCCACATGAGTCAAACCGGCATCGGCAAGTTTTTGATAATAATCTGCCGGCGGCATTGTCGGGGCGAAAAATCCTCCCCAGGGTATCGACAGTTTGGCCTTGATAAACGCCTGAGCAATTTGAAGGCTTTGATCGAAACTGGCGTTAAAAGCGGAATCGGTAATAAATATGTACTTGGCACCGGCATCCTGCAATTCGCGGGCTTTGGCGGCAACATCCTCAGGCGGGAAAAATCTCATTTTAGGACCTTCAATATGGGGATAAGTGCAGTAACTGCAGCGAAAAGGGCATCCTCTTTTTGTCTGCAAATTAAGCATGCCTCCGTAAGATAAATAAAAATGCGTATGAGAACTTGAAGGATCGAACCTTCTTTTGATGGCGCTTTTCCATGGCGCGTAAGAAACACGCGCAGATTTTCTAGTCACAACGCCGGGCATTGTTTCCACGTCCGTATTATTTTTAAGCGCTTCCAGAAGGACGGGCAACCTTTCGCCTTCGCCGGCAATGCCGTAATCGGCCCCAAGCGCCTGCATAAACTCCAGCGGAAAAACAGTAAAACCGCTGCCGCCCAAAATCAGCAAAGCCTTGGAATTTTCACGAATCAAACGCGTTAATTTTTGATATTCTTCGAGGAAACCGTGGCTGTTTATTGTATCCGTGTTATCGACATTCCTTATCGAAAGCCCGACAACATCGGGCGAAAACTCTCTGATCAGCGCTGTCAATTTATCAAGATTGTCAAACTCATTCAAATCCAAGATTTTCGTTTGATATCCGGAATCCAGAGAGCCGGCGACATAATCAAGTCCTAGCGGATAGACCGGATAGGGTACCCTTAAAGTGTTTGCTGAAATCAGCAATACTTTCATAATAAAGGCATAGTATATATAAAAATGTTATATTTTCTTGAACTTCAGTCTCAGCTTTTTTCCGCTGGTTTTCGAAAATGTGCGCGGCTAGTGTAGTATCTCAATAAGATCTTGACAATATTTTTTTCATAGCATGGTTGCTTTCATGTGGAACCGATTACTGATCAAGTTCCTGTTGACGGTTAATAGTTATTGAGATAATAAATTAAAGTTCCATTATTAGAATCGTATCCCTTGCATTTGACCGCAGGTGATGATGAAACTCAGCCCGTCTGCTTCAATGAACAACGCTTGGAAAAAGCAGCCTCTGATATATCTATTCCCGACATATCGAATTTTTAAGTCATTTGTCCGAGACCTTTGCTGAACACACAAGAAATGGCTTCAATCGTTAGGTCCTTACTCACTCCAAACGTAGCCATGAACCCAGATTCCATGAGCCTCTGCCGAGCGCTATGGCAATTCCCCACTTTGGTTAAGATTGTGATCATCTCGGCTATTCCTTGAGAAATAGGATTCACCCCCTCCGAGCGAAGGCAACCGGTTCAATAAGAAAGTGCATCTCCACGGTAGCATGTCCATTCCCTCCACTTGAACCGTGATTCCAATAAAACCTCACCCATTCTGGACAAATCCAATCGCCTTTATAGTTGACATTCAGCAGCACAAATAATAAACATATGTCAAAAATGATATAATGCGAGAGCTGAAAGAAATCATGACAAAGGAGAAACCATTATGCGAGTGGTGAGGCTGACGATAGACGGAATGGATGTCTCAGTACCAGAGGGGAGCACCATCCTTCATGCGGCGAAAAGCGCGGGGATCAGGATTCCGACGCTTTGCTTTCACGAAAGATTGAAACCCATAGGGTCCTGCGGAATCTGCGTTGTTGAAGTCGATGGGAACGAAACGCCCGTGACTTCGTGCAAGACGCCGGTAGCGGATGGCATGTCAGTGACTACCTATTCGGATCGTCTCTTTTCCATGCGTCAGGATAAATTAAAGGCTATCCTGGTCCATCATCCGTTGGATTGCCCAATCTGCGACAAAGCGGGAGAGTGCCTGCTGCAGGACCTTGTTTTTGAACATGGCATTACAGGAGTTGAAGCGCCGGCACCGACCTCGAAATTTACCGCTCCATACACCACGACCTTCCTCAAATCCTGGCCGGAACGCTGCGTGTTATGCCTGCGCTGCGTGAGCGCCTGCACAGAAATTCAGGGGCATTTCGCGCTTTCGGTATCCGAAGGGCCGGACGTTAAGTGGATTTCATACGACCAAGATAAATGCGTATCCTGCGGTGAGTGCATCCAGCTATGCCCTACAGGCGCTCTGGTTGAAAAGAAATCGACCTTGCGCTGGCGGTCCTGGGAAGTTGACAAGAAGATTCGAACCACTTGTCCATACTGCGGCGTCGGATGCCAGCAGATGCTTCATGTCAAGAACGGCAGGATCGTGAAAGTGACCGGCGTCGAGGATGCGGAGCCCAACAAAGGCCGCCTCTGTGTCAAAGGAAGATATGGGTTTGATTTCATTTATTCCGAGGAACGACTGAAAACACCGCTGATCAAGGAAAACGGACGATTCAGGGAAGCTTCCTTTGACGAGGCGTTTAGGACTGGTCGTGAAGCGATTTAAGGAGATCATTGCGGAAAGCGGCCCCGACGCCATTGCCGGCGTCAGTTGCGCCCGAAGCATCAATGAAGATTCCTACCAGATGCAGAAGCTGTTTCGCGCGGTGATCGGAACCAACAACATCGATCACTGCGCCCGTACCTGACACGCTCCCACGGTTGCCGGACTGGCGACCACGTTCGGTTCAGGTGCCATGACCAATTCATTCAATGAGTTTGCAAAGGCGAAAATGTTTCTGGTGATCGGGTCCAATATGACCGAGGCCCATCCCGTCGCCTCGACGTTTCTCAAAAATGCGGTGGCCAATGGCGCGCAGTTGATTGTCGTTGATCCGCGGAAGCACAAGCTCTGCGATTTCGCCGCGCTTCATCTGCCGTTGAAGGTCGGGAGCGATATCGCTTTGCTCAATGCCATCATGCATGTGCTGATCACCGAAGATCTCTATGACCGGCAGTTCGTGGAATCATGCACAATGGGCTTCGATGACCTGAAGGAAAAGGTCATGAACTATCCGCCGGAACGTGCGAGCGGATATCTGCGGCATCGAGCCGGAAATCATTCGGACGCCGCCAGGCGTCTCGCGGCCACAAAGCCGGTGATGCTCTGTTACACTCTGGGGATTACCGAGCATACCTGCGGCAAGAACAATGTCATGACCACGGCCAATCTCCAGATGCTGCTGGGAAACATGGGGATGGAGTGCGGCGGCGTCAATCCACTTCGCGGGCAAAACAATGTTCAGGGTGCCTGCGACATGGGCGCCCTGCCCAATGTGTTTCCCGGATATCAACCGGTCACGAACCCGGATGCTCCGTGCAAAATTCGAAAAGGCCTGGGGGGTGAAAAAGCTTTCAGGGCAACCCGGGTTGATGATGCCGCAGATGATGGAAGGTCTTGTCAGCAAGAAGATCAGGGGGTTCTACATCTTCGGAGAAAATCTGGCCAATTCCGAGCCCGACATCCGAAAAGTCGAGCACGAACTTGCTTCTGCGGAATTTCTCGTTTGCCAGGATATTTTTCCAACGGAAACCACCCGCTTTGCGCATGTGATCTTCCCGGCAGCGGCCTGGAGCGAAAACGACGGCACTTTCTCCAGCAGTGAACGCCGGGTTAACCGGGTCCGTACTGCCAGCCCTCCGCCTGGGTTGGCAAAGCCGAACTGGTGGATCTTCAAAGAGATAGCGAAACGGATGGGACATGACTGGGTATCCGACAGCGCTCAGGATATCTGGGATAACGAGGTCTCCGTTTTGGCTCCGAGTCTCAAGGGAATCAAATACGCCCGGCTTGAAAACGACGGACTCCAATGGCCATGTCCCCAACGAGGACCACCCGGGAACCTGCTTCTTGCATAAGAGCGGTCAGTTCACTTGCGGTCTTGGCAGATTCATGCCGGTGGACTGGACTCCTCCGGCTGAAGTACCGGATACCGAATATCCCTTGGTGCTTTCCACCGGACGGCGTCTCTATCAGTATCATACCCGAACCCAGACCGGGCGCTGCGAGGGTATAAACAACCTCCTCGGAGAGGAGACCGCCGATATCTCTTTACAGGATGCGAGCACAATGGGAATTCAACCCGATGAGAAGATACGAGTGAAATCGCGTCGAGGTGAGGTGATCGTCAAGGCCCGGGTGACCCCTGAGGTACCATCGGGACTGGTCTGGATGGCGTTTCATTTCCGGGAGACTTGCGCCAACTGGCTGACCAACCCGGTGTTTGACCCCGATACCCTGACGGCGGAATACAAGGCCTGTGCTGTCCAGATCGAAAAGTTGTGAAATTGATTGGCTGACAAATATCGTGCGAAGAAACACAGCGCGACCGAAGGCAGCAACCAAAAGATCCTTTTCACCACGAAGGACGAAGAGCACGAAGAGTTTTGCAGACGACCTCTTCCCCTTGGTATCCTTCTTGTTCTTCGTGCCAGATCTTCGGCGATTTTTAAAATTTCAATCCACACCTTGGTGACTTCCCATTTCCGCCCGGTTTGCATCTTGACCCGCCGGCTGAATTCGGATACTGCCTGATCCGACCAGGGAATCTTGGTGGCCTTAAAGGTGAACTCTAAAAAGGCGATCTCGTTGGTCGGTGCTACCTTGCTCTTTTTCAGGTTGACCGTGAGCTTGAGTTTACGTTCCAGGAACCGGGTGATGATTACCGTTATGAGAGGATGACGAATGGAATTAAAGAAAATAAACCTTTTGGAAAAGTTCGGGAAACTTCCCGCTGGCAATTATGCTGTAGGACTGATAGCCAAGATGAATAATTACGATTTCAAAATCGTGAAATTCAAGGGTGACTTCATCTGGCACAGCCATCCGGATACAGATGAGACTTTCATTATTTTAGATGGAACGCTTGTAATGAATTTCCGCGACCGAAAGATTGAGGTTCAAGCCGGAGAGATGATTGTTATTCCAAAAGGAATCGAGCATAAACCATCCTCGACAGATGGATACAAAGCCCTCCTCATTGAGCCGGAAGGAGTTCCAAATACGGGTGATGTAAAAAATGAAATTACCATAAATAAGATTGACTGGGTGTAAAAATAGTAGCCGCTGCTCTGCATAATAAATATCGCACTGAAATATGAACAACATTATCCATAAGATCAGACAAGAGCTGAAGCAAAAAGCGGATGAAAATACACAAAGAACCGGCCAAAAGTTTTTTAAGGAACGGGTTCGGTTGTATGGAGTGAAAACCGCTGTTGTGAGAAGCATCGGGAAAAAATATTTTAAAGAGATCAAGGAACAGAGTAAAGTGGATATTTTCAAGCTTTGTGAGGATCTTTGGAAATCGGGATATTTGGAAGAAAGCTATATTGCCTGTAATTGGTCCTATTTTCTTCGGAAATACTATGAGCCTCAGGATTTTCTGATTTTCGAAAGATGGGTCAAGGATTACGTTAGTAACTGGGCGTCTTGTGATACGCTCTGTAACCATACCATCGGCTCATTCCTTGAAATGTATTCGGATTATTTATCCAAATTAAAAATCTGGGCGACATCTTCCAACCGCTGGGTGCGAAGAGCAGCCGCTGTATCTCTGATTATTCCTGCCAAGCAAGGAAAATTTCTGCAAGATATTTTTGAGGTAGCCGATATCCTTCTTTTAGATAAAGATGACCTGGTTCAAAAGGGCTATGGCTGGATGCTGAAGGCAGCCAGTCATGCACACCAGCAAGAGGTTTTTAAGTATGTTCTCGCCAATAAAACGACCATGCCGAGAACTGCCTTGCGCTATGCCATTGAAAACATGCCGAAAGAGTTGAAAAATAAGGCGATGGAAAAATAGTTTGATTGGCCAGCGATCTTCCTGTTTGAAAAGAAAGAAATGAAAGTAAAATACAAGCACACAAACATTATTGCCAGAGACTGGCGGTTACTGGCTCGGTTTTATCAGGACGTTTTCGGGTGCATCCTTGTTCCGCCCGAGCGTGACCTTTCGGGTGAATGGCTGGACAGAGGCACTGGCGTGAAGGATGCCCGCTTCATGGGAGCCCACCTTCGTCTTCCGGGGCATGGCGACAACGGACCAACATTAGAAATCTACCAGTACAGTCACAACGAACCCAGATCTTCCACGGCCGCCAATCGAGAAGGCATCATGCATCTTGCTTTCGAGGTTGATGATGTAGAGCAGGCTCTTGACGAGGTGCTGAAGAATGGAGGCGGCAAAGTCGGCGATATTGCTTCTTCAGAAGTGGAAGGCGTCGGTCTTCTGACATTTGTTTATTGTGCCGATCCGGAAGGAAATATTGTTGAGCTGCAAGCCTGGAAAGGAATCATCGAAAGATGAAATCCATTAGTTGCTCAATTCTGCTTCCCTTCATTACAAAAGGGGCATCTTTGCGTTAGCCGTAAAGAAATAATGAAAAAACGCGGATGACATCCATCAAAGACCGGAATTTCTTCCGATTCTGTTTTCAGCCCTCGCTGGCCAGTGGTCACTGGCCACTGATGACTTTCTTTTGGCGCCTTGGCGTCTTGGTGTGAGGAATATTTTTGCCGCTTCTCCTAAAATTATTGCCCCGCGTATCCGTGGTCATCGGTACCGGCGACCCGGGGTCCTCGCATGAGTGAAGTGAACACCCCAATACTCGCAACCAACATGCAAGTGAGCAGAGTTATGTGGAAGGCGTGAGTAAAAACTGCTTCCAGCGGCTCAGATGGAAGATTCCATTTCTGGATCAGCGCCGCGCCGGCCTGGGCGCCGCCCAGCGAAGTAAAAACAGCCCCGGAGAGCGCCACGCTGGATGATTGGCCCAGCACGCGCACCGTCGACAGGAAACCGGAGGCCAGGCCCAACCGCTGCGGTGGCACCGAACTCATAATGGCGTTATTGTTTGGCGGTTGGAAGAGCGCCTGTCCGAATCCGGTCACCATCAGCGGCCAGACCAGGTCAAAAAACGACACCCGTGCCGTCAAGCGGCTGAGAAACCAGAGCCCGATACAGACGATTGCCAACCCAAGGGAACTGAGCACCCGCGACCCAAAGCGGTCAGAAAGCCATCCGCTGAACGGCGCGACCACTGCGAGGGTAAGCGGCACCGCGGTCATCAGCAGACCCGCCTGGTGGGCCGGGAGCGCCAGCAGCTCCTCCAGGTAGAAGGGCATCATGAACATCACGGCAAACAGGGACAGAAAACAGAGAAAACTGCTGGTAATCGCGGCGGTGAACAGCCGGTTGCGAAAGAGGGAAAAATCGACGATGGGCTGGCAAACGCGCCTTTCGTTGATAATAAACGCTGCGCCTATCACCGTCGCCGCCACCAAGAGCCCGACTATGGTAAATGAACCCCAACCGACTTCCTGGCCGAAGCTCAGACCTAGCATCAGACAGGTGACGCTCACCGAAAGCAGGATGGCGCCGATGGGGTCAAATTGCTGTCGGTCCCAGCGCAGATGCATCGGCTCAGTCAGCAGGCGCAGGGCCGCGCTAATGCCAATTATTCCGATAGGCACATTGATGTAAAAAATCCAGCGCCAGGTGAAAGCTTCGGTGATGATACCGCCTACGGTGGGACCGGCGCTCGTACCGGCGGCCACCACCAGGGCGAGAATCCCCAAGGCCCGGCCCCGCTCCGTGGCCGGAAAGGCGCGAGTTATCATGGCGGGGCTGCAGGCCATGATCATCGCGCCCCCCACCGCCTGCAGGCCCCGAAAGATGACCAGGAACAACAGCGACGGAGCCGCCCCGCAAAGGGCGGAACTCATGGTAAAAATGAAGAGTCCCAGCACCCAAAGGAGTTTCTGACCCACCATATCCAACAATCGGCCCAGGGTCAGCAGGAGGCTGGCAATAACGATAAGATAGGCAATGATGACCCATTCCACCATGCCGCTGAGCGGTACGTGAAAAAAGAGACTGATTTTCGGCAACGAGATATTCACGATGCTGGCGTCCAGGGTCGCCATAAAGAGGCCGATAGCCATAATCCCCATGACTGTCCACTTGTCCGCCGTCTCTCCCCCGGCCGCGACCATGGTTGCCTCTTTATTTATGCTGCTCACGCTGTCTTCCGACTCATTCATAGGCTTCTGCTTATATCAAGCCGCCATCACCTAATGTGGACGCCCTAAAAGTTCAGATGGCAATCCTCGGATACATCCACCCGCCGATAATGACCAGAAGCACCGTCACCATCACTAATATGCCCATATCCGGCCCCAGACCGAAAACGCTCGTTCCTCCGGTCAGCATCAAAGCCCGCAGGGCGTCTACTTCGTACGTCAACGGATTGAGGTGTGAGATCACCTTTAGCCAACCCGGCATCATGGAAATCGGGTAAATCGCGTTGCTCGCAAAGAATAAAGGCATCGTCAAGACCTGGCCGATACCCATGAAGCGTTCGCGCGTCTTGACAATGCAAGCAATGATCAAAGAAAGCGTGGAAAAACACGCCGCTCCCAGGAGCGCTACGCTCAGCACACCTGCTAGAGCCAGGGGATGCCAGTTGATCTTGACGCCCAGCAGCAGCGCCAGCCCATAAACTATAGCCACCTGCGATAAGGCGCGGACACCTGCGGAAATACCCTTGCCCAGCACCAGCGCCGCGCGCGGAGTCGGGCTGGCCAGGAGTTTGTGGACCAACCCCAGGTCCCGCTCCCAGATGATGGCGATGCCATGGAAGATGGCGATGAACAGGACACTCTGGGCCAGGATGCCGGGAGCCATAAAGTCCAGGTAAGGCAGGCTGCCGGTGGGGATGGCCCGCGTCCTGCCAAAGACTTGCCCAAACACCAGCAGCCACAGGGCCGGTTGTACGGCGCGGGTGAGCAGTTCGGTAGGGTCGTGGCGAATTTTGCGCAATTCCAACTCGGCAATGATCAGCGTCTTACCTACGAATCCGGTGACCCGTATCAGTGGAGAGGTCATATGCTGCAGCAGCCGCCTAGCCCAGCCGTTGGGCCGTGCGCCTGGTTCTTGACACTTCACGGTAACCTCCTCCGGAATCGACGGCACCGCCCGAATAGTGGACGAAGACATCATCCAAGGTGGTCTCGTTGCCGCCCAACGACGCTTTGAGGGCCGCAGGCGTGCCAATCGCGGCCACCCCGCCCAGATGCATGATCGCCACCCGGTGGCACAGGTGATCTGCTTCCTCCATGAGGTGAGTGGTCATCAGGATGGTGGCGCCGTATTCGCGGCGTAATTGCTCGATATGGTCCCAGACGGCCCGTCGGGCCACAGGATCGAGTCCTACGGTAGGCTCGTCCAGGAAGAGCACCCGCGGCCGATGTAACATGGATTGGGCGATTTCCAGCCGCCGGATCATCCCACCGGAATATTCGCGCACCATGCGGTCCGCGGCGTCGGCCAGGCCCACCAGGTCAAGCATCTCGCCCAGTCGCGAGGCGCGCTCGCCCCTCGGGATGTCGTAAAGTTTGGCAAAGATCAACAGGTTCTCATAACCGGTCAGGCTGCCATCGGCCGAGACCAGCTGCGGCACGTAGCCGATGACCCGGCGCACTTCCCGGGCTTGCCGCACGATGTCGAAGCCGGCGACGGACGCAGTTCCCGAGGTCGGCGGCAAGAGGGTGGTGAGCATCTTGATGGTGGTGGTCTTACCCGCACCGTTGGGACCCAGCAAACCGAACACCTCCCCGGCCTCTACGGCAATCGTCAGGGCGTCCACCGCGGTATGGCCGTTAAAGCTGCGGGTAAGTGCCTTCGTCTCCAAAATCGCCATGTAGTTATTTTCCTATGGCCGTCTTGGCCTCTCGGTCGGACACAAAGATCGATTCCAAAACCTGCATTGCCTCTATGATGATGCGGCGCTCGGAGGCCGGCAGGACCGCCAAGCGCTCAGCCAGCCGAGACTGAGTGGCCTTATAGGCTGATTCCATTGCGTTTCGCCCTAGAGCAGTCAAAACCAGGGTCACCCGACGACGGTCTCCGAGATCCATTTGGCGGGTCACCATATTTCTGGTTACCAAGCCATCTATCATCTTGGACATCGAGGGCAAGGTGAGCCCCAGATGCTCCGCAATATCCGACAGGGATGCACCTTCGTGGCGATTCAAGAAAATCAGGACTCGAAATTGGGGCACTGCAAGCTCAGATCCCCGATGGCTCCGTATCTCGGTGCGGATGGCGCGCATCACCATGGGAACGGCTTCCAATATTTGTCGAGCACACTCATCAGGTGAGCCGAACATAGTTAGCCTTTCTAATAGTTAGTTAAGCTAAGTATATTTCTTAGCTTTGCAAGTTTCAACAAATTTCTTGTTGAGGTCCCTGTTTTCTCGGACAAGCCTGGAGGAGTCCGGGAGAAGCCACTTCTGTCTTCTCGCGGGACCCTGGCCCTTAAAATCTCTTTTTGGCCAGGCGCCGATTCCTCTGCCTTTTGGGGTTTTACTGATCAAGCAGGATCACAGGAGGTCTAAGGAGGGCCAAAGGCAAAATTAACGAAGCCGTTATCGAAAACATGCTTTCCCGACATCACAGCGGATTTAGCGCGTATTGCGGTCCCGCCATGCTGAACAGAACAAATCAAATGTACCCCGCCTGGATCACATCCAGCTTTTCAATGAGCCCTTCCGCATACCCAATATATTGTATTGACAAAGTTGTTGACACACAAACGCACAAAAAATATATTTTTTACGAAAAAACAAGGTCTTATCTTTATAGGCCGCAGGAAAATCAAGATCCTGGCGGTAATCCACACTGCCGACAGAAATGAAGCTATTGCGGCGTGTTCGTAGAACATCCGGAGAAGATTCATGATCTTACTTGACATGCGAACAATCGTCTTCAGCAATGTGGTCACCGATATCGTCTGCGTGCTGGTCATCTTGTTGTTGTGGCATCAGAACCGTAAACGGTTTGCGGGCACGGGCTTTTGGGTGTTTGATTATGCCTTTCAAACGGCGGCGCTGTTTCTGATTATCTTGCGCGGCAGCATCCCGGACTGGATGTCCATGGTTCTCGCCAATACCCTGGTGATTGCGGGAGCGCTCTTGGGCTATATGGGCCTGGGACGCTTTGTCGGGAAGAAGATCTCGCAAGTCCATAATTATGTCCTGCTGGCGGCTTTTGCCTGTGTTCACACCTATTTTGCCCTTGTTCAACCTAACCTGGCAGCGAGAAATCTCAATCTGTCAGTGGGGTTGCTGATTATCTGTTTTCAGTGCATGTGGCTCCTGATGTACAGAGTTGAGCCCGGAATGCGCCGGTTGACGCTTGGCGTAGGAATAGTTTTTGGGGCTTACTGCCTGGTCAGTATCGTCCGGATAGTCGAGTTTTTCACCGGTACGCGCGCAACAAACGATTTTTTCCAATCCGGCACCTTCGACATCCCTTGTCCTGATTTCTTACCAGATGCTATTCATTCTTCTGACCTATAGTCTGGCGCTGATGTTCAATAAGCGGCTGCTCGTGGAGGTCAAGACCCAGGAAGAAAAATTTTCCAAGGCCTTTCATTCCTCTCCTTATGCCATCACGCTTACCCGACTCTCCGACGGACAGATTATCGAAGTCAACAATGGCTTTGTGAACATCACGGGATACCAGTTCGCAGAGATCATTGGAAAAACAACGGTCGGTTTGCATCTCTGGGATAAAGAGGAAGACCGTGTGGTCGCTGTCAATGAATTGTCGAAGAGCGGTAAGGTGCAAGGGAGGGAATTTCAATTTCGGAAAAAGTCGGGGGAGATGATCACAGGACTTTTCTCGGCCGAGATCATCCCGATCAACAACCAGGAGTTTGTTCTATCGAGCATCAGCGATATCACCGAGCGCAAACGGGCCGAAGTGGAACGGGAGATACTCATCCATGAACTCCAGGAGGCCCTGGCCAGTGTGAAGCAATTGAGCGGATTTGCTGCCCATCTGCGCTTCCTGCAAAAAGATACGGGACGACAAGGGTTATTGGACCCAGATTGAAGCCTATATCCGGGATCATTCCGAGGCTGAATTCAGCCACGGCATTTGCCCTGAGTGTTTTAAAAAGCTTTATCCCGATTTCTTTAAAGAGGGATAGGGAGAAAAAGGAGGTGATGTGATAATTTGATGTACCCCGCCCGAATCACATCCATCTTTTCAATGAGCCCTTCCGCATACCCAATATATTGTATTAACAAAGTTGTTGACACACAAACGCACAAAAAATATATTCATTTCACAAAAAAGTAAGGTCTTATTCCTCTTTTATTTCAAGCCGTTAGATTTCAATAGAGGAAGATCATATATTCATCTCAGTCAACAATGTCTCTGTCCTTCCCTAAAATATCGAATAATTGTTACGATAGTGTCAGCTACGCAGACAACGGCGATTAGGAGGACAAATTTTCAGCATGACAAATCTATTTTTCGAACGTCCTATCCTTAACTCTCCCTACGAATACCCAAAACGTCACTGGGAGCTTGATGCCAGCGGCCAGCCTACGCAGCAGATCATCGAAAAGCGCCGCCGGGCAGAGTTCATCACGCCGATTCCAAAGCCCAGGAAACGAAAGGGTGCAGCCGAACAACGACAGTTTGTTTTCGATGAAGGCAAAGGACTTTCAACAGAGAAGCAGCAGTATGATCCGACTTCAATAATCAATCAGATACGCCAGCATGTGGACCAGTGGCGCAGCTTACCGAACCCCAACCAGTGGCAGGTCACTCCCGAAACGGCACGTCTGCTACAGCACTGGCGGCATCACCAATTCAGTAGCATCAGGCCCTTTTTCTGCCAGGTGGAGGCGGCTGAAACCGCCATCTGGCTCATCGAGGTAGCGCCTCAAGCTGGAAAGTCCGGCAAGGCTTTCATCGAACACCTGGCGATTGCCAATAATGACTACAACCCGGAACTGATGCGTCTGGCCCTAAAACTGGCCACCGGTGCAGGAAAGACCACCGTGATGGCCATGCTGATTGCATGGCAGACCATCAACGCCGTGCGGCGACCCCAGAGCAAGAAATTCACCCGCGGCTTTCTTGTTGTCACACCCGGGCTGACCATCAAAGACCGGCTGCGCGTTCTCCAGCCGAACGACCCGGACAGCTACTACGCCAGCCGTGAACTCGTGCCGGCCGACATGCTGGACGATGTGAAACGGGCCAAAATCGTCATCACCAACTACCACGCCTTCAAGCCACGCGAACGGATTGATCTCTCAAAGGGCGGACGTTCGCTCCTGCAAGGTCGGGGCGAAGAGTTGAACACCCTCGAAACCGAGGGGCAGATGATTCAGCGAGTGATGCCCGACCTGATGGGCATGAAGAACATCCTCGTGTTCAATGATGAGGCGCATCATTGCTACCGCGAAAAGCCAGGAGCAGAGGAACATGATGATGAGCTTAAAGGCGATGAAAAGAAAGAGGCGGAGAAAAATAACGAGGCCGCCCGTCTTTGGATTTCCGGCCTTGAGGCTGTAAACCGAAAACTCGGGATCATCGCGTGTCATCGACCTGTCTGCGACACCCTTTTTCCTGCGGGGCTCAGGCTATGCCGAGGGCGTCCTTTTCCCCTGGACGATGAGCGACTTTTCGCTCATGGACGCCATCGAGTGCGGCATAGTCAAACTGCCGCGCGTCCCCGTGGCCGACAATATCCCCGGCGAAGAGATGCCCATGTTCCGCAATCTGTGGGAACACATCCGGTCGAAAATGCCCAAGAAAGGACGGGGCAAGTCCGCCGCCCTCGATCCACTCAGTCTGCCGCCGCAACTCCAGACCGCCCTCGAAGCCCTCTACGGTCATTACGAGAAGACCTTCCAATCTTTGGGATAAAGCCGGCATCCGCGTGCCGCCCTGTTTTATCGTCGTCTGTCAAAACACCGCCATCTCCAAGCTGGTTTATGACTTCATCTCCGGCTTTCTCCGCGAAAACGATGACGGCTCAAAGACTCCTGTAGCCGGCCGCCTCGCGCTGTTCCGCAACTTTGATGAGCATGGCAACCCTTTCGCCCGGCCAAACACGTTGCTCATCGACAGCGAGCAACTTGAATCCGGCGAAGCGCTGGACGACAACTTCCGTGGCATGGCCGCCGACGAAATTGAACGCTTCCGCCGCGAGATCTTTGAACGCGGCGGGAAACTCGCCGATCAACTTCAAAAGGGCAAAGAACTCGATGACGTGACTCTTCTCCGCGAGGTGATGAATACGGTGGGCAAGCACGGCCAGTTGGGCGGATCGATCCGCTGCGTCGTCTCTGTCTCCATGCTCACCGAGGGCTGGGATGCGAGAACGGTCACGCATGTGCTGGGCATCCGGGCCTTCGGCACCCAGCTTCTTTGCGAGCAGGTCATCGGCCGGGCTCTCCGCCGCCAGTCCTACGATCTGAATGAAGAAGGGCTGTTCAATGTGGAATACGCCGACGTCTTGGGCATTCCCTTCGACTTTACCGCCAAGCCGGTGGTCGCGCCCCCGCAGCCGCCGCGGGAGACTATCCACGTCAAGGCCGTGCGGCCCGAACGCGATGCACTCGAAATCCGCTTCCCCCGTGTCGTGGGCTACCGCGTCGAATTGCCCGAGGAACGGCTGACCGCCGAGTTCAACGAGGACTCCGTGCTGGAGTTGACCCCGGACCTGGTCGGCGCAACGGAGACCCAAAACTCGGGAATCATCGGCGAAAGGGTGGACCTCAATCTGGTTCACACCGGCGACGTTCGACCCTCGCAGGTTTTATATGAGCTGGTGTCTCACCTCGTACTCACCAAGTGGCGCGACCCGGGCGAAGACCCCAAGCTCCACCTCTTTGGGCAGCTCAAGCGCATCGCCCGCCAATGGCTCGAAGGGTACCTCGTCTGCAAGGGCGGCACCTATCCGGCGCAGTTGAAATACAAGATGCTGGCCGACATGGCTTGCGAGCGCATCACCGCCGGGATCACCCGCGCGTTCGTGGGCCAGCGACCGATCATGGCCGTGCTCGATCCTTACAACCCCACCGGCTCCACGGCCCACGTCAATTTCAACACCTCCAAAACGGACCGCTGGGAGACGGACGCCCGCCGCTGTCACATCAACTGGGTTATCCTCGACAGCGACTGGGAAGGCAGAGTTCTGCCGCGTGGCCGAGTCCCACCCGCGCGTCCGGGCCTATGTCAAGAATCACAACCTCGGTCTTGAGGTGCCCTACCGCTACGGCTCGGAGATGCGCAAATATCTCCCCGACTTCATCGTGTTGGTGGATGACGGTCACGGCGACGACGACCTTCTGCACCTGATCGTCGAGATCAAAGGCTACCGGCGCGAGGATGCCAAGGAAAAGAAATCCACCATGGACACTTACTGGGTGCCCGGCGTGAATCACACTGCTCAATATGGCCGCTGGGCCTTTGCCGAGTTCACCGAGGTCTATCAGATCGAGGCCGACTTCAAAGCCAAGGTCGAAAGCGAGTTCAGTAAGATGATCGAAGGTATCGTGAAGGGTGCAGCGTGAAGGGTGAAATAACCATCTTCGTGAGCAGTGTCCAGAAGGAACTGGCTGACTGTCGCCGCGCAGTCAAAACATTCATCGAAAATGATCCTTTGTTGCGCCGTTTCTTTCGGGTCTTTCTATTTGAGGACTTACCTGCCAGGGACCGGCGGGCCGACGCTGTCTATCTTGCGGAGGTGGATGGCTGTGCCATATACGTCGGATTATTCGGCAACGACTACGGATTCGAAGATACTGATGGCGCGAGATCTGAGGTTTATCGCCAACGGAGCGAGAGTTCGACCGTGCCACCGCTCAATGCAAGCCCCGCTTCATCTTCGTTAAAGGTGAAAGCGATAAGCAACGGCATCCCAAGATGCAAACCCTTATCCACAAGGCCGGCAGTCAACTCATCCGCCGACGGTTCAACAGCATCGCCGATCTCAACGCCGCAGTTTATGCAAGCTTGGTTGATTACCTCGAAACATGTGGCATCGTTCAAACACGGCCATTTGAGGAAAGACCTTGTGCAGATGCGACCCTCAATGATCTGAATGTTCAGGTGGTGAGGGACTTTGTAAGTAGTGCCCGCCTTGAACGCCAGTTTCCTTTGCCGGCAAAGGCACCCTTACCCGATATCCTTACGCATCTGCACTTGCTCCATCAGGGGCAGCCCACCAACGCTGCACTGCTCCTTTTTGGCCGTGATCCCCAGCGTTTCCTGCCTTGCGCTGAGGTACGGTGCATGCACTTTCATGGCACGGAGATTCAGCGCCCGGTGCCTTTCTACCGTATCTTCAAGGGCACCGTCTTCGGACAAGTGGATATGGCAGTCGATTTTGTTATGTCAAAGCTCAATCGCAGTGTCGGGACCCGTGCCGAAAGCAATCAGGCGCCTGTCCGAGATGAAATCCCCCATGATGTGATCCGTGAAGCCATAGTAAATGCTGTCGCCCATCGGGATTATACCTCGGCGGGGGCCGTTCAGGTGTCCGTCTTTGCCGATCGTGTTGAAGTATGGAATCCTGGTACTCTGCCGGCATCGCTGACAACCGAGAGTCTTCGCCATCCTCATGGCTCCATTCCCCGGAACCACCGGCTTTGTGAGGTTCTGTTTCTCGCCCGGTACATAGAGAAATACGGGACCGGCACTCTCATGATGATTCGTGAAAGCCTTGCCCACAACCTCCCCGAACCCGAGCTTCGCTCAACGAGGCGGTGAATTTACCGTTGCCCTCTGGCGTGATTGGCTGACGGATAGAGTCATGGCAGAACTTGGGCTGAATGAACGACAAAGACAGGCCATAATTCATTTAAAGGCCAGTACCAGAATTGCCAATAGCGAATACCAGGCGCTTGTAGGGGTCGCCAGGGCAACTGCGACCAGAGACCTCGAGGGCTTGCTGATCAAGGGGGTTTTGGAAAAGGTGGGCACTACAGGGAAAGGCACCTACTACATGCTCGCAAAGAAACGACTCACAAAGGCCTCAAAGGACTCATGAGGACAAACGCCTCATAAACGCCTCAAACGCATCAGGAAGGACGGCGGGGCAGAGGATAAAACCATGGCAAAAAAGACGAAGAAGCTGACCGTCGAAGCGCTCAAGCACGACGAGGCCACGCGGAAGAACATCCCCACCGCCGAATACCAGTCGGTGATGCAAAAGAACGAGCAGGACCCGGTGCGCGTGGCCTACGAGCGCCGCAACCGCGACCTCGATCCGCAGCTCGTCTGGCGCGGCAAGGATGAGAAGGACTGGAGCGACCTCGTCGTCCACGCCCCGCCGCTCTACATCCAGGAAAAGGTTCACCCCAAGGTGCTGATTGATGATCTGCTGCGTGAGCCGCAAAGAGGTCCGGGCGCGAAGCGCCCGGCTTCGCAAATCGATCTTTTCGCCGACTTCAACGGCATCGCCCAAGGGCGTGGACAAGACCGAGTTCTACCAGCACGACCAGAACTGGTCGAACCGCATGATCCTCGGCGACTCCTTGCAGGTGATGGCCAGCCTCGCCGAGCGCGAGGGTCTGCGCGGCAAGGTGCAGTGCATCTACTTCGACCCGCCCTACGGCATCAAGTTCAACAGCAACTTCCAGTGGTCCACCACCAGCCGCGACGTGAAGGACGGCAAGGCCGACCACATCACCCGCGAGCCGGAGCAGGTCAAAGCCTTCCGCGACACCTGGCGCGACGGCATCCACAGCTACCTCACCTACCTCCGCGACCGCCTCACCGTCGCCCGCGATCTGCTCACCGATTCCGGCTCCATCTTCGTGCAGATCGGCGATGAAAATGTCCATCGCGTCCGGGCGGTGATGGATGAGGTGTTTGGGGAGGACAATTTCGTCTCGGTAATCACGTTTCAGAAAGACGACGAGCTGCATCAAGCAACTTACCTTCGAGCGGATTGCGATTACATGCTTCTGGTATGCAAAGAATCGCAAGCAGCTATGAAATTCCGCACGGCTCTCATACGAAAGACGCATTGACGGACAGTCGGCGACGTATTCATGGATTGACGTCATGCTGACGGATCTGCTCGCGCAGTTTCAAACGAGCGAAAGTCGGATGCGCAATGCGTTCCAGAAGGCGATCGACATTACCAGCCTACGACTACTTCGACGTGCGCCAACGGCATTCACGCTGCTTCGATTCGATGTTGTAGGACGACAACTCTTCCATTCCGGATCGAGACATGGCCGACAGTCGGACAGTGGTCTCAGAACAGACTCGAACTGTCGCGAATCGGATAATTCGACGAACAGGCTCGATTATGTTCGATATGTTGATGACTTTCCGCGTCGCACCCAATTAGCAACTATGTGGACTGGACATCGGGTTCAGGAGTTTCACGGACGACCAAAGTCTATGTTGTTCAAACCGACACTGAAGTCAGTTCAACGCTGCATTCTGATGACCACCGACCCCGGCGACCTCGTGCTCGACCCGACCTGCGGTTCCGGCACCACCACCTATGTCTCCGAACAATGGGGTCGGCGCTGGATAACCATTGACACCTCCCGCGTGGCGCTGGCGCTGGCCCGTGCCCGCATCATGGGCGCCCGATATCAGTACTACCTACTGGCCGACAGCCGCGACGGGCAACTCAAGGAGGCCGAAGTTACCCGCACCGCGCCATCGAGCCAGCCCACCCGCGGCGACATCCGCCAGGGTTTTGTCTATGAGCGCGTGCCGCACATCACCCTCAAGTCCATCGCCAACAACGCGGAGATCGATGTCATCTGGGACAAGTGGCAGGCGAAGCTGGAGCCGTTGCGCGAGTCGCTGAACGCCGCGCTCAAGAAAACCTGGCAGGAGTGGGAGATTCCGCGCGAGGCCGATGCCAAGTGGCCGAATGCCGCAAAGAAGCTGCACGCCGACTGGTGGCAGGCCCGCATTGCCCGGCAGAAGGAGATCGACGCCTCCATCGCCGCCAAGGCCGAGTTTGAATACCTCTACGACAAGCCTTACGAGAACAAGAAAATCGTCCGCGTGGCCGGTCCCTTCACCGTGGAGAGCCTCAGCCCCCACCGCGTGCTGGGCGTGGATGAGAACGATGAATTGATGGACAACCTGAAGGAAGACAGTGCTGAATACGGAGCCAAGCAGACCTTTCCCCAGATGATCCTGGAGAACCTCAAGACCGCCGGAGTCCAGCAGGCGCACAAGGAAGACAAGATCACCTTCACCGCGCTCACGCCCATGGCCGGGTTACTTTATTTGCGCCGAAGGCCGATACCTCGAAGGCAACGCGGAAACAAGCACCGAAAAGCGAGCCGCCATCTTCATCGGCCCGGAATTCGGCACCGTCACCCGACCCGATCTGGTGGCCGCCGCCCGCGAGGCCGGCGATGCCGACTTCGACGTATTGATCGCCTGCGCCTTCAACTACGAGGCCCACGCCACAGACTTCAGTAAACTCGGTCGCATCCCCGTGCTCAAGGCACGGATGAACGCCGACCTGCACATGGCCGAAGACCTCAAGAACACCGGCAAGGGCAACCTGTTCGTCATCTTCGGCGAGCCTGACATAGACATCCTGCCGGAATCGGACGGTAGGCTGCGCGTGAAGGTGAACGGTGTGGACGTCTTCCACCCCCAGACCGGCGAAGTCCGCAGCGACGGCCCCGACGGCATCGCCTGCTGGTTCATCGACACCGACTACAACGAAGAGAGCTTCTTCGTCCGCCACGCCTATTTCCTTGGCGCAAACGACCCCTACAAGGCGCTCAAGACCACCCTCAAGGCCGAGATCAACGAGGAAGCCTGGGCCACACTCAACAGCGACACCTCGCGGCCCTTCCCCAAACCGAAGTCCGGTCGCATCGCCGTGAAGGTCATCAACCACCTCGGGGATGAAGTGATGAAGGTATTCAAGGTGAGTTGATGGATTTCCGTATCGCTGACAACCTGCAGCTTGATTTGAGCACCATCGGGTAGTTCTTGGATCTGGCGGGCAATATCGCCGGAAAAGCGCACGAAGTCGATTTGTGGCGCAGTAGCGAGATTGTCTCCACCATATCCACCACCCAAAACACCGGGAATCTTGAGGCAGTACTTCCTTCCTTCAGTCAAAGGACCGCACTGGTCGTTTGTTAGTGAGACAAGCGCACTCATATACCAGTCGTGAAGGAACTCTTGGTCAGTCGAAAGTGCGTCAAGTTCAGCGCGATTAGCGGCAATGACTCTGCAGTAGCAATCTTCAGGACAAAGGAGCCAGTACTTCCCCTCTTCGTCTTTGATGATGAGATTGCCGAAGTCGTTTTCGCCAACGACCTCAACGGGCTCGATGCCTACCCAGCCCAAAACTGGCGAATTTCGTCAACGAGGCCCATGTGATGACGCATAACGAAAAGCATGAGCTGCGACGCGTCTAATTGTATAGGCACTAGAAAAAAACCAGGCGGACTTTCAATGCCCAGTGACACCTCCGACCTGAGTGAAGCGTCATCAGGCTCAATGCATTATTAAGCCTATTTTTTAAACTAAATAGTCTGTTCAATATTAATGTCAGTTCTGTTAACAGGAATGATTCGTTGTTCTATGTCGTTCCATACTTTTTTCTTCTGTAATCTCAGGTCATATTCATTCTGAAGATTTAACCAAAATTGTGCCTCTATTCCAAAATAACGCTGTAATCTTAGTGCTGTATCTGCAGTTATCGCCCTTTTCCCATTGACAATTTCACTTATGCGATTTGGTGGCACTGAGAGATCCCTCGAAAGTTTGTTTATGCTTATGCCTAAAGGTTCAAGGAAATCTTCTCGTAAAATTTCTCCCGGACTTATGGGATCAAGATTTTTTTTAGTAATCATATTAACACCTCAATGATAATCGGTAATTTCTACATTATTAGCATGACCTTCATTCCACGGGAAACAAATACGCCATTGATCATTTATGCTTATTGTATATTGCCCTTTTCGATCACCGGATAATGAATGAAGCTTATTCCCAGGGATCAACATTAATGATCTAAGAGACGGAGCAGCATGAAGGTGCATTAAATTTTTTCTTGCTTGTCTTTCAAAGGATTGGAATTTTTTGACCCATTGATCATTAAAAAGTTTTTCCGTATCTTTGTAAGCAAATTACTTTATCATATGCTAAACGTATTATGTATTACGTAATATGTTAAGCGTAATTTGCAGCCTAACGTCCGGCATAACTCGCCCCAAGAGATATGCCTGCCATCCTCTCTTTTCTGAAATCCCTATTTGGAAGCTGAACCACATTCAAAAAACGACGCTCTTGGGGTCGGAGTTCATACCGTTGTTATGCTGAATCTTTATTGTACTTATGGATTGCTGCGGGCATGTCATGCCAGACTATTACACTGGTTAATCTCAATCGTAATATGAGCGAGCTCGTGAACTTCTCTGAGCCTTCTTTTATATTCCTCAATTGTGTATCTTCTGCAGGTTACAACCGCAATGATGCAACCATATTTTCCATCTGCAACTTTCCATAAATGTAGATCAGATATTTTAGTATCACCGTCAGCTTCAATATGTTCTCTAATTTCCCGGGATACAGGCGAATCATTTTCTCGGTCAAGCAATATAGACGCAGAATCTCTCAATAACAGAATTGACCAGCGTGCAATAAGGAGAGCGCCAAGAATTCCCACAAAGGGATCTAACCAATTGGCATCAAAATATTTCGCGCCCAGCAAGGCAGAAATAGCAAGTACCGAAGTCAGAGCATCGGCTATAACATGAAGATAAGCAGACCTGAGATTCAAATCATCATGGTTGTGGTGAGCATGCCCATTATCTTCGTTTTCATGACGATGATGATGCTGATTTGATCCTGAATTTAATATAATGGCGCATACGACATTTATTCCAAGCCCGATTGCTGCCACAAATAATGCCTCGTTATAATGAATTGATAACGGACGGGAAAAGCGCTCTATGGAGACATAGACCATCAGGATCGCTACCAAACCCAATACAATTGCGCTTGTATAAGCTCCAAGAATCTCTATTTTCCAAGTACCAAAAGCAAAACTGGCGCTTTCAGCATGCTTCCGAGCGATTATATATGCAAACAGCGAGATTCCGAGAGCAAAGGCGTGGGTTCCCATGTGCCAGCCATCTGCATAGACTGCCATGGAATTCGTTACCCACCCAACAACGATTTCTGAGATCATCATCAAGAATGTGATGATAACGACCAGAAGCGTCTTTTTCTCAATCTGCTGCTTATCTATTTTGAATATATGCTGATGCTGCCAAAGGTGAAGGCTGTTGTTGTGCACAGGATACTCCCATTGAATCGTGCGCGCGGTTACTTGCTCTATTTTATTACATCATTCGCAGAGATAGGGTTGCTTATATTGGATTCAGCATAACGAAAAGCTCACCCGAAGCAGCCCAGCGGGCTGCGATCGGATGGAGCGGCTGGTTGTGCAAATATTTTATGATGCTTCTTTCCAATGCATAGAGAGTACTCGATTGGAAGCAGCGCAATCTCGCAAATAGAGATTTATTAAGGTTTGATAAGGGATGCCTGCTGTTTTAGCGAGACTTTTGAAGTAATCTACCGTACCCTTATCCAACCTTATAGTAACCTGCTTCTTGAGCATGCTTGCATAGGGATTCTTTTTTGCTTTTGAAAAATCATATTCTTTTCTCATGATTACCACCTGTTCCAATAATGTTTTTGCTCCGTGCGCGTTGCCTTCCGTGCTGAAATAATTCTTATGGTTAGGTCTGCCTTGCGATAAGTATGGGATATAACGAGTAGACGCAGTTTTGAACTTATGCCGAGTAGAATAAATCGCTCTTCTTCCAGTGTATGATCAGGATCATCGAGCAACAAACCGTTCTCATCAGAAAATACCGTCTGCGCTTCAAGAAAAGAAATACCATGCTTTCTTTGATTCAGGTTATCCTTCTTTTCATCCCATTCAAATCGAATCTCTTTCATGATTACAGTGTAAATACATTGTATTGATATGTCAATATTTTTTTCGCACAACAGTTTGGATAAATAGAAAAATTTGATTGATATGAAGGTTATGGTATGCTAAAAAATTTTATCTATTGAGATATTAATATGGAAGAAATGGAAAATATCATAACTCTTTTCCATTTTTTGATTTTCAAGGATAAACCACATGGAAATCAAACAAAAATTTTGTTCATCCACTTTAACATAATTTTCTGTTTGAAAAAAGTGGATAATCCGGTTTTCTTCTTGGTGAAGACCAATTGGAGGAATGAATGATCATTGATGCCATTCAGGATTTTTGCCCGCCTGAAATCGCCGTATGTTACGGCTGCGGGCGGAACAATGCGCATGGGCTTCATATTCGGACCCGATGGGATGGGAAGGAAGGGGTTTTCCATTTTTTCCCCCAGCCTTACCACACGGCTTTCCCCGGAGTGGTCTACGGCGGGTTGATCGCCAGCCTCATCGATTGCCACAGCATCGGGACTTGTGTGGCCGCGGCCTACGATGCCGAGGGGCGCTCTCCAGGGACCGAACCGGAAATTACTTTCGTTACGGGGAATCTGAACATTACCTATCTGAAGCCCACCCCCATCGATGCCGAACTCGTTCTCCGTGCAACGGTCAAGGAACAGCATCCACGCAGGACGATCATCGTCTGCAGCTTGCATGCCGGCGGAAAAGAATGCGCCCGGGCTGAAGTGACGGGAATCCGGATCCCATCGGGAAGGAACATCTTGAATCCGCGCTGAACCCGAAACGCTGAAACACCCCCCTCGGCCGGCCCGGAGATAGCCGAATCACTTTTTTGCTTCAACGGAAAACCAACTGAGCAGGGAGCCGGTCACCAGCAGGGCGCATCCGATCCAAAGGCCTCGTGTGGGTGAGACCCTCAGGTAAAAGACACTGATGAGGGTGGACAACAGCGGCGTCAAATAGCTGCATGCGGCGACCAGAACCACCTCCCCCTGCCGCATGGCATAATCCCAGAGGCCATAGCCCAGATACGTCGCCAGACCTAAAAACACCGTTTCCAGAACCGCGTGAAGCGTATAACCCGGCATAGACTCCAGGGTCAGGGAAAAGGCGAGGAAGACACAACCGGTGACCGGCATGAAAAGATCCACGGCCCCTTTCGGATGTCCGCCGGCCCATCTCCGGGTGAGGTTGGAATATAAGGCCCACGAAACGGCGGCGGTCAAACCGAGAAGATAGGCAACGGGGTTGTCCAAGAGATTTTTTGAAAAGGACTCCCAAGAAAGATTTTCCTCTCCTGCAAAGACGAAGACCATCCCGGTTACCGCCAGCAACGTCCCCGGTATCAGGATCCAGTTGGCACGACGATTGAGAAGCCCCAAAGAGAAAATGATTGTCAGCGGCGGCCACAGGTAATTCAAAAGCCCTACTTCCAGAACCTGAATCCGGTCTTTGCTGAACCCGATGGCCGCAAAGAGCGCAATCATGTAAAGGATGAACAGTGCCCCGCACCCGAACAGGTACTTTCGGGGCAGTTGAAAGAGGGAGTTGAGATGTCCCGGCGATAAAAGGAATCGCACCCCGGAGGCCAGACCGCCTACGACGTAAACCGAGGCAGCAGCGGTGAGGGGTCCCAGTTGTTCGGTAAGGCTCCGGACAAGGGCTACCGTCGTACTCCACAGTACAATGGCCAGGATGCCGGCGGCAGTGCCGGCGAGAGGTTTTTGCATCATCGGGGAGCCTAAACGGACCTATCCGCCTTGTTTGCTCTCAGATAGTTTATGGGGATTCGAGGGATTCCTTCAGGGCTGCCCGGGCCAGAAGGCGGGTGGAGTCCAAGACCGGCAGCGGACAGTCCTCGGGGTCCACCAGAAGCGGGATTTCCGTACACCCCAATACCACCGCGTCACACCCCTTATTCTTCAATTTCCGGATCACCTCGTTGAAGTAGATCCTGGATTCCTCTTTGAAAATTCCGTTGACCAGCTCTTTGAAAATAATTTGGTCGATCCTTTCCCGGTCAGGGGGTTCCGGAATCTCGCAGTCGATATAATTCCTGGCAAGCCGCGTGGGATAGACCGGTCCAGTCATCAGGTACCGGGTTCCGGTGATGCCCAGAAGCTTATACTGATGTTCCCGGGCCTCTTGCGCCACCGCATCCGCGATGTGAAGCCACGAGATGGGCGCTTCGGCGGCGGCCAGATCAAAGGCCTGGTGGATGGTGTTATCCGGACAAATGGCCAGCCGGGCTCCGATGGAGGCGAGTTTTTCTGCTGAAGAACGCATGAGAGCGGCCACCGCATCCCAGTTCCCTGAACGGATATGCTCCATGTATTGCCCCAGCGGATAGGTGTGCATGGAGACTTCGGGATGCAGGTACTCTCCCATGAGAGCCGGCGCTTCGGTGCAAAGGGTCCGGTAACAAAGAGCCGCCCCTTCGGCGCTGCATGCCACGATGCCGATGTGTTTTGCCATGGCCTTTCCTTTCTGTCGATACGGTCATGTACTGTTCCGATCGGTCAGGCACGCTAACACAGGCATGAACCGAAGGCAAGGTGCGTCCCGGACCCTTGACAGTCGGATATGAAAAGAAACTCACGCCCCTCTTTCCCGGATTTTCTCCTTCAACCAGAAAATGGCGCAAAGCGAAAAATCCCATCATTGTCGTTAATGGTCCAAGTATTTTCAGGAAATTCGGATGCGCCTATTTGATTTGCGGTTTCTGGAAACATGAGCTGAACATCCTGTGTCTTGATTTACACGCCACAATACCATAAGGGTTCGGGTATGGATGTCCGGACTATTTTCAAAAGGATGTATCCGTGACGCACGAGAAGAAACCTCCCATGGAACCCACGCCGGCGGCAACTCTCATCCTGGTACGCGAGCACGCCGGCCGGATCGAGACCCATCTTCTGCTCAGGAGCATCAGCGCGGCCTTCATGTCGGGCAAATACGTCTTTCCCGGCGGCAGAGTCGATCTCCCGGATCGTGATATTGCCTTCTGGGAAAGGCATGCGGATTTGAGCTTCAAGGACATCGTCAGCCGGTTCGGAGGGGATTTTCCGAAAGAAGACGCCCTTTCCTATGCGGTGACGGCCATTCGGGAAACACTGGAGGAGGCCGGTGTTTTTTTTGCCGATGGTGCGTCGGCTCGGAAAACGGAGACGGACCGGATCTGCACCTTACGGCTTGCCGAAAACCTGCCCAAAGACTGGTTCCAAAATGAAGTGGCTTCAGGGAGCTGGACCCTGACTTTCTCACGGCTCTATCGGTGGGCCCATTGGATTACCCCGGAGAAGATGAAGCCGCGCTTTGACACCCGGTTTTTTTTGGCTTTTATCCCCGAAGCGCAGGTCTGCCGGCCCGACTTCCGAGAAATCACGACGGGCTTGTGGATCCGGCCGCAAGAGGCCATGGAAAAAAACCTGGCCGGAGAGGTTCCGCTCAGTCCTCCGACTCTCGTGACGCTCCATGAGCTCCTCCCTTACATCACAAAAGCCGAACTGATGGAAGCCTGTCAAAAACGAAGCTGGGGTAAACCCCTTTTGCCGCGATTGGTTCCAATGGACGGGGGCGGGGTCATCCTGGAGCCCTGGGACAAAGACTACAGCAGAACCGATCCGTCTTTTGATCCCAAGAATCTGGAAAAGGCGGTGCTTCCGGCAGGGACGCCTTTTTCAAAAATATGGTATAATGGAATAGTTTGGCGGCCTGTGGAGATTTAAAGCGTGTAGACAAAATAAGAAAGGGGGAGGGACAGTATGGCACAAGACCCTGGAATCGGATTCCGCGTGGTGGCGACGGTGAAGTCGGTAAAGGGAAATTGCAATGCGGGGCATCAGGTGGGGGAACGCTTCGAAATCAGCTGCCACAATACCGGCGGACTGTGCGGCTTTTTCTATCACGACCTTTTTCCGGGTCTTTCCACCTTTCAGTTCGGAGGGAGCAGGCCCTGGTGGAAAGGAGACACCATCGAAATCGGATGCCCGGACCCAAACAACCAGGTCTTGCTGAGTCTCGAACGGTTCAAACGATCCTGAAAAGCTTTTCTCTCGTTTTCCGTTTCAATAAAGCACCCGTTGTGTGTTTTAGAGCACTTTGGCGATTGGGCCGATGAAAGAAGTGGTCATCACCAAGGAAGAGGCTGTTTTCTGGTTGGATAAAAACGGTCGCTGGCACAACCGATATGGCCCTTTCGAGCATAAGAAGATCATCGATTATTTTCACACCAGCATCCGGAAAGACGCCGAAGGATTTTTCTTAAGCCAGGAGCTGGAAGGAAGGAGGGAAAAGGTCTATTTCCCTTATGAGGATACGGCGCTCTTCGTATTTGATGTCATCGAAGAGCCGGAGGGAATCTTTTTAATTCTGAACACGAAAAAGCGGTTGAAGCTCATGCCGAAGAAACTTTTCATCGAAAATGATTCCCTATACATGAGCTTCGGGGAGGATTGCATTAAATTCGCGGAATCGGCTCTTTTTCGGATATCCGATCGGCTTGTCAATGAGGGAGATCAATATTGGATTCGCGCGGGAAACCGCACCTATAAAATAGCAGACAAACCCCCCAAACCAAAGGCATCCGTCGAGAGATCAGGAGCCCTTTGAGGGCTTTCTTTCCCTTCGAAAAAAGTTCCTGACGTAGTAGGGAAAGTGCCCGTTGAGCAGGTATCCACGGAATTTCCCGTCTGTCTGTATCTCGGATGCGCACGGCGCCAACCGGCGCTGTACTCTTTTCAATTAATGGAATGATCAGGAAATGCTACATTGCCTTGACAGACAAAATTAAAATCCCTAAACTTCTATTCAAATAAAAACGCAATGAGATGAAGATATGAAAAATAATGAATTGCTCAAAGGCAAGAAGATTCTCATCGTCGATGATGAGCCGGATATCGTTGATACCCTGGTTGATTTTCTTTCCATGTGCGAACTGGAAAAGGCTTATGATTTTCAGACAGCCAAAAGTTTGTTGGAATCCAAGCCGTTTGACTTTGCCATTTTAGATATCATGGGGGTCGACGGATATCGGCTTCTGGAAATTGCCGCCGCTAAAAATGTGACCGCCGTCATGCTCACCGCTCATGCCTTGAGTCCAGACAATATCATCAAGTCTTTCAATAAGGGCGCTTCTTATTATATCCCCAAGGAAAAGATGTCCGATATCGTCCTTTACTTGACGGATATTTTAAGGGCAAAGGAAAAAGGGGAGAGTCCCTGGAAAAGCTGGTTTGAAAGAATGGCGGTTTATTGCGAAAAGAAATTCGGACCCAACTGGCAAAAAGATGAAAAATCGTTTTGGGACAGGGTTCCTTTCTATTGATCCTGTAATGATCCTGTAATTTTTCAGCGGGCTTTTCTCGTTACCGATTCAAAGCATCTTCGCCGCAGCCTCCTTTTAGATCTCCATCGTCTCATCCGGATCCGAAACATTGATTTCCACCATTTTCACGCTGGCAAGAATACGGGCCGCGTTCTTTGAAAGAGCAGGGAAGCCGTCGCCCAAACCGTGCAGTTTTTCGGCGGCCTCGCGGATAAGACGGACCTGGGTTTGGATTGATGCAATATCAAATTGTGTTTCCATATGCTTTTTCATCCCTTCACTTAAAAGGTTCACCCTTCGGGTTTTTCCTTAAATCCTTAAATCGCCGGGCTTTGACATCATACCGGGGAAGTTTTCCATAAGCAAAAAACTCGATTTGGTAGGCAAGATTGGTCTTGAGTCTCAGATGATCGGCAAGCCGGCCTTCGATTTCCTTCACACGGCTCTCCGCTCCCGGCATCAGTTCCACTTTGAGTTTGATTCGATCCGCTTCACCCCGCTTGTCGACTACCACCTCGTATTCATTCCCGATCCCATCGATTCCCCTCACCACTTCTTCAATGGCGGCAGGGGCCAATAGAACACCTTTGACTTTCGTAATATCATCGGCCCTGCCTAAAACTCCCCCCTTGATCAGACGAAACGCTCTTCCACAGGAGCACGCATTCTCATCCCACTCGATGATATCTTTGGAGTCAAACCGGATACAGGGCTGAGCCAGGCGATCAAAGGCAGTGACGACCATCTTTCCCCGATGCCCCGGCTCTTCGATGATTCGGCCCGTTTCAAGATCCTCGATTTCGACAAGGAAAAAAGCCTCGTTGACATGCAATCCGCCCGGCTGTTCGGCGCATTCAAAGGACCATGCTCCTATTTCGGTTGCGCCGGCATGATCGAACACTTTGGCACCCCAGGCATTTTCCATACGTTTTTTGGTGCTCGGTATGCTCGCACCCGGTTCTCCGGCGCAGGTAATCTTTCGGATGGTAAGCCCGGAAGGATCGATCCCAAGTTTATCCCTGGCCGTTTCGGCCATGCCCAACACATAGGTCGGGGTGGCCATCATGGCGGTTGCCTTGAGCTCCTGGATCTTCAGAATCCGGGCGGCTGTATCCAGAACTCCGCCGGGAACGACCTCGCAACCGATCTTTTCCGCTGCATAGTGTCCGGCCCAAAAGGCCACAAAGACATTGTAGCCGAAAGGAATGAATACCCGGTCTTTGGGCCGATAGCCCTGGGCCCAGAGGATGTAGGACCAGCATTCGGACCACCATTCCCAGTCCTGCCAGGTATCCGGCTGGTAAACCGCCTGGCCGGTGGTTCCGCTGGTCTGACGGAATTCCGTCACCTCTTCGAGGGGAACACAAAGGGCATCACCGTAAGGGAAGGGGTCTTTTCTCTGGATATCGCGCATCATGCTTTTTTCCACTTTGGGAATATGGCTGATTTCATCCATGGAGCGGATATCATCGGGCGATATCCCTGCCTCATCATAAAGGTGCCGGTGAAACCGGGAGCGCTCATAGGCCCATGAAAAAATTTTTTTAAATTTCCGGAACTGAAGCTCACGGAGGCGTTGACGGGGCAATCTTTCGAGTAGGGGATTCCAATAGCGTTGATCCATATTCGGTGCCTTTGTTTTTTTATCCGTTGCGTTTATTCATCAGGGCAATGCAAGGTGCATACTCGCCATTAAAAACCACCAAGTCAAGAAGGCAGTCTCCCAAACATCGGGGTCAAATTTTTTCAAAAAAATTATCTTTAAATAATATGGATAATAATCTGCTGTCTGATAGGGTTCAACTTTTTCCGATCTCGTAGCTCGACCGGATAAAAGTGTCTTTGGGTATTTAACTTGACAGTCGGAAACCTCTCTTGATACTCACATTATAGCTGTTTCAAAGCATGGAGTAAAGTCTCTGGGGGACTGTTACCGAATATATGAACTCGAAACCAAAGGAGGATCGGAAATGAAAGCAGGCAAATGGGTTGTTTGTGTCTCGTTGATGATGCTGGCAGGTTTCCTTCTTGCCGCATCACCGGTTTTCGCCCAGGCAAAACCGATTGAATTGACCTACTCGAATTTTTTCCCCGCCCCTCATAAAAATGCGGTCCTTTCCGTCGAATGGGGCAAAGAGATCGAGAAAAGGACCAACGGCAAAGTTAAAGTGACGGTGTTCCCGGGAGGAACTTTGACGCCGGCAGCCCAGTGCTACGATGGGGTCGTCAAGGGCCTTTCTGATGTCGGTTTGTCTGTTTTGGGCTACACGCGGGGAAGGTTTCCCCTGACCGAGGTCATCGATCTACCCCTTGGTTATGAAAACGCTCTAGAGGCAACCAAACTGATCAATATCTATTACAAAAAATTTCAACCCAAGGAATTGGATGACGTCAAAGTCATGTATCTGCACGCCCATGGTCCCGGACTTGTTCATACCAAAAAGCCCGTCGCCAAGCTGGAAGACCTTAAAGGTTTGAAGATTTCATGCCATGGTCTCAGCGCCAAGATCGTCGGCGCATTGGGTGGTGTTCCCGTGGCGATGCCGATGCCGGAGCGATATGATGCGATTCAAAAAGGTGTTGCCGAGGGAGGGGTGTTTCCTCTGGAATCACTGAAAGGCTGGAAGCTTGCAGAAGTCGTCAGTTCCACCACACTCAACTATGGATCGGCATATACCACAGGATTCTTCGTGGTCATGAACAAGGAAAAATGGAATGCCCTACCCCCGGATATTCAAAAAGTCATTGAAGCGATAAACGAAGAGTGGATCATCAAAACAGGCCAGGGATGGGACGAAATCGATAAGGAAGGAACGGCTTTGGCGGCCTCCAAAGGCCACAAAATTATCTCTCTTTCCAAAGAAGAGGATGCGCGATGGGCAAAGCTGGTTCAACCCATTCTGGATGATTACGTGAAAGCAATGAAGGAAAAGAATCTTCCGGGTGAAGAAGCGTTGAAATTCTGCCAGGATGAACTGAAAAAACTGAAAAAGTAAAATGAGAAACCGGAGGGGAGAGGGAACATTTCCCTCCCCTCCCTTACAGGGGTTTCATGGATTCATTTACTCGAAAAATCCAGTCTGTCAGCAAGCTTTTGAATATGATTGCCGGCATCAGTCTGACCTTCATCATGTTTCTCACGGTCACAGATGTCATTTTGAGATATTTTAGAAAACCGATTACCGGAACTTATGAAATTGTGGCGTTTTCAGGGGCCATCGTGATCGGTTTTGCCGTTCCCTTGACCACGCTTCTCAAAGGACATGTCCTGGTGGATTTCTTAATTTTCAAGTTCCCCAAAAAAACCCGAAATATCTTCCATATTTTTACCCGTTGCATGGGCATTTTTCTTTTTTCCCTTCTCGGCTGGAACCTGATTAAAATGGGGATGGATCTCTATCGCAGCGGAGAGGTTTCTCTGACGTTGCAGATTCCCTTTTACCCTGTCGCATTTGGTTTGGGTTTCAGTTGCTTCATCCAGTGTATTGTACTTGTCGCCCATATCTTTCAGGTTGTGGAGGGAAAATATGAGTGAAGTAATGGTCGGAATTTTGGGACTGACGCTGGTGCTGGTTCTTTTTCTAACGGGGATAGAACTCGGATTCGTCATGGCTTTTGTCGGCTTTCTGGGCTTCAGCTACATGGTTACCCTGAAGGCGGGATTGAATCTGTTGGCCAAAGATTTTTTTGACGTTTTTGCTTCTTACGGGTTCACGGTGATTCCTCTTTTTGTTCTCATGGGCCAAATCGCATTTAATGCGGGAATCGCCAAGCGGCTTTATGATTCGGCATACAAATTCATCGGTCACATTCCCGGCGGCCTGGCCATGGCGACAGTAGTCGGAGCGACCGTGTTCAAGGCTATTTGCGGTTCTTCCCCGGCAACCGCTGCAACTTTTGCCAGCGTTGCCGTACCGGAGATGGACCGCTATAACTATAATCGGAAATTGTCTTCCGGAATCGTCGCAACGGTCGGAACCCTTGGAATTCTCATGCCTCCAAGCGTCACCCTGATCATTTTCGGCATCATCACCGAACAGTCCATCGGAAAGCTTTTTTTAGCCGGCATTCTCCCCGGTCTGCTCATCGCCTTTTTCTTCATCTGCATTATTTTCATCTGGTGCAAATCCAATCCTTCCCTCGGCCCAAAAGGTGAAAAGTCAAGCTGGAAAGAACGGGTTGCATCGCTTCCGGAGGTTTTTTGGGTAGTCATCATTTTTTTCCTCGTTATCGGGGGCCTCATGAAGGGCTTTTTCACCCCGACCGAAGCCGGCAGCGTGGGTACTTTTGCTGTATTGGTTCTATCTCTCATTAAAAGAGACCTTGGATTCAAGGGATATATCAAGGCCGTCGTGGAATCCCTGCGAACCGCCTGCATGGTCTTGCTGCTGATCGCGGGCTCGACAGTTCTGGGGCACTTCCTCGCCAGGACCAAGATCCCCATGATCGCGGCTGATTGGATTATTTCCCTTCCACTGAACCGTAACATGATTATGATCATCATCAGCATTATCTATCTAATAGGAGGCTCCTTTATCGACGATTTGGCTTTTTTAGTCCTTGCCACACCCATTTTTTATCCCGCAATCATCAAGCTGGGGTACGATCCGATCTGGTTCGGCATTATCATCGCCATTACAGTTATGATCGGGGTCGTCATACCGCCTGTCGCCATCAACGTCTTTGTGGTCAAGGCCATTACAAAGATTCCTTTCAATGTGATCTACGCCGGAGTATACCCGTTTTTGCTGAGCCTGGTTTTTTGCGCATTTTTGCTTTTTTTATTCCCCCAGATAGCGACTTTTCTGCCGAATATGTTTATGCGGTAGACTTCTTCCAACCGACTGAATTCGACAGCTATCAGCTCCGCTGCAGTTTTCGAAATACCAAGAATTTTCACAATAGACCCAATCCGCGATTTCTATCTGAAGATTCAGATTCCGTCCACGCCACGTGAACATCACCATAGCGGGGAATCCTGCGGAAAACCCCTCTCGACCACCTCGTTTACTCGAACCGTTCCATGAAACCGGGGAAGGTCATTGGCCTCCGGGAGTTAAGATATTTCATTTCTGAATAATTACCTGCCTTTTATTACATATATGTAAATCAAATATCGATAAATAACATAAATGTAATTTTATTATTTCTGGATTAGCTCCCAGAAAATCAATTTTTAACATCATAACAGATCATTATATCAATCAACCGGGGATTAACGGGATTGGCATATGATTTGCATTTTTGAGATGCGGTTCTGGCAATCATCCAATCATGATGTAGAAAGGAGAAAACAGAGTCATGAAATCTTCGATTTATTTCTTGGCGGCAATGATGCTTTTTTACGGATTTTCCTGGGCAGGCGAGGAACCCCCGACACCCGCCTCCAACAAAGCCCTCATCGATCTGGTACAGTCCCATGCGGATTATATTTGGACGCTTATTGCCGCAGCACTGGTATTTTTTATGCAGGCCGGATTCGCCATGGTGGAAACTGGTTTTACCCGGGCCAAAAACGCCATCAACATCATTTGGACATTCGTTCGGCCTCCGCCCGATTGGTGTCGGTCCGCCAGAATTGATCCCGATGACTGCTCATTTATTCTATTGACAACATATCGAGTTAATTTTAAAAAATTTTAAAACAACTGAATCCGGAAAGGAGGTTTTTTGACATGAAAAAATGTACAGTTATGACTCTTGCTGCACTTTTGCTTTTTTCTATCTTTCCTCTAAACGGTCCTGCTTGGGGCCAAGGCGAACAAAAAGGGGCTTTGGATCCGGAAAACTTCAGCGCTACTTTAACCTTCACGTCGGATTATGTCTTCCGAGGAGTCTCTCAAACCGATGAGGAACCCGCAATCCAGGGTAGTTTCGATTACGCACATCCTGTCGGACTCTATTTGGGTATGTGGGGATCCAATGTGGATGAAGCCATCTCGGATGCAAACCTCGAAATCGATCTCTATGTAGGTTATCGGCGCGAACTTCTCAAGGATTTCAACCTGGATTTAACGGGTTACTACTATGCTTACCCCGGCAATGAAAAGGATCCCGATCCGGAGTTCATTGAACTCCACCTCGGTCTTTCCTATGCTTTTTCCGAAATGAAGCTTTCTCCCACCATCGGCATCGGATACAACTATTCTCCGGACTTCTTCGGTGAAGACGGCGCTGCTCATTATATCAATGTTACGGGCGCATTGGCCCTGCCTTACGGTTTCAATGTTTATGCAGAAGTAGGGTATCAGACCGTCGAAGGGGATAAACTCACCGGCAACGGTCAGGGACAGGACGGGGGAGATGGGTTTGATTATACCCATTGGAAAATAGGAGTCTCCAAGGAAGTCGTGGGCTTCAAACTGGACGCTGCTTTTCATAGTACCGGCGACGAAGAATTCCTGGGCGAAATCGGAGAAAATCGATTGGTCTTCACGATTTCCCGTTCTTTCTAATCTCAACGACTTACCCGATCTAAGAATATCCAATAAAGGGCTTCCCGGATGCGGGAGGCCCTTTATTTTGATCAGAACTCGCTTTTTTATTTGCGGATCGAGGGCGAGCGTGAATTGTGTTTTGCTGATAGTTGCACACCAGCCGAAAACCTGTTCGAAGACCAGGATCCGACAGGACAGACCCTGAGAACATCGAGCCGGTCATGCTTTCATTCTTAATCTTCGTAAAAAGCTTTGTGAGCGCCATTCAAGTCTTTTCGAAAAGAGAGGAAAAGGGTTGAGCGTAAAATCTCAAGCTGTTGAGGCTTTGCGAGTTCTGAGATAAAAAGCTTTTTTGAAATGACTGCGGCGCGAGAAAAATCAGCCTTTTTACGATTTCGTCAATATTACGGCGATGGATTTTTTGCCGTCCACCCGGATGGAAAGGGGTTTATCCAATCGGACATGCCGGACGAAAGGAGTTTCCGATACGGCAGGCAAGGTATTCAGCCAGCTCCAGTCGATGAAATCCTCTCCCTCTTCGGTGACGGTCAGGTAACTGATTCCCAAGGACGTGATGTTGTGAAAAAAATGAGATCCGTAAGACGGGTCCGCCCGAAGTTTCGAGGTTCGGTTCTCGATAAAGGATCCCACCATGGAGATGTCGTTCCAGGCCACCGGTATCCCCAGCCACCGGTCGGCCGAACCCCATCTTCCCGGACCGATGAGCAAATAGCGGCGAGCATTTTGGATCATGAATTTGTTCAACGAGCCGATCTCCCGGGCGATCTCCACCGTCCTGGCCGCATCGAAGGCATCCGGCTTGACAAAAAGAATATCTTCAATATCATCGCGCACGCCGTATCCAAGCGCCATGGACGAAAAGCAAAAGGCCCTCGAAATCTCCGCGGAGGTAATGTCCACATCCATGCGGTTCTGAAACAAGGCCATGGGCCGGATCTGGAGCAGGGTAAATTCGGGCTTTTCGGTAGCGGAAACCGGGAAGTTGACTGCAAACTCGATTTCGACCGGGGAGGCCATTCCCTCTTCCCCCATCTTCAGCACATCGTTGAGAATTTCGGGAAGGGGAAAGGAGCCGTATTTTAAAATACCGGCAAAGGTCAACACCGGGGTCCCTTCTCCCAAGTAAGAATCCCGAATGCGATGCTCCTGTGGGAAATAGGTGCTCAACAGACTTTTCATCGTAACATGGCGGGGATCTTCGGCAAATTCCGCAATTTCAAGCTGTATCAACGAAGGGTCCTCCCCTTTCAACGCCTCTTGGGCAAAATTTTCCGGCGAATCCTTCAGTTGTATGGCAAAAAAATGTCGCTGGGCGTTTTTCAGGATGTCCTCCACTGTCGAAAACTGGGGAAGGAACTGGGGATGTCTTGGGGAAAAACGCAGAACATTCAATCCCTCCACTACGGTCTTCCCCAAACCGGCCGCGATGTGGGCGATCCCTTCATCGGCCTTTATATGACCGACGGGGTAGAAGTTGTAAGACTGGGCAACCCCGGAAACGGCGGGATAGTAATGATCGCCGCAGGTCGATCCGGTAAGCTTTTGGATCACCACTGCCATCTTCTCCTCCTCGATCCGATGAACCGTGCTCTTGGAAAAAGAGCGCGGCGCCTCGTAGTACGTCGAAGAGAAGACGAGCTTGATGGCCTGGCTCAGATGACTCAAACGGACCCCGATATCGCTGTGATTGTTGGGCACCATGTATGTCCGGTAAAGACCGGCAAACGGTTGAAACATGGCATCTTCCAGGAGACTCGAAGAGCGGACGGCCAAGGGATAATGCGCACCGGTGAGGAACCGGCGCAGGTCATTTTCCAGCCAGTCGGGAAGCTGTCCTTTCAAAAAGAGGCTGGCAATTTCCGCATTTTTAAAGGAGCTGTCGGCCAGAGCTTTGAGGTCATTTTCCCGGATAAATTCGTCAAAGGCTTCGGTCGAAATCACCAGGGTCTTAGGAACTCCGATGGCTACATCGGGGTACTTTTCAAAAAGGCTCGCCTGTGCCTTGAAACGGGTGGCCATGAAAGCCAGCCCCCTGGCCTTTCCCCCTAAAGAGCCTTTCCCGATCTTAGCAAACTCAGTCTCAAGATCGAACCCTTCCGAGGTAAAGTCGGCGATCACCCCTTTTTGGCGGGCAACCCGGCGATTGCGCAGGCACGCCACCAGATAATCCTTGTTCTCCCGGACGCTGGAAAAGTCGGTCACTTTGATAGGCTTGAGCTTTGCGGCCAACTCAATTTCGGATCGCGCCATCAGCCATGTGGAAAAATGATCCCGCAGGGCATGGTAATAAACCGATTCATCGGGGATCGAAGGGAGGATCCTTTCCAGGGCCAGCAGATTGGAAGCACGCGCCACCTCGGTTCCGTCGGGCATCTGGAAAACGAAGTCTCCGAACCCGAGATACTGCATGAAAAAGGAGCGGATATCCGTATGAAAGGTTGGCGAGTTCTTGTTCAGAAACAACGCCCCGAAGCCGTAAGCCTTTTCCCGGTTCTTTTCTTCCGAACTCATGATAAACAACGGAAGCTGGGGACGTTCACTCCGGACCCTGTTTATAAAAGTGAAACCGGCCTCCGGATCGAGCTTTCGATCCCTCGGAAACCGGACGTCTGACAAGACGCACAGCATATAACGCTGAAAAGACCTGAATAGATTTTCGGCATCTTCGTAGTTTAAGGCGTGCAATATCTTCGGCCGGGCGCGCATTTTTAGAATGCGATGCTCTTGATTCAAAGACTCTTCCATCACCGTCTGGGTCTGCGTCACCACTTCTTTGTATAGAAAGGGAAGCAGTGAAGAATAATAAACCGGTGAATCTTCCACCATTAGGATCACCCTGACCCGCGCCCTTTGGGTATCCGAAACCACGTTCATCCGGTCTTCTTCATTTTTGATCATGGCTAAAAGGAGATCGGTGTTGCCTGTCCAGATGTAGGTTTTATCGATGGCATCCGGGTCTGCAGCCGGGTCGTCCATGGGCATGCCTGTCGTGCCGTGAGTCAGGAGAAACACCGGTGTTTTCGGAAAACGCTCCTTGATGGTGCGGCCTAAATTTTTAGGCTCCATGTCCCCCAGACGGGGCATGGTCAGCACCAGATCGAATTTCTGCTGGGACATCCTGTTGAGCGCCTCCTGGGCGGTGGAGACCCAGGTCAGCCTGGGGGGACGGGTGAGATTGAGGCCGCGGTATTCATGAATGATCCGCTCGGCCAGTCGGCCGTCTTCTTCCATGATGAAGGCATCGTAGGGGCTGGAAACCAGGAGGATTTCACTCACCCTCTTGGCCATCAGGTCGTAATAGATTTTGAATGAAGAGTCGAACGGGTCGTTATCGTTTGAGGTAAAGATGTCGGACATCGCGTTATCTTTGTGTTTTTAAAAAAACCACCATCTCGTTTTATCTTTGATTGGACAGGCTGTTTTGTCAAGTCATTATTGGGTGTTACAATTTTTTCCGGCGCCTTGACAAAACAAAACCAACCGGTGTAGCCTCAGGCCATATGGAAAAAGGAAACCGGATTTGAAAATCGGACTGGCGCAAATCAATCCCGTCATCGGGGACTATCCCTGCAACGCTGAAAAGATCGTCGCTTTTGCCGACCGCGCGAGGGGTATGGGTTGTGATCTGGTGGTTTTTCCGGAACTGTCCCTTTGCGGATATCCGCCGCGAGACCTTCTGGAAAAAAGGGATTTCGTGGATGCCGGACTGGTTTGCCTCCATCGACTCATCGAATCGATACGAGGCATCGGGGTCATCTGCGGTTCTGTAGATAAAAATCCCAATCCGGGTGGAAACGCTCTTTTCAATTCCGCCGTCCTGTTCGAAGACGGAAAGCGTTTGCACCAGGTGCAAAAACGACTCCTGCCCGTCTATGATGTTTTTGACGAGCGGAGGCATTTCGAACCGGGAACAAGCAACGAAACTTTTTCTTACAAGGGACGCTGCATCGGAATTTCCATTTGTGAAGACGCTTGGAACGATAAAGATTTTTTTTCAAGGCGGATCTATTCCGCCGATCCGGTCAGCCAGTTGGTGGAAAGCGGGGCGGATCTTCTCGTCAATATCTCCGCCTCACCCTTTTTCATGGGTAAAAACCGTTTCCGCTCGGAAATGTTGGGCTCCATCGCAAAAAAATACGGCACCTGGTTGATCTACGTGAACCAAGTGGGCGGCAACGACTCCGTTTTATTCGACGGCTTAAGCTTCGCCCTCAATCCCTCCGGTGCCTGTGTCGCGGCCGCCCGGGACTTTGCGGAAGACCTCGTCGTCGTGGACATCGACAAATGCGGTGGAGATATTCATCCGGTCTCCGACGACGATATAGAAGCTGTCCGGAAAGCCCTGGTCATGGGAACCGCCGACTATGTGACCAAGTGCGGCTTTTCCAAAGTGATCCTCGGTTTAAGCGGCGGGATCGACTCGGCCCTGGTGGCCTGCATCGCCCAAGAAGCCCTGGGAAAAGAGAATGTCACCGCCGTCTTCATGCCCTCGCGCTACACCTCCAAAGACAATTTCGAAGACACCCGGGCACTGGCGGAAAACCTAAATATTGCATGGATTGTGCATCCCATTAATCCCATATTCGATGCCTTCCTCCCCGGCATATCTCCCCATTTCGACCCCGGTCGGCCCGGCGTCACGGAGCAAAACATCCAGGCCCGGATCCGGGGAACGCTTCTCATGGCCATTTCCAACCGGGACGGCGCCATGTTGCTTTCCACTGGAAACAAGTCCGAATTGGCCATGGGCTACTGCACCCTCTACGGCGACATGAACGGCGGCCTGGCGGTCATTTCGGATGTTCCAAAAACCCTAGTTTATCGGCTAGCCAGACGGATTAATTCCGAAAAAGAGATTATACCCGAACGGATCTTTGAAAAAGCCCCGTCTGCAGAGCTATGCGCCGGACCAAAGAGATGAAGATGACCTTCCCCCATACGAAACCCTGGATCCCATTCTCAAGGCTTACATCGAAGATCAAAAAAGCGCTTGTGAAATGATCAAAATGGGGATGGATTCAAAGCTGGTGGAGCGTGTGATCCGACAGGTGGATCGGAACGAATACAAACGGTATCAGGCCCCTCCGGGGCTGAAAGTTACTTCCAAGGCATTCGGATACGGGAGAAGATTCCCTATCGCCCAGCGCTATAAACTTACAGGTTCAAAAGAATACCAGTTTCCCGAAGCTCCCGGAACATCTTCTTAACACTCTAAGAAAAAATTCGGTAATCGTCTATGAACCCGGATATCAGTTCGGATTTTCGGGAATAAGCTAAGGCTTTTTATAAAAATGTCTCAATTCTGACCAAGAAACTTATTTTCTCTCTTAAGACGCCCCAGCTCTTCATTGGAGGGCTTGGAACGCTCCTTACTTGAAAAGAATTTTTCACCTTCTTTTTCCAGCTTGTGCTTTTATCGGCCGATTACCCTAAGCCCTGTACTCCAGTCTCGTTCAATCCCGGCCTCTATGTAGCCTTGCTCCGAGGCCGGTCAAAAAGCCTTTCTCAATGCTAAGATATTTCTCGTATCATTTCCCCTGATGGAACACCTCCTATTGTTTCATACAAGTTGGCTATTCGGTGTGTCCACGGTTTTAGAAAAGGCCAATTATTTGAAAATGAATCTAATGCTACTGATTTTGAATATTCTTATTTGCTTGGCCCGAATGATAATGAATTATTATTGCGACGACGAACAACGGCAATGTCTGCACGGTCAAACGGTTCCATGCAGCCCCGATATGCCACCAGAGATTTTTATGGTGAATGATAATAAAAATATAACCCGAAAGCATTGCTAAAGGTAATAACATATCTATACGCTGATATTTATTTCCCTTTACAAAATACACAGCGACAACCAATCCTATCAAACCCATCGCTACATTCCATTGCTTGATATCCATCCACATGTTGCCAATGATCATCAGTGCGTCCGGAATTCGCTTTATAGCATTCAGTATCACCCCGGGATGATATGTTATCACCTTAGTCGCATTAGATTCTAAATCGAGTACCACCCGAGTCCACAAATACCAAGGGGCATACAGGAATAAACAACATACCATATAACAACAAACCGTTTTCATTCTTAGCTTATTATAAAATGCAAGCGCCCACAAGAAACCTAAAACAGCGAATAGGAATCCCTCATTTTTAGTATATGCAGCACCCACAGCGAATATTGATGCCAGAACCATGCTATTTATAGTATTTTCATCACGCCAACGAAGCAGGCAACCGAAGCTGCAAATAATCATCAGGGAAAGCGCGGTTTCCGCATAAGACCATGAAGCAACTAGCGGCACCATCGGTATTGAAAGAAAAAATATTGCTCCGAACAGTGCATATTTGTTTTGTCGTGTTTGACGCTGGATAATGACACCGATCTCCCAAGCTGTTAAAAGCATAAACAGCACACTCCAGCCCCTGCTCCAGTGCTCTTCCCACCCACCCGAGCACCAGCCTGAAAAAGCCCAAACAGTTGGCCAGAGAAGAGGATAATCGGAAGCCCCAAAGTAGATCACATTTTTCAGGGCCCCCTCAGTGAGTGCAAGAACTTTTGCCTTTGCACCCCATATGGCCCAAGCATCCCAATCATCTGGAACGGTGACTACAGCCATTTCCATTGCCCACAGAGAGATGAAAAATCCTATCGAATAAAGCAACAGCGAGAAGGTGAGGTTGGATTTTTTTTGAAAATAAAATAACTTCGAAATTAAAACGCTTTTAACTATCGAGATATTCAGATATTTTTTAAAGTCTATTAATCCATAAAATGCTTTTTTCAAATCAAACCCAATAGTTATTTTTCTCAGTTGGTTATACAAAAAAGATACCCAGCCTGCTACCCCTCCCCACGCGTATAATTTGAAACCGATGCCTGGACTTTCGAAGACGCCCATCGAGATCAAAGTGCTCGACATCAATAAAAAACAAGATATCCCGATCATTTCGGGAACGCTGATTGGTGACAATGACCATAAAGACCATAACCATCGAATATTAAAAGCGATACCGACAACGCAACATACCGAAATTATTAACCCAAAAACGTTCGGTTTTTCAGGATAGGTTCTATTTACCGGCGTGGATGATGAAACTCCCTGATAGAGCACCTTGGAACCCTTAACGCTTATGGCATAACTGGTCGAACCGGAAGGAATACGGGGTATGAGCAAATATGTTCCATAAGAAAGAGTATTATGATCGCCTTTGGCTTTATAATGAATATTCATTGGCCAGAATGTATCGATTTCTATAAAATCTTTCAGAGTTTCAGAGGGAATACCTGCCCATTTGAATACATTTATTCTTTGTTCATTTATGCTTTTACCCAAGTACCATACTCTTTCCCTGTTCCACCAAAGCCGCTGCATTTGGAACAGCGCTGCCACCGTAATTAGAATCCATAGTAAAATAAATAATCGAGCAGCCAGTGTTGAGAGGCTGTTTTCAAAAAATTTCATATCAGCTTCAACGCTCTTTCCATTGATTTTTAAAAATGCGATAAGTTAAACGGATATTCTAGAACCCACCGTTTCCTTTTTTAAAGTGTTTCTCTGTTAGTTTCTCTGGTTTCTATTCACTTTCAAAATGAAGATTTTCTCTGGAAAGAATCGTTTCATCAACCCATAGCATTCGTTTCATATCGCCTTCAATGTTACCCCAACCTGCCCATGGGCATATGGTTTCGGGAATCCCTTTTATGATGAATTCGCCAGCGATAGAACAGTGAAAATGGTTTCATCATAAAATATAACGAAAACAAATAATTCGGTAAGTTGACGGTCTCCCAATCATCATGGGACGGGCCGATCTGATAAAGAAAAAACTTTAATTTATAATTCAAATCGCTGCGCAAACTAAAATCATACAATTTTTTTTGGAAATACTCCCAAGATACGGGTATGTTAGGATGATCATTCAATGATTGGATGCGATTCCAAGCAATTCTGACCAGATAATTCACCACCTTGTCCCGTTGAACATATTTTATCACTTTACCGGGCAAAGGACAGTCCAGCAATAACGCTCCCAAGATTAACCCTTCTGCTATCATTCTCGAAATACCCATCTGATTTGAATGATCCATTAACTGATCCCAATCAAATCCTGATTCGTTACCCACAAGGTATGCCACATCAGTCAGCCAAAATAATCTTGACCAGCCATGAAGCGTTCCGTGAACACAGAGAAACATCAAGGTGTGTTCAAGAGAAAAGGTGGGAATGCTGACTCCGCCGATCGGAACTATCCGGTGTCCATTCCAAGCATTTTCAAATCTCAGGGGGAAAAGGGAAGAAAGGTATACACAACGGTAATGAAGCTCCAGGTAAATCCTTTTTTCTCGACAAAAATATCCAAAGTGACTAAAATTCCTCATGAAAAAAGTTTTTTGACGAGCAGTTAAATGAAAATCGGGCAGGATTCTGGTATAGCCCGCTTGATGCAGAAATGCTTCTGCATGCTCTATATGTTCCTCTGGAATCAAAAGGTCCAGATCTCCTACATGGCGTGACCCCAAGTCCCCAAAGGTGATAAGACCTAGAACCGGTCCTTTGAATGCAAGAGCAGGGATACACCTTTGGTTAAACCCTTTCAAAATATAAGCCAGCTCCGCTGCTTTTAAGACATTTCGCCGGGTATTATTTTCGACACGCTTTCTTAATCGTGACAGCACGAAAGACGGGATTCTATTACCGAATCTTTTCATTCTCTTGTATACCAACGCAGCTACTCGGTGTTTTTCAACCAAGTTTAAAAAAAGCTCCCAATCAATTTTTATGGGATTTTTTAATTCCAATTCTTTATGCCCATTTTTTCTCAAAGAAAACCTGAGACAGGATAATACGAAATTCATTTCTGGAGACATTCTTAAAAAACTGCCTGTATTGTTATCCAAAGCACCCCTTAATTAAATTTGATGAAATCGTAAAAAGACTGATTTTTCTGCGCTGCAAGTCTTTTCGAAGATCGAAAGGGTTTCGCTAAATCTCAAGAACTCAGACAAGTGTAACAGTTAGATTTTTAGCTATTTGTTTTTTTGAAAGATTGAATGGTATAAATTTTTATGAGCATAAATTTTATTTTTTTAATTTAACAGTTACTAGAAATTTGTAATGCATATGAGTAAATTACTGCTGATTTAAGGATTTATTAATTTTAAATTAGAATAATTAAATAGTTAAAGAATAAATGTTGTTGTAAGAGTTTGAATTTTGAAAATAGACAGCTAGTTGTTGAATAGATAAGAAATATAATATATTTATATGTTAGAGAAATATATTGTTTTAAATGGAATTGGGAAGACAAGAGGATAGATAATACTATTTAGTAATGTTATATAGAAGCTGTAAATGCAATCCGCAGATCCATCGGTTATTGATATAATTATATGCGATAAGTTATAGACTGTAACTTGTTTTAAAATTAAATATTTATATAATAAATGTGTTAAAAAATATTTTTAATAATAGTAAAAAAATTTTATATTTAATGAATAAAATTCGATGAAAGACCTACCCTGATTTTGTAATCCGGGGCATTCCCCGGGTCATGGAAGAAGACGATGAGACCGGGTGGCACAGGCATGGATGATTTAAGGACCCACGTCTTGTTGACGAGCTCTGTGTTCACGCGGGTATGCTCAGCGGTTTTGTGTCGCCCCATCCGCCTCATTGCCATGAGCACGAAGAGCTGCACATCGCGCTTTCGGAAAATCTTGAGATTGTGGACCGTGATGCGGACTTTGGCGTTGAAAAGACACTCCTGGTCGACAAGGGCGCATTGTTGTATATCGATGCAAGGATTGCCCACACCATGCGAAATACGGCATCCGGGCCTGCCGATTATTTTCACGTCAGATGGAAAAACGCATCTACGATGTTTCCTTCGGAAATAAAAAACAATTTTTATTATTGCCCCGGCAACCGAAGCAGAGAGTTCAAGCAGTCCACGCGTGACGGCTCAGAAACCATGGAGATATATTCCGGGCTTCGCGGTACCTGCCGCGCTTGAGGGCGCTGTTTACAAGGGTTTTTCCCGGAGGCATGATTCCTTTTCATCGACATGCCCATGAAGTGATCTTCCTGTTCATAAGCGGTTCCGTCGAGATCCTTGGGAAAAAGCTGGAGGCTCCGGGTTTTGCTTTCATGGGAACCCAGGTGCCTCATTACATTGTCAATCACGGACCAGCGCCCGCTGAATACTACGCATTTGAGCTGCACGGGAGGCATAAAGGTTTGCGAGAAAACGAGCAAAGTCCTTTTGAACTCACCGAGTTTTTTTTCCGAAACAGAGCATGCTCTACCGCGCCTACGGCCTCTCATTTTCGTCCGAGGTACCCATAGCGCATTTCCCGGGGGCTCTCAGTCCCGGAGATCCGGATGTGCGTATCAGGCGGGGCGAAATATTCGGCCCCGGGTATACGCCTCCTGCCTCGATCCGGATCGAGGCATCGCCGGGAAGAATTCTTTTGCGCGGGGCGAGAAGCGCACAATTCTCGTCACCGGCGGAAACTCTATCACGATAGAACCGCTCCCGAACGGAAATCGCGCAACCATCATGCAGATCCTTCTCGGCTGGGCGCTGGGCGGCCTGTTCCATCAGAGAGCATGCTCCCACTGCACGGCAGCGCTCTCTGCCGGAATGATGACTGTTTCGTCTTCTGCGCCCGATCAGGCGCAGGCAAATCGACCCTGGCAGCGGCATTCCTCAACCGGGGTTTTTCATTTCTCGATGACAACATGCGCTTGAGATTTTGAGACGGCATGCGTTATAGCACCGGGGTCTCCGGAACTCAGATTATGGGAAAGCGCAATGCCTGCTCTCGAGTTCGAGTATGAAGCAGCGGGCCGCATAAGACCCGACATGGACAAGGTCTCGATTATCGCCAGACGTAAATTCAGAAGCGAGAAAGCTAGGCTCAGGAAGATATTCATATTGAGAAGAAGCAATGAGCCGGCGGTCTCTTTCTTAAATGTCACAGGAGCGGCAAAATTGCAGGCATTGCTTGAAAATGTTTTCTTTATTAAATTAATGAAGTATGATGGAAACAGCGCCGGGCTGTTCCATCTCGTCCATGGACTTGCGGAGAGAGCGCCGATTGTGGAAATCAGGCTTCCAGGCAGACTGCCGCCGCCTGATGCGCTGTGCGATATCATTCTCGGCGCTCGTGTGATGCAGTGAGGGAGGACAATGGCATGAAAGAAATGACACTTGATACGGTCGTGAAAAAAAATGACGATATATTTACGGGCAGTATCGACAATGAGATGGCGGCGATGAGTATTCAGAACGGCAAGTATTATCAGATGAATGAAACCGGTTCGCGCATCCTTGCCCTGCTCGATCATGAGCGTTCCATAAGGACTGTCGAGTTGATGTAGGTTTTTCCGGATTGACGGCCTGTCTGCAGGCAGGATGTCCTCGATTTCATGCGGAAAATGGCGGAATACAATTTGATATCGACGGTGTGATCGGTAGATCTTTCTCAATGTGCCGAGCCGATATTGCGGTGGAGATTTGACATGTGCTATTGTTTGTATTAAACTTTACATAATTAAAAAGATGAAGGTGTTAGATGAAAGAAACCTAAAGCGGCAGAATTGTGGATAAAATTAGTAAGAACTAATAATACATAATTAGTTAACTTCAATTTGACACTTGTATAGTTATATAGGAAGATATATGTTAAGCTTTTACAAAGTTTAAGAATGATTAGATGCTAAATTATTGAGTTTATAGCGCTTCTGATACACATAGTTTAGAATATGAAGAATGTTTTAGAAAGAGTTGGGGGGGGCATCTCCTTACCCTCCATTCGATAGCGAAAGGGTTCTTGCAGCAAGGGTGCGAAGTCATCCTGCTATGCCGGGACACCGAAAGGCTCAGGGTGTTTTTTCGGAGATAGGTGTCGCCGTTGAACCGATCTCCCCCTTGGCCGCCCCGCGATACAGGTTTTTCCCTGAATTATGCACAGAATCTGTGGCGAAACGGCTACCGAGACGCCGAAAGTTCAGCGCCCATTTCACGTGGTGGTCGGACAGATTCAGGGCCCTGAAGCCCGATTTCGTTCTCACGGATTACGCCCCCACCGCCCTCGTATCCGCTTTATCCCTCGGCATCCCGAGGGGCGCAACCGGCACAGGATTTACTCTTCCCCCCATGACCACTCCAATGCCATGCCTGCATCCATGGCTCGAATCCCCTAGTGAGGCGCTTTCCGAGGCCAAGGACATGGTTCTCGATACGATCGGACGCCATGTGCCTTCCCTGCACTCTGTGGCCGGCATTTTTGAGGGGGCCGCACGGTTTTCGTGGTATTTCCCGAAATGGACCATTTTGAGATCCGGACCTCGGAAAAATATTTCGGACCTGTTTTTGGATCGGCATCTTACCTGAATTCACTTGGCCTGAAGATTCGGGACACCGGGTTTTTCTTTATCTCAGCGCAGCCAACCGCTGTCTCGGTGATGTGATGAACCATATCAGGAGACTCGAGCTTCCCTTGATCGGGCACATCAAGGATCTTCCCAATCCGATCGAAAGGCCATGGAATCGCCAACACTCAGACTGAGCGGTACCCTCATGAACCTGGACCGAGCAGCCGCTGAATGCAACATCGCGGTAACGCAGGGGGGCCTTCACACGAGCGCCGAATGCTCCTTTCCGGAGCCCGCCTCTTGATCTGCCCAGAGCAGCTCGAGCAGACGCTTCTTGCCTATCGGTTGAAGCAGAGGGGGCTCTGTGAATTCGTGAGTTTTTTCAGCGAGGCAAACACAGTAAAGGATAGATTCGAAACTGTAGCGTATTCAGCGGAACTTGGAAAAACCGCGGTGGCATTTTGCATCAAAATACGCCGAATATAATTCAGTGGATACGGTCAGAGAGATTGTCCGGACATGTCTCAATGTAATGTAATACCCAACATCAAAGAAAGGATAAGCCCGGACTGTCTGACGGTTTATCCAGCGGAGGCGAGGCTTGACGTATCCAGCCGGTGCCAGCTTGACTGCCCGCTCTGTCCCGTCGCTTCAGAAGAAATGGACGACCTTTTGTAGGCCGCGGCATCATGCCTTTCGCTGACTTTGCTGAATTCATTGACAGTAACCCACAGATTCGAATCATCGAGCTGGGAAACTCGGGCGAGGTCTTTCTGAATCCCGATCTGCTCTGCCATTCTGGGATACGCCAGGGAAAAAGGTGTGGCAATCCGTATCGCAGAGGGCGCCAATTTGAATGACGCCTCCGATGAAGCCCTGGAGGCCCTTGTCCGATATGGCGTCATGATTTTGAGAGTGGCTTTAGATGGGGCCACCCAGGAGACTTACCGGATATACCGTGTTGGCGGAGAGCTTAAAAAGGTGCTGAGAAACGTGGAGAAGATAAACGCGTATAAAAGGGAGTATGGAAGCAAACTGCCGCGCCTTATCCTTCAATTCATCCCCTTCCCGCACAATGAGCATGAAATAAAAAAGATCGCGGTCCTGGCCCGGGCATTGGACATGGAGATTGATTTCAAGATCAACGTATTCCATGGATATTCCCCTTTGCAGAATGATGGGGAACTCACCAAATGGCTCGACTATTCAGATAAGGCTTCCTATCTGGAAAAAACCGGTAAAATATACATGAGGGACATCTGCCTTCAACTCTGGAGATCCCCCCAGATCAACTGGGACGGAAGGCTTCTCGGATGCAGTGGCAATAAAACCGTCTCCTATGCCGAATATGCCCTCGGCGATGCATTTGCAAGGGAGATCAACAACGGGCATATCCAGTATGCCAGAAAGATGCTCATGGGAATCGCGCCTCAGCGTGACGACATTCCCTGCTCTGTCTGTGATTCATATGCGGACTACCGGAAATACGACCAATGGTTCACGGTTGAGGAGATCAGGGCTGCCATGGAACGCTGGCGAAAGCAGGTGCCTGAAAATTATGAACACTGATCTTCTTACGATCAATCCGGTTAAGGTCCGGCTCGATATATCCACTATATGTCAGCTCAAATGTCTCCTTTGCCCGACGGAAGAAAAAAACGGCCGGGCCTTTCTTAAGAGCGGGACGATGGCTTATTCCGAATTTACCTGCTTCCTTGAACATAATCCGCAAATCGAAATGGTCGAGCTGGCCAGTGCCGGTGAGGCCTTGCTCAACCCTGACCTGCCGGAGATATTGAAAAGCGCATCCGAACGGGGAGTCGCAACGAGCCTCGGAGGCGGGGTCAACATGAACGACGCATCTGATGAGGCCCTCGAGGCCCTCGTCAGGTACAAGACGACCCGTATCCGGGTGTCTGTTGACGGCGTCACCGAGAAGACCTATCGGAAATATCGCGTCGGCGGAAGTCTTCACAAGGTATTGGCAAACATTAAAAAGATCAATGAATTTAAGGAGAAGTATCAATCCGAATTTCCAGAGATTCTCCTCCAGTTCATCCTTTTCGGACACAATGAGCACGAGCTTGAAAGGGTCTTTGTTCTGGGCAGGATGCTGAAAATGAATATCTTCATCAAATTAAACCGATGTCCGGACCGACTTGCCGTCAGGGACAGGGAGAAAATCCGGAAGCTCTTGGGTTACGCAGACAGAACAGAATTTATTGAGTCGATGGGAATTCAATACTGCCGCGATCTCTGTCTCGGACTCTGGAAGGCCCCTCAGATAAACTGGGATGGGAGACTTTTGGGATGTGGAAGCAACACAAGCATTGCCTTTGCCGAATATGTGCTTGACGGAGCATTTCTCAGAGAGATAAACAACGAGCGGATGCAGTACGCACGAAGGATGCTCCTGGGAGAAGCGCCTCCCCGGGATGATATTCCGTGCTCCGGTTGCGCCTTCTATAATCAGATTTCGGAACATGACCTTTGGTACACTCCGGAAGAGATAAAGGCCGCAATATTAAAACACGCAGGATGCGAGGAATCGTGAGGCCCTGAAAAAGGTATTTCATCCTCCCCTTTCCGGTCCGTCTGTTAACCCCGCGACAAAACGCCCCGCCATGACGCCCCTCAAAAGGAGCGACGCTGCCCTTTGGGAGGTCCGGGGGGTCACCGCGGCCTGGAGGTCCTTCCAAGTCCCTCGCAGCGCGTTTACATCCACATAGGCCGCAACCACCCGGTGGGAGGCCAGGGCGGCCAGATCATTTTCCATTTCATCCCGGCAATCCAGAAGTCGGAAGGCTGCGTCAGCCGCCTGCCTGCCGCGGATGCTGTTTCCCCACACCTCCTCCGGGAGGACGCCCGCAAGGGATCGACGCAGAAGCATCCGTTCCCCGCCGTTGCGGTTATGCTGATCGTCTGGGACGCCGAGGCAGAAGGTGATAAGCCGAACATCCGCTGTAGGATCAAGCACTTCCATCCGGAAGGCAGTGCCAAAATGGTGATGGATATACCCCCCCGGGGCGTTCAACTCGATGGTCTGTCGACGTTCCCATGTAGGGGTCCGGGGGCGTGTAAAGGACGAATCGTGACTCTCGGCTTCCATGATCTCCCGCAGCCCTATGCGCCTCGCAAAGTCCGGATGGATCGCACTATATTGCCTCCACGGCGGTTCCATGGGGCGCATTAATCGTCGTCTCCAGTACCATAATTGGCCAAGGAGGGGACTCAGCAGATGCCTGCAAATAGCCCCGTACCATGAAAAGCCCTCTCTTTCCTTCAAGGCGCGAAGAGCCCGTAACCCTTCGTCCCAGCGACCCTGAACCAGAAGAAAGAATATCCGGTGCCGCCCACCGCTCCAGGAAACCCCGCCGTTTCCCATCTGCCCCGTCAGGAGAACCCCGAGCCCCTTCCGTTGAGCCTCGTCATGTATTGCCTGAATCCAGTACAGGTTAACCGCCGCATGGAGGGGATGACCGCATATGCGAAGACCGTCATGGATTGCCCTAAGAGGGGAGATGCGCTCGGCACGGACCGAGACATGTTCGATATTGTTATACTTTTTCGCCACGGTGTGGGCCAGGGACCACTCGTCTGCCAGGGCGCCGGGAACCAGATGCGCCGCCTGATAGAGGGGAACGGATGTAAAGGCCGAGAGGGTTCGATCCTCGCTTTGAAGGGCCTCCGCAGCAAGGGCAGTGACGGAACTCGAATCGAGACCTGCGCTTAGCTGGGATCCGACAGGGCGGTTGGCTCTGAGGCGCACGCGGACGGCCCGCCGGAAATGGTCGAGAAAGCCGTCGAGGTACTCTTCATCGGAGGCGAGACGGACGGCCGGGGCATCCTCCATGCGCCAGTATTTGCTTAGTTCCAGGGCCTGAGGTGTCACCGCCAGTTGATGGGCAGGCAAAAGCAGACGCACGTCTTCCCAGAAGGTGTGGGCCCGCTCAGCTTTCTCACCGGGGAAGATGGCGAGATAGCGGGCGAGCCGCCATTCGTCCAGGCTCCCAGAGAACCCCGGCAGGGCCAATATGGCTCGGGGGGTCGAGGCAAAGGCAAAAAAAGGGGGTTTGTGGCAATAAAAAAGCCCCGTATTGCCCAGATGATCCCGGGCAATGAAGAGGCGCCGCTCCCGCCCATTCCAGGCGGCAAAGGACCAGTCGCCGAACAGGTGCTCCGGAGAGTCTTCCCGCCAGCGGAGAAAGGCCAGAGCGACGAGGCGGCCATCGGCGACGGTGGGCCGCTCGGGCGTAGGGATGTGGAAAAGGCCGCAGAGTTCCTCCCTATTATCGAGCCGGGTGGCAGCGGTGATGAGAATCCCCGAATCGAGGTCCTCCCAGGGCATCCTTTCATAACTGGCTTCCGGCGTGGCGGAGAGGTGGGTATATCCCAGCATGGCGGACTTCCTGATCACGTTAACGACACCGTTAGGTCCCCAACTTGCCATAGCTTTCGTCATGGCCTGCACATACTCCGAGGGTACCGGCTTGCCGTCGAGACAAATCAATCCAAAAATGCCGCTCATAAAAATGCTCCCTATACTACACACTTTGCTTTAAATCTAGGCAATACTACATGCTGGAGTTCACGGCAACATTCTTCGAGGAAAATTTAGGAGGAAATGGTATCCAGTCCAAATCCAAAGGAGAGGCGCGTCCAAAAGGGGTTTTTCCCACTTCTTAAGTCTCCTTAAAGGCCTTTGCGAATCCCATGTAGAGAGGTAAATCAACATCGGTAGACTTCGAACCCCAGTAAAAAATGTAATAAAAATGAAAGTCCAAAGTTTCACGCATAATTTGTGTTAACTAGTTAATATCATTTAATAAACTATAACAGACCTGCTTAACGGCAATATAATATTACCGATTTTGCGCACTACCGATTTTAAAGAGTCGGTTGAGCAGGATCTCCCTTTTCTGACCCATCTTTTCTTGACTTACCGGGTCTGTTAGCTTAGAAAATAGATTTTTGCGTGGGAGTAATTGGGGGCAATGGTTTGACCATGGGCATATGTCGTTTTCACCATTTCCGGTTTTTTTGCGTACTGATCGCCTCTGTCTGGACTTGGGGGCCTTTATCGGCGCCATCGGCCTTTGCCCAGAAAACGGTCAACCTTTATTTTATGGATCCTTCGGACACCCACCTGACTGCTGAAACACGTCAGATCCCCGAAATAGAAAGGATTGAACAGTCGGCCCGTGCCATCCTGGAGGCGCTCTTGACAGGCCCCCGACAAGGTCTTGTCCGCGCCATCCCTGAAGGCCTCTCGTTGCGGACACTCTTTTTGACCGAAGAAAAAATTGCCTATGTGGATTTTCAAAAGAACCCGGATTCCCACATGGAAAGAGGCGTTTTATCAGAATGGCTGGCTGTTTATTCCATTGTCAACTCCCTGGTTCTCAATATACCGGAAATCGAGTCGGTTCAAATCCTCATTGACGGCCATGAGGTGACAACCTTTTCAGGACATATCGATCTGACCGGTCCATTCAAAGCGAACATGCTGTTGGTCCGATGAAAAAAACAAGCAACATTAGCCGAATCCGAAATATCGGGATCATCGCCCACATCGATGCAGGAAAGACCACCGTCACCGAACGGATTCTCTTTTATACCGGTCGTTCCCACAAAATGGGGGAGGTCCACGACGGCGAGGCCATCATGGACTGGATGCCCGATGAGCAGGAGCGCGGGATCACCATCACCTCTGCTGTGACCACCTGCCAGTGGAAGGACGCCGACATCCATATCATCGATACGCCGGGACACGTCGATTTCACCATCGAGGTCGAGCGCTCCCTCAGGGTTTTAGACGGGGCGGTGGGTGTTTTCTGCGCCGTTGGAGGTGTTGAACCCCAGTCGGAGACAGTCTGGCGCCAGGCCGATAAATACCGGGTCCCCAAAATCGCTTTTGTGAATAAGCTGGACAGGATCGGTGCGGATTTCTTCGGAACCGTCGAACAGATGAAGCAAAAACTGCACGCCGATCCCCTTGTCCTTCAGCTCCCCCTGGGTGTCGAGGAAAACTTCCGAGGTGTTATCGATCTTGTGCACATGAAACAGATCGTCTGGGACGACGACTCTTTAGGTGCGTCCTTTACCGCCGATGAAATATCGGACAACGACAAAGAATCGGCGCAACTTTACAGAGAAAACATGATAGAGAAGTTGGCCGAAATCGATGACACCCTCATGGAAGCCTATTTATCGGATGCGCCCAGCGATTCCATTTCCACGGAACAGATTCTTTCCGCCATCCGGAAAGCGACGGTGAATCTGAAGCTTACGCCGGTTTTATGCGGCAGCGCACTACGGAACAAAGGGATCCAGCCGCTGCTGGATGCCATCGTCTCCTTTCTCCCGAGTCCCATGGATATCCCGGCCGTCAAAGGGGTGCACCCGGAAACCGGAGAAACCGTTACGTTTCCTCCCGACGATAAAGCACCCTTAAGCGCCCTCATCTTCAAAGTCTCCATCATGGAGGGGAGAAAACTCTCCTTTGTCCGGGTCTACAGCGGAAAACTCGTCGCGGGACGGGAGATTTTCAACCCCGGGCGCCGCGTCAAGGAAAAGCCTGCGCGGATCCTGATGATGCATGCCAACAAGAAGGAACGGATCGAGGAGGCGGGAGCGGGAAACATCGTAGGCGTCGTGGGCCTGAAAGACTCGTCAACCGGGGAAACGCTGTGTACCTCGGAGCACCCGGTTCTTTTGGAAAGAATGGAATTTTATGAACCGGTGATTTCCGTGGCCGTGGAACCCAAAACCCATTCGGACCAGGAACGTCTCGACCAGATCCTCGATAAGTTCTTGACGGAGGATCCCACGTTGCGGGTTCATAAGGATGAAGAGACCGGGCAGACCCTTCTTTCCGGGATGGGGGAACTCCATCTTGAAATCATCATCAGCCGGATGGAACGCGAGTTCAACACCCAGGTCAATGTGGGAAAACCCCAGGTCGTATATCGGGAGAGCATCGAATCTATTATCGAAGGATCAGCCGTTTTTGATAAGGAATTCGGGGGGCAGCGCCATTTTGGTGAGGTTCGGCTCAAATTGAAACCCTTGCCCAGAGGTTCGGGGAACCGTTTCATGGCAGATGTCTCTGAAGAGGCGATCCCCGCAATCTACATTCCGGTCATCGAAAAGGCGGTGATGGAATCGTTTCTCAGCGGCGTTCTGATGGGGTATCCGGTGGTCGACGTGGAAGCCATACTCATCGGAGGTTCCCAAAAAGAATCCTTGGGATCGGATCTGGCTTACACCGTCAGTGCTTCCATGGCCTGCAAGGAGGCCCTCTCAAGAGGCAATCCCTTCCTCCTGGAACCCATCATGTCTGTAGAGGTGCTTGTACCCGAAGGATTTACAGGAGATGTCATCGGAGATTTAAACGCCAGGAACGGGAAAATTGAGGCCATTCGACCCAAGACCGGATACCAGGCCATCCGGGCCATCGTCCCGCTGGCGCACATGTTCGGCTATTCTACGTCTCTGCGTTCAGCCACCCAGGGCCGAGGGACCTTCACCATGCATTTTTCTCATTTCGATCGATGCTGAAACTCTCAGAGATCGCCTCCCTTTAAGCATTGACAAACCCCTTTCTTCGCTTCCTCTGTAATTTTTATCAAAATCTTGAATCGCTACCCAAAAATTGATGGCTTCGTAAAAAGCTTTTGCAAGCGAGATTTGAGCATTTTCGGAAAAAGAGATGCGAACGGCTGAGCGTTAATAATTTCAAGCTGTTTGAGGCGCTTGCGCCGAGTTCTTGAAATTTAGAGAAGCCGTGAGCATCTCCAGAAAATGGTCACGAAGCGAGCAAAAATAGCTTTTTTACGATTTCATCAAAATTAATCATCGACTCAACGGTTTTTATTAAACAGCCTTCTCGTCTTGATTCCAGAGAAATTTTTTGAGATTTAAAAGATGTAAGAAATTTTTACGGCAAAACTCAAAGAGAAATACCATTCAACTCGAAGGAGGTTAAATCATGGCTGAAAAGGAATTGGTTGTTATTGCATTGTCCTGCGGTACCAACGACACCAACCGGGCCACCCGGGCCATTCATCTGGCCACAATCGCCCACAAGGAAGGGAAAGATACCATTCTCTTTCTCCTGGATGAAGGGGTGTATCTGGCCAAAACCGGGATCATCACCCACGTGCGGGCGGCCACCGGCGATGTGGCCGATGACCTGTTGACCTATCTGCAAGCTCAGGAAGTACCGATTCTGGTATGCACGCCGTGCGCCAAAGCCCGGCAGATCAAACCGGAAGACCTGATCGAGGGAGCTCGGATGGCTTCCGCTGCGGAGTTCATCAACATGTCGTGTAAAGCCTGCGCGGTCATCAGTCTGTAGAAAGGGATGTCATGGCCGAAAAGCGCGTATTGGTTATCGGAAGCGGGGTGGCCGGGCTTTCCGCAGCATTGGATCTGGCCGCAGCGGGCATCACAGTGGACATCGTGGAGCAATATGAATTTGCCGGCGGACAGGGCATCCGGCTTTCATGCAAAGCCACAAAAGCCTGTGTGAAATGTGGGGCCTGCATGGTTGATGATCGACTGGGGAAAGTTTTAAGACATCCACGCATCCGTTTGATGACCGGATCCAGCGTCGAGGCAGCCGACCGAAACGGCCGATTTGCTTTTCAAATCCGTCACAAACCCGAGTTCATCGATCCATTAAAATGCAATTCTTGCGGCATCTGTCTAAAAGAATGCCCCGCCGAAGGGGCAATCATTCAAGGAACCTCGGGGCATCACCGGCCCTTTTATGCCATTTTCGAGAAAACCTGCCTTTATCTGAAAGATAAGAGCTGCACCGCGTGCCGGGATGCCTGCCCAACTCGTGCCATCAACCTGGACGCCGTGAGACAAACGGAATCGATACGGGCCGATGCCGTGATCCTCGCCGCAGGATTTTCGACCCATCGTCCATACGAAAAACCCTATGGATACGGTATATCTCCCAATGTGGTGACCAACCAGGAACTGGAGACGATCCTCAAACGCCATGGGAAGGTGCTCCGGCCCTCCGACTATACCGAACCCGCCCGTATGGCCTTCATCCAATGCGTGGGGAGCCGGGACGCCAAACTGGGCCATCTATGGTGCTCGACTTATTGCTGCGGATCGGCGTTGCGCCTGGCCCGCCTCATCGGTCACCGTCAGCCTCAAATCCAAACGACCCTTTTTTACATCGACATTCAGACCTTCGGAAGGACTTTTGAAACCTATTACACGGAAACGAAAGAAAAACTCCGGATGATCCGATCGATTCCCGGAGACATCTACCCGTCCGAAAACAAAGGGTTGAAAATAACCTATCTGGACCCTTTAACCGCCGATACGCTCCAGGAGGATTTCGATCTGATTGTCCTGTCGGTAGCCATGATACCGCCGGCAGGGTTGGCTGATCTTTTGAAAATGTTTCATCTGGACCGGATCGCCGACGGTTTTCTGTCACCTGGCGAAGATATGGAGCGGGAAGGGATTTTTGCCGCCGGGGCGGTCACCGGACCGATGCCGCTTGCCGAGGCCGCAGCCGGCGGCTCCAAAGCAGCCTGGCAGGCCATTTGCTATTTGAAAACGGCATAAGGATCACAAACCCATGAATGCAAAAACACTCATCATCGGCGGCGGAGCATGCAGCCGAAACATGGCAAAAGAACTCATGCGGTCAGGGAGTTCGGTAGTAATCGCCGGTTTCAATTCATCGGATGCAGCCCCCTTGTCGATTCAATCGTCCCCTGACGCCGGGGATTTGTTGGAAATCATGGACGGGAGTCAAATCCGATCCTGCACCGGATCCGCCGGTCAATTCATAGTGGAATGGGTGGCCGATGGCCGCCGGATCCGCAGGGAAGTCCAGCACATCATCGTGGCCGAGGATACGGTCAGGCATGTCAACGGGTCCCTTTACGGGCTGAAGGAAGGCCCCCGGGTGGTTTCGATTTCGGGTTTTAAATCCCTCATGAGATCCTCTTCAGAGAAACCGTTCCTTCCCGGGTCGGCTTCCCGGGTCGCGTTTTTAACCGGCCTCTTCCATGAGAGTCTTCCACTCATGGCAGAAGAAATGATGCAGGCCGCGCTGGATTCGCAGCGGGACGCCGGAGTCCAGGCCTATATCTTCACCGGCAACCTCAAGGTCGCCGGAGACGGATTGGAGACGCTTTCCCGGAAAGCCAAGGAAACCGGGGTCATCTTTGTAAAATTCACCAACACGCCCCCGGAAATTACGCAAACCGAAGACGGATTCGTCACCTTGACTTACCTGGATGAAATTATTCGACAAAAGTGTATCCTTCGGCCGGATCTTACCGTTTTAGACGAAACCATCCTCCCTTCACCGAATCTGAGTGCCATCGCCGAAATGCTTCAGTTGGAAACCGGACCGGATGGTTTTACACAAGCGGACAATGTTTATCGACTTCCCACAAGCACCAATCGAAAAGGCATCCGGGCCGTCGGTCCGGCCCGCGGCGTTTCCTCCCCTTCACTCACCGGTTCGGAAATCGCTCATACCACCTTATCCATCGCTTTCCCGGAAGAGATCGGTTCTGACACGGAAAGAAAAGCCCGCATCGAAATTGAGCAATGCGTCCGTTGCCTGACCTGCTTCCGGATCTGCCCTTACCGAGCCGTGGAGCTATCCCCCCGCCCCGTCATTTCCACTACGGCATGTGAAGGGTGCGGCATTTGCGCAGCCGAGTGTCCCCGAGATGCGATTGTGCTCCCTGCTTTTCCATCGGATGACAAAGCCTTGTCGCTACCAAAAGACTCCACAGACTCTTTAAGATCTTCCGGGTTCGTTCCCGACGTGACGATTTTTTGCTGCTTGCGGTCCTCAGTCCCCGCGCGCAACATGGCCTCGGCCATGGGCGGCGATTGGCCGGGAAACCTTGCCTTTGTCGATGTGCCCTGTGCAGGTGCGGTCTCCCAATTCCATTTGTTGGAGGCACTCCGCAGGGGCGCCGACGGAGTGCTGGTGATCGGCTGTCACGGGGACAACTGTCATTCCAATCGCGGGACCCTTCTGGCACGAAATCGTTTGAGTTCCACCCAGGAAACCCTGACCGCTCTGGGATTGCCTGAAAAACGATTGGCATTTCAAAGCCTGGCCGCGAATATGGGCTTCGAATTTTCGCAAACCGTCTCCGGTTTTATCCGGGGGCTTGCACCACTGGGCCCCAGCCCTCTCAAAGCTTTATGAAAATCAAGGAGACCTCCAACAATGGAAAATGATGGGCTCGTCGCATTGAACACATTGGAGCATGGATGCTTTCGCTCCTGGCCGTTTCTACAGGATTACTGCCTGACTTGCGGAATCTGCGCATCCTCATGCCCTGCCTCCGGTATCGACGGGTTCGATCCAAGGAAGCTCGTGAGAATGACCTCTTTGGGCTTAGAAGAAACAATAGTATCGGCCCGATGGCCCTGGATCTGCACCATGTGCGGTAAATGCGCCAACGTCTGCCCCATGGATATCGACATCCCCGGTTTGGTCCGCAGAATCCGTTCGCTTCGGAATCGCGAAAAAGTTCCAGGCATCACTCACAAGGGACTGCAAGCGGCCCTGGAAACTGGGAACAATCTCCGCCTTCCCAAAGACGACTATATTTTCATCCTGGAAGATGTCGGTGAAGAAATCGCTCAGGAGCCGGGATTCGAGAGCTTTACGGTTCCCATCGACAAAAAAGGCGCAAGGATACTGACCACCATTCACAACAAGCTGGTCAACACCCATACGGAGGACCTGAAGCACTGGTGGAAGATCTTTCACGCCGCCGGTGAAGACTGGACAGTCCCTTCTGAGAACTGGGAAGGAACCAACTGGGGGTATTTCACCGGCGACGATGAGGCCATGAAAATAATGACCGGCCGCATTGCCGAAAACATGGAGCGGCTCGACATCGACACTCTCCTCTGGCCCGAGTGAGGGCATGCCTACTTAGCAACCCGGTCGGGGTTCGAAGCGCACTATCCGGAAGTCTTAAAAAAATACCATTTCGTTACCGTGTTCGATCTCCTCATCGAATACATCCGGGAAAAGAAAATCCGCCTGGACAAGTCCCGGTTCAAGGATCGCACAGCCACCTATCACGACCCCTGCAACTACGGAAGACAGGCCCAGCGCCGCTTCGGGCATGGTTTTTTCGAAGAGCCGCGATGGATCTTAAGTCAATGTATGGAAAACTGGCGGGATCTGTATCCTTGCCAAATGAACCAGATCTGCTGCGGAGGGGGCGGAGGCACGCTGACTACGGGATACAATGAGGAGCGGATCTTTTACGCCCGGCGCAAGTTCGATCAAATCCGGACATCCGGAGCCGATATGCTCGTGGTCCCCTGTCATAGCTGCCACGGCCAGTTCAACGCGGTAAAAAAAGACTACGGCATGGAAGACCTGGAAGTCAAATACCTCTGGGAGCTCGTGGCGGATTGTCTGGTTGTCGGATAGGTGTTGGATTTGGATTGGTGGAGTTTTCTTTCCGACACCCAAAGCGCCTGTTCGAATCCTTCACATGCCTTTCAAGGAATCCAAAGCGTCAATGACGGCCTTGGCAAATTCCGGGTCGTTGATGGGGTACGGCAAAAGACTTAAAGGAATTTTTTCATTCAGATATTTTTGCAAGGTATCGGCAAACCGTTGCGGACCTTCGGGATCGTGGAGAGGGCCTTCTTTTGCGTCAAAGGCGGAAAAGCCACCCATGGGAATACAGGATTTTTACCGGGCTGGTCGCGTCGTTGCAAGATTTCGCAATGGTTTTCGCCAGCATTTCCAGCTCATCTCGAGTGGTTCGAACAACGGTGATGGCCGCGTTATGAACATGATAGGGGCGATCGGGGAATCGGAGACGGGCGGTTTCCAGGGGGCCGGTGACCAGAAAGTCGATGTTTCCCGGTACCAGGATCGTCGGCACCTGATTCTTTATGGCGGTTTTCCCTCGATCCGGTCCGGCATCATAATCGCCGCCGAAATGATGATCCGCAATTTCGTGAAGTGAAAGATCCACCAGGGCCGTCACTTTCTCTTGCTTAATCATCTCTTCCATGGACTTTCCGCCGGATCCCACCGTATGAAAAGTGACGACTTCACACCCTTGGCTCTCCAGGGTCCTGCGGACATGCTGGGCGCAAGCTTCGGTGGTGCCCAGCGTCGAAATAAAAACCAATGGTTTTTCAACCTTTTCATCCGAAACCGGGCATTTCAACATACCGGCCAGCGCCGCGGCGCCGTTGCGCAATATCTTTCTGGTCACTCGATTCAGGCCTGAAAGATCGCACACCGAATGCAACATCAGGATGTCTTTCGTCCCCACGAAGGCGCGGGTGTCCCGGGAGGCCATGGTGGAAATCATCACCTTGGGAATGCCGACAGGCAAGGACCGCATCACCGCCGTTCCCAGGGTCGTTCCCATGGACCCCCCCAGGCCGATGACACCCTGGAATCGGTCCTGTTGAAATAGTTCCGACGCGATCTTGACGGCACCCCGTGTCATGACCTCCAGGGCTTTTCCTTCATGACCGAGGGTCTGGACCTCGGCCAGCGGCTTTCCGCCGGCCCGGGCCACATCGATCCGGTGGATATCCACAGGGACCGGACTTTCTCCCCGGATTCCGGCATCCATGATCAGCACCGATACACCGGCTTCCTCTAGATACGATTTGATGAAAAGGGCTTCTCAGCCCTTGGTATCCATGGTGGCAACCAGCAGGGCGTTTCCGGAATCCTTCAAGGGAATCTCCTCAAGATGAAATCGGCATTTTTCGCCATTGGAATTTTTCTATTCTTTAATTCTTTTTTATTCCTCGGACACCAGACAGGCTTCCCAGCCGAGCATGGCTTTTTTCCGCGCCGGGCCGCCGCCGTAGTTACCGAATTCAGCCGTCTTTCGCACCACCCGGTGGCAGGGGATGATGAAAGAGACAGGGTTCTTGCCGACGGCGTTTCCTACGGCTCGCACTGCCTTGGGAAATCCGATGGAAATCGCGATGTCCTCGTAGGATACGACTGTGCCCATCGGAATCCGCAGCAACGCCTCCCATACTTTGATCTGAAAGTTCGTCCCTGCGATCATCACCGGAATCGGGTTCGACCGCCGCCACAGCGACGGGTCGAAGATACGCACCACCAGCGGTCTTGTATCGGCCGGGTTTTCGATCAGACGGGCGTTCTTCCAGGCGTTCCGGAATTCTGCCAGAAGACCGACTTGATCACCGTCGCGCAAAAAAACAAGCCAGCAAATTCCGCGCCCGGTGCGGGCTAGGAGGCATCGGCCGAAAGGGCTGTCATGAAACCCATAGTCGATCACAAGGCCCTTGCCTTTGGATTTGAACTCCCCGGGGGTTACCGCCTCGCAGGCGACAAAGAGATCGTGCAGACGGCCGGGGCCTGAGAGTCCTGCATCGTAAGCGGCATCAAGCACATTGGACGATCGGGAGAGAAGCCCTTTCACGTACTCCTTGGTCAGAAACTGCAGGAACCGCTTGGGGCTGATCCCGACCCAACTGCTGAAAAGACGCTGGAAGTGGAACTCGCTTAAGTTCACATGGGCTGCAATTTCCTTCAGATCCGGCTGGCGGTCAAAGTGGGTTTCAATGAAGACGATGGCCTTTTCAATCCGCTCATAATCGCGGCGGGACCGGGAAAAATCATTGACTTTCATTCCGGAGTTCCTCGTTTGAGAATATGAATTGCCCCTGTTGCCATTTTTTCAAGGCTATTATACACATCTTAGAAAATGCCGCCACCCGATTCTTGCGAACTTTCACCTCTGCAGACAATGAGGTATGACCATGATGACCCGAACCAAAAAATATCAAGCCCTTATCTCTTCGGACTGGAGCGAGTGTCTATCCCCTTCCGGACCTTTTGACTTCATCGAATTCAATTTCCCATCGACGGCACCCGCGCTGAGGGAGATCTTTCGAAGCTACACGGGCAATATCATTTCCCTGGGAGAAGCCTGCCGCCGCATCAAGGCGCTTCTGCCGACACCGGTAACACCCGATATGATGGATGCCTATCTGGATCAATCTTTTTCCGCCTACCGCGGTGTGCCGGAGTTGATCCAGTGGTGCTTGAGCCGCGACATTTTGTTCATGATCAACACCACGGCGATGATCGGTTACTTCCAGCGAATTTTCGCAAAGAACCTGCTGCCGCGAGTGCCGGTTTTATCGGCCAACGCCCTCTTGCGGTATCCTTCCTCGACGACCGATCCGGAAGTCATTCTTGAACTCTCCGAGACATCGGACAAGGGAATAAACACCAACGCCATCGCCCAAAAATTCGGGGCACCGCAAGCCAAGATCGTCGTGATGGGCGACAGCGGCGGAGACGGGCCGCACTTCGAGTGGGGAAGGCAGGCAGGCGCTTTTCGAATCGGGAGCATGACCAAACATTCCCTGACGACCTATTGTCGCAATAAAAACATCCCCATCGATCTACGTTTCGGGGTATCTTACGCGGAAGGGGAAGTGCGGGATATGGAAAAAGAAAAGCGGTTCAACTTCATGGACCTTGTCGGACCGCTTCAATCCCTCTTGAAACGATAGCATCATCCATATGGCATGACGATGAAACCGGTACACCGGGGTCGGGAGGGGGCATCCCGCTGTTGATGAAGGTTGCCGGAGCCGTTTTCATCTGCAAGAGCGAATCTTTTCATCCGCCGCATTGATTTAGAACACGATCCCGGTAATCCGGGTTCAGCGAAAGGATTTGGCGCGCTTCTTCGGGGGTCGCGATCTCGCGCCCGATCTCCCGGGCAATGCGGACGATTTTCTCCACCAGAAGCGGATTGGATGCCGGTGAACCATCCGGCATGATCAGATTATCTTCCAATCCCAGCCGGACATGGCTTCCCATGGCAATTGCGGTTGTGGAAAGCGGGATTTCCGCTTTCCCGATCCCTGCAACCGACCAGGTAGAACCGGACGGAATGCTTTCCGAGAGAAACACGAGATTCTTGATAGTTCCGGGCATAGCGCCCGGAGCACCCAGGACGAAGTCGAAATGCAAGGGGGGCTGAATGTAGCCCTTCTTTTGCAGGAACAAAGCGTTGGCAATCATACCGGTTTCGAAGACCTCGATCTCGGGTTTCACGCCGGTTTCCTGATACACCCCCGCCAGAAATTCGATAAATTGCGGCGAGTTCTCATAGACAATACCGGGCAGATTGTTGGAGCCCGTGGTAAAGGACCCCATCTCCGGAAGCAGTCTGACCGGATTGACCCGGGCCTCCCAGTCCTTTCCGGCACGACCGCCGGTGGAAAGTTGGATGATAACATCCGGCGCCGCTTTCTTGATGGCACGCACATTGGCCTTATAAATTTCGATGTCCAAAGTCGGCTTCTGATCCTTATCCCGTGCATGGACATGAAACAGGGAAGCCCCTGCGTCACGGCAACGCCTGACATCCTCAGCAATCTCCGCGGGTGTAATCGGAAGGTTCGGATTCATCTGTTTGGTGGGGACATTCCCCGTCAAGGCAACTGTGATGACCAGTTTTTCCATCGCATGTACCTCAAACACGCGGACTTTGCGCCGCGGTTTTTAAATCAAACCCACATTGAGCGATTTTCGAATTTATCGCAGATGCAAGGCGTCCGGAAGCGAAGGCGTACAATTCGTACGTCGAGCTTTCGGCAACGTAGCAGATGCGGTGAAATAGGAAATCCCAAAGGGTTTTCAATTTGGCAAATAATTCCACTGCATGCCTTTTATGGTACACCCGATGGGTGGGTAATTGGAGTGGTCAACTCCGTTCCAACACAAAGATATTCAAACACAATCCTTTCTTGCCAGATTGAAAACGATCAATTTAGGTCAAAGGTTTTTCTCCGCACAGACCTCGGCGATTGCCGCGTCGAGGATCTCTACCAATTGATCGATTTGCTCCTCGGTGATGATGAAAGGCGGAGCAAGCAGGATGTGGTCCCCGCGGATACCGTCTGCTACCGCCGCCGCCGGGGTATGTGATGAGTCCTTTTTCGAAGGCGCGATTCCCGATGGCCGCGTTGAGTTTGAGCTTCGGATCGAAAGGCTTTTTGGTTTTGCGGTTTTTAACGAACTCCACGCCAGCCATCAACCCCAGTCCGCGGACATCGCCGACGATGGGATGTCGATACAGGTCATTCAACTTCTTCAGCAAGTACTCCCCCATGACTGCGCAATGTTTCACCAAATCATGCTCCCGGATGTAGTCCAGTACAGCGGAGGCGATCGAACAGGAAAGCGGATTCTGACTGTAGGTATGCCCATGGATGAAGACGCCGTTGCCTTCCTTGATGGCCTTATGTATAGCCTCCTTGGTAACGACGCAGTAAATGGGTGTATAGCCGCTGGCCAGACCTTTACTTCCCACCAGCATGTCCGGAACCACCCCCCAGTGGTCGACGGCGAAATGCTTTCCGGTTCGCCCGACTCCGGACATGACCTCATCGACAATCAACAGAACATCGTAGCGGTCGCAGATTTCGCGGATCCTCTGGAAATACCCGTCACGGGGCACCAGGGCCCCGGCAGTAGCTCCCACCACCGGCTCGGCCATGAACGCCGACACCGAATCCGGACCTTCGTAGAGGATGGCTTTCTCCAGATCATCGGCGCATTCCAACTGACAGGAAACAGGGCTTGCGGCCGAACGGGCACCGATAGCAATACGCAGGCGCGATATGGGGGGTATGCTGCATGAGGGGAAGGTAGTATTTGCGGCGCCCCGTATGACCGCTGAGGGCCAGAGCCCCCAGGGTGTTTCCATGGTAGCTGGTCCAACGCGAAATCACCTTGTATTTCGACGGCACCCCGCGATCGACCTGGTATTGGCGTGCCATCTTGACGGCGGTTTCGACGGCCTCCGACCCTCCGGAAAGGAAATACACGCGCTCCAGGCCGGGCGGCGAGATGTCCACGATCTTTTGTGCCAGCTCGACGGCGGCTTCGCTGGTGAATTGGGAGCCGTGGGCAAAGGCGATACGGGAAGCCTGCTTGAGCATGACATCCTGAATTTCCCGGACTCCATGCCCGATGGAAACCACTACCGCTCCCCCGGACCCATCCATGTAGCGACGTCCCTCGGTGTCGAAAATATAGATCCCCTCGGCCCTTTCGGCCGTCGGGTAAAACTTGTTCACGTTCCGATAAAAAACATGGTCCTTCATGATCTTAGGCCCGGGCATCTGGAATTCCTCCCCACTGATCCGCATGGATAACCCTGCTGTTGCAACTGCAGGGATAATTTTTTCAGTTACCGATAACCGATTGAATCAATTTACAGGCAGCATCGGTTGATTATGTGTTTCCTTTCTCTTTGGTTTGGTTTTGCGATATTGAAAAATCGTCAGAAGGCCCATGATGCCCAAGCCGGTTACGTCGGTGAGGGTGGCCGGGTCGATGAGCATCAGACCTGCAGCCAGTGCGGCGATTCTTTCCCACCAGTTCATATGGGTCCAATACCAGCCCTCAACCGCAGCGCCCACTCCGATCATTCCGACTACCGAGGTGATCACCATCTGCACCACCAGATAGATATTGGCGTCAACCAGCACTAGGGCTGGGCTGAAAACGAAGATATATGGAACGATGAACGCCGCGATGGCAATTTTACTGGCATAGACTCCTGTCCACCAAGGATTTGATTTGGCGATGGCTGCTCCGGCCATCGCCGCCAATGCGACCGGAGGGCGTAATGTCGGCAACGATGCCGAAGTAAAACGTAAACATATGAGCGGCTATGAGCGGCGTACCGAGCTTGACCAGGGCCGGTGCCGCAACGGTGGATGTAATGACATAATTCGCAGTAGTGGGAGCGCCCATCCCCAAAAGGAGCGAGGTAATCATCGTGAAAAACAGGGTCGGGAGCAGCATACCGCCGGCAAGGGCAATCAGACCGTCGCCCATCTTGAGACCCAGCCCCGTCAGCGTCACCACTCCCACGATAATTCCGGCTGAAGCACAGGCAACCGCAACACCTAAAGCGCTGCGGGCGCCGGCTTCAAGGGTATCGAGGAGTTTTTTCCAATTCAGGCGCGTTTCCTTCCGAAACATGCCGACCAGCACGCACAGCCCCAAGCCGGACATGGCGGCCCGCATGGGCGTCGCACCCTCTAGCAGGAAGTAAATGATACCGACCAGAGGCAAGATCAAGTAGCTGCGTTCTTTCATCACTTTTACGAGATTCGGTAGCTTATCGCGTGAAAGGCCTTTCAGGCCGCATTTCTTGGCCTCAAAGTGAACCACCACGAAAACCCCCGTAAAATATAGAAGCGCCGGTATGATTGCCGCCTTGGCGATCTCGATGTAAGGCATGCCGATGAATTCCGCCATGAGAAACGCCGCAGCTCCCATAATTGGGGGCATGATCTGGCCGCCTGTAGAAGCCGCCGCTTCCACGGCGCCGGCAAACTCCGCTTTATAGCCGAGGCGCTTCATCAAGGGGATCGTGAAGCTGCCGGAACCCACCGTGTTGGCCACGGAGCTTCCCGAAACCGTCCCCTCTAAAGCGCTGGCGATGACGGCGATCTTAGCCGGGCCTCCGGAAGCCCATCCGGCTACGGCATAAGCAAGATCCATGAAAAACTCCATGACACCGGTACTCATGAGAAAGGATCCAAACAGGATAAACAAGAAAATAAAGTTGGCCGATACCCCCAAGGGAACGCCGAGGATCCCCTCGGTGGTAAACCACATATGCGTGGCGATGCGCTTGAGGTCATAGCCGCGGTGGCTTAAAAACCCCGGAAAATAGTCGCCCAGGAAAGCATACACCAGGAAAAGACCGGCGATGATGACGATGGGCAAACCCACGATCCGCCGGGTCGCTTCCAGGGTCAAGAGAATGCCTGTGACAGCTATCGCGTAATCCATGTTTGAATAAAGCCCTGCGCTTTCCATCAAGTCTTCATAGTTGATGATGGAATACAGCGTCGCGGTTATACTGATTGCGCACAGCATAAGATCCACCGGGTGGGGTGTTTGTTTTCCTTTTCTCTTTTTAAAGGGGTACAGGATAAACACGAGGGCAAGGGCGAACATGAGATGCGTCGGGCGCTGAATCTGGGCTTCGAATACTCCGAAAAGGCCTGTATAGAGCTGGAATAAGGAGAAGAGAATGGCGATCAGTTTGGTAATCGGGATCCATAGACCCGTCAATTTGAGATACCGGGATTCAGGGTCGAACTTTTCTAAAACCTGCTCGATGTTTACCGAATCATCCGCTCGAAATTCCGGTCGGCCGCCATCGCCTTCCGGTGGTTTTTCTAGCGAGGCCATATCACCTCTCTTGGGAATTCGCCGCCTGCCTGAGCGGATTCCTTCATCTTATCGAAGAATTGAATGCCGGCACCGGCCGGCGGCGAATGAATCCGATTGAGAATTGCTACTTCATCAATCCTTTTTCCTTCAAATACTTTTGCGCGCCCGGATGAATGGGAACCGCAATGCCTGCAATCGCATTGGCCGGGTCGATGTATTTTCCCGCGGCATGACCCTGGGCAATGGCCGCTCGTTCTTCCAGAAACACCTTAGTCATCTTGTAGACCAGATCCTCAGGGATATCGTTTCGGACGAGGAGGCTCGAATAGACGGCAATGGTCTTCACGGGCTCGGCCTGGCCCTGGTAGGAGTTGACCGCAATTTCAAAACGGGCGTATAAGGGAAATTCTTTTTTGACTTTGGCAAAGATTTGGTCATCGATCTCCAGGAACCTGACGGGGTGCATGACATTGATATCCTGGAGGGCGGCGTTCGGTACCGCCACCACAAAATACGCCGCATCGATCAGTTTGTCTTTAAAATGGTCCGCCGCCTCCGAGTAGGAAAGATACAGGGGCTTGAACGCATCTTTATTCTTGTAGTCCAGGCCATAAAGACCCAGGATCTGGCGTGCGCTGATCTCCGTGCCGCTTCCCGGAGGGCCCACGGATACTTTTTTACCCTTGAAATCGGCGATCGTCTTGATGTCGCTGTCTTTGCGGGTGAAAATCTGAATCACGTCAGGGTAGACATTGGCAATGGCCGAGTAGTTGGTGTATTGCTCATTCTTGGCTTTAAACGCCTCAAGACCCTTCTGCCCGTAGTAAGCGATGTCGTTCATGCAGATGGCGACTTCGGCACCCTTGCTCCCGAGAAGACGCACATTTTCCAGCGACCCGCCCGTCGCCTGGACTGTCACGTTCAGCCCGGGGACTTTCTGGTTCCACACCTGGGCAATGGCCCCTCCGAGCGGATAAAACGTCCCGGACACGCCTCCGGTTGCAAAAAGAAGCTTGGCGTCACCACAGAGACCTTGCCCCGCCATGAACAGACAAGAAAATACGACCAATAATGCCGATACGATGGAAATCTTTTTCCTCATAATAATAACCTCCTGGTTTGGTGGGAATAACGGCGGACAAATGTTTTTCCTTTCACCCCCCTTCTTTTTAGTTTTATCCGCCTCATTTAGCTTTCATGGTAAATTTTACGACTTTGCCAAAATTCTTCGAGTTTTTTCAGAGCTTCCAAGGTCGATTCTTTTTGAAAAAGCCCCAGAGCGATGATTACGGCATTGATCAGGCTTAAGGGAGCAACGAACGATTCGATGAAGGAGTCCATCTTACATCGGGCCGTCAGTACGTGGTCAGCCAGTTGTGCCAGGGGTGAAATGGGGCTGTCTGTAATTGCAAGGGTTTTGATTCCAGTTTTTTTGGCGAAACGAAGCGCCTCGACGGTATCCCGGGTGTATCGCCGAAAACTGATCGCCAGCAGGACATCCCCTTCCCTCAGTCCCAGCAATCGGTCCCACATGTCTCCGATTCCCGGCGTGACAATCCAGACGTCACGCTGCAGAAATTCCAGTGCGACTCCCATTAAGACCGCCAACGAATGCGCGCTTCGAAGACCCACGATCACTGTGCGTTTGGCCGAATGGATCGCATCGACAAACCGTCTGAAATCTTCCGGGAAGACCTGGTTCATCGTCTCATGGATGTTTTCGGCATCCTGTTGCAAAACTTTGAACAGGACATTTTCTTCATCAGCTTCCTTTTGGGCTGCCTTCTGGAGTCGAGAGACCGTCGTCAATTTATCCCTGAAAAGCCTCCTGAGTTCCTGCTGAAACTCCGGGAAACCGGTATACCCGAGTGATTTTGCGAGTCGGACCACGGTTGCCACACTCACGTTGACCCGAATGGCAAGATCCTTAATCGTCAGAAATACGGCTTCTTCGTCATTGGCCAGGATGTAATTCAGGAGCTTTTTTTGGGAAGACGTCAGGTTCTGTTCTTTTTCCTTCAGGAGTCGACTGTATGTCATTGAAAATAATTTTTCTTAATATTTTTAAATTGTAATTTTTTTTACATTATCCTAAAATCTTTTGTCAAGTTGAAATTTCGTAATTCCCGATCCGCCGATTACAGATACGCCACCGCCGTCGGTTTCGTAATTGATCTTTTAACCAACGATTCGATATGGTATAAATTGATGACTTCGTAAAAAGTCCATCTGATGCATTGCACTGCATCCTTCGTCATTACGGCGTACCTATATTTACGCCTTATTCCTCAGGATTTGCGCGCCTTGCATCTGAAGCTTTTTACTTTGCCAAACTAATTTTGAGTTTTTACGATTTCATCATAGATTAAGCTGAAAATTTTTTCCGATTTCATTTAACGCCGGTTCCCATTCAATTGCCGGTCTTTTTTGACAATATTAGAAAATCCGATGCGATCTTTGGATATCACAGGGCACCATCGATATTTCCGTTTTATCATAAATGAATGGAAATACTTGTGACGACTATCTCGTATGATTCTCTGAAAAAACACTCTTATCCGAGCAACCGTCGTTTGGCCGGCTTTACTCTCATTGAACTCATGATGGTTGTGGCCATTATTGGAACGCTCGCGGGGATTGCCGTTCCCATGTACATCCGATACATCAACAACGCACGATTGGCTGAGGGGATATCGGAAATTCGGAATCTGGAACTGGAGATAGAGATCTACCGATTGGACAATGACCGTTTGCCCTCAAGTCTAAACGATATCGGACGCCAGAACCTGACAGATCCCTGGGGCCGTCCGTACGAATATGCCAATCATTCCCTTATCCCTCCCGGGAAAAGGAGAAAATTTCACGGAACGGTTCCTTTAAATCTCGACTATGATCTTTTCAGTACGGGTACCGACGGACAATGGGTGCCTCCTTTGACGGCAAAACAAAGCCGGGATGACATCGTCAGGGCCGATGACGGCGGGTATATCGGATTGGCTTCTCAATATTAGCGACTTGAAATGAAAATCGATAAAATTTTTTTAAAAAGCAAAGTTGCCAAAAGAATTTATATCCAGTTTATTCTTTGCGCGATTGTTCCGATAGTGGCCCTAGCCCTGATTTCTTTCATTCAAGTTACGGCAGAATTAGAAAAGCAAGGTAAAACCCGTCTTCATGAATCCACACAAACGGTCGGCATTCTGATCTTTGAACGCCTTAATTTGATCGAGAAATATTTGAAGGCCCTTTCCATGAAAGCGGTTTCAGATGCCTACGATGGGTTAGAAATCATTTCCGATGAGAATATGGAACCCTTTGCCAGGCGATTCACATCGATCACGGGGATCTCTTCTGATCGTAAAATCATTTATTTGGGGAATCCAAACAGACTTCCGACCCTCAGCGATGTTCAAAAACTGCACCTTCTGTCCCACGGGGCGCTGATAACAATCACCGATCAGAATCTGCAAGAGCCGAAAATCTGGATGGTCGTGGCGTCCTCTTCAATCAACGGCACCCATCAGTATTTCTATGGAGAAATAAATACTCTGCATCTTATGGCTTCAGATCAAGATCTGGTCCTCCCCGAGGAAACTCACCTGTTTCTTTTGGATGATCACAATGAACTGATTTTTTCTTCCTGTGCCCGGCCCCCTGACTTCAAAAAAGAACGATTCATGAATCAAACCCGATCTTCGATTTCTTCTTTTTCGATGACGCATGACAACAAAGATCAGATCGTTGCTTATTGGTCTATTTTTTTGAGATTCAACTGGTTTTATCCTAGTATAAAGGTTGTCGGGATGTCTTCCAAAACCCATATTCTTTCTCCGATCATCTTCTTTAAAAAAGTTTTCCCCTTTGTGGTTCTTTCGGCGTTATTGATGGCTCTGCTCTTAAGCTCCATTCAAATTCGAAAAATTACCCTGCCTTTGGAAAAACTGAAGGATGGAACTAAACAGATCGCAATCAGTAATTTTGAAAGCCGGGTAAACATATCGAGCAAGGATGAATTCGAGGACCTGGGAACTTCTTTCAATGAAATGACGGGACAACTGAAAAGTCAATTTGACGCCCTGGCAACTATGGCGGAGATTGACCGAGCTATTCTGTCCTCTCTAAGTGTAAAGGAAATTGCCGAAACCGTAACCCGTCGGATGAAGGAACTCCTGAAATGTGACGCAGTCTTCCTTTATCTTTCAGAATCGAATGCCGAATCCGATTCAAAGACTTACCTGAACGCTAAGGGACAAACCGTCCTCGAGCTTCCTTTCATCAAGAAAAAAGAGCTTATTAATGTCATCCAGGAAAAAGAAGTAGTCCTGATTGAAGACAACTATCCGGATTTTCTTCAAGCTTTTGTATCCAAGGGCTACACATCTTTTGCCCTTTTCCCCATCTATTTGAAATCAGCTCTGGTCGGCGTCATCATTCTCGGATCATTCGTAAAACAATCGAATATTGCTGACTGCATTCAGCATGCAAAAAAGATTTCAAACCAGGTGGCAGTGGCGCTTTCCAATGCATTTCTTCTTGAGGAGTTGAAGTGGTCGAACTGGGGCACCCTCGAAGCTCTCGCGCGCACCGTGGATGCTAAATCTTCGTGGACTGCAGGACATTCAGAACGTGTGGCAGAAAAAGCGGGTCGTTTGGGCATGCTATTGGGTCTCGACGATGAAGAAGTGGACAATCTGCACCGCGGCGCGTTGCTTCACGATATCGGAAAAATCGGAATCCCCGGTCAATATCCTCGACAAACCCGGAAAATACAGCGAAACAGAAAATTTTTTAATGATGGAACATCCGAGAAAGGCTGCCCGGATTCTTGAACCCATTAAAAGCTATGCCCCGATTATTCCCATGATCTTACATCATCATGAAAATTTTAATGGAAGCGGATATCCGGGTGGGCTGATGGGTGAAAATATCAGTTTTTCAGGCAGGATTCTTGCCGTAGTCGATGTTTATGATGCCCTGACTTCGAATCGACCTTACAGGGAAAAGTGGTCTCAAGAAAAGGCGATCAGCTTCATCAAACGAGAAATCGGGAAAAAATTCGACCCTAAGATCGCGGATGCTTTTTTAAAAATGATCATGGAAGATACAATCGAAAAAGAACCGGACACCCGGGAGCCTTCCCGACCCATTGCACTTTCTGTGAAGGCTTAAAAAGGTATTTGATCTTCATCAATGCTATGGAATCCGAAAGACCCATGAAAAGCGACAAATTCCTTTTCCTGATTTGTATTCTCCTTAGTATCGCCACCCTTTCATCGGTTGGATGCAAGCCTCGGATTTCCGAGCCGCTTCCCCCCGCCGTGCTGGGTGAATGGAGAACCGATGACCCGAAATTCACCGGTTTCTCGTTTGTCATCGAAGATGATTTTCTCTCCTTTAAAGACCAGAACGCCGAAAAAAAAATTGAGCGAAATAAAATTTTCAAAATTGAAAAAACTGAACTAGCGTTAAAAACGCTCTACACCCTTTATTGCAAAAACGAGGAAGGAATTGACATCGTTTTTGCCCTATATTTTCAAAATGGCCCGGACGGCTCCATCCGACTTAAGAATCAAAATCGATTTCTCTGGAAGAAAATGCCTTGACTTTTTCAGAATAAGAAGTTTCGCCTCATCGGATTTTCAAAAAATTCTTCTAAACCAAGTCCATATCCCGGCTGTCCAAGGTCTTTTCATCAAGTCCATCAAGCCTTCGTTTATAGCTCAGAAGTACAATGGGGACAGCGCGTCGCCTTGATCGGAATGATAGAACAGCATCGGGGACATTCCCTGGTCTCTGGCGCTGCAGCCGGCGCCTCTGCTTTCTTGAAGCGGTTGATTTGTTTGATGAGGATAAAGATCGCAAAGGCGACGATGATAAAATCCAAAACGGTATTGATGAATGTGCCGTACTTGATGGTAACCGCCGCCGCATCCGGGGTTTTCTCCTTGAGCGTAAGGGCCAGTTGCGAAAAATCGACTTTTCCCAGAAGCACGCCAATGGGAGGCATGATGACGTCGCTGACCAGGGAACTGATGATCTTGCCGAACGCACCGCCGATGATGATGCCGACAGCCATGTCCATCACATTCCCGCGCATTGCAAATTCTTTAAACTCTTTAAAAACAGGCATTTGTAAGTCCTTTCTGCTTGGATTCAACAAATCGATAAGTTTTTTTTACGGTGTTTCCTGTAATCACCGCTCTTTGTCCAAATCTTTAAGGGCCGATTCGATTTTTTCTTTTTTCTGGGATTCGGTGATCAATTCCTTCGCCCGTTGAAGGTGAAAGCGGGCGCTTGCGGCATTTCCGGTCTTATAAAAATGCATCCCCAAATAATAATGGACCAAGTCCGCACGCCCCTTATTCTGGTAGATCTCCCCTAAAAAGTAATCCAACTGCACAAGGTCCGGATTTTTTTCGGCAATGGTGAGAAAGGCCGTTTCCGCGGAATCGGTTTGTCCAAGGGCGGCCAGAGACCTGGCCAAATAAAAGAGACCTTCCGGATTTTGAGAAGGACTATCGGCTATACTGGAAAGGGTCTTGAGAGCCTCTTCATACCGCCCCTGGAAAAAATAGATCTTTCCCATTTCTGCCAGGAGATTTTTGTCAAAAGCGTTTTGAGCCAAGGCAGTCCGGATGTGTGAAAGGGCTTCCTCATATCGGTTTTCACGAGTCAAAACAATGGCATATCCATAGTGTGCCATGACATCGTCAGGATTTTTCGATATCTTTGCCTGGAATTGCCTGAGCGCTGTCCCAGGGTCTTGGCACAGTGCAACCAGCCGCGTATGAACCATTTCAAAGGAGTTGGGATCCTTTGGTTCCAGTTTTTTTGGGGTATGGTTTTGGATGTAAGCATCGATATAAACCATCCGATCCTCGGAGGCCGGATGGGTCGAAAGGTAATTGGGGATCTGATCCGAGCCGAACCATTGCTTACTCCGGATCTTGCGCAGCATGGTCAGCAGACCGTTTCCTTCGTATCCCGCGTCATACAGGTATTGCATCCCGATCTGATCGGCCTGTATCTCGTCTTCACGGCTGAAGGCCAACACCGCAGATTGGGCGGCGGCGGCTGACCCGATAGCGAGGGCGTTTCCAGCGGCGGACGCCCCTCCTGCGCCCAAAAAAATACCGGCCACCATCCCGGCTATCGCCGCGATGCCGATCTTCTTGGCTCTTTCGATCTTTTCGGAGATGTGTCGACACTGAACATGAGCGATCTCATGGGCAAGGATCCCGGCAAGCTCCGCCTCCCCTTCCATCGCTTCCAGCAATCCGCTGTTGACGAAGATATGGCCGCCCGGACCTGCAAAGGCATTGTAAACCTCTTCCTCAACCACGTAGAACCGAAAGGCAAAAGGCGGCTCGGGCATCACGGATATTATCCTTTTCCCTATGGCATTGATGTAGGACAGGATTAAAGGATCTTTAAGGAGCTTGTAGTTGTCGTTGACCACCTTCAGAAATTCCTTGGCCAGGTCCTCTTCCTGTTTGATGGAAAGGGCTTCGGCGTTTCCTGGAACTCCGATCCCAAGAACTATAAGCGATATCAGGGCCATCGATATGATTTTTTGAATGAGATTCACCGGATTTCTCTTTGTTAATCCGCTTTCCAACCGTTTCGATCTATGTTAGAAATATATTTATGCCACAAATTTTGTGCATTGCCAATCAGAAAGGGGGGGTCGGGAAAACCACCACGGCCATCAACCTATCCGCGGCATTGGCTGTTTTTAAGAAGAAAATTCTCCTGGTGGATTGCGATCCCCAGGCCAACGCTACCACCGGTGTTGGGATTGACAAGGCTTCCCTCAAGCGTACCCTTTATCATGGGTTGATCCAAAAAGATGCAGCAAAGAACCTGATCGTGGACACAGAGATTCAAACCCTGAAGGTCATCCCATCCCGTGTTGAACTTATTGGGTTTGAACTGGAGATGATGGAGGCGCCGGAACGGGAAAAGGCTTTGAAAAGGCTCATTGATGAGTTGAGATCCGATTTCGACTACATCATCCTGGATTGCCCGCCGGCCCTTGGCCTTTTGACCCTCAATGCCATGACCGCCGCCGATGCGCTGCTTATTCCTCTTCAATGCGAATTTTATGCCTTAGAGGGACTGGGTCAACTCATCCAAACCATCAAACGGGTCCGGGAGCATCTGAACCCGCGCCTTAAAATCTCCGGAATCCTCTTGACCATGTTCGACACCCGGACCAACCTATCCCACCAGGTAGCCGAGAACGCCGCCAAATATTTCAAGTCCCTGCTGTTCAAGACCCGAATACCGAGAAACGTCCGCCTGGGGGAAGCACCCAGCTTCGGAAAACCGATCCTCTTGTACGACGCCGCCTCTCCCGGCGCCTTGAGTTACCTCTCTTTAGCCAAAGAAATCCTGAACCCCAGATCCTAAGGAAGCCATGAAAACACAAAACAACCCGAAAGGATCCGAACCCGGGAAAAAAAAGCCCCCGAAAATTGCTTTAGGACGAGGTTTCGATGCCCTGTTCCCGGACTTGGAGCTCGTGGAAACCGAGAAAAAGGGGTATTTTTTATGCGATATGGATCTGATTCATCCTAACCGATTTCAACCCCGGGTTCTTTTTTCGGAAGCCGAGCTGGCGGAGCTGTCGAAATCCATTAAGGAAAAAGGGGTCATCCAGCCTATTGTGGTCCGAAAGGATGAACCCGGATATGAAATCGTGGCAGGCGAAAGACGGTTTCGAGCCGCAAAAATGGCCGGTCTTTCCCAAATTCCGGCTATGCTTGTGTCGATCAAAGACGATGAGCTTTTGGAAATGTCCATCGTGGAAAACATCCAAAGGGAAGACCTCAACCCCGTCGAAGAGGCCGAAGCCTACCATCGCCTAATGACCCAATTCCATCTGACCCAGGAGCAGGTATCCGAACGGGTGGGTAAAAACCGCTCCACCGTCGCCAATTTCTTGAGGCTCCGCCTGCTTCCCGGCGAAATCAGAGACTATCTTTTGAAAGATGAGTTGAGCATGGGGCATGCCCGTGCCCTCTTAGGCGCAAACACCCCGGCCCGCCAGATCCAAGCCTGCCGTCAGGTATTAGCAAAAAAGCTTTCAGTCCGGCAGACCGAGGCAATGGTCAGGCGGATGCAGTCTGCATCCGAATCCCCGACAAAAAGAGTCGCAAAAACCGATGATTCATATTTTTCGGACCTTGCCGATGGATTATCGAGACACTTTGGAACCCGGGTTCAAATCAAACGGCGGGGACATACCGGAAAGATTGAGATCGATTTCTACACCGACGAAGATCTGGACCGGCTGCTGCGCATGTTAAAATCCACGACTATTTAAAGAAAATCAGGGTTTAAAATATCCGATGGCGCTTCACATCCTGATCGACGGCTATAATCTGATCAAAAGCGATGCCATACCCGGACTTCAAGACATTCCGGACTTACAACGGCAGCGCGAAGCGCTGATCGAAAGGCTTATTGAATATAACCGTTTGAAGCGCCACCCCATAACCTTGGTCTTCGACGCCACCCATGCCCCGGGACCCCTGCACCGAAAGGAGCGGGTGGGCGGCATCGATGTCCGCTTTTCACGACTCGGCCAGACTGCGGATGCACTGATTAAAAACATGGTTGCTAAACAGCGGGAACAGGCCCTGGTGGTCACTGCAGATCAGGATATCGCCCGGTTTGCGGAGTTAAAGGGAGCCACCGTGGTGTCCTGTTTGGATTTTGGAGAAAGAATCAGCCGGGTGGAAATGATGGAAGAACGCTTTTTTGATTCGGAAGAATCCATGGAAGAAGGATGGACTCCCACGACCCGGAAAAAAGGGCCTGCCAAGCGCCCTTCGAAAAAAGATAGAAAAACGCTCTTGAAGATAAAAAAATTGTAAGGGGTTTTAAAGGATGAAACGGATCTGTGTCATCGACGGTCAGGGCGGGGGCATCGGGAGTGCTGTCATCAAGAAACTCAAAGAGGTTTTCGAGGAACGCATCGAAATCATTGCTTTAGGGACCAATGCCATTGCAACATCTCAGATGCTGAAAGCCCGCGCCAATCGCGGCGCCTCCGGGGAGAATGCCATCATCCAGACCGTCAAATCGGCGGATGTGATCATCGGCACCATTGGGATCGTCTTGGCCAACGCCATGATGGGAGAAGTGACACACGGTATGGCCGAGGCGGTGGCGACAAGCCCTGCCAGGAAAATCCTGATTCCTTTGTCCCAGGAGCCGCTGGAGGTGGTGGGCATTACCCGGGCACCGCTTCCCCATTTAATCGAGGAACTGGTTTGCGAAAACCTGAAAAGTTTTCTTCAGATGTAATAGAAAGGATCGCTATCATGTGTGAAGCCAACGCCTACCTGATCTCAGAAAATGAAAAAACCCTTGTTATGGAAGCCGTCGATACGGTGGAACCTGAAGAAGACGGCTTGAAGCTGGTCAACATTTTCGGAGAACAAAAATTTGTGAAAGCCCATATCCATTCCCTATCCTTGGTTGACCACAACATTTATCTGAAATCCGAAACAAAATAAGCTGGCTACCTCAAGACGGCAGCTTCAGGGGCTGGAGATTTGAGGGATCGAGAATTCAAGCAAAATCCCCCAGTTTATCGAATCCTTGTCCCCTTAACCTTTTCTGAATCATGAAAATCGTTGTCGCCAAAACCGCCGGGTTCTGTATGGGTGTGCGCAGGGCCGTAGAACTCGTTTTGGATCTTCCTAAAAAATATCCGGAACCGATTTGCACCTATGGTCCCCTCATCCACAATCCCCAGGTTATAGCTCTATTGGAAGAAAAAGGGATCTACACCCTGAAGGAGATCCCTGAAAAGGGGTCGGGAACGATCCTGATCCGCGCCCATGGGGTGCCGCCGGAGGTTAAAAAGCAGCTTCAGGAGTCGGGGATGGTCGTGGTGGATGCCACCTGTCCTCGCGTGATCAAGGTTCAGACCATCATCCGCAAATATGCCGGGCAAGGATATGCCTGTATCATCATCGGCGACAGGGATCACCCGGAAGTGATCGGCCTGTTGGGATACGCCGGAAACAGCGGGCATGCGGCAGCCAATATAGAAGACCTTGCGGGGCTGCCTGGGTTCGAAAAAGCGATCGTCGTCGCGCAGACCACCCAGAACACGGTATTGTTTGAACAAGTCCGCCAATGGACGAATCGGCATTTCCCGCATTATAAAGTATTTAACACCATCTGCGACTCCACCGAAAAACGGCAGGCGGAAATCAGCCATCTGGCCGATACCGTGGATGCAGTAGTAGTAGTAGGTGGCAAAAGCAGCGGAAACACCCAGCGTCTCTTCGAAATTGCCAGGGGGAAAGGGAAACCCGCCTTCCATGTTGAAACCGAGGCCGAATTGGATGAGTCCCTGGCCAAAGCCCAGCGGGTGGGGATCACGGCCGGAGCCTCCACGCCCAACTGGGTACTTCGCCGGGTCTATCGGGAGCTGCAAGCCCTTCCGTTTCGGAAAGGGAAAGGGTGGCGAAGCCGGTGGTTCACCCTGGAGAGGACCCTCCTGCTCACCAGCACCTACCTGGCTCTCGGTGCGGGAGCCACTTGCTATGCCGGTGCCATGCTCCAGGGGATTCCGGACTATTTCCCTCACATGCTCATCACCATTTTATATGTGCAGTCCATGCACATCCTGAACAACCTGATCGGCAGAAAGGCGGACCGATACAATGAGCCGGATCGAGCCTTTTTTTATGACGATCACAAAGCCCTTCTTTCCAAGCTGGCGGTCCTTGCCGGAGGCGCGGGCCTTGTTGCCGCCTATACCTTGGGGACGCTCCCGTTTTTCGTTCTGCTTTCCATGAGTGTCACCGGGCTTTCATACAACATGAACATCCTCCCTGGATGGATCGGAAAAGGAAAATACCGTCGCATTCGGGATATCCCCGGATCCAAAACCGTCCTGATTGCGCTGGCATGGGGAATCGTAACATCGGTTTTTCCCGCCCTGACCACCCTCAGGACATTCACCGCAGGGAACGCGATGGCCTTTTTATGGGCATCGGGTCTTGTCTTTACCAGGACCGCCTTCTTTGACATTCTGGACATGCAGGGAGACCGCATCGTCGGCAGAGAAACGCTGCCCATACTTTTGGGAGAAAAACAAACGCTTAACGTGTTGAAGGTGATGCTCATCGCCATCATGGGGCTCCTTGCGGGATCCGCAGCCATGGGCGCTGTGACGTCCCTGGGGTATCTGCTTCTTATGCCTGTTTTTTCCCTGCTGATTGTTGTTATGACCCACGAAAAAGGGCACATGCTTCCCGGAATCCGGCTGGAGTTTTTGGTGGATACCCACTTTATCATGGGGGGTTTTCTCGCGTTGATATGGGCATTGGGGAAAGGTTGATGAAATCGTAAAAAAGCTATTTTTGCTCGCTTCGTGATCATTTTCGGGAGATGCTCACGGCTTCTCTAAATTTCAAGAACTCGGCGCAAGCGCCTCAAACAGCTTGAAATTATTAACGCTCAGCCGTTCGCATCTCTTTTTCCGAAAATGCTCAAATCTCGCTTGCAAAAGCTTTTTACGAAGCCATCAAGGTTAACCGCAACGAATCACAAATCAAAGGAAAGGAGGCTCGACGCCCCGGATCAGTCGCCGGATATTGTCCTTATGTCGAATCGATATCAGAAAGGCTGAAGTAATCGCAAATCCGGTGAAAACCGGGGAAAAGGTTGCCTGCCAAATGACCACCGGAGCCGTCAGGGCCGATGAAAGAGAAGCCAGAGAGACTCGGTTGAAATAACAGAGCATCATCATGAAAACCATCACAAGGATCAGAAGGGCAACCGGAGAAATGGCTCCAAAACATCCCGCAGCGGTAGCCACCCCCTTTCCGCCGCCTCTAAATCGGGTATAGATCGGAAACAGATGCCCGAGGACGGCCAGAAATGCGATGAGCGCCATGTATAGCTCACCCCATAAATCCGGCGCCGGAAAGAGGCCTTTTGCGATCACCACAGGCAGTACCCCCTTGCCGATATCCCCTAAAAGTGTCAAGAGACCTAGGATCCAGCCGGTGGTTCTTTTTACGTTGGTGGCACCAATGTTGCCGCTTCCTTCCCTCGTGATATCGACGGCTGAAAAGGCCCGGGTCAAAAGCATCCCCCAAGGAATCGACCCTACCAGAAAAGCCGCCGGAGGCAAGAATAACAGCTCCATCCACCATGTCATGATGTTTTTTCCTTATCTTTTCCAGAAAGCGGCAACCGCCCGTATCGGATCCCACCGGGGCCGAAGAGGTTTCGCATGAATCCCGTGATTTTTCCCATCGAAGACGTGCTCGATCTGCACACCTTCCGACCCGAAGAGGTGAGCTCGCTTTTAGAAGATTACTTTTTCGCGTGCATCGAGGCCGGAATCTATTCGGTCCGGATTATCCATGGAAAGGGAAAGGGAACCCTGAAAAACCGCGTCCTGCATCTCTTGGAAAGAGACCCCCGGGTGATATCTTACGGAGATGCGCCTCTGGATGCCGGCGGCTGGGGCGCCACTATCGTCCAATTTAAACCGAAATAGGCGGCTTTGTTGTCTCAATCCTCCTGCAGTTCCCTCAGCCCGGCATAGAAGTCGAGGGCTTCCGGATTTCTCAGCGCATCCTTATTGAGAACCGGCTGGCCGTGGACCGTTTTTCTGACTGCGAGTTCCACTTTTTTCATATTCAGGGTATAGGGGATGTCCGGTACCGCCAGGATCTTGGCAGGAACATGCCGCGGCGATGCGTTCGTTCGGATGGTCTTTTTGATCTTGTCCTTCAGCGCATCGGTCAATTCGAACTTCGGTGCCAGCTTGACGAACAGGATGACCCGCACATCATTTTTCCAGTTTTGTCCCACCACGATGCTGTCCTCGATTTCCTCCAACTGTTCCACCTGGCGGTAGATCTCGGCTGTTCCGATGCGCACCCCGCCTGGATTCAATGTGGCATCGGATCGTCCATATATAACCACTCCGCCGTATTCGGTGATCTCGATGTAGTCCCCGTGGCGCCAGATACCGGGATACACGTCAAAATAGGCGTCATGATACTTTTTCCCGTCCGGATCTTCCCAGAAATAGATGGGCATGGAGGGAAACGCCGCTGTGCAGACCAGTTCCCCCTGCCGGTTGATGACCGGCTTCCCCTGTTCGTCGAAGGCTTCCACCTTCATCGCCAACCCCCTGCACTGGAGTTCACCCGCATAGACCGGACCCATGGGATTGCCGAGGGCAAAACACCCGTTCAAATCGGTGCCGCCCGAGATGGAAGCCAGTTGGAGGTCCGACTTGATATCCCGGTACACAAACTCGAACCCTTCCACGGAAAGAGGCGACCCGGTGGAAAGGATCGTCCGCAAAGAAGAGAGATCGCATTCACGTTCCGGCTTGACCCCGGCGTTCTGGAGAGCGGCAAGGTATCCCGCGCTGGTTCCGAAGATCGTGATCTTTTCATCCTCGGCCATCTCCCAAAGGGTCCCCGGGTGAGGATGAAACGGATTTCCGTCAAAAAGCACCAGGCTGGCCCCTAGGGCAAGGGAACTGTTCAGCCAGTTCCACATCATCCATCCGCAGGTGGTAAAATAGAAAATAGTGTCCTGACGCTTCAAATCAGTGTGCAGCATCAGCTCCTTGATGTGGTGGATGAGGATCCCTCCGGCGCTTTGCACCATGCACTTGGGAAGTCCGGTGGTCCCGGAAGAATACATGATGTACAAGGGGTGCTCGAAGGGCATTTGCTCAAAGGCAATTTCCAGGTTGTTCCCGGCAGACTTGAAATCGGCGTAATGGACGCTATTGGGAACGTGATGGATCTTTGGGTTTTCCTGGGTATACGGCACCACCACGACCCTTTCAACGGAAGGCAGCGACTTCATGATCTCTGCGATCCTTTCCAGGGAGTCGATCCGGTTCCCCTTGAAAGAATAGCCGTCTGCGGTGAAGAGCACTTTGGGTTTGATCTGTCCGAACCGATCCAAAACCCCTTTGATGCCGAAATCGGGGGAACAAGACGACCAGACAGCCCCAAGACTGGCGGCAGCGAGCATGGCGATGGTGGAATGAGGCATGTTGGGCATAAATCCCACCACCCGATCCCCCGGCCTGACACCGGCTTCCTTCAAGCTGAACGCCACCCGGGCCACTTCATCATAGAGTTCGGCATAGGTCATTTTCACGGAAGGCCGGCCTTCTCCCTTGAAGATCAAAGAGGTCCGGTTATCTCGATATCGAAGCAGATTTTCGGCAAAATTGAGACGCGCTCCGGAAAACCATTGGGCTCCGGGCATCTTCTTGACATCGTCTACCACCCGATCATACGGCTTGGAGGCGATAATTCCGGCAAAGTCCCATAAACTCGCCCAGAAAGCCGGAATATGATCGATGGACCACTGATACAGGGCGTTGAAATCGTGGAGATTGTGGCCGAATCGTTCATTGACGAACTGAATGAACCGATACATGTTGCTGGCCTTCACCCGATCTTCGGTAGGCTTCCATAGCATCTTTCCCATGGGAGTTTTCCTTGCTATTTCTTTTTTCCGGCTCTTATTTTCTTCTCTTTTTCTAAGAAGCTATTTGTGTGGACTATAGGTAATAAAAACCTGAAAAGTCAAATTAAAAGGCCTGCGGACATTGTCGGTTTAATGGTTTTTACGTCTTGAAAACAAAGCTGAAAAACGATCTGCGGGTTTAGGAGGTTGCGTGTTTCCCCGGACCTCGGGAAGTCAGACGATTGATAAAAAACGGACCGGTTGCGCATCCGGCCGCCATGACGATAAAGCCCAGTCCCCAGGCCAAAACGCCTCCGTTGAACAAATCCAGCACCGGTCCGATGGAAAGGGGCCCGAGAAAAGCCGCACCGAACCCCAACGTGGAATGAACGGCAAGAGTAGCACCCCGGTAATTTTTCGGCGCCGCCCCGACGGCCCCGGCGGTCAGGGAGGCGGAATCGGCGGTCACGGTAATACCATAAAGCATCGCCAAAAAGACTACGAATAAATAGGGCATCGCGGCCGTAAACCCGATGCAAGCGCCGAGAAGGGCCGATATGATCATCACGCCTTTGACTACTCTCGGCCTCCCGAGCCGCCGCGCCAGCTCATTTCCGCCTATGCTGGCCGGAAGCCCGATGAGGTTGACCCAAAAGGCAACCTGAGTGGGACTCAATATCCACATCCCCCGAGGTTGTAATTTGACGGAAAAGACCAGAAATGCCACGATCCAAGAACGGAGAGAAAACAGTTCCCACATGTGGGCGGCATACGCCAGCACATAGGCCATAGCCGGCCGGCACCGAAGAACCACCCCGAAGTCTTTGAAGAGGGCTCTCTCTTTTTGTCTGCTGACCCTTGCCCCGGGTACATAGAAAAGGAGAATAACCATGGCCAGGGCAGTGGTCCCGGCAGAAGCGGCGAAGGCTGCCCGCCATCCGAAAGCGGCGTTGATTTCGCCTGCCATCAGGTACGACAGGCTCGCCCCGATGCTGAAGCTGGCGGTGTAAAACGAGACAAACCGGCTCTGGAGTTCTCCTTCCGTATGATCGCTGACCACCTTGAGCCCCGGCATGTAGATACCGGCGAGGCTCCCACCTGCCAAAACCCGGAGCAAAAGAGCGGACCAGAAACCGGAGGCAAGGACGGAATATCCCATAGCCGTCAGAATCCCGAGAAACGTTCCCGCGCCCATGACTTTACGGGCGTCCAGCCGGTCCGTGATACCGGCCAAAACCGGCACGGAAAGCATGTACCCCCCATAGTACGCTGCGCTGATCCACCCGGCCTCCGTGTGGCTTAAATTCCACAAACTTTGAAAATCCGGTAGAAGCGCCGGAAAAGTGGCAATCGGAGCTAAACCGAGAATCTCTGCCAGGCATACCAGGAAGGTGACGCCGTAGGGGGATGTGGTTTTCATCCTCCGGTTCATTAGCGGCATGTGGTCCAAATGGCAAGCTGAAAAGAGGCGGGATCATTCCAATGACGGAAAATTTTAGAGAAGAAAAAGCCGGCCCCCGCTTTCCCTTGGGCACAAGGTCAATAACACAGGTGACGGGAACCGGCTTGCATCCTCTCCGCATCAAACGGGATTTGATCCAAACCGGCCTGGCACTATGAAGATCGGAAAGGGTTGATCAACAGGACCGGCACAGGGGAGTCCTGTGAGACACGACGGGCCACGGAGCCGAATAGCACTCTGTTGAGCCCTTTTCTTCCGTGGGTCCCCATGATGACCAGATCAATCCCTTTTGCCTCGATGTACTTCAGGATCTCGTCCGCACAGTATCCCGTGACCACCTCGACGCCGACCTCTTTAAGGTTCGAAAAATAGGTTTGTCGAAACTCCTCGAGCTGCTTTTTCGCTGCCTCCGAAATCTCCTTTTCAAACAGGTCCAGGGAAGGATGGGGAATATAGCTGCTCTCAAAGTATTCGAATACTCGGGCAATATGCAACAAATTGACTCTTGCCTCGAATTTTTGCGCCATGGTGATCACATAGGGAACGACCTTTATCGAGGCCTCGGAAAGATCTACCGGGAAAAGCATCTTTTTGAAACCTTTCATCTTTTTCCTCCTTTGACCCTGGATGTAAGGTTGAACTCGTGTTGCGGCATCATTTGATCTTAATTTCAGCGGCTTTGGGTTTTACCTCTCGGCTCTTGGGTACCTGCAGGTTTAATATCCCGTCTTTAAACGACGCCTCTATCTTGGTATCGTCCACATTCTCCGGAAGTGTAAAGCTTCTGGTAAAACTGCCGTAGAAGCGTTCGATACGGTGATATTTCTTCCCTTTTTCCTCTTTTTCCTGTTTTCTTTCTCCCCGAATGGTTAAAACGCCGTTATCCACGGTCACCTTGACGTCTTCCTTTTTCACCTCCGGGATTTCGGCTTTGATGACAAATTCCTTTTCGGTCTCCGCGATATCCACCCGCGGCGTCCAGTCTCCGGTGGTCATAACCTCTTGACTTGCCTGCCTCGGCCATCCGACGGCTTTGGTGTATCGATCCACCATGTCTTCGATTTCACGAAACGGATCCCATTTTACGATTGCCATGCTGTACCTCCTTTTCTATAGGATTTTTTCCTGACTGTTTCGATTCAGCCTGGCAGCCTCTTTGAAACAGGCCTCCCTGAAACAACAGCCGAACTGGTCGCAAAAATCGACTACCGTTGCAAAACAGTCGAAGTGTCCCTGCTTTCGTTGGATCTCCCTTACCAGGACCACTTTGGATTTGCCGAAGGCATTGATGCCAACGTCCTTTGCCATCTTTCGGATTTCATTCATGTTCATGTTTTTTACTCCGGGTCAAAAAATTTTAAGATCCGTTGCGGGTGGGTTTGCTGAAATGTACCAATTTTTTTATCATCTGAACGATTGGTCTTACACCACAAATAAGCAAAACGGATGCCAAACTTACTATTCTCAATTATATCGAATAGATATTAAAAAAGAGAGGGCTTAGAATATCCGAATAATAAGACATAATGAAATATATTGAATGACTCAAAATAATACATTATGACACAATTATTAGGAAAAACGAGGAATTTAAAAATCAGATCCTGATAAATATTACAATAAGTATGAATAAAGAAAAATCAACCAACTCTTGCTCATTGTATGGATGGCATAATCGCTTCGTTTCATACAAGGTCCTAATATAGCAGCTCAGACACTGAATTGAATATCCGGTTTGCCCTTGCACCCCCCAGTCAATTATGCAATCAAAAGCACATATCATCGCTTTCAGAATATCCAAAACCGCCTCCGGAAAGGAGCATATTCATGCAACTTATCGATCTGCGATCGGATACCGTCACCCTGCCTACACCAAGCATGCGGCAAGCCATGTTCAGCGCCGAGGTCGGGGATGATGTCTTTGGAGAGGATCCGACGATCAAACGCCTGGAAGAAATGGCCGCCCGCAGAATGGGGAAAGAGGCGGCGCTCTTTGTGGCTTCCGGAACCATGGCCAACATCATCTCCCAGTTGGTCCACTGCGGACGCGGAGATGAAATGATCCTGGGGGACCAGGCCCACATCTTCTGGTACGAGCAGGGCGGTTCGGCGGCCTTGGGGGGGATTCATCCCCGAACGGTGAAAAATCAACGGGATGGTACCCTGGCTCTGGAGGACATCGAAGCAGCCATCCGCCCCGATAACGTGCATTTCCCCAGAACTCGCCTGATCGTGCTGGAGAACACCCACAACCGGTGTGATGGCAGCCCCATCGGCCCGGATTATATGGAAGCGGTGGCAGATCTTGCCCGGCGTTTTGACCTGAAAATCCACATGGACGGCGCCCGGATTTTCAATGCCGCCATTGCCCTGGGAGTCGACCCCAAGGACCTGACCCGGTACGCCGACTCCGTCTCATTTTGTCTTAGCAAAGGGCTGGGGGCCCCTGCCGGCTCTCTGATCTGCGGGTCAAACACCTTCATCACCCAGGCAAGGCGGGTAAGGAAAGTGCTTGGGGGAGGCATGCGGCAGGCCGGGGTCCTGGCGGCAGCCGGTATCATCGCTTTGACGGAGATGGTGGACCGCCTGGCAGACGACCACGAAAATGCCCACGCTCTAGCAGTGGGTTTGTCCCGAATCAATGGAATCTCCATCGATCCTGAGCGGATTAAAACGAATATCGTCTATTTCGGGATCATCCAGAAGGATTTGTCCCCGCTTCAGGTTTGCGAGAAACTGAATGCCGCCGGGGTCCGGGTCCTTCCCGCCGACTCCCGCCGACTTAGGGCAGTCACCCATTACCCCATCACAAAAGCAGACATCGAGGCCGCCCTGGAAGCCGTCGCTTCAGTCATGAACTAGTGCTTGAAACTGCGCTGGCCTGTAAAGACCATGGTGACGTTCGCCTCGTTGCACGCCTCGATGGATTGGTAGTCGTTTTCCGAACCTCCCGGCTGAATTACGCAGGAAATCCCTTCCCGGATCCCTACATCCACACCGTCCCTGAACGGAAAAAAAGCATCGCTCACCATGGCCGAACCGATCAGCCCCCCTTTTTCCCGGGCTACCTTGGTGTCGATTTCCGCTTTCTTTTCAGGGTCCTTGAGATCGTTGTAAGGTATTTTAAACATCTCAAAAGCGTACCGGTCGGCAAGCTTTCGATAGGCCTTATCCCGGGCGATCTCCGCCACGCCCACACGATCCTGTTCACCGGTTCCGATCCCCACGGTCACCTGATCTTTCACATAGAGGACTGAGTTGGAAGTCACCCCGGCTTCCACCAACCACCCGAAAAGCATGTCATCGAACTCCTGCTGGGTGGGCTCGCGTCTGATCCGGTAGGTTTTTCCTTTGTAATCGCAGGATGCCAGGGTCAGATCTTCCTTTGCCCGGGCCTTTGGAAGATAGGACCATTGGGTGATTATGCCGCCGTCCATGAGGCATTTGAACTCCACGGTTCGTGCATTTGCAAAATCGGCCAGACCCGCCATATTCGCAATCCGGATTACCCTCAAGTTCTTCTTTTTTCCGAAAAGACCCATGACACCCGCTTCAAAATCAGGAGCCACGACGACTTCCGCATACTGATTGAAGATCGCCTCCGCGGTTACCCGGTCCACCGGCCGGTTGAGGGCGATACACCCCCCGAAAGCAGCCACCCGATCCGCAAGATTCGCCTTGATGTATGCCTCTTCCAGGGAATCGGCCCGGGCCACCCCGCATGGGTTGTTGTGCTTGACGATGACCGCCGTTGGCCGGTCCATAAAATACCGCAGGATGTTGAGAGCATTATCCGCATCCGTTAGGTTGGTCTTTCCGGGGTGCTTTCCGGACTGCAGCAACTCCGGGTCGGAGGCGAGATACCGTCCGGGCTGAAGGGTTTGGGCATCCCCCAGTACCAGATTCCCATGGATGAGTTTATAAAGGGCGGCCTCCTGTCCCGGATTTTCACCGTATCTCAACCCCTTCTTCTCTCCCTCGATGGTCCATCCCACCTTTTCATAAACCAGTTTCTGGGTTTTTTGGTCGTCAATGAAGCGAATCTCCATTTTTTCGGGAAAATGATCCCCCAGGATGGTCTTGTACATCTTTTTCAGATCATCAGGCATATTCATCTCCTTCTAAGAATAAGGTTATGGAATGAGGATCGTGGATCCTGTAGTTTTTCGGCTTTCAAGATCCGCATGGGCTCTGGCAACCTTCTCGAGAGGATAGGCTTGACCGATATTGATATGAACCGCGCCGCTTTGCACCACTGCAAAAAGATCCCGGGCGTGGGCAAGCAAGTCCTCCCGTTTCTGGGTATAGGTCATAAGGGTGGGACGAGTCAAAAAAAGGGACCCTTTGGCGGCAAGAATCGATATATCAAAAGGACCGATTGCCCCGGAGGCCTGCCCGAAGGAAACCATCGTCCCCAATGGCCGCAGGCAGTCGAGGGACTTGTAGAAGGTGGACTTGCCGATGCCGTCATAGACCACGTCCACTCCCTGCCCGTTCGTGATCTCTCTGGTGCGATCCGCAAAATCCTCCTTCGTGTAAACAATGGGAAAGTCGCATCCGCACTCCTTGGCCCGTTCGGCCTTTTCCCCGGACCCCACCGTTCCGATGACCGTCGCCCCTAAATGCTTGGCCCACTGACAGACGAGCTGTCCTACGCCGCCGGCTGCGGCATGCATGAGGATCCGGTCTCCTGCCTTGACCGGGTAACACCCCTTTAAAAGATATCTTGCCGTCATCCCCCGCAGCATCATGCCGGCTGCCTGGCGGGCGGGAATTGCATCCGGAAGTTTAACTAGCCGATGAGAAGGGATGCGCCGAACCTCGGCGTAAGCACCCAGAGGCATGCCCGCATAGGCCACACGATCCCCCGGGGCAACCTCTTGAACGCCTTCGCCCACCGCCTCCACAATACCGGCCCCCTCCATGCCGAGGATGGCGGGCAACCCCGGAACCGGATAAAGGCCGGTTCGATGATAGATATCGATGAAATTTACCCCGATGGCTTCATGACGCACCAGGGCCTCGCCTGCCTGCGGCGGGCCCGGATCATCGGTTTGAAGATGCATCACCTCCGGGCCTCCGGGTTGCCGGATCCAAATTGCTTTACCCATCGTGAATCTCCTTCGATCAGATATTACTCTCCATACAGGACCGCAATGATGGTGGCTTTTTCCTTTTTGGCCGCAATGAAATGAGGCGTGGTGGACAGATAATAGGCGCTGTCGCCGGGAAACAGATCAAAGGTATCCCCTGCAATCTTTAGAGCCACTGCGCCATCGAGGACATAGATGAACTCCTCTCCCTCGTGCACGGAGATCTCTTCTTCCGGGTTTTCCTCGAGCTGGACGATGAGAGCCTCCATGTGGCGGCCTTTGACTTCCGGGGCCAGGCTCTTATAGGTATAGACCTTCTTTTTTCCTTTTTGAGATGTGGAGCGGGAAACAATTTTTTGCTCGTCTTTTCGGGTAATGGAATACAGCTTGCTTCCCACACCCGACACCAACCTTCCGAATGCGCTGTCAAGGGCTTTGGAAAGCTTGATGAGGGTACCTAACTGCGGCTGCAGCTTATCCGACTCGATATTGTCTAAAAACTCCGTGTCATAGCCGGTCATCCGGGACAGCTCTTCCAGTGAAAGCCCTTTTTCCTGCCTCAGTGTTCGAATCCGAATTCCGATCTTTTCCGCCTCTTTGGAGGCTGCACCGGCGATCTCACCGGTCAAATCTTTAAAAAAATCCACGTGGCTGTGGGTTTTATGGTCTTTTTTTTCCATCATCTTCTCCTTGCTCCGTTTGATGAAAGCAGAATCGGTTTTAGGATGCAAATGTGCCGTCGATTGCCTACATGCACCTTGCTCCGATATGCCGGGCAATGACAATCCTCTGGACCTCTGACGTTCCTTCACCGATTTCCAGAAGCTTCTGATCCCGGTAAAACCGTTCCACATCATATTCTTTCATGAGCCCGTACCCGCCGTGGAGCTGCACCGCGTGATTGGCGCACCGGTACATTACCTCAGAACAGTAGAGCTTGGCCATGGCAGCTTCCTTGGCAAAAGGGAGGTGGCTGTCGCACAACCAACAGGCCTTATAGAGGAGGAGTCTCGCACATTCGATCTCCGTCGCCATATCGGCCAGCTTGAAGGCATTGACCTGGAAATTGGCGATGGGTCGGCCGAACTGCTCCCTCTCGTTGGCATATTTCAATGCCATATCGAGACACCCCTGAGACCCTCCGAGCCCCATGGCCGCAATGGAGAGGCGACCGCCGTCCAGCGTCTTCATCATCTGGTGGAACCCCTCACCGACGGGTCCCAAAGTATTTTCCACGGGCACCCGACAATCCGTAAAATACAGTTCGCTTGTATTAGATGCGCGCCACATCATTTTGCCGTGCATGGGCTTTGCCAGGTATCCCAGAGTTTCCCTTTCTACGAGAATGCAGGTGAGTTCGGGTTTCCCGTCCGGCCTGGTACCGGTCCGGCACAGAACGGTAACCCCTGCCGTGATGTCGGTTGACGCGTTGGTGATGAAGATTTTGCTCCCATTGATCACCCATTCGTTTCTATCTCTCACGGCCGTGGTCCGCGTGGCCATAGCATCCGAGCCGGCGTTGGGTTCGGTCAAACCGAAACCCCACAGCGTTTCCCCGCTGCATAGTTTGGGAAGATATTTCCGTTTTTGTTCTTCATTTCCGAAATAGTAAAGCGGGCTGATACCCAGAGAATTCTCTGCCGCGATGGTGGCGGCATGGGACCCATCCGCCCGGGCGATTTCTTCTACGGCGATGATATAGGAAATGTAATCCATGCCCTGTCCGCCGTATTCTTCAGACACAAAAATGCCAAAAAGGCCGAGCTCGGCCATTTTGGCCATGGTTTCATAGGAAAATTCCTCTTTATCATCCAAAACCCTGGCAACCGGCTTGATCTCCTTTTCGGCGAAGCTACGCACCGATTCCCTCAAGATCTCCTGTTCCGTGGAAAGTTTAAAATCCATAATCTCCCCTCAGATCCGTTTTGATTTCATCCCGGCATCCGTCGCTCTGTCTTCGCGTAACTTAACCCGGATTCGACGTTTTTAAAAAAAGGTAAGTGTGCTATGATACGAAATTGTACTGTATCTATAAAAGAGGTCCTCGGTTGTCAAATCAAAACCCGGAATGAACGGGGGATGTAATGGAAGATATTCAGCCTCATAAGCTTGTCGAAAGAGACGGATTTTCCCGCCCTTGCCTGTTTCGCGTTCCGCCAAAAACCGATGTCTCGGTCAAGATCAAGACAGACCCGGATTCCGCTTCCCGGGAAGCGGAATCCCCTGATGAAGGCGAGGCTATCCGCTGCCGGGCATGCGGCCGGACTATAACCCGCGCAAGCGAACGAGCAGAGGTGGAAGGAGCCCATCAGCACACCTTTGCCAATCCCCAAGGGGTCGTATTTCAGATCGGATGTTTCCAATCCGCCTGGGGCTGCGCTCTGGTAGGTTCGGCCACCGATGACTTCACCTGGTTCAAGGGGTTCACTTGGCGCGTGGCCGTCTGCGGTTCCTGCCTAACCCACATGGGGTGGCTTTACGCATCCTCCGGCGGATCGTATTTTTACGGCCTCATTTTGGACCGGCTTGTCGAACGCCGATAAATCCGGCCATCTCGTTTGTTCCCGAATCATCGTAATGAATGGACGGCATGGGAATCACCGGAGTCTGTCCTTGAGCCCGGTATAGCGCTTCTGGGTCCGGTCATTTTTAACGCCGATGGCCAAAGCCTTTCGGGTGCCCACCATCACCAGGAGACGCTGGGCGCGAGTGACGGCCGTGTAGATCAGGTTTCGCTGAAGCAGGATGTAGTGCTGGGTCAGCACGGGCACAATAACGGCCGGATATTCCGACCCCTGGGATTTGTGAACCGAAACCGCATAGGCTAAAACGATCTCGTCGAGTTCGGAAAAATCATAGACCACTCCCCGGCCGTCATAGGAAACAATGACTTCTTGTTCTTCTTTCAGGATTTCCACGATTTTTCCGATATCCCCGTTGAAGACCTCTTTGTCGTAATTATTCCGGATTTGCATCACCTTGTCGTACATGCGGAATGCGAGTCCTCCGCGTAAGATGCCGTCCGGCCGGGGGTTCAGCTCCTGCTGGAGCTGTCGGTTGAGGTTTTCGGCGCCCACCACGCCTTTATGCATGGGGCTTAGGACCTGGATCTCCTCAATCGGGTCGAATCCGAACCGCGAAGGGATCCGCTCCTTGGCAAGCCATAAAATGGTTTGAAGGACCTTCTCCGGATCTTCCCGGTCAATGAAATAAAAATCGGTCTTCAAATCAAAATCCTTCGGGGGGCGGATATCGGGGAATTCGCCGGCGTTAATGCGATGGGCGTTAACGATGATCCGGCTCCCCTCTGCCTGACGAAATATCTTCATCAAAGAGGCTACGGGAATTATACCGGACTCGATAATGTCCTTGAGCACGTTCCCCGCCCCCACCGACGGGAGCTGGTTCACGTCGCCCACAAGAATCAGTGTCGCACTTTCAGGGATGCCTTTCAGGAGGTGGTACATGAGAAACGTGTCGATCATGGAGGCTTCATCCAGGACCAGCAAATGACACCTCAGCAAGCGGTTTTCGTTTCGTTGAAAAGCATGCTGCTTGGGGCTGTATTCCAGGAGGCGGTGAATGGTCTTTGCTGCAAATCCGCACGCTTCGCTCATCCGCTTGGCCGCCCTCCCCGTAGGGGCAGCCAGGAGGATCCGGGCTCCCCGTTGGGCAAAAATAGCCAGAATAGCCCGAATGATGGTGGTCTTCCCGGTTCCCGGTCCGCCGGTGATCACCAGCACCTTTTGTTTGAGGGCGGCCTGAATGGCCTTGACCTGGTCGGCTTCCAGTGCGATGGAAAGGGAACCCTGAGCCTCTTTCAAGGCCTCTTCGGGGTCCGGTATCTGCAGAGACCTGGGGGAATCGGCAAGCCTTTTTAAGGCATCTGCAATTCCGGTTTCAAACCGGTATAACCACGCCAGGTAAACCATCCGCTCCCCCGACGAATCGCAAAAATTGTCCTCCACGACGATCTTTTTCTCCCCGGCAAGCTGCTCCAGTCCGGCCGTCACTTCCTCCGATTCCGCCAAAAGGGTTTGTCGACACTTTTCAACCAGGGGAAGATACGGAAAATATACGTTTCCTTCCTCTGCCAGATTTTGCAGAGTATAGATGATGCCGGCATGGATCCGCATGGGTGCGTTTTTCGGAATGCCGAGTTTTTCGGCAATTCGATCGGCCGTTAAAAAGCCGATCCCGAAGATATCCCATGCCAAGCGATACGGATCTTCCTTCACCACGGTGATAGATTCCTTGCCGTAGGTCTTAAAGATCTTGACCGCGTATCCCGGGCTGATCCCCTGGGCTTGCAGGAAAATCATCACGTCCCGGATTTCCTGCTGATCTTCCCAGGATTTTGTGATCATATCGATCCGCTTTTCACCGATTCCTTCCACCTCGGATAAGCGTTCGCTTTCATTTTCGATTACCCTAAGCGTCTTTTCTCCGAAACGCTCCACGATCCTTTCGGCCATCACGGGACCGATTCCCTTGATCATTCCCGAACCCAGGTATTTACGAATCCCATAAACCGTGGCCGGTGTCTCAGTTTTTGATTCGGTCACCCGAAACTGTTCGCCGTACTTGGGATGGTGGACCCATCTTCCCTTCATTTGCAGAATTTCGCCGGGAATCGCCGATGTCAGTTCGCCCACCACAGTCACCAGGTCTCGTTTTCCAGAGACCTTGACACGAGCGATGGTAAACCCGCTTTCGGCATCGGAATAGGTGACCCGTTCGATCTGTCCCGAAAGTTCGGCAATCTCCATGCTAATCGGATTTTCTCTTCCAGTGGGGGAATCGGATGGTCCCTGCCGGATCATCCGGAGGAAAATAACTCTTAATATCGATTACCGGGGAACCGTCGAATGCATCGATGGCATCGACCCGGATTATGGTGTCTTCAATGGCAAGGATTCTGCATCGGGCAAGTGCGATCAGATTGGGCCGCATGGGAGAGTGGGTGGCAAAGACACCGGTTAGGGGATTCCCTTTGAGGCTGCAAGGGTGCACTTGGAGAACAGCGCGTTTTTCCGGAATATCGTTTTGGTGGAACCAGTAGAAGACATGGATGTGAGAGAACTGCTCCAGACCGAAAAGGCCCTTGCGGTACTTTTTGTAGATGATTATCCGTACATCATCATCGGATTTCCGGATGACACCTATCGGGAAAACTTGAAATGCCCTTGCCATGACATGTTTCTATCCTTGAAGCGCATTGCCGGCTTTTTCGGGCCATTTTTTCTGAACCGTTTCGGCTTTGAGGAAGTTGAAAACCTCTGGGCCTTCTTTTTCCCCTTTTTCTTTTCCGGATGCCACTCGGTGCATCCGTTCGATCATCGACTTGTCATAAATTCCCACTGGGGTTTCGATAAGTTGAAGGGTATTCTGGATCAGGCTGTAAATCACCACAGGACCCAGCGCCTTTTCACCGGAAGCTTTGGTCACGGTTGCTCCGATAACATGGCAGTGGAGAATTTCCAGGGGCTTGGGGGCTGTGTCATAGCCCAAGAGCTCGGCAAAAAGGGTTAGGGATTCGATCACGCCATCAGAGTACCCCCGATTCAGAGAAGCGCTTCCGTCATTTTCGATCTCATCGAGGTCCGAAAGGTTAAAAGACAGATCCAGACCCCCAATCCACGCGTTGCGCACACGATTCACCGAGTCTTCCTTGGTGCTGACTTTCACGTCTTTGTCGCTGAGAATCTTGATGGCGTTCCGGATGTTGACCATCTCTTTGATCGTGGGGCTTTTCCTCAGTCCCACATCTTCTGCCGTCGTATCATAGATGGGAAGCTCATTGTCCAAAACCAGTATCCATTTTTTACCCCCTGAAAGCTCAAGCAGGAAAAGATCCAGATCCCGTTCCTTTCTAAACTCATGGGGACCCATCTCAATGAGACGGCGCATGGCCGATCGATCGGTCTTTTTTTCGCCTCCTGACGGCCCGATGGAAGCAATCACCTGCTCGGCCAATCGATCGATGGCAATCTTTTTGAGCAAATTTTCCTTGAAGGACATGGCAATTCCTTTCTTTGGAAATGATGATTTACCTTTATCAAAAGCGGGTCCTCATGTAAAGATGGATACTTAGGTCGTTGCCTGAACTCGATTTTTGAAAACAAATTGTTTGAAATGTCTTATCGGTTGAGTTATTAGTTATTGCCTTGATGCAGTCGGAAATCATCCGATGGAATAATACGCACGCTCAGGGATTTGCAGGATGGGAGGTTGGCCATGGAAGATACCGCCAAGATCGAATTTGCAGGAAAAACATACGAGATCCCCGTCGTTGTGGGTACGGAAGGAGAAAAGGCCATCGACATACAGGCATTGCGCCAAAAAACCGGCCTGATCACCTATGACCCGGGCTTCGGAAACACCGGAAGCTGTAAAAGCGACATAACGTTTATGGACGGCGAAAAAGGGATCCTCCGGTATCGAGGCATCCCCATCGAACAACTTGCCGAGTTCGCCACCTTCAAAGAAACATCCTATCTTCTCATCAACGGCAAACTCCCCAACCAGGCCGAACTGAACCGCTTTTCCGTGCTGCTGAACGACCATTCCCTGGTTCATGAAGACATGCAGCATTTCTACCAGAACTTTCCCAGGGCTTCCCATCCCATGGGGATTCTCTCTTCCATGGTCAATGCCTTGAGAAGCTTTTATCCGGAACTGCAAACCATGGAAGAGGAAATCAACATCACCGTCACACGGCTTTTGGCCAAGGTTCGGACCATGGCGGCCATGTCGTATAAGATCTCCAGAGGCCACAGGGTCATTTATCCCCGTCCGGATCTGGCCTATACCGCCAACTTTTTAAATATGATGTTCGACTCCCCGGTAAAGCCCTACATCATCGACAGTGACGTGGCGCGCGCCCTGGAGGTCTTCTGGATCCTCCATGCGGATCACGAGCAGAACTGCTCTACATCGGCCGTTCGAGTGGTGGGGAGCGGAAGGGTCAATCTGTATGCGGCCATTTCCGCAGGAATCTCCGCCTTGTGGGGCCCCCTTCACGGCGGCGCCAATCAGGCGGTGATTGAAATGCTCACACAATCATATGAAAAGAATGTTCCGGTCCGGAAGCTGGTCGAACGGGCCAAGGATAAAAAGGATCCTTTCCGCCTGATGGGATTCGGCCATCGGGTTTACAAGGCCTATGACCCGAGGGCAAAGATCATCAAAAAATGGTGTCATTCCCTGCTGAACAAGCTTCGCATCTCCGATCCGCTCCTGGACATCGCCTTGGAGCTGGAGGAAATCGCCCTCAAGGACGATTATTTCATTCAAAAACACCTGTATCCCAATGTGGACTTTTACAGCGGCATTGTTCTGAGAACCATCGGTTTTCCCACCAATATGTTCACCGTGCTGTTCGCCATAGGCCGTCTTCCCGGCTGGATCGCCCAATGGAAGGAAAGCATGGATGACCCTGACTGGCGGCTTTCCCGTCCTAGACAGATCTATATGGGTAGCCCCCAATATGATTATATCCCGGTGGAAGAAAGGGATTGAAGAACCAATTTTGTGCATCCCTAAGAAAACGCTACTCTTCTTTTACCCAACAGGGTTAAGGAACCCTGCTTAAAGCATCCGTGATGCGCCGACCTTCCTGGGCCAAGCCCATGGCAGACATTAAAGCCACCGCAAGCACCCAGACCACGACACCGAAAAAACGAAGCCGATTGGCATCAGGACTTCTTTTCGATCTGCGAATGCGTTCATACTCTTTTTCTTTTCCTGTGTTGCAGCAGCGCACCGGCGAAATCCTTTATTTCCGAAGCTGCAATCTCGGGATCAAGCGGTTTTCCCTCAAAACACGCCGACTGAATCTCTTCCTGAAAACCTATCGTTCCGATTACGGGCACACCGAGTTCGGTCATCTTCTTTATGACCCGATCCTTTTGATCCTGTGATGAGATTTTATTGAGAAAGGCACCCAAAAAGGTTGCACCGGAGGATTGGGTCAAATCCATCACCTTTTTGGAAAGCGAAATGGACTCCAAAGAGGGTTCCACCACACTGATAACCCCGTCGACACTGGCTTCCACGCCTCGCCCGAAATGTTCGATGCCGGCCTCCATATCCACCAGCATGATCTCATTTTCGGCCAGTTGGAAATTTTTCAGAAACTCCCGGGTCACCCTCCCCATGGCGCAGGCACACCCTTCCATGGCCTGATGAATCTTGCCCGTGGACACCAACTTTAATCCATCCTTTTCAATCATGTAGCCCGATGGAAGGGATCGGCTGGTTATGCTTGCCATTTCCCAGATGGACATGGTCGGTTCATTTTCGCCTCTTGAAAATTGGGTGAGCATCTTTTTCTGGATGTTCTTTCTGCCTCCAAAGAAATCCATCAGGGGTTGAGGCGGTCGTTCAAACCCGAGCATCCAAAACAGACTCGAGTTTGATTCATCGGAATCCAGCACGATCGCCTCTTGGCCGTGTTGCCTGAAGCCACGGGCAAGAAGGGTCAATACCGTACTTTTTCCGCTTCCACCCTTTCCGCAAATACATATTTTCACCGTTCCCTCTCCTTTCATAACCTTTTTCGCCGGCTCTAAAATAAAAAGGCCGTGAAGGCGCATCGCAAAGTTAGCAGCCTTCATGGCTTGTTGATTGTATATATGTTGACTCTTAAGGATCAGCGTTTACTACTTTTGAAAAATTCCGGCGGCTTCCGCCGTCTCATTAAAAAAGATCATACGCATGGGCATGTTTATTGTCAACCTTTTCTCTTTTTCTCCGATTGGAACTCTCAGCCTTTTAAAGTTTCGGTTGACCCTAGGCCCTTCTGCAGATATCTCTATTTCTTTCGATAAAGGGTTTTTCATGATGGTCACCAATTCAATAATTCGATGCCACTGGACCGGGGATGACCCCCTCATGATGAAATATCATGATGAAGAATGGGGGGTTCCGGTTCATGATGATCGGAAATGGTTCGAATATATGGTCCTGGATGCATTTCAGGCAGGGCTTTCCTGGAAGATCGTCCTGAACAAGAGGGAGGCGCTCAGGCAGGTTTTCCACGGCTTTGACCCTGCTGGCGCGGCCGTGATGTCCGACGCAGAGATCGAGTCGGCCATCCAGGATCAAAGGATCATCCGCAACCGTCTCAAGATCCGGGCGGCCGTGGAGAATGCCCGGGCATTTCTAAAGCTTCAACAAGAGCACAGCACCTTTGACGCGTTCATCTGGACTTTCACCAAGGGCAAAACCGTCCACAACCGATTCAAACGCCCGGATCAGCTCCCCGCCAAGACATCCCTTTCGGACGCAGTGAGCAAGGCGTTGAAAGGGGCGGGGTTTCGTTTCGTGGGAAGCACGATATGCTACGCTTTCCTCCAAGCCGGCGGAATCGTGAACGACCACCTGATGAGCTGTTACCGATACCCTGAGCTTCGGGAAAGATAGCGATTTACACTGCCCGTTCCAGCTGGATTACGCACAACTTGAATTCGAAAATCTTGGAAACCGAATCCAGAGCCTCGTCCCAGGTCGTCTCCCGGAAACTTCCCTTTTCCTTGATCCGCGGGGTCCTGAGTCGATCCGGAGAAGCGCGAACTTTGCGCGGTTCCCAAGGTCGATGGGCGTATCGCACGCCCTTTTCGACGAGGGCGCCTACAGGGTGAACATAACATTGGAGCCGAAGGGGTGGTCCTCCGATTCCACGATCTTGGTCTCCAATCCGCGGTATCCGAAGTCGATGGCGTGATTGACCTGGATATCGTTGCACTCCTGGGCGCATCGGCCGCAAAGGATGCAACGGGAAAAGCCGCGTATAATGAAGGGATTGACGGACTCATGGGTTTCGGGTCTCAACGCCCGGAAACCGGATGAACCAAATTTCATACACATCGTCCCAACAGGTGGAATGGAAAAGCCCGCCAACCGCCTCGCCGTCTGTCACATACTTGTTATAAAGATTGACCGCGGTTTGAGTCTCTTTGAAGTGGTACCCGATTCGATGATCTCTTAATTATTTTATCGTCTCAGGGGCCAATCCGAGCCTTAACAGGGTGTTGACAAAATACAAAAAAAGCTTTAAAAATAAGGTTTTTTACTATCAAACTGCAAGTAGTTAAAATCATTTAATGTTATATCTAACTATTTCAATAAGTTAGATTGATAAGGAGTTTTTCAACAACCTGTTAAATGAGTTTATACCATGGAAAATCTTGACCCCAGAGAGAAAAGAAAGGATCCGCGCTTTCCCTTGGCAAGGGAAGAAGCTGTATACTGCATCATCTATCGGGCAGGTGCACGAAGAAAGACCATTACTTTAGTCGTATTGGATTTTAGCGAAAAAGGTTTTAAATTCATGCTCGAAGGATATTTGGGAAGCGAGTTCTCAATTGGAGAAAATCTGTTTCTCATGGAAATCATCGGCACAAGAAATGTAAAATTCCAAAATCCGATTGAACTCGTCGTCAGATGGAAGAATAAAGATAAAGAAAGGATAGATATTGGTTGTGAGATTAGTCAAATCACAACGGATTCCAGGAAACAATTTATCGCCTTTATTGAAGCCGAAGCTCCCTTCAGCGGTATGAGGTATAAAGATCAACTTCCCAAAACCTCAAGAAAAATCATTCCTTCGGAAAGTACTTTGGAAGTTGACCACCGAAAAAGTGGCGGAAATATCAATCCTTCTCAGCGAGCAGTCGGGTATAAATATTGGTTGATCGGAATTAGCGGAGGATTTTTGATACTGCTATTAGGGTTTTTATTTATTCTGCAAACCACAGGAACATTCACGGAGCGCCTTGAAAGAATTGAGAACGACCATAATACTTCACAAACAGCCCTCAAACCCGCCGAAGAGATAGAGGCCACCATAAAATTGATCGAGTCAAGAATAAACGAGTCGGAGGCATTAATACAGAAAAGCAATAATCAGTTCAATACCGTTGAAAAAAGGATTGCCGAGCTGGAACAAAAAATCTTGCGGCTGGAAAGTCTTTCCGCCTCTAAGAAATCTTCGGTATCAGATACCACAATTTCAAGGAAAAGTTCTAAGCTGAACGAGCGTTACCACATCGTGCAACAGGGAGAAAATTTATTTAGAATTTCATTGAAATACAATGTATCTCTCAAACAGTTGGCAGAAATGAATGGTATGAAGCCAACTGATATTATACGCACTGGGCAACAAATAATAATTAATTGATTTTATGACAGAATTTTGGTTTTAAGCGAGATGAATATCTGCGCTAGTCCTATGCGACACGCACCTTCAGACATGTAAAAAATCCTCTCAAACGAGTCCACCTGGAACTGACCAACGTCTGCGACGCGTTTCTGAACCAATGACCCAGATCAGGGGAGAATTACGCTACAGGTCATGAGAGTGACGGGGTCATCGTAGAGCGTTGTCGATGGATTTTTCAATAATGCGCTTAGCCAATTAATTCATTTCTTGTTTTTTATTCTTTGATTATTATGTTGCCCCAGTTTCATCGAAGATTACTTGCCATAGCTCTCGGCAAGAAATTGTCTATTTTGGTAAATATTGAAACTGCCATTCTCCCTATAAACTTTTCTCAATTGCTTTTTAGTGGCCATAGTATACTCTATCAAAGTATTCAAATCCCGAAGATGGTATTCAACCTAAAAATCAACAAGACAAGCATATGAGCGCCCCTATTCGAAACGAAAAGATTCGCAATATCGCCATTATCGCCCACGTCGACCACGGCAAAACCACCCTGGTGGACGCCATGTTCCGCCAAAGCGGTCTTTTTAAAACCCACCAACCCGTGGATGAGCGGCTCATGGACACCATGGATCTTGAGCGGGAGCGGGGCATCACCATCGCCGCCAAGAACTGCTCGGTGGGCTGGAAGGACATTCGCATCAACATCATCGATACCCCGGGTCACGCCGATTTCGGCGGCGAGGTGGAGCGGGCTCTCTCCATGGCAGACGGCGCCATCCTTCTGGTGGATGCATCGGAAGGGCCGCTGCCCCAGACCCGGTTCGTGCTCAAAAAAGCCCTGGAGGCGAGACTAAAGATCATCGTCGTCATCAACAAGATCGATCGCCAGGACGCCCGACCCGAAGAGGTGCTCGATGAAATATACGACCTTTTGATTGATCTGGATGCCACGGACGAACAGCTCGAGTTCCCGCTACTTTACGCCATCGGCAAGAAAGGGATCGCCAAAAAAAATCTGGACGGCGAAGAAGAACACCTCCATGCGCTTTTTGACACGATCCTTGAAGCGATCCCGGGCCCGTCTCACGATCCGCAGGCGCCCTTTCAGATGCTGGTCTCTGACTTAGGCTATTCCGATTACCTCGGCCGGCTGGCCGTGGGCAAGATCTTTAACGGCACCGCGCACTTTCGGGACAACCTCGTGTGTATGGGAGAAAGGGGACAGGTGACGCCGCTCAAGGTTTCCAAGCTTCAGGTCTACCGCGGGATGACCCTAGAGGACGCGGAGTCGGTGGAGTCCGGTGACATTGTGGTTCTTGCCGGCGTTTCCAATGTCATGATCGGGGATACTATCTGCAATCAGGAGGACCCCCGGGCCCTTCCCCAGATTCGGGTCGACGAACCCACCGTGAGTATGAAATTCACCGTGAACAATTCGCCTTTCGGGGGTAAAGAAGGCAAATATGTGCAGTCTAGCCGGCTTCGTGAGCGCCTGTTAAAGGAGACCCTCCGGAACGTTGCTATTCAAGTGGACGCCTCGGGCGATCGGGACAGCACCGTGGTGAAGGGTCGGGGGGAATTTCAGCTCGCCATCCTCATCGAAACCATGCGCCGGGAAGGCTATGAATTCTGCGCGGGCCGTCCCGAGGTTATTTTCCGGGAGGTGGACGGAAAAAGACACGAACCCCTCGAGCGGTTATTCTTGGACTGCGAGGAGTTCTTTCTCGGGGTGATGACTGAGAAAATCTCACTCAGAAAAGGTAAGATGCTCAACTTTGTCAACAACGGCAAGGGACGGGTGCGAATCGAATTTTCCGTACCCTCCCGGGCACTTATCGGTTATCGGGACGAATTCTTAACCGACACCCGGGGCACAGGCATCATGCACTCTCTTTTCGACGGTTACGGGGAGTACCGCGGCGATTACCCGAGCCGCTTCACCGGTTCCTTGGTGTCGGACCGCTCCGGCACCGCAGTGCCCTATGCCCTTTTTAACCTCGAACCCCGTGGACGCTTGTTCATCGTGCCCGGAGACCCGGTCTACGAAGGGATGATCATCGGCGAGCACAACCGGGGGCAGGATTTGAACGTGAACCCTTGCAAGGAGAAAAAACTTACCAACATGCGGGCCGCGGGAAAGGACGACAACGTGCTGCTCTCGCCCATCAAGCCCATGACCCTGGAGCAGGCCATCAGCTTCATCCGGGAAGACGAACTGGTGGAGGTGACCCCCCTTTCCATTCGCATGAGAAAAGTAACGCTTTCGGCCCAGCAGCGTTACACCCAGCGGCCGCGGGCTTAAAACGGGTAGAGAAAACCCCTTGACCCGGTCGCCTGTTTGCCCTCACCCCCAAGCCGGCTACCCCACACATTTGGCTTCTAAAAAAGATAAGTGTTTGAGTGTTTTTCTAGTCACATCCGGATCTTCGATAAACGCGACCACCCGCATTTTTTCCTGGCACTTGGGGCAGATCAGGGGATCGACCTCATATATTTTTTGGATCAGGTGGGACCAGCTTTTTCGGAACTGAACATTAATATCCGTAATACCGGACCATCTGTTCGCCCTTATTGGGAATATGACTGGTCATCGCGGCCAGTGTTTATATCACGTTTGCGGAGCAATTCCAGAGCGTCAAACACAGGGGTATTTCGGCCGTCCTTGGATTGATGGACTACAGATCCGGCTTCTGGAACGTAAGTCATCCGTTCCTGGGAGAACGATGCCCGGATGATGTACCTTGCAAGGTTTCCCATGGACGTCTTATCCCGCGGGAGGATTCTTTTGCCGCAATTAGGTATTGAATCCGGTATGCCGCCATTTATCCGGAAGCGCGATCATACCAACTTAGACGTTGCAATTTTGTTTAAAATATGTAATAAATTTAAATGATATTTGAATGGGATCCGATCAAAAATGATTCTGACAAGAAAAAACACGGGATCGATTTTGAATCGGCCAAATCTTTATGGAATGATCCGGATCGAATTGAAATCTTGACGCTTTATCCTGTCGAGGATCGGTATATCCTAATAGGCAATACCTCTTTTGAAAAGGATATTGAAAACATTAAGAAGGATATCACCGCCATCTTCAAAAAAGATATTTTCTGACCTTATTCGGAGGGAAAATGAGACTACTTTCTGCTTTGGTAATTGCTGCGCTATGGGTCACGAACGCGCAGGCCCTTCCCCCGCTCTCCCTACACTCTTTCAGCCCATCCGTCGGGTGGGTGGGAACGGTAAACAATCCTGAAAGCGGCACACACATACAAATAAAATAAAAGGCAGCGGCTTTGATTCGGTCGCGGCCAACAATGAAGTCCGCTTCACAGACTCCTCTGGCTATCCTAAAGTGAAAGCCAAGGTGAAATGGGTATTTACGAAAGGGACCATTTATGAGGCGGGCGGCCTGATTGGATCGCCTGGGAAAGGGCCGGGGGAATTCACCAATCCACGGGGCATTGCTGTCGATAATGCCGGTTCGGTCTATGTGGTTGATGTTCAAAACCGAAACATCCAGGTATTCGACGAAAAGGGGAAGTATTCCTTCCAGATCGGCAATGGTTTTTTTAACCGTCCCTGGAGCGTTGCCGTAGACAAGAACAAAAATGTCTACGTATCGGATTGGCAGAATGCGCAATACGGTAGCGGCATCGCCAAGTTCGATAAAACCGGGACCTTGCTTAAGTTCTTTAAGGGCGGCGGCGCTCTTACCGATACGCCTGATCTGGTAGTGGATGCCCAGGAGGCGATCTATGTGATTAACCAGGAATTCAGTAAAGCCTCATTCATCAAGATCGATGCCCAGGAGCAAGTGATCTTCAACCTGCCGGGCCCTTTTTGGCATCCCTTTCTGCTTCTGGCGGGAATAGCGCTGCATCCATCAGGAGGGCTGCCGTACCTTTCCGATCGCAATTCGGAGCGTGTGTACGAGTAACAAAGGGCGGGAAATCCTCGACCGGGTCCGGCGGGACTGGCAGCGCGCCGTGCGATTGTGAGGGGCGAATCAACCCGTCGGCAATAAATGGCCGTTTTTGTTCTGTGGAGGACCTTCATGAAAAGGTCAATCATCATCCTGGGTTTTCTGGTCTTCGTTTTTCATGTAAACTTGACCGGTATGTCCCACGCCCAACGGGGGCAGGGAAGTCGGGATCCCGTGCTCTGGAACGATGCCGCCGACGTGTGGCGCGGCAAGTATTCACCGGAGGATCTGCCCCGGTGGGAAAGCAGGCTGGAGCAGCTCAAGTCCAATGACAACGCCGTGGCCCTGTGTCACAACGTCATCGGCGTCATATACCAGAACGAGGGAGATCTCATAAGCGCATTGAAGCATCTCAATCAGTCCCTGGAAATCACACGGAAAATCGGATTGGACAAGCTGACGGCAAGGAGTCTCATGTGGAGCGGCATCGTATACTGGGACATAGGAAAAGGCGAGGAGGCACTCAAGAGCCTGACGGAATCCGTGGAGATCGCCCAGCGGTTGGGCAGCATAGGCATAGCCGGGACTTCGTTTCACATGCTGAGCCAAATTGCGCGAGGCAGGGGGCGCTACCGGGAGGCGATGCAATACGCGGAGCAGGCCACGCAGATCGCGAAGGACCAGGGAAACGACATGCTCATGATGCTTTCCCTGTTCGACATCGGCATGATCCACCGGTATCAGGGGAATCTTGAGAAGTCCTCGGACTATTTGAGCCGGTCCCTGGAGCTTGCCAGGAAACTGAACAACCGGAAATGGTCGGCCTTCAACCTTGGAGAACTGGGGGATATTTGTTCGCGCCGGGGAGACCACAAGTGCGCAGCCGAGAATTACCAGCAGGCAATCGATTTCTTCGGGGCCTTAGGCAACAAGAAGGGCCTGGCTCAGACCTACAACAAGATGGGCGGATCCCATCTCCGTTTGCAGTCGATAAAACCTGCGCTTGCCTGTTTCGAGAAGTCCCACGACCTCGCCAAGGAAATAGGGATGAAGTCCCTTGTGGCACATACGTCTCTCAACATGGGAAGGGCTTACGACCGGATGGGGAGACCGGAGGACGCCCTGTCCAAGACGGATGAGGCCATCGCTTTATACCGGGAGATCGATATCCCGGACCTGCTCAGGGAGTCCTACTTCATTAAAGGGGTCGTGCTGGAACGGAAGGGCGACATCCCCGGTGCGGAGAGAAACTACAAGGAATCGGTGAAGGTGCTCGAGACTCTCCGCCAGGATGTGGCCGGGGGCGAGGAGGAGATGCTCGCCTTTGTGGAAATGAGGGGGAAGGCCTATCAGAAACTGATCGCCATCCTCCTGAAACAGGGGAAGGCCGCCGAGGCTTTGGAGTATCTGGAGCGGAGTCGATTGCGAAAGCTCAGGGACCAGTTCGATCAATTGGTGCCCAAACTCGGAGACGAAAAGGAGGAAAAGGCAAAGGCCAGAGAGAAAGAACTCAGGGAGGAGATCGAGGGCGCCAGGACTCAGCTCGTGGAGGAAAAGTCGAAGCCGAAAGAGGTTCAGGACGCGGGGAAAATATCCCAACTGGAAACCCAGCTGGGCGAGAGGCGGCGGCAGTACATTGAATACATCAACGACCTGAGGGACAAGTTCCCGGAACTCGCATCCCTTCTGGCCATCCAGCCCGACAGCCTGATCGACCTCCAAAGCATCCTCCCACCCCAGGCGGCGATCCTTCAGTATCTGATCCTGGAGGAGGCATTGTACGCCTTCATCGTCACCCGCGACTCCGTTTCCCACAGGGAAATAAAGGTGTCCCAGGGGGATCTGGAGGGGAGGATCGATTTTTTCAGGAGCCTCCTGATGAACCCTCAGATCCCCTTGAACGCGGGGCCCCTGGAGCCCAAGACCCTGAGGCCGAAGGACCGAGGCCACTCCGATGCCTATGAGATGTTCATCAGCCCCTTTCTCAAGGCCTCCCAGGAACTCTACCGTCTCCTCATCAAACCCTTGGAGGCAGAGCTCTCGCAAGTCCGGCTTCTGGGCATCATCCCCAATGGAAAGCTGCACCTCCTCCCCTTTCAGGCCCTGGGGGAGACGAATTCCCAGGGCGAGTTCCGGTTCCTCCTGGAGAGCAAGTCCATCTTCTACCTGAACAGCCAGTCCATATTGAAGTTCGCCCAGAAGAGGGCCAAGGAGATCGGAGACAAGGGCACCCTCCTCGCCTTCGGCAACCCGGACAGTTCTCTCAAACACGCTGGGGAAGAGATCGATCTCATCAAGCGGATCTTCACCCCGGCCAAGGTCTATCTCGGCCCGGACGCCACCGAGGACAAGGCCAAGACGGAGCTGGCAGGGTTCAACATCCTGCACTTCGCCACCCACGGAAAAATGAAGGGAAATATCAAGGAGTCCTATATTCTCTTAGCCCCCTCGGCCGACGGCAAAGAGGACGGGAAGCTCTTCCTGAAGGAAATATGGGGACTTCCCCTGCTGGGGTATCAACTGGTCACCCTTTCCGCCTGCGAGACGGCCATGGGTAAAGAGGCCTCCGGGGATGTCATGGTGAGCCTGGAAACGGCCTTTCTCCGGGCCGGGACTCCCACCATATTGGCCTCCCTCTGGGCGGTCGACGACCAGGCAACGGGGATACTGATGAAGACCTTTTATGACAACGTGACAAAACAGGGAAAAGCGGAGGCGCTGAGGACTGCCCAGGCGGCCCTCCTGAGCGACCCGCGATACGCATATCCTTATTATTGGGCGCCTTTCATCGTAGTCGGCGATTGGCGATAGGAATCCGCTTAAGAATCCGCATCTACGGAGGTGAAAAATGATGAGAAGGATTAACGCCGTCACTCTCGCCTGCGCCCTTTCCATCATGACGGGAGCTTTTTCACCGGCCTTTGGAACCGATGCCCTTGCCCTGATCAGTTCCATTGCCGGAAAAGTGGAATTCCAGCGGGCCGGCGAGCAAAACTGGCGCACAGCCCGCATGGGAGATTCCTTGTTCGAAGGGGACGTCCTGCAAACCCATGACCGTTCAAAGGCATCCCTGTTCTTCTCCAGCGGCTCCATCGTGACCCTCCAGCCCAGGAGCCGCCTGGCGCTTTCCCTGCGGGAAACGGACGGGAAGGGCGAAGCCTCACGGGTCGCCTCCGTTTCTAAGGGAGTGATGGAAGGGATAGGGGGGATCTTCTCAGCAGAAAAAAAACGGGAGACGCTGACCGCTGTCCCGGGCATTCGAAAGCAGGTCGAGGAAGCGGAAGCAGGCGTAAGGGTCATATATCCGCGAAACAGCGCGATCCTGGATCCGCCGCCTCATTTCCGCTGGGACATGCGGGGAAAGGATCAGATGGTCATGGTTTCCCTGACAATCAAGGGAATGGGAGGCAGGCTCTGGTCCCTCAACACCAGAGACGCAGGGATCCCCTATCCGAAGGATCAAAAACAACTGGAGCGTGGGCAAACCTATTTCGTAAGGGTCGAAAGCGCGGACGATTCCAGCGCCTCCGAGGAGGTGTATTTCAGGGTACTGGATGACAGGAGCGCCGAGGAGGTGAGACGCATGGTGACCCAGATGGAAGAACTCCGGAAATCCAATCCAGATGACACCACACCCGAATTTATTCTTGCCGTGTTCTGCAGGAACAAAGGGCTGTATCATATGGCCATGGAGCGTCTTGACGGATTGGAGTTGAAAAACCCGAAGGACCGCTTCGTGCTGGATGAAAAGAAGGAGATCTTCGCAAAGATAGGCCTATGGAAGAACTGGGAAGAGGTGAACCGGAAACTCGCCGCCCAGTAGGAAAGGGCTCGTATCTTTACACCTATCAACCCTCGCAGAATAGTGGCGAGTTGGATATAAAAATCCCTCCCGGCCTCCCCCTTCGACAAGCCCTTCGGTCGTGAGCCTCAGGGTCGAACGACTCAGGGCGAGCCGCATTGAAAAGGGAGGAGAACATACCCCTCTTTAGCAAAGAGGGGTCATGGGAGGTTTTTTGAAACATACCCGTTCAATTATGAGACGGGTAATATGATCTGGCGGTATCACTCCTGCTTCGTAACCGGCCTCTACAGAGAGCGCAGCATGGCGGATCTTACGATTTATTCCAAAAGGCGACTTTTCATCATCGGCCTTATCATCGGAACCGGTGTCACCCTTGCGATGTTAATGCTCTTCACAAAGGGCGCCTTTGACTTCCTGGAAAACAGGTCCATCGATTGGAGATTCCTGATGCGGGGGGAGATCGAGGCGGACTCCCGAATCGTCGTTGTCTCCATCGATGAGACCTCATTTGCCGAATTGAACAGGAATTGGCCATGGCCCAGGACCTATTTTGCCCAATTCATCGATCGACTGCATCAAGAAGGGGCGAAGACGATCGGCATCGATATCATCATGAGCGAACCTGATCCTGGGGATGAGGATCTGGCCGCGTCGGCAAGGTCACTCGGAAGTGTCATCTTCAACAGCAAGTTCGAGGAGACGACCCGGAGGGTGACATGGAAGGGAAAGGAGGTCGAACTCAGAGAGGAAGTGCTCAAAGGGCCTACGGAAAGCATTTCCGGATCGGGCGATGTGGGATACCTCAATCTTCCCCAGGACGGCGATGGCTTCGTGCGCAGGTTTGCCCCGGTTCGGCCCCACCAGGACCAACTCTACGCCTCCTTCGCCCTGAAAATCACAGCCCGCTTCCTGGAAATCCCACTGGGCGATCTGAGATATTTTCCCTTCCATCGCCTCGAAGTCGGGACCCGATTCATCCCCCTGAACCACGATGACACAACATATATCAATTACGCGGGGCCTGCGGGGAAATTCAAGAGGGTATCCTTTTATCAGGTTCTGAAGGGGCTCCACGAGCCCGACTTTTTCAAGGAAAAAATCGTTTTGATCGGGCCTGCGTTTCTGGACTCCAAGGACTTCTTTTTCACCCCCTTTATGGAGACGAAGAAGGGGAAGAAGTATCCCCTGTTCGGCGTCGAGATTCAAGCCAATATAGTCAACAACATCCTCAAAGGAAGCTTCATCCAGCCTCTGCATCCCCTCCTCCAAAGGCTTATCCTTTTCCTCGGCGGTATGCTCCTGACGGTTCTCTCCCTGAGGCTGACGCCCCTGAAAGGGGCCTTTTCGGTCTCCCTGATCATCATCGCCTATGGCATCTGCTGCATATGGCTCTTCGCCAAGGACATCCTTGCGCCGGCAGCAGCTCCCGTGTTGACCTTCGCCGCTGTTTTTTTCTCCCTCTCTGTTTTCAGGTATTTCACCGAGGAGAGAGAAAAGAGGCGGATCCGAGGCATGTTCCAGAAATATGTCTCACCGGGTGTCGCAGACAAGCTGATCGAAGATCCGAAGCAATTGCGGCTGGGAGGGGAGAAGCGGGACCTGACCGTGCTCTTTTCGGATATCCGGGGGTTTACCTCCATCTCCGAACGAATGACCCCTGAGGAGATATTGAAGCTGCTGAACGGGTATCTCACCGAGATGACCGACGTTGTCCTAAGAAACGGCGGCATGCTGGACAAGTACATAGGCGATGCAGTGATGGCCGTGTTCGGGGCCCCCCTGGAGGTGGAAAATCATGCGCTCCTGGCCTGCAGGACGGCCGTTGAGATGATGGAAGAACTCAGGGTTCTGCAGCGGGAATGGGCGGGCGAGGCAAGGCCGGTCCTGGATATCGGCATAGGGATAAACACCGGAGAAATGGTCATCGGCAACGTGGGCTCCCCCAAGCGGATGGACTACACGGTGATCGGTGACCATGTCAATCTGGCTTCCAGGCTCGAGGGGGTCAACAAGGAATTCTGCACGCACATCATCATCAGCGGATCAACATACGAGAGAGTGAAGGGAGCGGTTACGGTAAGGGCGCTTGGGGAAATCAGGGTGAAGGGAAAGGAAACCCCTGTGCCCATCTATGAACTCCTCGGCATGAAATGAAGATGAATTCGTAAAAAGTTGTTACCCTGGTGAAGCTTGTCCCGGACTCCGATCCGGGAACCGGGGTCCAGAAGAATTTTAACTTGCTGATTTTACTGGATTCCGGCTTGTTCCGGAATGACGAAAAAACGATTTCTTTGGCTTTTTACGAGTCCATCAAATGAAGGGTCCGGCGGGAAAGGAGGCTCCCCTCTTCACAGCCGGAGGGCCTGCAACATCTCTTTCAACTGCTTCTCCGTGGGCCGAGCAGAGGCACCTGGAAATGGTCCTCGCGACTCCGGATAAAGTAGACGCGTCCCGGCCTTATGCGGGCTGGCCAGGTCCGAACCGGACGAACCCCCTTGTCCTTCAGTAACGACGTCAGTTCGCGTCGCTCTTTCGGATATCGCATGATCAATCCTCCTTCACCCCCGTATGCTCAATTATAGAGGGAATTGAATCATGCGACAACTACCCTGACACAGGGGGCAGGCAGGGCGGGTTAACTCCGGACCGATTTTTCAGAAATAAGAATCCATGGGGTAAACCGGGTCGGAGACGTGATCCTCTGTGGAAGGCGCAACGGGGTCATCATATGTTGCTGTCTCAATCAGGGGCGGGGCATGGGCGATGGGCCCGGGTGGTCGTTTCGGCCGTCTTTGGATTGATAGACCACGGACCGGGCTTCCGGAACGTAAGTCATCCGTTCCTGGGAGAACGATGCCCGGACCTGCCTGCCGCGGCGCTATGCTTTACGGCGCAGGCAGGTGATGTACCGGGCAAGGTTTTCCATGGACGTCTTATCCCCGGGGAGGATTCTTTTGCCGCAATTAGGTATTGAATCCGGTATGCCGCCATTTATCCGGAAGCGCGATCATACCAACTTAGATGGTGCAATTTTGTTTAAAATATGTAGTGAAACTCCCCGCCTTAAAAGGCGGGGCATCTTAAGCAGCTATGAAGGGGATTGCATCCCCTATAACCCCGCTCCGCATTCATCCCCGCCATAAATGGCGGGGTATTTTGCGTGTAATTTCATAAATTTATATGATATTTGAATGGGATCCAATCAAAAATGATTCTGACAAGAAAAAACACGGGATCGATTTTGAATCGGCCAAATTTTTATGGAACGATCCGGATCGAATTGAAATCTTGGCGCCTTATCCTGTCGAGGATCGGTATATCCTAATTGGCAAAATCGAATCTGATCTGTGGACTGCAATTTACACAGTTAGAAAAAGAGCTGTCAGGATTATTTCAGTCCGGCGATCTCGGAAAAAAGAAAGTGAATTATATGAGAAAGAAAAACTTGGCTAAGACTACCGAAGAATTTGACCGGCGCTTTGACCATGGGGAAGATATCCATCAAGTGATAGACCTTTCCAAGGCCATTATTAGCAAACCCGGCAAGAAGGTCCGTATTACTTTGGACGTCAGCCAGTCCTTGGTTAATGAAATTGATTCTATCCGGAAATCTATCGGCGTGGACCGCGGCGCTTTGATCAAGGTTTGGTTGTATGATCGCGTCAGGCAGGAAAAGGCATCCAAAAGACATTGATAACGCACCCCTGGCCAAGAACGAACCCGAACGCCATAAATGGCTAACTCCCCAAAATCATTGGTGCCGGAGGCCGGAATTGAACCGGCATGGCCGCAAGGGCCACTGGATTTTGAGTCCAGCGCGTCTACCAGTTTCACCACTCCGGCACTAAATTGTTTATAAAAAGAGAATCGGCGATTGTCAAGGCGATTGCGGCGCATTAACCGGCGTTGAACCAAGCGCCTCGTAGATTTCCGAGGCTGAGATTTCACCTTCCCGGATGATTTTAGGGGAATCGAAAGTGATATCGATAATCGTGGAGCCCACACCCCCCTTGAGGGTTCCGGCGTCTAAGATCATGTCCACATGCGCCTTGACGGCAGGATCCAGGTCTGAAATGCGAAAGGCGCCAGGCCGCCCGGAAAGATTGGCGGAAGTTCCGGTGACGGGACGCCCCAGACCGGTGACGAGGGATGCGGCAACCCGGTTTCCGGTAAGGCGGATCCCGATTTTTCCTTTCTGAGCGGTCAGGCTTTTCGGAAGGCCTTTTTTAGCATGAAAGACCAGCGTCAGCCTCCCGGGCCAAAACCGATTCATCAAAAGCTTTGCCGCCGCCGGAACCTCTCTTGCCAGAGAGTTCAGCTGGGAGATGTCGCAAATCAGTATCAGGATCGGCTTGTCAGTCGGTCTTCCCTTGATTTCAAACAGGGTGTTTACGGCCCGTGCGTTGAATGCATCAACTCCCAGGCCGTAAAGGGTTAAAGTGGGAAAAACGATTACGCCGCCTTTCGAAAGAACGCCTGAAGCCTCGGCAATCCCTTCAGGTTGCGGATGCTCGGGGTCGATGTGAAGGATTTTCGGATCTTTACTGCGAAGCGGTTGCTTCAAGCTTTTGGGCCTTTTCTTCCACCTGGGCGGCCATATCGGCTTTGAAGTCGTCCATCTTCTTATCCAGACGCCGGTCGGACAGCGCCAGGATCTGGACCGCCAAAATACCGGCATTGCGGGCGCCCGGTTTGCCGATAGCCATGGTGGCTACGGGGATTCCCGGCGGCATCTGAACTGTGGACAGGAGAGAATCGAAGCCCTGCAGGGCCGATGAATCGATGGGAACCCCAATCACCGGAAGCGTGGTGTGGGCTGCCAGGACCCCTGCCAGGTGGGCGGCATGTCCGGCGCCGGCGATCAAAATGCGGATGCCGCGATCCTTGGCTTCCGAGGCAAAAACCGCCGCTCGATGGGGGCTCCGGTGGGCCGAGGCCACTGTCATTTGGTAGGAAATCCCGAAACGTTTTAAAACAGAGGCTGCCTCGGCCATGACCTCCAGATCCGAATCGCTTCCCATGATGATCCCCACTCGGGGTGCGGCTTTCTTTGTTTTGGTTTTCCCTGGGTCCTTATTCACGCTGATTTTCCTCCCTGGTTGATAATAAAGACGCCCGGGCCGCTTCCTCCAGAAACGTCTGTTTTTTACAATCCAGTTCCTTTCTATCGACCAAAGCTCCGGCGATCCCCCCGTTCAAGGCGATTTCCGAAAGATACCATGTAGTTTCGTCGATGACTTGAAGATCCAGGTGGGCAAAGGGAAACCCCCCACGGGCCATCACGGCGCGGCAAAACGCTTTCATAGCATCTGATAGGGAAAACGGTCGGCTGGTTCCACCTGCAGAAAGATTCTGTCGGAAATTGTTCGGATTGACCCGGGTGTAAGCTTCCATGAAATCCCCTACGATGATAACGCGGACATCCGTGAAGCATTCCAGATAAGGCTGCAGCACGAACGGGTAGAAAGAAGGGAGCATCGAGACCACGTTGTAAAGGATTTCCACCGAATCCCATCGCTTAATGCCTTGCCCGCAATGCATCCGGTCCTGTTTGGTGACCACCGACCCGATTCCGTCCCTTGAATATCGGTTGGCCGCTTCGATGAGATCCGCCCTTCGGTAAATGACACATGTGCCGGGAATCATCCAGCCTACAAGTATTTCGGTCTGTGCGGTTTTGGAGGTATTGAGGATCCGGGCCAACGGAGAGGGGATGCAACGAATACCCCGTTCCATCATGTCGATGAGCAAAACCGTCTTGAGGGGTGTCGGGGGGAGGTTTCCGATGTAGACATCCCCTGTGGAAAGCGCTTCGTAACGGGAAGTCAGATCGTTGTGGTTTCGAACGATCATGCGTGACTATCCCCGGAGGAACCGCCGGCAAGCGACTTGAAGGCCGCCCGCCGCTTTTTGTCCTTCATGGCCAGATCGATCAGCCGGTCGAGGAGCGCACCGAAAGTAATCCCGGCCTTGGCGGCCGCCTGCGGTAAAAGGCTTGTGGCGGTCATGCCCGGGATGGTGTTGGTTTCCAGCACGTAGATGTCCGTACCTTTCAGGATCATGTCGGTGCGGCTGTATCCCCGGCAGAAAAGCGCCTGGTGGGCTTTCACGGCGCAAGACTTGGCCTTTTCGGTTAGGTCCCCTGATATCCGGGCTGGGCAGATTTCCTGGGAGGCTCCGGCAGTGTACTTGGCCGTGTAGTCAAAGAACTCAAAGTTTGGATTCGGAATGATCTCGATGAGCGGCAGGGCCTCCAGGGTCTCATTTCCCAAAACGCCGCCGGTGAGCTCGGTCCCCTCGATGAATTGTTCCAGAAGAATGGTGGCGTCATGAACAAAGGCGGCATCGAGGGCGGTTTTCAGGCGGTCAGGGTCCCGGACGATGGTGACACCGACGCTGGAGCCTGCGTTGGCAGGTTTGACTACCAGGGGAAGCCCCAATGCATCGATCCATTTCGTGGGATCCCAGGGATTTTGGGATGCTACCGCCACATAAGGGGGGACCGTGAGCCCCGCCTTTTCGTACAATCGCTTGGCGGCCAATTTATTCATGGCGATGGCGCTTCCCAACACGCCGGAGCCCTGGTACGGGATATTCAGAAGATCCAGAAGCCCCTGGATGGTTCCGTCTTCACCGAAGGGGCCGTGGAGGATGATGAGCGCCGCATTAATTCTGGAGGCGTCGGCCACCAACTTGGACAGGTCGGTTTTCGGATCGTACCTGAGGATATTGTATTTTTCCTTGTCCAGGGCCTCATATACCTGGCGACCGCTCTTGAGAGAGACCTCCCTTTCAGAGGAAATTCCGCCGGAAAGAAGGGCGACAGTCAGCTTTTTCATGATTTCATCTCCCAAGATATGATGGCTTCGTAATAAGTCCATCTGCTGCGTTGCACTGCATCCTTCGTCATTGCGGCGTACCCATATGTACGCCTCATTCCTCAGGATTTGCACGCCTTGCATCTGAAGCTTTTTACTTTGCCATCCTAATTTTGAGTTTTTACGATTTCATCAAATGTTACGGGTGAAAAAAGTTTTTTTCGTTTGTTCGAATTCATCTCGGGTGATCAGTCCGTTTTCCAAAAGGCGAACCAGTTCCGAAAGTTCTTCCATGTGTTTAGAACGGGGGTCTTCGAGAAGCGGGGGCTTTTTCTCCGGAAAGGCCTCGATCTGTCTTCGGTCACGCGAACCGCCGACTTTAAGGGAAATCAGCCCGTCCAAGACGGAAACTTCAACAGATTTTCCACTCAAAAGGGACGGCCGCATCATTTCATATAGGGTTTTCCCTTCCCGTTTCATGCGCCGGTAGATCCGATACCCAAGGGCGAGGACGACGGCTGCACCGAAAAGGAAAATCCATCCCATGTAATTGATGATGCCACTGAAAAAAAGGACGAGAAAGCCGATCCCGGCAATCAAAAAAATATGAAGAAGCAGGATGACATGGGCTGCCATGATGGTTTTAAACAAACCATCTCCTTCCTTCTCTTTGTTGCGCTTGAAAAACATGATTCAAGATCGCTTATAGTCTATTTTTTTCAGTTTCTTTTCCATGCGATCCACCAGTTTACACGCGTAATGTTGGGGAACGTCGAGTTCAATGGTGGATCTTCGCATGGCGTTCAATCGCAGGATTAGAAAATTCAATTTTTTGGTCAGACGGTATTTTTCCTGGGCGTCTTTCATGTCCGCCAGAAGATCTTCGGTGCGATGAATTTCATTTTTCAACTCAATTTCAGGGGGCAGGCAATCCGCGTTTTTCAAAATCTTATGGGCCAGACGGAGATCCTCCGGGATGTGGCCATCATCTTCCAGACGCAGGGGTTTTCCAGAGCCGGGAAGGTTTTCAAACTCACCCTCCATCATGGCCCTTTGAATCCGTTCCTCGATGATCCGTGTAAAACCGGGAAACATATAAGTTTTCTATAAGCTCTGATGATATTCTTTTCGTATAATATATACGGACTGGTTTTCCTTTTCAAGCCATAAAAGGGCCGATTATCGTTTGACCCAGGCGGCCATCATTTGATAAATTAGAAAAATATTGAGAGTGTAAAGGATGAATCCGGAAAGGAAAAAGGGATGAGGCGGATCGCGTTTGCGGGGACCGACGGAAGGACGATGTTGTGGGCACTGGTCACCGCCACGGCCACCAGCGAACAGCACCCCGAGCCTTTTGAAGGGGTGGTGGTCCGTGGAACACCGTCAATGCCCGAATTTTCAAGGCGACTGCAATGGCCGGTGGCCTTTGTCCCGACACAGAGTAATGCCGCAAAAGATTATGCTTCAGCCGTCATCGAAGCCATAAAGCGTCAGGAGATCGACGCCGTAGTTCCCATGCCGGAGGCGCTTTTATTTGAAGGGATCGTGGATGATCTGGAAGCGGCGGGTCTTTCCGATCGTATCGTGGGGTTGAGCCGGGCAGGCGCATTCATAGAAGGCGACAAGATCCGCTGCAAATACTTATGCAAGAAGGCCGGAATCCCTGTGGCACCCCGGTGGCGGGATGTCGATGCAAGACAGTATCCGGATGTCCTGACGACTTGTCTGTCCTTTATCGACGCCTTTGGCGGCGCCGTTCTCAAATATCCATACAGTGCCGGCGGAAAAGGGGCTCGAATCATCCTCAACACGTGGGACATCCGGGAAGTCTACGACACCCTGATGCGCGATTATACGAACGATTATCGCCGGCTTTTCGGAAAGAAGGCAAACTGGCCTCTGCTTATCGAAGCCCGGATGTCGGGTGTAGAGATTTCTTTTACGATTTTCGTGGACAAAGTGGGAAATTATCAGATCCTGCCCACGGCCATGGATTATCCGGAACGGTTCGAGGGGCCCGCCAGCAAGGATAATCCCATTACCGGAGGTGTCGGGGCCATCTCTCCTCACCCCATGGAAACGACGGAGCTCAAAGAGATGGCCGGCAAGCGGATTGCCGAACCCCTGATCCATGCTATGAAGGAAGAAGGGATTCTGCGCCCCTGTGTGATCTATCCGGGATGTTTCGTCTCCCTGGACGCTTTCGGCCGTTCCACGGACATCCGGGTGTGCGAGATCAACATACGCCTGGGGGAGCCCGAAGCTCAGCCTGTTGCCCGGCGGTTGAGAAACCTGGGAGCCCTGATCAAAGGTACTCTTGAGGGGACTCTCGATCAGATTCAGCCCGAGGTCCGGGATGATCAGGTGGCGCTTAGCATGGCCTTAGTCACCGGTCCGGGCGGGCCGGATGGACAGCGGGGATACCCCTGGTCCTGCACCAAGGGCGAGGCGCTTGAAATCGACTTTCCCTATTTCAAGCGCAAGGGGATTCAAATCATCCCTTCGGCCATGACCTATTCCCCGGAAGAAGGGGTTTTCAAATCCGACGGGACTCGGGTGGCGTATCTCAACGCCAATGTAACGGTCAAACCCGGTGAAGACCGGGGGCAGGTGGTGGAACGGTTGCGGAACAAGCTCCTGGCGGCCTTTGACAACGGGAAGATCCGGGTCATCCCAAGAGAAAATCCCCAGGGAAACCGTCTCGATATGAGGCGGGACCTGGGAACCCATTATGCAAAGGCAGCAGAAATTTTTCAGTTATAACAATCCCGAAAAACTTCAGAAACGGGTGCCTTAAAATGAAGTTGTTTGGAAAAATTGGAAAAAGCATTATATTTCTTGGCATTGCATGCGGTTTACTGATGCCCGGATCGCCCCAGGTGAAAGCCAGGGAAGGCGTCGATCCCGAAGCAACCCTCGTGGTTCCGGTGGATGTGCTGCAAAAAATCATCCGGGAGGTGCTTCCCGTTGAGACTTGAAAAAATGGAAAATTTTACGGGAAGGCTCTGGGTTCATTCCATCGAAAAGTTATTTTTGGGAAATAATATCGTATCCTTTATAGCCCGGGTGCAGGGAAAAGATCTTGCCTATATGCGAAAAATTGCGGGATACCCGGCGGCTGTGAAATTCGGTGCAGTGGATCTGACGTTTGACTGCTCGGCATCGCTTTCCTTTCGATCAGAAACGGCGCCTTCTCATTTTCAAGCCCCGGATTCGTCCGGCAGAAAAGGGAAATGAACTTTTAACCCCTTTGCTGATGGCCCTGGTGAATGAAAACGAATATCCTGTGGAAATCGAGAAGCTCAAACCCTTTGATATCCGATTGGGAAATTCTCCGATGCTGGCTCACACGGACATATCGAGTATTACTACCTTGAGTAACCGACTGATGATCGGGATTTCTCCCAGAATTCAAAAAAGTGAAAAGAAGTGATTTTTAATACTTGCAAGGTAACTAAACAGGGTGTTTTTATCGGTTAAGGGAAAAGAATGAAAAAGCTGATTAAGCGGATCAGTTTGATGTTTGCGGCAGGTGCCATGGGTGGATTGATCAACAGCCTGGTGGTCTGGTTTTTCGGGGTCAAAGGAATCGCCGCCCACTTCGGGGTAGCCATTGCACCCGCCCTGACCGGTTCGTGGCTTTATCCCAGGGTGGTTTGGGGAGGGATCTGGGGGGGTTTGTTCCTGCTGCCCCTGATGGAAAACCGACAGATTCCCAGAGGCCTGGTGTTCAGCCTGGGCCCCACCCTGGTGCAGCTTTTTTTTATTTTCCCCGCGATGGCCCACAAGGGATTTCTGGGTGTCGAGCTCGGCGCCCTGACTCCGGTTTTTGTAATCTTTTACAATGCGATCTGGGGAGTCATCACGGCTCTCTGGCTCAAATGGACGGATAAATAGCCATGAATAGATTCGATACGTATGGTGTCGACGAACAAACAGGTGAACGATGATTGAACTGACTTTTCCGGATGGAGCCCAAAAACAATTTGAAAACCCGCCGACAGGGTTGGAGGTCGCCAAAAGCATCTCAGAAGTCCTGGCTCGGGAGAGCGTTGCCATTCAGCTCAACGGAACGATCGTTGACCTGACTCGAAGGATCGAACACGACACCGCTATAAGGTTGATCACCACCAAGGATACTGAGGCCCTTGAAATCATGAGGCACAGCGCCGCCCATGTAATGGCCCAGGCCATTTTACATATATACCCGAATGCAAAACTGACCATCGGCCCGGTGGTGGGAAACGAATTTTATTATGACATCGACATGGAATCGGTGTCCGAGGAAGACTTCCCTCAGATCGAAGCGGAGATGAAAAAGATCGTGGCGGCAAAGATTCCGCTCCAGCGCCGGGAAGTCTCCAAGGCCGAAGCCATGAACCTCTACCGGAACGAGCCTTATAAGCTGGAGATGATCTCGGAGCTTCAAGACGGCACCATCACCGTCTACAAGCAGGGGGATTTTGCGGACTTGTGTCGGGGGCCCCATGTACCGCATACCGGATTCATCAGGGCCTTCAAGCTGACCAAGGTTTCCGGAGCCTACTGGCGGGGTGATCAAGCCAAAGCCCAGCTTCAGCGGATTTACGGGACGGCTTTTTTCTCCAAAAAGGACATGGATGAGTACCTGTTCTTGCTGGAGGAGGCCAAGAAGCGAAACCACCGGAAATTGGGAACCCTTCTGGAACTGTTCAGCTTTCATGACGAAGCGCCGGGGATGCCCTTTTTCCATGCCAAGGGGATGGTGGTCTGGAACCAGCTTTTGGATTACTGGAGAGAGGAACACGAGGCGGCGGGATATGTGGAAATAAAGACGCCTATCATGCTGAACCGAACCTTGTGGGAGCGAAGCGGACATTGGGAAAACTACCGCGAAAACATGTACTTTTCCAAGGTCGAAGATTTCGAGTACGCCGTCAAACCCATGAACTGCCCCGGAGGAATGCTGATTTATAAATCCCGAATGCACTCATACAAAGAATTTCCCATCCGGGCAGCGGAAATCGGGTTGGTTCACCGTCACGAACTGAGCGGGGTTCTTTCCGGTCTGTTCCGGGTGAGGGCTTTCCATCAGGACGACGCCCATATTTATATGATCCCGGATCAGATCCGGGCAGAGATCCTGGGGGTGCTGCATCTGGTACAACGCATTTACAGCACTTTCGGTCTGGGCTTTCACCTGGAGCTTTCCACCCGGCCGGAAAAATCCATCGGCACCGATGAACAGTGGGAACAGGCAACGGAGGGTTTACGGTCGGCGCTGGTCGATTACGACCAGGGTTTTACGGTCAATGAGGGCGATGGCGCCTTTTATGGGCCTAAAATCGATTGCCACATCAAGGATGCCCTGGGCCGCACCTGGCAATGCGGAACGATCCAGTTGGACATGTCTCAACCGGATCGATTCGATCTGACTTATATCGGCGCGGATAACGAGAAGCATCGGCCCATCATGATCCATCGTACCGTCTACGGTTCCATTGAGCGGTTCTTCGGGATCCTCATCGAGCATTTTGCCGGCCGATTTCCCTTGTGGATGGCACCCGTCCAGGCGATTCTTTTGCCCATCAACGACGCCCTGGCCTCTTTTGCCCGGGAACAGGAGAAACGGCTTAAGGAAAAGGGGCTCCGCTTAGAGGTGGATGACCGGGCCGAAAGCCTGAATAAAAAAATACGGGAAGCCCAGATGAAACAGATTCCTCTGATCATGGCCCTCGGAGAAAAAGAAAAGGCTTCGGGATCATTTTCCATCAGGACCCTGGATGGAAAAGTAGCGCAAGGGTTGACCCCGGATCGGTTTTTCGACCGGGTTTTGTCCCATGTAAAGGAAAGAAGGCTTGACCTGATTTCCTTTTCAGGCTGATGAAAAAAAATAGCGAAAACGCCGGCGTGACCACGCATCGCATCCGGTGGTGTGACTTGAAATGCCCGGAGGCCGAGTTTGCCAAAGCCGACGCCCTGGACGGGTCCTGTCGGACCTTCCAATCGCTTTGGTGCAAAAAACTCAAAAGACATGTGACCAAAAACGCACCCTGTGAAGTCTTATTCGGAAAACGACGTCCTACCACCGGATGGTGAATATTTTTCGAGAGTTGAAAAGCGGCGACGCCTTCTTTCGGACTGGCTGCCGGTTTTGCTGTACTGCCTGCTGATATTTTTTCAATCGGCATTTCCTCCGGTAGTGCGTGAACCGATATTCCCATTTGCCGATAAGGCGGCCCACGGGATGATTTACGCCGTGCTGGGGATTCTTTTTTACAAGGCCTTCAAGACCCGTTCGGTAAAAAACCTTAAAGCCTTTGGTTGGGCTGCCCTGGCATCGACACTTTACGGAGTGAGCGATGAAATCCACCAGGCATTCGTTCCGGAAAGATCCGCCGAAATGGCCGATGTCCTGGCCGACGGCCTCGGGAGCCTTCTGGGGATTCTGTTGTTCGTGATCCTGTTTCCGGCATTTCGGAAAAGCCCCCCTCCTGCTCCGGAGCCTCCTTTGCAGGAAATCCCGGATTGACCGGGTCTTTTTTTAATATGTAAAGCCTCTCATTTCAAACGGCTTTCCGAAACGATCCTGACCCTTTCCGATCCGACCTCACCTTCCAAAGATTCGCCATCGAGATAACCCCCTCTCCGACAATCTAAAACGGTATAAAAAGACTATTTGTCAACTATGATGGCTTCGTAAAAAGGTTTTGTGAGCGCCATTCAAGTCTTTTCGGAAAAAGAGAGTAAAAGGGTTGAGCGTTAAAAAATCTCAAGCTGTTTGAGGCACTTGTGCCGAGTTCTTGAGATTTAGCGAAACCCTTTGGATCTTCCGAAAAGACTTGCGGTGCGAGAAAAATCAGCCTTTTTACGAAGCCATCAACTATAAATGAGTCGGTAACAAATTCTTGACAAAAAAGAAGATTTCGGCCATGGAAAAAAATAATGCCATGAAAGGAAGCCGTTGATGATCAACCATAGGAATACGGCTTTTCATAAAAGATCCTTTTTTATTGTGTCCGTCCTTTTCCTGACTTTATTCTGTTTCGGGACTCCATCTGCAAAAACCGGTGATCGGATCGTTAAAGTCGGCGTCTATGAAAATGCACCCAAAATATTTACCTCGGAATCCGGCCGGGTGTCGGGTATCTTTATCGATGTCATCGAGCACATCGCGCAAATCGAAGGTTGGAATCTACAATTTGTATCCGGCACCTGGGGGGAGCTATTGGATCGTTTGGAAAAAGGGCAAATCGATTTCATGCCCGACGTGGCGTATACGACGGATCGGCAGAAAATATTCTCCTTTCACCAGGTGCCGGTCCTGTCCTCCTGGTCTCAGGTGTATGCCCGCAAAGGAAGCGGAATCAAATCGATATTGGACCTGGGCGGAAAGCGAATTGCCGTCCTGGAGGGTTCGATTCAGCAGGAAGCGTTTGTCCGGCTTGCCGAAAGTTTCGGGCTAAACGCCACCCTTATTTCCGTACCGGACTACAAAACCATTTTTGAGAGAGTTTACAGGGATGAGGCCGACGCTGCCATCGCCAACAATTTCTTCGGATTGATGAATGCCAAAAAGTTCGGGCTTGAAGATACGGCGGTTGTCTTCTTCCCTTCCACCCTTTTTTTCGCCGCGCCCAAAAGCGCTCCCAAACAATTTTTGGACACCATTGATACCCATCTGTTGAGTTTAAAAAAAGATCCTCAATCGGTGTATTATGAGTCGCTGAAACGATGGACCTCCGAGAAGGTCCGGTTCAAACTTCCGGCATGGGTTGAAGCCATCGGTCTTGTGGGCGGCATTGTTTTGCTCGTGAGCCTGGTGGGAAGCGTTGTGCTTAAGCGGCAGGTAAATGCCCGCACCCGGGAACTGCAGCAAGCTAACCGGGAAATGGGACAGCGTGTCATCGAACGGACGGCGGAATTGGCGGCGGCCATGGAAAAGGCCCAGGCAGCCGACCGGATCAAATCCGCCTTTCTGGCCACCATGTCACACGAATTGCGCACGCCGCTCAATTCCATCATCGGATTTACCGGCATCATGCTTCAGGAATTGGCCGGACCCTTGAATGCAGAGCAACGAAAACAGATGACCATGGTTCAAAACAGTTCCCGCCACCTTCTGGCCCTGATCAACGACGTACTGGATATTTCCAAGATCGAGGCCGGTCAACTGGAACTTTCCCTCACCACTTTTGAATTGAGGCCGTCCATTGAAAAAATGGTTTCGCTGGTTTCGCCGATGGCCAAGAAAAAGGGGATCGACCTGAAGCTGGAGATCGCAGATGATATCGGAACAGCGAACATGGATCAGCGTCGCCTGGAACAAGTGATCCTTAATCTGCTCAACAATGCCGTCAAATTCACCGAAAAAGGACATGTCCACATTTCGTTACGGACCGAAAACGACCATTATCTCCTGTCGGTTTCCGACACCGGTATCGGCATGCATCCGGAAGAACTTTCCGATATCTTCCAACCCTTTCACCAGATCGATACCGGGCTTTCGCGCAAGCACGAGGGTACCGGCCTGGGGCTTTCCATATGCAAGAAGATATTGGATTTGATGGGCGGAACTATCGCCGTGGAAAGCCGATGGGGACAGGGAAGCACTTTCACGGTGCGTTTTCCGAAACGGACAGGGGGTCCGCCATGAGCGACACGCTGCTGATCATTGAAGACAACGAACAGAACTTTTACTTGATGCGCTTTCTACTTGAGAAGAGCGGGTATACGGTCATCGGTGCCGAATCCGGCAGGGAAGGCGTCGAAAAGGCGTTGCGTCACGCGCCGCGGGCCATATTGCTGGACATTCAGCTCCCTGAAATGGACGGATATGCCGTGGCCGCGGAACTCAAGAAACATGGTGAGATGGAGGGCGTGCCCATCATCGCGGTAACTTCTTATGCCATGGTTGGGGACCGGGAACGGATTCTGGCGGCCGGAGCCACCGGATACATTGAAAAACCCATCAACCCGGAAACCTTTGTGGCCGAGATAACCCGGCATCTGACAAAAGACCCGGGCGATAAGGAACGATAGAATGAAAATGCTCGTCGTGGACGATAGAGAGGATTCCCGCTATCTTCTTGAGATCCTGCTCAAGGCAAACGGGCATGTTGTCGAGCCTGCCGGAAACGGTGTCGAGGCCCTTGAACGACTGAAATCCGGCGGGGTTGATCTGATCATCAGCGATATCCTCATGCCGGTCATGGACGGCTTTCAGTTATGCCGAAAAGTCAAGACAGACGAGGCCCTGAGGCATATTCCGTTCATTATTTACACCGCTACATACACCGGTTCGAAGGATGAAGAGTTCGCCCTCAAGATCGGCGCGGATCGTTTCATCCTAAAACCTTGCAAACCGGATGCGCTCATGGAAGCTATTCGGGATGTGATGGAGCGTGCCAAGCACCGCGATATGGCCTCAACGTCGGCGCCGCCACAGGAAGAGGAAATCCTCAAACTTTACAATGAACGATTGGTGAGAGAGCTTGAGCAGAAAATATTGCAACTGGAAAAAGAAATTCGGATGCGGAAAGAGGCGGAGGAAATCCTGCGGGATAGTGAGGAAAAATACCGGACATATTTTAAAAACGCGCTTGATGTTATTTACTCCATCGACTCCGATTTCAAAATACTGTCCATTTCCCCATCCATTGAAAGGGTACTGGGATATAAACCGGAGGAATTGATCGGGAAGACCTTTACAGAACTCAACCTCCTGGCACCGGAGTCTTTGCGGCAAGCGATCGATGACGCGACGGCGTTATTTAAAGGAGACCGGTTACTATCGAAGGCGTACGAATTCATTACCAAATCCGGGGAAAGCCGTTTCGTCGAAGTGAGCGGGTCTCCCATGCTACGCGACGGCAAAGTGGTCGCCTTTGTTTCCGTTGCGAGGGATGTCACCGAGCGCAAGAAATCTGAGCAGGCTCTGAAGGAGAGTGATGCCCTCTTTCGAACCGCGTTTGAAAACGCCGCTGTGGGGATGGCGCTGGTAAACCTTGACGGCATCTATATTGAAGTCAATGCGGCCATGGCGCGAATTATCGGTTACACTCAGGCTGAACTGGTCGGAAGACATGTGGCCAGCTTTACACACCCCGAAGACCTGAAACAGAGAATGGAATTCATTGATGATCTCGTAGCGGGCAGAATAGCTTCCGGGGAGCAGGAACGGCGTTTTGTTCATCGAAACGGGTCGGTGGTGTGGGTCCTCATCTGGGCCAGTGTTCAGCGTGATTCCACGGGACGGTTTCTCTACTTCATCTCCATGGTTGTGGACATCACCAAAAGGAAGAACGCCGAGGAAGAAAAGAAGCAGCTTGAGGTTCAGTTCCAGCATTCCCAGAAGATGGAGGCCATAGGGACCCTCGCGGGGGGTATTGCCCATGACTTTAACAACATCCTTTCGGCCATCATCGGTTACTCGGAACTGGCGCTTATGGATATTCCTGAAGACACCAAAATAAGCCGCTATATCCAAGAAGTGATGACAGCAGGAGAAAGGGCAAAGGACCTGGCCAAACAGATCCTGACATTTGCAAGGCAGACCAATTCTGAGGCTAAGCCGATTCAGGTCAAACATATCCTAAAAGAAGCGCTGAAACTCATGAAGGCATCCACCCCCAGTTCCGTCGAAATCAGAGAAGTCATCGAAAGCGATGCCGCCATTCTAGCGGATCCGACCCAGATTCATCAGGTGACCATGAATCTTTTCACCAATGCGTTGCATGCCATGAAAGAGGATGTCGGTGTCATTACGGTTCAATTGAAGGAAGTTTCCTTAGACAGTCGTTTTACGGAATTGCATCCGAGCATGCTACCCGGCAGCTATTTGCAGCTACGCGTTGAAGACACCGGTTGCGGGATTAGGCCGGATATACTGAAAAAAATATTTGATCCGTACTTTACAACCAAGAAAGTAGGGGAAGGAACCGGGTTGGGATTATCCGTGGTCAAAGGAATCGTTGATGGATGTAAAGGGGCGATCACGGTTAAAAGCGAAATGGGCAAGGGAAGCGTTTTTAACGTATATTTTCCGATTATAGAACCTCAATCAAAACTGCTGACCTCGCGATCCGAAGATGAAAAAATTCCCGCCGGAGAAGAATCGATATTGTTGGTCGATGATGAACTTCCCATTTCCCGTCTTAACGAGCAAATATTGACTGCGCTGGGATACCGGACCAACATGCGTACCAGTTCGATAGAGGCATTGGAGCTGTTCAGGTTCGATCCGGATCGCTTCGATCTGGTTATCACGGATATGACTATGCCCAAGATGAGTGGAGATTTGTTGGCAATTGAAATGAAAAAAATCAGGCCTGATATTCCGGTGATCCTGTGTACCGGGTACAGCAAAAGAATGTCGGATGAAAGAGCAATAGAAATCGGAATCAACGCGGTCTTAATGAAACCGGTGGTAAAACTGGATTTGGCAAAAACGATCCGTAAAGTTTTGGATGAGCCAAAAGAATAAGTATACCCTGCAGTTGCATAAAAACCATGACAAGGTATAGAAAAAAGAATGATAACATCGAAAAACCCATCAACCCGGAGACCTTTGTGGCAAAGATAACCCGGCATCTGACAAAAGACCCGGACGATAAGGAACGATAGGATGAAAGTACTCGTCGTGGACGACAGAGAGGACTCCCGCTATCTTCTTGAGACCCTGCTCAAGGCAAACGGGCATGTTGTCGAGCCTGCCGGAAACGGAGCGAGGCCCTTGATCGACTGAAATCCGGCGGGGTTGATCTGATCATCAGCGATATCCTCATGCCGGTCATGGACGGCTTTCAGTTATGCCGAAAAGTCAGGACAGACGAGACGCTGCGGCATATCCCGTTTATTGTTTACACCGCCACCTACACCGGTCCGAAGGATGAAGAGTTTGCCCTTAAGATCGGCGCGGACCGCTTCATTATCAAGCCCTGCGAGCCGGATGCATTCATGGAGGCTGTTCGGGACGTGATGGAGCATGCCGGGCACCGCGATATGGCCTCAACGTCGGCGCCGTTTCAGGAAGAGGAAATCCTCAGGCTTTACAACGAACGCCTGGTGAGAAAACTTGAACAAAAGGTGCTGGAACTGGAAAAAGAAGTTCAGATGCGGAAAGAGGCAGAGGAAATCCTGCGGGAAAGTGAGGAGAAATTCAAAAATTTCTTTGACTATTCGATCATTGGGAAATCCATAACGCTCCCCTCCGGTGAAATGCAGACAAACAAGGCATTTCGTGGAATTCTGGGTTACTCGAGGGATGAACTCTCAAACCTTAAATGGCAGGAAATCACGCATCCTGACGATGTCGAATTCTCTAAAAAAACCGTCGATTCGATACGTTCCGGCGAAAAAGACTCGGAGAAATTCATCAAGAGATATATTCATAAGAATGGTTCCGTGGTGTGGGCGGATGTGAGCACCACCGCGCGTCGAGACAAGGAAGGTAACCTCCTTTATATGATGACTACCATAAGCGATATTACAGAGAAAAAGCAGGCCCAGGATGCGCTTATCGCCCTGTTTTCGCGTCAGGAGGCCATCCTTTCAGCCATCCCGGACATCATTATGGAAGTGGATCGCAACAAAGTCTACACCTGGGCAAACCCGTCGGGGTTCCATTTTTTCGGGGATGACGTGATCGGGAAGGAAGCCTCCGACTATTTTGAAGGGGAGCAGGAAACCTATCAGACGGTACAGCCTCTTTTCAACGGACATGAAGACGTGGTCTATGTCGAAAGCTGGCAGAGAAGAAAAGACGGACGGAAGCGCCTTCTCGCATGGTGGTGCCGCGTGTTAAAGGATGCGTCAGGCAATGTCTCCGGTGCTATATCCAGTGCGCGCGACATCACCAAACGCAGACAAACCGAGGCTGCGCTTCGGGAAAGCGAAGAAAAGTTCAGGACATTGGTGGAAAAATCTCCACTCGGCATTTCTCTGATCGGAAAGGATGGCCGATACCAATATCTCAACCCTCGATTCCGGGATATATTCGGTTATACGGTTGAAGATATTCCCACAGGTGATCAATGGTTTAAAAAAGCCTTCCCCGATAAAAACGATCGTGACACAGCAATCAAGGCTTGGATCGAGGATCAACGACAAATCGGTGTCGGGCAACAACGGCCGCGTTTGTATGCCGTGAGCTGCAAGGACGGATCGCGCAAAGAAATTCTTTTCAGACCGGTCACCATGGAAAACCATGACCAGTTTGTGATCTACGAAGACATCACCGAAAAAACGGTTCTGGAACGACAGTTTCAGCAGGCCCAGAAGATGGAATCGGTGGGCAGGCTGGCCGGCGGAGTAGCGCACGATTTCAACAACATGCTGGGGGTGATCCTCGGTCATGCGGAGCTGGCCATGTACAAGATGGACCCCTCTTCTCCGGCGTGTGCCGATATTACTGAAATCCGGAAGGCGGCCGAGCGCTCGGCGGATCTCACCCGCCAGCTTCTGGCATTCGCCCGCAGGCAGACTGCGGTTCCCAAGGTTCTGGATTTAAACGACATCGTAACCGGGATGCTCAAGATACTGAGAAGGCTCATCGGCGAGGATATCGATCTGATCTGGAAACCGGGAGCGACCCTTTGGCCGGTCAAGATCGATCCCGCCCAGCTCGACCAGATTCTGGCAAATCTGTGCGTCAACTCCAGAGATGCCATTGCCGGGGTGGGCAAGGTCACCATTGAAACCCAAAACAACACCTTCGATGATACCTATTGCGCGAATCATCCAGGGTTTGTTCCCGGAGACTACGTGATGTTAGCGGTGAGCGACGACGGGTGCGGTATGGACAAGGAGACGCTTGCGAATCTTTTCGAGCCGTTTTTCACCACAAAGACAGTCGGAAAGGGAACCGGATTGGGCCTTTCCACAGTTTATGGCATTGTGAAACAAAACAACGGGTTCATCAACGTCTACAGCGAACCGGGGCAGGGAACCACGTTCAAGGTCTATTTTCCCCAGACTCGAGAGACCGCAAAGGCAAGAGGAGCGCCCGTTGCCGGGACCATTGCGAGAGGCACCGAGACCGTGCTGCTGGTGGAGGACGAAAAAGCGATCCTAAGCCTGGGTAAGGCCATGCTCGAGCGTTTCGGCTACACGGTCCTTGCCGCCGGAACCCCCGAGGAGGCCATAGCCATGACCGAGCAGCAAGAAGGTCCGATTCACCTTCTGGTCACGGATGTCGTGATGCCGGAGATGAACGGCAAGGAATTGAAGGAGCGTATCGAAGGCCTCAAGCCGAATATCAAGGCCATTTTCATGTCCGGATATACGTCCAATGTCATCCTGCACCGGGGGATTCTTGAAAGTGATGTCCATTTCCTCCAGAAACCCTTCTCGGTCAACTCCCTTGCCGGAAAAGTGCGCGAAGTGTTGGACGGTTGAGCCGGGCTATATAAACTCCCAACCCCATGTCGTCTTTGCAGATGTGAAATCCGACGAGGGACTGCCCATCGAACAGTCGCGTATTTGCGCTGCGGATTTCCGGACCGAAGCCCAAAGGTCATCGATCCCACCCCCATGTTGCCAAGAAAAAAGGAGAGCAGATCTATGCAAAAGAAAAAATTGATGATTCACGATTTTATGAAAATGAAGCAGGAAGGCCAAAAAATTGCCTGGCTGACTTCTTACGATTTTCCAACAGCCCAATTCGCCGAAGCGGCAGGCATGGATATGATCCTGGTGGGGGACTCCCTGGGGATGTGTGTCTACGGCTACGCCGGGACGATCCCGGTGACCATGGAACAATGCGTTCAGCACTGTGAGGCGGTGAGGCGGGGTGCACCCAACACCTTCGTCGTCGGCGACATGCCCCTCGGCAGTTATCAGATCAGCGACGCCGACGCCGTATTCAATGCGATCCGTTTTCTGAAAGAGGCCAATGTCGATGCCGTCAAGCTGGAAGGCGGTACACGCGTGGTTTCCCGGATTAAAGCCATCGTGGACGCCGGCGTTCTGGTCATCGGCCATATCGGCCTGACGCCCCAAAGCTCCGGTCAGCTTGGCGGGCATAAGGCCCAGGGGCGCACAATGGAATCCGCCAAAATGGTCATCGATGATGCCCTGGCCGTGCAAAATGCCGGTGCCCAAATGCTGCTGGTTGAGGCTGTCCCGCCGGAAGTCACCGGTTATATAGCAAAGAAACTTGGCATCCCTGTTCTTTCCATCGGAGCCGGCGCCGACTGCGACGGACAATTGCTGATCGTTTCCGACCTCATCGGCCAATTCACCGCTTTTACGCCGAAATTTGTGAAAAAATATGCCCATGTGGCCGAAATCATCACGGAAGCCATGCGTCAGTATGTGAAAGAAGTCAAAGCCGGCCAATTCCCGACGGATGAGCATTGCTATCACATGCTGGAGGGTGAAGCCGAGAAATTACAGAAGCTGCTTTCTTGACTCAGCAAATGACTCAGGGGGTCAAACACGCCCTCTTTCAGAAAAGGAGCAGACCATGAACGATTTAAGAAAAAAACTGATCATATCCAATCGGCGTTTGGATCAAATCAATGCCTTTTTAACGGATCCGAACAATGTCCCTGATCAATCGCCTCCTGGCATTGGTGGAAAAATACGGGGGTCCCGAAGAGATCAACCGCCAAGCCGCAAGAGCGCGCCAATTGGAAAACCTCATGGACTGTTTGAAATCCAAAAAATCCCCTTATGTGGCCGATCTGGAATGGCTCACGGCTCAGCGGGAAAAGCAGGCTTTTATCTCCGTTCAGGATTATCGGAGAAAGATTTTAGGTCCGAAAGGCGAATCCACGCCGTTCAACGAGCGCAATGCCGTCACCCTTGAAATATCCGCCCTGCAATACTTTCCCTGGCTTATCGCCGAAGCCCGGCAGAGCATTGAAAAGGGGCAGCTGATGCCGGGGCGCTACATCCGCGTGCGCAATATGAAGGAACAGGTCCAAGACGACGATATCCTGGCTGTCGCCGCAGCCATGCAGATCATCGGCGCAAGCTATGTGGAAACCCTGGACACCCGAGGAACCGACGGTTCCAACGTCCATCTGGGCGGTCCGGAAACCATTACCGGTTATTTCGGCGGAATCGGCTCACCGAACGACTACCCCCTCAAATGGGCTGAAGAATATCTGTATTATTACACCCATTACGGAATCCGGCAGGTCCTGAACACCAATCCGGGGACAGTTTTTCTGGCTTACATGCTCCACAAACTCGGCATTGATGCTGAATTCAAGATTTCGGTTTATATGGGCAATGACAATCCATTCGCCGTGCTCTGGACCCTCATAGGAGCTTCCCTCTTCAGTCGCGATGACGGCACCACCAGCCTGGTCGGATTCAACCTTTCCAATTCCGCAAACAATGAAACCATTCAGGATGCCGATGCCATCCGCAATGCCTTGGGCTTGACCGACGGGGTCCGCCTCGAACACCACATCACCGAAACCTGGAAATCCATCGTGCGGCAACCCTATCTGCGGCGGGACGAACTGGTGGAAATTGCCGCCAGGGTTCCCAATATATCCGCCAAGCATGAAGGCGGCGATCCGGATATCGAACGTCAAAGAGAACATCCGTCGGATATCCTGGAATATTTCATTCCCAAGAAAGACATCGAAGCTCAAGGACTCATGAAAGCTTTAACCCGCAACTATCTGGATAAGCACGATGCCGTGAACCATACCGCCGACGCACTGACACGGGCGGGGATCGCCGTGATTTGCGCAACGCATCTCCATTAAAAGGGATTTGACGATGATTCCAAACCACATGCATGAATATCTCCTTGAACGGCTCGGGGAAACAGCGATCCGCAACCGGACGCGGTGCCAGAATGGACTGTGCCACCTGCATTTTTTCTATTCGGACGACCATCTGCTTTCACAACTGGGGATCACCCGGGACAGATTGGGACCCTATCTGGTGGCCTGTATCTGGGATGAAACCTCGCCGCTTCCCATCGGCGGATATCTGGTGGTGGACAATCTCAGCATGGGAAAACCCTCCATGGGCGGTATTCGCATGCTGTCCGACATTACCCCTGTCGATATTTACAATCTAGCCAGGGGCATGACCCTCAAAAACGGTGCAGCGGATTTGCCTTACGGTGGCGGTAAGTCCGGAATCGTTGCGGAATACAACCTCACCGGGGATCAACGAGAAGCGATCGTGCGCGGATTCGCCCGCCTGATTCGTCGTTATCGGGACATCTATGTACCGGGTCCCGATGTGGGCACCAACGACGCGGATATGAAAACCATTGCCGTAGAAAACGGCATCGACAGCGCTGTATCCAAACCTGCGGATATGGGCGGCAACCGGATCGACGAACTGGGTGCTGCGGCCGGCGGAATCGTCATCGCCCTCCAGACGTTGCTGAACATCATGCCCCGGTTAAAAGTGCTGCCACAGTTTGCCAATCTCCAGATTCCGGCAGCCGATCAACTCACGGTGCTGATCCAGGGGTTTGGAGCCGTAGGAGCCCATACGGCGCGGATCATGAAAAACCGCCTTCCCGCTGCACGGATTGTAGGGATCAGTGATCTGGAAGGCTACCTCTATGACGAAACCGGGCTTCCCATCGAACACCTATACGGATTAAGGCGCAAGCAGGGTCTGGTTTGCACGCCATTTTACGAACAGGAGATGGCCCCAAAAGGCTTAGGCCAAAGCACCAAATTTTCCACCCATGCCGACAATCTGCTCCGAGAATCCGCTTTCTGTTTGATTCCGGCAGCATCGGTCTTCAATTACCTGGATGTGACACCCTCGAAGGACGCGTCCATGACCGTGGATCGTATGGGGCAATGGTCGGTTATTGTGGAAGGGGCCAACACCTACTCGCCCGATCCCAACCGCAAAGCCATGCGCATCCGCATGGAACAGGAGGTTTATCGCCGTAGAGGGGTCATGATCGCCAATGACTACCTGGTCAATTCCGGAGGTGTGATCTTTGCTGCCCAGGAACATCTCGTACCTACACCTCAAAAATTGCAGATCCCGGAAAGGATGCTCGGCGACCGCAAAGCTGTGGATCAATGGTTGGGCAAACATCGGATCGAATTTGCAAAGCTATCCGCGAAGCGCCTGGAAACCGGAGAAGTGTATCGCGAAAAAATCATTTGCCGCAACATGATTGAACTGGTGGATCTGTTGGCCTCGAATGCGGATATTCTCCCCTGTAAGGCCGCCGAGCGCATCAGCCTCCAGCGGTTGAGCAGTAAAGAGAACGAACGGACCGCCAAAGATATCATGGAACCTATTCCCATTGCAGCGGCCGGGGCCACTATCCAGCAGGTTGCCGCCCTGATCGTGGAAACCCGCAGCCACATCGTCGCCATTCAATCCGCAGATGCCAAACTGTTGGGAATCATGACCTCCTGGGATATTACCCAGGCCATCGCAAAAGGAATCGGAGGGGAAAGCCTGGCGGATACCATCATGACCCGGAAGGTCATTTCATCCCGCCCCAACCAGAGGATCCTGGAAGTGGTCCGGGAACTCCAGCAGCATAATATATCCGAGATGCCGGTTGTGGACGAAAACGGCCGAGTCCTGGGTAAAATCGGCGCCGACCTGTTATCAGCCCGTTTGCTTCTGCCGATCCTTCAATCCCAGGAACCGGCCTAGTGCCCCTGAAATCACTCTCTATTTCGCACCAAGGAATTCAAGAGCGATCCCGGACATCGAGATCCGTATTCAAAATAACCCTGATGAAATCGTAAAAAGGCCGATTTTTCTCACGCCGCTCACAAAACCTTTTTACGAAGCCATCAACCCTGCTAAGCCGTTTACCAATCTTTGACACCCTTTTTATTCATGAACCAGATGGGGCAAGACGTTCGAAACTTGCAATAGATATCCGGATCCGGGCATTTCAGGCACTCTTCGCACAAATAAACTTCATGTTTTTGACATTTATACGGAGTGTCGATTTCCGGACGGCAGGTGCATTCTCCCATGATGTTCAACAATAGACCTTTTCTTAAAAGATTTTTTCAAAAAGGATTCTATTTCTAATCTTTTAAAATAAGTCGTCTCGTCATCCTTTTCAACTTAGCCCAACGCTTGAATTTGCTTCCAAGGAGATCACCTCGATTCAATGCTCAATTCGCGCCTCTGTAGTGCGTGAGAATATTTCCTAAAACTGAAGACAGGGGAGTTCATTTCCTTGTTCCTGTTCCTGTTCAACAATGTCTTCACTGTAACATTTCCCGCCGGGTCCCATTCAACTCAATCCATTATCAACCGTCTGTAAAGTCGAGCAAAAGCGGATTTTGATGATATCACATGAAAGGACTCCCCATTAATTCCCCTTCATAAGTTTGGTCCAACTGCAACTGCAATATAAAACTATGTCAAAGTCAACCCGGCCAGAAACTCATGGGCCGGAACCATAGAAATGCCTTCCTTTTCTTTCGCCCTTTTTAGATCCAGGACTACCTGCACCTTGGGCGTTTTGGGAAAATACCGACCGAAGCGCCAAAATGCCTTGGAAAAGGTGTCGTCTCCGGTTTTTACTTCAACTATCAAGACCGGCCGACCGTCGATCACAGCCAGAAAATCAAGCTCATTCCCGTCCCGGTCACGCAGATAATGCAGGGCTACCCGGCTGCCAGTGGTATCCTCCAGTAATTGCAGTTCCCGCCAAAGGGCCAGGGCAACTACATTTTCCATCCTCGGGCCGTTACCTTCCTCCACCGCGCCGGTATCATAAAAATAATACTTGGGTTCTTTCAGCAGACTTCGGGCGATATTTCGGTGATAAGGGCGAACAGAGAATATGACATAGAGATTTTCCAGAATCTGCAGCCAGTGTTTCACGGTATGAACAGAAACTTGCAGATCCTGGGACAGGGAGGTGTAGGAAGTAGCGGCCCCTACCCGGGTACGTAACAAATCGATAAGAATCTCCATGGATTTGAGATCCCGCACCCGTTCCAGATCAAGCAGGTCGCCACGGATAATACTGTCCATCAATGTGCGGCGCCAGCGCTTGGCATAGGCTTCATCATTCTGAAGATAGGGTTCTGGAAATCCGCCTAGAATCAATAATCTATTCAGAGCTGTTCCCGGTGTTTCCTTAAGGAAAATGGTAAGCTCTTTTACGGTAACGGGGTGAAGATGATAGCTGAAAAACCGGCCGGCCAGCGAATCGCCCCCTTTTCGAACGGTCTCCAGACGCGCCGAACCAGTAATTAACAACCCGGGCGGAAGGCCATCCGTATCGTAGATCCCTTTAATTTTTGATTTCCAGTTCTTCATCTTATGCAGTTCATCAAAAATGACCAGAGGTACATTACGGGGCCAGTCCTCCTTTTGAATCGTTTTCCGGTCGGAGGAGGAGTCGTAATTCAAATAAAAAAAGGAGGGAACAAGCTGTTTGGAAAGGGTGGTCTTCCCAACCTGACGAGGTCCTGAAAGGATAATAATCTTCTTGGTCAGGTCTCGGCGGATGGGTTCTTCAAGGTATCGTTCCATTTGGCTATTTTGAATCGAACTTCAAATAAGTCAAGACTTTTTTGAAGTTTGATTCAAAAATGGTTTTTCTTTCTTGAGGTAATAAAGGGATAATCATATAATGTATAGATAATCCTGATGGAACAGGAGGGATATTGTCAGGATGGAAAACAATACGAATGGATTTAAACCCAGCGGAAGGGGGTAACGTGCGAGGCCGGAACCACGCTGCTTACGGCCACCCTGAACTCAAGCAAGACCGTTGTTTCTTTTAATCGTCACCTCGGGGGGACGTTTAATTCATAATTTTTTCATTCTTAATTCTAAAGTAGACGGCAGCATATTTAAGAGTTCGGCTGCCCCGCCACGACAACTGTATGTTCCCATATCTTGGGGTACAGACAATGGTAAAACACAATTCATGCTCGCGCTTTATCTGCAAGCAAAAAAATGACTTCTTATCAATCAATAGATGATAAGTACGATCAACATAGTACGGCAACCAGTTCCGCAATCACTTTCAAATCATCACTCTGCTCTTCGCTGAGTATGATCGGTTCGTATCCTGATGCTGTAGTATCAGGTCGGAGAATGATGGAAGAATGTCTCCATGTTCCATCTGGCAGTATTTCTTTCATGCTCTCGTAAATTTTGACGGTATAGTGCCCACCTGTATCGGTATCGGCAATTTCCCGATGTTGTACAAGTACAACCTTGCCTTGCCGGGTACCTGCAGGATTCAACCTGAAGAGACACCAAGCCCCGTTCGGTATCCGGCGATTCATCGATTCACCGACGACCTGAGTTACGAAGAGCCCGCGCCGTGGTCTGAAGGCATCGGGAAGCTCAACCCATTCAATGTCTGAAATATCTTGCCCACTTAACCCGTAGTACAGTTCGGCAACCTGTTGTTCATCGCTAAACTTTCCGGCTGCGACCTTAAGGTCATACAGAGGAACACAATTTTCGAAAGGCCTTACCTCCTCGAGCGACAAACGCCTAAATGGTAGGACAACAGCTGCCTTGGTTTCTTCAGACAACGATGTAGCAAGGGGGATTTTCTCGCTGACAGCAGGAGCCTCCATGCATTTCTCAAAAAATTGTCGTGTTTCGTCATCAACAAAGTAGACGTAGCAGCCTTTTTGTCCACGGGTCATGAGCGTGCGGTAAGTGTTTTTGATAATCGTATCGAGACGCACTCATTGTAGCGTCTGGCTTTGTCTCGAATCAGTGATTTCCAGCCGTGAATTGATTTATCTGTGCTAGCTCGCTCTTGGGTTGTGTAATGATTTTGCCATTTCGAGCTATCAAGTCAGGGCCGACTATCACACCAACGTAATCTAATTCTAAACCCTGACAGGTATGTATGCAGCCGACTTCGCTGACTGAATCGGGTTTGATAATCCAAGCTTGCCCGTCGGTGTCGAGATTCCACGTCGCCTTGTAACCATCTATAACAATATCCTTGAGTTGGGGGTTTTTCTTGCTGATCCATTTCCAGCAGTAGCCTGCGACCAATCGGGCTTTGTTCTTTTCCTTGTTCTTCTCACGGATTATATTGTGCAGTTCAGTTGGGCTATCAACGATGCGGAAATCATAGTCATTAGCTTTAAGTGTGTCGTTTGCTGTTTCTCGAATCTGTAGCGTATTGTCAAGCCAGGCAAGGTACCCGTCTGAACCATTACAGCGAAATTGTGACTCTAGTTTGAGTTCGGTAACATTTGCTTTTAGCTGTTTTGCCCAACGGCGGATTTCTTCCTTATCACCAATGTCTTTGAGCGTCACTTTTTGGTCTTCGTCTATAAAAAATACGCTAAACTTGCTGGCTCTGATTATCTCCTTAATCTGGTTTTCGCCAAGATGGTTAAACATACCCGATTTTGCATTGAGCCTGTGCGCTTCATCGACGATCAAACAATCAAAAATATTTGCCTCAGCCGAATGATATGAGCCGGAACCGCTGAACATATTTGATATATGAGTTCTTCTGAACGATCCGGTAAGCATGGCTTCGTACACTAAACGGGGTGCGGAATTGCGCGTAACATATTGAGCAACAAGTTCGCGGTTTGTTAGTTCAACAAGCAGATTAATTGCCACGACTGACTTTCCAGTGCCCGGGCCGCCCTCAACAATCAACACATTTTTCTTTTTTGCGGAAGATTCTATAGCAAATTTGATGGCCGTTTCGTAGACGACTTTCTGGTCATCAATCATCACGAACTCTTCGTTACCCTTGAAGCATTGACACAAGTTGATCAGCAAGATTCTTTGATGGTTTTATCTTGCCGTGATCAATGCGGTACATGAGTTGATTTTTATCGCCATATTTGACGTGAGATTTTATGAAGTCACGTAGCTTTAGCGCATCGCTTTTAAGAAAAACGGGCGCTTTTTGAATGTATTCATCGTAGAATTTGTTGGTAATAACATCGTCTTGCTCATAATTATGAAGATATGCGCAAGGATAAAGCTGAATTTTTTCTTCTTGCACGGTCTGATTGAAATCTTCTAGAAGACATTTGTATGACCACGCTTGATACGACGGGTGTGGTGTTTCTGTTTCTCCGTGTTTAAACCGTGTGCTGACGATTGCGTCTTTTGCTGTCAAAGCTGCATGTTGCCACTGTTTGAGTTCTATAAGAATTGCTGATTCTCGATCTTGGTCATCTTTACCAGTCAATATGAAGTCGATGCGTTTGGACGATTGCGGAATGTGATACTCGATCGCAACACCTGCGTCACTCGGGATATCACCGTCTGTTAAAACGCGATCCATGTATTGCAGTGAGTTGATCCAAGAATCTATTTCTGACTTTCCTGTCCTTCTGCCCGTTGCTGCTCTGATAGGCATCGTAAATGATATTTCCAATATCATTTGTCATGACATCTTCTTGAAATTGTGCTTTCGTAGAAGAGTAAACAATCACCAGTTTAGCTCCGAGTGAAGTAGATTATTGAAGCTCCATTGCCATTAGTAAAGGTGTTAAAGTACAATAGTCTCTATAAATCGGTATATTTTTTAGCCGACCCTTTTGCTTTTTCAACAGGATACTTTTCCCGCGTTCTTTTCCAGCTTCTCAAAGGCGGCCGTAATAGAGGATCAATGCCGAGATGGTCTGACAGACGAACCAGATAGATCATGACATCGCTAATTTCATCCTTAATGCGATTGTCAAAGGCTTCTGATCGGGTTTCGGCTTTGCTCTTCGGTCAGCCACTGGAAGTTCTTCCAACAGTTCCGCAGCTTCAACGGTAAGGGCCATAGCAAGGTTCTTGGGAGAGTGGAACTGATCCCAATCTCGCTCTCGTGCAAACTCCCTGAGTTTTTGGATAAGCTCTTCCATGGTTAATGAACCTTGGAATTGTGTACATCAAGTGCCATTTTGTATGCGTCTGCAAAATCAAGTCCGGTATCAAGGTCGGGTTCAATTAGTTTAAAGCCGGTGTACATCAGGCACAAAAGATGAAGCCCGGAAAATTCTTTCTGCGGGATACTGTTTAAGAGGTAGGTTTTATCAGGATCGGTATAATCTATGCCTTTTGTTCCGAGCATGCCGATCTCTGAAACAATTCTGGAAAATTTCATTCCTTGACTTGCCGTTAAACCTTTGAAGAGCATCAAGGCAATAGTAAAAAGCTGCAGGTTCTTTTTCTTTGAAGTAGCTCAGGGTTGAGTTGCGCCATTAGATGATGTTTCTCTCATGAGGTGGCTCTGACTATGTCCGGTTTCCATTCATACCATCCTTGCAATTTCAGAAGCTGTGCGTACTCATCAACCATTTCATATTCATCGCCGGGGGTAAATGGGTCGATCTTCTTTTTCCAGATGCTGAACAAATTCATGCCAACCTGAAAAACTTTCGACGTTTTATAGGGTGCGGCATAGTCCGATTTGTTCTTTAAAAGATAATCAAGAAAAAGAGCAGACGCACAATTCAATGTTATATTGGCACGATATATGATGGGGGGGGTAAGTCTCTTTATTTCGCTGTTTGTAAAAACGTATAGGGCTTCCTGATGCAACTGGTCTAGTGAAACGATCTGGCTGGGGCGCAGTTTTTCATATTTTTGAAAAACGCTGTATTCAACCACCATGTCAAGAGGGCAGTTAAAAAGTTGATTGCAGAGTCCGTTTGTAATTTGAAGCGTGACTTGTGATATTTTATCCTCTGCGTAGCCTTGTTTCTGCAGTTTATGGATATGATCACTTATAGAACGTATGGCATGTTCTCTTGTTCTCGGCGGTAGTTATAAAAAAGCGGTTGCGTCCTTTCTTTCTGGCTGCATCTTCAAGCAGGATGTGTTCAATTTCATGGGCAATAAGATGCGGGGTAACAGCGGGTGATTTTTTGCGATATTTGACAATATGTTCATTACGGTTATGCTTCCATGCCATCTGCGCAATTGCAGAAACATATTCAAGTGAATTGTCTTCAAGAATCTGTATGGGAAAACCGGTTCTTTCTTCAGCTTCTTTCTTTTGATCTGAAATATACGCTATGAGATTATCACATGAATTTTTCCGCAATATCTCTTATTGATCTCTAAAAATAAATTCCATGCCTGCTGATAAACCTGTGCGCTCCTGATGTCTTCGGATTTTGGCTGATCAAATAGTGTATTTAGGAGTTCCAAAGCACGGTCGGCATTGCCTGTAGATTGATACAACAGGGCGAGCCCGTAATATGTATTAGGATAGGATGGATCAATTTCAAGGGCTTTTTCAAACAGATCCTGGGCTTCTTTAAACTGTTTTTTCTCCATTTTTAAAGCCGCATAATTGTTCAGGAGAATATTATCATTCGGACTGATGGAAAGCCCTTTTTGAAAATAGAATTCAGCGACATCAAGATTATGATCATATTTTGCATAAATGTTTCCGAGCAGGAGATATGACCAGACATTATTTGCGTCCAGTTGAAGGCATTCCTTCAGGTGTTTTTGCGCCTTATCCGAATTTCCCGATTCAAGATAGGCCATTGCAAGGTTTCTCCTTGCATCTACATGGTGTGGGATTATGCCAAGGACTTTTAAGAAGCATTTGATAGCCTTCTGATATTCACCCTGTTGAGCCGCATGAACCCCTTTTTTATAGGTTTTTAAAGCTTCATTCGACTTTTTCCTTCTTTGGCTCTTTCAGCTCTATGATGGCAATACCATTTTGTACGGAAACATCTATGGTGGAAGAGAGGAAACCGTACCAGCGTTTAAGGAGCGAAATTGCCTCTTCCTCTGGCAATGTCGAAAGGTCTATATTTTCTGAGGGATCAAGGATGATATCTTTTAACGGAACAGAAACAATTATCATAAGTTAGTGCTCTTCAGTAGGCTCATTACATAGAAATTATGTAAAAAATTAATCATTGTCATGTGAATGGAAAGACAGCGCACCCGCCTTTTGTTAATCAAAAATACATCCGCCACGACAACTGTATGTTCCCATATCTTGGGGTACAGACAATGGCTAAAACACAATTCATGCTCCTGTTTAATCCGTCCACAAAAAAGCGACTTCTTATCAGTTCTTATCAATTCGTGCTTAATCCGTCCACAAAAAAGCGACTTCTTATCAATTCAATATCAATTCATGTCAGCCCTGTAGGAACTTTTTTCATAATTGTTCACCTGGCGAATTCCTAAATCCGGAAAGCGCCTTCCTGTGTGAGAATCTGTGTGAGATTTTTCCCTTTGCTACCCTTCCTAAACCCTTCTTTTCCCCTGCCAATAAGGATCTCGAAGCCCTCTTTTATAGATTTTCCCCGATCCGGTCTTGGGAAGCGCCTCGATGAAATCGATGGACTTGGGCGCCTTATAGGATGCCAAATAAATCTTGCAAAATTTAACGATCTCTTCCTGGGTGGCCTCCACATTGGGCTTAAGGACAACAGCAGCCTTGACCGCCTCACCCCATGTTTCATCCGGCACCCCGAAGACCGCCGCCTCCAAAATTTTCGGGTGCATGTAAAGAACATATTCCACTTCCGTAGAGAAAATATTTTCTCCTCCGGAGAGGATCATGTCCTTTTTGCGATCCACGATGTTCACGTATCCCTCGGAATCGAGCACTGCCAGGTCTCCCGTGCGCAGCCATCCGTTCACAAAGGCATCCTCGGTTTCCTCAGGCCGCATCCAATAGCCGGGAGTCACCGTATCTCCCCGGACCAAAATTTCTCCCACTTGCAGGCCGTCCGGCGCCACCGGTTTCAGTTCATCATCCACGACCTTCAATTCCACGGCCAGGAATGGCCTCCCGGTTTTTGCCTTATAGGCCAGTTTCTCTTTTTCCGGAAGACGCTGAAGGTCTTCCTTCAGGAGGCTCATGGTCAGATATGGACTGGTTTCCGTCATCCCGTAAGTCTGGATGTAATCGCACCTAAAAGTTTCCATGACCATCCGGACCAATTCCGGCGCGATGGGGGCGCCTCCGCTCAGTACAACCCGCAGGCTCGAAAAGTCATAATCATTCACCTTGGGGTGCTTGACAATCAGGTTGAGCATGGTGGGAATCAAATTGCTCAGGGTGATCCTCTTTTCACCGATAACCGCCATTACGGTTTCAGGATCGAACTGTCCCACCATGACATGCCCACCACCCACCCACGTCATCGCAAAGGTCGCCCAGGCATCGGCGAGATGAAACATGGGTGCTATATGTCCCCAAATGTCGGCATCGGTAAGATGAAGTTCGGCTATGGCGGCAAGGGCGTGTACGCAGACGTTTTTATGTGTCAGGATGACGCCTTTGGGACGCCCGGTGGTGCCGCTCGTGTAATATAATTGCGCAATCTGGTCTCCCCCGATGTCTGCCGGTATGAACGGCGATTCATAGGTCTTTACCAGGGCCTCGTATCCGAAACTCTCCACACGTTTCTGCACGTCTTTGGAATCGTCGATCCAAATGATTCCTTCAATATTCGGTGTCTCATCCAGCGTCTTTTGGATTACCGATCCAAACCGGCTTCCTGCGATGATCCACCTGGCGCCGGAATCCTTGAGGATGAAAGCCATTTCCTTTGCCGAAAGACGGTAATTGATGGGACAAAGGATCGCTCCTAATCCCGCCGCAGCGTAGTAAGCTTCAAAAAAGGCATAGGAATTAACCTCGCAGATGGCGATCCGGTCCCCGACATGGACTCCTTTTTCTCTGAAAAAACGAGCCAGGGTGCCGACGCGGGCATACACCTGTCCGTATGTCAGGACCTTTTTCACGTCCATGACCGCCGTTTTTTCCGGGTAAAGAGAAGCCGCTTTCTCCAGGGTCATCCAGATGTGCATCGCCTATCCTTTCTTTAGCAAAAGCGGGATGTTAAATGGTCATATCCCATATCTTCCGAGATTCCCTCCGCCGTTAACAAAAGCTCTTTGATGCACAGAGATAGATGCCGCTTTTGCCTGAATCGAATTTCGGGGATAGCCAGGCTCAGGGCGGCCAGCCCGATCCCTTTGGGATCTAGAACCGGGGCGCTGAGGGAGCCCAATCCCGGCGTCCGCTCCCCAAGGCTTATGGCATACCCTTGTTGCTTGATCTTCAGGATTTCCCCCTTCAAGGCATCGATACGAACGATGGTGTGCCGCGTCACCGGAACCAGACGGACGCTTTCCAAATATCGCCCGATGAAGTCATCGGCTGAAAAGGCCAGGAGACATTTGGACGAGGCCCCGGCATAAAGGGGTGAGCGGCTCCCGATGGGCATGACCGCCTTGAGCAGTTGCGGGGACTCAACGGCGTTGATGCAGATCCGCTCCATGCCGTCAATGACATTCAGGTGGACCGTTTCCTGGGTTCGGGACATGAGTTGCTTCATATGAGGAAGAGCCGCCCGGTTCACCGTGTGGGTGCTCTGGAGAATATCCATGAACCGGAAATAGATGTTTCCCAGCCGGTATTGTCGGGTATCCCGATCCTGATCCACAAAGGCGAAACGCTTCAATGTCTGCAATATTCTCTGGACCGTGGCGGGACTGAAACCCAGATGGGCACTCAGTTCCCTGACCCCCCAGGTCGGTTGGTCCACAGAAAAAGCCATCAGCACCCGCATCGCCTTTTCAATGGAATTATAGCTTGACGTCTTCTGTTTCATATAATAATACAGTGTTTTATTTTTTGCAGGCTTTTTTCGCATTTGTCAACGGAATTTGTTGCAGGCTCTTTTGTATGGTCAAGACAAGTCCGACACTCTCCTTTCAGCAACTGTATCAAAGGGTATCCGGCTAAATCGGATCTTCATGACCCTCAGGGTCAAAAAGGCTTGACAAGTATTATCTAAGATAGCTATATGGTAGCTATTTCTTGGACTAGGTCCATATTCTTACTATATCCCCAAAGATATCTTTTTTCGTCAACCGAAAGCCGGGGATTGTGTACGATAGATAAAAAGAAAATCGCTAATGATCGATAGATAAGGAGGATGGGAAATGGATTTTGCGTTGTCGAAAGAACTGGAAATGCTGAGGAAAGCGGTTCGGGAATTTGCCCAGAAAAAAATCGCCCCCAATGCCGACGCGTGGGACGCCCAGCACTATTTCCCCTACAAGGAGGCGGTCAAACCCATGGGTGAGCTGGGATTTTTCGGAACCGTAATCCCCGAGGAATACGACGGTGAAGACATTGGCTGGCTGGCGGCGATGATCGTTACCGAAGAGATCGCAAGGGCTTCCAGTTCCCTCAGGGTGCAAGTGAACATGCAGACCCTGGGGTGTGCCTACACGATATTTGCCTACGGGCAGGAGGAGATCAAACGCCGCTACATTCCCAAGCTGGTCAAAGCCGACTTCATCGGAGGGTTCGGGATCACAGAACCCGATGCCGGCTCGGATGTCATGTCCATGCAATCGACGGCCGAGGACAAAGGCGATCACTGGCTGCTCAACGGCTCCAAGACCTGGATTTCTAATGCCAGCATCGCCGACGTTCTCATTTATTATGCCTACACCGACCGAGATAAGGGCAGCCGCGGACTGTCGGCCTTCGTGATCGAACCCAAGCATTTCAACGGCGTGCGGACGTCGGTGCTGGAAAAAATGGGCTCGCATTCCTCACCGACCGGCGAGATTTTCCTGAACAACACGAAGGTGCCCAAGGAAAATATCCTGGGAAAACCCGGAGACGGGACCAAAATCCTTTTCAGTTCCTTGAACCAGACCCGCCTCTCCGCCGCCGCAGGCGCCGTAGGTGTTGCCCAGGCCTGCCTGGAAGAGGCCATCAAATACTGTAAGGAGCGCAAGCAGTTCGGAAAAGCCATCGGCGAATATCAGATGAACCAGGACATGATCGCCCAGATGTCGACCGAGATCGAAGCGGCGCGCCTGCTAGTCTACAAAGCCGCCTGGGCTAAGGACCAGGGGAGACTGAACAACGGCCTCGAGGTGGCCCAGGCCAAGTACTTTGCAGGGGAAGTCGTCACCAAGTGCGCTAATTACGCCATGCGGATATTAGGGGCCTACGGGTACTCGACCGAGTATCCGATTGCCCGATTCTATAGGGATGCGCCCACTTATTTCATAGTCGAGGGCTCGACCAATATTTGCAAATCGATCATCGCCCTGGATCAATTGGATATCCGGAAAGCCAACCGGTAAAGATCAGGAAAGGAGAAGGACATGGAAATTGTGGTTCTTGTCAAGCAAGTGCCGGACACCGAATCGCTCATTCAGATTGCCGGAGACGGCGTCTCCATAAAAACAGCGGATCTGAAATGGGTCATGAATCCTTATGACGAATTGGCGGTTGAAGAGGCACTGCGTATCAAAGAGGCCCAGGGGGGGACCGTGACGATTCTTTCCATGGGCCCGGCGAAAACGGTGGAAACCATCCGCACCGCCCTGGCCATGGGCGCGGACAAAGGAATTCACGTCAACGACCCGGCTGCGGAGGGCAGCGACCCATTGGCCACCGCAAAGATCCTCGCCGCTGCCTTAAAGCAGATTCCCTTCAACCTGATCATCGCGGGGATGCGCGCAGTGGACGGCGACAATTACCAGGTGGCCTCGGCCGTCGCGGAATTTTTGGGGATCCCCCAGATCACACAGGTCATCAAGAAAGAAATCTTAGGCGACACGATCCGTTGCCATCAGGTCGTTGAAGGCGGCACGGCAGTGATCGAGGCGAAGTTGCCCGTTCTTTTTACGACTCAAAGGGGACTCAATGAACCGCGCTATGCATCTTTGCCCGGGATCATGAAGGCCAAGAAGAAACCCCTGAGACGTTAAAACCCTGGCTATCCTGGGCGTGGATGCCGGCTCTGTGGGGGCGCAACACCGCAAGGTCAAGATTGCAGCCCTGAAACCGCCTCCAACCCGAAAAGCGATCACCATGATCCCAGGAGAGGATCCCGTTACCCTGGCCGCAAACCTTGTGAAAAAGCTTCACGAGGAGGCCAAGGCTATCTGATGTTGCCGTACCCGATTCGAATCAGCACGCCTTGGGCAGGCCCCTGGCGTAATTTAGAAGGAGATGAACATGGCACAAGGCATTTTCGTTATTACCGAGCAACGTGAGGGCACGTTTCGGAAAGTCAGCTTCGAAGCGTTGAGCGAAGGAAGGCGCCTGGCTGACGCCAAGAATGCTCCGCTGATTGCCATACTGTTAGGATCAGGGGTCGCAGCCATGGCCGGAACCCTTGAAAAATACGGCCCGGACCGGTTGTTGGTGGCCGACGATGCGGCTTTGGCCGAATATACAACGGACGCCTACACCAACATCATTGCCCAAGCCGTAAAATCCACAGACCCGGAACTCATTCTCATCGGTGCGTCCATCACCGGCAAGGACCTCTCGGCCCGGTTGGCTGCCCGACTTGATGCCGGTCTGGCCATGGACTGTGTAAGCATCCGGCTGGAAGGAAGTGACTTCATTTTTAACCGCCCCATGTACGGCGGCAAGGTTCTTTCAGATGTCAAGATCGACGGCACTCCTAAAATCGCTGCTGTCAGACCCAATGTGATGCCTATCGTCGAAGCGGCCCGCGCCTGCGCTGTCGAAAAGATCGCAGTTCAGGTAGGCGAGGTGAAAACCAAAGTGGTGGAACGGAAAAAGGAGAGCAAGGACAAGGTGGAACTCACCGAAGCCGACATCATCGTTTCCGGCGGCAGGGGAACAAGCGGCGACTTTTCGGCCATCGAGGCACTGGCCAAGGCACTGAGAGGCGCTGTGGGCGCGTCCCGGACCGCGGTGGATGAAGGGTGGAGACCCCACAGCGACCAGGTGGGTCAGACCGGGAAAGTCGTATCCCCCAACCTTTATATCGCCTGCGGTATTTCCGGCGCCATCCAGCATTTGGCCGGAATGTCCTCTTCCAAAGTGATCGTCGCCATCAACAAGGATTCGGAAGCTCCTATTTTTTCAAAGGCCGATTACGGTGTCGTGGGAGACCTGAACAAGATCGTTCCGGCCATAACCGAAGAAGTGAAGAAACTGAAATAATTTAATACCTTTTGGAAAAATCGATGACTGAAGCAAGAGAAGAATTCCCTCTGGATGTCCTTTTTGTGGGAGGCGGTCCCGCCAACCTCGCGGGCGCCATCCACCTGAAAAAACTGGCAAGTGAAAAAGGACTGGAAATCGAGGTGGGGCTCATCGAAAAAGGGGATCGGATCGGCAACCATTCTTTGAGCGGGGCTATCCTCGATCCCATAGCCTTGAAGGAATTGATCCCCGATTATCTCGAAAAGGGTTGTCCCATCGAGGAGATGCAATGCCGGGATCGGTTCTGTTTTTTAACCAGGACTCGGCAATTCGAAGTCCCTTTCACCCCCAAATACATGCACAACGAAGCATGCTTTATTATCAGCCTCTCCAAGTTTACAAGATGGCTGGGAGAGATCGCAGAGGGGATGGGAATCAACGTCTTTCCCGGATTCGCCGGAACGAGAGTGTTATTCGGAGAGGCCAACAAATCTATTCTAGGAGTGGGCACCGGAGATAAAGGAATCGGAAAAGACGGAAAGAAGAAGGGAACCTTCGAGCCCGGAGTCGACCTGACGGCCCGTGTCACCATCTTCGGGGAAGGCTCCAGAGGAAGCCTGATACAACAGGTTGATGAAATCATGGGGATTTTTTCTAAAACCATGCCTCAGATATTCGAAACCGCCGTTAAAGAGGTCATTGAACTCCCGGAGACGAGTCCGTTTTTAAACGGCGATACAACCGTTCTTCACACCTTTGGATATCCGTTGGGACTGGATACCAAGGGAGGCGGGTTCCTGTACCGGATGAAGGACAATCGGATTTCTTTGGGACTTGTGGTAGGACTCGACTACGAGGACCCGCTGCTGGAACCCTATCAGATGTTCCTCCGGTACAAGCGTCATCCCCTTATCGCCGATATCATTCAGGGAGGGAAAGTCCTCCAGCAGGGCGCAAAGACCCTGTCCATCGGCGGACTTTATACGATGCCGGTGTTGTCCGTTAATGGCGCCCTTTTCGTGGGAGACAGCGCCGCCATGCTCAATTCCCAAAGGCTCAAGGGGATCCACACCGCCATGAAGTCCGGGATGCTGGCCGCGGAAACCGTTATTCTGGCCCTCGAAAAAGGCGATTTCAGCCGGCAGACTCTGAGTGCCTACGATCGGAAAGTGTCGGAGAGCTGGATCCACACGGAGCGAAACGAGGCTCGAAATTTCACCCAGGCCCTTTCCAAAAAGGGGATCGGCAAGTTCCTGCACATCGGCGCCCAATACTTCACCCAAGGGAAGGGATTGAAAGATCCCATGCCCATCACCGAAGACAGCGCCACTCTTAAAAAGCTTCCAAAACATTTCGACGATTCGCAGTCGAAGATGGAAAAGCCGGAGGTGGACGGCACCCTCTACCTGGACAAGCTCACCGGTGTCTTTCTTTCCGGTACCCAGCATCTGGAAGACCAGCCCTGCCATCTCATCGTGCACAACACGGATCTCTGCGAAACCGTATGCTACGAGGAATACCGGAATCCATGCACGCGGTTTTGCCCGGCCCAGGTGTACGAGATGAAGGAAGAAACTCCCGGTAAGCGACGGTTGATCTTAAATCCGTCCAACTGCCTGCACTGCAAGACGTGCGAGATCAAGGATCCTTATAAAAACATCACGTGGACCTGCCCCGAAGGCGGCGGCGGGCCTAAATATTCCATCGTCTGAGATGCGTTTCACTGCATCTCGATGGATAGAGAGGATTAGCTTTAAAAGGTCAACTTTTGAGAATAACGAAGTAAAAAGTCCGGATGCCAAGGCGCGCAAATCCAGAGGAATAAGGCGTATTGACTCGTACGCCGAAATGATGAAGGATGCAGCGTAATCCCGCCTTGGCGGGACAGACGGACTTTTTACAAAGCCAAGGAGGATTTCATGAGAGAGGTTGTTATTTTAGGCTCCGCCCGTACAGCGGGCGGAAAGTTCGGCGGTTCTTTGCAATCCATGACCGCTCCCCAATTCGGTGCGGTTGTGGTCCGGGAGACGATTCGTCGTTCCGGGATTTCACCGGAAACCATAGACCAAACCATATTCGGAAGTGCCTGGCAGGCGGGTGTCGGCCCGAACCCGGCGCGCCTGACCGCAGTAGCCGGAGGCGTGCCCACCGACGCGCCGGCCGTTTCGGTGAACGTCCGCTGCGGGTCGAGCATCCAGGCCCTCATCATGGGCACCCAGGCCATCAAGGCCGGAGATGTCCGGACCGTTTTAGTCGGCGGCACGGAAAGCAGCAACCAGGTTCCCTATGCACTCCCCAAAGCCCGGTGGGGTTACCGGATGGGGAAGGGAACCATCCTGGACCTGATGCACCACGACGGATTCCTGTGTCCCTTGGGCGGAGCCCTTATGGGGGAGCTGACCGACGCCTATGCCAAAGACCTCGGCATCTCGCGCCAGGATCAGGATGCCTTTGCGGCCGAAAGCCAAAACAAGACGGAAGCTGCGGTTAAAGCCGGCAAGTTCGAAGCCGAGATCGTTCCCGTGGAAGTTCCCGGATCCAAAGGGAAAACCGTCGCCTTCAAGGATGAGGAGATTTTTCGGCCGGGGGTTACCGCCGAATCCCTGGCCAAACTTCCCCCGGTTTTCAACAAAGACGGAACGGTGACGGCGGGAAACGCCTGTGCCCTGTGCGACGCGGCATCGGCCCAGGTCATCATGGATCGGGAGAAAGCCAAGGCGGAAGGGCTGACCCCTCTGGCCTTGGTGCGCGGCTATTCGTTTGTGGGGTATGACCCCAAGCGGTTCGGCCTCTCCCCGGTCAAGGCCATTCCTGCCGCCCTCAAGCATGCCGGGTTGGCCCTTTCGGACATGGATCTCATCGAACTCAATGAGGCCTTTGCAGCCCAGTATTTGGCCTGTGAAAGAATGCTGAAGATTGACCGGAGCAAGGTGAACGTGAACGGAGGCGCCATCGCCCTGGGACACCCCGTCGCCGCCACCGGCTCCAAAATCCTGACCACTTTGCTTTACGCCATGAAAAACCGCGACGTGCAGTTCGGGCTGGTGAGCGCCTGCATCGGAGGCGGCAATGGTGTCGCCCTCGTCGTGGAACGATTGAATTAAGGAGGTATCCCATGTCGATCAATACCGTACTCGTCGTCGGCGCCGGAATCATGGGCGGCGGCATCGCCCAGCTCTGCGCACAACGAGGCCTCAACGCCGTCATCTCGGACATCAAACTGGAATTTTCGGAAAACGCCAAGAAACGGATCCAAAAGGGACTGGCCAAGCGCGTAGAGGCCGGAAAAATCAGTGCTAACAATATGAACGGGATTTTAAGCCTCATCGCCGTAGCCGGAGACCTTTCACCGGCAAAGGAGGCCGACATCGTCATCGAAAGCGTGGTGGAAGACATCGGGATCAAGAAACAGGTCTTTGCCGAACTCGACCGGCTGGCCAAACCCGGGGTGATTCTCGTCACCAATACAACATCGCTTTCCATTTCCACCATGGCCGAGGCTACAAAGCGTCCCGACAAAGTGGTGCAGATGCACTTTTTCAACCCCCCCACCATCATGAAACTGGTGGAAATCATGCCGGGGAAGAAAACGTCTCAGGCAACCCTTCAGGCGGCGGAAGCCTTTGCCAAACAGCTGGGGAAAGATCCGGTCGTCTGTAAAAACGAAGCCCCGGCAGGGATCGTGAGCCGTATCCTGGGACAGCTTCTCAATGAGGCGACCTGGCTCGTGGCCTCCGGCGTGGCCGAGCCCCAGGACGTGGACAAGGCCATGAAGCTGGGTGCCAACCACCCCATGGGCCCCCTGGAACTGGTGGACATGATCGGGCTCGACACCCACCGGGCTAAGATGATCACGCTCCGGACCCAGCTCAACGATCCGCGATATCAGCACCCCAAGCTCATCGATGAAATGATCGAGTCCGGCAAACTCGGCCGTAAATCCGGCAAGGGTTTTTATACTTACGGAGAAAAGTGATGTTCGAAAACATTTTGTTCGAAACCGACGGGCCGGTGGCTGTTTTGACGGTGAACCGGCCCGACAAGATGAATGCGGTGAACAACGCCACGGTGGAAGAGCTGGATCAGGCGCTTGCCGCCGTGGAGAAAGATCCGAACCTGAGGGCCCTGATCCTCACCGGAGCCGGAGACAAGGCATTCGTGGCCGGTGCGGACATCAATGAACTCAACCGCCGCGACTTTATTTCCGGCAGGGCCGAGACCCGTCGGCGGCAGGAAGTCTATACCCGCATCGAGCAACTGGAAATCCCCTCCATCGCCGCCATCCGGGGATGGGCTCTGGGCACCGGTCTGGAGCTGGCCATGGCTTGCACGCTGCGACTGGCCGCCGAAGGGGCCAAGCTGGGGCAACCCGAAATCAAACTCGGTATCATCCCCGGAGCGGGTGGAACCCAGCGGCTTCCCCGTCTGGTGGGCATGGGACGGGCCATGGAGATGATCCTCACCGGGGAGCCGGTGGATGCCGCCCGGGCTTATGAAATGGGGCTGGTGAATCGCGTGGTTCCGGCCGAAGCCCTCATGGACGAAGCCAAAAAACTGGCCGGCGTCCTGGCCTCACGGCCGAAACTGGCCGTTCAATACGGCAAAGAAGCCGTCCTGCGTTTTGCCGATGGCTCTCTTGCCGAAGGGCTGGCCCATGAATCCTATCTCCACGCCCTTGTCTGCGGCACCGAGGATAAAAAGGAAGGTGTGGCCGCTTTTCTGGAAAAGCGAAAACCGGTATTTTCAGGAAAATAGATTGAGTGAACCCTGTTGTTGCAAAAGCAAAGCTTATTAGCGAACCATGCATAAACATATTCAAATGTCCTGTTATCTTTATCTAAACTTTATCATGTTTTTTATGCAACTGCAGGGTAAATTGCCATGAGACCATATTTCGAAAAAATGATGGAATTCGGCACCAGGTTGACCGAAGGACAGATCAAGAGCAGCCAGGAAAACGTCGCCCAAATTCAGGAAGTGGAAAAGGGGATCCGGGAAGCTGTCGAGAAGGTGAAGGCCGCAGGGCTGTCCGAAGAAGAAATCAACGCCCGGGGACAGATGACGGTATGGCAGCGCCTGCGATACCTGGTGGATCCGGGAACCTGGCATCCTCTGCACACCCTTTACAACCCGGAAGACAACGCGGAAGGAACCACCAACGTCATCGACGGTCTCGGCAAGATCTCCGGAAAATGGGCGGTGATCATCGGTTTCGACAACAAGGTCTTTGCCGGCGCCTGGATTCCGGGCCAATCCGAAAACAACCTGCGCGTGACCGATCTTTCCAAACGCCTCAATATCCCGTTGGTGTGGCTGGTCAACTGCAGCGGCGTCAAACTCACGGAGCAGGAAAAGTTCTATGCCAACCGGCGGGGCGGCGGCACAACCTTTTTCCGACACGCCGAGCTGGAACAGGCGGGGATTCCGATTCTGGCCGGTATCTACGGAACCAATCCGGCGGGCGGCGGATATCAGGGGATCAGCCCCACCATCTTGTTTGCCCACAAGGACGCCAACATCGCCGTGGGCGGGGGCGGGATTCTTTCGGGAATGTCGCCCAAAGGGTATTTTGACGTGGAAGGTGCGGAGCAGCTCATCAAGGCTGCCAAGCAGTACAAAGCCGAACCCCCGGGTTCGGTCAAGATCCATTATAACGAGACCGGCTTTTTCCGGTACGTCTATGACACGGAGGCCGGGGTCCTGGACGGTATCAAGGACTATATGAAGGACATGCCGGGCTACAATCCGAAATTCTTCCGCGTCGCCGCACCCAAAGATCCGCGATTCCCGGCCGAAGACCTTTACCGGCTCATTCCCTTCAACCAGAAGCAGATGTACAACTTCGACGAGGTGCTGGCCCGCCTGGTGGACGGGAGCGAGCATATGGAATATAAACCCGGTTACGGTCCGGAAGTGTACACCGGACTTTGCAAGGTGGACGGATATCTTGTGGGCGTCATCGGCAACCGGCAGGGGTATCTGGGGGAAGACTACCCGGAATACGCCCCTTATGCAGGCATCGGCGGCAAGCTCTATCGCCAGGGATTGATCAAGCTCAATGAGTTTGTCACCCTTTGCGGGAGAGACCGGGTCCCCATCATCTGGTTCCAGGACACCAGCGGGATCGATGTGGGGGACATCGCCGAGAAGGCTGAACTCCTGGGTCTGGGACAGGCCCTTATTTATTCCATCCAGCAGACCGAGGTGCCCCAGATGCTGGTCCTTTTACGCAAGGGAACGGCGGCGGCCCATTACATCATGGGCGGCCCCACGGCCAACCGGCACAACGCCTTTTCCCTGGGGATCCCCACCACGGAAATCTATGTCATGCACGGAGAGACGGCGGCGGCGGCAAGCTTTTCCCGGCGCCTGGTCAAGGAGAAGAAAGCCGGAAAGCCCCTGGAACCGGTGATCGAGAAGATGAACGAGATGGTCAAGCAGTATTACGACTATTCCAGACCCTTATATTGCGCAAAGCAGGGATTCGTGGACGAAACCGTCCCAATGACCGAGATCCGCAATTACCTGAAGGCCTTCACAGGAGCCGTCTACCAGAACCCCCGCTCCATCTGCCCCCAGCACCAGATGTTGCTCCCCCGGATCATCCGGGGATAACGTCTTTTCCCCCGGGTCGTCATCGTTGCGCCGCGATGGCGACCCACCCTTCCTTTTCCGGCATTTCCAGGATCGTCATCCCACAGGCCTTCATTTCTTCCTCCACCCGGTGGGTGTTTTTTTCGATCATCCCGGAGCAGATGAAGATACCGCCCGGCGCTAAAACGGCCGGAATCCGCGGCACAAGAGTCATGATCACCTCGGTTAAGATGTTGGCGGTCACTATATCAAAAGATCCGGAGACTGCTTCTGTAAGACTTCCGGCAAAAAGGAGAAACCGCACCGGATCGATTTCATTTTGAATCAGGTTTTTTCGAGCCACCTCCAGGGCCGTAAAATCCTTGTCGATACCGGTCAGGCGCCCTGCCCCGAGCTTTCCCGCAGCGATCATCAGGATCCCGGATCCGCAACCGATATCCAGGAAGGATTCCCCGCCCAAAACATGCTTCTCGATAAGCTCCAGACAAAGGGCCGTGGTGGCATGGCTTCCGGTGCCGAAGGCCATTCCCGGGTCAATTTCCAGAATTACGTCATCGGGTCTTGGCCTCAAATCCTTCCCAGGTGGGTTTGACCACCAAACGATTTCCGATGCGCATGGGATGAAAATGCCGCTTCCAGGCCTCGGCCCATTCGGATTCGTCCCGGCGGCGCTGCTGCAATGCGAATCCGGATCCCGGTATCGCGTTCCAGCTTCGCCAGGCGCTTTTCAAGATCGGAAAACCTTCGGCTGAATCCGCCGTCTTCCGGGAAATATCCGTCCACATGGGGCGGGCCGTCTTCCGGTAAAACCCCGTCCGCCCAGTCGTCCTCGGTTTTAATCCGGCCGTCATAGACCGCCACGCCGGAAAACCCGGTTTCGAAAAAGGCATCGGCCACCAGCTCCGCGACCAAAAAACCTTCCTTTTCCTGGTATTCCGCGCGGACCTCGATCCATTTCACCGGTATTTCTCTTCCTCTTCGGATTATAGATCCAGGGGGCTTTTTACACCCAGCACGTTCTTGGCAGCCACATGGGTATAAATCATGGTGGTCTGCACGTTTTTATGGCCGAGGAGTTCCTGGATGGTCCGGATATCGTATCCGTTTTCCAGAAGATGGGTCGCGAAACTGTGCCTCAAACTGTGCGCCGTGACGTTTTTCGGGATGCCGGCTTTTCGAGCGGCTTCCTTGATCTGCCGCTGCACTCCCGTTTCGTGAATATGATGCCGCCGGATTTTCCCGGATCGGGGATCTGCGGAAAGGTCACGGGACGGAAACGTCCAGAACCACACCCAGCTTTTTCCGGCATCGGGGTATTTTTTTTCCAGGGCGCCGGGGAGAAAAACCCCGTCCACGCCATCGGAACGATCCTGATCATAAACGCGTCGGACCTGTTCCAGATGTTCCCTTAGATCATCCTTGAGGCTCTCCGGAAGCACCGTCACCCGGTCCGTATCTCCTTTTCCGGCTCGGATAATCAGACACCCTTTTTCGAAATCGATGTCCTTGACCCTCAACCGCAGGCATTCGGACAAGCGCAATCCGCACCCATAAAGGATCTGCGCCATGAGGCGAAAAGGTCCTTCCATTTTATCCAGTAACTGCATCACTTCCTGTTTGGTTAATACCACCGGCAGTCTTTTGCTTTGTCCGGCGCGAAGAGCCCCTCCAAGAGGGATTGTCTCTTTGTGGAGGGCATGGCGGAAAAAAACAAAAGCGCGTTGAACGCCTGGTTCTGGGTGGAAACCGTCACCCCCCGCTCAATGGCCAGATACGAAAGATAGTCCCGGACATGCTCCGGTCCCAACACCTCCGGGTCGATGCCTTTCACAAATCGATAAAAATTTCTCGACCATCCCAGGTAGGCCTTTTCGGTGGCATACGATCGATGCTTCAGTCGGAGCATTCGTTGCATGTCATCGGCTGCATGGCGCCAGCTATCGTGGACAGGCATCTCTTTCGAAGTGAAGTTCGAATATTTTCTTTTCCTGAAATACAAGAAAAGCTGAACAGCGTCCTTGGCTTGTTTGACCTACCACTCCTCATTTTTTAAAGAAAGGCTGGAAATAAATGACTCCAGGTCTTCTTTTGAAACAGGCGTATCCGGACTTCTTTTTAAAAAGCTGATAAACCGGGTGACCCACGCGATATAGTATCCCCTTTGCTTTTCCGGAACGATATGTTTTTTCTCAAGATAAGATCTAAATGAAGTGATCATTTTTATACAGACTCTGTTTAATTATATTATTCAGATCTTATTTCTACAGTTCTCTCCGTTTTTCTGCCTTCTGTATTCCTTTTCCAGCAGTAAAAACGAACTGATTGATAATATATTACAATACATTAAATATGTTACAATGTTATCGAGCTTATCGCGCCATTTTTCTTGAAATAGGAAAAATATACTGCTAAATTAGTTTTAATTTATCAATTTATTTTCAATTTATAAACTCTGGATATTATATGTTATACAAGGGTAAAATGATAAAAGCCATACCAACAAAATATAGAGGCATTTCCTATCGAAGTCGTTTAGAAGCAATGTGGGCAATTTCTTTGATGAAATTGGATTTAAGTACCACTATGAATTAGATGGTTTTTGATCTTGGTAGTGTTTGGTATCTTCCAGATTTTTTTCTTCCTAAAAGGAATACTTGGATTGAAATTAAGCCGCAAGCTCCAACAAAAGAGGAATGGGAAAAAGCAGCATTACTACTATTGGCATCCGTAAAATCTGGCTCAGAAGCTAATGTAGCTATTTTATATGGAAGACCATGGCTGGATCAAATTGGGCCAGAGTATTGCTACCTTAACTTGCTTCCCCAAGTTGGTCGTCATTTTCTTAATGATAACGATGATAAATATATTGATATCACTAAAGAAAATATATCAAATAACTACATTGATGATGAAGAACTTATTTTTGTGCAATGTAGACGGTGTTACAAAATAAGTCTTGATTCATTGGGGATACATTTTCCAGAAAAAAGCAGGGATGGGTATTCAGGAATTCATGGGTGTTGCGGTAAAGAATCGGCAACAATTACCCAAACAGCCTTATTAATGAATGCATACAGCAAAGCTACGGATAAAAAATTCAATAAAAATAATGTATAACAACCGCATCAAGACCGACGCCGGGATCTGCGCCGTACCGTTATCTGCATGGTCATTGGCCGGCGCGGCTTATGCGGAGCGTTAGAGGCCCAAAGAGGAATGCCCACTGACAGAGAAATAAGCCCTTGATCTTGACAAACTATATCGATAGAAATATAGTTGAGGCAGAGAGGGCACAAGGCATGAGATTCACCCAGTACTTTCTTTATACACAGCAGCGAGAAGACCGGAAAGATATCCAGTTGAAGTGGATAGAGGAAGTCGTCTCAAATCCCATCAAGGAAGTCCGCCAGAAAGATGGCCGCATCCGAAGATGGGGCAGAATAAAGGAAGCTGGCAACAAGTATCTCAGAGTCGTTTTGCTTGAGGATGGAGAAACAGTTCACAATGCCTTCTTTGATCGAACATTCACGGAGAGGTGAATTATGAAGGTTAAGTATTTCTCTGATACTGATACTTTGCTCCTGACATTCAGCGACAAAAGCATAGCCGATACCCATGACCTGAATGAGGATATCCTGGTTGAATTGGACAAGGATGGCCGACTGGTAAGTATGACGGTTGAACATGCCAAGCACCAGATGGATGTCGGTGAATTTTCTTACCAGCAAGTGGCAGGATGAAACTGGTCACAGTCACTCAAGCAGCGGAAGAACTGGGAGTCAAGCCTGTCAGGGTTCGTCAACTTTGCCAGCAAGGTCGCATCAAAGGCGCTGAAAAACTGGGGAGGGCGTGGGTCATTTCTCAACCTATTGAAATTATCCCTGGCACCAGAGGGCCAAAACTGGTGAAAGCAAGAGTGAAACCCAAGCAAGAATAGAGGACGGGCCTCTAACAAGTCAATTCACCCGACTGCAAGGGCGTTGTCTATTGAATCGGGTCGTGCTCCAAAAGGGGCTGGTTTGAAACTTTGCAGCGGGTGATCTCCAGCGTTTTCCACACGGTGGGTGTTTTTTTCGATCATCCCGGAGCAGATGAAGATATCGCCCGGCGCTAAAACGGCCGGA